>NZ_JBNAFO010000006.1:0-281202 GCF_049800715.1 Ruegeria profundi
TGTCCGTTGTCAGGGGTTTTGGGACGGATGGCGGCGTGATCTAAGAGAGTATCTGTCTCATCTGGTTAGATTGATTATGCGGCGGTTTTGCGGTGAAGCAAGCGCCGGGTTTCGATAGTCTTTCGTTTGATCCTTTCTCGTTGTTTTAGAATGGTCTGCCCGCGTCCGAAGTAGACATCAGCGGGCGTGAGGTTTTGCAGGCTCTCGTGATAACGCCGGTGATTGTAGTGCTCGACGAAGGCGTCAATCTGCTGCGTGAGATCACCGGGCAGATAGTAGTTTTCCAACAGGATGCGGTTCTTGAGCGTCTGGTGCCAGCGCTCGATCTTTCCCTGAGTTTGCGGATGGTATGGTGCCCCTCGAACATGATCCATTTTCTGATCTTCCAGCCATTCGGCAAGCTCACCAGAGATGTAACTGGACCCGTTGTCGCTGAGCAGACGTGGCTTGTGCAGCACCGTTGCCTGATCACAGCCTGAGGCGTGCAGGGCGAGGTCCAGTGTGTCGGTCACATCCTCGGTCTTCATCGTCGTGCAAAGCTTCCAGGCGATGATGTAGCGGCTGTAATCGTCCAGGATCGTGCTGAGATAGAACCAGCCCCAGCCGATCACCTTGAGATAGGTAAAATCGGTCTGCCAGAGTTGGTTCGGTCGTGTTGTCTTGTCCTGGAACTCGTCTGCGGCTGACAAAACCACATAGGCTGGGCTGGTGATCAGATCGTAAGACTTGAGGATGCGGTAGACCGAAGCCTCTGACACAAAGTACTTTTCTGTGTCAGTGAAGCGAACAGCCAATTCACGCGGGGAAAGCTCACTTTCCTTCAGAGCCAGATCCTTGATCTTCTCGCGCACTGGCGTGGGAATGCGGTTCCAGACCCGTGACGGCGTGGGTCTACGATCTTCAAGCGCCTCGGGGCCGCCGACGAGATATCGGTCGTACCAGCGATAGAAGGTGGTCTTCGGAATGCCCAGCTTCTCCAAAGTGCGCTTGGTCGGCAGATGCGATTGCTCAACCAAGCGGATGACTTCCAGTTTTTCGGATGCGGGATATCTCATGCGTCGTCGTCCCCATCCGCGATCATGCTTTTTTTGAGCAACCGCAGTTCAAGAGCCTGTTCGGCAACCACCTCCTTCAGATCACGGGCTTCCCGTCTCAGATCCTTCACTTCGGTGGAAGTTGCCGCGCGGGCCGTGTCGCCTGCCAGACGTTTCTTGCCGGCCTCCAGAAATTCCTTGGACCAGCTGTAATAAAGGCTCTGCGCGATGACCTCACGACGGCACAGCTCTGCAATGCTGTCCTCGCCTTTTAGGCCGTCCAGCACGATCCTGATCTTCTCTTCTGCGGAATACTGTTTGCGGGTCGCACGGCGAATGTCCTTTACGACCTTCTCACCGTGGCTCTGCTTGGTTCCGGGTTTCTTTCTCATCTCCACTCCTTGGCGGTTACGATGAGCCAGAAACCCTCTCTTATCAAATCGACCTAAACTGTCCCATTGGCGCTGACGTCAGACAGATCGAAGCGCCGTAGTTTCCCGATCCGGCGGTCCAAGGATAGTAGCTGGACCAGACGTTGTAGCCTTGGTCGCGGGCCATCTGGAGCTTTTCCTGATTTTCCCACCACCCATAATCATTGTCGTGGTGAATGTGCAGCGGCGCGTCGAGCACCATCGCATTGACCAGGATTTCGTTAACGCCGGTCTGTGTTTCGGTGGGCGTCGAAGCACTGGGATGAAACCGGTGGTGCACCGAAGTTAGACGACCATAGCGCGCTGCGGCCCGCTGTGCCTCGAACATCTCATAGGTTGTGATGCCTTCGCGGGCGTAGCCGATGGTCGATCCCACGCCGAGTGCTCCGAGACGAAGCCCCTCATCCAGTTGGGCGGTGATTTCGTTCATCTGCTCGCGGTTGCTTGGAACCGACGACCAACCCTCGACACCGTCTTCCACGGATTGTGCCCGAAGTGCGAAGAAGTTCCGGAAGTCAATGTCCCCACCTTCCAGAACAAGGCCGTCATGCACCCGCATCCGTGCGAATTCTTGTCCAACGACTGTGCCATAGTTTGCCTGCGTCGCGCCTTGGCGCGCAGCGTACCACTCGTCGATATTTGCGGCCCCGACCTCAAAATCCATTTGCGTCGTAACGCCGTCACGAAGGTTGACCTTGATACCCCAAGGATCCAGCCCGTGTTGTTCAAGGTCGATAAACCCGGGCGCCACAATGTGCCCTGTCGCGTCGATTGCCTCTCTGCCGTCAATATCTTCGTCGGTAATAGCAGTGATCCAGCCGTTGCTTATTCCGACATTGGCAATCTGATCGAACCCGGTTTCCGGATCCATTACCCGACCGTTGAGGATCACCACGTCGTAAGTTTGCGCGACGCAGAAAGTGGAAAACACGGACAACGTGCCAGCCAGAAACAGGGTACGCATGGATAGATCCTCCCTTTGATCAGCAGAATTGCATGTTTCGACGCTTTTGACGTCTGCTTTCGCCCCACATCAGAAAACGATCCGGGTTCGCAGGCCGAACAGCGTAATGCTATCCTGACCTGGGTTCAGCAGCGGGTTCGAAATGTACTGGAGGGACGGTGTGATCTGCAGTCCGGGTGAGATTGAAAACCGGTAGAACGCTTCGAGCGTAAACTGGTCGCCATCTATGCCTCGGGCCTCGGCCCAGTTCAGGCCCAGACCGGCCAGATCGGTATTGCGACCATAGTAGCCCACACCGGCAGAAACCGACCGGTCATATAGCGCGGCGGTCCCTTTTGACGCCCCTGCCCGAAAGAACGGCATCCACTTATTGTCAACAAACCATGCGGCAGAAAACGCAGCGCCATAGTCTTCCGCCCGGCTGCCATCTTCGGCCGCATCCGCATGCCAGAGGGTCAGATGGACATTGTCGAAATAAATGCGATCAAAGCCTGACGTGTACCCAAGTTCGAGCGATTTGAAGAGGTTGCCGTCGCTGAACACATCAAAGTTTGGATCAGACGGATCGGCGTTTGCATCTGCAACGCTCGCGACAGCGTAGAAGTTTTCACTCAGCTTGATCCCACCGGCAATACCAAGACCTGGGTTGGGTGCGTTAAGTGTTGGGTTGGTGTTGAAGGACAGGTTTTGGAAGCCACTATAGGGGCTGACCAGCCCATAGATATCCACAAAGTCCGTTACATCAATCTGCCCGAATTGCAGCGTCCAAGAACCGTTTTCGGCCCTTTGGGTCCAGAACAGATTGGTCAGCAGCAGACCGCTATCGTTGAAGGCAGTCCCGGTGATCGACAGCGCTCCGCCATCCAGCCCAAGAAACTGCGGGGCCACATCGGTATAGCTATGCCGGTCTTCGATCTTGAATGTCAGGGAACCCCGTTCAGTCGCCTGCCAACTCCCGTAGAAACGCGCAATTCCGCTGGCCGCTTCGCCGGTTCCCAGATCAGCATTCGTGGTTTGGCCCAGCGCCAGGTAATCAATATTGAACCGAAACCCACCCTCAGCCAGTTGGTCTTTCCACTCAAACCAACCCGGTGCGATGTTGCGTGGAAAATCGGAACGGTATTGTGGGTCGGTGAGCCCATCTCCGGGGGTAAGATCAGCTTCGACCGAAGAGGGCCCGGACAGTCCTTGCGCCGAGGCGGCGCCAGCGACAGCAATACTTAGTGTAGCAGCCAGTAGTCTTATCATTCAGACGCCCTTGCCCCACCGGTCTTGCGATTGCCCGCCGCACGGATGCGATCAGCGGCACGCTGCTTCCATTCCAGCCTGTCCGCCTTGTTTTCCAGAGTTTCGACACGTTCCGTTTCCAACTGGAAAGTCGCGTTCATCGGCATCTGGCCATCCACAACCATCATATTCTGAACAGACGGATCGATGGTCAGCATGCCCGTCAGCCGAACAGGTTCATGAAAATAGCTGGGCGCCCAGTCCCCGTTCAACCGCACACGGATCATCTGGTTGGGCGGAGGTGGCGGCATGTGGCTGCACATCCCGCGTTCCGGCACCAGGTACGCAACAGGCCGCCCGTCTGGATCATTCGGAGCAGGAATGGCGAAACCAGCCAGGGTGATTGTTTGACCATCGAATTGCGGATTTCCGTTTGTCCCCGCCTTTCTCCGACGTTCCATCACAACTTCGCGCTGATCGAGCAGCCAGTCGATATCAATTCCCTCAGCAGCCAAGGCGTCCTCAGTCTCGGTCAAAAGTACTTGCCACTTTTGCCGCTCTTCTTCGCTGCCACCATCCTGCTGCAGCCTGCCACGCAATCGAACAACGTAGAGGACATCGTCGAATTGTTCAGGGCTGAGATCACGGTAGGGGTCTTCAAAGACCTGCGCGGACGGGTCCGGAAGCTCGGACCAGTCCAATGCGGTTTCAGGCGTCGCCATCGCAGAATGCCCAAACCAAAACAACCCTGTGAATACTACCCAGCGGAACCAATGGTGCAAAAATTCTCTCCGGCTACTTAGACAGGTCAATTCAGTGTGTTTTTGTAGATAACGCCATCTTTCATGATCAGTCGAATCGTATCAGGGCTTTCAGGCCTCGGGTCGGCGCCGAACCATTGATCACCCGTACCAACAACCGAGAAATCTTCGAGGGGGTTGCCGTCTATCAGCAGGATGTCGGCATAGGCGCCTTCTTCGATCACACCCAGTTTGCCTTCCGGATAGGGGTTCATGAAATCACCGCTAAGTGCCGCGATCTCGCCACCTACCGAAGTTAGGGTTACCATCGACGCATAGGGGCCGAAGAAATGGTTATTCAGATGTTTCTCGTAGGCGATCTGGATGTTGCACGCTTCGACCGAGCCGACGCAATCGGTTTGGAAACCGCGCGGCGCCGGGCATTCCTTCATACTTGGAATGTAGGCTTCGAAGGTCGCCGAGGCCGATTTGGCCTTCCTCAAACTGTTGGGGTTGTTTTTCACGGAAGGAACATCAAGTAGGCCTGGATCAAATGCTGTGATGTTCGTCGTGATGTACGCTCCTTTTTCTTTCATCAAAGCAGAAATCTCGCAGTCAAAGTGAAATCCGTGTTCAATGGTTCTGACCCCTGCATTCAGGGCATTGATGATCGCTTCTTTGCGGTAGGAATGTGCCATGACATAGGTGCCGTACTCGTTGGCAACCTGAACAGCGGCCTCGATCTCTTCTTTCGAACCGGCGAGCAACTGCCATGGATCGAATGCCGAAATCACCCCACCTGATTGCATGAACTTCAATTGCGTGGCACCCATGCGCAGGTTGTTGCGGCCATACATGTAAATTTCGTCAACACCGTTGACCTGTTGGGCCATATTCAGAGTCCCAAAGTTGGTCACCCCACCCGGCGGAGATGTGAAGGATGCGAAATCGGCGTGACCACCACGTGTTCCGAGAAATGCCCCGGAAGGATAAAAGCGGGGGCCGACGATCTGGCCGGCGTCAATTGCGCGCCGCAGCCCGCCGCCAGCGCCCCCGGCATCGCGAACGGTCGTGAAGCCCTGCATCAGGTACATTTCGGCCATCCGGGTCCCGTGGATGGCGAAATCCTCCCAGGTCGAGTTGGTTTCCATCTCGGCAATCGATGGCCCCATGAGCATCAGGTGCGCGTGATTCTCTATAAAGCCCGGTGTCAGAGTGCGCCCACCGCCGTCGATAACCGTCGCGCTCGGCGCATCAATGGCATCGGTTGAGACGGACTTGATCAGATTGCCCTCGACCAGAACACTGGCATTTTCAATGCGTTGCTCATTCACACCGTCGAAGACATGCACGTTGGTAAACAGCGTTTGGGGTTCTTCCTGATCCTGAGCTTGTGCGGGCGCTGAAACAGAGAGACCTGCGGCGACAATTGCCGCCGAGCAAAGAGACATTCGCAGACCGGACATAAGTACTCCCTTCATATTCGTGTTTTGCCAACTGTAGCCCGGAAAGCTTTGCCTCGGTTGCCAGTTTCGCATTAGGATGTTCGAATGTGACTGCAAAAATGGCCACTGATCAAAGCATTTGATCCTGAAAGGGTTACGAGATTGCCGTTCAACTCCACCTCTCAAGAGCATAGCGAAGGGTTCATTCGCCTCGCGTTGGCAGCTCCGTTTCTGCAATATCTCACCGACCGCGAGCTCGATCCGCAACCGGCCTTGGATCAGGTCGGCTTGAAGTCCGAACTGTTGTCTGACCCTTCTGTCTATGTCCACTCAGAGCTGGTTTACGGTCTGCTAAATGCCTTCTCAGACGTGTCCGGCGACCGATACCTTGGCCTGAATGTAGGAGAGACTTTTGACCTGCAGGAATGGCCTCCGTTCGCTCAGGCCCTGCAATCAACAAACTCGCTGTTCGAGTTTTTTACCCGCTTTGTTGGGCTTGTCCCGCAGGAATCAAATTCCGTGCGGCACAGCCTTGTCATCGAAGCGGACAAAGCAACTTATCGCATCGAGAGGCAACAGGAACCCGCTGTCCCACCCATTCAAGTGACCGGTTTTGGAGCCGCAATCTATGTACGGCTTCTGGAGACTGTGGTCGGAGAGTCCTGGGATTCTTCGCGTGTGCGGTGGGAAAGCCGGTATATTACGGGTCTACCGGTCAACTACAAAGGGATCGAGGTTGGCTTGGGACCCGATCCCGGAATGCAAATCAGTTTTCCTGTGGAATGGTTGTTTCTGCGCCATGCCTCCGAGGGTCATGCGAGACCCATAGCCTCAGCTCGACAAAACGAAGAAGTAACGGTGGTGGCCGCTTTGCGATCCGTCTTACGCGACAAACTGGATGAAACCGATCTGGGACCAGAGGTTGTGGCCGGACTACTGGGAATACAGCCGGAACGGTTTCTGAAAGCGCTTCAACAACAAGGCACAACACTCCCCCGCGAAATCAAACGGCTGCGTGTCGATGTCGCCAAAGAGCACCTCAGAGATGACAAGATGACAATTGCGGAGATCGGTCTATTCCTTGGCTACTCCGACAAGTCCCATTTCACTCGCTTTTTCCGAGGTCAAACCGGAATGACACCGACCAAATTCCGCCTTGGTGCGTAATTTCGTTGCAACTTTGGGACCGCTTGCACCCTCATATAAAGTGCGGGTCGACAAGAATTTGCGACGGATTCTTGGAGCCCTATTCAAGGATCGCAGTGGGGAAATTGCCCCATACTGGAAACACGCCACTCACAAGAACAGTGCGTCAGATATCTAGACCTATCTTGTCAGATCAAATTGGTTTGATACCGTTTTAGATACCTGTTTTTTTGTATCGCGACGCTCGACAGAGTCTTCTTCTCTGCAAATCATTTCATCCCAAGATCTTCCCAAATGAGAAATCCAACAAGGACGGCAGGGTACGACTTCTCCGACATAGCCTTGCCGATGTGAGGGATGGCTAAGGAATAAATCCTTTCGGCACTCCGAACTTCAATGAATCTACGCTGGTACCTGTCAACGAATGCAGAAAAGCAATCAGGTTTTGAATTTCCACCTCCGTGAGTTGGATTGGAACAATGTCGCTTTTATTGCGTTGACGCTCCATTTCATAGTCGTCCTCCCACACTATGAAATCGGTTTTTTGCAACCATGGCACCTCGGGCAAAGCAGCCATTTCAGGCCTCCAACTGTCTAGGCTTGCCTGTGGGTTCAAGTGATGGCGAATGATGCTTTCAAGATCGGGGAAAGCTCCATTGTGACCGTAGGGCGCGGTCAGGGCAACGTTGCGCAACATAGGGGTGCGGAACCTATAGGCATCCTCTAGACGGTTGCTTTCACCCATGCGGCCGACATCTCGGACGAAGGGATCCCACTGCCGGGTGCGGCCCGGTCCAAAGGGCGGCAAACCCAAGGCATAGAACTTCTGATCTGACATCAGCGGTCCGGCGTGGCAGCTGGAGCAGCGGGCTTTGCCGTAGAAAAGCTTCATCCCATCCAATTGGGCCGGCGAGAGGGCATTCGTGTCACCCGCGAGGTAGTGATCAAACGGGCTGTCGGTGCTCCGCCACTCGATCGCCATGAAAGCGGCCAGAGCGTTGGCGACTTGCGTAATCGTGATGTCTTCGGTCGACTCGACCTCATCAAAGGCAGCGACGATGGCCGGGCCATAGCGTGGATCGGTGCGGACGCGTTTCGCCAGAATAGGCCAGCCTTTGTCGATCCGATCATGCACCGCGCCAGTGACTTCATTCTCGGCCACATTGCCCGCCATCTCGAATTGTGAGGTCAGGGGAAACAGAGCCTGCGCCGCCAGCAGGGAATTCAGGCCCTCGGGCAGCCACTCCTGCGCTGGGGAATTGAAGCCGTTGCCGTAGACGTCTGAAATACTCAGCCTGCCGTCGTGAAAGACTGTGTGAATCTCCCTCGCCCCAAGATTCCACAGGCCCGGAGAGTTGCGAGGGATGCGTTTGCGTATTCTGTCTGCTCCGGTGCCGGGTGTGCGGTCCAGTCCCAACCCCTGCCCGCCTTCTCCTATGCCCAGTGACAACCCGTCAGAGGTGCCGAAATCCGGGTGGTGGCAATGGGCGCAGCTGATGTTCTGGTTGCCCGACAGGATCGGGTCGTAAAACAGTTGATGACCAACGGCGGCCTGTTCCATATCAAATGGGATAAAGTCATCATCGGTTAGCGGTCGCGGCATCTCCTGTGCCGTAGCGGCCCCAACCCAGAAGAGAGCAACCAACCCATGCGTCAGCTTGTTTTCGCCCTTTGCATATTTGCGTCTCCGGCTCTGGCGGAACTGGAGCAAGCGCGCGACATGATGGAAGCCGGACAGTTCGAAGCCGCGCGTGAGGAGCTTCTTCCAGCCGCTCGCTCGGGCAACGCCGAGGCTGAGGAGCTGATCGGCGTGATGTACGGGCTGGGTCTCGGGGTCGAGCAGGATTACGAGCGCGCCTTTGAATGGTATTTGCGCGCCTCGATGAAGGGGCATCCGGGGGCTCAGTCGGGCGTTGGCTGGTACTATGAATTGGGTCTGGGTATGCCCGCGCCCGATCTGGTGCGTGCCTATATGTGGTACACGCTGAGCGCGATTGGCGGCGACCCCGATGCGGCGATCAGCCTTGAGGAAGTGGTCAAGAAAATGTCGCCGGAGCAGATCGAAAGAGCGCATGTGTTGGTCAACGACTACAAAGGGTGGATGTACCCGTTTCGGTGAGGGCCGGGCCACAAAGCCCGGCCATTGTACTTAGTTCAAGTCCGCATCGCGCGAGGCGTTTACATCGGCCTCAGCGGCAGCAACCGCTTCGGTCAGCGCGCCAAAGATTTCGTCCCCACGGGCAACGTTGGACTGGAACCAATCATACACCGGGGTTGCGGCCTCTTTGAACGCAGCCTTCTGATCTGGCGTCAGCACGTAGAGGTCTCCGCCACCGGCGACGAAATCCTCATAGGCCTGGATCGACTTGCGCTTGGGCGAGGCAAAGGTGGCCTGTTGCAGTGCATAGAAACCGTCGACAACGACGCGGCGCATATCCTCAGGCATTTCCTGGAACTTGGCGTTATTCATCCACCACAGCGCGCCCATATAAGCATGGCCATCCAGCGTGACATATTGCAGACCGGCATCGGGGAATTTCATGCCCATGATGTCGGTGATGCCGTTCTTGGAGCCCTCAACCACGCCGGTCTGGAAGCTGGTGAACAGTTCCGGCCATGGGATCGGCGTCGGCGACGCGCCCAGCGCTTTGACCAGTTCTTGCGGAAGGTCGGCGACCACTGTGCGGATTTTCAGACCTTCCATGTCCGCAGGCTCGGCGATGCGACGCTGGGTGTTGGCGAAGTTGCGCCAGCCGCCGGTGTTACCAATGGTCATCAGACGGATCGCGCCGCCCGAGTCCTCCAGTGCCATATTGCGCATGGTGCGGGTGAAGTCGCCGGACAGAACATGCTCGGCAATGCGGTCATCGGCCATCAAGTAAGGCAGGTCTAGAACCTGCACGTAAGGAAAGATACCCGAGGCACCGCCCGAGGTTGAGATATAAATGTCGATCGTGCCATCGGCCACACCTTGCAGGCATTCCGCACCGTTCGAACACAGCTGCGTTCCGATGAACAGCTCGACTTCGATCGCGCCGTTCGAGGCGGCCTCGACATAGTTCTTGAAGACAATCAGACCATCATAGTCTTCGTCATTTTCGTTCGAGTTGGCAGTGGCGCGCAGCGTGTAGTCGGCGGCTGTGGCGGCCATAGCGGACGCGGCCACGAGCGATGTGGCCACCGCTGCGGTTTTGATAAATTCTCTGAGCATGCGTTTCCTCCCTATGGAACTCAGTTAGTTTGCAAATCCCGTTATCCTCGGGATCGTCATGGATAGTGCGGGGATATAGGTGATCAGGAAGATCACTATGATTTCAACGGCCAGGAACGGCAGGATCGCCTTGGCGATGGTTTCGACCCGCTCGCGCGACACGGCGGCGGCCACGAACAGCACCAAGCCCATTGGAGGTGTGGCGAGGCCGACGGTCAGGTTGACGCTCATGATGATAGCGAAGTGGATCGGGTCGACGCCGAGGCTGGTGAAGATCGGACCAAGGATCGGACCAAGGATGATGATCGCGGGTCCTGCATCCAAAAACATGCCGACGATGAACAGTAGCAGGTTGATCAGGAACAGCAGGATCAGCGGGTTCTCCGACAAGCTGAGGATCAGCGAGGCCAGTTGTTCCGGCGCATGGCTGAGGCTGACAACCGTCTTGAACGCCATCGCCGCGCCGACCAGCAGAAGGACGACGGCGGAAGTCATGCCTGCGTTGCTGAGCACCTCGGGCACTTCTTTCCATGTCAGCGTGCGCAGGACGAAGAAGCCGATGATGAAGGCGTAGCCCACGGCGACGGCGGCAGCCTCGGTTGGTGTGAAGATACCGCCCAGAATACCGCCCAGAATGATCACGGGTGTCATGAGCGGGAAGAAGGCTTTCAGGCTGGCCTGACGCCGTTCGGGCCATGTGTATTTTCGGCTGGCCACCGGGAAGTCATAACGGTCGGCCATGAGTTTGATCATCAGCATCAGGCCAACGCCGACCATCACGCCCGGCACGATGCCCGCAAGGAACAGCGCGGCGACGCTTTCGCCCATGACATAGGCGTAGATGATCATGATGCCCGAAGGTGGGATAATCGGTCCGATCACCGAACTGGCCGCCGTGATCGCGGCGGCGAATTTGCGGGTGTAGCCCTGTTTCTCCATCGCCGGGATCAGCATCGACCCAAGCGCCGAGGTATCCGCCACGGCGGACCCCGAGAGGCCCGCGAAGAGGATCGAGCTGAGGACGTTCACATGCGCAAGACCGCCGCGCAGGTGGCCCATCAGGGCCTGGCTGAACTCGACCAAGCGGATGGTGATGCCGCCGCGGTTCATCAGCTCTCCGGCGAGCATGAAAAAGGGGATCGCCATCAGCGGGAAGCTGTCCATCCCGTTATAGACGTTCCGATAGAGCAACGTGATGTCGTTGGTCTGTCCGTTCAACCACAGCAGGATGCCGGGCGCGGCCAGCAGGGCGAAAAAGACCGGCAGGCCGATCAGCAGGAAAATCAGGAAGGTGGGCAGGAACCAGATCAGCATTTATTCGGCCCCCACTGCCGCATCAGGAATTTCAGGCAACAGGTGACCCCCGCCCAGCAGAGTGATGAAGGATCGTAGGATCAGCTCGATATTCACCGAAATCAGAAGGATGATCCCCACCAGCAACGAGGCCATCATCCAACTGCGGGGGATGCGGTACCATTCGTCGAACCCAAAGGATGTGGGTATGTATAGCGCAGCGGTGGCGAATCTGCCGCCAAAGCCAGTGACCTCAGACCAGCCGATATTGACCGCGACCAGCAAGACGGCGAGCGAAACCAGCAGTAGGAATAGGTTCAGCGATTGGCCGATCAAGCGCGGCAGAAAGCGCTCCAGCATGTCGATGGCCACAAAGCCGCCGCGGCGAAAGGCGGTGGGGGCCATAAGGCCTGTCATCCACAACATGCAAAACCGCGCGGCCTCATCCGGCCATGGCAGAGCATTGCCCAGTACATACCGGAAGAAAACTTGGATTAGGATCGCAATCACCATGAGTGCAATCGCAACGACACCAACCGCGCGGCCCAGACGCAGCACGGTTTCGTTCACGAATGCGATCGGTGCAAGCACCGATGCCAGTCCGCTCATGCGGATCCTCCCTTGTTCAGCCGCGGGTATGTCCCGCGGTCGTCAAATCGCGCTTAGTGCTGCGCGAATTGGCCGAGTTTCCCGGCGTAAAAGGTCAGCGCGTCTCCATCCGCCATGCTGGCCTTAAGAACCTTTCCAACCACAATAACGTGATCGCCTGCATCGTGATACGCGTGTTGTTCACATTCGAACCGCGCCAGGCAGTCCGCCAACAGCGGCGTCCCGTTATCACAACGCTCATGCTCGATGTCGCGCAGCGCAAAGGCGTCTTTCGAGCAGCCAAAACACAGCTCGGCCTGTTCCGAGGACAGCACATGCACGCTGAAATGGCGGGCTTTGTGGAAATACGGGAAACGGCGCGAGTTGCGGTCGCCAGCCCACATGATCAAGGGCGGGTCCAATGAAAGCGACGAAAAGCTGTTGGCCGTAATGCAGACCGGGCCATCGGCGCTGTCGCATGTGACGATGGTGACGCCGGTCGCAAAGCGCCCGAAGGCATCGCGCAGGGTCCGAGTGTCGTCCTTATGCGGAACGAAGGTGTGGGTCATGTCCTTTGAGATTGCATTCATCATGGTACCTCATGCCCCAGCGCCGCCTCATAGAGGCGGTACCAGCTTTCACGATCCAGTTTGACTTTCACAGCGTCCGACGCGCGTTTGATCCGGTCCAGATTGTTGGTGCCCAGAACTGGCAGGATGTTGGCCGGATGCGCCAACAAGAAGGCCATGGCAACCGCGGCGCGATCCACGCCGAACTCGGCTGCGATTTCATCCGCGACAACGCCGACCGGCGGGTTTCCGGCCATCAACAACCCACCCCCCAACGGCGACCATGCCATCAGCGGATGACCATGTTGCTGGTGAAAAGCCAGATCACCATTGGTGAAGGGGCTGATCTCACCCAGAGACACCTCGATCTGGTTGGTGACCAGTTGGGTCTTCATCGCCGATTGCAGCAGTGACCAATCCCAAGGCCGGAAGTTCGACACGCCGACCGCGCCGACCTTGCCACTGGCGACGACCTCGTCTAGCGCAGCTCCGGTCTCATGGTGGTCCATCATGGGATCAGGGCGGTGGATCAGAAGCAGATCGATATGGTCAATCGCCATTTCGGACAGGGACGTGTCCACCGATTTCACGATATGCGCGCGCGAGGTGTCATAGTATTTTACCTTGGTGTCCGCATAACGGCCAACCGGCGCGACGATGTCGCATTTAGTAACGATCTCCATCCGCTGACGCAGACCGGGATTGGAGCGCAGGGCATTGCCCAGAACCGCCTCGGCCCCGTAATCGCCATAGATATCGGCCTGATCGAAGGTGGTGATACCCTGATCCAGACAGGCCTGGATCTTGGCTTCGACATGTGCCGCCGATGTGTCTGAGTCGTCGCCCAAGCGCCACATGCCATAGACAAGGCGGCTCATTTCCAGCGAGTCAGATAGTTTCACGCGTTGCATCAGCGACGAACTCCGTTGCCCAGCGGGGTCGCCGGGGTAGTTGCAGGCACGCGCCCATAAGCTTCGGGCAGCGAACAGGTTTTCAGGTTGGGCAGCACGCGGGCGCCGAAATGTTTGGCTTCATCCATGTGCGGATAGCCCGAAAAGATGAAGGCGCGGATGCCCATCTTTTGGTATTCTTCAATCTTGCTCATAACCTGATCGGTCGACCCGACCAACGCTGCGCCACAGCCAGACCGCGCACGGCCAACGCCGGTCCAGAGACCGGGTTCGACATAACCATATTCATCGGCCAGATCACGGTTCTTGGCCTGATGCGCCACGCCGAGAGAGGTCGAGTCCAGCGCCCGTTCGCGGATTGCACGACCATATTCGTCATCCAGCTTCGAGACGATGAAATCCGCATATTCCTGCGCCTCGGCCTCGGTATCGCGCACGATCATGTGCACACGCAAACCGTAGTCCAGCGTGCGGTTGTAGTTCTCGGCGACCGCATGAACGGCCTTCATCCGCTCGGCAAGTTGGTCCTTGGTTTCTGGCCACATCAGGTAGACGTCGCAATGCTCGCCGCACAAGTCCAGCGCAGAGGGGGAATAACCACCGAAATAGAGCAGCGGCCCTCCAACCTGGTATGGCTTGGCCGGGTCAGTGGTCAGACCTGAGAAGTTATAGACCTCGCCTGCATGATTGATCTCGTCCTGCGTCCAGGCTTGCTTCAGAATCTCTACCACTTCGCGCGAGCGCTGATAGCGGAACGCGCTGTCAGCTTTCTCACCGGGAAAGTCGGAGGAGATGATGTTGACCGTCAACCGCCCGTTCAGCATGTGATCCAGCGTCGCAATGGTGCGGGCCAGCATGATCGGTTGCATCTCGCCACAGCGTACAGCGGCAAGCAGGTTGATCCGGTCGGTGATTGGGGCGCAGCCCGCGACAAAGCTCAGCGTGTCCTGACCGACCTGATAGGAGGACGGGCATAGGATGTTGCGGAAGCCCTGCGCTTCGGCCTCTTTCACGATGCCGGAACAATGCTCCCAACTCGACCGCAGGTCGCCATCGGGTACGCCAAGGAACTGGTAATCATCGGAACACAGCGCGGCGAACCACGAAACTTCGGCCGCATCCAGATCGGGGGATGTGATGGGGACGATGCTCATTTGATTCACGCTCCGTACATCTTTGACTTTCCTCTTGCGTAGCAATCGCTTTGATGTAGATCAATAGTGTATCAATTTCTCCTGCGACCGAGTGAAGCGTCTGCCGTGCCTGCCTCCAACCGAAACCCCAATGCCCTGCCGGTATATATTCAGATCGCGGAACTTCTGATCCGCGACATCGCTGCCGGGCGTCTTATTGATGGTGAGCGTTTGCCGCCCGAGCGTGAGATGGCGGCGGAGTTGAATGTCTCGGTCGGAACTCTCCGAAAATCGCTCTCGGAGCTAGAAAAAAAGGGGATGTTGGAGCGTATCCAGGGCTCAGGCAACTACATCCGCGAGACCGGCACACAAAATAGCGTCTATGCAATGTTCAGGCTGGAACTACCTGAAGGCGGAGGCCTGCCACGTGCGGATATCCTTTCAGTTGACCATCTGAAGAAGCCCGTCGATCTGCCGAAATTCGGGGCTTCTGATGCCGGTTCGCGCGTCCGGCGAATGCGCTACCTGAATGATACAATCATCGCAGTCGAGGAAATTTGGCTAGACGAATCAGCGGGCCTGATCGACCAGAGCCTGCTGTCCGATTCACTCTATCGCTACTATCAGCGCCAATTGGACTTTTGGATCGCAAGGGCCGAAGACAGAGTCTCGGTCCAACCGCTACCGGACTGGACACCTCCTGACTTCACCAAACCAGCGGGCCAAACGGTAGGCTACATCGAGCGGTTCAGCTGGTCGGAAAATGCCGAACCCGTTGAATTCTCAAAAACATGGTTCGACCCAGATCGGGCCAACTACGTACAACGTTTGAAGTAAAAGGAATCGCACATGACCCGGACCATCAATTACGGGCTGATTGGATGCGGCATGATGGGGCAAGAGCACCTGCACAATATCGGATTGCTGGAAGGCACCAATGTAGCAGCGATCTTTGAGCCCGATCCAGAGATGGCAAAAGCTGCCAAGGCAATTGCGCCAAATGCGGCCATGGTGGGTTCCGTGCAAGAGCTTCTGGCGTTTGAAGAACTGGACTGCGTCGTCATTGTTAGCCCAAACCATCTTCACGTGGACCAGATTTACGAAATTGCGGAAACACGTCCGCTTCCGCTTTTGGTAGAAAAGCCATTATTCACCGACCCGAAAGACGTGGCCCGACTCGAGCAGTTGCAGCGCGACTACCCCTGCCCGATTTGGGTTGCGATGGAATACCGGTACATGCCTCCTGTTGCAGCTCTGATCGAGAAGGCTCAGGTGACAGGTGGTATAAAAATGCTATCGATCCGCGAGCATCGTTTTCCGTTCCTGGACAAGGTCGGCCATTGGAACCGCTTCAACCGCAACACTGGCGGCACTTTTGTCGAAAAATGCTGTCACTTCTTCGACCTCATGCGTTTGATATTGCAATCCGACCCGGTACGCATAACCGCAAGTGGTGGGCAGGCCGTGAACCATTTGGACGAGAGCTACGATGGTCAAACCCCAGATATTCTGGATCACGGCTACGTTCTCGTCGATTTTGCTTCGGGTGCGCGCGCGATGTTGGAACTGTGCATGTTTGCGGAAGGCTCTCGTTATCAGGAAGAAATATCAGCCGTCGGACCAAAAGCTAAGATCGAGGCTCTGGTTCCAGGACCGGTGCGCTTTTGGCAGGATCACTTGGGCGCCCCCCCGCCTCCGCGCTTAATCGTGAGTCCACGCAATCCCAAAGGCCCCGTATCAATGGACGTTCCAGTGGACCCGAACTTATTGGCGGCTGGGGATCATAATGGGTCGACCTACTATCAGCACAAAGGTTTCTTGGCCGTGCTTCGTGGCGAAAAAGCTAAGCCGGACGTAAGTTTGAACGACGGCCTCTGGGCGGTCAGAATGGGGCAAGCGGCGCAACGGGCGATAGACACGGGCGAAACGGTGTACATGGTCGATTGAACGGGTTCAAAAACACGGGCGCGTGTTGCAGCCCCTAAAAGGCCCCATATCGCTCGAGGTTGTGTCAGACATCGCCAATCGATTTGGCAAAGGGCCAATTCTAGCGACTGTGCAAGCCTACGTTTGCGCAGTCCTACTTGGATGCTCCGCTAGACTTTTTGTCTTGCCTTCCCTGCTGCGAACGGCCGCCTTTCATGGTCGAGTGAGTTGCTCTTGCGGATGCAGCTCAGGTCCGCTTGCCCCGGACAAACCGAAACACCTTTCTTCTGGGTTGGCGTCCAAGCTCCAATAAAAACAGTGCCTAACATGATGACGATGTCGTGCAACTTGCGATACCGACGACGGACCTGCTCGATCATCCGATGGCCCTGCCGATAACACCCATGTACCGAGCCTCGGCATCGAGATTAAATGTGCAGCTCTTATCCAGAATGCGGGCGGGCTGGACGCATAGCCTGATCTTTGGTCATTAGAACTATTGTGTAGTCGGCTCCACAACTACAGCACCCTACACAGTAAATTCGATCGCATAGGTTCGTTGGGTTTCGTGTCTCTCATCACCCAGGATGCTTCTTTTAAAAAACGCTCCTCCTCGCACGATGTTGATGTGGCATTGTTGCAACCGGTTGCAGCAACGCGGACTTGGTGCATAATACTGACACCATGATATTGCCTAGCGCCCTCCCCGCCCAATTGCCTGCAAGGCACCTGCCATGAGCGTCACCCTCAAAGATGTTGCCGCGCTGGCGGGTGTGTCGCGATCAGCCGTTTCGCGCACTTTTACCGAAGGGGCTTCGGTTTCAGCCAAAACCCGCAGTAAGGTGGAAAAAGCCGCGAAAGAGCTGGGCTATAGCCCCAATGCGCTGGCCTCGTCGCTGACAACCGGGCGGACCAAGCTGATCGGGCTGATCTCGAACAACTTCCACAACCCGATCTTTTTGGAGGTGTTCGACCAGTTCACCCGCGCTCTGCAAGAACGAGGGCTGCGTCCTTTGATCGTGAACCTGACTGATGAGACCGAGCCTGCCAATTCCGTCCGGATGTTGCGGCAATACTCGGTCGATGCGGTCATTGTCGCCTCATCGACCTTGCCGCCGAGCTTTGCCAAGGCTTTCCACGATGCCGGGGTTCCGGTGGTGCATACATTTGGCCGCTCGGCCACCTCGCCCGAGGTGCATGTGGTCGGGATCGACAACGTGGAATGCGGGCGTATGGCTGCGCGAGAACTGGTGGCGCGTGAGTACACACGCGTCGGGTATCTTGGGGGGCCGAAGGATGCGACCTCGGCCATGGACCGGTATCGCGGGTTCATCGAGGAAACCGCGCAATATGCGAACCTCGAGGTATCCTATTCCTTCGCGCAGAACTACTCATTCGATGCTGGCAGGGCCGAGATGCTGCGGCTGTTGGGGGAAACCCCGGCCGAGGGGTATTTCTGCGGCGATGACATCCTGTCGATTGGCGCGCTGTCGGCCCTCAAGGATCATGGGCTGACGCCGGGGCGCGACATCGGCGTCATCGGCCTGAACGATATGGATATGGCCCGTTGGGAAAGTGTCGACCTGACCACCATTCACCAGCCGATCAAGCAGATCATCAACGCCTCGGTGGATCTGGTCGAGGAGATGCTGAAAGAGCCTCAGAGATACCCTGAGGCCCGTATTTTCCCCTGCCGTGTGATCGAGAGGGGCACGCTACGTCCCCGACCGTAACTACCGGAACATTGGCGGACGCGCGTCTTTCCACGCGCCTTCCTCTTTGCCTGACGCAACGGCGGCATGAACGGCGGCGATCGAACGCACACCGTCTGAAGCCCCGGGCAGACCGTCACGGGCCTCACCCCGGATCGCATCGGCCAGATCGCAGTAGATATTGGCCACAGCCAGCGGGAAGCCCTCAGGGTGGGCGATGGCCACGCGCGACAGTCGTTGCACTTCGTCATGCAGACCACCCTCGCCCTTTTCGATGATCTGGGTGCGCCCTCCGACTGGGGTGTAGATCAGCTGGTTGGGCTGCTCAGACGCCCAGCGCAAACCGCCGGTTTCACCAAACACTTGAATGTCGAACCCGTGTTGCCGCCCGATCGCCACGGACGACGTCCACAGGCGACCAACCGTGCCGCCTTCGGTGCGGAAATTGATCATCGCGTCATCTTCCAGCTCGCGGCTGGAAATGGTCGAGGCCATATCAGCAGACAGCGATTTCACCTGATCATCGCAGACAAAACTGGCCATATGCAGCGCATGAATGCCGCAGTCGGCGAATTGGCCCGAGACACCCGCCATCGCCGGATCATAGCGCCAGCGGACCCGAGGGTTATCGGCATCCGTCGCATCCCCATGATGACCGTGGCTGAAATTGGTCACCACTAACCTAATCTTGCCGATATCCCCTGCCCGCACCATGGCGCGGGCCTGCCGGATCATCGGATAGGCCGAGTAGCAGTAGTTCACTGCGCAGATCTTGCCCGAGGCCTCTGCCACGCGCACGATCTCTTCGCCTTCTTCGACCGTCATGGTCATGGGCTTTTCGCAAAGGACGTTGAAACCAGCCTCAAGAAACGCTTTGGCGATCTCGAAATGGGTGGAGTTCGGCGTGGCAATCGTGACTAGATCAATCCGGTCGGGACGGTCTTTTTCCCCTGCCAACATGTCCTGCCAGCTGCCATAGGCACGGTTGGCGTTGATACCCAATCGCTGAGCATATTCACGGCCTACCTCGGGCCGATGATCCAGAGCGCCTGCCGCAAACTCGAACATACCGTCCGCCTGCGCGCCCAACCGATGGGCAGGTCCGATCTGGCTGCCTTCGCCGCCACCAATCATGCCCCATTTCAGCTTTGCCATGGTCTTTGTCTCTCTTCAATTTTACGCAGCTAGAGCGATCAGAAATCGCTGATATCTTTCCACTGGCGCTGGTCCGACGAGGCCAGCGCAGCCGCCAGCACCCGGTTGACCTCATGCCCGTCGCGGAAGGTCGGCCAGATCGGATTGCCAGTGTGAATGGCTTTTAGGAAATCCTTGGCCTCGATGATGATCTGGTCCTGATAGCCGGTTCCGTGGCCGGGGCCCTGACAGAAGGGCTCATAATCCGGATGGGCGGGGCCGGTCAGGATTTTTGTGAACCCGCGCTGCCCTTCCGGCCCTTCTCGGCGATAGAGCCAGAGGGCGTTCTGATCTTCCTGATCGAACCGGATTGCGCCCTTGGTGCCCGAGATCTCATAGGCATAACCCATCTTGCGGCCTGTCGCGACGCGGCTGAAATAGAGGTTGCCCATCACACCGTTTTCAAAGCGGCACATCATCTGGGCATGGTCGTCATTCGTAACCTCCCCGCCCGGGCGCGTGCGATGAACGGTTTCGACATCGGCCATGACCTGCGCAATCGGGCCGATAAGCGCCAGCGCGCCGTTCACCATATGCGGGGCCAGATCTCCGATCGTGCCGTTGGCCATGCCGGTCGTGCGCCACGTGGCGGGGGCGTCGGGGTCGGCATAGAAATCCTCGGTATGCTCACCGCGAAACCAGGTGATGTCGCCGATCTCACCATCTGCAATCAGCTTGCGCGCGTATTGGCTGGCAGGGGTGCGGATATAGTTGAAACCCACCATGTTGACCACGCCGGCATCCTCGGCCGCGCGCGTCATGGCCAGACTGTCCTCCAGTGACGCACCCAAGGGTTTTTCGCACAGAACCGGCTTACCTATCGCAAAGGCCGCCTCAGCGATATGGCGGTGCGTTTCCTGAGGCGAGGCGATGACGATCGCGTCGACCTTCGGATCCTCGACCAAAGCGCGCCAATCGTCGGTCGCGCGCTGGAACCCATAGGCCGCACGGTATCGTTCGGCACTTTCAGTGGACGAGGCGCAAATCACCTCGAGCTGCGGACGCAGAGCAGTGTTGAACACAGCGCCCACGGCGGACATGGCAACAGAATGCGCCTTGCCCATATAGCCGCCACCAACAATTCCAATTCCGATTTCAGGCATCTGTCGCGGCTCCGAACATACTATTTGCAACCGGTTGCAAAATCAGTATCGTGTGAATCGATTCAACGCAAGGTCCAAACTTTGCCGACGACGTTACGCCGGAGGAACATCACGTGAGCGCTTTGGTCGAGGGCATCAAAGGAAATCGGTTTGCGGTTTTCGGTCGTGCCGGAATGGATATGTTTGCCGATCCAATCGGCGTCAAAAGCGAGGATGCCGACACGTTCCATGCCGATCTCGGCGGATCCTCGGCCAATATTTGCGCGGGTCTGGTCAAGCTCGGCAGTCGGGCATCATTGGTTACGTCGGTCTCGGACGATGCAGTTGGTCGATTCTGTCTGAACCGCCTGCGACACTACGGTGTCGACACCTCTTACATCCGCATTGTCGGCGGTGAATTCCGCATATCCCTGGCGATCTATGAAAGCCGGGTCGAGAATTTTCAGAACGTCATCTACCGCAATGGGGCAGTCGATTTCCAAGTCACCGAAGAGGACATGGACCGGATCGATTTTTCGGCATTCTCAGCCGTGATATCCGCCGGAACTGTCTTTGCCGCGGAACCGTCACGCAGCGCCACGTTTCGGGCTTTTGACAATGCCCGCGCCGCAGGGTTGCCAATAATTTTCGATATCGATTATCGCCCTTATAGCTGGCCATCGCCCGAAGTGGCGGCCGATGTCCTGTCCCGGGCCGGAGAGGCCAGCGACCTGATTGTCGGCAATGACGAGGAATTCGGCTTCATGGCCGGCGGTATCGAAAAAGGGTTCGCAAAGGCCAAAGAACTGGCCGAAAAGCCAGGCCGCATCGTTATATACAAGATGGGTGAAAAAGGTGCCGTCACGATGATGGACGGCCATGAGATTCACACGGGCATCTACCCGGTTACCGCAGTCAAACCTAACGGAGCAGGGGACAGCTTTATGGCAGGTTTGCTGGCCTCTGTCGCTGCTGGCTATTCGCTAGAAGAAGCCGTCATGCGCGGCTCGGCCTGTGCATCCATTGTGGTTTCGAAACCCGGATGCGCCCCCGCCATGCCCACAACGCCCGAGCTGGATGCGTTTTTGGCCGACCACCCCGGCCCGACCAAATAGGAGGCCCACATGCATATCGAGCCCTATGATAACCAGAACAAAGCCATCGTCGATGTCGACGACCCGCTGGTTCCGCTGAACTATTTCAACATCGTCAAACTCAAGCGCGGCGAGGCGTTCGAATACCAGGTACCGGGCTATGAGACCTGCATCGTCCCCGCCACCGGCTTCGTGGATGTTGACGTCGAAGGCGTGCAATTCGCCAAACTGGGCAACCGGGGCGAGGACGTGTGGGATGGTGAGCCAGAGGGGGTTTATGTCCCGGTTGGCGCCAAAACGCAGCTGGTCTGCGTGTCGGATGAGGCCGAGGTTTTCATCGCCGGGGCCAAGTATGACAAGGTTCTGGACCCGTTCGATGTACGCGAGCATGACCTCGTGCAGTACGGCAGCGACGACACCAAAACGCATCGCAAGATCAAACATATCCTGGGGCAAAAACAACAGGATAAGGTCGGCCGCCTATTGGTGAGTGAGCTGTTCACCGTCGGCCAAGGCGGCTGGTCAGGCTTTCCCAGCCACAAACACGACACCAACCGCCTGCCGGACGAGACGCGCCACGACGAGACTTATAACTTCCGCTTCAAACCCAACTGGGGCTCGGGCCTGCAGATGTTGCAGCGCGAAGACAATGAACCGGGTGATGCCTATCACATCGTCGATGGCTCGACCGTTTGTATCGACAAGGGCTATCATCCCTGCTGCGTGCTGCCAGGTTATGAGATGTATTATTTCACCATCCTCGGCGGGCTGACGCAGCGATCGTTGGTGCAGTATTTCCAACCCACCCATGCCTATCAGGTCGAGACGATTCCGGGCATTAAAGACATGATCGCGAAGTTTAAATGACCCTCGTCACCCTGAAAGACGTCCTGCAACCTGCCTATGAACAGGGCTATGCCGTCGGCGGTTTGGTAACCCTGGGCTGGGAGGACATGCGCGCCTATGTGGCCGCCGCCGAGGCCGAAAACGCACCGATCATCCTGCAAGCCGGTCCCAGCTGTCGCGAACACACGCCCCTGCCCATCCTCGGTAAAATGTTCCGCCATCTGGCCGAGGGGGCCTCGGTCCCCGTGGTGGCGCATTTGGACCATGGTTACACGTATGAGGACTGCAAGATCGCGTTGGACAGCGGATTTACGTCGCTGATGTTCGACGGGTCGCGCAAGCCGCTGCAGCAGAATATCGACGAGACCGCCGCCATAGCCGAAATGGCCCATGCGGCTGGGATTTCCTGTGAAGGTGAGATCGGTTTTGTCGGCTATTCCGGCGGAGAAGGCTCGAACGGAACTGACCCGGAGGAAGCCGCGCAATTTGCTCGAAAAACAGGCGTGGATGCGATGGCGATCTCGGTCGGGAATGTCCACCTGCAGCAGAACAAAGAAGGCGGTCTTGACGAAGACCGGATCGCTCGGATCGACGCGCTGACCGAGGTGCCGCTGGTGATCCACGGAGGCTCGGGCGTGCCGGTCGAGCAGCGCACGCGCTTGGCCAAAGGCACCTCGATCTGCAAATTCAACATCGGGACCGAACTGCGCATGGCCTTTGGCAACGCTCTTCGCGACGCCGTTAACGCCGACCCTGAGCGGTTCGACCGCGTGACCATCCTGAAAGAGACCCACGACCCGGTCGAAGCTGCTGCCCGTACCGTGATCCGCGCCTTTGGCGCGCCGCCGCAGGTATAGCTCGATCTAGATGTGAATGGCTACGTAGCTTAACCCTGCGCCTAGATAGATTGCCTTTCTCAGGCAGCGTTTGTGTATCTAGTAGTAAAGCGGCCCTTCGGCCAGCATGCGGTAAAAGAAGAAAAAGAGCCCTCAATACCGAATACTGCATATCGACTAAATGTCCGCTATGTGTTCTGGAGGTGCAATCGAGTGGGCCAACTTGGGCTCGAAGGCAACTCTGGAATTGCAGGGTACGTGGAGAAGCGGGATAGCGTTATGGCTCAGCAAAGTAAACGCATCGTACCTCAACCCAAGAAACTCGTATGTACCCCCCAGAACCACCGAACAACTGGAGGTCTGGAGTTCTGGTATGAGCACGAAAGCAAACGGATCGCTACGTCAAACCCTAGTGTATCGTTGAATTTTGTCAGAACCGGCGGAATGGAAGCGGTATTGTATTTGTTTTTAAAATTGGACGGTCTGAGTATTCAGATCGGTCAAAAGGGAGGCAGACCGTTCCCTCCCAGCGTTTATCAGGGGCCTAAGCGAGAAACGACCTGGGAAATAGGCTCTCTTGGTATGCCACTCTATTTCGATACATTGGCACAAACGCATACGTCACGCCACGTCCACAACCCATCCCACCGCTTTGAGCCTGTTGCTCTTGACGAGCATTTTATCTCAATCGAGCAGCAAGAGGACGCGATAGCTTTTCTGAAAGAAGCTCTCGCAAAATACTCTGGGGAATGGATCGGTGCATGCCGAGGAGAGGAACAACACGCAAAGGTATACTTACGCCCAGAGTTGGAAGAACAGCTAGCGGCTGGGCAGTTCTTGAAATGAAATACTCGCCGGCCAAGCTGTCATTGGCGTAACTGTAGCGAAAGCTCAATTTGTCCCGCAACTCGTCCCTCGATGGAATCGTTTTGGATGGCAGGTTTCGAAACCATCTGTCTAAAACTATAAGCCGGTGCTTCATTGAGATATCCGGCGACTGGAAAACAATTGCTTGGCCCATGCCGGACGATCAAACTAAGCCTAGATCGAGCCACCCTCGACCATGAAATTCCCGGCGCTGCACATGGCGGCGTCGTCCGAGGCCAGAAATACTACCATCCGCGCCACGTAGACCGGGTCGATCGGGTCTGGTAGGCATTGGCGGTCAACCTGCTTCGCAAGCGCCTCGGGAGTGACCCACAGGTCTTTCTGGCGTTGGGTCATGATCCAACCGGGGACAACAGTGTTCACGCGGATCCGGTGATCCCCCAGCTCGCGCGCCATGGTTCGGGTGAGACCATGAACCGCAGATTTGGCGGTGGCATAGGCGGGGAAACCTGCGCCGGCCTCCCACCAGGAATTCGACCCCAGATTGACTATGGAGCCTGCGCCCCGTTCGATCATTGCGGGGGCAACCGCCTGAATGGCAAAGAACATATGGCGGATATTGGTCGCCATGCGTTCATCCCAATAGTCCGCAGTAACCTCGCGCCAGTCATGTCGGTCATCTTGTGCCGCGTTGTTGACCAGAACATGCGCTGCGCCCAGTTCCTCGGTCAGTTGCTCCAGCGCATCGCGCAGCGCATCGATATCGCGCAGATCGCATTGGGCGAAGGCATGCTCGCCTTCCAACTCTGCCAGCAACTCATGGCCGGCATCCGCGTTGAGGTCCAGAAACCCCACCTTGGCCCCCTGCGCAGCAAAGGCCCGAACCGTTTCGGCCCCGATCCCTCCAGCACCACCGGTGATGAAAACGGTCCTGCCGTTCAGGCTGGGATAGGTGGCAAATTCTGGGGTCATCCGTCACGCTCCATGATCCACTCGACCTCGGGGGCCGCGACAAAGCGCCATTTCCGCAAAGGTCCTGCCATGACGTTCAGATAGTACATCTCAAACCCATAGGGTGCTCCGCAAGGGTGGTGTCCGCGCGGAACGGTCACAACGTCGCCGTCCGAGACCGCCATCGTTTCATCCAGCTGGCCATCATCGGTATAGACGCGCTGAATTCCGAACCCGTTGGCCGGGTTGAGGCGGTGGTAATAGGTTTCCTCGAGATAGGTAATGCGCGGGAAGTCATCCTCATCATGGCGGTGACTGGGGTATGAGGACCAATGGCCGTTTGGGGTGAACACCTCGGTAACCAACAGGCTGTCGGCGTAGTCTTCATTCTCCATCGCGATATTGTTGATATGGCGTGTGTTCACGCCCTTGCCACGCTGGGTCAGAGTAATGCCATCCGGTCCAATCCGCCGGGCATGATGCCCGCCCTTTCCGGGGGCCGAGCAGACGGCGATGACGCAATCAGTTTCGGCCACGGCCTCCCATTCGATGCCGTTGGGCAGGTAGAGGCAATGAGGCGGTGATTTCTCAAACACATTCATCCGGTCGCCCAGAACGCCCCAATCCTTCCCGGCGCCAGTGATCTGTGCCTTGCCCTCGACCATGACCAGAATGACCTCACGATCCCCAGTGACTTCGGCCGCCTTGTCGCCCGCGCGCAGGTGGTAGAGGCCGAACCCGACATAACGCCACCCGGCGCTGGTCGGAGTGATATCGTGGACCTTGCCACGGGTGCCGAATGGTTTCTTGAGCAAATCTGCCATGTTGGTCTCCGGTATTGGGCGGTCCTTCAGACCGCCCGGTTCTTATTTCAGGCGGATTGCCGTGTGGTCAGCGCCGAAAGCGCATTCGATAGCTGCGCCTCAGACCACCCCTCAGCCACAGCGCTGCGCAGGATGTCTGCCTGACTGTCCGGCGCATTCCCTCCGACCGGAGGGTCCGTGTCGAGATTGGTTGGGAAAGGATAGCCTTCGGAAGTTGCGGCGATCGCGGCCTCTAGCTGCGTAGCAGTCAGATCGCCCCGTTGTTTCAAGGCGATGAGTGACGGAAACACCGCCTCGGACATCGCGCGGCGATCCACGGCCTCCATCGCCCGACCAAAGGCCGAGGACACCTGAAGCAGGTTTGCCATGCGATGAATGTCCGCGCTGCAGTTTTCGCCCGCCGCATGGAACAGCGCGGGGTTGAAGAACACGGCGTCCCCCTTTTGCAACGGCAGCTGCACATAGTTTTCTTCGAAATGCGCGCGGTGATCCGTGTCGTGGAAGGCAAGATATCCGGGCGCATAAAGCTGCGAGAACGGCAGCAGCTTGGTTGGGCCGGACTCCACCGGCATATCGCAATGCGCCACAGCGCCCTGCAACGTCAGAGCTGCCGTTAGAAAATGCGCATGCAAGGGATAGCGCGCTGCGCTGTCTGCCGTCTGAAACCCAAGATGATAGTCACGATGCGCTTGCTGTGCCTGCCCGCCGGGACGCACCTGGTTGATTTGCGCCGTGACCTGATAGTTCGGGCCAAGCCAAGCCTCACACGCGGCGGCAATCGAGGGGTTTCCGAAATAGAGAGCGAAGCCCTCGGGATCGCGCAGGCACTGTTTCTGCAACGCGTTCCAGATCCGGTCATTGGCCCCAGAGGCCGCAAAGTGGTCGCCCTCACCCCCACCGCCCTGACGTTCGTCGTTGATGATCTGGCGGAATACATCTGTGGCCCGGTCAATCACACTTGTATCCGGATACGCCCGTTTCAGGGCGATGACGCCTGCGGATTTGGCAAGTACCCAAGCCCATTCGGCCAGCAAGGCCTGCCGATTGTCTGCTTGCTCTAGTAGCGGACGCAAAGCCTGCATGTCATAGACGGGCACATTGTTTTCCACAGACGCAGCAAACGGCACCGCGTCCGCCGAAAGGGCCTGTGAGGTCAACACCTTGAATTCATCCAGATCACAGGATTCCCGGTCAAAATAGCCGACATATCCGAGTTCTTGATTTACCATGACTTTCTCCTTTCTCATGGCTTCGGTGTTGCCCCTTGGGGCGGTGTGTTACGCGGTGATCTCCAATCCTGCCTTGCCGCAGACGTCAACGATGTGGTCGTAGCCTTTCTTTGAGTACTCATAGGGCGGCGCTTTGGCCGGGTCCTGTTCTGCCTCAACGACGATCCAACCGTCATAATCCATCGCTTTCAGCGCATTTGCGACCGCTTGGAAATCAATGCAGCCGTCACTGGGCACCGTGAACGCGCCTGCAATCACGGCGTCCAGGAAACTGCGGTTGTTTTCCCGCACATCCTGCACGACGGCCGGACGGATATCCTTGAAATGCACGTGATGCACGCGGTCGCCCCAACGGTTCAGGGTCGCCATCACGTCACCTCCGCCAAACAGCAGGTGGCCGGTGTCAAAGCACAGTTTCACCTCGGGGCCTGAACCCTCCATCAGCCAATTCACGTCATCTTCGCTTTCAATGATCGTGCCCATGTGGTGGTGATAGGCCATTGTCATGCCCTGATCACCCATCCATTTTGCCAGTTCGGTCAGCTTGGCCGCGTAGGAGAGCACCTCATCTTTCGACAGTATCGGGCGGTCATTGACCGGCGTCCCGATCTGGCCCTGAACGGTGTTGGAGCATTCGGCGTAAACGATACACGGGCTGTTCAGGGCCGCGAATTGCGCGACCTGTTCCCGTACCGCGTCTTGTTCCGTCGCAAAGTCATTGACCAGCGAGGCACCGGAACACCAGCCGCCACAGAGCGCGATATCGTTGCCCTCAAGGTAGGCGCGCAGCCCCTCGGTATCGCTGGGCATACGCTGGCCCCGTTCGACGCCGGTGTAACCAATCTGACGCGACTCCTGCAGCGCTTGTTCCATTGTGTATGCAGCGGTCAGGTCCGGCAGATCGTCATTCTGCCACGCGATCGGAGAGATCCCGATTTTCACGCTCATTTCGTGTTTCTTTCCTTGATGGCAACCTCATAGGCCGCGCGTTTTTCGTTCACTTCGGGGCGGGTGCTGACCTCGGGCACCGCAACCTCCCACCATGTGCCGCCATATTCGGTCGAGGGGTAAGGATCGGTGTCGATGACAACCACGTAAGGCCCTGTTATGTCACCGCGTTTGGCCAGCGCGTCCTCAAGCTCGGCAATCGAGCTGACCTTGACCGAGGTCGCCCCCATCGCCGCCGCATGTGCCGCGAAATCAATGTTCGAGGCGGTTTCGTGGACAGTATGATCGAGCAGGTTGTTAAACTCGGCCCCGCCAGTGCCCATTTGCAGTCGGTTGATGCAACCAAAGCCTCGGTTGTCGGTGATCACAACGGTGAAGGACACGCCCATCATCGCTGCCGTCGCCATTTCCGAGTTCGCCATCATGTAGGTGCCATCGCCGGTAAAGCAGATCACGTCGCGATCCGGTTGGGCCATCTTGATGCCCATGGCGCCTGCGATCTCATAGCCCATGCAGCTGAACCCGTATTCCATGTGATAGGCCCCGGGTCGCGGCGCTTTCCACAGCTTGTGCAGCTCACCCGGCATTGTGCCAGCGGCGCACATCACCACCGTGTCGTCATGCGAGGCGCGCTGAACTGCACCCACCACCTGCATATCAGTGGGCAGAGCGTTCCCGTCACCCGGCGCGTCGGTCAGCGCGTCAACCTTGCCAAACCAGTCCGCTTTGAGTGTGTCGGCCACAGGATCAGCATTGTAGCCCTGCAGCGCGGCGCCCAGCTCCTGCAAGCCAACGCGCGCGTCGGATTGCAACGGCATCGCGCCGTGTTTCTCAGCATCATAGGCGGCTGTGTTTAGGCAGATCATCTCGCGCGCGGGGTTTGAAAACAGGCCCCACGAGCCGGTCGTGAAATCCTGCAGGCGCGTTCCAACGGCCAGCACCAGATCGGCCTCGGCGCAGATGTCATTGGCGGGCTCGCCGCCCGTCACACCAATCGGACCCAGGTTCAGGGGATGATCCCAGGCCAAAGCGGATTTTCCGGCCTGCGTTTCTGTGATTGGGATATTGTGTGTCTCAGCAAAGCTCTGCAGCGCATCCGTTGCGTCCGAATAGTGTACCCCACCGCCCGCAACGATAACCGGATGTTTGGCCGCTGAAATCGCGGCCACAGCGCGCGCCAGCTCGCCTTCGTCCGGGCGAATACGGCGTTGGAACCACACGCGCGGTTCAAAGAAGCTTTCTGGGTAATCATAGGCCTCGGCCTGCACGTCCTGACAGAAGGCCAAAGTGACCGGCCCGCAATCCGCCGGGTCGGTCATCGTGCGAAATGCACGCGGCAGAGCTGTAAGCAGATGCTCGGGGCGCGAGATACGGTCATAGTAGCGGCTGACCGGGCGGAAACAGTCATTGGCGCTGATTGTACCATCGCCAAAACTCTCGATCTGTTGCAACACCGGGTCCGGCCCGCGAGAGGCGAAGACGTCGCCCGGTAGCAGAAGAACCGGGAGGCGGTTCACATGGGCCAGCGCAGCAGCGGTGACCATATTGGTCGCGCCCGGCCCGATGGACGAGGTCACCGCCATCGCCCGCGTGCGCCGCATCTGCTTGGCATAGGCAATCGCGCAATGCGCCATCGTCTGTTCATTGTGGCCACGATAGGTGGGCAGCGTGTCTTTGACACCATGCAGCGCCTCACCCAGCCCGGCCACATTGCCATGGCCGAAAATGGCCCAGACACCGGCGATAAAAGGCTCTCCAGCCTCATTCATCTGCGCGCCCAGATAGCGCACCAAAGCTTGCGCTGCGGTCAGTCGGACGGTTTTGCCCATTGTGATCCCTTTCAACACAAGGCCAATTTGGCCAATTCTGCGATTTCGTTGGATGTCGGACCGAATGGTCCAATTTTGGGGGAACGGTGTTAAACCGTTCCGCCCAGTGACCCTTCCAATTGGGCCAATTCCTGCCCTCCTGCCATCAGGTCCTGTAGTTCTTCAGGTGTGATCTCACCGCGTTTTGCGGTGCCCAGCGTTTTGCCCCGGTTCAGCACGGTAAAGCGGTCGCCGACGGCCAGCGCGTGGCGCACGTTGTGGCTGATGAAAACCACTCCGACGCCTTGGCTGCGCACCTTGTCGATGGTCGCCAGCACGTTCGAAGTTTGCCGCACACCAAGGGCCGAGGTTGGCTCGTCCAAAATCAGGATCTTGGCACCGAAATGAACCGCGCGCGCAATCGCAACCGTCTGACGTTCCCCTCCCGACAGGGTGCCCACAGCCTGATCCGGGCCACGCAGGTTGATGCCCATCTTGCGCATCTCCTCCATAGTGATCTCGTCAGCCAGCTTCTTGTCGAAGAAACTGATTCCGGCCACTTTGCGCGTAGGTTCGTTGCCCATGAAGAAATTGCGGCTGACACTCATCAGCGGGATCATGGCCAAATGCTGATGCACTGTTGCGATCCCCGCTGAAATAGCATCGCGCGGGTCTTCAAAATGCATCGGTTTGTCTTCGAAGAAAATCTCGCCCGAAGTTGGTTTGTGAACGCCCGACATCGTCTTAATGAAGGTCGACTTGCCGGCGCCATTGTCGCCGAGAAGACAGTGGCATTCCCCGGGTTTAAGGTCAAAGCTGACACCTGCCAACGCAATGACTGAACCGAAGTGTTTCTGGATGTCGACCATACGAATGATCGGCTTGCTATCCTGCGCGTCCCCATGGTGGAACTTGGTATCGTCAGTCATCTCAGTGTTCTCCTGTGATGATGCGGCGGATATAGGTGTTGAGGATTACGGCACCCAACAGGATGATCCCCAAGAAGACCCTAAACAATGAGCTTTCGACGCCGGCAAAGAACAGCCCCTGCTGTACCACGCCAAAAATCAACGCGCCCAAAGCAGCCCCCAGAACCGAGCCATATCCGCCGGTCAGCAGCGCGCCGCCAATTACAACCGCAATAATCGCTTCAAACTCCTTAAGCAAACCGCGGTCCGCACCAGCCGAGCCGAACTCCATAACCTGACAGGTGGCGAAAACCGTGGCGCAGAAGGCGGTGAACATGAACATCAGTATTTTGACTTTGTTCACTGGCACGCCTGAATTTCGCGCTGCCTCGGCGTCGCCACCTGCTGCGAAAATCCAATTCCCAAACTTGGTTTTGGTAAGCAGCACGTGGCCAAAAATAATGATACCAATGGCCCAGACAATCAGCATTGGAATACCGTCAACAATAGGCTGACCCGCGCGCGTTCCACGCTCGAACGTTTCGATCAAGCCGTTTTCGCCAAGCCAAGTGAAGAACCCTTGTCCGACTTTGCCACCGAAAATCGATGCCAGCCAGTCACCTTCCGCGACGTCTTTGATGCCGCCGATGATCGTCTTCCGCTCAATGGTTTGCGGCAGATAAATAGTGAAGCCGCGTAGGATAAACAGGAAGGCCAAAGTCACGATAAAGCTGGGCAGGCCAGTTCGCACCACGATAAAACCGTTCAAGGCCCCAATCGACACACAGAGCGCAAACGTCACAATGATAGCCATCCACACGGGCCAACTGAGTGTGACTGAGAAGATCGCGATCATCATCCCGGCAAAGCCGATCATCGAACCGACCGATAAGTCAAATTCGCCTGCGATCATGAGCAGGCACGCCCCTACGGCAATGATCATGAACTGCGCCGAAACGATCGACCAATTCAGCACACCTTGACTTGTGAACATGCCACTATCGAAGGCAAACAACAGAAAAAACGTAAATACGGCGACGGTGCCGACAATTCCACCCAGCTCTGGGCGGATCAGAGCACGGCGCAGCGGCGAGATCTCTTTGATCCGTTCATCTTCAACTGCCGTGGATTGAGCTGACTCAGACATTGTGGTCCTCCCCTCGCGGGTGATCCAGAAAAAATGGAAGTAGGTCTGAGCGGGCGCCTTAGCACGCCCGCTCAGCTAGGAAGATTAGCGGTATTCACCCGCGAATTCTTCGATTTTCTCCAGACCGTCAGCAGTCACGAAACCGGGGCCAGAGTTGATGTTGTTGCCTGGCAGAACGCCGTAACGGTGGTAGTTGGTCAGAACAACAACCGGCAGGTAGGCCTGCAGGAACGGCTGCTGGTCGATTCCCCACTGAATGGTACCGTCCTTGATGGCTTTGACAATCTCGCCACCCAGATCAAACGTGCCGAAATAAATATCACCGGCCATGCCGTTCTCTTGCAGCGCCAAGATGGTTGGGTCGGCAGAGGTCGGGCCAAGCGTCAAAACAGCGTCCGTCTCCGGGTTAGCCGACAGGTAGGCCAGAACGCGGTTCTTGATCTCAGCCGGATCCTGTCCCGCGTCGATCATCTGCTCACCAAGTTCGATACCCAGTCCGTCCGCGAAGCCCTGGCAACGCTCTTGGCTGGATGGCTGGACGATATAGTGGTTGACACAAAGGAAAGAGCCGATGCCGTCACCTTTCGCCCGAAGACCAGCCGCGTAGCCGGCGTCGTATTCGGGCTGCCCGACATACATCAGGGCGCCAACTTCGCGCGCCTTATCGGGCGTCCCAGTGTTCATAATGATCACGTCGATCCCGGAATCTACAGCAGCTTTGATTGGGCCTTCGAGAATATCCGGGTCAGCCAACGTGGTGATGATACCATTGGGACCAGAGGCCGCAGCCTGATCGATGATGCGCGCCATATCCGCAAGGTCACCAGTAGGCGGGTTGCGATATTCCACCTCGACACCCATCTGCTCACCGGCCAAAGCGATACCGTTCTTGATCGTGTTCCACCAACTGTCACTGTCAGGGGCATGGCTGACCAGGATGTACTTTTCGCCTTCAGCTGCGGCACCGCTTGCGGCCGCCACCGCGACAGCACTGGCCATCAGTACTCTTTTCACAAACTTGTTCATTTGGTTTCCTCCCATAAAACCGTCTGTTTTCGTCCTAGGCTATCAGCCCCATTTATTCGGTTGGGCCGAATCTGTATTGCCCGGGTCTGTATCCGAGCTGTTTTCAGTTTGAAGAAATTCAATCATTTTGCAACCGGTTTCAAAACTTCAGCCAGATGAACCGGCCTACCGGACTGCGCCGACAGGGTTGCCGCTTCGGCCATTGCGAGGGCTGCAACGCCATCTTCCAGCGAGACCGGAACCTGCGCGCCCGAGGCCGCTGCCTCCACAAAAGCGGCCCACTCGGCCTGATAGGCCGGCATGTAGCGTTCCAGAAAGAAATAGGTGGGTTTGGCCCCGACGACGCCGGTGGAGGTCGATTTGACAACCGTGTTCTCCAGCATGTTCTGCGCCTGAAGAAGACCTTCGGAACCCAGCAGCTCGACCCGCTGATCATAGCCATAGGCCGCCCGGCGTGAATTCTTGATGACCGCGATACGACCGTCCGCGTAAGTCATTGTAACAACGGCGGTATCCACGTCTCCGGCCGCGCCGATTTCTGGGTCTACGATCGACGAGCCGACAGCGGAAATCGTCGTTGGGACCCCTCCCATCAAGAAATTCGCCATGTCGAAATCGTGGATCATCATGTCCCGGAACAGGCCACCCGAAACCTTGACATAGCTCACGGGCGGCGGGGCCGGGTCAAACGAGGTGATGGACAACAGTTCAGCCTTGCCGATCTCGCCCGCATCCACAGCCGCTTTCAATGCCGAAAAGCTGGGATCAAACCGACGGTTGAAGCCGATCATCACGGGCTGACCATGAGCCGCGACCGACTGCTGGCAGGAAATGGCCCGCTGAAGGTCCAGATCCACGGGTTTTTCACACAAAACTGCTTTGCCTGCCGCTGTTGCGGCTTCGATCAGGTCTGAATGCGTGTCTGTCGGCGTCGCGATCAGCACAGCGTCAATTTCTGGGTCCGCTATGATCTGGTCCGAGGTTCGAACCTCGGCACCGTGGTCATTGGCCAGATCCTCTGCCGCCTGAGCCATGGCATCCGAGACAGCACATAACACACTGCCCGGATGGGCCGATATCGCCCGCGCATGCACCCGCCCGATCCGTCCGGCGCCCAGCAATCCAACCTTCAACATCCAAACCCTCGAATCCTGTTTTCTGGCGCAACAATGGATTTTTTTGCAACCGGTTGCAATAGTTTTATCACTGGTCCTCCGATCAAGGTCTGCCGGCTATGTAGTCGGCACCTCAACCACAATTGAATGCGCGAAGCCTCAAATAACCTGACGCTCAAGATGACGTGAATTGGTCGAGGCCAAGAACCACCCTAGGGTGCGTCGCGAATTGTCTGTTCGGGCAACTCGAAGCAATAGTAAACATGATGGGTGTGTGATGGTTCTACGCAGTTTCTTTTCGATCGACAGCGAAAACATGATGGTTACGTCCAGCCCCAGCGCTGGGATCGTAGGCACACCGATCCGCAACAACTCGGACACGCCGGACAGTACTATTTTCCAATATACTGCGGGCGGCGGAACCACGATCACCGTGGATGACACCTCGGGCAATCCAGATGTGTTCGAAGATGATCAGGCCTTTGGTCATACCGTCACCGATGGCGGTGGTATCGTGGCCAATGGTACCCCTGTGGAATCCGAGTCCTTCATCGATATTCGGCAGCTTGACGAAAACGATGTAGCAACCGGCCCTGTCATCCGGCTGTATGTCTTTTCGCAAAACGGTGTGACGTCGGATGTCTGGGGTTTTGCGGCCTCGGAGCGACTGATAGATGGGGCCTCCTACGTCAAGGTTGCGGGATCGAATACGGGGTCTTCGCTGTATTCGGACTATGTGGCTTGCTTTGCTGAGGGCACATTGATCGAAACAGCCGACGGCCAAGTTCCCGTGCAGCAGATCCACGTGGGTCAAAAGGTCTGGACACGAGACAACGGCCTGCAGCCCGTTCTGTGGGTCGGGAGCACATCCGTTCCGGCAACCGGGCGCGTTGCCCCTGTGGCCTTCGCCCCCAATACGATGGGGAACCCGCGCGAACTTGTCGTCTCGCAGCAGCACAGGATGATGATCGACACAAGTGTAGCCGAGCTTCTGTTTGGCGCGCCCCGCGCATTGGTGGCAGCCAAGTTCCTATGCGGCATGGAAGGTGTATCGATTCGCGAAGGCGGGCATGTCAGCTATTGGCATATCATGTTCGATCAGCATCAGATCGTCAGATCTGAGGGCGTCCTCAGCGAGAGTATTTTCGTATCCCCGACCTCGATCGGAGCGCTGGATCGCCCGCAGCGTGCTGAAATACTGTCACTTTTCCCCGAGCTGCGCAAAGATCCCAACGCCTTTGGGCCGACGGCTGCACCCATTCTGAAGCCACATGAAGCGGCTGTTCTCAGGTCGCATCTCTCTCGTTCAATCACTGCAGAATCCCGCTTGGCGGCGCAGTAACTACGGGAATCCCCCAATTTCGCACGCGCGGCACCTTTGTTAACTATTGGGAACTGATTTACCTACCACTCAGTAACCCTCTTAAGAAGGGCTGGCACGACCCCCTCAGCCAGCCCTTCTGACCCTTCCCCTCCAAAGCGAAGAACGGATCGGACAAACCGCGCGTTTTTTAAGTGGAATGGCGATCCCTGAAGGACTCGAACCCTCAACCTGCTGATTAGAAGTCAGCTGCTCTATCCAGTTGAGCTAAGGGACCGCTGCGCCCTTCTTGCTGGTTTTAAGGGCGGGGTTCAAGAGCCAAGCGCATGAAGGCGCTGTTTGGATCATCTTCATACCCATAGATCGGGCCGCAATAGGAATAACCCAGCGCCTCATAGAGCTTACGCGCAGCCGCATAGTCTGGCAGGTGCGCCGCACCCGTTTCAAGCACAAGCGCCTCTGTGCCTTCCTTGGCTGCCAGATCAGCAAGATGCGCCATCATCACCCGCGCCAGACCGCGTCCGCGGGCGGCTTCGACAACGTGCACCGATTTCACTTCGGCCGTACCATCGGGTAGCGTCTTCAACGCGCCGCAGCCCAAGGCGCGACCCTCTTCGAAAAGACCCCAGAAGCGGATGCCGTCACCCGACAAGGCCTCGGGCCCCATGGTATGATTGCTTTCCGCCGGACCCGCTTGTTCGCTATGGGCAAAATGCGCCTCAATCACAGGGCGCAAGGCATCCGACATGGGGTCGGCCGGTCGAATTTCGATCATTTAGTGCGTCCAGGGGCTGCGACGGTCCGTTGCGAAATTCTCGCCATACCCGCGCGGACGCAGGTTGGGCTTGCGCTTGTGCGGCTCGCTGACCTGCACGTCAATACCATTGTCCTTGGCGTAATCCAGCGCCTCTTCCTTGGTAGCGAATTTCAGGCGCACCTGGGTCTGGGTGTCATCGGATGAGGTCCAGCCCATCAGCGGATCAACTTCACGCGAGGACGCAGGCGCATATTCCAAAACCCACTTGCGGGTTTTGGCCATGCCCGAGGTCATCGCATTCCGCGAAGGCTGATATATCCGTGCGCGCATCTCGCCTCTCCGTGCTCACTTGGCTGGCTATGTTTATGCGTCACAGCATCCATTCGGACAAGTCCGCAATTGTCGCAATTGCGTGCATTGGAAATGCCCCCTTGAACCGGAACAAAAACAGATCAAAATCAGGCGCGAAAGGAATCCCCTCTATGGCCTATGCTCATTCCGACAAGACCCAGCTGACCTCAGAAGACGTCCGCGCCCGCCTCAAGCTTGAGGGCGGCAAGGCGTTTGTCATGCACACCGATTTTGCGCCCGCCGGGGACCAGCCCACGGCCATCAAAGAGCTGGCGGGCGGCGTTATGGACGGCGAGCGCGATCAGGTTCTGCTGGGCGCGACCGGAACGGGTAAGACCTTCACAATGGCCAAGGTGATCGAAGAAACGCAGCGCCCCGCCATCATCCTTGCACCCAATAAGACACTGGCCGCGCAGCTATACGGCGAGTTCAAGGGCTTCTTCCCCCAAAACTCGGTCGAATATTTCGTGTCCTACTACGACTACTACCAGCCCGAGGCCTATGTGCCGCGCTCGGACACCTATATCGAGAAAGAATCGCAGATCAACGAACAGATCGACCGGATGCGCCACTCGGCCACGCGGGCGCTGCTTGAACGCGATGACGTGATCATCGTCGCCTCGGTGTCCTGCATCTACGGTATCGGCTCGGTCGAGACCTATGGGGCGATGACTCAGGATCTGAAGGTTGGCAGTGAGTATGACCAGAGGCAGGTCATGGCCGATCTCGTTGCTCAGCAATACCGCCGCAACGATCAGGCGTTTCAGCGCGGGTCCTTCCGGGTTCGGGGTGACTCGCTTGAGATCTGGCCCGCCCACCTCGAGGACCGCGCCTGGAAGCTGTCTTTCTTCGGCGAGGAACTGGAACAGATCACCGAATTCGACCCGCTGACCGGAGAACGCGCTGCCACGATGGAACAGGTGCGAGTCTATGCGAACTCGCACTACGTCACGCCGAAACCGACGATGCAGCAGGCGATCATCGGGATCAAAAAGGAACTGCGCATCCGGCTGGACCAACTGGTGGGCGAAGGCAAACTGCTGGAAGCCCAACGTCTGGAGCAACGCACCAATTTCGATCTGGAAATGCTGGAGGCCACCGGCGTCTGCAACGGGATCGAGAACTACTCGCGTTATCTGACCGGTCGCGCGCCGGGTGAACCGCCCCCGACCCTGTTCGAATTCATCCCCGACAACGCCATCGTCTTTGCCGATGAATCCCACGTCTCGGTCCCGCAGATCGGCGGCATGTACCGGGGCGACTATCGGCGCAAATTCACACTGGCCGAACACGGGTTCCGCCTGCCCTCCTGCATGGACAACCGCCCGCTGAAGTTCGAGGAATGGGACGCGATGCGCCCGCAATCCGTCTTTGTCTCGGCCACCCCGGCAAAGTGGGAGATCGAACAGACCGGCGGCGTCTTCACCGAACAGGTGATCCGCCCCACCGGCCTTCTGGACCCCGAGGTCGAAATCCGTCCCGTGTCGATGCAGGTCGACGACCTGCTGGACGAGGTGCGCAAGGTCTCCGCCAACGGGTTCCGCACGCTGGTCACCACGCTGACCAAACGCATGGCCGAGGACCTAACGGAATACCTGCACGAACAGGGCGTCAAGGTGCGCTACATGCATTCGGATATCGACACGCTGGAACGCATCGAAATCCTGCGCGACTTGCGGCTGGGGGCCTTCGATGTGCTGGTCGGCATCAACCTTCTGCGCGAAGGCCTCGACATTCCCGAATGCGGGCTGGTCGCCATTCTGGACGCGGATAAGGAAGGCTTTCTTCGGTCCGAGACCTCTTTGGTCCAGACCATCGGCCGCGCCGCGCGCAACGCCGATGGCCGCGTCATCATGTATGCCGACAAGATCACCGGCTCGATGGAGCGCGCGCTGAACGAGACCAACCGCCGCCGCGCCAAGCAGATTGCCTATAACGAGGAACACGGCATCACGCCCGAGACGGTGAAGAAGAATGTCGAGGACGTTCTGGCCGGACTCTACGAAGGCGACGTCGACATGAACCGCGTCACCGCCACCATCGACAAACCGATGCACGGCGCCAACCTCGAGGCCCACCTGGACGGGTTGCGCGAGAAGATGCGCAAAGCCGCCGAGAACCTTGAATTCGAAGAGGCCGCCAACATCCGCGATGAGATCAAACGTCTGGAAGCGGTCGACCTCGCCGTCGCCGACGACCCCATGGCGCGGCAGTGGGCGGTCGAGAAGGCCTCGGAGGATGCCGTTAAGTCGCGCGGACGGTCAACGGCTGGACGACCGGGGCAGCGAGGTGGGAATGTGAAGAGGCGGAAGCGGTGATAGTGCTGTATAGGCTTCACTTCACCTACTCTCGCACGTCTGGACTAAGTCAGTGAGTGAGTTTTTGATTTTGTCATAGTCAACTGCTGACTCAGGCGTTGTAATTGATAGTTTTTGTGTCGGCGCATACTCTAATTTTATCGCTTCGCCCCGCATCTCATCCTCTAGGATCGTGTTCAACATAATTGCAAGAAACCGTTCTGCTGAACCCTGATCAGGTAGGGTCTGCCTTGATTCCGCCCAATGGAATGCCAATTCTGCTCGACGTTTCATAGTGAAAAGCGTCCTGTTTCCTTGCACATTAATTCTTTCGATTTCTCCAGCATTAAATGCAATAGCATTAAACCAGAAACCCGACGCCAATGATCCATCCAAACGCCCAAATACATAATTGCAGTTTGTGTCATCAAAGGCTGAGTTGACTATCTGACCCCTACCTCCATCCCACCAACCTGAATAAAGTAAGTTTGAATGCTCTATGTAGGCGGTCATTGGCGACACGTTGGATTGAACACTGGAAACATGAGAATTATCAAAACAACTTAGACGCGCTATGTCGTTTTCTATTTGCGCACAATCACCATGCGACTGACCCATCGTTGGGTAAAAAGTAAACAGTGCTAATAGCGCGAAAGCTGGCAACAATGCTCCTAGAAACTCAATTTTCATATCCAACACCTAATTTAATCGTACACGTATCAGTTTGAATTCGACTAACGTTCGAATCAATATGTTTCTGTTCGAGATTGGGGGTGTGAACGTTAAATTAGAGTGGGATAGGTTTCCAAGTTATCATTCAAGTTCATTCAACTACATGGCGGTTAACGTTCCTCTCTTTTTTCGGCACCCCGTAGGCAGTTTTGACTATCCAGAATTCGACCAATTCGAACCGGCCTCCCCACACTCCACCCTTGCAGCCCAGCGCCCTCTCCTCCACGTTTGAAATCACAAATTGTGATTCCAAACGGTTACCATGACGAACCCCAACACCCTGCCCAGCACGCATGAAGTCCAGAGCGCCATTCACCGGGTGCGCGGCACCCGCGTGGTGCTGGCCGAGGATTTGGCGCAGTTCTATGGAAAATCGGTCAGCGCCTTAAATCAGGCCGTCTCGCGCAACAAGGACCTGTTTGAGGGCTACCGCTTTCAACTGACCGACGCCGAGGTCACCGATTTGCAATCACAGAATGTGATTTCAAAACCCAAGGGCCGCGGCGGGCGGCGGGTCAATCCGTGGGTTTACACGGATTACGGCGTGGCCATCGCCTCGGCCCTGTTCAAGGACCCGCGCGCGATCAAAATCACTCGGATGATCACCGAGGCCTTTGTCGACGGTGCGAACGCTCTGGCCGAGACCCCGCGCAGCCTGCCCGAAATCCTGCCGCCCGAAGACGCTCCTGCCCCGCTGCTGCCCAATGGCGCGCAACTGCGTGATCTGGCCGAAAACATCCTCGATTCCGGTAAGCAGAGCCTTGTTGACTATATCGCCAGCCCCAGCACCAATCGCAAACAGGCCGTGGCGGCGATCATGAAGACGCTGGCCGAAACCGCCAGCGAAGATGTCCGCACCCAGCAGGAACGCCTGCGTCTGAGCATTGCCCAGCGCCTGGCCACCGGTGACTATGCTGACGATGATGATCGAAAGCGGCTGTTGGACTTGTTGAATGCAATGAAGGGTTAGCCCGTCTCACACTTGCCAAAGGGCAATCTGCGGCTAGGTTCCTCTCCATGCGCTTTGTCCTGCTCTCACTGCTGCTCGGCAGCCCCGCCTATGCGTGGAACGCCACGATTGGCAAGATCTGCACGTTGACACACGAGACCGAAGCAGAGGAGATCCGGCTCACCTACGATCCGGCGCAGCCGCTCTATACCCTTGAAATCACGCGCCGCGCCGAAGGTTGGACGCAATCACCTTGGTTTGCCATGCGGTTTGAAGGCCCAAACCCGATTGAGATCGGAACGCCACGACACACGCTGTCGGACGATGCGATGTCGTTGTTCGTCTCAGACACCGGCTTTGGCAACGTCTTGGACGGCCTCGAGTTCAACCAAACGGCCTATGCCTTCACGCAAGACCACCTGAGTGAATTCTCACTGGAAGGTGCCGCGCCAGAGGTGCGCAAGTTTCGCACCTGCGCAGCGTCGCTGCTCTCGTAGCGTTGCCTGAAGCGGCGCGGATCGGCCTGTGGTCAAACGTGCCTTCAGCCTTTGTCCCAATGGGCAATCACGTCAAAGCCTGCCGGGGTTGGCGGCGCTTCCATGAACTCGGCGAAATGCCCCCAAAGCTCGGCCACTTTTGGGGCGTTTGCGTTCGAGATATCCTCGCTTTCGACCACCGAGATCACGTATCCCGTGCCGTCCTCGTTCATGACGTTGGTAAAACAGTGCATGCCGGGCATGCCCATGATTTCAGATTTCAATTCGTTCATCTTCGCCGTGGCCGCCTCGCGCGTGCCGGGCTTCATTTTAAATTGAGTTACGCGTGCAAACATCTTTGTCCTCCCAAGCTGGGCAAAATTGCCCGATGGAGGCACCAAACTGGTACCAACGCCGCGCATCATAGCATGAACTGGCAGATTCCCGCAGCGTCACAGGCCAAGCGGTCGCGGAAGTAATAGCCCTCAACCCACGGGTTTTAGGGCTTTATGAACTTGGCGTTGCCCAAGGACCTTTGGCTGGCGCTGGTTTCGCGGGGCATGGTCGTGCTCGGCGAGGGAGCCTGCGCCACATCCGGTCCACAGGCCAGTCCGTCACCGTCGGGGTCGTTGCGAGGATGATATCCGGCATAGCCTTCGTAAAACGTTCCAAAACCCATGGACCGAGAGGCATCGCAGCCGGCCAGCGCGATCAGATGGACCATAGCTTCATCCCGACCATAGTCCGAAAGGCGCACGAACATGTTGAAAGAGATCAACGCGACGGTCAGCGGCAGGCACAGAACCATAAGCAGAATACGCACCGGAGAGAGTGCGCGTCGCCGGGCGGCTTCGGCCCGGCGCTGACGTTTGGTCGGCAAGGGTTCGTCCAGATTGGATTTGCGAAACATCATGCCATCGCGATACAGGGACTTTGTGGCGAAGCCGAGGCAGAACACGGCTCGCACACAAAGATCAGCGGGTATAGGATTACCCTCACGCTCACCAATGCGAGGCACAATGCCAACCAAAGACCCCTACCAACCGCTGGACGACACCGCCCGGGGCCTGATCCGCGAATTGATGGATGCGGCGACCCATGCCGCGCTGGCCGTTCTGAGACCGGGTACCGCTATGCCATCCGTATCGCGGATCGCTCTGGCGACAGATGCCAAGGGGCAACCGATCTCGCTGATTTCAAGCCTGTCGGATCATAGCCGGGCGCTACAGAACAACCCGGCCTGCGCCCTTCTGGTCGGGGATCCTGGCCCTAAAGGGGATCCGCTGACGCATCCCCGGCTGACCTTACACGCGATGGCCCGTTTAGTTGCAAGAGGAACGGAGGACCATGACAACCTCCGCCAGAGGTATCTGTCATTGCGCCCGAAGGCTAAACTCTATGCTGATTTCGCAGACTTCAGCTTTGTCCGCTTTGAGATTGAAGATGGGCTGCTGAACGGCGGGTTTGGCAAAGCTTACCGTGTCGAAGCTACAGACATCTGACACCGGGACACCGGACCTGAGTTAATTGAATGTCTCAGCCACATCATACATGACCGGCTCGAAACTCTTGCATAGCTCGTTGATCTTGCGGTTGCGGTCGCGCATTTCCGGGGTGCGTAGCATGGCCAGAAAATCCTCGCGCCGTTCCCATTGCGAATAATTGGCAATCCGGGTCTGGGCGTCGTTGACATGCAGGCCGGCCGATACAAATCCCGGCTGTTTTGAGATGAAGTCGGAATAGGCATCCGTCAGCGCCTCTAGCAGGTCCTGACAGGTGCCGGGTGTCATCTCAAATGTCGTGATAACGGTCTGAACGCTGGCGGTTTTGGCTATGGTCGGCATCTGGGTCCTCCTTTGGCTTACCCTCAGCCTAGCACAGGAATCCCAAACGTCTTGTCTTTCCTGCTGCCCAAAGCGAAGCCGCCCCGAAAACGGGGCGACTTGCAGGTATTGTTACTCTTCCAGACGCATCTGTACCGAGACATCGCCGCTCAGGCTTTCGGCCCAGCGCAATTGGACGGCATCGCCATTGCTGCCCTGTTCGACATCGGCATAGGGAAAGGAATAGCGAACCGACCCAAGCGCCGTTCTGAGCGGCCCCAGAACCGCCACCGCGTCGCAACTGCGAGCCTTGGCGCCAAACGGCAACCGACCGTCCGAGTCGATGGTCCAGACCTGCGAGGCCGAGTTCTGGCTGTGCCGCACCCGCAGCGGGTTTTCGACCTTGGCGTCAATCCCGTGATAGGTGTTGTTGCTGAACGTTACGTTGATGTGCTGATCCGCATCCAGATCCGCAAAGGACGTATCCACGCGGTCGGCGCGCTCTAGGTCCGTTCCGTTCGAGCGGAACTTGTTACCGGTCACCGCCAGCCCGTTCAGAAAATGACCCGGACCGTGCGGACGGATCACAATATAGCTGAACCAGGGCGGCGCTTCGCTGGAATAGAAGATATTGTCGGTGATGCTCATGGCACTGAAGGAATAGCCCGAGACATAGGCGGGCGTCGTGTCACGCTCATTCGTCCATTGCACAAAGCAATTGTCTACGTAGTTCTCGGCGATGGTCGAGCTGTTATAGGTGCCGATCATGATCAGCCCTGCGGTCCGCACCCCTTGCGGAATACTGTCGCCCTGGAAGAAGTGGTTGCCAAGGATCATGTTGTTGTCGCCGCCGATAACCGCAAAATGCTTGAAGCGCACTGCCCGGTTGTGGCGGATCTTAACGTCGTTCGAGGTAGTGTTCAGCGCGATGGACTTGCGGTCCGGGACAATGAAGGACTCTTCCGAGGACAGGAACTGGCAATTGTCGATCAGCATCCCTTTGCAGCCCGTCCCAATCGAGGTGATGCCGCGATCCAGCGGACGGCTGATGAAACAATCCGACAGGGAAAACGTGCTGCCCGCAGGTGCCAGACGAATGGCGCTACAGCGGCCGTTGCACTGGAACTCGATCTGTTCCATCCCGAACTTACGCAGCACTCCGAAATTGCCGAAATCCAGCAGGTATTTGAAGGACACGAAGGTGAAGGTCTGGGTGCCTGCCGCATCATACATCGGTGCGTTCAGCGTCAGCTCTCCGGCGCTTTCATCCTTGCCGCGCACGTAGATCTCGCGCCCGACGCCGCTACCCTGAACCAGCGAGCCGATGGGGATATTCGCCACGTTGGCCACATTGGTCAGACGGGTCGAATCCGCCGGATCATAGGTCGCGACCGAGGTGAAGGTCTCGGTATCCCAGGCCGAGCTGCTTTTGACATCGAACTGACCGTTACGGATGACGCGACGGGTCGAAAACCCCGGCCTGTTGGGAACGGCGGCAAACATGTCGATAGGGGCCGTCACTTCGATCTTGCGGCCGCCCAGATCCAGCGATTCATGGTCCGAGTTGTTCAGCAGCGCCTGAAACGCCTTTTTGAAGGCCAGTTCTTCATTCCCGAACGCGGCAATATAGGCGGGCAGGTCATAGTTTTTCAGCAGCAAAAGCATCTTGTCGTCAGGCATCGTAACTGTGCCCTGAAACTCGACCTCCGAGGACAGGGTGGTGTTCTCGGCCAGACGATAGGTGCCTTGGGGCACAAAAATGCGCCGGCCTCCGGCGGCCTGATCCGCTGCCTCGAACGCGGCCGAGTCGTCGGCAATGCCGTCGCCCACCGCGCCATAGTCGCGCACGTCCACACGGCTGATGATCTCACGCAGGAACACGCCGGTAACGTCGGTGATCTCCAAATCATCGACGCGGATGACGGCCCCGTTGGCGCCCTCAATATCAATGCCGAAATGACCGTAGAGCGCACTGACACCCCAAGCCATGTCCACACCCGGACGTCGCCCGGTGCCCACAATCGCGGTGATCTCGGTCACCGCGCCGTAACTTGTCAGCTGGGTGGCTGGACCTTGCTCGATCACGCCTGTCAGGTGGGTGTCGCCTGCTGCACCGGCCCAGGCGGCGATCCGCACTTCGGGCAGAGGGCCACTGATCGCCTTGACCCGCGCCTTGATCTGCAAATAGCACCCCGGCAGGATCTGGGTCTGGCCCACGTAGCGCAACTGCTGCGGACTGTTGATCTTCAGGATCTCAAGACAGCCGCCAAAATCCGCATCCGACGGCACAAATGCCCCGGTGCCCGAGCCATCATAGGTCGGTGAGCCCGGCGTACCATCGCCCGCAGACCACACGCCCAGACCGTTTTCGAAAGCAGGCGGCATGAACACAATGCCGTCGGTGATTGCCTTGTTCATAGAAATCCCTTTCCTCGTCGCGCGGCCCAATGGCTGCACGTTCAAACGCCGTGTTCAGGTCCATCCCGAACGCGACGATCTGAGTATCCAAAAGGGATTAACCGCCACTCATACGACCGTGACGGTGGTGTTGCATCAGGCTGCAGGGTCAGCGCGACCCAATAGCTGCACGCCGTTGATCTTCCAGCCATTTTCCTGCTGGATCATCTGATAATCGAGAATGTGAACCGCGCCATCGCCATCGGTGATCATGACCTTCTGCCACAACGCGTCTGCGACCTCGCGCAGTTCCAGAAACCGCACATCAGAGGGACGCCAGACCATGGGATAGCCATTGCGTACCATCGCTCCGAAATTGTCCGGGTTTCCGAATAGACGCTGGATATTGGGGCTGGCAAAGGTAAAGGCCGTGGCGAAATCATCCGCCTTGAAGGCCTGAATCTGGGCCGCAATATTGGCCTCGATCTCGGCGCTCTGGGCAGACGCACCCGAGGCCAAACCGGCGCTCAGGGACAGGGCAAGCAGTAAACGACGCATGGGGCTACCTCCTGTCGGAACGGTAGCCCCATGCGGGATCAGGTCAAATCAGACCAGTTCTCCGGCCAAGGCCTTGTCGATCAGTGCAATCGTTTCCGGCACGCCATAGAGGGCAATGAAGCCGCCAAAACGCGGGCCTTGCGAGGCCCCCAACAGCACCTCGTAGAGGGCGGTGAACCAGCCACGCATCGGGTCAAACCGCTCGCGCCCGATGGAATAGACCACCGATTGCAGAGCCTCATCCTCGGCCGGGCCGTCATAGGCCTCGAGCGCGGCCTTGAGCGCCTCCAGCGCTTCGCGCTCTTGATCCGTCGGGGCGCGGTGTTTGCGCGTTGGTTTGACGAAATCGTTGAAGTAGCGCACAGCAAAACCAGCCGCCTGATCCAGATCGGGGTGGCTTTCTGCCGTCGCCTCAGGCGCGTAACGGCGAATGAAGCCCCACAGCGCCTCCTTGTCTTCAGCCCCTGAAACCGAGGCGAGGTTCAGCAACATGGCAAACGGCACAATCAGGGTCGATTCCGGGACATCTCCGCCATGAATATGCCAGACCGGGTTGTTCAACTGCGCCTTCAGATCCTGCCCCGGATAGGCTCGCAACTGCTGATGATATTCATCATAGGCTTTGGGAATGACGTCAAAATGCATCCGCTTGGCCGTCTTGGGCTTTTGATACATGAAATACGACAGGCTTTCCGTCGGTGCATAGGTCAACCATTCGTCAATCGACACACCATTGCCGGACGACTTCGATATCTTCTGACCGTTTTCATCCAAAAACAGCTCATACGAGAAATGCTCGGGCGCTCGGCCACCCAAAGCACGGCAGATCGCGTCATAGATCTTTTCGTTGGTGGCGTGTTCCTTGCCGTACATCTCGAAATCGACACCAAGCGCAGCCCAGCGTGCGCCAAAGTCCGGCTTCCACTGCAGCTTTACGTTGCCGCCGGTCACGGGAACGGTCCATTCCTTGCCCGTCTCATCATCAAAGGTCACGGTGTAGGTTTCGGCACATACCTTTTTCATCGGCACATACATCACCCGCCCGCTTTCGGGATGCAGAGGCAGGAAGATCGAATAAGTTTGCTGCCGTTCTTCGCGGAGACTTTTCAGCATGATTGCCATGATCTCGTCATAGCGTTCGACAGCGCGCTTTAGGATCTCGTCAAATTGTCCGGACTCGTAGAATTCCTTGGCCGAATAGAACTCATACTCGAACCCAAAGGTGTCGAGGAATCGGCGTAGCATAGCGTTGTTGTGCGCCCCAAAGCTTTCGTATTCACCGAATGGATCGGGAACCGAAGTCAGCGGACGCTGCAGGTGCTGCTCCAGAATCTCCGGGTTCGGCACGTTGCTGGGCACTTTGCGCATGCCGTCCAGATCGTCCGAGAAACAGATCAGTTTCGTCGGGATATCCGACAGGGCCTCGAACGCGCGCTTGACCATCGTGGTTCGCGCGACCTCCCCAAAGGTGCCGATATGCGGCAGACCCGAGGGGCCATAGCCGGTCTCGAACAACACAAACCCCTTCTCCGGAGCGTTCTTCTGATAGCGTTTGAGCAACCGGCGCGCCTCTTCGAAAGGCCAGGCCTTGGACGACATTGCGGTTTCACGCAGTTCAGACATCAGATTTGCTCCATCGGGAAAAACAGCGCCGGTCGCCCTTTGCAACCGACCGGCCCCTCCTATTGTGCCGGTGCAGCATGAGTCAATAAAAGCACGGGGTTTTTCTAGCGCCGCCCACTGCAAATAAGCATAAGCTCAGTGTGCAGAACCATTTTGAAATCCCGGGCAACGCGGTAACCTTCCGAAAAGATACACTGCACAAGCACGAGGTGCCTGATGAACCGCCCAGATATCTTTGCTTTTTTGCTCATCCTAGCGGTTAGCATCGCATCCGGCCCCAGATCGGCAACGTCGCAGCCAAGCGAAGATGTACAGACTTGGCCGAGAGGGGCGCTGCGGTTGGAAACCCCCATTCCCGACCTAAGTGCGTTGAACCACCAGCCTGCCGGCCGTCACGGTAAGATACAGGCCGTCGGCGATGAGCTTTTCTTCGCGGATGGTACCCCGGCCCGATTTTGGGGGGCGAACCTTCAAGCCTATGCGCTGTTCACGACCGAACCTCGTTTCATGCGGGCCCATGCCCAACGTCTTTCTCGGTTGGGCTTCAATCTGGTGCGCATCCACCACCACGACTCGCATTGGGTGCAACCCAACATCTTTGGCAGCGAAGCGCAGACAACCCGCAAGCTCGATGCCTTCTCATTGAAAAAACTGGACCAATGGATCGCGGCACTAAAGGCCGAGGGCCTTTACATCTGGCTCGACCTTCATGTCGGTCGCAGCTTTACAAACGAAGACGGGGTCGAGGATTTCGAAGAGATCGCCAAGGGTGAGACCTCGATTCGCGTCAAGGGATTCAGCTACATTTCACCCAGTATCGAAGCGCTGATGCTTGATTTTCAGGACAAGTATCTACGACACATCAACAAGATAACCGGGTTGTCCTACGCAGAAGATCCTGCGGTCATTGCCGTTATGATCACCAACGAAAATGATCTGACACATCATTTCGGAAATGCGTTGCTGCCAGACAAGAACGTCCCCCGGCACAACGCAGTCTATATGGCGGCCGCGCGCGAATTTGCCTTGGAAAATGGCATTGACCCGGAACTCACCTGGCGATCGTGGTTGCACGGGCCGTCCAAGCTGTTCCTCAACGAACTTGAACGCCGCTTCAATGACCGAATGATCGAGAATATTGAAGCCACCGGGTTTGAGGGTCTGATCACCACAACCAGCTTGTGGGGCGGGATGTCGGTCGCCGGGCTGCCCTCTCTCACGCGCGGCTCCATGGTTGACGCGCATAGCTATGGAAGCTCGGGAGAAGTTTTTTACGACCCAAGAACGCGATCCGGCTTTCTGGATTGGCTGTCCATTGGACAAGTGGTCGGAATGCCGTTCAGCGTTTCCGAGTGGAACATCGGCGAATTTCCCGGCGACGACAGGTTTATTGCACCACTCAGTGTCGCCGTGCGCGCCGCCCATCAGGGATGGGATGCCCCTATCGTCTATGGTTATGCGCAGCAGCCCTTGAATGGCCCGCTTCGCCCCACCAACTGGAGCATGGCCGAAGACCCCGCGATGATGGCCATGATGCCTGCGGCTGCTCTTCTCTATCGGCAGGGCCATGTGCGCCTTGCGGAAAAGACTTATGCCCTTTGCCCCGATCACGAGGCCTTTTTTGGCAATTCGATAACGCCGGCATCCTCGGTCGGGATACGAACAATCGTCGAGCAAAGTAGATTGGTCACCTGTATGCCGGACACGCCGGCACTGCCTTGGTTGCAAGCCTCGGTACTGGAGGAGCAGCAACATGAAATACTCGATACCGAACACTCTTACCTGGAACCGGACGCTCAAACCGTTGCGGCGGATACCGGTGATTTTTATAGGGCATTCAACGATGGCCTGATTGTCATCGACACGGCCAAGACCCAGGCCGCCGCAGGACACCTTTCGGACAAAACGGTCGCAACCACGAATGTAGCTTTCGAGGTCGAGAACCCAACTGCGGCTGTTGTTGTCCAAAGTCTTGATGATGAAGAGATTACAACTTCAGGACGTATTCTGGTCTCACTGGCCGGCCGCGCAGTTCCGGAAGAACTCTCCTTCCGGATTGAGCCCTTAGTCGGACGGCTTCAGATAAAAGCATCGCCTAGGCTAACGCTTCGCTTCCCCGACCAGAAAAAAGCCGCCGTGGGAGCACACAGTTTTCAGGACGGTATGCATGTCATTGACCTTGAAAAATTGGGCGCCGGGAACTGGTTTTATCTCGAATAGAAATCCGGGGGCAGCATGAAACCCGTGCGCACCCACATTCCAATTGAACCTTCCAACTCCCCCTCCTGTCGTGTCGGTGCAGCATGAGTCAAAAAAGCACGGGGTTTTTCTTAGGGCCAAGGCCGATTCAACCGGTCAACTGGTCCAGTTTCGCCGCCCAGATAAAGTCATTCTCGCTGAGTCCGCCGATTTCATGGGTTGTCAGCCTGACATCCACATAGCCCCAGCCGAACGAGATATCGGGATGGTGGCCCTGCTGATCCGCCAGCCATGCACAAAGATTGGCCAGATATGTCGCCTTAGCGAAACCCTTGAACGCGAAGTGGCGGCTAAGCTCGGTCGACCCGACATTCAGTGTCCATTCCGATGACAGCTCGCCCATATGAGCATTCGCCTCGTCTGCCGTCAGGGCTGGAATGCCGCCGGAACAAGGTACGCACGTACGGTCTGACAAGTTGCAGGTTTGTCCTGTTGTGGTCATTTTCGATCACTCCGCTGCTGTTGCTTTGGGTGGGAACTTGTTGGGCAATAGACCGAGCGACTGCGCCTGTCTTACATCTGCCAACAGGTCCCTGTCAGCCGCGGCGAACAGCGCCTCGGGGTCTTGCAGAACAAAGTAGCCCATTTGGTGCATGTCGATTCGGTATGGAGTACGCAGAATCGTCAGCACGTCAAACGGGTCTCGGTCGGGAATGTCGCTTTCGACCGCATAAACCAGTTCAGTTGGCGAGGACGCAAGCCCCGAACCCAGCGCTTTGATTTCACCATCCTGCCACCGTAACCCGAACTCGACCGAAAACCAATAAAGCCGGATCAGCCAGGCATAGTCCTTTGGCTCAGCCTGCACCCCGGCCTTGCCGATGGCCCTACTGAACGCCGCAAATCTGGGATCACTGAGCAAGGGCGTATGCCCAAAGATCTCATGAAAGATGTCCGGCTCTTCAATATAGTCGAAATCCTCGCGTGAACGGATGAAGGACGCAGCCGGAAACACCCTGTCGGCCAGCATCCCAAAGAAGGTTTCGAACCCAATCAGCGCTGGCACGGGCTGCACCCGCCATCCGGTCAGGTCAAGTAAGCGCTCTGAAATATCCTTGCAGGAAGGCACACGGGTCTTCGGCAACTCCAACCGTTTCAGGCCGTCGAGATAGTCGCGCGCCATGTATTTCTGCACGTTGTCCTGCTGCGCCGAGTAGAGATCAGCCCAAACGGCGTCCTCTTCAGCGGTATACGCGATATGACCCTTCGCATCGGCGATTCTAGCGCGGTATTTCGTTGTTTTCGGCATCTTCTCCTCCCCCTCACAGATATTCTATTCAAGGGAGGTGGCGAATTCAGTTTCTATAGATAGGAAGATCGCTTATAGTTGAACGGATCATTTCGCATTGAGGTTAAAATTGGCACAAACGTTTCATACTGCCGATCTAGCCATCCTGCAACAGCTGCAAACCGACGGCCGATTGTCGATGCAGGAACTTGCAGACCGCACGGGCCTGTCGGCCTCGCAATGCTGGCGTCGGGTGCGGGATCTTGAGGCCTCAGGCGTTGTATCGGGCTACACTGCGCAGGTCCGCGCCAAGTCTGTCGGACTGAACGCCATTGCCTATATCCACGTCGCGTTGCAGAGCCATCAGGAAGACAGCATCAACGCCTTCCTACGGCTTGTTGAAACCGAACCTCAGATCGTGGAATGCGCGTCGATTACTGGGGATCATGACTTCCTCCTCAAGGTCTACGCCAAATCGCCCGAAGATCTTGAGCTTTTCATAATGCAGCGCCTTTTGAAGTCAGGTCTGGTGCGTGACACCCGCAGCAATTTCGTGTTGCGCCAGACCAAAACGCGGGGGCCATTGCCAATTCTCTGACGCGCGCCAGCAAAAGCCGTTGAACCTGCCCGCCAGCCCTCCTATCGTGCGACGGCAGCAAATGACTCAGGACGACCCAATGACCGACCAAGTACCACACCCGATGTCTCCGCAAGATTGCCTTGTGGCGATCATGGTCGCGATCTCGGCGTCGGATGAGACAATCCGCACCGCCGAACTGGTCAAGATCGAAGGCGCGGTGAATATGCTGCCTGTTTTTGCGGGTTATGACATCGACCGCACCCGCCGGGTTTCGCAAATCGTGTTCGACCTGTTCGAACAGGAAGATGGTTTGGACGCCCTCTTCGGCCTGATCCGTGACAACTTGCCCGAACGCTTGAACGAAACGGCCTATGCACTGGCCTGCGACGTTGCCGCCGCAGACGGTTCACTGGCCGAAACCGAGCTGCGTTTGTTGGAAGAAATCCGCTATGAGCTGAACATCGACCGCCTGCACGCAGCCGCGATCGAACGCGGTGCCCGCGCGCGCCACACGATTTAGGTTCAACTGCCGTAGAGAGACCCCCAGCGTTCAATCAACGCCCGCTGCAGCTTGCGCGACCGGCGGTTCCAACTACGGGCACCTTCGGGACGCTCGCGTTGTTCGCGCGGGATCGTGGCGCGGTGGTCCACATCTGCCGTAAAAATCGCAAAGGCCAGTTCAGACCCGTCAGCCGTGGTCAGAAACCCACCAAGACCCGAAACGAAGTTCAGCGTTCCGGTTTTTGCATTCACCTTGATGGGGTGATCCTTGACCGCCCGACCCTGACTATCAGTCAGCGTGAAAGGTTTGAGCAGCGGCCGCAGCGCCCCGGTTTTGCGCGCCGCAACAAGCGCCTTCACCAGATCACCCGGAGGCATGCGGGACGCATCACCAAGACCAGAGTGATCCACCATGGCGATTTGGTTGGCACCATAGGTCTCCGCCGCCCAGCGGTTCATCTCAGCCGCCGAGTCCGCCAGATCACTCGGCCTCACCCCGCGTGCTTTAGTAACCGCCATACCAACCATTTCTGCCGTCAGATTGGTCGAGTATTTCAGCATCCCGCGCAGGATGCTCTCTAACCGGTCACTCTGATGCACAACCAACGTAGTGCCCTGCGGGGTTTCCTGCGTGACTTGCACCCGACCCAGAACAATCCCGTTTGAGCGGGCAAGCGTGCGAAACACATCGCCCGCATAAAGTGCAGGTTTTCGAACGGGTAACCAACGTGCGCCGCCGTTGCCCAGCGCGCCTTTGGCCACGGTCCAGCGGTCCTGACGTGCGCTGGGTTGATAGGTGTAGATCGGCAGGCTGCGCGGTTCGACCCGCATCACAGCCATATCTACATCCGGACGGTACTTGGCGCTGCGCGCATCCATCGTGACGTTGTAATTCGTCCCGGCCCGCTTCCATTCGAAATGAACGCGGTTGAAGTTCAAAGAAATTCCACTGATCGCCGGGCTATAGCCCAGATGATCTGGCTGCCCTGGGTCGATGCTGAACACATAGGGCAAGGCTCCGTCATAGACCTTGAACGCTCCGCGCACCTCGGTCACCCCGGCCTCGCGCAGATTAGCCGCCATGCTTGCCAATGCATCCGTATCCAGCAGAGGATCGCCGCCACCGACAAGGATCAAGTCGCCCTTTAGAATGCCATTCTCAATTGGCCCATCCGCCAGAAGCTTGGTCTCAAAGCGATGATCTGGCCCCAGAACGTCCAACGCATAGAGCGCGGTCAGCGCCTTGCCCACACTGGCCGGAGGCAACCCGGCCTCACCCCCCAGCGCCTCAAGCTGGGTGCCCGTCTCAACATCTGCCACTGCAAAGATCACATCGCCCCGCAGCCCGGCTGCACGAACGAACCGCTCGGCCCCGGTCAGCTGAGGCCCTCGGGCCTGAGGCCGCAAGGATACCAAAGGCGCCTGCGCCATGGCAGCCGCAGGGACCGCAGCTGCGCTCAACCCTGCCAGAAACAAACGTCGTGAAATACGATCAACCATGGGTCAATTAAAATCCCAGAGATGAAATTTGGACAACCATTGCATGAGAATATGCAGGCAATGTGGCTATTCGGGCAACACTCCGTTTGCCCAGATGCCGCGATTGCGAAGTTCAGTTGAACTGAGATTGACCATCGGCACATTCACGAAACACCACCCCGGCGCCTGCGCGCGCCCCAATAGATGCCGCGCCTGCCCGTCAATTCTGTAGGGCGCATAAACCCGTGCTGCTGGCGACATCCGCGCGGAAATCCGATCCCCCGGTCGCGCCACAACGCCCACGGGGACGCGGTCCATGATCTGCCGCCAGTCCTTCCACCGATGAAACTGCGCCAGATTGTCGGCCCCCATGATCCAGACGAACCGAACCCGAGGATAAAGCCGCCGGAGGGCCGCCAGCGTATCCGCCGTCGCTTGTGTGCCTGTCAGCGCCTCGATATCCGTCACGTCCACCCGAGGGTGCTGCATCACCGCCCGCGCGGCCTCTAACCGACGTGGCAAAGGCGCAGGCCCGCGCTGTTTCAGAGGGTTACCCGGAGAGACCAGCCACCACACACGATCCAAACCGAATGCTTTCATCGCCTCAAGCGTGACATGCACATGCCCCTGATGCGGAGGATCAAAGGACCCTCCGAACAGCCCAATGACCTGTCCGGGCCGAGCATAGGGTATCTGGCTGCGCAACATCCCTTGCTGTTGTTCAGAACTGCAGCAGCTTGTCAATCAACAGGTTGCACCGCATCGCCCACCCGAACCCGTCCCGGACGCACCACTTCCGCACACCACCCGCCATGCCCGCGCACGGCAGAATAGCCGCCTTTTCCCAGCGCTTCCTCCATCCGGCTGCAAGGTGCGCAGATCACGTTAAAACGCAGAACCGCCTCGCCCACCTGCACCTCACGCCCCTTCAGAGCGGCCAGATTGATCCCCGAAACCACCAGGTTGCGCCGCAATATCTCTGGCGCAATCGGCCCATGTCCAAGATACGAGCCAATCGTCGCCAAATGCTCCTGCTGGATCAACGTCACCGCCCGCTTGCCCGTGCGACTGCGATCTCCATCCAAACCATCAGCGGAAATCATAGCGTCGCCTAAAGTGACGATCTTCGCCCGTCGGGCTGGACGCAAACCAATCCAATCGACCCGACCGGGCTTTGCCCACCCGTCAATCAATTCCGCAAGTTCTGACATCTCACACGCCTCTCAAACCGAAGCCACTCTAGCCCGCCCAAGGTCTCAGCAAAAATCACGAAACCACCAGCTTGCCCCGCCCGCCCCGCTTGGATATCAAGCGTTTCAAGCTGATTTCCCCGACCCAGAGGACGCGACATGGCCGCCTATCAATATGTCTACCACATGCAGGGTGTCTCCAAGACCTATCCTGGTGGCAAGAAGTGCTTTGAAAACATCCACCTGAGCTTTCTGCCCGGCGTGAAAATCGGTGTCGTCGGCGTCAACGGCGCGGGTAAATCGACACTGATGAAGATCATGGCCGGCCTTGATACGGATTTCACCGGTGAGGCATGGGCGGCCGAGGGCGCCAAGGTGGGCTATCTGCCGCAGGAACCGCAGCTGGATGAATCGCTGTCGGTCCGCGAAAACGTCATGCTGGGCGTCGCGGCAAAAAAAGCCAAGGTGGACCGGTTCAACGAGATCGCCATGGAGATCGCCGAGAATTACTCGGACGAGTTGATGGAAGAGATGACCACCCTGCAGGACGCGATCGACGCGGAAAACCTGTGGGACCTCGACAGCCAGATCGACGTCTCGATGGAGGCGCTGCGCTGCCCGCCGGACGATGCCAACATCGCCAACCTCTCGGGGGGTGAGAAACGCCGCGTGGCGCTGTGCAAACTGCTGCTGGAAGCGCCCGACATGCTGCTGCTGGACGAACCGACCAACCATCTGGACGCCGAGACCATCGCCTGGCTGCAACAGCACCTGATCGACTACAAGGGTACCATCCTGATCGTCACTCACGACCGTTACTTCCTGGACGACATCACCGGCTGGATTCTCGAACTCGACCGGGGCCGCGGCATCCCCTACGAGGGCAACTACTCCGCATGGCTGGAACAAAAGGCCAAACGCCTCGAACAGGAAGCCCGCGAGGACAAGTCCAAGCAGAAGACCCTGCAACGCGAGTTGGAATGGATGCGTCAGGGACAGAAGGCCCGCCAGGCCAAATCCAAGGCCCGGATCAACGCCTATAACGAACTGGCCGAACAGTCCGAACGCGAAAAGCTAACCCGCGCCCAGATCGTCATCCCCAACGGCCAGCGCCTTGGCGGCAAGGTGATCGAGGTCGAGGGCCTGTCCAAACACATGGGCGACAAGCAACTGATCGAAGGGCTGGACTTCGCCCTGCCCCCCGGCGGCATCGTCGGCGTTATCGGCCCCAACGGCGCCGGTAAATCGACGCTGTTCAAGATGCTGACCGGTCAGGAACAGCCCGACAGCGGCACCATCACGCTGGGTGACACGGTCGAGCTGTCCTATGTCGACCAGTCCCGCGATGACCTTACCGACAACGACACCGTTTGGGAGGCAATCACCGGCGGCGCCGAGATCATTCAACTGGGTGACGCGCAGGTCAATTCCCGCGCCTATTGCTCGTCCTTCAACTTCAAGGGCGGCGATCAGCAGAAAAAGGTCTCACTGCTATCCGGCGGTGAACGCAACCGCGTCCACATGGCCCGCCTGCTGAAAGAGGGCGGTAACGTCTTGCTGCTCGACGAACCGACCAACGATCTGGACGTCGAAACCCTGCGCGCGCTGGAAGACGCCTTGGTCGATTTCGCCGGCTGCGCCGTTGTGATCTCACACGACCGTTTCTTCCTCGACCGGATTTGCACGCATATTCTGGCGTTTGAGGGCGATGCCCATGTGGAGTGGTTCGAGGGTAACTTCGAAGACTACGAAGAAGACAAAAAGCGCCGTCTGGGACCGGATGCACTGGAGCCCAAGCGGCTGAAACACAAGAAGTTTGCGCGGTGATTTTCGCTTGAAATCAGTGCTCTAAGCTCCCATCAGGGGTCTATGAACACTACTTTTCGTTTCGCGAATTGGTCGCTAACGGCAATTGGGGCGCTAGCGACTTTCGTAGGTTTGTATGAGTATTTTTGGGCTACTAGAACTGCACCCTATATCAACACGCACATTACATCCTGTTCACCCGAACAAGTAAGCGACGGCCTCGGCAATCGCGAAGCTGAAAGGCAAGAATTTCTTCAGTTCTTGAACGACAATGCATGGTCTTTGGTAGTTCTCGACCTGATCGTGGATCATGATACGTGCGATCATCCTGATGCAATTTACTACTCAGCAGAGTTTCCGGGCGTAGTGGAGTTCGAACTTGGACACGATGATCGCCATCTTCCAAGTTTGGGAAGCCACGGTGAATATCGGCAGGTAGGCGACTTTCACGACAGATCGTGGCACTCCACTGTTAGGTTCGAACAAGAACGCTTTTTTGATGACGTTATCGCCAATAGTAGTTTTGGTGACGATAAAGGAGCGCACGGGATCGTCGGTGTATTCTTTATCTCAAACATGAGCCACGAAGAAGGTTTGAATCGGTATGTGATTGTCCCGGTTCGCTATTCGTCGAAGAATGCGCTCGTTTTTTCTTGCACCGTTGCGATTGAAAGTTCCAACAGCAAGTTCGCGCGTCTTGGAGCATATATCTCCGAATGTCTTTTCTAGTAACAAGCATAGGACTAGGTTTAACCCCATCCTAAGGTTCTCCGTACGTGCCCACGGTGATGTTGCCTCCACTATGGACCCACCCGACCCGCACGGATATCGCGATGGATCGACGAATACGGCCAATCGGTTGGATGTTGTACGAACTCATGCTTGACCGGATTGCTCCAACAATATGCCATGTGATTGCGGTAATCCGTTTCATCACAGATACGGTGCTTCCAAAACTTGCGTTGCCAAGAAGTCGCTTCGCGTTTGTTCTGCCGTAGACCGGGCTTCAGCTCGGCAAATCTGCCAGTTGTCACGACGCTCAGGTTTGACGTCGCGGGTGCCGGGCTGAATCCCGACCTACGACTTGTTTTGTTTACACGCATGGTTAATCGCGCTGTGATCGCGCCCAAACGCGTCGAGTAATCCGCATCCCCCGGTGGCGAACTCCAAATTGCGTGCAAACAATTGGGCAAGACCACAAACGCATCGCACCACAAAGACAGCTCATATCGTGGCGCCCCAAAAGCCGCACGCGAATGCGCAACGTTTCGCACCAAAAAATCGGACGACCTGTCGGCCAAAGAGACATTGAAGAAATACTTCGCTCCGAGTATTCGAACGCGGCGGTAGTTTCTCATAAAGGCATCCCAACGCGCTTATGGCTGCCAACGCGTCAACCGATTCAACCCTTGCCACATCCCCACCCCAATGCCATATCCAAAGGGCTAACGTTTTTCTATTTCGACCCACTGTCTCCTTCTACGGCGCTCAGTCATTCGATCCAGACCGACGACGCCAGGCTGCCGCATCCACGTGGGCAGCACTAAACAGGAGACACGGATATGCCTGCAGGCACCGTAAAATGGTTCAACACCACCAAAGGCTACGGCTTTATCGCACCCGAAGATGGCGGCAAAGACATCTTCGTTCACATCTCAGCCGTCGAACGCTCGGGCCTGACCGGTCTGGCCGACAACCAGAAAGTCACCTACGAGCTGCGCTCGGGCCGTGACGGTCGCGAAAGCGCGGACAATATCGAGCTGGCATAAGCCACTCAGACGGGCGGGGGTAAACCCCGCCCTTTTTTGTGGCCGTAAGGCCTCATATCACAATTTCGTAATATCTGCCCCATAATTGACCAATTAAGATATCATTCTGGAATTCGAGTGATGATTTTTCAGGTCAATTCAAGAGGCGCACATGTTCACACGTCGTGTTTTTCTGGCCGGAACGGCCCTGAGCCTTCTCCCTGGTATTGCCGTTGCCAAGAAGGCTGCCGAGTATGATCCCACACCGCAATTTGTCCGGATCAAAAAGCAGTTTCAGCCGGGGCAACTGCTGGTCGTGCCGCGATCATTCTATCTGTATTACGTGACCGAACCGCGCAAGGCGGTCCGCTATGGCTGTGGGGTCGGCAAAGCCGGGTTGGAGTTCACCGGCACTGCGACCATCGACGTGAAGAAGGAATGGCCCACCTGGCGGCCTACGCAAGAGATGATCGAGCGGGATCCGGTGGCCTATGCCCGTTTCAAGGATAACGACTATGTTCAGCCCGGCGGGGGGGACAATCCATTGGGCGCGCGGGCGCTCTATCTGTTCCAGAACGGGGTCGACACCTATTTCCGCATCCACGGCACAACGCAGCCGCAGACGATCGGACGGGCCGCGTCCAACGGATGTATCCGGATGATGAACGAACACGTGGTAGATCTCTACAACCGTGTGCCAATCGGAACGGTTGTCACAGTCGTCTAACGACCGCTAGCCCTGTTCACCCGACATCTTGACCAGTTCCAGCACGGATGGGCCAAGCGCCTCGACAATCTGCGCGACGCCTTGGGCATTCGGGTGAATCCCGTCCGGCTGCATGTATTGGCTGACGGCGTTCGGATCACCACCCGAGGCGAGACCGTCAAAGAAACTTTCGGCGTAGAGGACATCAAACTGTTCAGCCAAATCCGGGTAGATCGTGTCGAACGCCTGTTTGTAGTCCGGTCCATAGTTGCTGGGCGCCTGCATGCCGATCAGCAACACGTCGACATCGTTTGTTTCGGCCGCGCTCAGGATTGCGGTCAAATTGGCGCGCGACAGGTCGGGGTCGAGGCCCCGCAGCAAGTCGTTGCCACCCAGCGCGACTATCATCGCGTCCACATCCGGCGTCAAAGTCCACTCGACCCGCGACGCGCCGCCTGCCGTTGTGTCCCCCGAAACACCCGCGTTGATCAACCGAACCTCAGCGCCGTTTACCTGCAGCCAGCGTTCCAGCTGTGGGACGAACCCATCCTGTTCGACCAACCCATAGCCTTGGGTCAGCGAATCCCCCAATGCGGCAATCACCACGGGCTCGGCTGTTGCCGTATAGCCCCAACTGACAAACAGCCCTGAAACCAGAACCTTGCGAAGAGCTGCAAACGCTCCATATCCCAATAGACTGCCCTCCGATGGAAAGACCGATGACTTCAGCTGTTCTTACGCTCCAAAATGCCTCTTTGTCTCTGGATGGCAATGCCGGGCGGGTCGATATTCTGCATGAAATCTCTCTATCCGTGATGAAGGGTGAGAGCTTGGGGCTGATCGGGCCATCCGGGTCGGGCAAGTCCTCGCTGCTCATGCTGATGGGCGGGTTGGAGCAAGCGACCGGCGGTCGCGTCTCGGCTTTGAGTCAGGATCTGACGATGATGGATGAAGATACGCTGGCCCGCTTTCGGCGCGACACGATGGGTATCGTGTTCCAGAATTTCCATCTGATCCCCACCATGACAGCACTGGAAAACGTCGCCACCCCGTTGGAGCTGGCCGGCCACAAGGACGCATTCACCCGCGCAGAGGCAGAACTCGACACCGTCGGCCTGTCCCATCGGCGCGACCACTATCCGGCGCAATTGTCGGGGGGTGAACAGCAGCGGGTTGCCTTGGCCCGCGCCTCGGCCCCGCGCCCACAGATCCTTCTGGCGGATGAGCCTACGGGCAATCTGGATGAAACCAACGGTGCCGCTATCGTTGATCTACTGTTCGGTCTGCGGGACAAGCACGGCGCGACCTTGGTGTTGGTCACGCACAGCCCATCGCTGGCGGCGCGCTGCGACCGCGTTGTGCGCTTGCGCGACGGCCGCATCTCGGATGAGACCAAGCAAGAGGCCGCGGAATGAGCCTGCGACTGGCCGGACGGCTGGCAAGTCGTGAACTGCGCGGAGGCCTGCGCGGCTTTCGTATCTTCCTCGCCTGTCTCGCCCTTGGGGTTGCCGCCATCGCTGCGGTCGGCTCGGTCCGCTCGGCCATCCAGACAGGGTTGACGCAGGAAGGGGCTGCCTTACTGGGCGGGGACGCGCAGCTTGAGTTCACCTATCGCTTTGCCAGCGACGAAGAACGGCGCTGGATGGACGAGACCGCGCAACAAGTGTCCGAGGTTGTCGATTTTCGGTCGATGGCTGTCGCCGCGAAAGACACCGGAACCGAGCGCGCCCTGACACAAGTCAAAGCGGTGGATGGCGCTTATCCCTTGGTGGGCGCGGTTACTCTGGCCCCGGACATACCTCTGGACAACGCTTTTGCGGGCGCAGACGGTCTGCCCGGTGCCGCCATGGCCCCCGCATTGATCGACCGGATGGGGCTGACGGTCGGCGATCGTTTTGCCTTGGGCACGCAGGAATTTGTCCTGATGGCGGCCCTGCGTCATGAGCCGGACGGTGCGGCGGACGGATTCGCCCTTGGGCCAAGAACACTGGTCCGAACCGAGGACTTGCAGGCCTCCGGCCTATTGGCCCCTGGCACGCTATTTTCTACCAAATACCGCCTTGATCTATCCAGAGGCACTGATCTTGAAGACCTCTCCCAGCAGGCCAAGGAGGCCTTTGATGGCACCGGCATGCGCTGGACCGACGCCCGCAACGGGGCGCCGGGCATCACTGAATTCGTCAACCGCCTCAGCGCATTTCTGGTTCTGGTCGGTCTTTCGGGGCTGGCAGTCGGTGGCATAGGCGTATCCGCAGCCGTCCGCGCATACCTGTCGCAAAAGACCGAAACCATCGCCACCTTGCGCACCTTGGGGGCCGACCGCGCGACGATCTTCCGGACCTATATGATCCAGATCGGGCTCTTGTCGGGGATCGGAATAGCCATCGGCGTCACACTGGGTGGGCTGCTGCCACTGGCTTTGGCCCCAATGATCGAAAGCCTGCTGCCGATCCCGGCGGTTTTCGCCCTCTACCTGCAAGCTCTGGCCGAGGCTGCGATCTACGGCATTCTGACCGCTTTCCTGTTTACCCTGTGGCCATTGGCCCGAACTGAGGAAGTGCGCGCCGCAACCCTGTTCCGTGATGCGCTGACCACGGCCCGCGCCCTCCCTCGACCCATCTATGTCGTGACCACCGGTTTCGGGCTGGTCCTGCTGATCGCAATCGCCGCGTGGTTCAGCGGCTCGGCCAGACTGACGATTTGGACCAGCGCCGGGTTGGTGGGCGCGCTCATCCTTCTGTCCCTGTCGGCCATCGCCATCGGCCGCCTCGCCCGCGCGGGCAAACCCGCAGCACGTGGCCGCCCTGCGCTGCGATGGGCGCTCTCGGCTATTTCCGACCCACGTGAGGGCGCGGCATCGGTGGTCCTGTCCCTCGGTCTCGGCCTGTCTGTTCTGGCCGCCGTTGGGCAGATCGATGGGACCTTGCGCAACGCGATCTCGGGCAACCTGCCGGATGTCGCGCCGTCCTATTTCTTTGTCGACATCCAAAAGGACCAGATGCCAGGGTTCACCGAGCGACTGGAATCTGACCCATCCGTCAGCCGCATCGAAAGTGCACCGATGCTGCGCGGCATCATCACCCAGATCAACGGACGCCCCGCGCGCGACGTTGCCGGGGACCATTGGGTTCTGGAAGGCGACCGAGGCATCACCTACTCGACCCACCCGCCCGAAAACGCCCGCGTCACAGCAGGCGATTGGTGGGCCGAAGACTATTCCGGAGAACCGCAGGTCAGCTTCGCCGCTGAAGAGGCCGCGGAGATGGGCCTGACCCTTGGGGATGAACTGACGGTCAACATCTTGGGCCGAGATATCACGGCCCGCCTGACCTCATTGCGCGAGGTCGACTTTTCAACGGCAGGCATGGGCTTCATAATGTCGATGAACCCTTCCGCGCTGGCCGGGGCACCACACAGTTTCATCGCCACTGTCTATGCCGAGGAACAGGCCGAAACCGCGATCCTGCGCGATCTGGCCAATCAGTATCCCAATATCACTGCGATCCGGGTGCGGGACGCGATTGACCGGGTGTCGGGCCTGCTGGCCGGGTTGGCGGCGGCAACCTCCTACGGAGCAGGCGTCTCGCTTTTGACCGGATTTCTGGTCCTGATCGGCGCAGCCGCCGCCGGAGAGCCCGCGCGCCGCTACGAGGCTGCGGTTCTGAAAACACTTGGGGCGAACCGGCAGCGCATCCTGTTCAGCTTTGCTCTGCGTGCTGTCTTGCTCGGGGCGGCCGCCGGGGGTGTCGCCCTTCTGGTCGGCATTCTGGGGGGCTGGGCCGTCGCTAAATATATCTTCGACACCAGCTATACAGTTATATGGCCTTCAGCCGTTGGCATCGTGTTGGCCGGAATGGTCGTGACACTGGGTGCAGGGCTTGCCTTCGCTCTACGTCCGCTGGCGGTAAGACCAGCCCGCATCCTGCGCGCCAGCGATTGACCCCTTAGCGCACGCAGGCGACGGGCTGCAGGATTTTCAACAAAGGATCGTTGTCGCAAATCAAAGCATCCAGCGTGATATCGTCCAACGAGGCATAAAACACCTCAGCCGCGTCCTTCAGCGCCAGCTTCAATCGGCATGCATTGGTCAGCGGACAGGTGTTATCGGCATCCGCAAAACACTCGGCAATCGGTAATGCGCCTTCCACATCCCGGAACACAGCCCCCACCCGGATCTCATCAGCTGAGCGCGCCAGCGACATGCCACCATTGCGGCCCCGTTGGGTGCTGAGATAGTTCAGCTGGCTCAACTGGTTGATCACCTGAGCCAGATGGTTCTCGGAAATGTTGCAGACCTCGGCGATCTCGGCCTTGGTCACCAGCCTTTCGGGATGTGCCGCGCAATACATCAACAGGCGCACGGCAATATTCGTCCGTTTGGTAATCCGCATAAGGGCCTCCCTAAATCAATGATGTGATCTTATTGCATGTCCGGCAAAAAAGCGGTTTGACATACATCAATCGACCCAAAGGACATCCCGCGCTGATGGCAGACCCCTATTTCTTTGGCTATGGCAGCCTCGTGAACCTGGCCACACATGACTTTCCCGATCCCCGACCCGCAAAGCTTAAAGGTTGGCGGCGGGCATGGAAGCATACCGACTTGCGTTCGGTCGCGTTCCTGACGGCAGTCCGTGATCCTGACTCCGAGATCGAAGGCATGATCGCCCATGTACCCAAAAACGACTGGGCCGCGCTGGATGAGCGTGAATGGGCCTATGACCGCATTCCCGCCACGCAGTCGGTCGCGCACCCTCTTACGCAGGATGTGGAAATCGCTGTTTATGCGGTGCCGAGGGACCGGCACAATGCGCCGACAGATCATCATCCGCTGCTGCTCAGCTACATCGACGTCGTTGTGCAAGGATATCTGCGTGTTTTTGGGCCGGACGGGGTCGACCGGTTCTTCGCAACAACGGATGGCTGGGACGCACCTGTCGTGAATGACAGGGCCGAGCCAAGATACCCGCGCCACCAACAGCTCAAACCTGACGAGACAGACTTTGTTGACGATCGCTTGCGCCGGGCGTCGGTGCGGGTCATCCAACCGCACCAACAAAAAGAGGCAAACGAACTGCCTGCCTCTTTCAAGTTCTAAGGTTTGACAATCAGCCTCTCGCGCGGATCACTTGCAGCAAAGGCAAAAGTGCTGCCATCTCAGGCCCGCGCTCCATCCCGGTCAGTGCCTTGCGCAGCGGCATGAACAGGCCCTTGCCCTTGCGGCCCGTGGCCTCTTTGACGGCCTTGGTCCAACTGCCCCAGGTTTCGCCATCAAACGGACCTTCCGGCAAAAGCGCAATCGCCTCGGCGATGAAGTCGCGATCCTCATCCGCGATCAGAGGCTCCGCCCCATCCCGGCACAGCTCCCACCAACCCTTGAGATCGTCCAGAGTGGTGATGTTCTCGCGCGCCATGGCCCAGAACGGCTCAGCCAGGTCGGCAGGGACGCCTGCCTCGGCAACGGCGTCTACAACATCCGCCAGCGGCAGCGATTGCAGGTGCTTCGCAGTCAGGGGGAAAAGGTCCTGCACATCGAACTTTGTCGGAGCCGCGCCAAAACGGTTGATATCGAACCCGTCGATCAGCTCAGCCATCTCGGAACGCAGCTCAACCGGGTCAGACGAGCCCAGACGCGCCATCAGGCTCAGCAGAGCCATCGGCTGCACGCCCTGTTCACGCAGATCGCGCAGCGCCAGCGTTCCCAGACGTTTCGACAGCGCCTCACCCTGAGGACCGGTCAGCAGCGAATGGTGGGCAAAGCGCGGGCAAGTGCCACCCAGCGCCTCGATGATCTGAATCTGCGTTGCAGTGTTGGTGACGTGGTCCGAGCCGCGCACCACGTCGGTCACGCCCATCTCGGTATCGTCCACGACAGACGCAATCGTGTAGAGAACCTGCCCATCGCCGCGGATCAGCACCGGGTCGGAAACCGAGGCCGCATCAATCGAGATGTCGCCCAGAATGCCGTCATTCCACTCGATCCGCTCGTGATCCAGTTTGAACCGCCAGACGCCATTGCCACGCTCGGCGCGCAGCGCGTCTTTCTCGGCCTCGCTCAGGTTCAGCGCGGCTCGGTCATAGACCGGCGGCTTGCCCATGTTCAGCTGCTTCTTGCGCTTGAGATCCAGCTCGGTCGGTGTCTCGAACGCCTCATAGAACCGGCCCATTTCTCGGAGCTTGTCAGCGGCTTCGGCGTAGCGGTCCAAACGTTCGGACTGACGCTCAACCCGATCCCAATGCAGGCCCAGCCACTCAAGATCCTGTTTGATCGCGTCGACATACTCTTCTTTCGAGCGCTCAGGATCGGTATCGTCGATGCGCAGGATGAAGGTGCCGCCTGCCTTGCGGGCGATCAGGTAGTTCATCAGAGCGGTGCGCAGGTTGCCCACATGGATGTAACCGGTGGGCGACGGGGCGAAACGGGTGGTTGTCATGGGTGTCTCCTGTTGGCGCGGCTCTTGTCACAAAGGCGCGTTTTTGTCCAGCAGGCGTTTTGGACTACCCAAGCTCCTCAGCCCCCCAGATCGCAAGATGAACAAATATTAACACGCAATGTTCATCCACGCAGACTAAGTACCGGTGTATAAAGTGGCACGCGACCCGCAGCGAACTACCTTTTTCGCTGGCGTTCTGACAGGGAGACTAAGAAATGGCCATCAATTTAACACGCAGAGCGGCCTTGGGCGCCGCAGCAGCCCTTCCATTTGCATCCGCAGCGACCCCACTTTTGGCGGCCGGAGCCGAGACAAAGGCGAACTCGACTATCGCAAGATCATTCCAGCTGGGCGACTTCACGGTCACGACCCTGCTTGATGGCAGCCTGCCGCGCGACGGCGCGCAGGAAATCTTTGGTGGCGGCGCCTCGGATGAGGAATTCGCCAAAGTTTCAGCCGAAAACTTCATCTCGCCCGACGTGGCACAATTCTTTTTCACGCCGACTCTGGTAAATACAGGCTCGGAGCTGATCTTGTTCGATACCGGACTTGGTCAGGGCGGCATTCAGGCCGCTTTGGCAGATGCAGGTGTCACGCCCGATCAGATTGACGTGGTTGTGCTGACCCACATGCATCCAGACCATATCGGCGGCATGACCGCCGATGATGCGCCGACATTCGCAAATGCGCGCTATGTCACTGCTGCACCGGAATATGATTTCTGGTCCGCTCAGGAAGCCGGGAACCGGGTCGGCGATCTGGTTGCTGCCAAGGTCACCCCCCTGGCCGAGAAGATGACCTTTATTGAGGATGGCGGAGACGTGGCCTCGGGCGTGACGGCGATGGCGACCTTTGGGCATACCCCCGGTCACATGGTCTACCACTTGGAAAGCAACGGCCAGCGCCTTATCCTGACTGCGGACCTTGCCAATCACTATGTCTGGTCCTTTGCGCACCCCGAATGGGAAGTTCGGTTCGACATGGACAAGGCTGCCGCAACGGAATCACGCCGTAAGATTTTGGGCCTGCTGGCCGCCGACAAGGTGCCCATGATCGGCTATCACATGCCCTTCCCGGGCGCTGGATATGTCGAGACCCGAGGCGACGGCTTCCGCTTTGTGCCTGTCAGCTATCAAATGATGGGCTAAGCCTTCAATACCCAGGGTCCGGCCGGACCTTTGAGCCATCGGTGAAACGAGACAGGCGAAACGCGGCCGGATCCACACAGGGCGTTCTGTGCATGACCAGATCTGCCATCAACAGACCCGCGCCGGGGCCGATGCCGAAACCGTGGCCAGAAAATCCGGTGGCAATGAACAGGCCCGGCAGATCATCGGCTGGCGACAGAACCGGGATCGCGTCCGGTGTCACGTCAATCATCCCCGCCCAGCTTTGGACGATCTCGGCCTGCTCCAGCGCCGGATAGCTCTTGCGCGCATTCGCCCATGCCCCACGGATAACCTTTTGCGACGGTTCTGGATCCAGCACGCGGCAATGTTCGAACGGAGTCACATCGGTGGGCAGCCAGCGCCGATCTTCGCGCGCCTCGGTCGCCCAGCGACCCGACAGGCGAAAGCGCAGCGATCTCCATTCCTGTGCGAAGGCTGGCAGAAACTTGAGGGCCAGCCGGAAACTGTCGGGCACGATATCCACCGTGTTTTCATGACCCGAGGCGATGGTATAACCACCATCCGCCCGCTTTCGAATTGCAAACCCATCCGACCACAACGCGACCTCTGGCCCCTCGACCACCGGCGACACGCGCATGACTGTGTTCAGCACCTTCAGTTGAGGCAGATCGATCCCGGCATTTCCCGCAAACAATCGCGACCAAGCCCCGCCGGCCAAAACCACCCGGTCACACGCCACGCGGCCCCGTTCGGTGAATACTCCGGCAACGCGCCCCTCTTGCATATCGACGCTGCGCACGGCGCAACTGGTAATGATGATCGCCCCGCGATCACGCGCGGCCTCGGCGATGGCGGGGGCGGCCCATTGCGGCTCGGCCCGGCCGTCTTGCGGCATGTAGAGACCGCTTGAGATATCCGACTGCGCCCCAGGCATCAGCTCGGCCAGTTCGGCCCCGGCGACGATCTGTGCGCCGGTGTTCAACCCGTCGACATGGCGTATCCAACGTTCAAGATTTCGCGCATCCCGCTGGCCAGAGGCTCCGAACAGAATCCCCGACTGCGTATAGCCGGTCTGACGTCCGATCCGGTCCTCCATCCCGCGCCAAAGGCGCAGCGACTCTTGCATCAGAGGGATCTCCCTCGGGTCGCGCATCCCAAGACGCACCCATCCCCAATTGCGAGAGCTTTGCTCGCCCGCGATCTGACCCTTTTCACACAACAGGACCGAAACACCCCGCTCAGCCAGCTCCAAGGCCGTGGATACACCAATGATACCGCCGCCAATCACGACGATATCGGTTTGTTTCGGCAATGAGAGATCGGAGTCGAAGACAGTAGGCTTGGGACCGGGCATCAAAAGCTCATGGACAATCGCATGGACCGCCATGGAGACCGACCGCTGTGCTACTGGCAACCGGTTTTTTGAGGTTCACAAAAGGATTGTGCAGACCTGTGGCGCGCGCGCCAAAGGTGCCGCGAAACACGCCGCACCTTTTACGACTTTAGCCTGGTGATTTACGCAGCGCCTGACAGCTCAGCCCATTTCTGACGCAGATTGGCCGAGAACCCGCTGACCTTGGGCTTTGACCCGGTCCGGACCTCTTCCTGGGGGACAAGATCAGGGAATTCAGGACGCTTCATCGGCGCGACATTCTGCTGACCTGCATCTTCCCTCAGCATGTCCGCGATGGCCGCATCCAGTTTCTCCTCGTCCAACTCTTGGGGAGGAGATTCCATCGTATTCAGCGCACGCGGCGCGTGAAGCGATTTATCATATTGCTCATTCATCGTAACACCACACTGTTCACTCAGACATCCCACCCGGATGTGGCGTCGTCAGGCTAAAAACAGTTTGCCATGACCCTGCGCCCCTCGCAGAACAATACGTCACACCCGCCTCACATGAGGCAATATCCAAGCATAAATGTGGCGGAAAAATGTCGCAAAAACAAGGATAGCTTGCGGATCACCCCGGAAAACGAACGGGGCACGCACGGTATCGGAAACAATGCGAGAGCTCAGAGCGGCACTATACCATAAACGGGAAACAATGTGCCATATTTACCCCTGATCACGCCAACGATTCACGATCGGATAGCGACGGTCCAACCAGAAGGCCCGGCTGGTCAGGCGCGTGCCGGGGGCGGACTGGAACCGTTTATACTCGCTGATGTAAATCAGATGCTCGACCCGTTTGGCATCGGCCTCATCGAAACCGGCCGCAACACAATCGGCGATCGAGCCATCCTGATCGACCAGGATATCCAGAATGCCATCCAGAACCGGATAGTCCGGCAGGCTGTCGCTGTCTTTCTGATCTTCGCGCAGCTCGGCGCTTGGGGGTTTGTCGATGACCGACGGTCGGATGACCTCGCCTTCAGGCCCCATCATCCAGTCGCGATGATTGGCGTTGCGCCAGCGGCAGGTCTCGAACACGCGGGTTTTGTAGAGGTCCTTGATCGGGTTATAGCCCCCGTTCATGTCGCCATAGATGGTAGCATAACCAACCGCAACCTCGGATTTGTTACCGGTGGTCAAAAGCATCTCACCAAATTTGTTCGAGATCGCCATCAGCAACACACCTCGCAGGCGGGACTGGATGTTCTCTTCGGTCAGATCGGCATCGCGACCGGCAAACAAAGAGGCAAGTGTCTCGGTCACCGCCGCGCGGCTGTCCGAGATCGGCACATAGTCATAGTGAACGCCCAGCGCCTTGGCGACCGCCTCGGCATCGTCCAGCGAGGCCTGGCTGGTGTATTCCGATGGCAGCATCACGCAACGCACATTGTCAGCGCCAATCGCGTCAACGGCAATGGCCGCAACCAGGGCTGAATCGACCCCGCCTGACAGCCCGAGAACCGCCTTTTTGAAACCGGTCTTGCCCATGTAGTCACGCAAGGATTGGACCATGGCGCGGTAGTCTTGCTCCCACACATCCGGTTGGGGGACGATCTCGGCCGGGACGATGCGCCAGCCGTCATCGCCACGCTCGAGGTCCACGTGGCGTATCGCTTCGTCGAATACGGGCATGCGGAAGGCAAGCTCACCACCCGGGTTAAGACCGAAAGTTGCTCCGTCAAAAACCTGATCGTCTTGCCCGCCAACCATGTTCAGATAGATCAGCGGCAGGCCGGTCTCGACCACGCGGGCCACCATGTGGTTCAGACGCACATCGTATTTGTCCCGGAAATAGGGCGAGCCGTTGGGGATCAGCAGAAACTCGGCCCCGGTTTCCTCCAGCGTTTCAGCCACGTCCGGGTGCCAGCCATCTTCGCAGATTGGGCTACCGATGCGGAAATTGCCCACCGAGTACGGCCCACCCAGCGGGCCGGAATCATACAGACGCACCTCATCAAAGACCGTTTCGTTCGGCAGATGGTGTTTCAGGGACTTGCTGGTGATTCGCCCGCCATTCAGAATCACATAAGCGTTGTAGAGGCGCCCGTCCTCGACCCACGGCCCACCGATGGCAATGGCGGGACCCTCGGCACAGTCCACGGCCAATGCCTCAATCGCGGCCATTGCAGCGCGGTGAAACACGGGCTTCATCACAAGGTCCTGCGTGTTGTAGCCGGTGATGAACATCTCAGGGAAGGCCACCATGTCAGCCCCGGCCTCGCGGGCCTCGTGCCACGCTGCGCGCGCTTTGGCAGCATTGCCGGGAATATCCCCCACGGTGGGGTTAAGCTGCGCCAGAGTGATGCGGAAACGGTCGGCCATGCTGCCCTCTTGCCTTCGTCAGTCCATTTGCATTTAGCAGATCACCGCGCGAGTGAAAGGGCCATGCGGCAAAAGCCGTTGCTCTGCCCGTGACGGTCCCTTAGTTTTGCGCCGAAGAAAGCAAGCAATGATGACCGGGCAGGCAGGAACAACAATGGATGTGATCCGCAATTCGATTGCTGCAGGGGCCATGACCCTGATCGCAGCGGCAGCCTTTGCACAGGACGGAACCGTCATCGTCAAGGATGACGAGGTCGGAGGTGTCTATGAAGGCACCTTCCTGAACGGCTTGCGGCACGGGACCGGGTCGTATCGGCTACCCAACGGGTTCGAGTATTCGGGCGAATGGATCGAAGGCAAGATTCAGGGGCAAGGCACGGCGCGCTTTGCAAATGGCGCGATCTACGAAGGTTCCTTCGCCGATGGCCAGCCAGACGGCCAGGGCAAGATCACCTATCCCGATGGCGGCACCTACGAAGGGACGTGGTCCAACGGGGCCATCAACGGAACCGGCGTGGCCCAATATGCCAATGGCCTGCGATATGAAGGCGCGTTCAAAGACGCGCGCCATCACGGCAAGGGCACTCTGTCCGACCCCAACGGATACGCCTACGAGGGCGACTGGGTTGAGGGTGAAAAGCAGGGCATAGGCAAGATCACTTCGGCCGATGGATCTGTCTATGAAGGTGAGATCGAACAGGGTCAGCGCCATGGTCAAGGTCGTCTGGTTCAGTCGGACGGCGTTGAATATGACGGTCAGTGGCAGAACAACGTGATGACAGGCACCGGGCGGCTGACGCTGGCCAACGGGGATGTCTACGAGGGCTCATTGCTGGACGGGCGCCGTCAGGGCAAAGGCAAGGAAACCTATGCCAACGGCAACGTCTATGAGGGCGACTACGAAGACGATCAGCGCCACGGCAAAGGCACCTTCACCGGGACAGATGGCTACAGCTATACAGGCGACTGGTCCCGTGGTCAGATCGAAGGTTTTGGTGAGATCACCTATCCCGATGGCTCAACCTATATCGGTGAACTCAGTGCGGACCTGCCGCATGGCAAGGGCCAGAACACCTATCCCGACGGCACCGTCTATGATGGTGAGTGGGTTGCGGGTGTCTTCGAGGGCCGAGGCAAGGCCACATACCCAAACGGCGTCGTCTATACCGGCGAGTTCCGGAATGCGGTCAGCCACGGCACCGGCGTCGTCACCTTTGCCAATGGCTACCGTTATGAGGGCGAATGGGTCGATGGCGCGCGGCAGGGCAAAGGCAAGGCCAGCTACGCGGACGGCACGATCTATGACGGAGATTTCCTGAACGGCAAGCGCCACGGCAAAGGCACGATCACAACGCCCAGCACCTTCACCTACACGGGCGATTGGGTTGACGGCAAAATCAGCGGAGTGGGTGTCGCGACCTACAGCACAGGCGACGTTTACGAAGGCGGTTTCCTCGACAACAAACGCCACGGCGAAGGCACCATGCGCTATGCCAACGGCCAAGAGGAGACTGGCGTGTGGGACAATGACGCGCTGCCCGCGCAAAGCGCAGCAGAAGAAGCGCCCGCGCAAGAGGATCAACCCGCTCAGGCCGAAAACGCTGAGGAACCAGCGCAGGCTGAACCCTCCGACGGCTAACCCGCTACCACGGAACGGGTTTTCCGGTCCAGTCGAAGAACCCACCCGTGTCATCACTCGTCAGACCGCTGACCACGTTCAGCAGGTTCATCGCGGCCTCTTCAGGCTCCACCGCCGGATGCCGACCAAGGTATTTCTGCGTGAAGGCCGTTTTGACAGTGCCGGGATGCAAAGACACGCAGATCGCCTGTTTGTGCGTGCGCGAAAGTTCGATCGCCGAGGTATGGACGATCTGATTCACCGCAGCTTTTGCGGCCCGGTAGCTGATCCAACCCCCGATACGGTTGTCTCCGATCGACCCCACACGCGCCGACAGAACACCAAAAACAGATCGCCTGTCGCGTGGTAGCAATCTGTGCGCACGGCTGAGGACCAGGGCCGGGCCAACCGAATTCAACGCAAACTGATCCATCATTGCCTGTGCAGATACAGCGCGGATCGTCTTTTCCGGCTCCGCCCCGTTGATCTCCAACGCGCCAGAGACGACCAGAACCAGATCGAACGGGTCAGGCAGGTCATCCAACATCTGCAAAGCCTGCTCCGGTTGGGTCAGATCAATCCCGTCAAAAGACCGGGACAGGCTTGTGACCTGCACGCCTAGCCCCTCAAGACGCGCGCAAAGCGCCGAACCAATTCCGCCAGAGGCGCCTATAACCAAAGCTGTTTTCATGTCTCACGACCTAGCGGCGGCGATGGTTGGATCAATGATAGGTCTCCAAGAATTCGCACAGAAAGGAACACGCCCTCATTTTGGTTCTTTTCATTCTGCGTAAGCTGGGTATAACCTCGTCCTCATGATCAACCGCGCAGATATCCTTGTTGCCGACACCGCCCTTCGCGGTGCATCGCTGCGTGGCCTACTGATCCTAATCCGCCTCTGAGCGTGCCAACCGGCGCGCCCGCTCAGAGGAGGACGCCAGCGCGCCAAGAGGCTTTAGGACAGAAGAAGAAAGAGAACCCCATGACCAACGTGACCGACCAAGACCGCGTCTTGATCTTCGATACCACTTTGCGCGACGGCGAGCAGAGCCCCGGCGCAACAATGACCCATGACGAAAAGCTCGAGATAGCCGAGCTGCTGGACGAAATGGGCGTCGACATTATCGAAGCCGGTTTCCCCATCGCATCCGAGGGCGACTTCAAGGCCGTATCCGAGATCGCGCAACGTTCGAAAAACAGCCGTATCTGCGGTCTAGCCCGTGCGAACTTCGCCGATATCGACCGCTGCTGGGAGGCGGTGAAACACGCCGAGCAGAACCGTATTCACACCTTCATCGGCACATCCCCCCTGCACCGCGCCATTCCAAACCTGACGATGGACGAGATGGCCGAGAAAATCCACGAAACCGTCAGCCATGCGCGCAACCTGTGTGAAAACGTTCAGTGGTCACCGATGGATGCGACGCGGACCGAGTGGGACTACCTCTGCCGTGTGATCGAGATTGCGATCAAAGCGGGCGCAACCACGATCAACATCCCTGACACGGTGGGCTACACCGCCCCGGTGGAGTCGGCCGACCTGATCAAACGCCTGATCGAGACCGTACCGGGCGCGGATGAGGTGATCTTTGCCACCCACTGCCACAACGACCTCGGCATGGCGACCGCGAACTCTCTTGCCGCTGTTGCAGGCGGTGCGCGTCAGATCGAATGCACCATCAACGGTCTGGGCGAACGGGCGGGCAATACGGCTTTGGAAGAGGTTGTGATGGCGCTGCGTACCCGCAACGACATCATGCCTTGGCACACGGGCATCGACACCACCAAGATCATGCATATCTCGCGCCGCGTGGCGACCGTGTCGGGCTTCAACGTTCAGTTCAACAAGGCCATCGTAGGCAAGAACGCCTTCGCGCATGAAAGCGGCATCCATCAGGATGGCATGCTGAAAAACCGCGAAAACTTCGAGATCATGCGCCCAGAGGATATCGGCCTGTCCGGCACCTCTCTGCCCTTGGGCAAGCACTCGGGCCGCGCCGCGCTGCGCGACAAGCTCGAGACGTTGGGTTTTGATGTGGGCGATAACCAGCTCAAGGACATCTTCGTGCGGTTCAAGGATCTGGCCGACCGCAAGAAAGAGGTGTTCGACGACGACCTGATCGCGCTCATGACCATGGACGAGCATGACGACTATCTTCAGCTTGTCTCGATGAAAGTGACCTGCGGCACCGGGGGCCAGGCCGAGGCAACCGTCGAACTTGAAATGGACGGCAAGGACATCATCGCCACCGAACATGGCGACGGGCCTGTGGATGCAACGTTCAAAGCGATCCGCGCGATCTACCCCAACACAGCCCGGTTGCAACTGTATCAGGTCCATGCCGTCACCGAAGGCACCGACGCGCAAGCCACAGTCTCGGTCCGCCTGAGCGAAGACGGCATGATCGCAACCGGCCAATCGGCCAACACAGACACGGTCGTTGCGTCAGCCAAGGCCTATATCCACGCGCTGAACCGCCTGATCGTTCGCCGCGAGAAAACCGGCCCCGGCGCAGACACGCGTGAGATCAGCTACAAAGACCTGACCTAGAAACGGCAAAGGGCTCCCGCACCCGCGGCGGCCCGGCTTCGCCGACCCATCTTGGGTTTTGGGCCCGGCAGCGCGCCTGCGGCGCGCTGCCGGGCCCAACGCGTTTGACGGCATCTTTGATGCAGGCAAACGGGGCGCGAGGTTTGCTTGTTCCTCTCCAAGACCTCAAAGTTTTTTGAACAAAGCAGACAGTCTGTGGGTTTCCTGATCCAACCCAAAGGGCGCGTTGATCACGAACATTCCAGACCCGACCATCCCATGCCCTTTGCGCGCTGCGGCGAATGTCACCTCGTGTTTCAACACCTTCGGGAAATCCTGAGACGTCAGCGCGTCCACCATCGGCTTTTGACGGGCATCCTTCAGGATCGGGTACCACAAAGCGATCACGCCCACATTCCATTTGCGATGCAGCTTGGCGATTATCCCCGGAAGGCGGTCATATTCCGCCTTCACCTCGTAGCTGGGGTCAATCAACAGCATACCCCGTCTGGGCGTCGGCGGCAGTAGGGACTGCGCCAGCTCATACCCGTCTTGCTTGTAGACGCGCGCATTGCCCCCCGGCACCGCCAGTGACAAAGCCGCATATTCCTGCGGATGCAATTCGGCGAGGTGCAGACTGTCCTGCGACCTCAGCAGGCTAGCTGCAATCAGGGGCGATCCGGGGTAGCTGGCCTCTCCAAAACGCGCACGTGTCATCCCGATCGCTTGCGCCAGCGGATGATCATCGCCAAACCATGCGCCACGCTGAACACGCTCAATCCCGGCGGCTGCTTCTCCGGTCTTGCGGGCTTCGTCTGAATCTAGTCTGTAAAGCCCACGTCCCGAATGGGTTTCGACGTAAGTCAGCGGTTTGTCCTTTTGGGTCAGATAGGACAGCGCCCATGCCAATAAAGCGTGCTTTTGCACATCAGCCAGATTCCCGGCGTGGTAAATATGTTGATATGAGAGCATATTGCCTTCTACAGTCCCTGCAAATGAGGCGAAAAGGTGCTGATTGCCGCGGAATCAGCCCTTTTACCGGGCGAGTTGGCACCCTATAAGTCATCCGTCCCGGAACCGTCGAGTCGCGGGCAGTAGAAAAACCGACATACAGGATCAGGGGAAACATGGGGATCTTTGGCAATCTGGGCGGCCTGTTCACAGCGGACATGGCTATCGACCTTGGAACGGCAAACACGCTGGTCTACGTCAAGGGGCGCGGTGTGATCCTGTCTGAACCCTCGGTTGTAGCCTATCACGTCAAGGACGGCGTGAAAAAGGTTCTGGCGGTTGGCGAAGACGCCAAGCTGATGCTGGGTCGGACACCGGGTTCGATTGAAGCCATTCGCCCGATGCGCGAAGGCGTGATTGCCGACTTCGACACCGCCGAGGAAATGATCAAGCACTTCATCCGCAAAGTGCATAAGCGTTCGACCTTCTCGAAGCCAAAGATCATCGTCTGCGTCCCGCATGGCGCGACCCCTGTTGAAAAACGCGCGATCCGCCAGTCGGTTCTGTCCGCAGGCGCGCGCCGCGCTGGCCTGATTGCCGAACCGATTGCAGCGGCAATTGGCGCAGGCATGCCAATCACCGATCCGACCGGAAACATGGTCGTCGATATCGGTGGCGGCACCACCGAGGTTGCGGTTCTGTCGCTGGGGGATATCGTCTACGCCCGCTCGGTCCGCGTGGGTGGAGACCGTATGGACGAGGCGATCATCTCCTACCTGCGTCGTCAGCAGAACCTTCTGGTCGGCGAATCCACCGCTGAACGCATAAAGACCACCATCGGCACCGCGCGCATGCCCGACGATGGCCGCGGCCAGTCGATGCATATCCGTGGTCGCGACCTACTGAACGGCGTGCCAAAAGAAATCGAGATCAGTCAGGCTCAGGTCGCCGAGGCGCTGTCGGAACCCGTCCAGCAGATTTGCGAGGCTGTAATGACCGCGCTGGAGACCACGCCCCCCGATCTGGCCGCAGACATCGTGGATCGTGGCGTGATGCTCACCGGTGGCGGAGCACTGCTGGGCGATCTGGATCTGGCTCTGCGCGAACAGACAGGTCTGGCCGTGTCGATTGCCGATGAAAGCCTGAATTGTGTGGCTTTGGGCACCGGCAAGGCGCTAGAATACGAAAAACAGCTGCGCCACGCGATTGACTACGAAAGCTAAGGCGCGCACCCTTTAGAAAATAGGGTAAACTCGGCCCGAGCAGCACGGGAAGGTAACCTGTGGCAAAAGACCGATCACAGCGCGACGACTACACGGCCCCACTGAGGCGTTTGCTTCTGGGGATCGTTGTGCTGTGCCTGCTGGGCATCTTCATTGTCTGGCGGATCGACAGCCCTCGGGTTGAACGGTTCCGCGCGCAGGTTGTAGATGCTGTTGTGCCCTCAATGGATTGGGCCATGGTTCCGGTCACCGCAACCGTCAACCTGTTCCGTGATTTCCAAAGCTATCAGAGCCTGAGCGAGCAGAACCGCGAGCTGCGCTCGGAACTGCGGCTGATGCGCGCCTGGAAAGAGGCAGCGTTGCAGCTGGAACAGGAAAACGCGCGGCTACTGGATTTGAACAATGTGCGGCTTGACCCGCGCCTGACCTATGTGACCGGCGTGGTGATGGCCGATAGCGGCTCTCCCTTCCGGCAGTCGGTGCTGTTGAATGTTGGGGAACGGGACGGGATCGTCGATGGCTGGGCCACGATGGACGGGATCGGCCTGGTTGGCCGTATCTCGGGTGTTGGGCCGGATACGGCGCGCGTCATTCTGATGACGGACGCCTCAAGCGTCATTCCCGCCACCATCCAGCCCTCGGGCCAGACCGCTTTGATCACGGGCGACAATACCCCTGCCCCTTCGGTCGAGTTTCTGGAAAACCGTGAGCTTGTGCGCCCCGGCGACCGGGTCGTGACCTCGGGCGATGGAGGCGTGTTTCCCGCCGGTCTGCTGATCGGCCAGATCGCCGCCGACCCCGGAGGTCGCCTGCGCGTGCGCCTCTCCGCCGATTTCGAACGGTTGGAGTTCCTGCGCGTTCTTCGCTACAACTCGGCCCCCACGATCCGCGATCCGGGTCAGATCGTCGGCCCCTCACGCCCCGCTGCTTCGTTGTCGTCTGAGGAAGCTGGTGATGGATAAACCGGCCTCTCACAAATGGGCGATGCGCGGTCTTTACGGGGCGCTCGCGGTGTTCGTTCTGTTCCTGCATCTGCTACCGCTGGATACGCAGCCGGATCGCTGGCCTTTTCCGGACTTTCTGATCGTCCTTACTTTTGCTTGGGTGCTTCGGCAGCCGGATTATGTGCCGACCGTTTTGGTCGCTTTGGTCATGTTGCTGGCCGATTTGCTGCTGCAACGCCCGCCGGGCCTGTTGGCCGCATTGGTGGTGCTGGGCGCGGCATACTTGCGGGCTTCGGCACCCGGGATGCGGGATGCGGGCTTTGTGGCGGAATGGATGTCTGTCAGCGCCGTCGTTACTGGCGTCTTTCTGGGCAACCGGATCGTCCTTGCAATCCTGTCTGTTGATCAGGCGGCTTTGTTACCGGTTTTGATTCAGCTTGTGCTGACAATTCTGGCCTATCCGGTCATTGTTCTGCTTTCTCAGAGTGTATTCGGCGTGCGCCGCGTCTCGGCCGCGGATGCCAGCGCTGCGGGGGCGCGTGCATGAAACAACGCAAGATCAAAAGCGAAGGTGTCGCCTATAAACGTTTGCCACGGCGGGCCCTGCTGCTTGGCGGTCTGCAGGCGGTTTTTATTGGCGGGTTAGCCGCGCGCATGCGGTACATGCAAGTCGATCAAGCGGATGAATATCGTCTTCTAGCCGAAGAAAACCGGATCAATATCCGCCTTATCCCGCCGACGCGGGGGCGCATCTATGACCGCAACGGGCAGATAATAGGGCAGAACTCACCGTCCTACCGCATCGTAATTGTTCGCGAGGATGCCGGTGACATCGACAAGGTGATCGCCAAACTCTCGGACCTGATCCCCCTGAACGAGGATGAGATTGAGCGCGCGCGCACGGAAATGCGACGCTCGGCCCCGTTCCTGCCGGTCACATTGGTCGATCAGGTGACGTGGGAAGATATCTCGAAAGTCGCGGTGAACGCCCCGGCCCTACCAGGGGTCACGCCCGAGGTCGGGCAAACCCGGCAATACCCGCGCTATGAGGATTTCGCCCATATCGTCGGCTATGTCGGCCCGGTCAGCGACTATGACCTCAGCCAGATCGAAGACCCCGAGCCAGTGCTGCGCATCCCCCGGTTCCAGATCGGCAAGGTCGGCCTTGAGGCCAAGCAAGAGATCGACCTGCGCGGCAAAGCAGGCTCCAAGCGGGTTGAGGTTAACGCCACCGGCCGCGTCATGCGCGAGCTGGACCGGCAGGAAGGCCAACCGGGTGCTGATCTGCAACTCTCGGTCGACGCGGACCTACAGCAATACGCTCAAGCACGGCTTGCCGGAGAAAGCGCCGCCGCCGTTGTCATTGATTGCGAAACCGGCGATCTAAGGGCGATGGCCTCGGCCCCCAGTTTCGATCCCAACCTGTTCGTGCGTGGCATCTCGGTCGCGGATTACCAGATCCTGACGCAGGACAAATACCGCCCGCTGGCCAACAAGACGGTTCAGGGCACATACCCGCCCGGATCGACCTTCAAAATGGTCACCGCCTTGGCCGCGCTTGAGGCCGGTGTCGTTGGCCCCGGCAACACCGTGTACTGCCCCGGCCACCTCAAGGTCGGCAGCCGCCGCTTTCACTGCTGGAAACGCGGGGGGCATGGCATGGTCGACCTTAATACATCGCTCAAACGCAGCTGCGACGTTTACTACTATGACGTGGCGATCAAAGTTGGCATCGACAAAATCTCAGAGATGGCGCGGACCCTCGGCCTGGGCATCAAGCACGACATTCCGATGTCCGCTGTGCGTGCCGGTCTGGCGCCCAATCAGGAATGGAAGCAACGCACTCATGGCGAGGACTGGCTGATCGGTGATACGGCCAATGCCTCGATCGGACAGGGATTCATGCTGGCGTCACCGATGCAGCTGGCTGTGATGACCGCGCGGATCGCCACGGGGCGGGCCGTGACACCGCGTCTGGTCCGCTCGATTGATGGGGTCGAACAGCCAACCGGCGCGGGTGAGCCGCTTGGGATCAGCCCAGCCAATCTGAACTACATCCGCGAGGCGATGTGGTCAGTATCGAACGACCGGCGTGGCACGGCCTATCGCAGCCGGATCATCGCCGATGACCTTCGCATGGCGGGTAAGACCGGTACCAGCCAGGTGCGCAACATCACCAAAGCAGAACGGGCCGCAGGTGTGATCCGCAACGAGGACCTGCCATGGGAACGGCGCGACCATGCGCTGTTCGTCAGCTTCGCCCCCTACGACAAACCCAAATACGCCATCGCGGTTGTGGTCGAACATGGCGGCGGTGGCTCCAAAGCGGCGGCTCCGGTCGCGCGCGACATCATGCTTCAGGCGCTTTACAACGGCACCCCACCGCTCGAGGCCTACCCGGCCGGAGATCGAGAGCGCATCAAGGAACAACAAAAACGGCTCGAGGGCGACCGCCGCCCCAAAGCGCGCCCCAGCGAGAAGGACCGCGCATGAGCTATCTTGAATATGCGGTCAAATCCACGCCCTCGGGGTTTCGCAAATTCCTCTATATGAACTGGCCTCTGACGCTGTTGCTGATCAGTACGGCAAGTGCCGGGTTCCTGATGCTGTACTCGGTGGCAGGTGGCTCGTGGATGCCATGGGCCGAACCACAGATCGAACGTTTCGGGCTGGGCCTGACGGTGATGTTCATCGTCGCGCTGGTGCCAATCTGGTTCTGGCGCAACATGTCGGTACTGGCCTATCTGGCTTCGATCGCGCTGTTGGTGTTTGTGGAGCTGTTCGGCACCATCGGCATGGGCGCACAGCGCTGGATCGACCTTGGGTTTATGCGCCTTCAGCCGTCCGAGGTGATGAAAGTCGCGCTGGTGATGCTGCTGGCGGCCTACTATGACTGGCTGCCCTCGCACAAAACCTCGCGTCCGCTCTGGGTGCTGATCCCGGTCGTTCTTATCCTGATCCCTACCTTCATGGTGCTGCGCCAGCCGGACCTTGGGACCTCGATCCTGCTGCTGGCCGCAGGTGGAGGGCTGATGTTTCTGGCCGGTGTACACTGGGCCTATTTCGCGGCCGTGATCGCAGCCGTGGTCGGCTTGATTGCGGCCGTTTTCAACAGCCGAGGGACCGAGTGGCAGTTGCTGAAGGACTACCAGTTCCGCCGGATCGACACGTTTCTTGATCCGTCTACCGACCCTCTGGGCGCGGGCTATCACATCACCCAGTCGAAGATCGCCCTGGGATCGGGTGGATGGAATGGACGCGGGTTCATGCAGGGCACGCAATCGCGGCTGAACTTCCTGCCTGAAAAACACACCGATTTCATCTTCACCACATTGGCCGAAGAGTTCGGCTTTGTCGGCGGCATCACCCTGTTGCTGCTTTACGCGCTGATCCTGATCTTTTGCATGGTTACGGCCCTGTCGACCAAAGACAGGTTCTCATCGCTGGTTACCATGGGTATCGCGCTGAACTTCTTCCTGTTCTTTGCGGTCAACATGTCGATGGTGATGGGGCTGGCTCCGGTTGTAGGGGTACCTCTGCCCATGGTCAGCTATGGCGGTTCGGCCATGCTGGTTCTGATGGCCGCCTTCGGCGTTGTGCAAAGCGCCCATATCCACCGCCCCCGCTGATCGGAAAGCCCCTCCATGCCCGTCAATGTCCTGTTCTCCGCACGTCCTGAGCTTTGGCCGGTGTACCAGCCGCTTCTGACCGAGGGGCTGCAAAAGGCAGGCGTCGCGTTCAATCTTGCAACCGAATTCCCCGAGGATGAGGTGGACTACATCGTCTACGCCCCAAGCGGCGGGCTGCTGGATTTCACGCCCTATACCCAGCTGAAAGCGGTTCTCAGCCTCTGGGCTGGGGTTGAGAAGATCGCAGGGAACGAAACGCTGACCGTGCCACTGGCGCGGATGGTGGATCACGGGCTGACCCAAGGCATGACCGAATGGGTCGTGGGACATGTGCTGCGCTATCATCTGGGGATGGACCAGCACATCAAAGTGCAAGACGGTGTGTGGACGCCTGACGCGCCACCATTGGCGAACGAACGTCAGGTCTGCATTCTGGGCCTTGGCGCATTGGGGCAGGAGGCTGCCCAAGCGCTGGCGGCATTGAATTTCAAAGTCACCGGATGGAGCCGCACCCCCAAAGCCGTCCCCGGAGTAACCTGCCTGAGCGGCGAAGATGGGTTGCGAGAGGCTCTGTCAAAGGCCGAGATCGCCGTTCTCTTGCTGCCTGGCACACCGGCGACCGAGAACACTCTGAACGCCGAAACCCTTTCGCTGATGCCCAAAGGCGCGCGGATCATCAATCCGGGGCGTGGGCCTCTGATCGACGATGAGGCGCTATTAAAGGCGATGAACACAGGCCAGATTGGACATGCCACGCTGGATGTGTTCCGGGTTGAGCCTCTGCCCGCGGATCACCCCTACTGGGCGCATCCGAACGTGACGGTGACGCCGCATATCGCCTCGGAAACCCGACCGGTCACGGCGGCGCAGGTGATCGTCGAAAATATCCGGCGCGGGGAAGCTGGCGAGCCGTTTGTGCATCTGGTGGATCGCCAGCTGGGATATTGATCCCCCCAAGGACCGGGGGATAACGGTTTAAGCTGCGATCAGGCCACGCCCTTTCAACAAAGCTTCGACACCCGGCATCCGGCCCCGGAAGGCCAGATACAGCTCCTCAGCCTCGCGCGAGCCGCCGGTGGAGAGAATGTTGTCTTCCAGAGCTTTGGCGCGTTCGGGATCAAATGCACCTCCGGCCTCTTCAAAGGCCTCGAATGCGTCGGCATCCATCACTTCGGACCACATGTAGCTGTAGTAGCCCGAGCTATAGCCATCGCCCGCGAAAACATGCGCGAAATGTGGGGTCGCGTGGCGCATGCCTATGGCTGCGGGCATGCCGATGCTTTCCAGGACCTCGGCCTGTTTCGCCATCGGATCCGCCGGGGCCGCGCCCTCATGGAAGGCCAGATCAACCAAAGCCGAGGCGACATATTCCACCGTCTGGAACCCCTGATCGAAATTCGCGGCTTTCAGCACTTTCTCCAGCATTTCCTGCGGCATTGCCTCGCCTGTGTCCGCGTGGGTGGCGAACTCGGCCAGAACCTCGGGGACCTCCAGCCAATGTTCGTAAAGCTGGCTTGGCAGTTCGACAAAGTCGCGCGCCACGGACGTGCCCGAGATGCTTTCATAGGTCACATTCGACAGCATCTGATGCAGAGCGTGCCCGAACTCGTGGAACAGCGTGCGCGCGTCGTCATAGGACAACAAAGCCGGATCGCCTTTCGCAAAGTTGCAAACGTTGATCACGACCGGAGCCTGTTCTTTGGGGAACTTCGCTTGCTCCCGCATTGCGCTACACCAAGCGCCCGACCGTTTGGACCCACGTGCGAAATAGTCACCGATGAAGACCGCGATATGCTTGCCGTAGCGCGTCACCTCCCACGCCCGGCAATCAGGGTGGTAGAGCGGAACGTCCAGCGGTTTGAACTCCAACCCGAAAAGACGGTTGGCGCAGGCGAACGAGGCCTCGATCATCCGGTCCAGTTGCAGGTAGGGTTTCAGCGCGGCCTCATCCAGATCATGCTCGGCCTTGCGGCGTTTCTCGGCGTAGTAGCGCCAGTCCCACGCCGCCAGAGGGCCGTTGACGCCATCCTCCTGCATCATCGCGGTCAGCATCTCGGCATCTGCGTCGGCGCGCGCCTTCGCAGGCTCCCATACTTGCATCAGCAGGTCGCGGACGCGGTCGGGCGAGCGGGCCATTTCCGTCTCAAGCTTGTAGTCGGCAAAGCTGTTATATCCCAACAGCTTGGCGCGCTCTTCGCGCAGGCTAAGGATTTCGGCGGCGATGTCGCGGTTGTCGGTGTCATCACCATTCGCCCCGCGCGCGGTCCATGCGCGATAGGCTTTTTCCCGCAGGTCGCGACGGGGGGAGAATTGCAGGAACGGCACAATGATCGACCGCGACAGGGTGACTACTGGACCAACAGCGCCCTTTTCCTGACCCGCCGCGCGTGCGGCATCAACAACGAAATCCGGCAGGCCCTGCAGGTCATCCTCGGACAGGTCCATGAACCAGTCGCGCTCATCCGCCAGCAGGTTTTGGGTGAAAGATGTTCCCAGTGACGCCAACCGTGCCTTGATCTCTTGCATCCGGGCGTCCTGCTCGCCCTCCAACGCAGCACCAGCCCGGACAAAACCGCGATGAGACAGCATCAACACGCGGGCCTGTTCGTCGCTCAGGCCCAGTTCGTCGCGCCGCGCCCAGAGGTCAGCCACGCGTTTGAACAGCGCCTTGTTCGAGGATATCCCCGAAAAATGCGCCGCTAGCTTTGGCGAAAATTCCCGCTGCAGCTCTTCTCGTTTCGGATTGCTGTCCGCGCCCGCTACCGTGAAGAAAACCGACAGCACTTTGTCCAGTTGCTCACCCGCCGCCTCAAGCGCTTCGATCGTGTTGGCGAAATTCGGGGCTTCGGCGTTTGTAGCGATCGCGTTGATCTGCGTGTTATGCGCCTGCAGCGCCTCATCTAAAGCGGGGGCGAAATCGTCGTCCGAAATCTTGGCAAAAGGGGCGAGTTCGAACGGAGTGGTCCAGTCGGACAGGATCGGGTTGGTCATTCAGATCTCCTTTGCCCACAACCTAGGAAGGGCCGATCAGATGATCCAGAGCAACACTGCGTTTATTCGCCACCCGCACCGCAAATCGGGCAGTCAGAACGCTTGGACAGGGTGATCTTGCGGCTTTCACCATAAAGCGCGTCATAGATCAGCATTTCGCCGCGCAGCGCTTGGCCAGCCCCGGTGATGACCTTGATCGCCTCAACCGCCATCATGGAGCCAACCACACCCGGCAAGGGGCCGATCACGCCTGCCTCGGAACAGGACGGGGCCAGACCGGCTGCGGGGGCTTCGGGGAAAATACACTGGTAGCAGGGGGCACCCATGGCCGGGTCGAAGACGCTCAGCTGCCCTTCCCATTGCGACAACGCGCCCGAGATCAGCGGTTTGCCCAAAGCAACGGCCGTGCGATTGGCCAGATAGCGGGTTTCGAAATTGTCGGTACCATCCAGGATCAGATCAAAGTCGCCTAATAGGTCTCGCGCGATCTCTTCACTCAGGCGCCGATTGTAGGGCAGGACGGTGACGTTGGGGTTCTGCGCCTCCATCGCCTGCTGGGCCGAGAAAACTTTGGGCATTCCGATATCGGCATCGCGGTGGATGACCTGACGCTGAAGGTTGGCGTTTTCGACCACGTCGTCGTCGATCACTCCGATCGTGCCCACACCCGCTGCAGCCAGATACTGCAAGGCCGGAGCGCCGAGACCCCCGGCCCCAATCACCAGCACGCGAGCCTTTTTTAACCGTTTCTGCCCCGGTCCACCCAGTTCGCGCAGAACGATATGGCGGGCATAGCGGTCCAGCTCTGTTTGAGTGAACCGGTCCGAGGGTTTGGCCTCGGCCTGATCCGCTTCGGGCTGCGCCCGATTTCGCAGCGCTTTCAGCCCCTTGCCATAGACCACAACCAGAACGGCCGCCCCGGCCAGCGTCAGCCACAGCGCTGCCGATCCTCCTGTTGCTTCGCGCAGAGGATGACCGCTCGGCAAAACCAGATGCGACAGGATCACCCCGACCATAAGCACACTGACCGAAGTCACACGCGCCGTCCGGGACACGCCCGCTATATAGCCGACGCCCCAAAGACCTGCGGCAAGGACTAGAACCAGCAACATCAGCCGCGCCCGGTTGAGCCGAACCCGCCCGACCCACGCTCGGTCTCGCCGAGGTTTTCGGTCAGTTCGAACGTGGCCTGCACGACAGGCGCAACGATAAGCTGCGCGATACGTTCTCCGTGGGTGACCTCGAACCGGTCTTGCCCTGCGTTCATCACAATCACACCCAGCGGGCCGCGATAGTCGCTGTCGATGGTCCCCGGCGTATTGGGCAGGGTGATGCCGTGCTTCAATGCCAAGCCGGACCGCGGACGGACCTGCACCTCATACCCCGCTGGGATTTCGATCCGCAGGCCGGTTGGGACAAGGGCGCGCTGCCCGGGCTCCAGGAAAATAGACGCGCCTTCGGGCAGGTTGGCGCGCACATCAGCGCCGGCTGCGCCTGAGGTCACATATGAAGGCAGTGGAACAGTGGCGTCTGCCCCCTCTTCCCGGATCACGCGGATAACTACCATCTGTATTCCTTCTGTCTTATCCGGCCAGCGCGTCAGCGATCTTTTGTGCCAGACGCGCGGCGACCATGTCTTTGCCCATACGCGGCCAGCTCTCGGCCCCTTGATCCGAGATCAGGACGACCGCATTTTCCGATCCCCCCATGATGCCGGTTGCCGGACTGACGTCGTTTGCCACGATCCAGTCGCATCCCTTGCGGGCGCGCTTTGCCGTCGCGTTGTCGATCACATCGTCGGTTTCCGCCGCAAAACCCACAACCAGATCAGGGCGACCCGCACCCATCTGCGAGACGCGTTTCAGGATGTCGGGATTCTCGGCGAACTCCAGCGAGGGCAGACCATCACGGCTTTTCTTTAGTTTCCGATCCGAGGCGGTGGCCACTTTCCAGTCGGCGACTGCTGCGGCAAACACTCCTGCATTCACAGGGAGCGCCGCATCCACTGCGTCCGACATCTGCTGTGCTGTCTCGACCTGCACGACCTGCACGCCTTGGGGCGGCGGAACGTCGGCGGGACCAGTGACAAAAACCACATCAGCCCCAAGCGCCGCCAAGGCGCGGGCAACGGCAGTCCCCTGCGCCCCGGATGAGCGGTTGGCGATGTAGCGCACCGGATCAATCGGTTCATGCGTTGGGCCGGAGGTTACAAGAATACGTTTACCCTTCAACGGCCCGTCGGCCAGGTGCGCCTCAACGGCGGCAACGATCTCTAGCGGTTCGGACATCCTGCCCGCGCCATATTCGCCACAGGCCATGTCGCCCTCGTTGGGTCCTACAAAGCGGATGCCGTCCTGCTGCAACTGCTTCAGATTGCGCTGGGTCGCCGGGTGGTCCCACATACGCACATTCATGGCAGGTGCACACAGAACGGGCGTGTCAGTGGCCATCAGAAGGGTCGAGGCCAGATCGTTGGCCAATCCTGCCGCCATCTTGCCCATCATATCTGCGGTAGCTGGGGCAACGACGATCAGGTCAGCGGAGCGCGACAGTTGAATATGCCCCATCTCGGCTTCGTCCGTCAGGTCGAAGAGATCTCGATACGCTTTCTGACCGGCGAGTGCGGAAACCGACAAAGGCGTCACGAACTCCTCGGCAGCGCGGGTCAAAACGGGAGTGACTTGCGCACCGTGCTCTTGCAGCCGTCGGATTAGATCGAGCGACTTATAGGCCGCAATGCCACCGCCGATGATCAGCAGAATGCGTTTGGATGCCAGCATGTTCAGCCCTTCCCGTCCCGGTCGGTCCCGACATTAGGCAAGGCCACCGGGTAGTTCCAGCGGTTAATTCTGCGTCTCAAACGCTTTGCAAGGGTCTTCACGCTCGATTTCCGGGCTATCGATCACCGCATCAAAGGTTCCGTCGATTGCGCCGCCTTCGGACTGGCCTAGCACAAAGACCTTCAGCCCCGGCTTCAGGCGCGACAGAAAGGTCGGGATACCCCGGTCAGTCCTAGCGTGGCCATTGCCGGTGATTACAGCAATCGGACCACCGGTTTCCTCGTCCGCGCGCAGGATCGCACGGGTCAGCACAGCGTCTCGCAGACGTTGGATCGAGACCATTTGTGGCAACATTTCGGCCGGCAGAGCATCGCAATGGGCGGCCAGTTGATCCGCCTCGCGCGCGGCCTGATCTTCGGGCGAAAGCGGAACGGTCAGGCCATAGCGCGCGGCGTCGGCGCCAAGGGCCGTGGCCGCGCCTTTTTCCATCGCAGCGCGCGCAGCTGTGCGTGGAACCATGGCCCCATAGACCGGCGCGTCCGAGGCCTGAAAGACTGGGTAATACATACTCAGTGGGGGCCAGCCAGACTCCGCCCAGCGCAGGATCCGAGACAATTCTTCGGGGTTGGAGGCGGCGGTCTGCGCCAGACGCTGCGCGCCTTCTTCGGTGACCATTTCCCACACCACCGCCGACGGAGCAATCGCGCCCAACGCCTCGGTCTGCACAAGGTGGTGACGCGGATTATCGTGGATTTCACCAAGGATCACCACATCTGCGTCCTGCATAGCTGCAAGGACATCCTCGGGGATCAACTCACCGGCTTGGACCGGGCGCAATGCGCTGGCTGTAGACGCCAGCACACACAGCAGAATCGCAAATCTTGTCATGCGATGAAGTGTTGCACCTCACGCGATTGGGCTTCAAGGTTCTTGCGCATCTTGGTGAAGGCTGCGGCCTCAAGCTGCCGTACACGTTCCTTCGACAGACCCAGCTCATTTCCCAAGCTTTCAAGGGTCCGGGCCGGTTCACGCAGCTTGCGTTCACGCACGATAAATCTTTCGCGGTCATTAAGAGATTGCATCGCCATCAGCAACCATTCGCGCAGCTGCTCGGTGTCGTGGCGATGTTCAACCGCCTCGGCGGCCTGCTCACGATCATCTTCCAGCGCATCAATCCACTCACGCCCATCTTCATCGGCCGATTGCACCGCGTTGAGCGAAAAATCCGAGCCGGATAGACGCCCCTCCATCATCTCGACATCGCGCAAGGGGACGCCGATTTCCGTCGCAATCATCTGGTGCAGCTGATGCCGATCCAGCTCTTGCCCCTCGGTGGCGGCTTCGCGCTCCAACCGGGCCTGAACGCGGCGCATGTTGAAGAACAGAGATTTCTGGGATGAGGTCGAACCGGTCCGCACCATCGACCAGTTACGCATCACATAGTCCTGAATGCTCGCCTTGATCCACCACACCGCGTAGGTCGAGAACCGCACGCCGCGATCCGGGTCAAACTTGTCGGCGGCTTTCATCAATCCAAGACCGGCCTCTTGGATAAGATCATTCATCGGAGCGCCGTAGCGCTTGAACTTGGCCGCCATCGAAATAGCTAGACGCATGTAGGCGGTGATCAGTCGGTGCAGTGCTTGTTCGTCGCGATTGTCGCGCCACGCATAGGCCAGTTGCAATTCGGTTTCCGCGTCCAGCAGTTCGGCCTTCATCGCTTTGCGGGACATCGAGAAATCGGATGCGTTGTCCAGTGCCATGAAACTCTCCCTTTTTGCAGGCATCAGCCGGGCTTGCCTTGCCGACTTAGGGTCGATACGCAGATCATCACCAAGTGGATCACCAGAAAGGTAAGAATTGTGACCGCCAATTTAACCTTTGTGCTGGGTGGGGCTGCATCAGGTAAGTCGGCCTACGCCGAACAACTGATTGTAACTTCAGGGAAAAGCCGGATCTATCTTGCGACATCACAAGTGTTTGATGGCGAGATGCAGCGAAAGGTCGATCGCCACATCGAACAACGCGGGTCCGGCTGGGAAACCATCGAGGCACCGCTGGCCCTTGCCCCGGTTTTGGCCGAACTCAGCCCAGATCACGCCTGCCTGATTGATTGCGCCACGATGTGGCTGACCAATCATCTGCTGGCCGAGAACGATCTGGATCAGGCCCAAGCCCAACTGCTGAGCGCCCTGCGCAGCTGCCCGGCGCAGCTTGTGATCGTCTCGAATGAGGTTGGTCATGGCATCGTGCCCGAAAACGCCCTCGCCCGCCGGTTCCGTGAAGCGCAGGGTCGGTTGAACATCGCGCTTGCGGCGCAGGCCGACCTGGTGGTTCAGATAACGGCGGGGCTGCCCATGGTCTTGAAGGGACACTTGCCATGACACGTCTGCACCTGGTCCGCCATGGTCCCACCCATGCCAAAACGATGGTCGGCTGGTCCGATCTCCCGGCCGATCTGAGCGATCATGCCGCGTTGCAGCGGTTGCACGATCACATCCCTGCGGACGCGGTTGTTGTCTCATCCGACCTGTCGCGCGCGGCGGATACGGCAACGGCGATCCAAGGCCAGCGCCTGCGCCTGCCCCACCACCCAGACCTGCGCGAGATCAACTTCGGCACATGGGAGCTGCGCGGTTTCGCCGAGATCGAAGCCGAAGACCCCGAGCTTGCCTTTGCCTATTGGGACAATCCCGGCGAAGTGCGCCCTCCAAACGGAGAAAGCTGGAACGAGGTCCGTGCGCGGGTCGACAAAACCGTGGATACACTGATGGCCGCACATGCGGGCGCGGATCTCGTCATTGTTGCCCATTTCGGAGTGATCTTGACGCAAGTACAGCGCGCTTTGAATATTGAGGCGCAACAAGCGTTTTCACACCGGATCGACAACCTGTCGGTCACCCAGATCGCCCATCACGCGGGCGAATGGTCCGTTGGTGCCATCAATCATCTTCCGTGATCCCGCAGGTCACAAATCACTAATTTACGAGCGCTTCCGGCTCCGCCATCCTTTGATCATGACCTATGATCTCTTTATCGGTGACCGCCTGTTTTCCAGCTGGTCCATGCGCGGCTGGTTGATGCTCGAGAAGTTCAGCCTGCCCTATCGCAGCCACTTGGTTGGCCTCTATTCCGGCACCATGGCCACGGATATGGAACCCCTTGTTCCGGCCCGTCTGGTTCCCGCTCTGCGTCTGCCCGATGGTACGGTTGTGGGCGAAAGCCTAGCGCTGGCCGAGACATTGGCTGAACGGCACCCCGAAGCTGGCCTTTGGCCTTCAGACCCCGCCGCGCGCGCAACCGCCCGTTGGCTCTGCGCCGAAATGGTCGCGGGTTTTGCCACGCTGCGCGGGGAGTGCCCGATGCAGTTGGCGCATGTCTGGAAAGGTTTCCAGCCGTCACCGGACACTTTGAAAGACCTCGCCCGGATTGAGACGCTTTGGGCGCATGCCCGGGCGATCTCGGGCCAGTCAGAGGGGCCGTTGTTCGGAGCCTACTCGCTGGCCGATGTCTTCTACACCCCTGTCGCGGCTCGGATCATTGGATATGATCTGCCAGTCTCAGCCGAAAGTCGCAACTATTGCCTGAGCTTGCTGTCAGACACATCGGTCCGACAATGGCGCGCGATGGGACTGACCGTTCAATACAATCCGTACCCCTACCCGGAATATTCCCCCTCGGCCCACTGGCCTGTTGGAGAACCGTCCGAGGCACGACCCGCCGAAGAAGGCCCCTCGGTCAACGCGCACTGTCCGTATTCCGGCGATCCGGTCACCGATTTCCTCGACCTCGACGGCCAACGCTGGGGGTTCTGCAACACGTTCTGCCGCGACAAAACAGTCGCCGACCCGGGCGCATGGCCCAAATTCACCGCAATGCGCGCAGCCGTTAACCATTCTTAAACCTCGGCCATGGCAGCAACGTCCTGTTAACCAAGAATAGGATTGCCATGGTTGCCCGCGCTCACACGGTTGCGTTTCAAGGGGTTGATGCCCGCCCGGTCGAGGTGCAATGCGCCGTCTCACCGGGCCTACCCGCCTTTTCAATCGTCGGTCTGCCGGACAAAGCAGTGTCCGAGGCCCGAGATCGAGTGCGCAGTGCGCTTGGCTCCATGGCCATCGCCTTGCCGTCCAAACGCATCACCATCAACCTGTCCCCCGCCGACCTGCCCAAAGAGGGTAGCCATTTCGACCTTCCCATCGCCGTCGCCCTCCTGTCCGCTTTGGAGATCATCCCAGCAGACGCGGCCGAGGGCACTGTTGCCTTGGGCGAACTATCCTTGGATGGGTCGCTGGTTCCGGTCGTAGGCGCTTTGCCTGCCGCGATGACGGCGGCGGCCGAGAATCGCGCCCTGCTCTGCCCCCGCGCCTCAAGCGCCGAGGCTGCCTGGGTAGACGCCACTCAGGTCATCGGAGCCGGTTCGCTGGGCGACGTGGTGCGCCATTTTTCCGGTCAGGCCCCGTTGGCTGCGGCCACACCGGGCGAAGTCAGCCTGTCCTCCAACACTCGCGATCTGCGCGATGTCAAAGGACAGGAACGTGCCAAACGCGCATTAGAGATCGCTGCGGCAGGGCGTCACCACTTGATCATGATCGGCACGCCGGGATCGGGCAAATCCATGCTCGCCGCGCGCCTGCCCGGAATACTGCCACCTTTGACCCCGGTGGAGGCGCTGGAAACATCGATGATCCAATCCCTATGCGGGTTATTGGACGAAGGCGGCATCAACCGGACGCGGCCCTTTCGCGAACCGCATCACACGGCCTCGATGGCGGCGATTGTCGGCGGCGGACGCGGTGCAAAACCCGGAGAAATCTCTCTGGCCCATAACGGGGTGTTGTTCATGGACGAGTTCCCCGAATTCCCTCGCACCGTTTTGGAAACCCTGCGCCAACCGATCGAAACCGGAGAGGTCATGGTCGCCCGCGCCAACGCCCATGTGAAGTACCCCTGCCGTTTCATGCTGGTCGCGGCAGCCAACCCGTGCAAATGCGGGTACCTGACCGATCCGTCCCGCGCTTGTTCCCGCGCACCGGGCTGTGGCGAAGACTACCTGAACCGCATCTCCGGCCCTTTGATGGACAGGTTCGATATGCGCATCGAGGTGCCTCCGGTAGCGTTCACCGACCTTGATCTGCCGCCGTCTGGCGACAGTTCGGCCACCGTGGCCACGCGTGTGGAACAGGCACGTGCTATTCAGGCCGCTCGGTTCGAAGGTCACGAGGGCGTACGCCAAAACGCTGATATCGAAGGTAAATTTCTGGAAGAGGTCGCCGCCCCAGATGCTGAGGGCAAAGAGCTGTTGCTCAAGGCCGCCGACCGGTTCGGCCTGTCAGCACGCGCATTTCACCGCATCCTACGGGTCGCGCGAACCATAGCTGACCTGGATGGCTCCGCTGATATCCGGCGACCGCACGTGGCCGAAGCGCTAAGCTTTCGGATCAGCGCAAGGGCCGTGGCTTAGATGTTCGCCCTCAGTATGTTGCGAGGCCGATTGGGAAAAAAACGGCGGAACCGATCATTGCCCTTCGTCCTAGACAAGCCCCGCAGTTCCTCGCTTGCGCCATGTTCAAGCGAGGAACTCGACCTTCAGTGCGACCGTGCATTCCAATGAACGGACCGCATCGAACACCTAAGCGCCGCCCAACGCCTGTAGCGCTTAGACTTTAGCCTCAATCGCCTGCCAGATCTTTTCGGCGATGTTCTCACCGTTGAAGCGCTCAAGCTCCTGAATGCCAGTGGGGGAGGTGACGTTGATCTCGGTCAGGTAGTCTCCGATCACGTCAATCCCGACAAAAATCTGGCCTTTTTCCTTTAGTAGAGGGCCTATGGCCGCGCAGATTTCGAGATCCCGCTCGGTCAAACCGATCTTTTCGGGTCGCCCGCCAACATGCATATTGGAACGCGTCTCACCTTCGGCCGGGACGCGGTTGATGGCACCCACCGGCTCTCCATCCACGAGAATCACGCGTTTATCGCCGCTCTTCACATCTGGCAGGAATTTCTGAACGATCAACGGCTCGCGCGAGAATCCGGTGAACAGCTCATACAGCGAGGTCAGGTTGCGGTCATTGGCATCCAACCGGAACACCCCAGCCCCTCCATTTCCATAGAGAGGTTTCAGGATGATGTCCTGATGCTTGTCCTTGAAGGCCTTGATGGTCTGCATATCCCGCGCAATCGTGGTCGGAGGGGTCAATTCGGGGAAATCCAGAACCAGCAGTTTTTCGGGGTAATTGCGTACCCAGAACGGGTCATTGACCACCAATGTCTGCCCCTTCAACCGATCCAGCAGATGCGTCGAGGTGATGTAATGCATGTCGAACGGCGGGTCCTGACGTAGCCACACCACGTCAAACTCAGCCAGATCAACTTCACGCTCGGGACCGAGGACCGCGGGGTCTCCGGCAACGCGCTGAACCTGCATGTCTTGTCCTCGCGCGGTGATCCGCCCCTCCTGATAGGCCAATTGATCCGGCCCGTAGAAGAACAGCTCATGCCCGCGGGCCTGTGCCTCTTCCGCGAGGCGGAAAGAGCTGTCGGCGTTGATATCCACGGCCCCGATCGGGTCCATTTGAAAGGCGATTTTCATGGCATGTCCCTCAACTTCACGCCAGATACATGGCGCAGCAGGCCGAGGGGTTCAATGGTGCTTAGACCGGTCCGAAGGCGTTTTCGATGATTTGAACAGCGCCCGTGCCATCGACCAGCGCCGCGTCGAACCGAACATTCGTCAATTGCCCGCCGGGTTCATTTTCAAGAAACTGCGCCGCTGATGCGCAGATACGCTGGGTCTGCCGTGGGGTGATCCGAGCCGCAGCCCTGTCGAAACTGGTGCTTTTCTTGACCTCAATGAAAACGAGCCCTTCGTCACCCCGCGCAATCAGGTCAATCTCACCCCCGGCACCGCGCCAGCGTCTGTGAGCGATCGAGAATCCGCGGCGTTCGTAGTCGGCTGCAACCCGCAATTCCGCAGATTGCCCCGCATGATAAGATACCGACCCCCGCACCGCACGCTGCGTCATGTCATCCCTTTCCCAGTTTGAGAGCCTGCTGGTAAATGGGACGTCTGGGAAGTTCATACATCTTTGACACCAAATCCGCCGCATCCCGAACCGAATGGGTTTGCAAGGCCTGTTTCAATGCCTCTTCTACGTCAGATTCGTTAACGCTTGGCGAATGGCTGCGATCCACGAGCAGAACGACCTCACCCTTGGGGGTTTGGTCTCGGTAGGCCTCTGCCAGGTCTTGCAAAGAGCCACGTCGAACTTCCTCGAACTTCTTCGTCAGTTCGCGGCACAAAGCCGCCTGCCGGTCGGAGCCGAGGATGTCGGACAGATCGGACAAGCATCCAGCGACGCGCTTGGGTGATTCGTAGAACACCAGTGTTCCGGGAATATCCCGCAACGCCTCGATTCGGCTGCGACGAGCGCCCGACGCATTCGGCAAAAAACCCGCGAAAAAGAACGCATCCGTTGGCAGGCCCGCCAATGTCAGCGCCGTCAGCACGGCGGACGGGCCCGGTGCGCAAGTGACGGTGTGCCCGGCCTCGGCCGCCTGCCGCCCTAAATCGTAGCCCGGGTCGGCGATTAGCGGCATACCGGCCTCGGACGCATAGGCAACGGATTGCCCTGCGGCCAAAGCATCCATGATCTTGCCGCGTGCGCCCGCTCCGCTGTGGTCGTGATAGGCCTGAATGCGTCGCCCGCCCAAGGGGATACCGTGGATTTCCATCAACCGGCGCAGACTACGGGTGTCTTCTGCGGCGATCATGTCGGCCGAAGCCAGCACATCCAACGCTCTGAGCGTAATATCGCGCGCTGTACCGATCGGAGTGGCAACAAAATACAGGCCAGCAGCCAAACTTATGTTTTGGAAATTCAAAGCTGGACCCTCACAGCGTGACGTTTATTATCGCGGCTCGATAGAACAGCAGCGTCGCAAGCCGCCGGATCAGGGAGTTTTCTTTTAGATGTTTACCGTTTGCAAGTCCGTAAGCAAGTTGGCCAAAACCACGATCGCCCTGACCACCGCCGTTTTTCTGGCCGCATGTGAAACTACTGGCGTCGGCGGAGGCCCCTCGATCAACACCTCGGAACCGGTGCCCGTTGCGCTTCTGGTTCCGCGCGGATCAGGCCAGTCTGGCGACGCAGCGCTGGCGCAAAGCCTTGAAAATGCAGCACGTCTGGCGATGTCGGACCTGCCGAACGTTACGATCGACCTGCGTGTATATGATACGGCAGGCAATGCCGGCACGGCCTCAGGCGTGGCGCAACAGGCTGTGGCGGATGGGGCCAAGATCATCATCGGGCCGGTCTATGCACAAGCCGCCAACGCGGCCGGCCTTGCGGTGCTGAACAACAACGTGAACGTCCTGTCCTTCTCGAACAACACCAGCATCGCGGGTGGAAATGTCTTTGTACTGGGGCCGACATTCCAGAACACGGCAAATCGACTGGCCAATTATGGCGGAAGACAGGGCAAGACCGGAGCAATCATCGTACACAGCAATGACGCAGCCGGAGAGGCCGGCCGCTCGGCCATTGCCAATGCGCTGGCCAGCAGCAGCATGAACAACGCTGGCAGCGTCGGTTACGACCGGTCGCAGCAGGGCGTGATCAACGCGGTGCCCAACATCAAGTCCGCCATGGATTCGACGGGGGCGGACTCGGTCTTCCTGACTGCAACCACCGCAGGCGCGCTGCCCTTGTTCTCGCAATTGTTGCCCGAAGCGGGGGTTTCGCCATCGACCTCCCAGTATATCGGTCTGACACGGTGGGACATTCCGGCCCAAACGCTGGAACTGCCCGGCGTTCAGGGCGGTTGGTTTGCCCTGCCTGATCCCGCAAAAGCGCAGGCCTATCGTCAGCGCTACAATGCGACCTATGGCGAAGCACCTCATCCGATCAGCGGATTGGCCTATGATGGGATCGCCGCGATCGGGGCGCTTGTCAGCCAAGGCAAATCGAACGCTCTGACCGGGGCTGCGCTGACGCAGAGCGCCGGTTTCCAGGGTGTTGGCGGCATCTTCCGCCTGCGCTCGGACGGTACCAATGAACGCGGTCTGGCGGTTGCCACGATCCAGAACAAACAGGTGGTTGTGATTGACCCTGCCCCTCAAAGCTTCTCAGGGGCCGGTTTCTGACCAGCCTCACCTGACTGCAGTGCCTGAAAACACACTAATCTGCCCGCCAGAGGATATTTTCGACAGTGCCCGCGTTGACGCTCAGCTTGCTGCGACGTTCGAGGCAGGTACTGACAATTCCGCGTTGCGTGCTGAAACGGTGCGTATTCTGCGTGGTGCACAAAAGGCCGGGCGCGCTGCCATCGCCGAGGCGTTTGCCGCCCGCCCATTCGAAGCGCGCCCTCTGACCCGGTCCTATACCTACCTTACGGATTGTCTGGTCGGCACCGCGATGCGCGTGGCAAGCAAGCATCTGCACCCTCTGGCCACCCCGACGCAGGGAGAACGCATCGCTGTTCTGGCGGTCGGCGGCTATGGGCGCGGTGAGATGGCACCCGCATCAGACGTCGATCTGCTGTTCCTGACGCCCTACAAGATCACCGCTTGGGCCGAGAGCGTGATTGAATCCATGCTCTATATCCTATGGGATCTGCGCCTGAAGGTCGGCCATTCCTCACGCACGATCAAGGATTGCCTGCGTTTGGGGACCGAAGATTTCACCATCCGCACCGCGATGCTGGAACAGCGCTATCTGGCTGGTGATAAGAATCTAGCCAAGGAGCTGGACCAACGCCTCAAGGCCGATCTGTTCAAGGGCACTGAGCGTGAGTTCATCGAGGCCAAACTTCAGGAACGCGACGAACGCCACCTGAAACAGGGCCAGCGCTATGTGGTCGAACCCAATGTGAAAGAGGGCAAAGGCGGGCTGCGCGATCTACAGTCGCTCTACTGGATAGCGAAATACATCTACGGTGTGCAAGACGTGGCCGAGCTGGTCCCGCTGGGCCTGTTCACACCCGATGAATTCAAGACCTTTGCCGAGGCCGAGAATTTCCTTTGGGCCGTGCGCTCGCACCTGCATCTGGTCACAGGTCGCCCGACCGAACAGCTGACCTTCGACATGCAGGTCGAGGTTGCGGCGCGCATGGGCTATGAAGATCGGGCCGGGCGGCGAGCCGTCGAAGTGTTCATGCAGCGGTATTTCCGCCATGCCACCAGCGTAGGGGAATTGACACGGATCTTCCTGACCAAGCTGGAAGCCCTGCACATGAAAGGTGCTCCGCTGCTGGAGCGGATTTTCCGCCGCCGCCCTCGGGTCAAACCCGGGTACAGCATGGTTCATGGTCGTCTGGACATTGCCGATCCGGATACATTCCTGACCGACAAGCTGAACATGTTGCGCCTGTTCGAGGAAGGCCTGCGCACAGGCATGCTGATCCATCCGGATGCTATGCGGCTGGTCACGGCCAATCTGCACCTGATCGACGAAGATATGCGCAACGACAAGGAAGCCCAGCGTATCTTCCTCGACCTGATGCTGAAACATGGCAACCCGGAACGCGCCCTGCGCCGGATGAACGAACTTGGGGTGCTATCAGCCTTCATACCCGAGTTCGAACCCATCGTAGCAATGATGCAGTTCAATATGTATCACAGCTACACGGTGGACGAGCATATCATCCAGTGCATCGTCAACCTCGCCCAGATCGAACGCGGAGAGCTTGTTGAATCGCTGCCGCTGGCGTCCTCGATCCTTGAAGGGGGCGTGAACCGCAAGGTCCTCTATGTTGCGCTGCTGTTGCACGATATCGCCAAGGGCCGGCCTGAAGATCACTCGATCCTCGGGGCACAAATCGCGCGGAAAGTGGCACCCAGGCTGGGGCTGAACAAATCCGACGCCGAAACCGTCGAATGGCTCGTGCGCTATCACCTGCTGATGTCGGACATGGCGCAGAAACGCGATATCTCGGACCCTCGGACCGTACGGGATTTTGCCAAGGCTGTGCAAACGGTCAAACGGCTGGATCTGCTGACCGTGCTGACCGTCTGTGACATTCGCGGTGTCGGGCCCAATACGTGGAACAACTGGAAAGCAACGTTGCTGCGCGCGCTGCATGCGGAAACCAAACGTGCCTTGGAAACCGGCATGGAGGATCTGAACCGTGCCAATCGCGGGGCCGAGGCCAAGAAACTTCTGCGCGCAGAACTGGCCGAATGGTCCAAGGCCGATCTGAAGACGGAAACCGGGCGGCACTATGCTCCGTACTGGCAGGGCCTGAACGTCTCGACCCATGTGGAATTTGCCGAGATGCTACGGGCGCTGGAACACAGCGGCGATCCCGGCGCGATGGAAATCCGCCTGCACCCGGACGAGGATCGAGACGCCACCCGCGCCTGCTTTGCCATGGGTGATCACCCCGGTATCTTTGCGCGGATCGCCGGGGCCTTGGCCTTGGTCGGTGCTAACGTCGTGGATGCCCGCAGCTACACGACCAAGGATGGCTATGTAACGGATGCGTTCTGGATACAGGATGCCGAAGGTCACCCGTTCGAAGCCAGCCGTCTGCCGCGTCTGACCCAGATGATTCACAAAACGCTGAAAGGCGAGGTCGTGGCCCGCGACGCGCTGAAATCGCGCGACAAGATCAAGAAACGCGAACGCGCTTTCAACGTGCCGACCCATATCACCTTTGACAATGACGGGTCCGAGATCTACACGATCATCGAGGTCGATACCCGCGACCGCCCCGGCTTGCTTTATGACCTGACGCGCACGCTGGCAGCGGCCAATGTCTATATCGCCAACGCCGTGATCGCGACCTATGGCGAGCAGGTGGTGGATACATTCTACGTCAAGGACATGTTCGGGCTGAAATACCACTCGGAAAGCAAACAGCGCGGGCTTGAGACCAAACTGCGCAAAGCCATCACCGAGGGCGCCGAGCGCGCGGCCTCATGAAGCAGATCCGGCTGTTTTCCGGCTTTTTCACGGTCGGCTTCTGGACGTTGGCCAGCCGCATTCTGGGCTTTCTGCGTGAAATTCTGCTGACCGCTTTCATCGGCCCCGGACCAGTGATGGACGCCTTTGTCGCGGCTTTTCGTCTGCCCAACATGTTCCGCCGCTTCTTTGCCGAAGGCGCATTCAACGCGGCTTTCGTGCCGATGTTTTCCAAACGGCTAGAGGGCGGAGAGAACGCGCAAGAGTTCGCGCAAGACGCTTTCAACCTGTTGGTCGCCGCGGTATTGGCCCTGGTCGGGCTGGCGATGGTGTTCATGCCCGGCCTCGTCTGGCTGACGGCCGAGGGGTTTTACGGCGATGAACGCTTCGATCTGGCGGTCGACTATGGCTATGTCGTCTTCCCCTATATTCTGTTCATGTCGCTGGCGGCGCTGTTTTCGGGCGTTCTGAACGCAACGGGGCGATTTGCAGCCGCCGCCGCAGCGCCCGTTCTTCTGAACATCTTCGCCTGCACCGCCCTGATCGCTGGCGCGATATCCGGAGGTGAGGTTATTCGCTGGCTCATCGCCGTGATCCCTGTGGCAGGTGTGGCGCAGTTGGCGTTGGTCTGGGTCGCCACCGAACGCGCCGGTATCCGCATACGCTTCGGTCTGCCACGCCTGACGCCCGAGATGCGGAATATGGTCCGTATCGCCGTACCCGCCGCCTTGGCCATGGGGGTGACGCAGGTCAATCTGGTCGTAGGGCAACTTGTGGCCTCAAAAACCGAGAAAGCCGTCAGCTGGTTATTTGCAGCAGATCGTCTGTATCAGCTGCCTCTTGGCGTCGTCGGGATCGCCATCGGAATCGTTCTGCTGCCCGACCTGTCTCGCCGCTTGCGCGCGGATGACAAAGCGGGCGCGCGCAATGCGTTTTCGCGGGCCGGAGAGTTCATGTTGCTGCTCACCCTGCCCTCGACCGTAGCCTTCCTGATCATCCCGAACCCGCTGGTGTCAGTCCTGTTTCAGCGGGGCCAGTTCACCGCTGAGGACACAGCCGCCACAGCCCTGGCCGTTGCGATCTATGGCATCGGCCTACCCGCATTCATGCTGCAGAAGCTGCTGCAACCGCTGTATTTCGCGCGCGAGAATACGCGGTCTCCGTTCCACTATGCTTTGGTGGCAATGATCATCAACGCGGCGCTTGCCTTTGGCCTTTACCCGATTTTCGGATGGATTGCCCCTGCCGTTGCGGCCTCTACCGCTGGCTGGGCCATGGTTGGCCTACTGGCCTTTGGCGCGCGGAATATGGGCGATGAGACGCGGTTCGACGACCGCTTCCGGCGGCGCGCGGGGCGGATCATCTTGGCATCGGTCGGGATGGGCGTGGTGTTGTTTGCCGCTATTCAACTCTTCGGCTGGACGCTTGATGTGCCCGGGTGGCGCTATTTGGCTCTGCTTGCGCTGATCATGGTTGCAGCGGTCAGCTACTTCGCATTCGGCCACCTGTTGGGGGCATTTAGACTGTCCGAGTTCAAAACGGCCCTGCGCCGGTCTTGATCACTCGCGCCGGATGCGGCCCTTGATACGCGCCCAACCACCCGGCGCCAAAAAGAAGGAAAGGCCGAACCCGGTGGCAAAACCGCCCAGATCGGCCACCCAGTCACCTGTGCCTCCAAAGAGCAGGCCAAACAGCAGCTGAATGCCCATCAGCACGGCGATCAACTGAAACGCCCGCGCCTGATTGGCCCCAACCAACGAGAGCTTGCGCCAAAGCAGCCAAGTAAACGCCCCGATCAGCCCATAGACCGGAGGGAACCCTCCGACCAGCGGATAAGACGGGTCCAGAAACAGCGCATACGCGAGCGCGCCACCGACACCCGACAGAACGAAGATCAGCAGCATCGGAAAGCCGCCAAAGACCTCACCCACCATCTTGCCCATGGCCAGCACGAAAACGCAGACAAACACCGCCTGCGTAAAACTGCCCGAAACGAACGGATAAGTCACAAAACGGATGACATGCTCGAACGGCCAGCGCCCGTTTTGCACCATCCAATCGAAGATATCGGCCGAGAACGCGTAGCTCTGCAGCGCATCCAGCCTCCACCCGACCGCGCCTAGCCCTCCGACCAGACCCCGAGCGCCCAGCGTAAACGCCAGTTCGATCCCCATGATGAACAGAACCAAGGCCACCACGAGGGGCGGCAGAGGGTTCACGGCGGATGTATAATTCTCACTGCTCATTGGGCTGGCCTTTCGCGGCTGTTGACGTCCCTTGGCCTCATGGGTAAGCGACGAGGGCTGATTTTTCCAGACGGGAGTTCCCTTCGATGACCCAGACCCAATTCACGCCGCGCGTGTTTTCCGGCATTCAGCCTTCGGGCGGGCTGACCTTGGGCAACTATCTGGGCGCGATGAAGCGCTTTGTGGATATGCAGGGGCCAGAGTTCGAAACCATCTATTGCATGGTTGACCTGCATGCGATCACTGTCTGGCAGGACCCCGCCGCCTTGTCGCACAACACGCGCGAATTGTGCGCGGGCTATATCGCGGCGGGCATCGACCCGGAACAATCCATCCTGTTCAACCAAAGCCAGGTGCCTGAACATGCGCAACTGGCGTGGATCTTCAACTGCGTCGCCCGGATGGGCTGGATGCAGCGCATGACCCAATGGAAGGACAAAGCGGGCAAGAACACGCAAAACGCCTCGCTGGGTCTGTTTGCCTATCCCGCGCTGATGGCCGCGGATATTTTGATCTATCACGCGACCCATGTGCCTGTAGGGGAAGACCAGAAACAGCATCTGGAGCTGACGCGCGACATCGCGATCAAGTTCAACAACGATTTCGGCGTCGATTTCTTCCCGGTCACCGAACCTGTGATCGAAGGGGCGGCCACGCGGGTCATGAGCCTTCGTGATGGCTCCAAGAAGATGTCCAAGTCTGATCCGTCAGACATGAGCCGCATCAACATGACCGACGATGCCGACACGATCGCCAAGAAAATCCGCAAGGCCAAAACCGACCCGGATGCCCTGCCATCGGAAGTCGACGGTTTGGAAGATCGCCCCGAGGCGCGCAATCTGGTCAATATCTACGCCGCGCTTAGCGACAGCTCGGCCGCGCAGGTGCTGGCGGACGTTGGCGGCAAACAGTTCGGTGAGTTCAAGCCGATGCTTGCGGAACTGGCGGTCGAAAAACTGTCTCCGATCTCGTCCGAGATGGCCCGCCTGATGGGTGAACAATCCGAGATTGACCAGATCCTTGCCCGTGGTGCGGAAAAGGCGCGCGCGATTGCCGCCCCGATCCTGAAACAAACCTACGAGATTGTGGGCATGGTCGGCGCTGCATCGCGCTGATTGCACTGGACCTTCGCCTGACGCCCTCCTAGGTTTGCCGAAAGCTAAGGGAGGGCGCTATGGCAGTCGGCAAAAATATCCGCACCTATTTCGAAGGCCAATGGCATGAAGGGGACGCTCCGATCATGCGGGCGGCGGATCATGGGTCGTGGCTAGGGTCCTCGGTCTTTGATGGCGCGCGCTACTTTGACGGCATGGCCCCCGACCTGCTGGCCCATTGCGCCCGCGTGAACCGTTCCGCCGAGGCTTTGATGCTGACCCCGACCGTGACGCCGGAACAGATGGTCGATCTGGTGCGCGAGGGGCTGCAATCCTATGGCCCGGATCAGGCTGTCTATATCCGCCCGATGTATTGGGGCATCCACGGAGACGTCACGGCCATCGTGCCCCAGAAAGACAGCACCGGTTTCGCCATCTGTCTTGAAGAGATCCCAATGGCGCCCGAGACGGCCTCGGTCACGTTGACGACCACCCGGTTCCGCCGTCCGGTACTGGAATCCGCCGTGGTGAATGCCAAGGCCGGGTGTCTCTACCCGAACAACGCCCGGATGCTGACTGAGGCGCGCTCCAAAGGGTTCTCGAACGCGCTGGTCGCCGACGCGATGGGCAATGTGGCCGAGACCGCCACCGCCAATATCTTCATGGCCAAAGACGGTGAGGTCTTTACCCCCATGCCCAACGGCACCTTTCTGGCCGGGATCACGCGCGCACGGCACATCAAGAACCTGCGCGCCGATGGTTTTAATGTACATGAGTCAGTCCTCAGCTTTGATGATTTCCATGCGGCGGATGAGGTGTTCATGTCCGGCAACATGAACAAGGTGACGCCCGTGACCGCTCTGGACGACACGCAATATCAGGTTGGCCCTATCGCCCGTCGCGCCCGCGCGCTCTACTGGGATTGGGCAGCAAGCGAGCGCTAGGGATTTACCCGAGTTGCCAGCACGCTATCGGTCGGGCATGATCCCAGAAAATCAAGAGGACCCAAATGCGCAAGTTTCTCGTCATTCTGGATGACAGCCGCGAATGCCTGAACGCCATGCGTTTTGCCGCGATGCGGGCCGCGCATACCGGCGGCGGCGTGACAATCCTGTCCGTGATCCCGCCGGACGAATTCAATCACTGGATTGGTGTGGCCGAAACCATGCGTGAAGAGGCCCGCGAACGCATCCACGCCCATTTCGAAGTCTTCGCCAAATGGATGCGCGACAAGCAGAGCGTTGAGCCTGAATTGGCCATTCGCGAAGGCGATCCGGTGGCACAGATCATCGAACACGTACAGTCCGACCCGGAGATTGGGGTCCTGGTTCTGGGCGCCGGCACCGACAAGAAAGGGCCGGGTCCGCTGGTGACTCAGCTGACCAAGAACTCGGGCAGCATGCCGATCCCGATCACCATCGTGCCAGGTGATCTGAGCAAGGAAAAACTGGAAGAGATTACCTGAGGCACCATGGCAGCACCCGTTCAGTTCTGGTTCGAGTTCGCCTCAACCTATTCTTACCTCAGTGCGATGCGGATCGAGCAACTGGCCGCTGAAAAGGGGGTGCCCATAGATTGGCAGCCCTTTCTTTTGGGGCCCATCTTTGCCGAACAGGGCTGGAATACCTCTCCATTCACGATCTACCCCGCCAAGGGCCGCTACATGTGGCGCGATATGGAGCGTTTATGCGCCGCGCGCGCGCTGCCGTTTCAGCGCCCCGATCCGTTTCCGCAGAATTCCCTGACCGCTGCGCGTTTGGCAGTGGCCATCACGTCCCAAGACCAGCGGGCCGCGTTTACCCGTGCCGTCTACATGGCCGAGTTCGGCGAAGGCCGCGATATCTCGGCCGCATCGACACTGACCGATTGCCTTGCAGCCGCAGGTCTGCCCGCCGCTTTCATAGAGAGCGCACAAGACCCAAAGGTAAAAGCGGCGCTCTTTGCTCAATCCAGCCGCGCCAAAGAACTCGACTTGTTCGGCGCACCCAGTTTTGTCGTCGGGGATGAGGTTTTCTGGGGTGATGACCGGTTGGTTGACGCGATAAACCACGCTCTCGCAATTTAGAACGGTTCCAAATCTTGACTTCCACGGCGGCTGCCCGCATATCAGAAGCAACGAAAACGGAGCTGCCTCATGTTCATTCAGACCGAATCCACCCCGAACCCGGCAACCTTGAAGTTCCTGCCCGGCCAGACGGTGCTTGAGGCAGGCACAGCCGACTTCCCATCCGCAGAAGCCGCCGAAAAATCGCCGCTTGCCCAGCGCATCTTTGCGGTCAGCGGCGTGACCGGCGTGTTCTTTGGCAATGACTTTGTCACCGTGACCAAAGCGGATGACGTCGATTGGGACCATATCAAGCCAAGCATCCTCGGCGCGGTGATGGAGCATTACCAATCCGGCCAGCCCGTCATGGGGGCCGAAGCGGCACCCGCATCCGGCCATGCCGAACATACCGGCGAGGATTCGGAAATCGTCGATCAGATCAAGGACCTGCTGGACAGCCGTGTGCGCCCAGCGGTGGCTCAGGACGGTGGCGACATCACCTTCCACGGCTTTGACCGCGGCGTGGTCTACCTGCATATGCAAGGGGCCTGCGCGGGCTGCCCGTCCTCGACCCTGACCCTGAAAATGGGGATCGAGAACCTGCTGCGCCACTACATCCCCGAAGTGACCGAGGTTCGCCCCGTTGCCGTCTGAACCGACCCTTCTGGCATTTGACACATCGGCCGCGCATTGCGCGGCCGCTTTGTTGCGTGGCTCTGAAATTGTCGTCACGCGGGCCGAGGCCATGTCACGTGGGCAGGCCGAACGCCTGCTGCCGCTGCTGGAGGAGGTTCTGTCTGAGGCCGGTCTTGGCTGGAAAGACCTGGACGCCATCGGTGTTGGCATCGGCCCAGGAAACTTCACCGGCATTCGAATCTCGGTTTCAGCGGCGCGTGGGCTTGCATTGGGTCTGAACATCCCGGCCGTCGGCGTGTCAGGTTTTGATGCCTTGACCGAGAACGTGCCCGACGGTCACCTACCCGCGATCTCGGCCCCGCGCGATCAGGTCTATGTACAGACCTCAGAAGGCCCACGCCTGATGCTTCGGGCCGAGGCCGAGGGGCTTGGCCCCCTCTTCACTGCCACGGACCCAAACGCGCATGTTCAGGCCATCGCCCATGTCGCGGCGCGCAGGTTCGGCACGGAAACGGAACCACCCGCACCGCTCTACATTCGTCCCGCGGATGCGGCGCCTTCTCGCGACCTCCCTCCTGTGCTGCTGGACGAATGACCCCGAACGACATGGCCCTGACCCACGCTGCGGCCTTCACACAGGCGCGCCCGTGGACGGCTGCCGAGTTCGAAGACCTGCTGCAAAACCGCTTCACCCATGTTGTCGGAGACCCCAAGTCCTTTGCCCTGTTTAAGGTCATCGCGGACGAGGCCGAGTTGCTGACCATCGCGACTCACCCCCTGTATCAGCGTCAGGGTTTGGCTGCAGCCTGCATGAAAAACTGGCATGCGGTTGCCGCTGATCTGGGCGCGGCGCGCGCGATTCTTGACGTGGCGGCAGACAATGGGGCCGCTATCGCGCTCTATGAACGCTTCGGATACAGCCCATGCGGGCGGCGAAAAGCCTATTATACACGCGATTCCGTCTCAAATTGCGATGCAATTGTGATGGAACGCGCCCTGCCTTGAATAAAGTCGCCATTTTTTAGACCAAGTGGTCAAAAATCAGTTGACCCTGCCTGTTGCATACGGCCTTAATTCCCGTCATCACAACGGTTATGCTCGCTATAGGTGGGTAAACGAGGCTAGTTTAACCTCGAACCGACAAAAACAACGGGAGTACCAAATGACCCTGATGAAATCCTTGATGGGCGCTGCCGCCGCCGTCGCTCTGACCGCGGGTGCCGCACTGGCCGAACCGGCTCTGATCTTTGACCTGGGTGGCAAGTTCGACAAGTCGTTCAACGAAGCCGCACATAACGGCGCACAGCGTTGGGCCAACGAAACCGGCGGCACCTATCGCGAGATTGAGCTTCAGTCCGAAGCACAGCGTGAACAGGCCCTGCGCCGTTTCGCCGAAGCTGGCGCGAACCCGGTGATCACCATGGGCTTTGCCATGGCCGATCCTCTGTCCGCCGTTGCCGGCGACTATCCTGACACCAAGTTCGTTGCGGTTGACGTCACCTGGCTGGACGCCCCGAACATCCGTCAGATCGGCTTTGCCGAGCATGAAGGCTCGTACCTCGTTGGTATGATGGCTGCGATGGCGTCGGAATCGGGCACTGTCGGCTTCATCGGCGGCATGGATATTCCGCTGATCCGCCACTTTGGTTGCGGCTATGCGCAAGGCGCCAAGGCTGTGAACCCTGACATCAACGTTGTTGCCAACATGACTGGCACCACCCCAGCCGCATGGAACGACCCGGTTAAAGGGTCCGAGCTGACCAAAGCGCAGATCAGCCAGGGCGCTGACGTGATTTATGCAGCCGCGGGCGGCACCGGTGTTGGTGTTCTGCAGACCGCGGCGGATGAAGGCATCCTGTCGATCGGTGTGGACAGCAACCAGAACCACCTGCACCCGGGCAAGGTTCTGACCTCGATGCTCAAGCGCGTGGACGTGGCCGTCTATGACGCGATGAAAGCGGGTGAAAACCTCGAAACCGGCGTGTTCGCCATGGGCCTGGCCGAGGAAGGCGTTGGCGTTGCGATGGACGACAACAATGCGTCGCTGGTGTCTGGCGACATGAAAGCAGCCGTCGATCAGGCGCGTGACGACATCATCGCGGGCAACGTGACTGTCGTCAGCTACTACGACAACGACAGCTGCCCCGCATTGCAGTTCTAATACAATAGCGAGGCGGGGATTTCTCCGCCTCGCCTCCCACTCTGCCGCGAACCGCGCGGCCCTTCGGCAACCCAAGGACAAGACATGACAGTCCCCGCCATTGAGCTCAAAGGGATTTCCAAAGCCTTTGGGCCGGTTCAGGCCAATAAAGACATTTCCATCAGCGTCGCCCCCGGCACGATCCATGGGATCATCGGTGAAAACGGTGCGGGCAAATCCACGCTGATGAGCATTCTCTACGGCTTCTACAAAGCCGATAGAGGTGAGATTTGGATCAACGGCACCAAGACCGACATTCCAGACAGTCAGGCGGCCATCGCCTCGGGTATCGGGATGGTGTTCCAGCACTTCAAGCTGGTCGAAAACTTCACCGTTCTGGAAAACATTGTTCTGGGCGCCGAGGATGGCGGTCTGCTGGCCCCGTCTCTGGCAAAGGCCCGGAAAGAGTTGAAAGCGCTGGAAGAAGAATACGAGCTGTTCGTCGACCCCGACAAGCGCATCGATGAAATCGGCGTGGGCATGCAGCAACGGGTCGAGATCCTCAAGGCGCTGTATCGCAAGGCCGAGATCCTGATCCTTGATGAGCCCACCGGCGTTCTGACCCCGGCCGAGGCCGACCAGCTGTTCCGCATCCTCGATCGTCTTCGGGCCGAAGGGAAGACGATCATCGTGATCACGCATAAGCTTCGCGAGATCATGGAGAACACCGATACCGTCTCGGTCATGCGGCGCGGAGAGATGACGGCCACGGTCAAAACGTCTGAGACCAGCCCGGAGCATCTGGCCGAACTGATGGTGGGCCGCAAGGTCCTCCTACAGGTCGACAAGGTCCCCGCGCAGCCCGGAAAACCCATTCTTGAGGTCCAAGACCTGCGCGTGTTCGATGCGGCAGGTGTTGAGCGTGTCAAAGGCATCGACCTGACCGTCCGCGCCGGTGAGATCGTCGGCATCGCAGGCGTCGCGGGCAACGGCCAGTCGGAACTGTTGGAAGTTCTGGGTGGGATGCGCCCCGGTCAGGGGTCGATCAAGTTGAACGGTACGCCGCTTCCCCTCAGCGGGGCTGGGTCTGACGGTCAGGCGCGTCGCGCGCAGCACATCGCCCACGTCCCCGAAGACCGTCAGCGCGAAGGTCTGATCATGGACTTCCATGCCTGGGAAAACGTTGCCTTCGGCTATCACCGTGACCCGGCCTACAAGCGCGGCATCTTCATGGACAACGCCGCCCTGCGCGCGGACACCGAAGCCAAAATCGAGAAATTCGATGTGCGTCCCCCGAACGGCTGGCTGACCGCCAAAAGCTTTTCGGGCGGCAACCAGCAGAAGATCGTCGTCGCGCGCGAGATTGAGCGGAACCCAGACCTGTTGCTTGTCGGCCAACCGACCCGTGGCGTAGACATTGGCGCGATCGAATTCATTCACAAACAGATCGTAGCCCTGCGCGACCAAGGCAAAGCGATCCTGCTGGTCTCGGTCGAGTTGGAGGAGATCTTCTCGCTCTCGGACCGGATCGCCGTGATGTTTGACGGACATATCATGGGTGAGCGTCTGCCCCATGAGACAGATGAAAAAGAACTGGGCCTGCTGATGGCCGGTGTTGCGGGAGAGGCCGCGTAAGATGGAAAAAATGCCCAAATGGGCCGACGTCGTGCTGATCCCCATCATCAGCCTAGTGTTGGCCACGATCCTGTCGGCGCTGGTGATCCTCGCCATCGGAGAGAACCCGGTTGAGGCCGTGAACCTGATGGTCACAGGCGCGCTGGGGTCGACCTATGGCTGGGGCTATACGCTCTACTACGCGACCAACTTCATGTTCACCGGGCTTGCGGTGGCCGTAGCCTTTCACGCGCGGCTGTTTAACATCGGTGGCGAAGGTCAGGCGATGCTGGGTGGTCTTGGCGTTGCCATGGTGTGTCTCTACATCCCTTGGCCGCATTGGAGCATCGCTCTGATCGCTGCAGGACTGGGGGCCGCTGTATTTGGCGCAGCGTGGGCGGCAATCCCGGCCTACCTGCAGGCCAAACGCGGCAGCCACATCGTGATCACCACGATCATGTTCAACTTTATTGCTGCCGCCTTCCTGAACTACATGCTCGTGAACGTCATGCGACCGCAAGGCTCGCAGGACCCAGCGACCGCGCGCTTCCCCGAGGCGGTTCACCTGCCGACCTTCCAATCCATGTTCTCGACCGCCGAGAATGTGATGTTCCGCGGCGCACCGGCCAATATTTCGTTCTTCGTGGCGATCATCGCCTGTTTCGTGGTCTGGGCGCTGATCTGGCGCACCCGGCTGGGCTATGAAATTCGGGCTTATGGTCATTCGGAAACCGGTGCCGTCTATGCCGGGATCTCGCCGGTTCGCATCACCATCATCGCCATGCTGATCTCGGGCGGGTTAGCTGGTCTGATGGCCATCAACAACGTGATGGGTGAGGCAGAACGTCTGGTTCTGAACTCAACCGAAGGCGCGGGTTTCATCGGGATCGCCGTGGCGCTGATGGGCCGTTCGCACCCGTTCGGCGTGTTCCTCGCGGCGCTTCTGTTCGGCTTCCTCTATCAAGGCGGTGCCGAACTGGCCTTGTGGACATCCATCCCGCGTGAGCTGATCGTCGTCATTCAGGCGCTGGTGATCCTGTTTACCGGAGCGTTGGACAACATGGTGCGGATGCCGCTTGAAAAGCTGTTCCTTGCCCTGCGGAAGGAGCCTCAGTGATGGATTCGTTCGTAACACTGATCCAGGTTCTAGACTCCACCGTCCGCCTGGCGACACCATTGCTGCTGGCCTGTCTTGCGGGCCTCTATTCCGAACGCGCCGGGATCTTCGACATCGGGCTTGAGGGCAAAATGCTGATCTCGGCCTTCTTCTCGGCCGCTGTTGCTGCAGTGACCGGCTCGGTCTGGTTGGGATTGCTCGCGGGGATCGTGTCGTCTCTGGTTTTGTCGGCACTACACGGCGTAGCGTCGATCACGTTCCGAGGCAATCAGCTGATCTCTGGCGTGGCGATCAACTTCCTGGCCTCAGGCCTGACGGTTCTGATCGCGCAAAGCTGGTTCCAACAGGGCGGGCGCACCCCGTCGCTGTTCGGTCAAGGCCGATTTGAGCCGATCAACTTCCCCTTCGCCGAAGCGCTGAGCGACGTGCCCTTCATCGGCCCGATCTACTCCGAGCTGCTGTCCGGCCATTCGATCCTTGTCTATATCGCCTTCTTGATGGTGCCTGCGACGTGGTGGATCCTATATCGCACCCGGTTCGGGTTGCGGTTGCGCGCTGTGGGTGAAAACCCGGCTGCCGTGGATACTGCCGGCGTCTCGGTCGTCGGCCTGCGCTTTGCGGCTGTAGCCATCTGCGGCGTGCTTTGCGGTATCGCCGGGGCCTATCTTGCGACCGCCCTGCAGGCTGGGTTCGTCAAGGAAATGACAGCTGGTCGCGGTTTCATTGCACTGGCGGCGCTGATCTTTGCAAAATGGCGGCCCTGGCACGCGATGTGGGCCTGTTTGCTGTTTGGTCTGCTTCAGGCCATCGCGCTGCGGTTCCAGAACATCGATCTGGGCGGCATCGTGATCCCTGTGCAGGTGATGGACGCCCTGCCCTATATCCTGACCGTGGTGATTCTTGCGGGCTTCGTTGGCAAGGCAGTTCCGCCCCGCGCCGGTGGCGAGCCCTACGTGAAAGAACGCTGATAAGTCCAGTTCAGGGCCAATTCTGGGTCCTGTTCGCTGCAGAGCGGCATGCAGAGTTGATTTTGCATGCCGCAACCGCTCTAAGAGGGTATGTGCGTGTTTCCTCTGATAGAAAAGAGTGCAAACCTCCTCTCGTATTTGCCAAAGACGGGTGGTAGGCCTGTGACCGAAGCGCCCGATATTCAGGCTGCACGCATTTCCGATGCCGGCGGGTCCACCGCTTTGCACAGCCGAACTCAATACGACTAGAGCATGCCATGCAAATTTACCTTCCGATTGCCGAAGTCTCCGTAAACGCCTTTCTATTGCTAGGGCTCGGAGGCATGGTCGGCATTCTGTCGGGCATGTTCGGAGTCGGCGGTGGGTTCCTTATGACGCCGCTTCTGTTCTTTATCGGCATCCCTCCGGCGGTTGCCGTCGCGACCGAAGCCAACCAGATCGTGGCCTCGTCCTTCTCGGGCGTTCTGGCACATTTCAGGCGAAGGACGGTCGATTTCAGGATGGGCACAGTGCTTTTGATAGGCGGCCTCATCGGGGCCGCACTTGGCGTTGTCGTGTTCAACTACCTAAAGAGCCTGGGTCAGGTCGATCTGCTGGTAACACTATGCTACGTCGTCTTCCTTGGCGTGATCGGCAGCCTGATGTTCATCGAAAGCCTGCGCGCCTTGCGAAAAGCAAAGAAAGGGGGAGCGGCACCTGCCAAGCGTCGTCAGCGCGGCTGGGTCCATGCGATGCCCTTCAAGATGCGCTTTCGCACCTCGGGCCTGTATATCTCGGTCATCCCTCCGGTTCTGGTCGGCCTCTGCGTAGGCGTTCTGTCCGCGATCATGGGCGTTGGCGGCGGCTTCATCATGGTGCCTGCCATGATCTATCTGCTGGGCATGCCCACCAAGGTTGTGGTCGGGACATCCCTGTTCCAGATCATCTTCGTCACCGCCTTCACGACAATGCTGCACGCCACCACGAACTACACCGTGGACGTGGTTCTGGCCGTGCTTCTTTTGGTCGGCGGCGTTATTGGGGCTCAGATCGGAACCGTGATCGGGGCCCGGATGCCAGCCGAGCAATTGCGGGTTTTGCTTGCCGCGCTTGTGTTGGTCGTTTGCGGCAAGCTGGCGCTTGATCTGCTTCTGGAACCGTCCGAGCTGTATTCGCTTGGCGCCAGCGGAGGGCACTGACTATGGTCCGCTCATTGATCGCCGCCCTGTGCCTGTTCTGCCTGCCCGCGGCTGCCGCGGAAGAGCAGGTGGTCCTGGGCCTCAGCCAGGACCGGGTTGCTATTACCGCAACGTTCGACGGGTCCGAGATTCTGATCTTCGGGGCCATCAAACGCGAAGCCCCGATCCCCGAAGGCCCTCCGCTTGAGGTGATCGTCACCGTCGCGGGCCCATCCGAGCCTCTGACCGTGCGCCGCAAAGAACGTAAACTGGGAATCTGGGTGAACTCCGACAGCGTCGAGGTCGATCTGGCCCCCAGCTTCTATGCTGTTGCCACCAGCGGGCCATTCAAAGAAATCCTCACCAATACCGAGGATCTTCGCTATCGGGTTTCCATAGAGCGGGCCATCCGCTCGGTCGGGGCGGCCATGCATATCGAGGCCGCTCAGGACTTTGCCGATGCCGTGATACGCATTCGCGAAAGCGAGAGCTTGTATTCGATCCGCGAAAACACGGTTGCTGTGGATGAACAAACCCTGTTCCGTACTTCCATCGACATGCCCGCCGACCTGACCGAAGGCGACTATGCCGCGCGCATCTTCCTGACGCGGGGCGGCAATGTGGTGTCGCAATACGAAACCACCATCGACGTGCGCAAAGTGGGGCTGGAGCGATTTCTCTACAACATGTCCCGCGAACAGCCCGTTTGGTACGGGCTGATGTCACTGGTTATCGCAATTGCCGCTGGTTGGGGGGCCTCGACGGCTTTCCGTCTGCTCCGCGAAAAGTAGCGCTCAGCCCCGGCCGATATAGGGCATGGTCGTGGCCATCACGGTCATGAACTGCACATTGGCCTCGGGCGGCAGATTTGCCATGTGCAGCACCGATTTGGCCGCGTCTTCCACATCCATGGTCGGATCGGGCGTCGCACCGTCGGCAATCGCAGCATCGACCAGCCCCTGCACCATCTGAGTGCGGGCGTTCCCAATGTCGATTTGACCACAGGCAATGCCAAAATCACGCCCGTCCAGCGACAGGCTGCGTGTCAGTCCGGTGATGGCATGTTTCGTTGCAGAGTAATGCACTGAGTTCGGGCGCGGCACATGCGCCGCGATTGAGCCATTGTTGATGATGCGCCCGCCTTGCGGGGTTTGATGACGCATGATCCGAAACGCCTCACGCGCGCTCAGGAACATGCCGTTGAGGTTGACGTTGACGCTTTGGTACCAATCCTCCAGCGCGATTTCATCAATCGTACCGCCGGGTGCGAAGATGCCTGCATTGTTGAACAGAACGTCCAGCCGCTCGGCCCTGTTCGAGAACGACCGAAAGGCGCGCGCAACCGCCACCGGATCGGTCACATCCGCAACCAGAGGGATGGCGTTGCGATGCCCTTCGGCCATTTCCACCAGTTTGTCTTCGCTGCGGGCCAGCAGGCCGACGGTCCAGCCCTCGGCCAGAAACAGCTCAGCTGTAGCCTTTCCGATGCCGGAACTCGCGCCGGTTATGAGGATGGATTTCATGTCTCTTCAGCCTCCAGTGTCAGGGTCGCCGCCGGTATGGCGCGCAGATCATCGACGCGCAGAGGATGGGTGGGTTTGGACAACCGATTGCGCACCACCCAGATCAACCGTTCCTGCGCGCGGGTGATGGCAACATAGGCCAGTCGTTTCCACAAGGGCTGTCCGGCCTCGGTCCGGCCCATGCGGGCCGCGGCGTAGATGTCCGGCGCAAAGACCTGCACCGTATCCCATTGCGAGCCCTGCGCCTTGTGGATGGTCACCGCCGCTCCATGCAGAAAGGTCGCGCCCATACGCGCTGCATAGGGGATGAACGGTTCCTCCTCATCCGGCTTTTCGATCTGCACAATCGACGCCGCACTGACCTGAGGGTCCTCGGCCCCCATGACATGAAGGCGCGAGAAACCGGGTTTTCGCCCCGGCCCCAGATAAACCACCTGAGCACCCTTGATCAGACCGCGCGCCTCAAGATCCAGCCGTTTCTTGCGGTGTTTCAGAGGCAGCTCAATCCCGTCGCAGATCAGCGGCTCACCTTCCAGCAGCTCCGTTTCGGGCGCGCCATGGACCTGCCGGAAGGCCTGGATCAGACGGATGCGCGTTGCGTTGCGCCAAACCAGAACCGGGCTGCGGGCCATCAGATCAACCTCGACCCGCTGCCCCCAGACCACACGGTCATCGCGACGCGCGGTGTCTTCGACCAGACGCTCGAAATCCTCAAAGCCCATGGCAGGGTCAGCAAGCGCATGAGCCAGATCGAGGATGGGATTGTCGGCATCCTGACGGTGGATGCGATGCAGGGTCAGCTTGCGCGGCTCGGGCAGGGTTTCGAACACCATGTTGCCGGATTGGTTCACCGGCGCCAGCTGCGCCGGATCGCCGAACAGCAGCAACGTTGGAAAGATCTCCTTCAGATCATCAAACTGGCGATCATCCAGCATCGAGGCTTCGTCGACAAAGCCGATGTCCAGCGGCTCTTCCCGGCGCTTCCAGCCGGTAATGAAATCCGACCCGCGCAAACCGGCGGCGGCCAGAGCACCGGGGATCGACTTGTTGTTCTGATAGAAGGCAGCGGCCCGATCCAGCGCCTCATCCGTCAGGCCTTCGATCTCGGGCCGTTCGTCATTACCCTCAAGCCACTCGGCGATGCGTTCATATTCAGGGTCGTAGACGGGGGTATAGAGAATGCGATGGATGGTCGTCGCGGGCACCCCCCGCAGGCGCAAAACGCTGGCGGCCTTGTTAGTGGGGGCCAGAATCGCCAGGCTGCGCTTGTCGCGAGACTTGCGGCTTTCATAGTCGCCTGAGACGATGTGAACGCCCGTCTCGGCCAGCGCCTTATACAGTTCCGCCAGCAAAAGGGTCTTGCCCGAACCAGCTTTGCCGATCACGGCCATAACGCCCGATTCACCGTTCCCCGGCAGTTTCAGTAGCGCATCATCTTCAAGGTCCACCCCGGCAGAGCGCAGCATCTCGGCGATGCTGTCATAGGCGGCGGCCTGGTCTTCTGAGAAGGTCACATTGGGCAAAGACATGGCGCGACCCTACAGGGCCGCGCCACCCTTCACCAGATACGGATTTGGGTTTTCAGGACCCTAGGCCGACAGCGCAAACCGGTGCTGTTTGGCTGGGCCGAACGCGGTTCTGAACCACAGGCGCGAAAGCTCGCGCGGGATGCCCGCCCGATCCGCCACGCGGTTGCAATCATCCGCGGAATACGGCCACAAACCAACCGAGATTTGATCGCGCCCTTTCCCTTCGGACCCTAACACAATTGGCGACGACCCAATCAGGCGGTAGATCCGGATCATCCGCGCATCAAAGACGCCGGCGATATGAGTCAGACCGAACCCCTCCATCATTTCGCCGCCGCTCAGCATGATAGCCCCAGCCGTATGGGGGCTGGCTGTACGCGACAGGCAAAAGCGCGTGACCTCCCAGATCAGAGGGCTGCAAATTGGCTCGCCTTCGTTGAGAGGCCCGAACACCTCGTTCACCATGACCGGGCCCGTGGTCGGCAGAACCCGCATTGAGCCTCCATGGCTGCCATCCGGCTCCTCCCAAATCACATAGAGCGGGTTTAGATCATCGTATTGATCCCGCTCTTCTCCTTTTTCATTGACGTAAACGTCCCATCCCAGCCGGGTTTTGAACTGATCCGCGCGATCGCGAAACATCCCGTTGGCCAAAGCTGGAAATTTATGCAGCTCATCAGCATACAAATAACGCAACATGACTAATTCCCCTTGTCGTCCTGTGCAGGAACGAAAGGGGTACGAAGTCGTGGTTAATTTACTGTTCTAAGGCCGTACGTTGCTTAAACGACTATTAACCCACGGCTGAGCGCGGTCGCGATCGCGTGTGTCGTGTTTTGCGCGCCCAGTTTCGAGCGCGCGCTTTCAATGTAGACCCTAAGCGTGTGTTCCGAGATCGACAGGGAATGCGCGACCTGCGCGCGGCTGAAGCCCTGCGCAAGCAACGTCATCGCATCAATTTCACGCGGAGACAGACCTCGGGTCGCTTCAGGCTGCCTGTCCTTTTCAAACTCCAGTGCTTTGCGGTTGATGTAATGCGCCACGAGAATCAATTCGCGGCCAAAGGTCGAGATGAAATCCTGCAAAGTGTCGTCGTCACAACTGTGATTGACGGTGAACAGCGCAAACTGCCCGTTCGGCCCTCGGATCGGGATCGAATAACCCTGATTGCCCACCCCATGTTCCAATGCATCCTTAAGAAACGCTTTGGACACCTTGCCGGACCAGTCCAGCGATTTCCAATCAACCGGTTGAAATCGTTGGAAACACCCCAGTATCACAGGGTCGATGCGGTGATAGTTTTTTTCGCGATACCGTTCATCCCAGGCATCGGAATAGGTGGTATAGCCGTACTGATCTCCGGCGGCATCCACCCAATGATATGTCAGATGTTCGACTTTCAGACAGTCGCGCAGGCGAATGGCGACCGAGCCAAGCTCATCAAGCGTGCTGGTGTTTTCCAAATCCTTCAGGATCTGACCCAAATCGAGTTCTGTTCCCATCCGCGGGCGCCCGTGCCTTATCTGTCATGGACGCGATTTCGGCTGCGGCAATCAGCTTGGTGTCGTCCAGCTGTTCGGCCAAGGCAGTCAACCCATTCGCAACAGCGAACGCGTTGAGGTCCGACAATACGTCCAATATCCACTCATTTTGCGCCATAAGGGTCTCTCTGAAACAGTTAACGAAGTGTTAACACAACCATAACATGTGCGATCTTTTTGACCTATTCACCGGTTTCTACTCCCCAAAAATAGTGAGGGTCAAAATTCCAAACTGTTGAAACAAAAAAGGGCCCTCCAAGACGGCAAAACACCCGCGTATCGGATGGCCGATTCGCGGGTGCTTTTTGTCTATTTCAGGATAGGCTTAGGGCCGCGCGTCCAGAACCTCTTCCAAAGTGCGCAGGCCGGTGCGCGGGGCCTGAACCAGAACCGACATGTTCCCTGGCTTGTGCTCGTTGCGCAGCATTTTCATATGCGCCTCGGGCAGATCGTTCCACGCGAAAACTTCCGACATGCAGGGGTCCAGACGGCGTTCGACCATCAGCTTGTTGGCGGCTGCCGCTTGCTTCAGATGCGCAAAATGCGAACCCTGCAGGCGCTTTTGGTGCATCCACATGTAGCGCACGTCAAAGGTACAGTTAAACCCGGTGGTGCCAGCACAAATCACGACCATACCGCCCTTTTTCACCACGAAGGTCGACACTGGGAAGGTGCTTTCGCCGGGGTGTTCAAACACCATATCAACGTTGTTGCCTTTACCGGTGATATCCCAGATCGCCTTGCCGAACTTGCGAGCCTCTTTGAACCACTCGGCGTATTCGGGTGTGTTGACCGTGGGCAGTTGACCCCAGCAGTTGAAGTCCTTGCGGTTCAGAACGCCTTTGGCGCCCAACCCCATCACGAAATCCCGTTTGCTTTCGTCCGAGATCACACCGATCGCATTTGCACCGGCCGTGTTAATCAACTGGATCGCGTAAGAGCCCAAACCACCCGAGGCACCCCAGACCAGAACGTTCTGGCCGGGCTTCAGGTCATGGGGCTCGTGCCCGAACAGCATCCGGTAGGCCGTAGCGAGCGTCAGGGTATAGCACGCCGCCTGCTCCCAGGTCAGGTGCTTGGGACGCGGCATCAGCTGTTGTGCCTGCACGCGGGTGAATTGGCTGAACGACCCGTCTGGGGTCTCATAGCCCCAGATGCGCTGGCTGGGTGAATACATCGGATCGCCGCCGTTGCATTCCTCATCGTCGCCATCGTCCTGGTTGCAGTGGATCACCACCTCATCACCAACCTTCCAGCGCTTGACCTTGTCACCCACGGCCCAAACGATGCCCGACGCATCCGAACCAGCGATATGATAGGGGGCTTTGTGGCCATCAAACGGGCTGATCGGCTGGCCCAGAGCAGCCCAGACGCCATTATAGTTGACGCCCGCCGCCATAACGAGGACCAGAACCTCGTTGCTGTCCAGCTCGGGAACATCGACCACTTCCTGCTGCATCGCAGTATTTGGTTCTCCGTGACGCTCTTTGCGGATCGCCCAGGCGTACATCTGCTTGGGTACAAACCCCATCGGAGGGATTTCCCCCATTTCATAGAGGTCCTTTTCGGGTGCCTCGTACGACGCGATACCGCTTTCGGTGTCCAAAGCCATGCTGGCCTCCTTTTCAATATCTTTGCCGCGGCGCAGAATCGCCGCCTCTCCTACAGAGGGATAGGAGGGGTTGCGCAATATTGCAACCATCTTCGATCTATTTTTGTAATTTTATGACCCAGCGGGTGCAGAAACATCTTTCGCGATCGCAGCATTGGCGGATTTCACATGTTCGGGCACTGACTCTGCGTAGTATTGCATAAGATCCTCGCGCTGCCCGGACAGATTCAAAACCCCGTCTTCAAGGGTCAGAATGCGCCGTTCGACCATTTGATCCACAGCGCTGGTGATGGCGTCCTCTGATTCCGCCAGCGCCAGACCATCGGCTTCCATGAGGGCACGGATACGACTCCGCACCTCTTGTTCGGGCATAGGGCCATTCTCGCGCAGCAGCCAGCAGGCTGCCGGTCCCGGCACCAAGGGAATCGCCGCGCCAATCCGTTTCATCAACGCACGCGCGAGGTCAGTCATCACGTCATCCCCTGCCCGTGCCTCGAAGTCTTTCAGCGATATCGGCTCACCATACCGAACCGCGGCCAGTCCGAACCGCTTGTAGCGACCGATCAACCGACGCCAGATTTGCTTGAGAACCCAGCTTGTGATCACCCCGATCCGCGCACGAAAACGTCGATCAGTTCCGAGGGCGGCGCGCGTCAGAATCGTGTCCTCAAGTACGCGGTCATAGTTCAGCGCCACCGGCACAAACACCACATCGCGCCCCTCAGGCGAGGTGCCGTCGATAATATATTTCAACAAACCCAGCTTGGGGCGCCCTAAAGCGCCGGTCAGGCTGAGCCCGCCTTCGGGGAACATCGCTTGCGTTACACCTGCTTCGGTCGCGTGTCTTACGTAGCTGGCCAGAACCTGGCGATATAATTCACTGCCCGATTTGCGACGGATGAAATACGCGCCCATCGCCCGGATCAACCGGCTGAGCGGCCAGACCCGGGCCCATTCGCCCACGGCATAGGACAGGGCGGATTGCTGCGCCGCCAGATAAGTGACCAGAACATAGTCCATATTGCTGCGATGGTTCATCACAAAGACAACCGTCGCCTCGGGGTCGATATCCTTGATCGCGCTTTCATCTTTGTAACTGAGATGCACGTTGTAGAACGCGTTGCTCAGCAACCGGGACAGACGAATGGCGAAGCTGAAATAGGCAAAAGCCGAAAAGGAGGGCACGATCTCACGCGCGTATCGGCGCGCTTGTTCGAACGCAACGGCTTCGGGGATACCTTCTTCGTGGGCGTGCTGCTGCACTGCTTGCCCGACCTGAGGATCATAGATGAGCCGTTGAATCATGTCGTGCCGCCGCGCCAGCTTGAACGGCTGGATCGGCCGCTGCAGGCGCTGGTTCAACCGAGAGACCGCTCTCTCAAGCCTGCGGCGAAAGAACCAGCGGACAGACGGGAACAGAAAATGCGAGGCAAAAGTGACCATGGCAAAGACCACGATCAACAGGAATAGCCACAGCGGAAGTTCCACGGTTCTCAACATCGGGCCACACTGCCACCAAACGAGACGGCTCACAATCTAGACATTTCGCGTATGCCGCAACGCAGCGAATTGACAATGCCTGAAAATTGCGATTTAGAACCCGTAGACGTAATTTTGTTGCTCACCGAAACACGAGGCCCGCCCATGACGCAGATGCAGAAAGACCGCCCCTGGCTGATCCGAACCTATGCCGGTCATTCCACCGCCAAAGCCTCGAACGCGCTGTATCGCGGCAATTTGGCCAAAGGTCAGACTGGCCTGTCGGTGGCATTCGATCTGCCGACTCAAACTGGCTATGACAGCGACCACACACTGGCGCGGGGTGAGGTCGGCAAAGTGGGTGTGCCGATCTGCCATCTGGGCGACATGCGGGTCCTGTTTGATCAGATTCCGCTTGAGCAGATGAACACCTCGATGACGATCAACGCGACAGCCCCGTGGCTGCTGGCGCTTTACATCGCCGTGGCCGAGGAACAGGGCGCGGATGTCTCAAAGCTGCAGGGCACCGTTCAGAATGACCTGATCAAGGAATATCTCAGCCGCGGCACTTATGTCTGTCCGCCCAAGCCGTCGCTAAAGATGATCGCGGATGTGGCCGAGTATTGCTATACCAACGTGCCGAAATGGAACCCGATGAACGTGTGTTCCTATCACCTGCAAGAGGCCGGCGCGACGCCCGAACAGGAGCTGGCCTATGCGCTCGCCACGGCCATCGCGGTGCTGGATGAACTGCGCCCGCGCGTCCCGGCCGAGGACTTCCCCGCCCTGTGTGGGCGCATTTCCTTCTTCGTGAATGCAGGCATTCGGTTTGTTACTGAGATGTGCAAAATGCGGGCCTTTGTGGATCTTTGGGATGAAATCCTTCAACAACGTTACGGTGTCGAGAACCCCAAGTTCCGCAGATTTCGCTATGGCGTTCAGGTCAACTCGCTTGGGCTGACCGAACAGCAGCCGGAAAACAACGTCTACCGCATCCTGATCGAGATGCTGGCCGTGACCCTATCGAAAAAAGCGCGCGCCCGCGCCGTTCAGTTGCCTGCCTGGAATGAGGCTTTGGGCCTGCCCCGCCCGTGGGACCAGCAGTGGTCGATGCGCATGCAGCAGATTCTGGCTTACGAGACGGACCTGCTGGAATACGGAGACCTGTTCGACGGGAACCCGGCGGTTGATGCCAAGGTCGAAGACCTCAAAGAAGGTGCGCGCGCCGAGTTGGCCAACCTCGACTCCATGGGCGGTGCCGTAGCCTCGATCGAATACATGAAGTCCCGTTTGGTCGATTCCAACGCCGAACGCCTGAACCGTATTGAACGGAACGAGACCATCGTGGTCGGCGTGAACAAATGGGTCGACGGTGAGCCCTCGCCTCTGCAAACCGAGGATGGCGGCATCATGGTTGTGGACCCTGCGGTCGAGCAGGAGCAGATCAATCGTCTGAACGACTGGCGGGCCGAACGTGATGACGTGGCCGTAGCGGCGGCTCTGGCTGCGCTGCGCGAGGCGGCGCAAACTGGCGCGAATGTCATGGAGCCCTCGATTGCTGCGGCCAAGGCCGGTGCTACCACGGGTGAGTGGGCCGAGGAAATGCGCAAGGTCTACGGCACCTACCGTGGCCCAACCGGCGTGTCCGGCTCGGTCTCAAACAAGACCGAAGGGTTGGAGGATCTGCGCGCCTCGGTCGATGCAGCTAGTGACCGGCTCGGGCGTCGTTTGAAATTCCTGGTCGGCAAGCCGGGTTTGGATGGCCATTCGAACGGCGCCGAACAGATCGCCTTCCGCGCCCGCGATTGCGGCATGGACATCAGCTATGAGGGCATTCGTCTGACGCCAGAAGAAATCGTCTCAGCCGCGTCCGAAGACAATGCCCATGTAATCGGCTTGTCGATCCTGTCTGGCAGTCATCTGCCCTTGGTTGAAGACGTAATGACCCGCCTGAAACAGGCAGGCCTGTCGCACGTGCCTGTCATTGTTGGCGGGATTATTCCAGACGATGACGCAGACGCTTTGAAGAAAATGGGCGTTGCCAGAATTTACACGCCCAAGAATTTCGAGTTGAACGCAATCATGGGCGACATCGTCGCGCTGGTGGACCCACAGGAAATCGCCGCCGAATAACGGCCCATTTTGAAAAACTCTTTATTGCTATTCCCGAAATGACGGGAATAGCCTATATCGGCGTGTGAAATTTCTGCAACTATTGGACTTGCAATCTCTAACGTCTGAAAGAGGAAAAAAATAATGGGACATGAGCTTGAAAACATGTCGCGCAATGAACTTCTGCAATTGCGCAACGATATTGATAAAGCCCTGGTAAATGCTGAAAAGCGCGAGCGCAAGGCCGCTCTGGAAGCCGCCGAAAAAGCCGCAGCCGAATTCGGGTTTTCATTGTCCGAGCTTTCGGACACCGCGCCAAGAGGCACCAAGCCCCAGAAATCAAAAGCGAAATACCGCAACCCAAACGCCCCGGAGCAAACCTGGACCGGCCGTGGTCGCAAACCTCAATGGGTACATGACGCGCTGAATTCCGGCACCGATATCGCCGAATTGGAAATCTGATTTTGAGGTCGTTTCAGAAATGACAATCCACATTGGCGCAGAAAAAGGCGATATCGCAGAAACCGTTCTTTTGCCCGGAGATCCCTATCGGGCGAAATGGGCGGCGGAAACGTTTTTGGATGACGTTAGGTTGGTCAATGACGTGCGCGGCATGCTAGGGTTTACCGGTACGTGGAAAGGGAACCCTGTCACCATTCAGGGCAGCGGCATGGGGATGCCCTCACTTTCCATTTACGTGAACGAATTGATCCGGGATTTCGGCGCAAAGACACTGATCCGCATTGGCTCCTGCGGTGGTATGCAGGACAGCGTCAATGTCCGCGATGTTATTCTGGCCATGACATCGACCACGCTCAGCACTCCGTCCCGAGGCATCATGAAGGAGCTGAACTTCGCCCCCTGCGCCGATTGGGGTCTGTTGCAGGCCGCGGCCAAAGCGGCGGCAGCCAAGGGAACACCGACCCATGTGGGCGGGATCTATTCGTCGGATGTGTTCTATGATGAGCGCCCCGATCTGAACGAACAGATGGTGCGTCACGGCATTCTGGGGGTCGAGATGGAAGCGGCCGAGCTGTATATCCTAGCCGCCAGACACAAATGCCGGGCACTTGCGGTTCTAACCGTCTCGGATCACCTGCTAACGGGCGAGGCCCTGCCCTCATCTGAGCGGGAGCGCAGCTTTGGCGACATGGTCGAGATCGCACTGCAAGCGGCCTTCCCGGACGCAGCATAGAGTGAAACGGGCCGAGGATGTCTCGGCCCGATTTCTATTTGCCGATTGATTGCCGCAGACATTTCGAAGGACGATCTGAACCGTCGGATCGCGCGCCGCAATAGGCACAAACCCACAGATCTTCGTCACGATGCAATCGCCAGCGACAGTCGCGTGTCAGCGAAGACGTGCGGGACCGCCAGAAGAAATAGGCGAAAACCCCAGCGGCCAGAAGAAGCAGAAGAACAGGCATAAATCTGTTTGGCCCGTTCCAGCCGCAAATGGCAAGGCCGGTGTCACGCCGCGTTGGCGTATTCGAACAACTCAGGCTCTCGTTGATCGTGCGCGCCAACCGGTTCTGGCGTGTAATACGCCCAAGCTTGCTCCAACAAGGTCAGAGCTTCCTTGGCGTCGGTTTTCGGTGTGTTTGCTTGTGTACTCATCGGAGTGATCCTGATTTCATCACTCCTCCCTTCCGCAAATATACGGCGTCGGTGGACCGACGACATCGGACGTTTTTGCAAAGGGGGCATGCGCTTGCCGCAGCACGGCAAGCGCATCGGTCGATCAGACAGAGCGTTCGACCATCATCTTCTTGATCTGCGCGATCGCTGCTGCCGGGTTCAGACCCTTCGGGCAGGTCTTGGCGCAGTTCATGATCGTGTGGCAGCGATACAGCTTGAAGGGATCTTCTAGCTCATCCAGACGCTCGCCCGTGGCTTCATCACGGCTGTCGATGATCCAGCGGTAGGCATGCAGCAAAGCTGCGGGGCCAAGATAGCGGTCGCCGTTCCACCAGTAGCTGGGGCACGAGGTCGAGCAGCTGGCGCACATTACGCATTCATACAAGCCGTCCAGCTTCTTGCGGTCTTCAATGGACTGCTTCCACTCTTTAGCGGGGCGGTTTGTCTTGGTTTCCAGCCACGGCATAATGCTGGCGTGCTGCGCGTAGAAATGTGTCAGGTCGGGGATCAGGTCCTTGACTACAGGCATATGCGGCAGCGGATAGATCTTCACGTCGCCCTTGATCTCATCCATGCCGTAGATACAGGCCAGCGTGTTGATCCCGTCGATATTCATCGCGCAGGAGCCACAGATCCCCTCGCGGCACGAACGGCGGAAGGTCAGGGTCGGATCAATCTCGTTCTTGATCTTGATCAGCGCGTCCAAAATCATCGGACCGCAGGTGTCCATATCGACGAAATACGTGTCGACACGCGGGTTCTGGCCGTCATCGGGGTTCCAGCGATAGATCTGGAACTTGCGCAGGTTCTTCGCGCCGTCCGGTTTGGGCCATGTCTTACCGGTGGTGGTCCGGGAATTCTTGGGCAGGGTCAGTTGAACCATGTCAATTCTCCATTCAGCCTGTCCGGGCGCGATCGGTCGCGCCTCGATTGTAGCGCCCCCAATGGGCAGTGTTCACGTCAAAATCCGCAGATAACCAGTCGGCAATCGCCTGAGGGTCGTCGCGGTCGATATCAAAGCGCAGGAACCTTGGGTTCCCGTCGAAATGGGCCTGCACCTCGTCGTGGTGTACGTCATACATCCGGCGCCAGCCCTGTTTCACCTCGTCTGCGCCCATCCCGTTGGCCTTGCAGCAGCGTTCGAGATAGCCGCCATTGCTGTGCAGCGCGCGTGAGGAAATCCAATCCTCGCGATCGCGCGTGTTCAGCAGGAAATAGGCATCCGGATACGCCGCGTGCAAATCGCGGAAGAACCGCGTGCCATCCAGCATGAACCGTGCATTCACAAAGGCAATGTCAGTAAAGGCCCGGACCGGGCCGAAACCATCCAGTGGTTTCCGACCCATGGCGATATTCGTCACCATTTTTTGGGCCAGATTATCCCCCTGATTGTCCACCCAATGCACCGACGCGATGCCGCTGTTCTGAAACAGCTTGTGCAGCGACGTGGTGGCGCAGCGGTTCAGACCGATCAGGATGATCTTGGGGGCCCGCGGACCCGAGGGCAGCTGTTCAACCGTCATGGCAAGCACCCCTCACCGCGCCCGAAAGGGGCGTTTGTCGCGTCGGTGGGTATGTGGCGCTTGCACCTCATTGCCTGATGGTTGCTCCTACTTAGAAAGTCCGCGCTTTAGGCGCGATTTTCTTGAGGCTGATGCCGCCCTGATCCTCGTTGGTCAGAGGATCAACGATCACCGGACGGTAGCTGAGTTCAACCTTGTTACCCTCGACCCGGCTGACGGTGTGGACACGCCAGTTCTCATCGTCGCGCTCTGCGAAATCCTCATGCGCATGTGCGCCACGGGACTCTTTGCGTGCTTCGGCACCCACGATGGTGGCCAGAGCGCTCGGCATCAGGTTGGTCAGTTCCAGTGACTCCATCAGGTCACTATTCCAAACCAGCGATCGGTCCGAAACCTTCAGATCGTCCATCTTAGCCGCGATCGCTGTCATCTTTTCGACGCCCTCCGCCATGGTCTTGGCGGTCCGGAACACAGCCGCGTCCTGCTGCATGGTCTTTTGCATCTCAAGCCGCAGGTCAGCGGTCGGGACTGCGCCCGAGGCGTTCCGTACGGCGTCAAACCGATCAAATGCCTTGTCAACCGATGCCTGATTCAGCACAGGGTTCGGCGCGTCTGCGTCCACTACTTTACCGGCCCGGATGGCCGCCGCGCGACCAAAGACGACCAAATCGATCAGAGAGTTAGAGCCCAGACGGTTGGCACCGTGGACCGAAGCACAACCCGCTTCGCCCACTGCCATAAGGCCGGGAACAACTGCGGTTGGGTTGTCTGCAGTTGGGTTGAGAACCTCACCCCAATAATTCGTCGGAATACCGCCCATATTGTAGTGCACGGTCGGCAGAACCGGGATGGGTTCCTTGGTAACGTCAACACCAGCAAAGACACGCGCCGATTCCGAGATTCCAGGCAGCCGTTCCGCCAGCGCCTCGGCTGGCAAGTGGCTGAGGTTCAGGTGGATGTGGTCCCCGTCGTCGCCGTGACCACGACCTTCGCGGATCTCCATCGTCATCGAACGCGAGACATAGTCGCGCGGCGCCAAGTCCTTATACTGGGGCGCATAGCGCTCCATGAAACGCTCACCTTCAGAGTTGGTCAGGTAACCGCCCTCACCCCGAGCACCCTCGGTGATAAGGCAACCCGAGCCGTAGATTCCAGTCGGGTGAAACTGAACGAACTCCATATCCTGAAGCGCCAGACCGGCACGCGCCACCATGCCGCCGCCATCGCCGGTGCAGGTATGGGCCGAGGTGGCGCTAAAATATGCACGACCGTAACCGCCGGTCGCCAGTACAACCATCTTGGCGTTGAAGACATGCATCGTGCCGTCGTCCAGCTTCCAGCAGACGACGCCCTGACACTGCCCGTCCTCGGACATGATCAGGTCAATGGCGAAATATTCGATGTAGAATTCAGCGTTGTTTTTCAGCGATTGTCCATAAAGCGTATGCAGGATCGCGTGACCGGTCCGGTCTGCGGCTGCACAGGTGCGCTGCACGGCGGGACCTTCGCCAAACTCGGTGGTGTGACCGCCGAAGGGGCGTTGATAGATTTTACCCTCTTCCGTACGGCTGAAGGGTACGCCGTAGTGTTCCAGCTCGTAAACGGCCTTGGGAGCTTCGCGCGCAAGGTACTCCATCGCATCGGTGTCACCCAGCCAGTCCGAACCCTTTACGGTGTCGTACATGTGCCATTGCCAATGGTCAGGCCCCATGTTGGACAGGGACGCGGCAATTCCACCTTGCGCGGCAACCGTATGTGAGCGTGTCGGGAACACTTTGGTGACACAGGCTGTACGTAGGCCCTGCTCGGCCATGCCCAATGTCGCCCGCAGACCGGCCCCACCTGCACCTACGACGACCACGTCGTATTCGTGGGTTTCATATTCATATGCTGCTGTCATTGTTCTTGTTCCTTATCGCGCGTCACAGGGCCAGCTTGACCAAGGCAAACAGCCCCGTAGCCATCAGCGTGTAACCAAGCGCCCACATCGCAACGAGAGAGATTTTCTCAAGAATGCCATGGATATAGTCTTCGATGGTTTCCTGCGCCTCATACATAAGCTGCTGCAGGCCCACGACTAGCGTCAGGGCGGTGACAATCGCAGGGAAAGGACGGCTGAAATAGGCCAGAACCTCTTCATACGTGCCGCCGAGACCCAGTCCGAAGGTGATGATAAATATGGGAACCAGCACGGTCAGGATCATCGCGCGCACCATGGTACGCCAATGGGTTTGTGTTCCCGATTTCCCTGCGCCCAGGCCCTGCGCGCGTTTGCGGTCGGTCAGATATCGCATCTCCGTCTCCTTAAACCACAAGCACGGTGAGAATGGTCAGGACTGTGGCCCCGATGAACATGCCCATCCCCAGTTTTTCCGAGGTATTCACGTCGAGGCAGTAGCCGAAGTCCCAGAAAACGTGACGCAGGCGGCCCAGCGTGTGATACCAAAGTGCCCAGGTCGCGACGATGAGGATCAGCTTGCCGAACCAGCTGGTCAGGAACCCGTCGATCAGCGCAAATGCACTTTCCGAAGTTGACGTTGCCAGCAGCCACCAGACGACCAGAATGGCAACGGCAAACACCCCGAGGCCGGAAAACCGAACCATGATGGACGACATGGAAGTCATCTGTGGGCGATAGATCATAATATGTGGCGAGAGCGGGCGGTTGCCCCGATTGACATCGGCCATGGCGGCTCCTCTTACTTTGGCTACCAGACTTTTTACTTGTTTTTCCGCTTCTGTCACGTGCTGCACCTGCAAAAACAGGTAAAATTGCCTCAAAAACGGTGATTTTGACCAATTGTGATCACGCACTTTAAAAGTGTGATCACAAAATACAATGCGATCATTCTATGTTAGCGTTTTCAACGCAGAAGCATTGTGATCACGAATCCCTACAGATCATCGAAAACCGGCAGATTGCTGCGTCACCTCGCGCAGCAACTTTTTTCGTATGCGCTCCGGGTAATCAGCAAAACCCGAAGCCGACACGACAAACGCCCCCTCTCCGAAGATGACGTTCTCAAAGAAGTAGGCCGTCAGATCCGGTTCGCTTTCTTCGATGGCAATTGCGTTTACCGTCACGCCTCGATCTTTCAGAAGGCCATGAATCTGCGTCGGCTCAATCCCTTCGTTGGAAACTCCGTCTCCCGAGATATCAATCAGCAGTCGCCTGCACTCTGCCACTTCGTCAAACCGCAGCAGGGTGGCCTCTAAAGCTTCTCCGATCGCGGTTGAGAAGTTTCGCCAGACCCTTGGGTCCTGTGCAACTTGATCAGCGAACTTCTCCAGAGCGATAAAGCTGTCGATTTTCGTCCACGGGATCGTCACCCGCTGGCGGGATTCGCCCGTCCATTGCACCAGCATCACCTGTGCCTGACCGCGTACCAAGGCCTCGGACACCACGGGGTCACGCAGTCCTGCGGCAAGGCCATCCATCTGAATGCGATATTCGCTGCTATCGACAGAGCCAGAGACATCCACCGCCAAGGCTAGCGCCAAATCACAGGCCACGGCGGGGCGTGTAAGGCACAGGAAAAGGGTGAGAAAACGCAGCAACATGCCGCCACCCTAGCACGGATTGCGGGCGCTGTGTTCACATCACTGTAACCCGATCTAAAGCGTTTCGGGTTATACCTGTGACAAGAATACCCTGCCACGCTTGCAGCGTTCTCGGGACATTCGTGTCACTTGATGATTCAGGTAAACCCGAAACGCTTTAGATCGGCATCAAGGCCCAATAGTCGAGGTCCAGCAGCACGTCCGACGTGTATTTTCCGTCTTCACCGCGCAGCTCGAACGGCGCGCCGCCTTTGATCGCCACCAGGCGCAGGCGGATCGCTCCGACCCCGGGCACGTCGGTTTCGGCCTTGTCCAGAACCTCGGACCACGCCTTGATCGTGTCTCCTGCGAAACAGGGGTTGGCATGTGCGCCGCCATTCAGACCCACGATCATCTGCGCATTGGCCAGACCGTTGAACGACAAAGCCCGCGCCAACGAGATCACGTGACCGCCATAAATCAGGCGGCCTTCGGGGCGGAAGGTCAGGTCAAAATGCACCTTGGCCGTGTTCTGCCACAGGCGCGTAGCCAGCATATGCTCGGCCTCTTCCACTGTCACGCCGTCCACATGGTCGATGGTTTCACCGATCTCATAGTCCCCCCAACGATGCGGCTCACCCGCCAGGGTGAAATCGTAATTCGAGAAATCAAGCCCCTCGGGGATGACCAAATCGCTTGGCTCCAGCACTTTCTTCAACTTGGGCACGAGTGTTTCCGGTGCTGGCGCATCCGGGTTTGCCTTGCGCACCATCACCCAGCGGACATATTCCATGACCACTTCGTCCAACTGGTTCAGACCACGCGTCCGCACCCAGACCACGCCAGTCTTGCCGTTCGAGTTCTGCTTGACCCCGATCACCTCGGACACCGACCGCAGCGTATCGCCCGCATGAACCGGTAACAGCCAACGCCCTTCGGCATATCCCAGATTGGCCACTGCGTTCAGCGAGATATCGGGCACCGTTTTGCCGAACACCACGTGGAAGGCCGCCAGATCATCAATCGGGCTTTCCTGCAAACCACAGGACCGCGCGAACTCATCCGAGGAATACAGCGCATGGCGCGCAGGATAGAGCGCATGGTAGAGGCCACGCTCTCCCTCCGTCACGGTGCGAGGGACAGCGTGCGGCAGCACCTGCCCGACGGAATAGTCCTCAAAAAAGCGGCCCGGATTGGTTTTTGCCATTATTGCTGCCCCAGTTTCATCTCAGGTGAATAGTCCGCGTCGACCTCTTTGGTCACGGCCTGCGCGCACCGCATGACGTTGTTGGCCTGATCGAAGGCGTAGGAGGGATCGCCATAGAGCTCCCACCCTTTTGCCAAGGCGTCCGACACATTGTGACAGAAGGCCGAGGTGTCCTCCTCGGTCAGGAGGCGATAGAGTTTTGCCATTCGTACAGGTCCTTATCATCCGAATGGAGACGGGCCGACCAGCCCGTGGATATAGCCGATCACACCCAGCAGCACGATCGAGGCAACAAAGAACATCGCGTCCATGCCATAGGTGCCGGGTTCGCCAGGGGTCCAGTCGGGTTCGGATTTGTTGATCACGATCACTTCGACCACGGCCCAGGCCAAAAGCCCGCCGAACAAGATGATCGAGGCCAAATCGCCGTTCACCAGCAGATGCGCAAAGGCCCATAGCTTGAACCCGCCCAGCATCGGATGGCGCAGCTTATGCAGCAGACGGCCTTTTTTGGGGGCCGGGCTCATCATGTAGATCGCGATCAGCACCAACAGGTTGTTGATATGGGTCATGAAGCTTGGCGGCGCCCAGACATAGATGAACCCGGTCATGCGGTAGCCGAAGATCATCAGCAGAATCGCGGCCACCAGCGCGAGCGCCACAGCCCCTTTGCCGCCATCGCCCATGGCCGCGCGTTGCGCAGGCATGACGCGTTTAAACAGATGTGCGGCCCACCATAGCGCCACACCAAGGATCAGAAGAACAAAGCCCATGCTGGCTTACCCCGCTTGCAAAGCTGAAATCGCCTCCGCTTTTGCCAGAATTTCGCGGGCAGTTACAACATGCAGGTTTTCAACGATCTTACCGTCGACAACGGCAACGCCCTGCCCTTGCGCCTCGGTTTCCTCAAATGCGCTGATCTGACGGCGTGCGAGGTCGATCTCGTCATCCGACGGAGCGAAGGCTGCATTGGTGACCTCGATCTGCGCCGGGTGGATCAGCGTCTTGCCGTCAAAGCCCATATCGCGGCCCTGTTCGCATTCGGCGGCCAGTCCTTCGGTGTCCTTGAAGGCGTTGTAGACGCCGTCAACGATGATCAGCCCCTCGGCCTTGGCGGCCAGCAGACATAGGCCAAGCGAGGTCATCAGCGGCAATCGGTCGGGACGGAAACGCGTTTGCAGGTCCTTGGCCAGATCGTTTGTCCCCATCACGAATCCCGCCATCAGCGGATGCGCTGCAATCTCGGCCGCATTCAGCATACCGCGCGGGGTCTCCATCATGGCCCAGATCGGCAAATCCCCGGTGAGCGCAGCCAGTGCATCCACATCCGCCGCCGAGTTCACCTTGGGCAACAGAACAGCATCGGCGTCCATCTCGCGCACGGCCTTGGCGTCATCTGCACCCCACGGAGTATCCAGCCCGTTGATGCGCACGATCTTGACCCGGGGGCCGTATCCTCCAGCGGCCAGAGCTGCCTTGAGCGTCTCGCGCGCATTGGGTTTTTCGTCGGCAGACACCGCGTCTTCGAGATCGAAGATGATGGCATCAACCGGCAAGGTGCGGGCCTTGTCCAAGGCTCGGTCACGCGAACCGGGGATGTATAAAACCGAGCGATATGGGCGCTGACGCGGATGCATTGGCCTCTCCCGTTGAAATAATGTTGCGCAGAAAGGGGCATTTTTCTCAGGAAAGTTCAAGGTAAAAATCGCCGCAGCGCAGCATAAATGACGCAACGCTCTTTGCTTTAACGCAATATCGCCCTCTTGACCGCAGGCTTTGGACGACTGGTGACAGATGGGGTCAGAGATGAAAAAGACAGTATTTAAGATGACAATCGGGCTGGGAATCATGGTCCTCGCGGCGCAACAGGTTCAGGCGCAGGCCCGCAACTGCGCCCCTCGGGCCGATGTGTTGCAACGCCTTGCCGAAACCTATGGCGAAACGCGCCGGGGGATCGGCATTGCGCGTCAGGGTGCGGTGATGGAGCTGTTTGCCTCGGACCAATCCGGCAGTTGGACGATCACGGTGACCCTGCCGGACGGAATGACCTGCCTTGTGGCCTCGGGGCAGGCCTATGAGCAGATGGCCGATGTCCTGCCGCCAAACACCTAAGTCAGTGCGTCCCAGATCAGCTTGCCTCCGGTCAGGGTCAGCAATACGTAGGCGATGCCAAAGAACAGGCGTTCGGACAGCATGAAATGCGCCCGGACGCCCAGCCACGCCCCCAGAATGGCGAACGGGGTTAGCAGAAGATCCGCCAGCGCCGTGTGCCAGGTGAAAAGGCCGAGATAGGCGTAGGGCACGAATTTCGCTGCGTTGATCACCCAGAACACCAAAACGGTCGAGGCCTGAAACTCGGTCTTCGACAGGCGCTGGGACAGCAGGTAGACAGCGGCCGGGGGACCTCCGGCATGGCTGACAAAGCTGGTAAACCCGGCGACAAGCCCCGCGAACAGACCTGCAGAGGCAGGCAACCGGCGGGTGAAGCCGCGAATCCAGCCCTTGCTTTGCGCGACGTGCCAGATCACGAACCCAACCGAGATCCCTCCGATCAGCAACCTCAACAGGTCGTCATCTGTCACGCGGTATAGCCAGGTGCCCAGCAGAACACCCGGAACCGCGCCCAGGATCAGCAGGCGCGAATCCGGCCAGCTCCAGCGTTTCCAATAGGGTCCCAGCGTGGCCACATCGATCACCATGAGGATTGGCAACATCAGCGCCAGCGCCTGCCCCGGTGTCAGGATCAGAGCCAGAATCGACGACGATGCAAAGGCAACGCCCGAGCCGAACCCACCCTTCGAGATGCCCGCAAAGATCACCGCCGGGATCGCGACTGCAAAAAACATCAGGTTCAATTCAAACATGCAGCGTCCCGGGAATTGGCTTGATTCACAGGCGGTTTAGCGCAACCGGATTGGGGATGGCAAACGGTATGCGGTGGCATGCCGCGCCGCAGGACCCTTGCGCAAAAGCCATTTAACGACTAGCAAACCCGCGATTTCAATACCGACCGGAGATATTCCAAATGGCCAGACCCAAGATTGCGCTGATCGGCGCAGGGAACATCGGCGGCACGCTTGCGCATCTTGCAGCTGTCAAAGAACTCGGTGACGTCGTCCTGTTTGACATCGCAGACGGACTGCCTCAGGGCAAGGCGCTCGACATCGCCGAGTCCGGCCCGTCCGAAGGCTTTGACGCCGCAATGTCGGGCAGCAGCGACTATGCGGACATCGCAGGCGCAGACGTGTGCATCGTCACCGCAGGTGTCGCCCGTAAACCGGGGATGAGCCGCGATGACCTGCTGGGCATCAACTTGAAAGTCATGAAGTCGGTCGGCGAAGGCATCGCAGCCCACGCGCCTGACGCATTCGTGATCTGCATCACCAACCCTCTGGACGCGATGGTCTGGGCTCTGCGCGAATTCTCGGGCCTTCCGCACAACAAGGTCTGCGGCATGGCGGGCGTTCTGGATTCGGCGCGTTTCGCGCATTTCCTGTCGGAAGAATTCAACGTCTCGATGCGCGACGTCACCGCCTTTGTTCTGGGTGGCCATGGCGACACCATGGTGCCATCAGTGCGCTATTCGACCGTCGCCGGCATACCGCTGCCCGATCTGGTCGAGATGGGCTGGACCACGCAAGAGAAACTGGACGCCATCGTTCAGCGTACCCGTGACGGCGGGGCCGAGATCGTTGGCCTGCTGAAAACCGGCTCGGCCTTCTATGCGCCTGCGACCTCGGCGATCGAAATGGCAGAGGCGTACCTGAAAGACCAGAAGCGCGTTCTGCCTTGCGCGGCCTATTGCAACGGCGAGTTCGGCGTTGACGGAATGTATGTCGGCGTTCCGACCGTCATCGGCGCTGGCGGCATCGAGCGTATCGTCGACATCAAGCTGAACGAAGACGAACAAGCAGGCTTTGAAAACTCGGTCAACGCTGTCAAGGGCCTGATTGAGGCTTGCAAGGGTATCGACGGCTCGCTGGCTTAAACGCTCTAAGACTCAATTTCAGAACCGGCCCTGAATGGGCCGGTTTTTTTATGCGGCGGGCCCACTACGTCACTAATCCGCCGCCTGGAATGTTAGGGCAAACGTCGCAAATACCTATTTTGAAGCGGTTTTGAAACTCCGTTCGATGTGGATTCGAATCAATACTCATTCCGTTTAGTTTTGTGATCACACCCTAAAATACTGTGATCACAAATCGAAAAAATCTTCACTAAAAACCACTCCGAGGTCAAAAAAGCCTTTATAAATGCGCCCTAGACACCTCTATATCGGATTAATCGTAGTCAAACGGGACAATTTCGATGAACATTCACGAATACCAAGCCAAGGCGCTTCTTCGCAGCTATGGCGCTCCGGTCTCCGACGGTCGCGCGGTTCTGCGCGCCGAGGAAGCCAAAACCGCAGCCGGTGAACTGGACGGCCCTCTTTGGGTTGTTAAGGCCCAGATCCATGCAGGTGGACGTGGCAAGGGCAGCTTCAAAGAGGCAGACGCAGGTGAAAAAGGCGGTGTCCGTCTGACCAAGTCGGTGGAAGAAGCAGCCGAGGAAGCAAAGAAGATGCTGGGTCGCACTCTTGTTACCCACCAGACTGGCCCCGCGGGCAAACAGGTCAACCGCATCTATATCGAAGCCGGTTCCGGTATCGAGCGTGAATTGTACCTGGCCCTGCTGGTGGATCGCCAGACCAGCCGCATCTCTTTTGTCTGCTCGACCGAAGGCGGCATGGATATCGAAGAAGTGGCCGCGTCCACGCCCGAAAAAATCCTCTCTTTCTCGGTGGACCCTGTGACTGGCTATCAGGCCTATCACGGCCGCCGCATCGCGTTCTCGCTGGGTCTGGAAGGCGCGCAGGTCAAACAATGTGTGCGCCTGATGGGCATCCTCTACAAAGCCTTCGTCGAGAAGGACATGGAGATGCTGGAGATAAACCCGCTGATCGTCTCAGACAGCGGCGAACTCAAGGTTTTGGACGCCAAGCTGGGCTTTGACGGCAACGCGGTTTACCGCCACCCCGACATCGCCGAGCTGCGCGACGAGACCGAGGAAGATCCCAAGGAACTGGAAGCCTCCAAGTACGACCTGAACTACATCGCGCTGGATGGTGAGATCGGCTGCATGGTAAACGGTGCGGGTCTGGCGATGGCGACTATGGACATCATCAAACTCTACGGTGCCGAGCCTGCCAACTTCCTCGACGTGGGCGGCGGTGCGACCAAAGAGAAAGTGACAGAGGCGTTCAAGATCATCACCTCGGACCCGAACGTCAAAGGCATTCTGGTCAACATCTTCGGCGGCATCATGCGCTGTGACGTCATCGCCGAGGGCGTTGTTGCCGCGGTGAAAGAGGTCGGCCTGCAGGTTCCGCTGGTCGTACGTCTGGAAGGCACGAATGTCGAAAAGGGCAAAGAGATCATCAATTCCTCTGGCCTGGACGTGATCGCGGCGGACAACCTTAAAGACGGCGCTGAGAAGATCGTGAAAGCCGTGAAAGGCTAAGCCCAATTCCGTGGAGTGGGTTTCGCCCCACTTTTCCGAAGAATTCTGGCAGGCCTTGGCCCGCCTAAAATAGGAGAACGCCAAATGGCAGTCCTCATCGACGAAAATACCAAAGTGATCTGTCAGGGCTTTACCGGCTCGCAGGGCACATTCCACTCTGAACAGGCCATCGCCTACGGCACCAAGATGGTCGGCGGCGTGACCCCCGGCAAAGGCGGGATGGAGCATCTGGGCCTGCCCGTGTTCAACTCGGTCCACGAGGCCAAGCATGTGACCGAAGCCAATGCCTCGGTGATCTATGTTCCGCCGCCTTTCGCGGCTGACTCGATCCTCGAAGCGATTGATGCCGAGATGGAAGTGATCGTCTGCATCACCGAAGGCATCCCGGTTCTGGACATGATGAAGGTGAAGCGCGCGCTCGAAGGCAGCAAATCGCGCCTGATCGGCCCGAACTGCCCCGGCGTCATCACACCTGACGCCTGCAAGATCGGCATCATGCCCGGTCACATCCACAAGCGCGGCTCGGTCGGCGTTGTGTCGCGCTCGGGCACCCTGACTTATGAGGCCGTCAAACAGACCACCGATGTGGGTCTGGGCCAGTCCACCTGCGTAGGCATCGGCGGCGACCCGATCAAAGGCACCGAGCATATCGACGTGCTGGAATGGTTCCTGGCGGATGACGAGACCCATTCGATCATCATGATCGGTGAGATCGGTGGCTCGGCCGAGGAAGAAGCCGCACAGTTCCTGGCGGATGAGGCCAAGAAGGGCCGCAAGAAGCCGGTTGCCGGTTTCATCGCAGGCCGCACCGCCCCTCCGGGCCGCCGCATGGGCCACGCAGGCGCGATTGTCGCGGGCGGCAAAGGCGGCGCCGAGGACAAGATCGAAGCCATGCGCTCGGCCGGTATCGTTGTGGCAGAAAGCCCTGCGACGCTGGGTGAGGCAGTGCTGGAAGCGATTGGGTAAATGATCAACTGCCGGGCATACGCTCTAAGGGCGGCGCCCGAAAAAAGGGTGGGCGCGTTGCGTCCATCCTTCTCATCTTTAGCTTGGCTGTGGTCTTTGTTCGCGACTGCGATATTCGCATCTTCTGCCGCTGGGCAAGCCAAAGCAAAGGAATGTGAAGTTCGTATTGGCTGGTCCAGTGAGGGACAGTTTATTCAGGACGAGGCTTGCGGCATACACCAAGTCGCCAAGGAAAAAGGTTTTTTTGACCTCGAGTTATCGGGGAGCAAAAAATACCAATTCCGCTTTCGCGCAAACAACGTATCCACCAAGGATGAAATAGTGCGGCGCGTTGGTTATGTTTGCGAATTGATAGGCAGCAAAAGGGCCGTTTTCTCAGCCAATCGCGGAAGGGAGCGTGCGCTGATCGTTTCTTTTTCATGTGACGACGCAAGGGGGTGAATTGACTGCCATGACCTTCTCTGACGCGATCCGCACTTGTTTTTCCAAGTTCTTCACCTTCTCGGGTCGCGCCTCACGGCCCGAATACTGGTTCTTTTTCCTGTTCATCGTGATCTGGAGCATCATCGCCGGGATCATTGATGCGCAGTTCTTCACTCAGGTCTCCGTGACCGAGGGGGATGGCGTGAAATCCGTAACCGCCACGTCCCGTCAACCGGTGCAAAGCATCGTCAGCCTGATTGTGTTCTTCCCGCATCTGGCCGTCGCATGGCGGCGGATGCACGATTCCGGGCGCAGTGGGCTTTACGCTCTATTGCCGATCCTGCTGATCCTCGGGGCCTTTGCGGTTCTGATTTTCGGCATCGGCCTTGCCTCGAGTTTCCAGCATGGCGGCAATCTGGACATTCTGTTCACACGTGCCACTCTGCTGATCGTCATTCCGACACTGCTTGTTTTGTTTGTGTCGCCCCTCCTGGTTCTGTGGTGGCTGACCCGCCCGTCTCAACCAGGCACCAACCAATACGGTCCCAACCCATATGAGGTAGCCCAATGACCGAACACACGCCCAATTCCGCGTTCCATGCCTCAAGCTTTATGCAAGGCCACAATGCCGAGTATCTGGAGCAGCTCTATGCCCAATACACCAAGAACCCCGGGGCGGTGGACGCCGCTTGGGCCGAGTTCTTTAAGGCGATGGGCGACGCTTCTCCGGACGTTCAGCGTGAGGCCGAGGGGCCATCCTGGGCGCGGCCCGATTGGCCGCCGATGCCTGCGGATGATCTGACTGGGGCGCTGACCGGTGAGTGGGTCGAGATCGATGCCAAGGCGGCGGGTAAGAAGATCAAAGAAAAAGCGGCAGACAAGGGCGTAGAGGTCAGCGATGACCAGATCAAGCGCGCCGTGCTAGACAGCTTGCGGGCGCTGATGCTGATCCGTGCTTACCGGATCCGGGGCCACCTGGCCGCCGATCTGGACCCGCTGGGGATGCGCGCGGCCAGCACACATCCGGAACTCGATCCGAAGACCTATGGCTTTACCGAGGCCGACATGGACCGGCCGATCTTTATCGACAATGTTTTGGGCCTGCAGATGGCTTCGATGCGGCAGATCGTCGAGATCGTGAAGCGGACCTATTGCGGCACCTTCGCGCTGCAATACATGCATATCTCAGACCCGGAACAAGCCGCCTGGCTGAAGGAGCGGATCGAGGGTTACGGTAAAGAAATCGCCTTTACCAAGGAAGGCCGTAAGGCGATCCTGAACAAGATGGTCGAGGCCGAGGGTTTCGAGAAATTCCTGCATGTCAAATACATGGGCACCAAGCGGTTCGGTCTGGATGGTGGCGAAAGCCTGATCCCGGCGATGGAGCAGATTATCAAACGCGGTGGTGCACTGGGCGTCAGCGACATTGTCATCGGCATGCCGCACAGAGGCCGTTTGAACATCCTGGCCAACGTGATGGGCAAACCCTACCGCGCGATTTTCAATGAGTTCCAGGGCGGCAGCTTTAAGCCTGAAGATGTGGATGGCTCTGGCGACGTGAAATATCATCTCGGTGCCTCCAGCGACCGCGAGTTTGACGGCAACAGCGTCCACCTATCACTTACTGCCAACCCCTCGCACCTAGAAGCGGTGAACCCGGTGGTTCTGGGCAAGGTCCGCGCCAAGCAGGATCAGTTGAACGACACCGACCGCACCAAGGTTATGGGCATCCTGCTGCACGGTGACGCGGCCTTTGCCGGTCAGGGTGTGGTCGCCGAAGGTTTTGGCCTGTCCGGCCTCAAGGGGCACAAGACCGGCGGCACCATGCATATCGTCGTGAACAATCAGATCGGCTTTACGACTGCGCCGCACTTCTCGCGCTCCAGCCCGTACCCGACCGATATCGCGCTGATGGTCGAAGCGCCAATATTCCACGTGAACGGCGACGACCCCGAGGCGGTAGTGCACGCGGCTAAGGTCGCGACCGAGTTCCGCCAGAAGTTCCACAAGGACGTGGTCATCGACATCTTCTGCTACCGCCGCTTTGGTCACAACGAGGGCGATGAGCCCATGTTCACCAACCCGATCATGTACAAGAAGATCAAGACGCATAAGACCACTCTGTCGCTCTACACCGAACGTCTGGTCAAAGACGGCCTGATCCCCGAAGGCGAGATCGAGGATATGAAGGCCGCCTTCCAGGCCCATCTGAATGATGAGTTCGAGGCCGGCAAAGACTACAAACCCAACAAGGCCGACTGGCTGGATGGGCGCTGGTCGCATCTGGACAAGAACAAAGAGGACTATGTGCGCGGCGAAACCGCCATCGCCCCGGCGACTCTGGCCGAGATCGGCAACGCACTGACCCACGCCCCTGCGGATATTGCGGTACACAAAACCGTTGCGCGTCTGCTGGACCACAAGAAACAGATGTTCGACAGTGGCAAGGGCTTTGACTGGGCCACAGGTGAAGCGCTGGCCTTTGGCTCGTTGCTGACTGAGGGCTTTCCGGTTCGACTGTCCGGTCAGGACGCGACGCGCGGGACGTTCAGTCAACGTCACTCGGGCTTTGTCCATCAGGATACGGAAGAGCGGTTTTATCCGCTGAACAACATCCGCGCAGGTCAGTCGCATTACGAAGTGATTGACTCGATGCTGTCCGAATATGCGGTTCTGGGTTTTGAGTACGGCTACTCGCTGGCCGAACCCAACGCTCTGGTCCTTTGGGAGGCGCAGTTTGGCGACTTCGCCAACGGGGCTCAGATCATGTTCGACCAGTTCATCAGCTCGGGCGAAAGCAAATGGTTGCGCATGTCTGGTCTGGTGACGCTGCTGCCGCACGGGTTCGAGGGGCAAGGCCCCGAACACAGCTCGGCGCGTTTGGAGCGATTCCTGCAGATGTGTGGTCAGGACAACTGGATCGTGGCGAACTGTACGACACCGGCGAACTACTTCCACATCCTGCGCCGCCAGCTGCACCGCACCTTCCGTAAACCGCTTATCCTGGTGACCCCGAAGTCGCTGCTGCGCCACAAGCTGGCAGTCAGTACGGCCGAGGATTTCACCACGGGCTCCAGCTTCCACCGGGTGCTTTGGGATGATGCGCAGCAAGGCAACTCAGACACCAAGCTAGCAGCGGACGACAAAATCAAGCGCGTGGTTCTGTGTTCCGGCAAGGTCTATTACGACCTGCTGGAGGAACGCGACGCCCGTGGTATCGACGACGTCTACCTGATGCGGATCGAGCAGTATTACCCGTTCCCGGCGCACTCGTTGATCAACGAGCTTGAGCGCTTCAAAGGGGCTGAGATCGTCTGGTGTCAGGAAGAGCCTAAAAACCAAGGTGCCTGGACCTTCATCGAGCCAAATATCGAATGGGTGCTGACCCGTATCGGCGCCAAACATACACGGCCGCTCTATGTCGGCCGCGCAACCTCGGCCTCGCCTGCGACGGGTCTGGCCAGCCAACACAAAGCTCAACAAGAAGCGCTCGTGAACGAAGCGCTGAGCCTCGAAGGAAAGTAAACGATGACCATTGAAGTTCGTGTTCCCACGCTAGGCGAGTCTGTTACCGAAGCCACGGTTGCAACCTGGTTCAAGAAACCCGGCGATGCCGTTGCCGTGGATGAGATGCTCTGTGAGCTTGAAACCGACAAGGTGACTGTCGAAGTCCCCGCCCCCGCCGCTGGCGTCATGGGCGAGATTGTTGCCGCCGAAGGTGAGACCGTGGGCGTCGACGCCCTGCTGGCGACCATCGCCGAAGGCGAAGGCGCGGCCCCTGCTCCGGCAGCAGCAGCGCCCGCCCCTGCGGCCGCTCCGGCAGCGTCGGGTGGCAGTGTTGATGTGATGGTGCCCACACTGGGTGAATCGGTCACCGAAGCCACCGTCTCGACCTGGTTCAAACAGGTTGGCGACGCGGTCGCGCAGGACGAGATGCTGTGTGAGCTGGAGACCGACAAGGTCTCGGTCGAGGTTCCCGCCCCTGCCGCTGGCGTTCTGGCGGAAATCGTTGCGCCCGAAGGCACAACTGTGGATGCCTCGGCCAAATTGGCCGTGATCTCGGGCTCAGGCGCAGGCGCCACCCCAGCACCCGCCCCTGCCGCCGCGGCAACTCCGGCTGCAGCAGCAACCGGCAAAGATGTCGCCAACGCTCCGTCGGCAGAGAAAGCCATGGCCGAGGCCGGTATGTCCGCCACTCAAGTCTCTGGCACCGGACGTGATGGCCGCATCATGAAAGAAGACGTGGCCCGCGCCGTGGCAACGGCTGCTGCACCCGCGCCTGCTGCCGCTCCGGCTCCGGCACCTGTGCCGCGCGCGCCTGTGGCCGCCGATGACGCCGCGCGCGAGGAACGGGTCAAGATGACCCGCCTGCGCCAGACCATCGCCAAGCGCCTGAAAGACAGCCAGAACACCGCTGCCATGCTGACCACCTATAACGAGGTGGACATGACCGAGGTGATGGCCCTGCGCAGCCAGTACAAGGACCAGTTCGAAAAGAAGCACGGCGTACGTCTGGGCTTTATGTCCTTCTTCACCAAGGCCTGCTGCCATGCGCTGAAAGAAGTGCCCGAGGTGAATGCCGAGATCGACGGCACCGACATCGTCTACAAGAACTTCGTCCACATGGGTGTCGCCGCCGGTACACCCACAGGTCTGGTTGTTCCGGTCATCCGCGATGCAGACTCGATGTCTTTTGCAGCGATCGAAAAGGCCATCGCCGAGAAAGGCAAACGCGCCCGTGACGGCAAGCTGAGCATGGCCGAGATGCAAGGCGGCACCTTCACCATCTCGAATGGTGGTGTCTATGGCTCGCTGATGTCCTCGCCGATCCTGAACCCCCCGCAATCGGGTATTCTGGGCATGCACAAGATCCAGGACCGCCCGATGGCGATCAACGGTCAGGTTGTGATCCGTCCGATGATGTATCTGGCGCTGTCTTACGACCACCGGATCGTTGACGGCAAAGGCGCGGTGACCTTCCTTGTCCGCGTGAAAGAGGCGCTGGAAGACCCGCGCCGCCTACTGATGGATCTGTAATCATGGCAACGCATGTTCTGTGGCAAGCCGATGTGGCCGACTTTGATGCCTGGCTGAAGGTGTTTCGCGAAGACATCGCGATGCGCCAGGCCGCCGGTATCCACGACCTGCATGTCTGGCGTGACCCCGATCAAAAGGATCACGCCATCGCCATGTTCGAAGTGGATGACATACAAAAAGCCCGCGCTTTCTTCGACTCGGAAGAACTGGCCATGCATCTCGAACGCGGTGGGGTCGCCCATATCCAGGTGAAACTTCTGGACCCGGTCTTACCGTAAAAACTCTGCTGTGTGCGGGACCACCCCGCACACAGTCCCGCAAATACACGTGAAGCGCGCCTGCTATTGATGTCAGAGAATGCTAACCGACAAACGGACTCTGGTTGAAAAAGGATACTCGTCATGTCTTCCGAACTTTCCATTCTTGCTCTGTACGGCCTTCTGATCGTCGTAGTGGTTTTGCTGAATGTGCTGACAGCCATGTCGCAGGTCGGGTTGATGACATTGGGTGGCGCACGAGATGATATGCCCGCCCTGACCGGCGTTGCGGGCCGGGTCGAGCGGGCTCTGACCAATTCGGTCGTCGCCATGGCCCTGTTTGCCCCTGCCGTTCTGATCCTGTCCGCCAAGGACGCCTTCACCTCCGGATCGCTGCTAGCCGCGCAGATTTTTCTGATCGCGCGTGTCGTTTTCGTTCCGGTCTACGCCTTCGCAATCCCGGTTCCCTTCCTGCGCACTATCGTGTGGATGGCTGGGTTTCTTGCGACGATCTACCTTTACCTGCTAGCCCTATAGCTTAGTACGCCGCGCCAGGATGCGGCCAAGACACACCAAGGAGTGCCCTCAATGTCCAGCTATGACGTCATCGTAATTGGAGCCGGTCCCGGCGGCTATGTCTGCGCCATCCGCTGCGCCCAGCTGGGTCTGAAAACTGCCGTTGTCGAAGGGCGTGAGACGCTGGGCGGCACCTGCCTGAACGTGGGCTGCATCCCGTCCAAAGCGCTGTTGCATGCCTCTCATCAACTGCACGAGGCCGAGCATAACTTTGCCAAGATGGGCCTGAAGGGCAAATCTCCATCCGTCGACTGGAAACAGATGCAGGCCTACAAGGATGAGGTGATCGAGGGCAACACCAAGGGCATCGAGTTCCTGTTCAAAAAGAACAAGATCGACTGGCTGAAAGGCTGGGGGTCGATCCCGGCTGCCGGCAAGGTCAAAGTGGGTGATGAGGTTCACGACACCAAGAACATCATCATCGCATCAGGCTCCGAGCCGTCGGCCCTGCCGGGCGTTGAAGTTGACGAGAAAGTCGTCGTGACCTCAACCGGGGCGCTGTCGCTGGGCAAGATCCCGAAAAAGATGGTGGTGATTGGTGCCGGTGTGATCGGTCTGGAACTGGGCTCGGTCTACAGCCGTCTGGGTGCTGAAGTGACGGTGATCGAATTCCTCAAGGAGATCACGCCGGGCATGGACCCCGAGGTACAGAAGACCTTCCAGCGTATCCTCAAGAAACAGGGCCTGAACTTTGTGATGGGTGCGGCGGTACAAAAGACCGAAGCCTCGAAAACCAAAGCGAAAGTCACCTACAAGCTGCTCAAGGATGACAGTGAACATGTGATTGAAGCCGATACCGTCCTGGTCGCCACTGGGCGCAAGCCCTACTCGGACGGGTTGGGGCTGGATGCGCTGGGTGTCGAGATGACGCCGCGCGGTCAGATCAAGGTCGGCTCGGACTGGCAGACCAACGTGCCGGGTATCTACGCGATCGGCGACGTCACCGAAGGCCCGATGCTGGCCCACAAGGCCGAAGACGAAGGCATGGCCGCAGCCGAGCAGGTGGCAGGCAAGCGCGGCCACGTGAACTACGGCGTCATCCCCGGCGTGATCTACACCTGGCCCGAGGTTGCCAATGTGGGTGAGACCGAAGCGACGCTTAAAGAACAGGGCCGCGCCTACAAGGTTGGCAAGTTCATGTTCATGGGCAATGGCCGGGCCAAGGCCAACTTTGCCTCTGACGGATTCGTCAAGATTCTGGCCGACAAGGAAACCGACCGGATTCTGGGTGCGCATATCATCGGCCCCGCTGCGGGCGACCTGATCCACGAGGTTTGCGTCGCGATGGAGTTCGGCGCGTCAGCCGAAGATCTGGCCCTGACCTGCCACGCCCACCCGACCTATTCGGAAGCCGTGCGTGAGGCCGCTCTGGCCTGTGGTGACGGCCCAATTCACAGCTAAAGCTCTCTGACCCCGGCAGCGATCAGCCTGTCGGGGTCAGCCAGGCATTCAGGTAAGTTTCAAGCCTGTCGGTGAAGGTTGTTGCCGAGTGCAACGCACAGAACCTGAGAGACATGGCCTGAATCGCAAAGGCCTGCACACCTTCGGCCAATAGTTCGGACGGCAAATCCTTGCGCATCTCGAATGCGTCCAACCACATCATCACCACCCGGAAATACCGCTCAAAGCAATAGGCGATCGGCCCAACATCCGCGATGGCGGTTGCGCCGGAATACCGGATCAGTAGATCAAAGACATACCGCTCGGACATCATGAAGCTGTGGACCGGTTCCAAAGCTGCGATGAGCTGCCTGACGGTTTTGGGTGATGGCCCTGCCTCGGCCTGATCCAGACACGCATTCAATCTGTCCGCGATCAGGATCTCCATTAACGCGTCCTTGTCGCGGAAATGCGCGAAGAAGGTGCCCTTGGCGACACCGGCCGTTTGCACCACCTCTTCCACCCGAAGGCCCTCATACCCGCTTTTCTGTATCAACTCTTCCGACACCGCCATCAGGCGGGCGCGGGTTTTCAACGTGCGTTTCTGGACTGTCTTTTGCATGAGGCCAGATTGCATGTTTTTTGACCGCGGTCAAATTTTATATTGACCATGGTCATTTTTATACCTAATAAACTGACCACGGTCATTTTTAGGAGACATCCCATGCACGCCAAGAAAATCCTGATCCTCGACGGACACCCTGCCGAAAGCAGCCTGTCCCGTACTTTTGCGAAAACCTACGGCGACGCTGCGCGCCAGAACGGTCATGAAGTCCGCCTGATCCATCTGAGCGACCTTCAGTTCGATCTCGATTTTGGACAGGGCAACTATCACGAGTTCAAACCTCTTGAGCCCGAGCTTGAGAAGCTGTTGCAAGATTTCGAATGGAGCGACCATCTCGTTATGACCGCGCCTATGTGGTGGGGTGGCCTGCCTGCAAAGCTGAAAGGCCTAATTGATCGCATGTTCATCCCGGGACGAACCTTCGATACTCGAAACACCACCAAGCTGGGCTTTCCGGCCCCGATGCTGACGGGTCGCACCGCGCGCGTCATCCTGACCTCGGACACGCCCGGCTGGTTCATGCGCCTGATCTACCGTCAAGCACTGATCCGGCAAGTCCGCGATCAGATACTCGGCTTCGTCGGCTTCAAGCCAACGCGGTTCACATACTTCGCAGGGGCCAGCGAGCCAAAGCCAGGAAGCGTCGATCGCTGGATTTCCAAAGTGGCCAGAATTGGCGCAGAGGCTATCTAGGTGCCGTGCCTACCACATCGTCTTTGCGGCGCGCGCCCCCCATTCAGAGTCGTATTGCGCGCCGCCTTCCTCACCGGATGAGGCTTCTGCAAGGATCTCGCCAACTGTGGGCAATCCACTGCTTTGATCGCCGCTGGTCCACGTGCCAGCCCGCAGCAAGGCCCGGGCGCATTGGGTGTAGATCTCGGCAATCGAAATAAGAATCACGGTAGCCGGTTGCTTGCCCTGCTTTTCGAACCGCGCCCTCAACCCTTGATCCACAGATACCCGTGCCGTCCCGTTCAGGCGGACCACAGTGTTGGAGCCGGGCACGATGAACATCAGCGAGACTCTCGGGTCACGAACAATGTTGCGCAACGAATCCAGACGATTGTTCCCCCGCCAATCCGGCATTGCCAGCGTATTGGGATCAAGCTCCAAAACAACGGGCCCATCGTCCCCGCGCGGGCTGCCATCGACGCCTTCGGGGCCAACGGTACTGAGAACACATAGGCGCGAGGCCATGATCCATTGGCGGTAGAGCGGCGTCAGGCTGTGCGCGACCTTGCGCAACGACGGCGCAGCAGGCGTGCCATAGAGCGCCTCTAGGCTCAGAGTGTCTTCAATGAACTCCATCCGGATCAAACCCCACTTCTTTCATCAAAGCGTTTGAGCGTGTCTCGATCACATTTTCCAAACGGTTCAGAAACGCGTCCCGTTCAACGCCCGGTTCAATCGGGTTGAGGAAATCGACGATCGCCAACCCCGGTTTGCGCAAGATACCACTGCGCGGCCAGAATACGCCGGCATTGGTCGCAACCGGCACGCAGGGAAAGCCCAGCCCACTGTACAGGATCGCCGTACCGACCTTATATGGTTTGGACACGCCCGGCGCGACGCGGGTGCCCTGAGGGTAAATCACCAACTGGCCGGGTTCGGCGAATTCCTTGGCGACGTCTTTGACCATCTTGGCCACTGCCGCACCCTTCTTACCACGATTGACTGGGATGCAGCCCAAACGACGCGCATACATTCCGATGACCGGGGTCCAGAGAAGCTCTCGTTTCATGATGAATTTGCCATGCGGGATGGCGTCGAAGATCATGATAATATCAAGGAAAGACTGGTGCTTGGCCCCGATGACAACCTCGCCGGTGGGTACCGTGCCACGCACCTCACATCTTATGCCGACCATCCATCGCGCCAACCACATCGTGCTGCGCGCGTAGGTTTTGCATGCACGCAAAGCGCCCTGTTTCGTGAAGATCGCATATGGCAGGTAGACGATTCCAAGGATCAGCATCCAAACGTAGATCACAATCATGAAGATCAGGGAACGGATCCATTGAAAGCCCTGTGACATCAGGAAAGCTCCTTCAACTTGCGGCGGGCGGCGGTCCAGGTGGCGAAGAAGGCAACCACAGCGCCCAGAACGGGGATCAGCAAGGGCAACACCCAGCCAAGCCCCTGAAACCCTACTCCGGTCAGAAATCCGCCTTCGTCCGAGGGGTCGGGCAAGAGCAGAACGCCCGTCATCCCCAACATCGTTCCGACAAATGCGCCAAAGAAGGCGCGGTAGGTAAAGCGGCGGACAAATGCGCCGGCGATGAACCGATCCCGCGCGCCCACCTGCCGCAGCACTGCGATGATGCTGGCATTCGCAGCAAGCGAGGCATTTGCCGCCAGCGTGATCATAGCCGCGGTTGCACCACCGATCAGCAGGATCGAGACCCAGCCCAGCCGTCGCAGGGACATCGCCGCATCCACTAAGGGCTCGCGCCAACGGGTATGGTCATCCAGAACCGCTCCGGGTACTTCGGCGCCCAATCGCAGACGGAGACCAGCCGTGTCGAGACCCGGCTCGCCTTCAACGATTTCAATCAGTTGCGGGATCGGCAGTGTCTCAATCGGCAAGTCCGGCCCGAACCATGGGGACAGCAGCGCGGCCTGTTCCTCGGCCGTCAGTGCACGGGCTGAGGCGACGCCGGGTGTCTGGCCAAGAACGGTCAGCGCGGTTTCTGTCTGCGCCGCCATCTGCTCGGTCGGGGCGTTGATACGCAAGGTGGCAGCCCCCGCCAGCTCCGAGGCCCAGCGATCTGCGATCCGGCCCGAGGCGAGCGAAAGCGCCAGGGCAAACACCGCCAGAAACGCCATTGCGCCCGAGACAAACAGGGTCAGATGCGCGGTGTACCCGGTCGGAGGGACAACGCGGTCCGCGCGCGTATCCCGGCGCAGCAGGTTGCGGATATCGCCATTGCTCATAAGTCCGCTCCGGCCAGATGCAGTTTGCGCTGCGAGATACGCAACACGCGGGCTTGAACTTGGCTTTTGGCCGCGCGGATCAGACTCAGGTCGTGGGTAGCGATCAGGACGGTCTTGCCCATTCGGTTCAACTCGATCAGCAGACGCAGCAGCCGTTGCGACATCTCCCAATCGACGTTGCCGGTCGGCTCATCCGCCAGCACCACGTCCGGCGACAAGATCACGGCCCGCGCCAGAGCCGCGCGTTGACGTTCACCACCCGACAGTTCAGGTGGATGCGCGTCTAATCGGGCGCCCAGCCCAACCCAGGACAAAAGCTCGGTCAGGTTGTCCTGCTCTTCCGACTCAGCGCGACCCGACACCATCAACGGTAGGGCAACGTTTTCAGCCAGCGTCATATGATCCAGAAACTGGCAATCCTGATGCACAACCCCGACCCGGCGCCGCAGCAGGGCCATCTGATCCCGATACAGACGCGCGATATCTTCGTCAAACACGCTTAACCGACCCGACGTCGGCAACAACGCGCCATAGCACAGCTTCAGCAACGTGGTTTTACCTGCGCCCGAAGGTCCGGTCAGGAAATGGAACGAGCCGGGCTGCAATTTGACTGAGACATCGCTCAGCAATGCGCCGTCGCCATAGGTATAGCTGACATTTTCTAGCTCGATCACAGGTGTCCCCAGTTCTTTTGCCGATCTTCTTGCCCGAGCTTGCCTGCGGTTTCAATGCCTCCACCGAGTCCAATTGGCGACACTTGCCCCATGAAACCGAAAACGCCCTTTGCTGTTGGGTCTTAACGGAATATCATCCCTAAAAAAACTACTATCGGGCCGAACGTCAGGCCGGGGAGGCAGTATGAGACTTACATGTCCGAATTGCGGCGCTCAGTACGAAGTGCCGGACGAGGTTATCCCCGAAGAGGGGCGCGATGTGCAGTGCTCCGCCTGTGACCAGACGTGGTTTCAGCCCAAGCACCCGGAAGACGCAGCACCCACTACCGACGCGCCTGAAGCCACCGCCGAGCCGGACGCTAAGCCGGAGCCGACACCTGAACCCGACACAAAAGTTGAGGTTGTTGATGAGACTCCGCCCGATAGCGGCAAGACCGGCAATGTCGACCCTGCCGTTGCGAGCATTTTGAAGGAGGAGGCCGCGCGTGAGGCGGAGCTGCGCTCTCAGGAAGGCAGCAGCCTTGAGACGCAACCAGATCTGGCGCTGGAAGACTCTGTCGAACCCGAGTTTCAGATCAAGCGCCCAACTGCGACCGAGACCGCCGAGGATGCGGGCCAAAAGGATGAGCTTCCTGACGTTGAGACCATCAATTCAGGCATGATGAGCGATGAGGGCGATGACGCGCCCCCAGCCAAACAATCCCGTGGCTTCGTGCGCGGTTTTGCCGTCATGCTGATCATCGGCGTGATCCTGTATCTGATCTATGGCAATGCGCAACAGATCAGTGAGGCCGTGCCGCAAGCCGATCCGGTGCTGGACTCCTACGTCTCTTTGATTGATCAGGCCCGTATCTGGCTTGAGACGCAGGCCGGGGCAGGCGCGCCGCAGGAATAAAGCGTTTCGGGTTTTACCTGAAATACCAAGTGACACGAATGTCCCGACAACGCAGAAAGCGTGGCAGGGTATTCGTGTCTCAGGATTAAGACGAAACGATATAGCGGCTCAGAACCGTTCCAACAGACGCTTGAGGTATTCCAGCTCGATCTCGGGCCGGTCGGTTTCTCCGGTCCGACGGCGGATTTCGTCCAGCAACTCACGCGCGCGGCGGTAAACGTCTTCACCCTGCAACAGGTTGTCATCGGTGGAGATCGACCCGGCCGCGCCGGGATTTCGGCCCAGCGGGTCGCGGCTGTTGGCTTGCGCCTCACCTTCCTCGGTGCCTTGTCCGGATTGGTTCTGCTGATTCTGCGCCATGGCTTCACCCAGTGATCGCATGCCTTCGCGTAGAGCCTCCATCGCCTCGGACTGCCGGTCGATCGCTTCGGCCAGATCATTGCCGCGCAGCGCCTCTTCCGCCTCTTCCATGGCACCTTCCGCGCGGCCCAGCGCATCGCGCGCCGCGTCGCCTTCGGGGGTGCCTGCACCTGGCAAACCCTGTTGCTGTCGGTTCAGTTCCTGCCGCAGGGCCTGCTGCCGATCCGCCAAAGACCCCTCACCAGGTTGGCCTTCACCAGCCTGATCCGAACCCTGACCCTGACCGCCCTGACCCTCGTGGCTTTCGCCACGGCCCTGACCGCCATTGCGGCCTTCATTGCCCTGGTTTTCTCCGGCCTGAGCGCCGGGGTTGAACTGTTCCTGCAGATCGCGGAATGCCTGATCACTCAAGCCTTGCTGTTCGCGCAGAGTCTCGGCCAAGCCTTCCATGGCCTGTTGCCCCTCGGATTGACCACCCTGCCCCTGGCCTTGGGTGACACGCATGTTCTCCATCATCTGCTGGAACTCTTCCAGCGCCTGCTGCGCCTCGGCCATGCGGCCCTGTTCCATCAATTCCTGAATGCGATCCATCATGGCCTGCAGATCGTCCTGCGTCATTTGCATGCTTTCGCCATTCTGACCGGACTGGCGCTCATCACTGTCGCCGTTTTCCTGCGCAAGACGCTGCAACTGGTTCAGGTAATCCTGCGTGGCCTCTCGCAGTTCCTGCATCAGTTCAGCGATTTCCTCATCGCTGGCCCCGTTTTGCATCGCCTCAGTGAGACGCTCCTGCGCCCGGCGCATCCGCTCCAGCGCATTAGCCAGAGTGCCCTCTTCGATCAAAACCGCCAGATCCCAAAGGGCCTGCGCGATCTCGGCCTGTTGTTTATCCTTCAAACCGTAGTCGTTGAAGTTTTCCAACCGCCGCAGGGTGACTCGCAAGCGCAGATAGGCGGTATCGGAGCGAAACAGTTCCTCGGGCCGGTGCGAGATCGCCCGCAGAACCTGGGCCACACGCGGCGCATTGGTCCGCGACCAGAGTAGATCGCGGCGCTGTTCGATCACCGCAGCCGCCAGGGGATCAAAGAATCGGCGCGCAGGTAGATCGGTCAAATATGGCTCGGACGTGCTTTCCTGGTCCGAGGCGTCGCGCGCCATCAACGTGATGCGAACCGGCAGATGCGCCCATGGGTGCTGTGAGAAATCCTCGATAAGATCTTCGGTGAAATCCGCGCGGTCTCCGGTGATCGGCATTGGCAATTCGACCTCGATCACCTCGCGCGGTTCAGGGTCAGCCGTCAGACCATAGCGACGATCTACCGAGGCCATGTCCAACTCGATAACCGCCGAGCCAGAGACAATCCCATAGTCATCCGAAGCCGTAAAGGGCAGCTTCATCTGCCCGCCTGCCTCGGCTTCGGCCTTATCAGCAACCGCAATGCTCGGCGGGGTGTCGGGAATGACGTCCACCATCCAATCCCGTCCTGCGGGGCCATCAATGCGCATCTGGCCTGAACGGGCAACGGTGAAATCCTGCTCAGTTTCGGTCGCGGCCTCGGCACCTAAGGGAGAGCTTGTTTCGGTCAGGCTATGCGCGCCGACCTCGCCATAAAAACGCAGAGTAACGCGACTGCCTTGAGGGATCGACAGCGTGGGACCCGTCTGATCGGCCAGATAGAGAGTCGGCAGTCCGGTATAGCGTGGGGGTTCGACCCAACCTTCCCATGTTGGTCCTTGCCCCGCCACTGCAGTTCCGGGGGCCATCTCGGCCACCGAGCCAATCCGCCAGAACGAACCGAACAGGGCTGCGACCACCAGCGCCAGCAAAGCTGCGTAGCGCAGAGCGTAAGGATCGCGCGAGGCCAGTCTCAGGTCGGGTTTGGCAACGCGCGCTTGCGCGGCACGGTCCGCCATCCGCGCCTTGTGCGCCTGCCAGAGGGCAACCGAATCCGCATCCCCCGCACCAATCGCCTGATCATCCATCAATGCCTGAATCGGACGCCCGGGCAGGGTTTCATCCAATCGGGCCAGCGCTTCGGCTCGTGATGGCAGGTGGAATTGCCGAATCCCCCAGATCGCGCTGACAAGCAGCGCAATGGCTACGACGACAGCTGCGCCCCACACGATCTCAACCCGCACAACATCATGCAGACCCAGCATCAACGCGGCCAAAACAGCCATCAAAACCGAGAAAAACGGCCAAAACGCGCGCAAAACCTGCTCGGCCAGCAATCCGGCATGTGTCATCCACACGGACAGACGGGGAACGGGCAGGTTTGGTTTGTCGCTCAAAGCGGGCCTCCGGGTGTTGGCCCGCGCGCCTACCGCGTCAGAGCCACTCAGGTATGGTATCGCGGTTTATGATTTCGTCAAAGCTTGGGCGTTCACGAATTACGGCAAATTGATCCCCATTCACCAAAACCTCGGGGATCAGGGGGCGCGTGTTGTATTCGCTGGCCATCACCGCGCCATAGGCCCCGGCGCTGCGGAAGGCGATTAGATCACCCGGCGCAAGCGGCGGCATGTTGCGCTGTTTGGCAAAAGTATCACCGGATTCGCAAACCGGGCCCACGATGTCATAGGGCTGTTGTTCCACTCCCGCTGCGGGTTCCTGTACCGCAACGATGTCATGGTGCGCCTCGTACATGGCTGGGCGGATCAGATCGTTCATCGCGCCGTCAAGGATGAGAAAATCACGCCCTTCGCCAGATTTCACATAGATCACCTTGCTGACCATCAGACCGGCATTGCCCGCGATCAGGCGACCGGGTTCGATTTCGATCTCGCAGCCCAAATGGCCCAGCGTTTTCTTGATCAGCGCGCCATATTCCAACGGCAAAGGCGGCGCGTCGTTTGAGCGGGTGTAGGGAATGCCAAGCCCACCGCCCAGATCGAGGCGGCGGATATTGTGACCCTCTGCACGCAACTGCTCGGTCAGTTCGGCGACTTTGGTATAGGCCAGCTCAAACGGCTCCAACTCGGTCAATTGCGAGCCGATATGGACGTCGATGCCGATCACCTCCAACCCCGGCAGCGAGGCCGCGTGGGCATAGACCTCGGACGCGCGCGAGATCGGGATGCCGAACTTGTTCTCGGACTTGCCGGTTGCGATTTTGGCATGGGTCTTGGCGTCCACATCCGGGTTCACCCGAACGGTGATCGGCGCAACCACACCCAGCTCCGTCGCTACCGCGTTGATCACTTCCATCTCGGGCTCGGATTCGACGTTGAACTGGCGGAGACCACCGGTCAGCGCTGTGTGAATCTCATCCGCCGTCTTGCCAACGCCCGAAAAGACGATTTTGTCGCCCGGCACACCGGCGGCCTTAGCGCGCAGGTATTCCCCGCCCGAGACCACGTCCATTCCAGCACCCGCCTGCGCCAGCGTTTTCAGGATCGCCTGATTGCTGGCCGCCTTCATCGCATAACAGACAAGGTGATCGGAGCCCTCAAGCGCGTCATCGAACAGCTTGAAATGCCGCAAAAGGGTCGCAGTCGAATAGACATAGAACGGGGTTCCGACCGCGGCTGCGATTTCGGAGATCGGGACATCCTCGGCGAAAAGCGCGCCGTCGCGGTAGAGAAAGTGATCCATAAAAGCGCGATTAGACCAAAACCGCACTATGGATCAATGGATTCGCACTGAAACTATACGCCGCAGGGCGTTCAGAAATCGTTCGACACGCCGACACGCGCATAGCCGGAAACTGAGACTCCGGTTGAACTGGGCTCTTTTTGCGGCGCCGGCCGTTGGCTGGAGGTCGGCTCGCAAGCCGCAAGCGCGACGAGCGCCAGAAGAAATACGAAAACTCGCATGAAGTCAGTCTCTGAGTACTAGAACGAAGGGCCGCGCCTTGGCGAGCCAGACCCTATTTGGGTGTTTCACCCGGAATTACAACGAGATCAGCGATTAAACGCCCAGGTAGAGTCCAAAACCCCCGCGGCGGAAGCCGATGCCTCCGCCCACATGCGTTCCGCTTGAGCCGACGCCGACACCTACGCTTGCCGTTGGCTGAACCGGCTCACCATCCGCGCCACACCCGGCCAGCGCGAACCCAGCCGCCACAATCACCGCTATGCGTAGAACTGTCATCACACCAGCGCCTTCCATCGCTCAACCTGCGCCCGCACCTGATCCGGGGCGGTGCCACCATAGGACTGACGAGAGCTTACAGAGTTTTGGACAGTAAGAACAGAATAGACGTCATCGGTGATATCCGCATGGACCGACTGCATGTCTTCCAAGGTCAGATCAGGCAGGTCGCAACCCTTGTTTTCAGCCATCGCAACCAGCGAACCCGTGACATGGTGAGCGTCGCGGAACGGCAGGCCCAGAACCCTCACCAGCCAATCGGCCAAATCGGTCGCGGTCGAGAATCCTGACCCCGCAGCGGCAGCAAGGCTGTCGCGGTTGGCGGTCATGTCCTTGACCATGCCCTCCATCGCGGCCAGCGCCAGCATCCAGTTGTCGGCAGCGTCAAAGACTTGTTCCTTGTCTTCCTGCATGTCCTTGGAATAGGCCAACGGCAGGCCTTTCATCACCATCATCAGCGCGGTGTGTGCGCCGTAGATGCGGCCGACTTTGGCGCGGATCAGCTCCGCTGCGTCGGGGTTTTTCTTCTGCGGCATGATCGAGGACCCGGTCGAGAACCGATCCGAGAGCGTCACAAACCGGAACTGAGCCGAGGACCAGATCACCAGCTCTTCGGCAAAGCGCGACAGGTGAACGGCGCAGATCGAGGCATTGGACAGAAACTCCAGCGCGAAGTCGCGGTCGCTGACGGCATCCAGCGAGTTCGCGGCGGGGCGGTCAAAGCCCAGCGCCTCGGCCGTCATGTGGCGGTCGATAGGGAAGGACGTTCCGGCCAGCGCGGCGGCACCAAGGGGAGATTCGTTCATCCGGGCGCGCGCATCACGCACACGGCTGAGATCGCGGCCAAACATCTCGACATAAGCCATCATGTGATGGCCCCAGGTCACCGGCTGCGCCGTTTGCAGGTGAGTGAAGCCCGGCATGACCCAATCCGCCCCGGCCTCGGCCTGCGCCAAAAGCGCGCGGATCAGGGCCAGAAGGCCGGTTTCTGCCGCGTCCAACTGGTCACGCACCCACAGTTTGAAATCGGTTGCCACCTGATCATTGCGCGACCGCCCCGTGTGCAAACGGCCTGCAGGCTCTCCGATCACCTCTTTCAGGCGCGCTTCGACGTTCATGTGGATGTCTTCGAGCGCAGTCGAGAACTGAAATTCACCGTTCTGGATTTCTGACAAGACTGTGAGTAGCCCTTCCCGAATGGCTTGCGCGTCACTATCACTAATTACGCCTGTCGCCGCCAGCATAGCGGCATGGGCGCGCGAGCCTGCGATGTCCTGGGCTGCCATCCGCTGATCGAACCCGATCGAGGCATTGATTGCCTCCATGATCGCGTCTGGACCGGCGGCAAAGCGGCCGCCCCACATCTGGTTCGAGGATTGATCGGTCATGTAAGAAAACCCGGAGTTGATATGCGCCTATTTCGTCTGATCCCCCTTTATATGGCCCTTGCGCTGGGTGCAAATGCCGCTTTGGCGACCGATGCCGAAACGCTGGGCCCCTTGCGTGAAGACAGCCTGAAACGGCTGATCCTGCATAAAGAACCCAAGCCGGTGACGCCGGTTGATTTCCAACTGGAAGATGATGGCGGCACGGCCTCACTTGCGGACTACAAGGGCAAATACGTCCTGCTTAACTTCTGGGCCACCTGGTGCGCGCCCTGCCGCAAGGAAATGCCCCAGATCGCCGAGCTACAGGACGAATTCGGAGGCGACAAGTTCGAGGTTCTAACCCTTGCAACCGGGCGAAACTCGCCTGCCGGGATCAAGAAGTTCTTCGAGGAAAACGGCATCGACAACCTGCCACGCCATCAGGACCCCTCACAAGCCGTGGCGCGTGAGATGGGTGTTATCGGTTTGCCGATCACGGTCATCATCGACCCCGACGGGAACGAAATCGCCCGCCTGATCGGCGATGCCGAGTGGAACTCGGACAGTGCGAAGGCGATCATTTCGACTCTGGTCGAAGCCAACAGCTAAAGGGTTTAGATACTGGTGAAAACCATGCTATCCTCCCGCCTGTAATGAGTGGGAGGATTTTGATGAGACTAATTATTGCGATCGCCGCAGGTGCTTTTTTCATTTCCGGATTGGGTACCGATGCGCGAGCCAAGGATCTCAAGAAACAAAACCAGTTTATCGAAGCCGTGGCCGACAAAAAACTGGTCAGCGGCGATACTTGGTTGATCATATCGTCCGATGGTAAAATAGAAGGCATAGGTCGCAACAACGCAAAGCTCACAGGTGCCTGGGCATGGAGCAAACGCTACTGGTGCAGAAACGTCGTCGTTGGGCAAAAGAAATTCCCTGAGGATTGCTTGAAAGTCAAAATAGAAGGCAATCAGGTCGAGTTCGTTCGCAACAAGGGCAAGGGCGACGCAATCGTCTACACGATCGCAAACTAGGATTGAGAGCCCAACGAATCTCTGGGTCCAGCTTGTGCCAAAGCTGACGCAACGCCACCTTTGACAGCCCATCCTCCGATCCGCACTCTGTGCGCAGGAGGATGGAATGCCACTGGAAATTCTGTTGGTGCTTGTGGTCGGCGGAATTGCCGGGGTCACTCTGTTGCTGCATCTGACCGGCAGATCGCAGCGGTGCGTTCTGTCTCCTGAAACCGCGCGCGATCAATGGGTCCGGCATTTCCCGGAAGACACAATTATCGACGTCACGGTTTCCCATGATCGCCACGCCGCGCTGGTGCGGACGGAAAAAGGGCCGGGTCTCCTCTGGTCCTTTGGCGCGGATACTGTGGCGCAGCATCTGCTGGACTATGACTTGCTGGATCGCACCGACGGGTTCGAGATTCTGTTCCACGATTTCGGCACACCCAAAGCCATCATCCATCTGGATGACCTCGAGCGCCCCCACTGGCGCAACCTGATGGAGCCCGCATGACCGACCAGATCACCTTTCCCGATGCCGTCCAATGGGCCGTCCCGTTCTTCATCGCCGCCATTTTGGCCGAGTTCGTCTGGATCGCCGTCAAAGGTCGCGGCGGGAGGTATGAGACGCGCGATGCGGTGACCTCTCTGATCATGGGGGCGGGCAATATTGCGTCGGGGTTCCTTCTGGGGTTTATCGCCTATGGGTTCTTCATGTGGCTGTGGCGGATCACGCCGCTCGATCTGGGTACGTCGATCCCGATCATCATCCTGTGCTTTGTGCTGGATGACCTGCGGTACTACTGGGTGCATAGGTTTGGCCACCGTATCCGCTGGGTCTGGGCCAGCCATGTGAACCATCACAGTTCGCAGCACTACAACCTGACCACCGCGCTGCGGCAGACATGGACCTATACGTTTACCTTCATGATGGTGGTACGTGCGCCGCTGATCCTGCTGGGTTTTCACCCGGCGATGGTGCTGTTCGTGGGCGGCATCAACCTGATCTACCAGTTTTGGATTCACACAGAAGCCATCGGCAAAATGCCCCGCTGGTTCGAAGCGGTCATGAACACCCCTAGCCATCACCGGGCGCATCACGGCCGCAACGCGCGCTATCTGGATTGCAACTATGCTGGCGTTTTCATCATCTGGGACAAGATGTTCGGTACCTTTGTCCCCGAACAAGAAAACGACCGCGTCGACTATGGGCTGGTTCACAACATCGCCACCTTCAACCCGCTGCGCGTAGCCTTTCACGAATGGGTCGGCATATGGCGCGATGCGACCCAACCGGGGCTGACGCTGAAGCAACGCCTCGCCTATTGTTTTGCCCCGCCCGGCTATAGCCATGATGGAAGCCGAGACAGCTCAGCGCAGATCAAGGCAAAGCATCTGGCCCGCCACCCCGAAGATCTCGGAACGCCCGGATTCGAGCAAACCCGCGAAAACCTGCCTAATTCCGCAGCAAAACAGGCCTGATCCCGGCGTTGCACCACGCCGCTTCGGTTGAAATCCGGCCTGAACGGTCCATATGGAACTTCAGGCGTGACGTAACCAGTGACCGGAGGCCGGAATGACCCGAGTAACAACCGTATCAACCACAGTCGGACTGCTGGGCGTGCTTCTGGCCATGTTCGCCGCCATCGCAACGGCAGCATCAGCGCTTGTCCTGATAGGGTTCTCCATGATGATCCTTGGCGCTATGGGCGCAGTGTTCGGGGCAGCGGCCTCGCTCAGCCATGCGTGGCAATCTGCGCGCTAATCATCACCTGCATTAACCGCAGCTTCATCTGTTTCCTGCGACACTGCAACCGAAGAGCCATTCGGGATCAGCGCGCATGCGAGACAAGACAATTGTAGATGCCGAGGACGGGCCAGACAGCCCTTTGACCTCGGCGGTTTCCGGTCGGGATCAATCTGTACTGCAGATGGCGTCGGATGCGGTTCGGCACAAACAATGCAAACTGGCATTTCAGCCGGTGATGCAGGCTCAGGCCCCTCATAACGTTGCCTTCTACGAAGGGCTGATCCGCGTATTGGATGAAACAGGGCGGGTCATCCCTGCGCGAGAATTCATGCCTCAGGTGGAAAACACGCCAATCGGGCGCGAGTTGGATTGCATAGCGCTTGAGATGGGATTGCAATCACTGGTCAGGAACCCTCAGATCCGGCTGTCGATCAACATGTCGGCGCGCTCGATCGGGTATTCGCACTGGTCCCGTATTCTGGACCGCTTTCTCAAACGGGACAGCAATCTGGGCGAACGGCTGATTTTGGAGATTTCCGAGAAATCCGCGATGCAGGTGCCCGAGCTGGTGATCGACCTGATGGACAGGTTGCAGGAGCGTGGTATTGCCTTTGCTCTGGACGATTTCGGCGCAAGCAATTTCAGTTTTCGGCATTTCCGCGAATTCCTGTTCGATGCCGCCAAGATCGACGGTCAATTCATTCGCGGCATCAGCAACGACCCCGACAACCAGGCACTCGTCCGTGCATTGATCGCAGTCGCGCGAGAGTTCGAAATTTTGGTCACAGCCGAATCAGTCGAAAACCCGCAAGACGCAGCTTTTCTGAGCGCAAGCGGCGTCGATTGCATGCAGGGTTTTCTGTTTGGAGCACCGACGCTGTCGCCGCCTTGGAAGGCAGAAAGAAATTCCAAAACAGGGACTTAGTTGACCCACCGCCGCGCGAATACCTGCCTGATTGCCGCCTGAGGCAAGCTGTCCGTTGCTGCAAGTGCAGCATTGCGCTATTGCAGAAGGCACTAGAGGGGGGAGAAATTGGCGCTCTGGTACGGGCAGAGGAGGCCCTCTGCGGTCCGCGTCGTCACATTTCCCGCTGGACCACGACGGTAAAGGACAAATTATATGACCAATGTAGTAATCGCATCCGCCGCACGTACAGGTGTGGGCAGCTTTGGCGGCTCGTTTGCCAATACCCCCGCACATGATCTGGGCGCTGCCGTCCTCGAAGCCGTCGTCGAACGCGCCGGCGTCGACAAAGGCGAAGTCAGCGAAACCATCATGGGTCAGGTCCTGACCGCCGCTCAGGGTCAGAACCCTGCACGTCAGGCGCATATTAACGCCGGGCTGCCGCAGGAAAGCGCGGCTTGGGGCATTAACCAGGTTTGTGGTTCGGGCCTGCGCGCTGTTGCCCTGGGTGCTCAGCACATCCAACTGGGCGACGCGGATATTGTCGCCGCTGGTGGCCAAGAAAACATGACCCTGTCCCCCCACGCTGCTGCGCTGCGCGCGGGTCACAAGATGGGCGACATGAAATACATCGACACCATGATCCGCGACGGTCTGTGGGATGCGTTCAACGGCTACCATATGGGTCAAACTGCCGAAAACGTCGCCGAGAAATGGCAGATCAGCCGCGACATGCAGGACGAATTCGCCGTTGCCTCGCAAAACAAGGCTGAGGCTGCGCAAAACGCAGGCAAGTTCGCAGATGAGATCGTTCCGTTCACCATCAAAACCCGCAAGGGCGACATCGTGATGGACAAGGACGAATACATCCGTCACGGCGCAACAATGGAAGCAATGGCCAAACTGCGCCCGGCCTTCACCAAAGACGGCTCGGTCACTGCGGCAAACGCCTCGGGCCTGAACGATGGCGCGGCGGCGACCCTGCTGATGTCGGCTGAGAACGCCGAAAAGCGCGGGATTGAACCTCTGGCCCGTATCGCATCCTACGCCACTGCCGGTCTTGACCCGTCGATCATGGGCGTTGGCCCGATCTACGCTTCGCGCAAAGCGTTGGAGAAAGCAGGTTGGTCGGTTGACGATCTGGATCTGGTCGAAGCCAACGAAGCCTTTGCCGCGCAAGCCTGCGCCGTGAACAAAGACATGGGCTGGGACCCGTCGATCGTGAACGTGAACGGTGGCGCGATTGCCATTGGCCACCCGATCGGAGCATCCGGTTGCCGTGTTCTGAACACGCTGCTGTTCGAAATGAAGCGCCGTGATGCCAAGAAGGGTCTAGCCACCCTCTGCATTGGTGGCGGCATGGGTGTCGCCCTCTGCGTGGAGCGCGACTAAGTGCGTTGACATCTAAATAGAAAAGGGCGTCCACGGGACGCCCTTTTTTGTTACAATCAAGCTTTACACAACGGCTGCGACAATATCGCCAGACAGAAAGACAAGATCGAACACGAAACGATATTGCGCAACATTCTCTCTCAGAGTAACAGAATTACCAAGACGACCAAAACTGGAGGAGTCATCCATGGCACGTACAGCACTCGTAACCGGCGGTTCTCGCGGCATCGGCGCAGCAATTTCCAAGGCGCTCAAGGCCGAAGGATACAATGTTGCCGCCACCTATGCGGGGAATGACGAAGCCGCAGCGAAATTCACCGAGGAAACCGGCATCGCCACCTACAAGTGGAACGTGGCCGACTATGACGAATCCAAAGCGGGCATCGAAAAGGTCGAAGCCGAGGTTGGCCCCATCGACATCGTCGTCGCCAATGCGGGCATCACACGCGACGCACCTTTCCACAAGATGACGCCTGAACAGTGGCATCAAGTCATCGACACCAACCTGACCGGTGTGTTCAACACCGTACACCCCGTCTGGCCCGGCATGCGTGAACGCAAGTTTGGCCGCGTCATCGTCATCAGCTCGATCAACGGTCAGAAAGGCCAGTTCGCTCAGGTGAACTACGCAGCCACCAAAGCGGGCGATCTGGGTGTCGTGAAGTCGCTGGCGCAGGAAGGCGCGCGTGCGGGCATCACCGCCAACGCGATCTGCCCAGGCTACATCGCCACCGAAATGGTCATGGCCGTGCCTGAGAAGGTCCGCGAGTCGATCATCGGCCAGATTCCGGCCGGTCGGTTGGGTGAGCCAGAGGAAATCGCGCGCTGCGTCGCCTTCCTGGCGTCGGACGATTCGCAGTTCATCAATGGGTCGACCATCTCGGCCAACGGCGCTCAGTTCTTCGTCTGATTTCAGCGCACTGAACGAAAACGGGCCGGTCCTTTTGGACCGGCCCTTCTTTATCCCGTAAGTCCGCGCGCGCTGCGGTCAGCGGGAACCAAATACCCATCCCAGAACTTTGTGAACAAGCCTGCTGCGCTCTTCATGGGCACGACGAATTGCAATCTGGACAGACGGGTTTGTTGACATCTCGATCATGGCGGATCCCCTTTGCTAAAGCTGAACTTGACTTGTCCTAAGCATGACCCTTGATTGAAAAAGGCACAAACGAGAGTTTTCAAGCATTCAGATAAGTATTACTTAAGTGACATGAGTGATCGCCTCCCCCCTCTCACCGCTTTGCGTGCCTTTGACGCCGCCGCGCGACACATGTCGTTCGCCAAGGCCGCAGACGAGTTGAACGTCACACCCGCGGCGCTGTCTTTCCAGATCAAGTCGCTTGAGGACCATTTGGGCCATCCGCTGTTTCGCCGCCTGAATCGCGCTGTCGAGCTTACCGAGGCGGGCAAAGCGCTCGCCCCAGGGGCTGCCGAGGGGTTTGCGTCACTCAAGGCGGCATGGGCCGCAACACGAAGGCTGCAGGACAACACCACCCTCACCGTGACGGCCGGACCTGCGCTGACGGCCAAATGGCTGGCTCCGCGCCTTTACGATTTTGCCCGCGCCCATCCCGAAATCGACCTGAGGTTCTCAGCCACCCTGCGCAATATGGACCTTGAGAGGGACGACGTGGATGTCGCGATCCGGTTTGGCTATGGCGGGGATGATGGCCTCTATTGCCTGCCGGTTCGCAAAGAGTGGCTAACCCCTGTCATGACACCCGAACTGGCCGCTGAGTTCACGACTCCCGAAAGCCTGCGCAACGCGCCTCTGATACATGACGATTCGATTGCGTTTTTGAAACCTCCGGCGGATTGGCCGACGTGGTTCCGCGCTGTTGGCGTCGAGTTCACGCCGACCCACGGGGCGCATTTTTCCAACGCAGACCACGCGATTGACGCGGCTGTCGCCGGAGTGGGCGTGGCCTTGGGGCGACGGGCGATGATCATCAAGGACATGATGGAAGGGCGGCTTGTCGCGCCGTTTAAAACCGCGATCGAGACCAAAGGCCGCTTTCGATTTCTCTGCCTGCCCGGCGCGGAGAACCGGCCTCAAGTCGCAGCATTTCGCGATTGGTTTGTTGCGGAGATTGAAAAAACCGCTCATATCTCGGATGAATTCACCATCGTTCCCGTAGAAGACGTCTCATCCACATGACCAGACAACGCGCCACCGCCATCGGCTTCATTGCGGTTTTGCTTTGGGCGCTGCTGGCCCTGTTCACAGTCGGGTCAGCCCCAACACCGCCGCTGCTGCTGAATGCAATCTGCTTCAGTATCGGCGGTACTTTGGGGCTTGTCTGGACGTGGCGATCGGGTGGATTGTCCCAGCTGCGCCGCATCAGCTGGAAAGTCTACGCCTTTGGAACGGTGGGCCTGTTCGGCTACCACGCGCTATACTTCTCGGCCCTTCGGATGGCCCCGGCGGCCGAGGCGGGGCTAATTGCCTATCTCTGGCCGCTGCTTATCGTCCTGTTCTCGGGCCTGTTGCCCGGAGAGAATCTGCGCGCGGGCCACCTGATCGGGGCCTGTTTGGGCTTTGCCGGGGCTGCGCTGATCATCACCGGAGGCGGCAGCGCCGGGTTTCAAGCCGACCACCTACCGGGATACGCGCTAGCGTTCCTGTGCGCTCTGACATGGTCAGGCTACTCCGTGTTATCGCGGAGACTGGGTGAAACGCCCACAAGCTCGGTCGCTGTTTTCTGCGTGTTCACGGCGATCGCCTCATGGGGCCTGCATTTCGCGCTTGAGGCACCAGTCTGGCCGGACACCACGCTCAGTTGGCTATCGACACTGGCCCTTGGTCTGGGGCCGGTCGGTCTGGCGTTCTATGTCTGGGATATCGGGGTCAAGCAGGGCGATATTCAGATGCTGGGCACCAGCTCTTACGCGGCGCCTTTGCTGTCTACCGTGGTTCTGGTTTTTGCCGGGATCGCCATGCCGACATGGACATTGGCGATCGCGGCGGTCTTGATCACCGGCGGTGCCGTGGTTGCGGCGCGCGCCAGTCTTAAAGGTTAGGTCGATAAGCGCTCGATCTCTTCCTTCAGCCTTAGCTTTTGTTTCTTTAGCTGGGCGATATGAAGATCATCAATGCCTGGCGCGCGTTGAGCTTGTTCCACTTCGAGACCGAGAGATTCGTGCTTCTTCTTCAGTTCCGTCAGATGTGCGCTCACGCTCATGGCGATCCTCCTTGTTTACGTGTCTAGATGTCACGTAAGAAGTTGAGCATATCGTTTCCAGCCTGTCACGCCGCAGACGCGAAGAAAAAGTGATAAATCCGACAAATTCGGCTGGTCATTGCCGATTGACGTGAAACGGCCCCAACGCAGCGCCTTGCCGCAGCACATCCGAGAGTTCCGGCGTATAGCTGTCACCGTCGCGCTCATGTCGTTGTCCCGCATGCAGGATGATAGGTGCATGCAGCCTGAAGGCCGCCCGCCCACCTTTGCGGGCCCGTAGAATCACAAGCTCGGCCTCTCGCCCCGCGCGGGCCGCAAGCGGCAGCACTTCGACCGAGCCCAGACGTCCCCGACAGGCCAAAAGCATATCTTGCAGGCGATCCGCCTTTTGGATCATGTGCAGATAGCCGCGCGGGGCCAGCCGTTTGGCCGCGACATCAATCCAATCGGCAATAGGCGTCTGCTCCCCCAAAGCCACACTGCGCCCCCTGTCCGTAGCTGCAGTGTGCGCGCCTGCGCGATAGTAGGGCGGGTTGGCGATCACATGGTCGAACTGGCGCTGCTTCAGATCGGAGGGCAGCTCATTCAGATCAGCCGAAACGACCTCCAACACCATATTGTTTTTTGTGGCATTGCGGCGGGCCAGATCCGCATAGGCCGTTTGCAGTTCAACACCACACAGGTCCAAACCGGGGACGCGTGTCGCAAGGCACAGGATTGCCGCCCCTGCCCCGCAGCCAAGCTCCAGCACCGACTGACTAGAGGTTGCGGGCACGCTGGCCGCCAGCAAAACAGGATCGACCCCCGCGCGATAGCCCGACACGGGTTGCCACAGGCGCAACCGCCCGCCGAGGAAATCGTTCCGGCTTAGCTCATCCTCCTTGAACCCGGTCATCGCCCCAGCGGGATCTCGTTGTCGCGCATCACACGCTCTGCTCGGGTCAGGTCGTCAGCCCGAACCATCAGACGGCGTGGGAAAATTCCGATGCCGCCTTCGAGGATGCTCATATTTACGTCCATCTGAAAGCAGTCTATATCCTCGCCCTCAAGAAGAGCGGATGCAAAGGCCAGGATTGTCGGATCGGTGCTGCGCAATAGTTCTTTCATGGGGATGGATGTAAGGGCAAGGCAAGGCGAAAGTCGAGCCTTGTATCAGGAGTGTGATGGGCATCAGCACAATCTCGAAGCCGCACGAACGGCTGGCCGAACTGTTGACCGGCGAAATGGAGGCGGTGAATACGCTGATCCGGACCCGCATGGCGTCCGAACACGCGCCCCGTATCCCCGAGGTGACCGCGCATCTGGTCGAAGCGGGCGGCAAGCGCCTGCGCCCGATGCTGACATTGGCGGCGGCGCGGCTGTTTGGCTATTCGGGCGAGCATCACGTGCGTCTGGCCGCGACTGTTGAGTTCATTCACACCGCGACTCTGTTACATGACGATGTGGTCGACGAAAGCGCCCAGCGACGCGGGCGGCCCACAGCGAACCTGTTGTGGGACAACAAATCCAGTGTGTTGGTGGGCGACTATCTGTTTTCCCGCAGCTTCCAGCTGATGGTTGAAACAGGGTCGCTGCGCGTTCTGGACATCCTCGCCAATGCCTCGGCAACGATTGCCGAAGGCGAGGTGCTCCAGATGACCGCCGCCACCGATTTGAACACGGATGAGAGCATCTATCTGCAGGTCGTGCGCGGTAAGACCGCGGCTCTGTTTTCCGCAGCAACCGAAGTTGGCGGCGTGATTGCGGAAGCCTCAGACGCGCAGGTCAAAGCTCTGTTCGACTATGGCGATGCCCTGGGCATTGCCTTCCAAATTGCTGACGATCTGTTGGATTATCAGGGTGATAGCAAGGCAACCGGCAAGAATGTGGGTGACGATTTCCGCGAGCGCAAACTGACCCTGCCTGTGATCAAAGCCGTTGCGCAGGCCACAGCGGATGAGCGTATCTTCTGGGAGCGCACGATCGAAAAAGGCCGCCAGCAGGATGGCGATCTGGAATATGCGCTTGGGCTTATGAACAAGTACCAGACGCTCGAGGCGACCCGTCAGGACGCGCTGGGATGGGCGAACAAGGCCAAAGCCTCGCTTGTGGTTCTGCCAAATCACGAAATCCGCACTCTGCTGCGCGATCTGGCCGACTACGTGGTCTCGCGCCTTAACTGAGCATAGTTGCGCGGCACCACCAATCTGGCTGGGCCGCGCCGATCTCATAGGCTGCGAAATGCGCGGCCTTCATCGACGGGTAGAGCGCAAAACAGGTCGACCCTGACCCCGACATTCGGGCCAGCAGCACATCCCTTGTGTCCGCCAATTCCTCCAACACACGCCCGATTTGCGGGGCCTGGCTTATGGCGGGCTGTTCAAGGTCGTTTCTTTGGACGGCAAGCCAAGCGGCGCAATCTTCCACGCCTGCGAATGAAGGGATTTGATCCGGCAAGCCCGGATTGTCCCGCGACGACATAGCGCTAAAGACCGATCCGGTCGGAACCTCAACCCCAGGATTGACCAGCAGGACAGGCAATGGGGGCAAAGCGACCCGGTCCACCTGCTCGCCAATCCCCCGCATCCGCGCAGCCTCGGCCACCATGCAGACCGGTACATCGGCCCCTAACGCGGTCGGAAGATGCGGCGGGATATCAAACCCTTGCGCCGCCGCGTGGCGCAGCTTGGCAGCCGCGTCCGAGGACCCTCCGCCAATGCCGCCGCCATGGGGCAGAACCTTGTTCAACGTGATATGGCCTGTCCAACCGGTGCCCTCGGCGGCTTTCCAGACGAGATTTCGGCTGTCCGTCGGAACCCCGTCGGCATGCTCTCCGCTGACCGAGAGCGAAAGGCTTTCGCCCGGCTCAAACGCCAGCTGATCGCCAATGTCAGCAAAAGCCACCAGCGAATCCAACAGATGATAGCCATCCGCGCGCTGGCCGGTGACATGCAGGGTTAGATTGACCTTGGCGGGCGCAAAGCCGCTAGTTGCCATTGGCAACCTTCAACGGATCCGCGCCCTCTTCGGACAGAACCGTATCCAGACCGACCTCGAGCTTGCGTCGGATGCGTTCGGGATCAGCCTCACCATCGGTGTCTTCGGGATCAACAAAGGACAGAGCCCGTTTCCACTGGAACTCAGCTTCGCGGGCGCGTCCGACGGCCCAGTAGACATCGCCCAGATGGTCGTTGACCACCGGATCAACCGGCATCAGCTCAACCGCACGCTCCATATGCTCGACCGCTTCGTCATAGCGACCAAGGCGGAACAGGACCCAGCCCAAGCTGTCGACGATATAACCACTGTCGGGGCGAGCCGCGACGGCGCGTTCGATCATGTACAGCGCCTCATCGAGTTTTTCGCGACGTTCGACAAGCGAATAGCCCAGATAGTTCAGAACCTGCGGCTGATCCGGGTTCAGCTCGAGCGCGCGACGGAAATCTGCTTCGGCCTGATCCCATTGCTTGAGGCGCTCATGAGAAATCCCGCGCGCATAGTGAAGGAACCAATTCGCGGCCGAGACACCCTCGGCCAGATCAATCGCCGTGTTGTATGAGTCAACGGCGGCGGCGTAGTTTTCCTCACGGCGCTGCAGATCGGCCAATGCGACATGGACACTGGGAAGATCAGGCTTTTCCGCAGCCAGCGATTGCAGAACCTCAACCGCCGCATCGGTTTTGCCGGATTGCCCCAGAACATCAGCCCGGCCCAGTTCGGCCACGTGGTGATCGGTGCTGTCCTTGGGAACCGCGCGATACGCTTCGACCGCAAGATCAAGCTGGTTGAGTTCCGACAGGAGCTCAGCGCTCATCAGAAGGGCGTCGACGTGATCGGGCCGCAGGAAGCTGGCCGTGCGAGCATAGAGCAGAACGTAGTCCGGCGCGGCCTCGTCATTCAACGCGGCACCGACCGAAAAGAAGATCTCGGACATGCCATCCTGCGCCGTTCTTACATGGGTGAAGGGCAGTGTTTCACCGTCTGACAATCGGCTTGTGTAATCTGCGATCGACGGATCGCTTCCGGCCTGAAACACATCGGCAAGGAAGGTCAGAGCGTCCTCATTCCGGTCAAGCTGCGACAGAACCTCGGTCCGGGCTAACGCGGCGCGGCGGGTGAACCGGGCCACGACCCCGTCATCGGCTGCGAAAATCGCCTCGGCCCCTTCGAAATCACCGATCGACGCCAAAGCCATCGCTTTGTGATAGAGGGCAAACTCGCGCAACCCTTCCTGGGTTGTAACCGAGTCGAACTGCTCCATCGCCTTGGTCATCTCACCCTGACCAAGATAGGCCCACGCAATCATCAACCCATCGACCAATGGACCCACGCCCTGCGTTTCGGGATCACGTGACAGCAGGGTCACCCAATCGCCCTCTGCGATCAGGTTTGCGGCGATGGCAATCCGGGCTGCTTGGCTCGGAAGGCCATTCTCTTCAATCGTCTCAGCGATGGGCAGTGCGCGCTCAACTTCGCCCAGCGCCAGCCGCGCGACGACGACGCTTTCCAACAGCAATGCGTTCTGCGGATCAGACCGCAACGCCTGCGCATAGTACCTTTCGGCGGCGGCATAGTCGTTTTCGTAGATTGCCTGACGTCCGGCCAAATAGGCCCCGGACCCGGTATCCGAAAATGCCGGGATTGCGACCGAGGATGAAAGCAGCGCGGCCAGTGCCACGCGACGAACCAGGGAAACCACCAAAATCCTGCCTTGCTATCGTTGACTGCACGTTAAGCTAGGGCCTCGGCCCGCAAGAGGCAATGGCTCAAGGTTCACGACGCCGCCATTGCACCGGTTTTCGCCTAAGAACTGGCCGCCCTGCTGCACGGATCAAGCAGGAGCACCGTCCAACACACAATGGCAGCTCATCAATAGGGCTTTTGGTTGGCTCACCCTGGCGGAGGATTTGGGTACCCTTCGCGTTTCATAAGGCACATGTTCGGTTTGAGTGACTTCAACTCATTCAGAGTGAAATATTTTTCCAATTGCGCAAATGACCGACTGACGGAAAGGTGCTTCCAAACACTGTTGGCAAACCAAACACGGTATAAACATACGATGAAGTCACATGCGAAAGTAGTTGTGGTCGGGGGCGGCTGCGTTGGGGCCTCGATCCTGTATGGTCTGACCGAACATGGCTGCACGGATGCGGTGATGTTGGAGCGGACGACGCTGACATCCGGGTCCACATGGCATGCCGCCGGTCTGCTTGTGACCTTTGTGCGCTCGCATAACGTGTCGAAGATGACCATGGAGACCATCCGCATCTATTCCGAGGTTGAGGAAAAGATGGGCGCCTCGGTGGGCCTTCGCAAAGTGGGCCAGCTGCGCGTTGCCAATACCGAAAAGCGCTGGGATGAGTTCCAGTCCTATATCTCGATCGCCGAGGCCGCCGGGGTGCCGTGCAAGCTGCTGACACCGGAAGAGATTGCCGAGGTTCACCCCTTGCTGAACCAAAGCCCCGATATTCGTGGCGGCATCCTGCACACAGAAGACGGCTATGTGAACCCCGCCGACATCACCATGGCGCTGGCCAAGCTGGCACGCGATGCCGGGGCCAAAGTCTATCAGAACACCGAAGCCACCTCTTATGAAAAACTGGATAACGGCCACTGGAAGGTAACCACCAACCAGGGTGAGATCACTTGCGAGCATCTGATCTTTGCCACCGGCAACTACGCCCGTGAAAACGCGCGCCGTGTGGGGCTCGACCTGCCCTGTATCCCGATCGTTCACCAATATTGGACAACCGAGACCGTGCCCTTGCTGAAAGAACGCAAGGCACAGGGCCTGCCGGAATTCCCGATCCTGCGGGACGAGGATTATGGTGCCTATCTGCGCGAAGACGTGGGCGGCATCCAGTTTGGCCCCTATGAATTCACCAAGAACCTCAAGCTGTTCGCCGAAGATCGCGTGCCACCGGATTTCGGCGCCGATCTTCTGCCCGAAGATTTCGACGCCGTGGAAACCCAGTGGGAACGCGCCATCGAACGGGTTCCGACGCTGGGCGAGGTTGGCATCAAGGCCAACACCCGCGGCCCGTTCCAGATGACCCCGGACGAGCTGCCTCTGGCCGGCCCTGCACCCGGGCACGAGAACCTGTGGCTGGCCGAAGGGATGCCCGGCGGCATCCTGTGGGGCGGCACGGTCGGGAACCGTCTGGCCAAGTGGATCGTGGATGGCGATCCGGGTATGGACATGTCGGAACTCGACCCACGCCGGTTCTCGGACTATGCCTCGAAACGGTGGACCATGGACAAGGTGCGTGAGACATGGGGCACCCATATGAATGCGCACATCCCCGGTGAGGATTTCCCCGAGGCTCGCCCGATGAAAACCGCGGGCTCATACGATCTGTTGACTGCACATGGCGCCGTCTGGACCAGCTTCAATGGCTATGAATTCCCGCGCTGGTTCGCCAAATCACCCGAAGAGGCGATCTCCGAACACTCCTTCCGTCGCACCAATCATATGGAATTGGTTCAGGAAGAAGTGCGTCGCACCCGCGAAGAGGCGGGCTTCATCGAGATGTCTCCGATGACCAAATTCACCGTGCGCGGGCCGGGCGCGGCCAAATGGCTGGACGGTCTGATGGCGAACAAACTGCCCAATGTGGGGCGCATGACCCTGTCTCTGATGCTGAACGACAAGGGCGGGATGGATGCGGAATACACCATCGTGCGCAAGGCGCAGGATGACTTCTACCTGATCTCGACCCCGAATTGGCAGGCCTATAACTGGGACCAGATGCAGCGTCTGCTGCCCAAAGACGGCTCGGTCGTGATGGAGGACATCTCGGAACAGCTGGGCGTGATCGCTCTGGCCGGTCCGAAATCGCGCGAGATCCTGTCGAAACTGACCGACAATGATCTGTCGAACGAGGCCTTCCCGTGGCTCTCGGCCCAAATGGGCGAGGTCGGCTATGCCAAGGGCGTTCACCTGCTGCGCGTCTCCTACACCGGTGAGCTGGGATGGGAGCTGCACCATCCGGCGGGCTACAACCGTCATCTCGTGGATCTGTTGCTGAAGGCCGGCGTGAAACCGTTCGGCCTTGAAGCGCTGGAGTCCATGCGGCTCGAGAAATCCTACCGCGCCATCAACCGCGAGATCTGCAAAGACCTGACCCCGTATGAGGTCGATCTGGGCCGGTTCGTCGCCATGACTGAGAAGATCGGCGGGCAAGTGGTCGAACGGGACTTCATCGGCAAACCCGCGCTGCTGAAACAGCAGGATGCGGGGGGATACAACACTCTGGTCACGTTGAAATTGCCATATTGCGATACCTCAGTGATGTTTGACGAAGGTGTCTATTCCGACGGCAAACTGATCGGGCGCGTCACCTCGGGTGGGTTCTCATACTATTGCAACCACGACATCGCGATGGCGCTGGTGCCGCAGGACATGACGGCCCCGGGCACCAGAATGCAGGTTCTGGTCCATAACGAGATGCGCGAGGCCGAGGTCATCGACACCTGCGCCGTTGATCCCTCCAGCGCCCGCGCACGCGCCTGACAAGAACAACAAGGGGGCTTGCGGTCCCTTTCACAAACACAAGGACAGGATTCTGCCAATGACCGATATCTCGACGAAAACGCTCTCACTTCAAGAGGTTAGGGAATTGGCGAAGTCCGTCCTTGTGGCTGCGGGTATGGATGATACGGGCAGCGACATGATCGCTGAGATCGTCGTGAAATCCGAACGTGACGGCCCGCGCAGCCACGGTTTGCGCATGCTACCGGTCTACGCGCAGAGCTTTACCTCGGGCTATGCCAACCCCGCCGCTCACCCCACGTTCGAGCGTATCGCACCGGGCGTTCTGCGTGGTGACGCAGACAATGGATACTACCAGATCGCCGCGGCCGCAGCACGGGACGAGCTGATCGCAATGGCGCGCGAAAACGGGATCGCTGCCTTTACCTGCGCAAATAGTCACCACCTCGGCGCGTTGCGCTTTGACACCGAACCGCTGGCCGATGCGGGGTTGGTGGCTTTGGCTGTCGTCAACTCACTGTCGATGGTGGTGCCTCAGGGCGGTGTGCGCCCGGTCTTTGGCACCAACCCGATGTCATTTGCCTGCCCGCGCGACGGCATGGAACCCATCGTTTGGGACCAGGCGTCCTCGACAGTGGCCTTGATGGATATCCGCATGGCCGCCGCCGAAGGGCATGACCTGCCGCGCCCTGCAGGTCTGGCCCCGGACGGCCAGCCCAGCGCCGATCCCAACGCCATTCTGGAAACCCGCAGCCTGTTGCCGTTCGGCGAGCACAAAGGGGCCGCGATCGCCTTCCTGATCGAGGTCATGGGCGCGGCGCTGGCCGGAGGGACCCTATCGGTCGACAATGCCGAGCGCGAGGCGCATGGCGCGTTGAACGTCAAGGGCGGCGCGACCCTGATCGCGATTGATCCGACACGGTTCGGAAATGCCGGTTTCAACGACTATGTTACGCGCATCTGTTCCGAGATCGAAGGCAACGGCACCGCGCGCATACCCGGTGACGGGCGGCTGAAGAACCGCGCCGCGTCTCAGGCCGAGGGTGTCAGCATCAGCACCGAATTGCTGACGCAGTTGCAAGACCTGCGGTAAGCGCTCAAACCTATGGCACGGGGATCAAGGCAAGCTCAACTTTGCCATCCGCCCGCCATCGACCGTGTAGACCTGCCCTGTGATAAAGCCGCTTTCCTCCGCGGCCAGAAACGCGGCCAATGCGGCCACTTCTTCGGGCTTGCCAGTGCGCGCGACCGGGTGAATCTGGCCGATATCCCGGCGAAACGCATCCGGGTCGGGCATTGAGTCGATAAAGTCGAGGTTCAGCTCGGTGTCGATCCAGCCCGGAGCGATGGCGTTACAGCGAATACCCTCGGCTCCGTGATCCACCGCCACGGCGCGGGTCAGCCCGTGCAACCCGGCCTTGGACGCGCAATAGGCTGCGTGGCCTGGATTGCTGCCCAGTCCCTCGATCGAGCCGGTATTGACGATGCTGCCCTTTGTCTTGCGCAGATGGGGCAAAGCGGCCTGGATCATCAGAAATGGCGCGGTCAGGTTGACGGTCAGGTTTTTCTGCCAGTCATCCAATGTCATCTCTTCGACGCGGGCCTCCTGCATCATCCCGGCGTTGTTGACCAGAACGTCCAGCTGTCCGGCGCGGGCAATGACCTCGACCACCACCTGTGCAGGCACAGCTGGATCGGTGAAATCGGCTGTGATCCCTTCGAACCGGTCATCTCCACCACGCTGAGCGGTGAAGACGCGCGCGCCCTCCTCCGTCAGCCGTGCCGCGATGGCCTGCCCGATCCCGGAGCGACCGCCGGTGACCAGCGCAACCTTGCCCTCAAACCGCCTCATGCAACCGGCTTCCCGCCATTGACCTCAACCAGCGTGCCGCACATGTAGCGCGCCGCATCCGAGGCGAGGAACAGGACCACATCGGCAATATCCTCAGGCTCGGCGATCCGGCCCAGAGGCACGGTCTTACCCAGTTCGGTCACGGCCTCGTCTGGATCAAACCCGCGCTGGGCAAAGCCCGAGCGCAGCATCGGCGTGTTGACCTCATTCGGGCACACCGCGTTGATGCGGATGCCCTGATGCGCGTGATCCATCCCCATACATTCAGTCAGCGAGGCAATCGCCGCCTTGGTCATGCAATAGAGCGCATGGTTCGGCCCCGGCGCCTTGCCGCCCCAGCAGGAGGCGGTGTTGACGATGGCTCCACCGCCCGCCTCGGCCATCAGCGGAATGGCAGCGCGGCAAATCCGAAACGGAGCCTCGACATTCACGCCCAAGGACAGGGTCCAGTCGGCGTCCGAGGTCTCGGTCACCGGGCCGCGGGTGATGACGCCGGCATTGTTGATCACGATATCGAGGCCGCCCAAAGCCTGTTGCGCGGCTGAGGCCAGCTGATCGCAATAGGCCGGGTCCAGCAGATCCCCGGGCAGATGCACCTCGGCCTTGATCCCATCGGTCGAGCGATCCGCAACCGCGACCCGAGCACCCTGTGCGCGCAGCTGGTTGACGATGGCCTGCCCGATCCCTCCGGCCGCGCCGGTGACGAGGGCGTTTTTGTCCTGAAACATGTCTTAGTCTTCCCAGATTGCGACGGCCTGCCCCAGCAGGTCCCGGTTCATTGTCACGCCGAGGCCCGGCGCATCGGGCGGCAGCACGCCACCGTTTTCGATTGGGGCGTCAAACGCCCCGGTCTGGATCGTCACCATGTCGCGCGGGTCCAGAACACAGCGCAGCAGCCCTTCGGGCACAGTTGCACCCATGTGGAAGATCGACGCGGCAGACAGGGTTGACCCCACCGTGTCCTGCACACTGATCGTCAGCCCAGCGGCGCGGCAGATGTCGCGGTGACGGCGGGCATGGGTCAGCCCTCCGGCTTTCGAGATTTTCAGCCCGATGCCATCGGCCACGTCCAGCGCCACCAGCTTGGCGATATCGCCGTCCTCCTGCGCCAGTTCGTCCAGAATGATCGGCACGTCGCAACGCTGGCGCAGGGAAAGCGTCTCGCGCCATGTGGCACAGGGGGCCTCCAGTACGAAATCCAGCCCGTTCGGCAGGGCGCGAAGCATCCGCAGCGCGGTTTCCGGGATCAGTCCGCCATTGGCATCAACGATGAAATATTCGCCCGGTTGCCGATCCGCCAATGAGGCCGCGATACGTTCGGCGTCCAGCGCAGGGCCGCCTTCGGAATCAATAGCGCCGACCTTTACCGAATGGCCCATATAGCCCGTCGCGCGGTGTTCCGCGACGCGGGCGCGCATATCCTCGGGCGTACCCGCGTAGATCGAACTGATCGCGGGCAGGCGATTACCCGTCGCACCGCCCAGCAGTTTATAGACCGGCAGACCAACCGATTTGCCGAACAGGTCCCAACAGGCCAGATCAAGCGCCGATTTCGCATGGTTGTGACCCAGAAGAGCCTCATCCATAGCGTCATTGATCCGGTCCACATCGCGCGGGTCCCAGCCGATCAGATAAGGGGCGATTTCCTCAACCCCGGCGCGGGCACCCCGTGCATGGGCAGCGATGTAGTTCGGGCCGAAGGGCGTGGATTCACCCCATCCCTCGGTCCCGTCATCGGCGGTGATACAGACGATGACACTGTCAAACCCGGTGTAAATGCGCCCTCCCGACAGCTCATAAGAGCCACCCGCATAGGGCAGATGCAGCTCAAAAAGCTCGATCTTGCGGATTTTCATGAGGTCACCTGCGGCGGGATCAGCACCAGCTGCCCGGTATGTGTTTTGGTCAGAAACTCTTCCTGCGCCGTCGCGATCTCGCTCAGCGGATAAGTCTTGGCAACGACAGGGCGAATTTCTCCGGCCTCGATGTATTTCACGAGGTTTTCGAACACGATGTCCTCCTGAAACGTACAGCCAAACAGGGTGAGGTCTTTCAGGTAGAGCGTCCGCACGTCGATTTCGCAGATCGGTCCGGCAATGGCCCCGGCGGTCGCATAACGCCCGCCCCGGCGCAGCACGTCCAGCAGGCTGGGCCATTGCGGGCCGGCCACCAGATCGACCACCACGTCGACCGAGCCTTCACCCAGTTCAGCCACTAGATCGGCGTTGCGGTCCAGCACGCGATCTGCGCCCAAAGCCCGAACAGCCTCGGCTTTCGCGGGTGAACACATTGCGATCACATACGCGCCGCGCCGTTTCGCCAGTTGCACCGCGGCTGACCCAACACCGCCCGAGGCACCGGTGACCAGAACAGTCTCAGCCCCGACGCTGGCGCGGTGCAGCATACCCTCGGCGGTGGAATAGGCGCAGGGGATGGCGGCCAGTTCCACATCCTCCCAGTCGCAATTCACGGCATGGGTTTCCTGAGAAGGCGCGACGCAGAACTGGGCAAAACCCCCATCGCATTCACTGCCGATGGTCCAGCATTCAAAAGGGCGGTAGTCCACATAGGTCCGCAGCATGTTGCGCACGATTACACGCTCGCCAACGCGCGCCGGGTCGACCCCATCGCCTACGGCAGCAACATAGCCACAGACATCGGCACCCTGAATGCGCGGGAAGGTCAAGGGCGTGCCAGACCAGCTGGCATCGTCATCGTCCACAGTCTCAAAACCCGAGGCACCGCCGGAATTGGTGTCTTCGGTAACAGCCTTGGAGTACCAGCCGATCCGCGTGTTGATGTCGGTGTTGTTCACGCCCGCGGCAGCGACCCGGATCAGCACCTCTCCGCGCCCAGGCGTCGGAACCGGGACGTCCGAGCGGTAGTCCAGCATCTCGATACCGCCATGGCCGGTCAGTTGAACCGCATGCATGGTTTCGGGGATCATGGTGTTCTCCTTAGTATGAGGCGACGGGCGCGCCGAACAGCGTCTCGTCGGGGGTGACGCCCAAACCCGGCCCGGTCGGGCGCTGGATGTGACCGCCTTGGATAGTGATGCCGTTCTCGGGATCGTAGTTGCCCTCGATATAGGGGGCGGCGAGCCATGCGCCCTCCATCAGCGTCGGACGCACGGTGGATGCAATCTGCGTGCAGGCGGCGGCGATGATGTCCCCGCCCCAGCTATCATCGCAGGTATGCGGTAGATTGCGCGCTTCGCAGATGTCGCGGAAGGTGCGCATGTTCTGCAGGCCGCCGATGCGGGTGACTTTCATGCCAAACCCGTCCACCAGCCCGGTTCCGGCAGCCGAGATCACGGCGTTCAAGTCGACGCTGTTTTCATCCATGTAGATGCCATGGCTCACCTGAGGGCGGATCTTTTCCAGGTCCTGATAGGTGTTGCAGGGCTGTTCCATGATGAAGGGCACATCTGGGCATTCGCGACTGACGCGCAGCGCATCGCGCGTGATCCACCCGCGATTGCCATCGACCGCAAGGCGCATGCCTGTTCCGCCGACAACCTCCCAGACTTTGCGGATGGTTTCGATATCAATCTCGACCGGACGCCCGCCAACCTTGATTTGCAACCGAGGATAGCCCTCGGCCAGCTTCTCATTGGCAAGGCGCGCGATATCGTCCGGCGCACCCACACCCGTCGCGTAGTAAGAGGGCACGCGATCGGTCTGCGCGCCGCCCAGCAGGTCGGCGACATTGACGCCCAGTTTCTTGCCAATCAGGTCATGGGCCGCGATGTCGATGGCCGCCTTGGCATAGTTGTGCCCATTGAGCAGCCCGTTCATCCGGTGGTGCAGGGCCACAGGCCACAGATCCGCGCCGATCAGGCCCTCGGCCATTGCCTTCAACGCAGCCCGCGCGCCCTCTGCATGCGCTTCAGCATAGGTTGGGCCGACCGGGCAGGTCTCTCCCCAGCCGGTCGTGCCATCCTCGGCCACCAGCTTGACCAGCGTGGTGTCAAGCGTCCAGACCTCGGCGTTTGCCATGGTGTAAGGACCGTTTTTGACCGGCAGATCATGGGCGTAGATGTGGATTTCCTTGATCTTCATATCCGTCTCTTTTGTCGTTTGCCGGATGCCCGGACTAGTGAATATCGGCAGCGGCCAGCGACGCGCGGGCGCAACGCATTGTGGCCGCGGTTGCGACCTCAGCCCCCATTAAACGCGCGCTCTCGGTCAGGCCTTCGTGCAGGATGAAAAGAGCCTCGGCCAAAGCCTCGACATCGCAATCGGGGGCCACGTGGATCAGCCGCGTACGGAACATGTCGCGGACATGCTGTTTGTGCGTCGTGACGGCATCGCGGATCGCATCACTTTCGGGGTAGGCCGCCAGCGCATTGCGGAACAGGCATCCGGTGTTTGAAACCTCGCGCAGCCAGTCCGCCAGGCGGGTCAGAACGTGCAACACGTGATCCGCCCCCTGGAGTTGATCGGTGCCGATCCAATCGGAATAGGCGGCATCGCGGTGATCCAACGCGCCGATGACCATCGCTTCGCGGCTGGGAAAATACTTGTAGAGCGTGCGCAGGGAAACATTAGCGCCCTCTCGCAAGGCTTCTACACCTTGGGTGGCAAATCCCATCTCTGAAAACTGCCGGTCTAGGTTTTCTGCGATTTTCTGCTGTGTCTCAGTCATATCTCGGTGGTAGAGCGATCACTCTACCCACACATCACCGTTTGCGACACAGACTTTCTTTCCAACGACAAAAAATGCCACCGGCGGGACCGGTGGCATGGAACAAGGGCGGGATGGCGGCAGGGTCGCGCCGCCAGTGCCAAGCCTTCAGTTACATGTTGGGGTAGTTCGGGCCGTCGCCACCCTGCGGAGTGGTCCAGGTGATGTTCTGGCTCGGGTCCTTGATATCGCAGGTCTTGCAGTGGACGCAGTTCTGGAAGTTGATCACGAACCGTGGGCCGTCGTCATCCTCGACCATTTCATAGACGCCAGCCGGGCAATAACGTTGCGCGGGCTCGGCGAATTTGGGCAGGTTGACGGCAACCGGGATCGACGGATCGGTCAGCTTCAGGTGGCAGGGTTGGCTTTCCTCGTGGTTGGTCATCGCGAAGGACACGTTGGTCAGACGGTCAAAGGACAGCGTACCATCGGGCTTGGGATAGTCGATCGGCTTGTGCTTGCTGGCCTCTTCGGTCGACTCGGCGTCGTTCTTACCGTGACCCATCGTGCCGAACAGCGAAAAGCCCAGCGTGTTGGTCCACATGTCCAGACCACCCAGCGCCAGCGAGGGCATGAGGCCCCATTTCGACCACATCGGCTTGACGTTACGCACTTTCTTGAGGTCCTGACCAATGGCGCCTTTACGCACGTCGGTCTCATAGACTGTCAGCTCATCACCGGACCGGTCGGCCTTGATCGCGTCAAAGGCGGCCTCGGCTGCGGCTTTGCCCGACAGCATCGCGTTGTGGTTTCCCTTGATGCGCGGCACGTTGACCATACCCGCCGAGCAACCCAACAGCGCCACGCCCGGAGCGACCAGTTTTGGCATCGACTGATAGCCACCCTCGGTGATCGCGCGGGCGCCATAAGCCACGCGCTTGCCGCCTTTCAGCAGCTCAGCCACCATCGGGTGATGCTTGAAGCGTTGGAATTCCATGTACGGATACAGGTGCGGGTTCTTGTAGTTCAGGTGAACCACGAAACCGACATAGACCTGGTTGTTTTCCAGGTGATAGATGAAGGAACCGCCACCTGCGTTGCTGCCCAGAGGCCAGCCCATCGTGTGCGTGACTGAGCCTTCCTTGTGCTTCGCCGGGTCGATCTCCCAAATCTCTTTCATGCCAACGCCGTATTTCTGCGGCTCTTTGCCAGCAGACAGGTCGTATTTGGCGATGACTTCCTTGGACAGCGAGCCGCGCACGCCTTCGGACAGGAACACGTACTTGCCGTGCAGCTCCATGCCCGGTTCGGTGCCGGGACCGTAGGAGCCGTCTGCCTCCAGACCAAAGACACCGGCGACCACGCCTTTGACTTCGCCATTTTCGCCGTAGACCAGCTCGGAACAGGCCATGCCGGGGAAGATTTCCACGCCCAATTCTTCCGCTTGTTCGGCCATCCAGCGGCAGACATTGCCCATCGAGACGATGTAGTTGCCGTGGTTGTTCATCAGCGGCGGCATCGGAGCATTGGGGATGCGCAGCTTTCCGGCCTCACCCAGCATGTAGAAGTTGTCTTCGTTCACCGGTGTGTTCAGCGGTGCGCCTTTTTCTTTCCAATCCGGGATCAGAGCGTCCAAACCGCAGGGATCCAGCACGGCGCCCGACAGGATATGCGCGCCCACTTCCGATCCCTTTTCCAGAACCACGACATTCAGGTCGGCATCCAGCTGTTTCAGACGGATGGCCGCCGACAGGCCCGCGGGGCCTGCGCCCACGATCACCACATCGTATTCCATCGCTTCGCGTTCAATCTCGGCCATCGCGGGCTCCTTAGCTAACTTTCCGAATTGGCGCTTTTCTCGTGCGGTCGGCGCAATTTTGTTTCTCGGCTGATTACATGGTGAGAAAGACTCAGGTCAATCGAAACACGGCGTAACAATGCCGCTATTCGACACTTCACGTGTTTGGCGAGTCGCCCATAAGGTATCTGGGACCGCTACCATGTGATTTGGCGCGGTCATCGGGGTTGTAAAGGGCGCATTTCGGCAGGCTGAGGCACCCGCAGCCGATGCAGCCGTCCAGATTGTCGCGCAATCGCGTCAGGGTATTGATTCGCTGATCCAGATGAGCGCGCAGCGTGACGCTGATATCTTTCCAGTCCTGCGGCGTAGGGGTTCGGTTGCCGGGCAGGCCCGATAGCACCTCGCGGATCTCGGGCAAGGTCAGGCCGAATTGCTGGGCGATCATCACAAAGCTCAACCGCCTTATATCGGCCCGCTGATACCGCCGTTGCCCGCCTGCATTGCGCCAGGGCGAGATCAACCCCTGCGCCTCATAGTACCGGATCGCCGACACCGCCAACCCAGTACGCCGCGCCAAAGCACCAATTGCCAGACCTTCGGAAGCCGCCATTTCACCCTCGCAAGAAATACCTTGACCTAAAGTTAGGTTTAGAAATTACGCTGGTTCGTGACAAGCCTGAAAAAGGAAAGGACCTGCCATGATGGCCACGCTTGAACACACCAACTTCACCGTCAGCGATCCCAAAGCCTCGGCCGCGTGGATGCACAAAGTGTTTGGATGGGATATCCGCTGGGAAGGCGCCGCGATGGCGGGCGGCTATACGGTGCATGTGGGCACGAAACACACCTATCTCGCACTCTACCGTCCCGAACACCCCGAGCCATCAAACGAAAGCAGCTATGACGTGGTCGGCGGCCTGAACCACGTGGGGGTTCTGGTCGAAGATATCGACGCGACCGAGGCCAAGGTGCGCGCGGCAGGTTTCACACCGCATAACCACGCCGATTATGAGCCGGGCAAGCGGTTCTATTTCGACGATGACAACGGGATCGAGTTCGAAGTGGTGCAATATGATTGAGATGTTGTGGCTCTGCACCCCGTCACAGCGGTGGCGCAGGAATAAGCCCCCGGATCACCGCCACAGGCGCGAACCGCCCCAGCGGAACGGCGTTAAGTCGCAAATCGACGTGTGACGCCCCCTTGGCCTCTTGCATTTCACGCTCCATTTGGGTCAGGTACTGAACGACCCATCATTCGCCCCGACGCTTTCCCCGCGGCGGGGCGGCTCAATTTATGCGTGGACAACAAGATTATGGAAAAGATTCCAATGACGCCTGCGGGCAATGCCGCGCTCGAGGCGGAGCTGAAAAACCTCAAATCCGTCGAGCGCCCGGCGATCATCGAAGCCATCGCTTCGGCCCGCGAACTGGGCGATTTGAAGGAAAACGCCGAATACCACTCGGCCCGTGAAAAGCAGGGCTTCATCGAAGGCCGCATCAAAGAGCTTGAGGGTATCCTGTCTCTGGCCGACGTGATTGATCCGGCCAAACTGTCGGGCGCGATCAAGTTCGGCGCCAAGGTGACGCTGGTCGATGAAGACACCGATGAGGAAAAGACCTGGCAGATCGTGGGTGAATATGAGGCCAATATCGAAAAAGGCCTGCTGAACATCAAATCGCCCATGGCCCGTGCCCTGATCGGCAAGGACGAAGGCGACAGTGTCGAGGTGCGCACCCCCGGCGGTGTCCGCTCTTACGAAGTTCTCAACATCGAATTCGCCTGACCCGGAGGGTCTGTCATGTCGGGGCCACAACCTGACCAGGAAAGCGAACGGCCAACCTCGCTGGGCATCTATGATCGCCCTCAGCGCCCGTCTGTGACCTCGATCGAGATTGCGGCCGGGGTGCTGAGTGTCATCTGGCTGGTGGTCTCGGTCCTGTTCCTTGTGATGCCCGACCAGACACAAGGCGGCGGGTTCATTGTGACCCTGTTGGCGGTTTTCCTGCCGGTAGCCATGATCTGGGTTGCCGCAACGGCGATGCGTGCCAGTCGCGTCATGCGCGAGGAAAGCGCCCGGCTGCAAACCGCGATTGATGCGATCCGTCAGGCCTATGTCGTTCAGCAACAGCGCGCCGCCAGCTCGTATGAGCCGACGGTGTCCAAAAAGCTGGACGAAATCGCCGCTGTGACCAAAAAGGCCGAGGACGCGCTGGCCACCTTTTCCAGCAAGCGGCGTGAACCCTTGCAGGTCGCCCCACCTGCGTCGGGCGGGCAAACCTCGCTGGCGCTAGGTACAACCGCCGAAGAGATTACACCGCCTCTGACCACCGATACCTTCATCCGCGCGCTGAACTTCCCCGAGACCGAGAAAGACACCGAAGGGTTCACCGCGCTTCGGATGGCGTTGAAGGATCGAAAAGCCTCCAAACTGGTACAGGCCTCGCAGGATGTTCTGACCCTGCTCAGCCAAGAGGGCATCTATATGGATGACCTCCGCCCCGATATGGCACGCCCTGAGGTCTGGCGTCAGTTTGCCCAGGGCGCACGCGGACGCTCGGTCGCGGCTTTGGGCGGGATTCGGGATCGCTCGTCGCTGGCGCTGACGGCGGCGCGGATGAAACAGGATCCGATCTTCCGGGATGCGGCGCACCATTTCCTGCGCCGGTTCGACAACATGATCGTCGAATTCGAAGCCAATGCCAGTGACGCGGAACTGACCGCCCTTGGAGACACAAGAACCGCGCGGGCCTTCATGTTGTTGGGGCGCGTGGCTGGCACCTTCGACTAGGCGGCAGGTACAGGCCAGCTCATCTTGGTGGCGCGGCTGAAGCCGAACAGGTGCCGAAATGGACCCGTCTTCTCAACACCCACGGGTTTGAACCCTTCGCGTTCGTACAGTGCCTGCGCGCGTGGGTTGGTGTCGATCACATCCAACTGCACCTCGGCCATTCCGCGACGCAGCGCCTCAGCCTTGATGGCAGAAAGCAGGGTTGTTCCAATGCCCTGCCTGCGGGCCTCAGCCGCGACAAAGATGCCGTCCATCTGGAACACACCGGGCTGCAGATCGCGCTCCAACACGCTTAGAACCACACCGCGCCAAAGCGCCCCGAACCAGCCATAGACGCGTGCAAGGTCCGACAGACTGCCTCCCGCCAAGCCGCCTTTGTTGGTCTTAAAACCCGCTAGGCCCAGCATCCGGCCTTCAGCATCACGCGCAACCAGCGCGAATTCCGGGTCGAGGGCCGTTCCAAAGAAGGCCAACCCTTTTTCATCCGGTCCCATCACCTTGTGCAACTTGGCCGCAAAGGCCTGCCAGAACAGGGCTGCGGCTTGGGGCCTTTCAACCTCGCTAAAGCCTTTGGATACCGTGACCGTCACAGCCCAAAACTGCCGTAAGGGATAAAGCGCACCAGATCGCCCGGCTGGACGTGGCGCGCGCCGTCTTCGATCTCAACCAGCCCCTCGGCCCAGCTTAGCCCGCTGATCCGGCCAGAGCCTTCCGAGTGGAAAACCTCGACCCGCCCCTCGCGAATTCGGGCGCGCAGATATTCCCGGCGACCGGGTTTCTTGCGTTTCTCAAAAGCGGCGGGCACCTCGAAACCCTGTGGCTCTGCCCATCCCTGCCCTGACATCTGGCACAGGGCCGGGCGGGCGAAGATCAAGGTACAGACCTTGGCGGCCACCGGGTTGCCGGGTAGCCCAAAGACCGGTGTACCCGACCACATACCCAGAGCCAGAGGGCGACCGGGTTTGAGAGCAATCCGCCATTCCTGCATCGCACCCGCCTCGCGCAGAAGGGCTGAGACATGGTCCTCATCTCCCGCCGAAGCGCCGCCGCTGGTCAGGATCACATCGGCTTGCGTTGAGGCCTCATCCAATCTTGACCTTAGGGTTTCGCGGTCGTCGGCGACACGTCCCAGATCAACCGGCACAAATCCCATGCGGTCTATCAAAGACAGCAGCATGGGCCTGTTCGCGTCAAATATCTGCCCGATGCCCGCCGTCTCGCCCGGCTCGACAAGCTCATCCCCGGTGGACAGAACGGCCACGCGCAAAGGTTTGCGCACGGGCACCTCGGAAATACCGACCGCCGACAAAAGCGCCATATCGGCCGGTGTCAGCTTACGACCAGTTGTCAGAGCCACTTCTCCTACTGAAACATCCTCACCCGCGCGGCGCGTGTTTGCGCCCTTTTTCAGAGGACCATGGAAGGCAATATGCCCGTCCTGCACCGTCACGTCCTCTTCCAGGATGACCGTGTCCACGCCTTCGGGCAAAGCCGCGCCGGTCAGGATACGCAACGCGCGGCCAGCAGGCACCGTGCCATCGAATGGAATACCCGCCGCGGCGCGCCCCTCGGTCAGCGGCATCACCTGCGCGCCCTCGGCGACTGGGCCTGCGAACCCATAGCCGTCCACAGCCGTGTTGGGCTGCGGCGGGTTCGAACGCAGCGCCACCACGTCCTCGGCCAGAACGCGACCCATCGCCTGCGCAAGCGGCACCACCTCGGCCCCTGTGACGGGGCGCAACCGATCCCGCAGCAACCCAAGCGCGTCATCCACCGGCGTCCAGTTCACCCCGGCGGGCAAGGCAAAACAATCGTTTCGCAATGGCGGAGGCGATATGTTCGGTTTGTCCTGCGCTACACCCAAGATCCACCCCTCCTCTGAGGCTGAAACGTTCAACTGTCTGCCCAATTCCTGATCCGTCATCCGCGACAGAGTCAAGGCAACCTGTTCGACCTGCCACGCATCCTTGATCCGATCCGGCGGCGCTGCACCAAGGTTGAGCGAGGGCCAGATCTCGACAAACGCCACCGGCTTGTCCAGCGGCTGAAAGGGCCAAACGGCGATCTCGCCCGCGAAGGCGTGCCGTAGCCGGTTCAACACCGGCAGGCCCATCATCACCTGCCCACCGACTGCCCCTGCCCCAGCCATTTGCCAGCAGGTAAAGCTGCCTTTGGCTAAATGCTCGACCTTTCGTCGATCCGGAAACGGGTTGTGATAGTCCTGTTTCGTGCGCGGCAACCCGGCGATGTCGCGCCGCAGTCCATTCATCCAGAACGGGCCTTTCCCGCCAAAGCCCGCATTGATCTGACCCGCGAGGTCAAAGCGGTTGTTGGCGGTCGGAGAATCCTCGATCTGGTCTTCAAACCAGTCCCACAGGGTAAGCGGATCACGTGTTCCGGTGATCGCCTTGGCAAAGCCTGCGGGATAGCTGAAGGGGAAATCAAACCCCAGCATCAGGCGGCGACCAGCAGAAAGTTCAGTGTCGATCAGACTGTGCAGCCACTCCTCGGCGACCACCCGATTGCGTAGATAGTCCAGCGCCTGCACTGCGCCGTCGCGAACCACACAGGCCCAGATGGCGTCTTTGCGAGGGCGCGGTCCAGTGTCGTTGCCACCGGACCAATCGACCATCGCAAAGCTGTCGAAAAAGCTCACAAACCAACCTCGGAAAGGATGAAATCCGCAATGGCCGCCGTGTCGTTCAGATCGAACACAGGTCGGTCCAACTCCAGCGGAGTATCACTGGCCACAGCGCGGATCGTGTCATCCGACGGGGCGATCAGGTCATTGCCCGGCTCGGCGCGGAAGGCTTCGACCTTGGGGTGGCGTTGGCGTTTATAGCCCTCGATCAACACAAGATCGACTGGCGAGAGACGGGCGAGCAGAGAGGCCAGCGTAGGCTCCTCCGCGCCGCGCAATTCCTGCATGAGGGCAACGCGTTGACCCGAGGCCAAAAGAACTTCGTTGGCGCCTGCCATTCTGTGGCGATGGCTGTCGCGACCCGGTTGGTCGACGTCAAAGGAATGATGCGCGTGTTTGACGGTCGAGACGCTGTAGCCGCGTCCGGTGATCTCGGCCACCAGCCGCTCCATCAGCCCGGTTTTGCCTGCGTTCTTCCAGCCGGTGACGCCGTAGACCCTCATGCCTGCTCCAACAGTTTTTCAGCGCGTGCAAGGTCGTCCGGTGTGTTGACATTGAAGAACGGATCGAACGGGTCAGCGGGGAAAAGCGCCTCGCGCCCGTCATGCTTGTCGGTCCACAGTACGACCTTACGCAGCCCGTCGTTCAAAGCGGTACGTAGATCATCTCGCAGCGCCACGGGCCAGAGGCCAAATGTCGGGTGCCGGTTGACCCGTTTGCCGCCTGACTTCAAGGCCTCGTCCCCGGTGCGGGGCGTCGTGGCAAGGACCAAAGGGTGCGTTTGACCTTGAGCAGCCTCGGTCAGCCGCGCAACCAAATCACGCGGGAAGAACGGCGTGTCTGCGGCGGCGGTGACGATACTTTCCGCCCCTTGCTCTGCCGCCCAATCCAGCCCAGCTAGAACCCCCGCCAAGGGGCCTGCAAACCCCTCAATCGTGTCCGGCAAGACGGGAAGATTCACTTCCGCAAACCGCGCTGCATCACCATTGGCGTTCAACGCGAGGTCATCCACCTGCGGACCGAGCCGGTCGATGACATGAGACAACAAGCTCTGCCCGCCGATCTGCAAAAGCCCTTTGTCTCCACCGCCCATCCGGGTCGCAAGGCCACCTGCGAGGATCACTCCGAGGGGTTTGGTCATGTTGTCAGTCCTTTCAGCGTGGGCCAGTTCGGTGTTCGTAAAAAGATGACGACAACAAACAAAACCAGAAGACCACCCAACCAGAAAGACCAAATGCTGGCGACCAGAAATCCCGAAAGAAACATGGCCGCGGTGTTCAGCCGATATCGCCGCGCCGCGGTTCGGGTCGACCTATCCAGCCCTTTCAGCGCGGGAAGTCCCCAAAAAAAGATACGCAGACGCGTCGACTTTCGCTGCGATGAGCTACCGGGCGCACGAGAGGTTGCGATCAAATCGGTCAAAGCGCCCCATCCAAGCTGATCCATCACCTCGTCGGGATAGGTCGCCAGCGCCATATCTATCGCCAGCTCATCCGCATATTGGTACTTAAAGGAATAGAGCATCGTGGCACAGAGGATCGGGAGGACCAGCAACTCTTCAAGCCCTGCGAGCATTTCAATCATCCCGCGCTCTTCCTGCGATGTTTCTTGTCCTCGACGGCCACGCTCGCCGGGTCCACGTCGCGCAGCAGGCGATCCTCGCCGGACAGGCACACAAAGCGCTGCCCGCGCATGCGACCGATCAGGGTTAGGCCGACCTCGCGGGCGATCTCGACGCCCCAGGCAGTGAAACCGGACCGGGAGGCCAGAACCGGAATGCCCATCATCGCCGTTTTGATCACCATTTCTGAGGTCAAACGCCCGGTTGTGTAGAGGATCTTGTCCTCCGCCGTCTCGTTCTCGGACAGCATCCAGCCTGCGATTTTGTCGACGGCGTTGTGGCGGCCTACATCTTCCATATACACAAGCGGTCGGTTTTCACGGCAGAGAACCGTGCCATGGATCGCACCGGCCTCGAGGTACAAAGACGGCGTGCGATTGATCTTGGCGGCCAGATCGTAAAGCCACGAGGTCCGGACCGACACTTTCGGCAGGCGCACGTCCTCCAACCCCTCCATCATGTCCCCAAAGACCGTGCCAACGGCGCAGCCACTGGTGCGTGTCTTTTTCTTCAGTTTGTCCTCATACGAGGTTTCACGGGCCGTCCGCACCACTACGGTTTCAAGGTCATCGTCATAGTCGACCCGTGTGATTTCATCATCAACCAGCAGCATCCCCTGATTGCGCAGGAAACCCAGCGCCAGATACTCGGGATAGTCGCCAATGGTCATTGCGGTCACGATTTCCTGGGAATTGAGGAAAATCGTCAGCGGGCGCTCCTCGACCACCGAAATCTGGCTGACTTCGCCATTCTGGTCCACGCCTTCAACGGCGCGCGTCAAACGGGCCGCGCCGGGATCGGGGGCGATGATATAGTCCGAGACATCCAATTCTGTCACCAATTGCAACCCCTTCCCAAGACCGCTACTGCTGCTGCGAATACCATAGGATTTAGCCATGGCAGACGCCACATCCAAGTCATACTTCTGGAAAGGGTTTCGCGACGGGACACCCTTTATTTTTGTAGCGATTCCCTTTGGAACCCTATTCGGGGTTTTCGCCGCCGAGGCCGGGCTGGAAATCGTGCAAGTCGTCGCCTTCTCGGCCACGGTTTTCGCCGGAGCAGCGCAATTCACCGCCCTGCAATTGCTGCAGGAGAACGCGCCGACAGCCATTGTGCTGGCCTCGGCTCTTGCGGTGAATTTGAGAGTGGCGATGTATTCAGCCTCACTGACGCCGTTTCTGGGGGCTGCCCCCATGTGGCAGAGGGCCTGCGCCGCCTATCTGACGGTTGACCAATCCTATGCCTGCTCGATCGTGCAGTTCGAGAAAGAGCCAAAGATGACCGTGCCGCAGCGCATGGCTTATTTCATCGGCTCGGTCACGCCGATCACGCCGTGCTGGATTCTGGCGACCTATCTGGGCGCGGTTTTGGGTACCCGGATTCCTGAAAGCTGGGCTTTGGATTTCGCCCTGCCGATTACCTTTCTGGCCATGCTGGGGCCGATGATGCGGACGCTGCCCCATGTCATTGCGGCCCTAGTAGCGTTGGTCGTGTCGTTGCTGGCCGTGAGCGTACCGTTCAATCTGGGCCTGGTGATCGCCGGAACCGCAGGCATGATCGCAGGTGCTCAGGCCGAGGTGATCTTGGATCGTAGAAAGGCGCACGCATGACGCAGATCGACCCCACCACCATGTGGACAGTCATTATCGGCCTGGCCATCGGCAGCTTTGCCCTGCGCTTTGTGTTCATCGGCTTTGTCGGAGACCGCCCGATGCCACCCTGGCTGCTGCGCCACCTGCGCTACACCGCCGTGGCGATCCTGCCCGCGCTGATCGCGCCGCTGGTCGTGTGGCCCGCCGCGACCGAGGGCCAACCTGATGCAGCCCGAATGGCGGCTGCTGCGGTGACGCTGTCTGTTGGAGTGTTCACCAAAAACGTGCTGGCCGCGATCTTTTCCGGCGCGGCCACACTTTATGGTCTGCTTTATCTACTGGCTTGAAGACGCCTCCAGCTGGTTCAGAGCGGCGTTGTTGGCTGCTAGACCTTTTTGCAGATCGGCATCGTCATTCTCGCGATATTCTTCAGTGATGACACCTGGAATTTCGGCGAACTGTTCCGAAAGCTTGATCGGAAAGAAGGTCACTTCGATCTGCTCGAATCCGGGCACCTGCTGCAACAACCGCGCTGTCGAATTGGCGCAAAAAGACCCTGCGACGGGCCCGGTCTGCTTGGCCAGTTGCAGCGCGATTTCAGCCTGTTGCGGCGTCACCTGAATGGTCTGGATGCGGGCAAAATGCGTCTCGCGCGCGTGAGAGCTGCGATAGGCACGCTCGACCGCCGGGGTGATGCCATAGAGAACATCATCCCGGACCGGAACGATATCCGCCCGGAACGAGCCTGCTGGGTCAAATATAACCCTCTCGCTGGCACCAATCATCAACGAGGTATGCGCCCCCGAACCGGAGCGCGTGTTGATCATCGTATAGAGCGTCAAGGTCGACGGCCCAGGATCACGGTAGGACCGCGACACGATCTCAGCCTGATCTGCCTGAGGGCGTTTAGAATTCGCGCAGCCAGCCACTGTTGCCGCCAGCAGGCAGGCGATCAAAATTCTGAACACGGTCGACCCCGAAAGATTTAGGACGCGTAAAGCGCCAGCAGGAACGCCAGTATCGCGATGGCGACACAGCACCAGACGGTGGCCTTGATGAAGCCCTCAAAGGTTTTGGTTTGAACGGTGATGTCCATTTCGCCGTGCTTGTGTTCAGCCATGAGTCTCAGATTCCCAGTTCGCGTGTTTATCCGCTGGATAATAGAAAATTTCGGGCCTGTCACCACGTCATTCCAGCGCAGGGGCCCTGTCACCCAACACAAAACATCCTGGATAGCCAAATCCCCAGCGCCACGGCAGTCCGCTGCAGGGGCCGCCACCGAATCGGACCGCGCCGTAGAGGGCGTCCGAAGTCAGCGAATGGACCGAGCGGATCTGCTCGGGCGTCATGTCATAGCGTTCCGCATAGGCCTGTGCGTGGGTCTCGCCATGGGTTTCGACACAGACCTGCAAAGCCTGGTCAGCGGCGAGGCGTGCGTCATAGCTTTCTGCGGCCGTCTGCGCGTCACCGGCGTTGTGATAGGCGCGGTCATGGGTCACGCAGCAGTACTCCCAGGGCGGATGTTCCTGATACAACTCGCCGATCTGAGGGAACGTATCGGCCACCCAGCGCCAGCTGGCCGACAAGCCGCCCGAGCATCCATCAGTTTCGAACGGGATCAGCTCGGCGTCGCCGCGTTGTGCAATCATGGCACGGTGAGAGGGCATCTCGACCGCGCGCATCAGGTCTTGAGACGTGGCCGGGCTGGCCAATAGAAAAAGACCCAGCGCCAGTTTACGGGCTGTCATCGCGCATCGCCTCGGTATCGACGGTCATGTCAAAGGTTGTGGCAAGCCAAAGCAGCACGCGTTCGGCCGGGCCCATCTCGGCGCGGACGCGTAGAACTTCGCGCGCCATGGCCGGGCGGTCCGTGATCAGCCCGTCCACCCCCATCGAGGCCATTGCCGACATCTGCAGCGGGTCATTCACCGTCCAGACATAGATCTCCTTACCCGCCGCGTGGACCGAGCGGATCAGTCCCGGGGACACTGTTGCCGCGTTCACAGCAACAAAATCGCCTTCCAGCCCCGCCAGGTTGCCCACCGCCGTCGCGGCCAGCACACCCGCGCGCCAATCCGGGCGCAGCGCCTTCATCTTTTGCACGGCCGGATATTTCAGCGACATGGTGGCGATGTCGTCCTGCATCTCGAATTCTTCGACCAACTCGGCGACCCGGTTTTCCAGATCGACATCGTGGCCGTAATACTTCAGCTCGATAATGACTTTGGATTTGCCTTTTGTTGCTTCCAGCACCTCACGCAAGGTTGGGGTGCGTTGGTCGGCATATTCAGGGCCAAACCAGCTGCCGATGTCGATGGTTTCAACATCCTCCATCGTGGCGTCCCAGATTTTTGTCGGGACCCCGGCCAGTTTCATGAAGTCACTGTCATGGGCCACGATAACAACGCCATCAGCTGTTTCCTGCACGTCGATCTCAACCCAATCCGCGCCATCTTCGATCGCTTTAAGAACCGAAGCCATAGTGTTTTCGGGCCGCAGCGCCGCAGCCCCCCGGTGGCCGATAACATCGGCATGATCCTCGGCTTGAACGCGTTCCAGCAGGTTGTGGCCGAACCAGCCACCCAGCAGAAGAGCAGCTGCCGCCAGCCCGACCGCTGTGAACAGCGAGGCCTGCATGCGGCGCGGCTCGGGATGGGGCGGCTCATCCGTCTGAGGTTCAAAGAACTTGTCCAGCAGAACCGCCAATGCGCCCAGCGCAGAGGCCGCCAGAACCAGCCCGGCCAGAGACCACAGCCCTGCAATCGCGAGGCTATAGGTCAGCGCCAATTTCAGGTTACTGCTGCCTTGCAACGGCACCAGTCCAAACAAAAGCCCGGCCACCCATGCAATCGCCGCCGCAATTGCAAGGCGCATCGCCAGCCATGCGACCAAGGCCAGTTTCAAGCGCCCGCGTTTGCCCTCCATCCGTGACGTGCTGATATTGAACACATGCGCCGGGTGGACGTTTTCAAACAGCACCAAATGAAGTGACAAAGCCCAGCCCGACAGCTTGCGGATCAGCACCCAAGCCATGGCCAGAGCCACCGCGCCGATCAGGGCCACAGCCACCATAAAGGCGGGCGGGTGGAAGGTCAGGTAGTAGTTGATGTCGTATTCGGTCAGCGTCCACCATGCGATCAACGCGGCAACCGCCAGAAACGGCAGCGCCAATAGCAAAACCCGCAGAATGAACCGGGCCGCAAAGCCGAATAGCGATGGCAGGCGCGACAGGACCAGACCGATCGCCGCACTGCCCGCGCGCCACGGATCGGCCTCTCCCATCCTCAAAGAGGCTGCCATGACCGCGAAGACAAACACCTCGGCCAATAGAAAAAGGCTCAGCACCACGATGGCCGCGATGAAACCGGCGGGCGAAAGGATGAAGGCCGCGATATCCTGATCCGTCAGCGCAGTTTGATCGGACAGTGAAACCGCCAGATTGACCGCCAGAGCGACACCGGGCGCGACCAGCGCGATTAGAAGCAGCCGTACCGCAAGATAGATGGGCACAAAGACCCTGCGTCTTGCCCAGGCGCCGGAATAGGCATTTGTAACGGTTGAAAAAATGGACATGTAAACACCCTTGAATGATGCATGCATTCAAGGGTGTGCAGGCATGAATTGCAAGTCAGCTGTCTTCGAGATCCGCAGCCAGACGGAACCCGATGCGGTTGGCGGGCTTGTCCTCGACCGATTTGGGCAAAGCGCGCAGCATCACGTTCAACTGGCTGACATGCTGCACCAGCTGCGTTCGCGCGCCCGTTCCGTCCGAGCCGAAAAACGTGATGATATCTGGGTCGAAATAGCCCATCCCCTGAATCCGCATCACACCCGCGTCACCTCCGGTGAAACCCATTGCGACCTCGTGATCGCCATCGAGTGTTTTCTCGAAGTTCTGGATATAAAGGATCAGACGCTCATATGCCCATTGCGCGGCGCTTTTGGTTTCAACAGGTTTTTTCAACTGCCCCGGCAGGGGCTGGGTGCCGGACTCGGCCTCGGAATCTGCGTGAACCTCATAGCACCGCGGCAGGGCATCCGCTTCGGCAGCCTCAGCCGAGGTTTCAATCTTGTCCTGCATGCATCACCCTTTGCGCTGAAACGTCCACGCCCCGTCCGCGCGTCGCGTCCGGGTAACAGCTCCAGTGTGATGAAGATGATTCATATGTGCAACCGCTTCAACCAGCGCCAGCCCGTATTCGCCTTCGCGAATGGTACGCTTGAAGAGCGGCGCAAAGCACTCGGCGGCTGCTTTGGGTTGGTCTAGATAGGCTAGCAGACGCTCCAACGCGCCGTGGTGGTTCTCGATCAGCTGACGCATACGCAGCGGCAGACCGGTGAAGGGCAGCTTGTGGCCCCCCAGAACAAGATGATCCGGGCGGGCCAGTTTTTGCAGCCGTTCGCAAGACTCGATCCAATCGGAGACCGGATCGGCCATAGGTTCGGTCGCATAGACGCCCAGATTGGGACTGATAGAGCCGAGTATCTGATCGCCACTCAGCACCAGATGATCGTCGCGGCTCCAGAGTGTTAGATGTTCGGGCGCGTGACCGTTGCCCATATGCACGTCCCAGTCGCGCCCACCGATGCGGATCACGTCACCCTGTTTGACCCGCGTGAAGCCGAGGGGCATGGGATAGACCGTATCGGCAAAGTTGAACGGACGATCGGCCTTGCGCTTTTCCAAAAACGCAGGGTCCATCCCGGCGCTTTGGTAGAAATTCAGCGTCTCCTGCGGCCAGTTTTCCTGCACGTCCAGCGTCAGCATCCGCGAAAACAGCCAAGCGGTGCGGCTTGTCACCAGCTCGACCCCATGTTCGGCCTGAAACCAGCCTGCATTGCCCACGTGGTCGGGGTGGTGATGGGTGACAACAGCGCGCCGAATGGGCTTTCCGGCCAGAGGGCCCGACATCAACTCAGCCCAGATGCGACGGGTCTTGTTCGAGGACATCCCGGTATCAATCACCGTCCACCCGTCACCGTCATCCAGCGCATAGATATTCACATGGTCGAGCGCCATTGGGAGCGGCAAGCGCATCCACAAGACGCCCTCGGCTATCTCGATGGCCTCACCGGGGGCGGGCGGCTCGGGCCACGGATATCGGATGCCCGATGGCTCCACGCCGTCCATCACGCGCCCAGATCCTCGGCGCTGAGTGCGAATAGGTCATCCGCCCCGTTCTGCGCCTGCGCCAGCAGACCGAGATATTCGGGCAGCAAAGCATTGATGTAGTATCGCGCCAGTCGCGCCCGCGGGCCATCCGGATCGGCAAGGGCTGCGGCCAGATGGTAGTGCCCGCCCAAAACCCGCGCAAAGGCGCGCAGGTAGGCTGCGGCACCCGCAAAGCGCGCGTTCATGTTGTCCTGCGCCACCATCCACTCGGTCGCTTCGCGCAGGGATTCCGTGGCCTCCCACACCGGACCGGCGAGATCGGGCATCTTGGAGCGGGCCTGTTCGGCGTGATCTTCGATCTCGTCGAGCAAGCTGGCAGCAGCGTCTCCGCCATCCATCATCTTGCGGGCGACCAAATCCATCGCCTGAATGCCGTTGGTGCCTTCATAGATCGCGGTTACACGGACATCGCGGTAATACTGGGCCGCCCCTGTTTCTTCGACGAAACCCATGCCGCCATGAACCTGTACACCGGTCTCGGCGACGCGCATCCCGGTCTGGGTGCCAAAGGCCTTGCCAATCGGGGTCAGCAGCGCCGCCCGCGCGGCCCAGTCGGCATCCTCGGTCGCGTGCGCCATATCAATCGCTGCGGCATTCGCGAGCATGATTGCCCGCGCCGCAAACACATCCGCCCGCATTTCAGTCAGCATCCGGCGCACGTCCGCGTGGTCGATGATCGTGCCCGAGGGCGTCTTGCCCTGTTTCCGCTCCATCGCGTAGGCCAGCGCGTGCTGATACGCGCCTTCGGCCACGCCGACACCTTCACCCCCGACACCCAGACGTGCGTTGTTCATCATGGTGAACATGGCCGCCATACCGCCATGCTCTTGCCCGACCAGCCAACCCGTGGCCCCGTCATACTGCATGACACAGGTTGGAGAGCCATGGAGACCCAACTTGTGTTCCAGCGACACGACGCTCAGGTCGTTGGCCGCGCCGGGGTTGCCCTGCGCGTCGGGCAGGTATTTCGGCACCAGAAACAGCGAAATCCCCTTGGTGCCCGGAACCGCGTCGGGTAGACGGGCCAGAACCAGATGGCAGATATTCTCACAGAAATCGTTGTCGCCCCAGGAGATATAGATCTTCTGCCCGGTGACCGCATAAGTGCCGTCACCATTGGGCTCTGCCCGTGTCGTCAAAGCACCTACATCTGACCCGGCCTGCGGCTCGGTCAGGTTCATCGTTCCAGAATAGGCACCAGACATCAGCTTGGGCAGGTACAGTTCCTTAAGCTCGTCACTGGCATGCGCCTCAAGCGCTTCGATCTGACCCTGCGACATCAAGGGGGCCACCTGCAGTGACAGGCAGGCCGCGCTCATCATCTCATTGACCGCCGAAGTGACGGCCATGGGTAGACCCATCCCACCATAATCGGGGCTACCGCTCATCCCGATCCAGCCGCCCTCGGCGATGGCTTTCCAACCTTCCGAGTATCCGGGTGAGGTGCGAACAACGCCGTTTTCCAAGCGCGCCGGTTCCAGATCACCGGGGCGTTGCAGCGGAGCAAGAACCTCTTCGCACATCTTGCCCGCTTCCGTAAGGATCGCGCTGACCACATCCGGGGTTGCGTCAGCGAATCTGTCGGTGGCCGTGATCTGATCCAGACCCACCACATTGCGGAACAGGAATTCATAGTCAGAAACTGGGGCGCGGTATGGCATGGCTTCCCTTGCGGTCTGTCGGCACGGCCGCACTTGGAATCTGCGATCAGCGCCGGTATGCATCTTTGCGTATTGGGATTACCTACTCTTCCCCATGTTGCAAGCAACCAAAACGCGGCGTCACCAGATATGATCCCCACCACTCTTGAGCTGACAGCCGACCCCAACGGCATCGCCCGTGCTGCAGATCTTTTGCGTCAGGGCCTATTGGTCGCCTTCCCGACCGAGACGGTCTATGGCCTGGGAGGTGATGCTAGAGACGGTGAGGCCGTGGCCCGGATTTACGAGGCCAAGGGTCGACCCAGTTTCAACCCGCTGATCGCCCATGTCGCCTCGGTCGAGGCCGCACAGCGGTTTGTGCAATGGTCGGATCAGGCCGAGCGTTTGGCGAATGCGTTCTGGCCCGGTCCGCTGACCTTGGTTCTGCCGCTGAAGCCGGGGCACGGGGTGTCGTCACTGGTCACTGCAGGTTTGGATACTCTGGCGGTGCGCGTGCCTGCGCATCCCACGGCGCGCGCTTTGCTGGCGGCGGTTGATGGGCCGGTTGCGGCACCCTCTGCCAATCCCTCGGGTCAGATCAGCCCCACGACGGCGACCCATGTGCATGCGGGCTTGGGGGGTCGGATCGCCGCCGTTCTGGATGACGGACCCTGCGGTGTCGGGTTGGAATCCACCATCGTCGGACTGACCGGCGAGCCCAGCCTGCTGCGCCCCGGAGGCGTCGCGTTGGAAAAGATCGAGACCGTCCTGAACACCCGCCTTCACCTGCACAAAGCAGGGGATATGCTGACCGCTCCGGGGCAGTTGCAATCGCACTACGCGCCAGATGCGCCGGTCAGGCTGAATGCCGAAACCGTGCAAGGGGATGAGGTTTTGTTGGGGTTCGGCCCGGTCATCTGCGACATGAACCTGTCTGAAACAAGCAGTCTGACCGAGGCAGCGGCCAATCTGTTCGCCGCGCTACACAGCCTGAACAAAACCGGGCGTCCGATCGCCATCTCTCCGATCCCCGATCATGGGCTGGGGGCTGCGATCAATGACCGTTTGCGCCGCGCCGCCGCACCGCGCGACAGTTAGCTAGGCGCGGCCTGCGCTGGCCGAAAGGGTCAGCGGGTCGACGCCGAGCGTGGCCAAGGCCTTTTCCCATTTGTCGTCATCGGGCACATCGAACACCAATTCCGACGATGCATCCGCCGTCAGCCAGCCATTCATCGCGATCTCATCCTCCAGCTGACCGGGCCCCCAGCCGGAATAGCCCAGCGTCAGCATCGCGTTCAGCGGACCACGCCCTGCGGCCATATCCTCCAGCACGTCCAGCGTGGCCGTCATGCTGAACTCATCCGAAATCTGCATCGAGTGCAGGTTGGCATCATAGTCGGAGCTATGCAGAACAAAGCCGCGCGACATCTCGACCGGGCCTCCGAAATGCACCAGACGCTCGCCTATGATGGGAATGCGACACGGGATGTTGAGCTGCCCCAGCAGGGTTTTGAACCGCAGATCAGAGGGTTTGTTGATGATCAACCCCATCGCGCCATCGTCGCCGTAGCTGCAGATATACACGACCGAGTGATCAAAGCGCGGATCGCCCATCCCCGGCATCGCAATCAACAGTTTTCCGGTCAGGTCCATGCGAGGTTTCTCTTGCTCGTTACCCCTCAACAATGACCCTGTGGCACTGGTATTGGCAAGGGAGCAAAGCTGATTTCAGCAGATTTCACAAAGGTGACCCGAACGTGACTTGGATTTCAGGTCCGCACGGCGCATGTAATAGGGTATGATGACTCGTATGAAATCCTCGGTTGCCCTTCTGATCGCCTGTCTGGGCCTGTCCGCACCCGCCTCGGCGCAGGGTTTGGACGGGGTTGTAGCGCTGGATGTTCTGGACGGAGGACGCACGGCCAATGGGACCTATCTGGGCGCGCTACGTCTGACCCTGAAAGAGGGTTGGAAGACCTATTGGCGCGCGCCGGGCGACGCCGGGATCCCGCCGCAATTCGATTGGAGCGGGTCCGGAAACGTGGGCGATGTGCGTATCACCTGGCCCGCGCCGGAGATTTTCGACCAGAACGGCCTGAAATCCATCGGCTACGAGGATCAACTGGTACTGCCGGTCGAGATTACCCCAAAGAACCCCGCCAAACCTGTACGCCTGCGGGGTGAGATGGATCTGGGGGTGTGCAAGGACGTTTGCATCCCGCAACGTCTGGATTTCGACCACAAGGTTGACTCTGATGCAGGTCGCAACCCCGCAATCGCAGCCGCTTTGGCGCAACGCCCCTACTCGGCCCGCGAAGCGCGTGTGGCAAAGGCCAGCTGCCATCTGACCCCAACCTCGGACGGTATGCAGATCGAGGCGCGGGTGACCATGCCTTCGGCCGGCGGGCAAGAGGTTGCGGTGATCGAGCCGGGGAACCCGGTCCTTTGGGCCTCGCAACCCGAAACGCAGCGGCAGGGTGGCACACTGATTGCCCGATCCGAGGTGATCAGCGCCTCGGGCGCACCTTTTGCGCTGGATCGGTCCGAGATTCGGATCACGGTTCTGGGCGCCAACCACGCTGTGGACATTCAGGGATGCTCTGCAGGCTGACCTTATGACCCAATCTCCCAAGATCGGCGCGCTGGCTGTTGTCCTGCATCAGGAACACGTTCTGCTGGTGCAACGCAGTAAGGAACCGGATCGAGGCCTGTGGGGGTTTCCTGGCGGCCATGTGGAATGGGGTGAGACCGTCCTTCAGGCCGCAGAAAGGGAATTGCTTGAGGAAACATCGGTCACGGCTGAACCGTTGCACTATCTGGACAATCTAGACCTGCTGAGGAGGGATACGGATGGGCAAGTCTTGTCGCACTACCTACTGGTAGGGGTGGCCTGTCGGTACCAATCCGGCACGCCTTTGGCAGGGGATGATGCGCTGGACGCGCAATGGTTTCCTATCGAGCGGATCCTCAAAGGCGACCTGCCGATGAGCAACCGTGTAGCCAGCCTGTTGCAGCTTGCGCTAAAGGCAGGCTAGGCTCCGGCCCGGCTTTTGAACCGGGCATAGAACATCCCGGACAGCAGCACGCTCAGGATCACGATGGGGATGGCACCCGCCACAAACGCTCCCAAACCCATGCGCAGAATCTCGGGGGCGTCCGCACCTCCGTAAAGACCGACCAATGGGTCTACAGGCGCACCCGAGACCATCGGCCAGACCAGCGTCACCGCAAACCAGAGCAACAGCGCCAAAGCGGTCGCACCCAGCGCGGCCTGCACCACGCGGTCCCGCGCATAGATCGCCCGACGCATCGCAGTCATCGGACGCGCGAAATCGTTCAGGATTGCCAAAAGCGCGGGCACCAGAACCAGCACCAGAACCATTCCGAAACCCAGCCCGTAGACCAGCGTGATCACCGTTGGCTTGAGAAACTGCGCCTGTTGCGAACCTTCATAGAGCAACGGCGTCAAACCCAGCACCGTCGTCAGCGTGGTCAGCATTACGGGGCGCAACCGGTCTGCTGTGCCTTCGATGATCGAGGGCACCAACCCCCTCTCCTGCTGGTAGCCATCAATAGTTGTCACCAGCACAATCGAGTCGTTGACGATAATGCCTGTCATGCCCAGAAGCCCGACAACGGTGAACATGCTCAGCGGCACGTCCCAGATATAGTGCCCCCAGATCGCGCCCACCAATCCGAACGGAATGATCGACATCACCACCAGAGGCCGCGACCAGCTGGCAAAAACCCAGGCCAGAACAAGATAGATGCCGGTCAGGCACAGGATCAGGCCGGTGCGCGCCTCGGACAGGAACTCGTCCTCTTGTTCGCTCAGGCCAGCCATACGCCAGTCGACCTGATATTCGCCCGCAATGCGCGGTAGGATCTCTTCGTTCATTGCGCGCCCGATTTCGGCGGCGCGGGCGGGATCATCCTCGGAGATGTCGCCATTCACCGAAATCACCCGCAACCCGTTCTCGCGCCGGACGGTCGAAAAGCCTGATTTACGCTCGACAGAGACGATGTCGGCCAGCGGGACATAGACCCCGTCTGGCGTGCGCATCAGGGTGCGTTCCAGGAAATCTGCGGTCAGCTCGCCCTCGGGTAGTTCCACGCGGATCTCGGCGCTGCGGGGGCCGTCGGGGAAGGTCGCGGCCTCGATCCCGTTCAACCGGTTGCGCAGCACGCGGCCCAGCGTTTCGATGCGGAAGCCCAGCGCCTGACCCTGTGCTGTCAGGTCTAGGATGTATTCCTCTTTGTCATAGGCCAGATTGTCCTCAAGTGCCGAGACCTCGGGGTATTTTGACAGTTCGGTCTGCAAATCCTCAGAGGCGGCTTTCAGCGTGTCTACATCCGCGCCGTAGAACTGCACGTCAATCGCGTCCCCTCCCGGACCCGAACGCCAGCCCCGGAAACTCAGCAGCTCAACCTTGGGATGGCGAGGGACGAAATCCTGTAACTCACCAACAAACTCGAAGCTGGAATAGGGGCGCAGGTCGGCGTCGATCAGCTCGATCGAGATACCGCCCAAAAGATCTTCATCTTTGCCCTCAGCAGCGGACAGACCGAACCCTGCGCTGCCGCCAACCTCGGCCAGAACATATTCCAGAGGATTGCGCCCGTGGCGCTCCTCGTAGATTTGGCCCAGCTCTTCGGTGGCGCGCTGCAATTCGCGCATCATGGCGATCGTGTCAGCACGCGTTGCCCCTTCGGCCATGATGAAATTACCGGTGACCGAGCCACGCTCGGGCGCGTTGAAAAACCGCCAGTTCACATCGCCGCGAATGAACAGGGCAGCCTGGGTCGCAAGTATCACCAGCATCAATGCAACCACGACATAGCGCGCCCAGATGACCCAGCTGATAAAGGGGCGAAACAGGGTGTCCCGCACCCAACGGAAGCCCCGATTCACAACCCGGTTGGGCAAGTCATACCAATGTTCCTTGGCAGAATGCGCAATGGCGTGGGACATGTGGTTCGGCAGGATCAGGAAACATTCGATGAGTGAGGCCGCCAGCACCGCGATCACCGTAAAGGGGATATCACGGATCAACTCTCCGAACCGGCCACCTACAAGGGTCAGGCCGAAAAAGGCGATCACGGTGGTGATCGTGGCCGCAAAAACCGGCATAGCCATCCGGCGGGCAGCGCGTTCGGCGGCCACGATGGGCGGTTCCCCCAATCGGCGGGCTCGGAAATCGGCGTGTTCGCCCACAACGATTGCGTCATCCACCACGATTCCCAGCGTGATGATCAGACCGAACAGAGACACCATGTTCAGCGACAAGCCACCGATATACATCAGCGCAATCGCCGCCGACATCGCAACCGGAATACCCGCAGCAACCCAGAAAGCAATGCGCGCGTTCAGGAACAGAAACAGCAGACACACGACAAGGCCAAGGCCAACCAGCCCATTGTCGATCAGAATATCCAGACGGTCGGTAATGGCCTGCGCGCGGGTACGGATCATCTCGACCGAGACACCTTCGGGCAGGCTGGCCTGCATCTCAGTCACCACGTTCTCAACTGTGTGCTGGATCGCGATGGCATCCCCCAGATTGGACCGGTCCACCCGAACCGACATTGCGGGATTGTCGCCGACAAAATAGCTGCGGTTGCGATTGACCCCCTCCACCCGAATCTGCGCGACGTCACCAACAAACAGTTTCGATCCGTCCGCAAAAGTCCTCAGAGCGATGGTCTCAATCTCTTCCGGCGTGCGCTTTTCCGCGCCAGTCCGGATGCGCGCGTTGGCACCCGTCACATCCCCCGCCGGGCTGGCATTGACCTCAGCCGAAATGGCCGAGGCGATGTCGGCCAAAGCCACGTCATTGGCAATCAGCTGCGCGGTGGGCACCTCGACAACCACGCGCGGGGCGGCGAGACCGCGGATCGTGGTGCGGGTCACGCCAGCGGCAAACAGGCGGTTGATCAGCTCATCGGTGAATTTGGCCAGCTGGTCCGGATCAACCGGGCCCGTGACGACCACATCTGTGACCCGGTCGCGCCAAGCCCCACGCCGGATCGTGGGCTCTTCGGCATCTTCTGGCAGGTTGGTAACGCTGTCGACGGCGGTGCGTACCTCTTCCACGGCGCGGGACATGTCCCAGTTCGGCTCGAACTCCAGCCGGATACTGGCAGAGCCTTCGCGAGAGGTCGCCGTGGTGCTTGCCACGCCTTCAACCGCCAGCAATTCAGGTTCGAGCAGTTGGACGATGCCATTGTCGACATCTTCGGGACCGGCCCCTTCCCATTCGACATTCACGTCGACCCGTTCCAGAACCACATCCGGAAAGAACTGCGCCCGCATATTCGGGATGGCCGCCGCGCCCAACACCAGCATCACCAGCAACAACAGATTGGCCACGGTTCTGTGCCGGGTGAAATAGCTCAGGATACCACCGGCAGCGCTAGGGATGTCGCGCATCATGGCGCTTAGCCCCCGGCCAGGTTTTCAATGCGACGCACCAGAGAGACCGGAACCTTCGCCTCTTCCAACTGGCCGAGCATGCGTGTTTTCTCGGCCTCAGGCATATCCTCTCTAGCCTCGACATGAGTGATCAGTTCGGCCCGTTTCGCATCAGTCAATTCAACCAGATCAGGATCGGCACTGGCCTCGGGACGCAGGGGGCGCACGCGAACCCCGGACCCTAGCAGAGGCGTGCGGCCTATCACGACCTCGCGCCCTTCCAGCCCTTCTCCGCGCAGCAGAACCTCATCGCCCTGACGGCGGATCAGTTGCACAGGCAGGACTTCCAGACGATCATCTGCACCCAAAACCAGAACGGTTCCAGCTGCGTCCAGAACCGAAGACGGAAGGCGTGCGACCTGTTCCAAGGGCTGTTCCTGCACCGTCACGGTCACGAAGTCGCCGGGCTTGAACCCCGAGGCATCGTCGAGCCGGGCATAGATCAGACGCCCGGTTTGCCCCTCACCAGCCGAGCCGCTGTCACGGCTGATCCGGCCCCTCGCGGTCAGGTCGGCCCCCGTGACCTCAAGCGAGATGGTGAAGGGGGCGTTGATCAGCGCTCCGTCTTTGTCCAGCAAACGCACGAATTGCGCGGTTGAAACGCGGAAGGCCACCTCCAATGCGTTGGGGTCCACCAGTTCGGCCAGCTTCTCGTTTGCTGAAACCAAACGCCCTTCAACCAACGTGACATCTGTCAGCGTCCCTCCGAACCTTGCGCGGATGGTCATGTCCTCCAAGTCACGCTCTGCCGCTTCCTGCGCGATCCGCGCGCGGGCCAGCAGGGTTGTAGCCTGATCCACCCGCGATTCCGCCTGCGCAAGGGCAATGCGACGCGCCAGAACCGATTGTTGTGCGGCGGCGGCGATCAATTCGGCCTCTTCCACACTGGCGGGTGCCCCCACGCCGCGGGATTCAAGATCTCGCTGGCGCTGCAGGGCTCTTTCACGCAGTTCGGCTTGCGCCTCGGCTGATTTCAATTCATCCTGCGCCAGCAACAATGACCGTTCAGCGTCGCGTTCTTCGAACTGCGCATCCAATACGTCCGATTTCGCACGATCAAGCGCCGATTGTGCATCCGCCGGATCAAGCTCGACCAAAACCTCACCTGTGGTGACTGTGCCGCCATCCACGAAATCATCAGCCAATGCGATCACGCGGCCGCCCAGTGCCGCGCGCAACTCCAGACGGCGGCGGCTTTGCACCTCGCCGAAGGCTTCGAGATTGGGCGTGACGGTTTCGAATACAGCCGGACGGACGGTCACCGCAAAGACCCGCTCGCGCGCTTTGGGTTGCTCATTCTCGCGGATCAGAACCTCTTGCACAGCGCCTGTGACGATCTGAATGGCGACAAACAGCAAGGCCAACGTTAGCGACGCCAGAAACACACCGACCAGACTCTGCCTTAAAAAACGCATCTATTATTCATCCCGGTTGCAATTGGGCTGCCCTGCGAAAAATGTAGCGGAGGCACGAAATATGCCAAGCCACAAAGCGGTTATAAGGTGTTGAACGTGCGACCAGTCTACTTCCGTCGCAGATGTTCGTCCAATCTAGGCATTATTTCCACGAAATTGCAGGGCCGGTGGCGATAATCGAGCTGTTTCTCGAGGATACCGTCCCAAGCGTCCTTGCAGGCCCCGGGGCTGCCCGGAAGTGCAAACAGATAAGTGCCGCCTGCCACGCCACCTGTTGCGCGCGACTGCACTGCCGAAGTACCGATTTTCTCCATCGAGACGATTGTGAAAACGGTCCCGAAAGCGTCAATCTCTTTTTCATAGACGTCGCGATGCGCCTCGACCGTCACGTCCCGCCCGGTCAGCCCGGTGCCACCGGTCGAGATCACCACGTCGATCCCCGCATCCGCCACCCAGGCGCGCAGCTGATCGGCGATCTGGGCGCGTTCATCCCGGATAATCTTGCGATCCGCAACCACATGCCCCGCCTTTTCGATGCGGTCAACCAATGTCTGGCCCGAACGATCCTCATCAACCGAGCGCGTGTCCGAGACGGTCAGAACCGCGATACGTATAGGGATGAAGTCGATCGTTTCGTCGATACGTGACATCAGGTGTCAGGCCCTTTCCATGATAGCAAGCCGCAGCGCCAACGCGGTGAAAATCCCGCCTGTTACCCATCCCATGATGCGTGAGGCGCGCGGGTTTCCGATCAGCAACCGGCCTGTGCCGCCTGCGAACACGCCAACCAACCCGTTCACGACAAAACCACCCAATGCGATGATCGCGCCAAAGATCAGGAATTGCCCAAGGATCGGGCCCGCCGCAGGATCAACAAATTGAGGGATAAAGGCCAGAACGAACAGAATGATCTTGGGGTTGGTCAGGTTCACCACCATCCCATCCCGAAACGCCATGCGCGTCGGCCTTGTTGGCCCTTCGGTCGAGACCGCTCCGTTGCGGATCGCGCCCCACGCCAGATAAAGTAAATAAGCAACACCCAGCCAGCGGATGACATCAAACAGCCATGGCATTGAGTTGACCAAGGCTCCAAGGCCGAGCCCGGCCAGCAGGACATGCACCATCAGTCCCAGCGATATCCCGGCACTTGCCACAAGCGCCGGTCGGGGTCCGGATTTCAGGCCCTGCCCAAAGCAGAACATCATATCCGCACCGGGTGTGAAATTCAGCACCATCGCGGCGGGGATAAAGGCAAGCAGAGTAACGGTTTCGATCATATCGCAACCTCAAACCAATTTGGTCTGGGGCCAAGATTGGCGATTTCTGAGCGACCCAATGACCCGCGATAGCCCCAGCTATCGTGGATATGCCCACAAAAGACCAGTTCTGGCTGCAGGCGTTCCACCGCGTCGCGCACGGCGACCGATCCGACGGACATCCCTTGTGACGTCGTATCTCCAAACCCCTTGGGCGGAGAGTGAACGACCAGCACATCCGCCCCATCACAACGGTCCAGCATCTCTGCGGCTTCGGCCTCGCTAAGGTCACAGGACCAGTCTCCAAACGGCGTGACCGGCACACCATAGCCCAAGCCGAACAAGCGCAACCCGTCGACCGTCATCCCGGTTCCGTGCAGCACATGAACCCCCTCAGGGGCCGCGTCTGTCAGCTCAGCCGCGCTTTCGGCATTGCCGGGGGCCAGAACCAGAGGTGCCGCGATGCCCGAGAGCATCTGCATCGCTTCATCGAGGCCCTGCCGCATGTTGCAATAGTCTCCGGCCCCGATCACCAAATCCGCCTCGGCGCTGACCGCCACTAGATCAGCAGCCCGGTTGCGTGCCATGTGAAGATCCGAAAACGCCAGGATACGCATCACCCGGCCCCCAGTCGCGCTTTCAGCTCGAGCAGATCCGCCCAAGCCTGTCTTTTCATCTGCGGTTGTCGCAGTAGGTAGGCGGGGTGGAACATCGGGATGACAGGCAGGTCCAGCGCCTGATCCCAGTTCCCGCGCAAGCGTGTGATGCCGCGTTTGCCCAAAACCGCCTGACAACTGATATTGCCCATCACCACCAGCACCTCGGGCTTGGCCAGCGCCACGTGACGCTCCAGAAACGGCTTCATCATGCCGATCTCTTCGGGTTTGGGGTCGCGGTTCTGCGGAGGGCGCCAGGGCAGCACATTGGTTATGTAGACATCCTGCGCACGGTCCAGATCAATCGCGGCCAACATACGGTCCAGCAATTGCCCGGCCCGACCAACAAAAGGTTTGCCTTCGCGGTCTTCATCCCGGCCCGGAGCCTCGCCAATGATCATCACCCGCGCACCCGGCGTACCATCGGCAAAGACCAACTGACGCGCGCCGCGCTTCAGCTCACAATGATCGAACGCCTCCATCACCGCGCGCAGTTGGCCCAAAGACCCGGCGCCTTGGGCGGTCGCTTTGGCAATCGCCACCGGATCGACCTGTTTGGGTTTTTCCGGCGCGGCTTGCGGAGTTACGGGCTTCTTCGCCTTGGGCGTCGTATCCGGCAAGGCATAGCGATCAATCGGCGCGTCCCCGATCGCCTCGGTCGCGCCCAGTTCGATCTGCCATTCCAGCAGCGCCTTTGCAGTATGATAGTCCAAGCCCGATTCCATGCCCCTCAATCTAACCAGCTTTTGCCTGAGGGAAAGCGAATAGACCTTGCCTCGGCACCGGGACAGACCGACCATGCGGGCGTCATGCTGTCTTTTCTGCGATTCCTTCTGGTTGCTCTGGTGCTTGCCCTCGGCGGCGAACAAGCCTCGGCCCAGTTGCTTGGCGGGGCGGATCAATGCCGGGCGGGTCAGTTCGCCTGCGGCAGCCGCTGCTGCTCGGGCGGACAGAGATGCAGCTTTGATGGCCACTGCATTCCCTTAGGCGGAACCTATTGCGGCGGCGGGCGCTCCTGTGGCGCGTTCGAGCGCTGCGTCGCGGGTGGCACACGCTGCGCGCCTGCTGGGGCAAACGCCTGCACCTCAAGTTTGGATTGCCCCTCAGGCAGCTTTTGCAGTGCGCGCGGGCAATGTGAAAAAACCATACCCGACTTGAACCCCAGCTTGCCTGAGGCCCTTGACCCGCCGCAGATATGCGACGATGGCCTGACCTGCGCGCGCGGGTCGTCGTGCCTGCCGGGGGGCGGATGCACGCGTCCCGGATGGTTCTTGTGCGAGGAAACCGGATCGCAATGCCGCCCCGGCTTCAAATGCTCGGATCATCAGGGATGCGTTCCGATCAAGGCCGTCGACTGCGGCTACGGCAAGTGGTGCAAACCCGGCGAGCAATGCCTGCCCGAAGGCGGGTGCGAGAAACTGCCCGAAGGGTCGGAACCATAGGTTGCCTCTGCCCGCGTGGCTTTCTATAAGCGGTCCGATTGTCAGACAGGAGCCCGCCATGCGTTTTGCCCATCGTCACCTTCTTGGCATCGAGCATCTGTCGCAATCCGATATCACCGCCATTCTGGATCTGGCCGAAAAATACGTCGACCTGAACCGGCAATCGACCAAGCATTCAGACGTGCTGTCGGGGCTGACGCAGATCAATATGTTCTTTGAGAACTCGACCCGTACCCAGGCCAGTTTCGAACTGGCGGGCAAGCGGTTGGGCGCGGACGTGATGAACATGGCGATGCAGGCCAGCTCGATCAAAAAAGGCGAAACGCTGATCGATACCGCCATGACGCTGAACGCGATGCATCCCGACCTGTTGGTGGTTCGGCATCCGCATTCCGGGGCCGTGGACCTGCTGGCGCAAAAGGTGAATTGCGCGGTGCTGAACGCGGGCGACGGACGGCACGAACATCCGACGCAGGCCTTGCTGGACGCTCTGACCATCCGCCGAGCCAAGGGCCGCTTGCATCGCCTGAACATCGCGATCTGCGGAGACGTCGCCCATTCCCGCGTGGCGCGGTCGAACCTGATCCTGCTGGGCAAGATGGAGAATCGCATTCGCCTAATCGGCCCGCCCACCCTGGTCCCCTCACAATTTGCCGAGTTCGGGGCCGAGATCTATGACGACATGAACGAGGGCCTCAAAGACGTCGACGTCGTCATGATGCTGCGCCTTCAGAAAGAGCGGATGGATGGCGGCTTCATCCCCTCGGAGCGTGAGTACTATCACCGCTACGGGCTGGACGCCGCCAAACTGGCGCAGGCCAAGCCCGATGCCATTGTCATGCACCCCGGACCGATGAACCGCGGGGTTGAGATCGACGGCACGCTGGCCGATGACATAAATCGCTCGGTCATTCAGGAGCAGGTCGAAATGGGCGTCGCCGTCCGCATGGCCGCGATGGAGCTTCTGGCCCGCAACCTGCGTGAGGTCGCATGAGCGATCTGACCGTCGCCCCCCACGAACACGGTGTGATCCGCCTGTTCGCGCTGGACATGCGCCCGGAAGAGGCCAAGTTCCTACGCGAACCCGGCGCGGCCGATCAGGTTCTGGGTGTTGATGGTCTGGACCCCGATCAAATCGATATCTTCCCAGTCTCCGACCTCGAAGACCTTGGACTTTATGGCTATCTGCACGAAGGCGGCGGCGTGTCCGAGTGTCAACTGGATCGTAGCATGCTTGAAGCCATCGAAGGCTGGGTCATGGTCGTCCGCAGCGCGGCCTTTGGTGGGCGCGCGGCACAGCTGAACCCTGATCCTCGCCTGCATTTGCTGGGTCTGTTCACCGAAGAGGCGACGAACTGGACCGGCGGTGCGATAGAAACTGAAAGCGCCAAGCCGTTCTCTGCCCCGCAGGCGCCCATCGACAATGATGCCACTCGCCGTGTCGGATCGGCCCTGATGGCGGTTCTCGCCCTGCTTGTTATCGGAGGTGCCCTATGGCTGATCCTGTGACCTTCACCCCGGACAAACGCGCCTATGTCCAGACCAACCTGACCCTCGCCGCCATTGCGATGGCGGGGGCGATGCTGGTGCTGTGGTTGATCGGCAACCCCTATGTCTGGACCGGCGCGCCTGCCGGGTTAGCCGCAATCGGGTTGCGCGCCTGGTATCTGGCCTCGGAAGAGCTGAACAATACGTGGGAGTTGTCTGACACCACCCTCACCGGCCCCGGCCCTCGGGTCGTCGCGCTGAACCAGATCGAAGCCGTCAATACGATGGGCAGCTTTGTTCAGGTGGTGACACGGGGCGGTGACAAGCACCTCATCAAATATCAGGCGAACCCCGCTGCCACCAAAGCCGCCATCGAAAGGGCCGCGGGATGAGCGACGGGTGGTGGCGAACCCATATCCCTGAGGGCGAAGAGATCCTCTGGACCGGGCAACCTCATCAGGGTTATTTTCCGCCCCATGTGGCATGGGCTTACCGGATTTTGATCCTCAGCCTCGGTCTGGCTTGGCTGGCCAGCCCGTGGTTCGCCGATACCCTGTGGGACTATTGGAAACTGATCGGGTCCACGGGGTTCGTTGCGTTCCTCATGTGGTACGACCGCCTGCTGCGCACGTGTCGTGTCTATGTGGTGACCACCCGCAACGCATGGTGGATCAGCAAGATCTTCAGGCCCAAACACATCCCCGTCGACCACGCGTTGAACTACCATCGCAGCGGTCAGAACGTGGTGTTTTCGCGCCGCCTGTTTCTTGTCTTCGAATACTTGTCCGACCCTGATGCCGCTTTGGCGGCTTTGAACCAAGCCCGAGAGGCCTCAGCATGACTTCTGTCGTTTTCACCAATGCCCGCATGATCAACCCGGAAACTGGCACGGACAGCCTGGGCTGGCTACACGCCGAAAACGGACACATTGTGGCGATTGGGGATGGGGACGCCCCGGCCATCAGCGGAGACGCCATCGACTGCAACGGCAAATGCCTTGCCCCCGGTATTGTCGATATCGGCGTCAAGGTCTGTGAACCAGGTGAGCGGCACAAAGAAAGCTACAAATCCGCTGGTCTGGCGGCGGCGGCGGGTGGGGTGACCACCATCGTCACCCGCCCCGATACGCTGCCAGCCGTCGACACGCCCGAAACGCTGGAATTTGCCACCCGGCGGGCACAAGCTGACGCGCCTGTCAACGTCCTGCCTATGGCGGCCCTCACCAAAGGTCGCGAGGGGCGTGAGATGACCGAGATCGGATTTCTGCAGGATGCGGGCGCGGTCGCCTTCACCGATTGCGATCACGTCATCACCAACACCAAGGTATTTTCCCGCGCGCTGACCTATGCCAAATCCTGCGGCGCGCTGGTCATCGCGCACCCTCAGGAACCAGGGCTGAGCAAAGGGGCCGCCGTCACCAGCGGCAAGTTCGCTGCTCTGCGCGGATTGCCCGCCGTCTCGCCCATGGCGGAACGGATGGGGCTGGACCGCGACATTGCGCTGCTAGAGATGACCGGGGCCGCCTATCATGCCGACCAGATCACCACCGCCCGCGCCCTGCCCGCACTGGAACGTGCCAAGCGCAACGGGCTGGACATCACCGCCGGGACCTCGATACACCATCTGACACTGAATGAACTGGACGTGGCCGACTATCGCACCTTCTTCAAGGTCAAGCCGCCCCTGCGGTCTGAGGATGATCGGCAAGCGGTGATCGAAGCGGTGCGCACGGGTCTGATCGACATCATCAGTTCGATGCACACGCCGCAGGACGAAGAAAGCAAACGCCTGCCGTTTGAAGAGGCCGCCTCGGGCGCGGTTGCGTTGGAGACCTTCCTGCCTGCAGCCCTGCGCCTGTTTCATGCAGGGCAATTGGACCTGCCCACTCTGTTCCGGGCCGTCGCGCTGAATCCGGCGAAACGGTTGGGGTTGGACAGCGGGCGACTAGCGCAGGGTGCGCCTGCCGATCTGGTTCTGTTCGACCCAGATGTGCCCTTTGTGCTGGACCGGTTTGCCCTGAATTCGAAATCTCAGAACACACCGTTTGACGGTCAGCGCATGCAAGGTAAGGTCCTTGCGACCTATGTGGCCGGCAAAGACGTGTACCGGAGAACCTGATGCCCGAATTCGACAGCTCAATGAATGTACTCGCCCTGTGGGCGGCCTTGGGATACCTGATCGGATCGATCCCTTTCGGCCTGATCATCGCGCGTGTCATGGGACTGGGCAACCTGCGGCAGATCGGATCAGGTAATATCGGCGCAACCAATGTTCTGCGCACCGGCAGCAAACCCGCCGCCGCGCTGACGCTGCTGCTGGATGGCGGAAAAGGGGCGCTGGCAGTCCTGTTGGCCCGCGCCTATGCAGGTGAGGACGCGGCGCAGATTGCCGCCCTTATGGCTTTTCTTGGCCACTGCCTGCCTGTTTGGCTGGCCTTCAAAGGCGGCAAGGGCGTTGCAACCTTCATCGGCCTCTGGCTTGCTTTGGACTGGCGCGTCGGCGTTGCGTGCTGTCTGACCTGGCTGGTCTCCGTCGCGATCTGGCGCATGTCATCGGCCGGAGCACTGGCCGCAGCGGCCTTGTCGACCACCTGGATCATCACTCTGACAGACGGAAAGACATTCATCCTCGGAATTGCCCTGACCTTCCTGATCTACTGGCGTCATAAGGACAACGTGGCACGCATCAAATCCCGGACCGAGCCGAAAATCGGGAAATCGTGACCCCGCCAGAGGATTTTCTGTCGGCACTTTTCGCCCTGCCCATCGGTACGTTCACTGGCCGAGCAGACGCCAAGCGCTATGTAGTGACTCGTAAGGCTTTGGCGGGGGGCAAATCCCATAAGCTTGTCGCGTACGAAATGGGCGGGACGGACTATATCAGCCTGAACCTCTATCAGACGCGAAACAGCGGTGCGTTGCTGCGTCCCTGTGAAATGCCCGCAAGCAAAGTGGTGGATTTCGTGTTGGCGATGACCCCGGATATCTGATTGATATTTCGCATTTTTGCACAGCACCTCTGTGTCTTGGCACAATCACAATTCATTGTTTTGAACGTGATCAACCCGCCTCCCATCTGCATTCCGTGGCGGCCAATTACCGGTCTCACAAGATAAAATCCCGGGTCCGCAAATCGCAATTCAGGCGAGGTCGCGCGGCCCTTTCACGAAAGGTGAAGCTATGAACACGTTTAAATCTCTGATCGGCGGCGTTGCCCTGTCTGTTGCTCTGGCCACTTCGACCTTGGCCGCTGGTGTTGAACTCAACGCAAGCTCGACCGGCCTCGCGATGCAAGGCTATGACCCGGTTGCCTATTTCACTGCTGGCGAAGCAACCAAAGGCGACTACCGCATCACCACCCTGCACAACGACGCGCTGTACCGCTTCTCGTCAGAAGAAAACAAAGTGGCTTTTGAAGCTAACCCCGAGGCCTACCTGCCCGCATATGGCGGCTACTGCGCCTTCGGCGCGGCCATGGGCTTCAAATTCGACGGTGACCCGAACCACTGGAAAATCGTTGACAACAAACTGTACCTGAACCTGTCGCAAGACATCCAGGAACGTTGGGAAGGCGACATCCCGGGCTTCATCGAGCAAGCCAGCACCAACTGGGAAACCATCGCAGACAAAAGCCCGGCTGAACTGCAGCAATAATCCGCTGAAATTGAAGGCACGCGTCGGCGGCAGAGTGATCTGCCGCCGTATTTTATTTGAAGCTTTGAAAACGCTAACTATCTTATTGAGACAAGCCCGGGTCTATCGGGCGGACATAGGTCCAAACGGCTTTAACGATCCAAGACCTAGTACGGAATATGCCACGAACGATGATCCGGTCCTGAGGCAGGGCCGTATTTGAGTATGGATATGCGTAGCCAGATTTACAAATTGGCGCGCGGTTATTTGGAATGAAAGGATCAAGAAATGATAGGCAGATTGGCAATTGTGACAGCGGCGTCCACCCTGGCGGCAGGGGCAGCGATGGCCCAATCCTCGGGCAGCTGGACGGGGTTCTACGGCGGTCTGCAATTGGGCTATATCGACGTGGACACCAGCGTCTCCGGCGTCGATGGCGATGGCGCGATTGGCGGTATCATCCTTGGATATGACTACGATCTGGGCGACTGGGTCGTGGGCGGCGGCTTTGATTATGACTGGACCAATATCGATCTCGGCCCCGCAACTGTCGAGGAGGTATGGCGGATCAAAGTGCGCGCTGGCTACAAGGTAAACCCTCAGGGTCTTCTATACGGCGTTGGCGGCTATGCGGATGCTGGCACCGACAATCTGGGCAGCGACGACGGCTGGTTCATCGGCGCAGGCTATGAGCAGATCGTGGCCCCTAATGTCAGCATCGCAGGCGAGTTGCTTTATCACGAGTTTGACAACTTCAACTCGTCCAGCGTGGATGTTGACGCCACAACACTGCAGATCCGAGCGGCCTACCGCTTCTGATTTTTCCGGTTTTGTGCTGGAGCAGACCCGGCGTCCTGCGCCGGGTCTTTGCGTTTACAAGTCCAGAATTGTGCTGCCGGTGGTTTGCCGCGCCTCTAGCGCGCGGTGCGCTTCGGCAATCTGATCCAGAGGGAAGCGTTGGTCGATATGGATCTTGACCTCGCCGCCTTGAACCTTGCCAAACAACCGCCGCGCCATCGCCTGACAAACCGCATGATCGGCAATATGCGTAAACAGGGTCGGGCGGGTGATCTTGAGCGAGCCTTTCTGCCCGAGAATGCCGATATTAACCGGCGGCACCGGCCCGGATGCATTGCCGAAGGATATCATCATCCCCAAAGGCTTCAGGCAGTCCAATGAGCCGTCAAACGTATCGGCCCCAACGGAATCCATGACCACATCGACACCTTTGCCGCCGGTCAGTTCGGCCACGCGTTCGGCGAAGTTCTCGGTCCGGTAGTTGATGCAATGGGCCGCACCGTTGAATTGCGCTAGGCTGCATTTCTCATCCGTTCCTGCGGTTCCGATCAGCTTGATGCCCTCAGATTTCGCCCATTGGCAGGCGATCAGGCCGACACCGCCTGCAGCCGCGTGAAACAGAACCGTGTCGCCACGTTTCAATGGGGTGGTTCGATGGAAAAGATATTCGACTGTCAGACCTTTCAACATCATCCCGGCGGCAATCTCCGAAGGAATGCCATCCGGTAGCGGGCATACCTGCGCCGCGGGCATCACCCGCGCCTCGCAATAAGCGCCGGACGGGGCGCTGGCATAAGCTGCGCGTTGGCCCGGCTGCAAATGCGTCACGCCTTCGCCGACCGCCTCGATCACACCTGCGGCCTCCATGCCCAAAGCATGCGGCAATTCAAGGGGATAGAGGCCCGTTCGTTGATAGACATCAATGAAGTTCAACCCGCACGCCTCGTGGCGAATGCGAACTTCGCCGGGGCCGGGATCGCCCAAAGGCTGGTCCTTGATCTGTAGGACCTCGGGTCCGCCGAATTCCTCAATGACGACTGTACGCGCAGTTTGCTGCATTCTGACCTCCTCTTGCCTATGCCCAAGCTAACACGCCAGCGCGGCAAGACAATCCGGGTGATGCGGCGGCGGCAATTCGGGAATTTCCAAAACCGTGCTATACTACACACAGGCGTTGCCGGCTGGTCCGGCCACGAGCAACCCTCAGCCGGATCCATTCCGCGGCGCACCACTCGCCAAGGAAGGGAACAAAATGGCAAAAACTATCGGTAATCCGATCAGCTGGGCGGCCCAAAGCCTTGGAGCAACCAGCGATCACGTCTCGGAAAGCGTCTCGCACCTGGGCAGCTCGGACGTGCGCCACCTGCCCATGGTGCAGCCACTCACATTCGACGACCTGAAATACTGCCTGAGGGCCGGATACACGGACTTTCTGGAAACCCGCGCGGATGCGATCTTTATCGTGCTGATCTACCCTATTGCCGGGCTTTTGATGGTCGGCTTTGCAATGAACATGGATTTGGTGCCTTTATTGGCCCCACTGATCGCAGGCTTTGCCCTGATCGGCCCGATCGCAGCCGTTGGTCTTTATGAAATCAGCCGCAAGCGCGAACAAGGCGGAGAGGTTCATTGGCTGGACGCGTTCGGCGTATTCCGCTCGCCCTCCTTCGGGGCCATTCTCGCGCTCGGGTTCTATTTAGTCCTGCTGCTGCTTGTCTGGCTGATGGTCGCTCAAAGCGTCTATGCGCAGACGCTCGGCCCTGAACCGCCTGCCTCGCTGGGCGCGTTTGCGACCGAGGTTCTGACCACCGGCGCGGGGTGGACAATGGTTATCTTCGGCACTGCTGCGGGGTTCTTTTTCGCGCTGATTGCGCTGGCGGTCAGCGTTGTCAGCTTCCCGCTTCTTTTGGACCGTAAAGTAGGGCTGCCCGTGGCCGTCGTGACATCCGTTCGCGTGCTGCGCCACAATCCCGGCGTCATCATGGGTTGGGGCTTCATCGTCGCGACCCTGCTGGTGCTGGGCGCGATCCCGATGCTGCTGGGGCTGATCATAGTAATGCCCGTTCTGGGTCACGCAACATGGCACCTCTATCGGCGCGCCGTGGCGTGACCCAAAAGGCGTTAGCCTGAGACGTTCAGAACGATCTTGCCAATATGCTGCGAGCTTTCCATGAGCGCGTGTGCCGCAGCAGCCTCGGCCAGAGGGAATTCGCTGTGCATCACCGGCGCGACCTTGCCTGCAGAGAGCAGCGGCCAGACGGCCTCGTGCAGGTCCTGAGCGATCTTTGCCTTGGCCAGATCGCTTTGCGGACGCAGGGTGCTGCCGGTCAGCGTAAGGCGTTTCACCATCATCAGGGCAAAGTTCAGCTCGATCACGGGTCCTTGCAAAAAGGCGATCTGAACCAGACGTCCATCCTCGGCCAGCGCTTTCACGTTGCGCGGGATATAGTCGCCTCCAACCATATCGAGGATCAGGTTCGCGCCCCCTTCGGCCCGCATAACCCCAACAAAATCCTCATCCCGGTAGTTGATCGCTTTTTCGGCGCCCAAGCTGAGGCAGGCCTCACATTTCTCAGCCGAGCCCGCCGTCGCAAATACACGCGCGCCAAACGCGTTCGCCAATTGGATCGCCGTTGTTCCGATACCGCTGGAGCCGCCATGGACGAGGAACCGCTCACCCGCTTTCAGACCTCCGCGCGTGAAGACATTCGACCAAACGGTGAAAAAGGTCTCGGGCAGGCAGGCGGCTTGCTTTAGATCCATGCCATCTGGGACAGGCAAGCAATGCGCGGCGGGCGTGGCGACATATTCAGCATATCCGCCGCCCGGAAGCAGCGCGCAGACTTTGTCACCGATCGAGAGCCCCTCAACACCTGCGCCAATTGCAACCACTTCGCCCGAAGCTTCAAGCCCCGGCAGATCGCTTGCACCGGGAGGTGGATCATAGGCCCCGGCGCGCTGCAGCGCATCCGGTCGGTTCACGCCAGCATAGGCCACTTTCAAAACAACCTGCCCGGCCGCCGGCTCAGGAATCGGTCGTGCGGTCAGTTGCAGAACATCAGGGCCGCCGGGCTCGGTGATTTCGACGGCACGCATTGTCTGGGTCTCGGGCGAAGTCATGGGCAAATCTCCTTTGCCCAATGCCTAGCAGGCCAAAAAGCAAAGGCCCAGATGCTTACTTGCGCGGGTTCAGCATCCCCGGCAGATCAGCCCGCATCTTCATCGGAGGTTTCACCTGTGCTGCAAACCAGTTCGGAACAGCCAGTAAGGGCTTGAGCAGCGGGTTGCCGTTCACCTGCGCCTTGAGCTTTTCGAACTGCATCACGTTTTCGATGCGACGATCCAGAAACGCCCAACTGTTCTGGTGATCCGGCGAATCATCCCCCAGCCAGAACAGCAGCGTCGACGAATAGACCCCCGACAGGGTTGCGCGCTTGGTGTACCAGTTTACATCATCCGATGTATCACCCAGCGCGTCCCAGATCAGATCGCAGGTGCCCCAAACCGCCTTGGCCCCGTCTGCCGCGTGGTTGGGCAGCGAAAACAGGGTCATGCCCCGGCGCACCAGTTCCTTGTCCTCGACCGCCTCAAGCCGGAAACGAACAGCAGCGGCAACCTTTTCACGGAACTTCAGCTCGCTCATGTCAGTGGACTTGATTCTGTCCAGCATGACCTGATCGCCCCGCGCGTGGTAGGCCAGCGCCAGATCGACCGCGCCGCGCGGGCAGATCGCACGGGCCAGACCGCCTTCCAGATCGCAATCGACAACGGCCGCGCGAAAACTGGCCTCGGACCAGCCATCGAACGGAACATGCATCAAAATCGCGTCCAGCAGCTGTTGTTTGGTGTCTTCGTAAGTGACGGTCATGGCAGTTCTCCGGTGCTTAGGCACAGTACTAGACAAGATAGAGCGGCTTTGCTATACGGCCAACTCCTGCAATTTCCTTGCAACTCTATCTAGAAAGGTGGTGACAACCACATGCAGGTTAGTGTTCGCGACAATAACGTCGATCAGGCGCTTCGTGCCCTGAAGAAAAAGCTGCAGCGCGAAGGCGTGTTCCGTGAAATGAAGCTGAAGCAACATTTCGAGAAACCGTCCGAGAAAAAAGCGCGCGAGAAGGCTGAAGCGATCCGTCGTGCCCGTAAACTGGCACGTAAGAAAGCACAGCGCGAAGGTTTGCTCTAAGCACCTGATGCTCGTCCAGCTTTGGATGACACTATTTGACGACCCCCGAGGCATCGCCCGGGGGTTTGTCGTTTCTAAGTGCGTTTTTGCCCGCACCCCCGCACAACCAGTGCGATAACTCGCCGAGCCTTAGTCTCGCCTCTTTCTCGGCGTTTTCCAGCGCAGCGAATCTGCGTCCGACTGCATCGTCTCGCCGAAAAGCGCCGATTTTCATCGCCTCTCTGTTCATGTCTTTGGTGGCCCCGATAACTGGGCTCGTCCACTCAGACAAAACATAAAACGGAGGCAAAAATGTCTACAGCAAGTGAAGTAGAACGAGAGATGCTGGCGCTCATCAACCAAGAGCGCACATCCCGCGGTCTGGACCCCCTGCAACTTGAAAGACAGCTTAACGAGTCATCAGAAGACCACAGCGCATGGATGCTGAATACGGACCGGTTCAGCCACACCGGATCGGGCGGATCCAGCGCAACCCAGCGCATGCAGTCGGCCGGTTTCGATCTGGAAGGCAGCTGGCGCACGGGCGAGAATATCGCCTGGCAATCCGAGCGCGGCGCCCCAGGCATCAGCGATGATGTCGCGCAACTGCATCAGAACCTGATGAACAGCCCCGGCCACAGGGCCAACATTCTGAACCCCGATTTCAAATATATCGGGATCGGCGTTGAGACGGGCGACATGCAGGGCTTTGACGCAGTCATGGTGACGCAAAACTTTGCCACAACTGACGCAGAGGTCATGCTGGACATTGACGACACCGCCATGACGCCGCCCCCGGCTGAAGATCCAGTGCCCGAGGAACCGGAAACAGATGTGACGGATACCGAAGACCCCACTCCGGAACAACCAGTAACCGATGTCACTGAGACGGAAGACCCGGAACCCGAGCAGCCCGAAGCCGATGTCACAGAGACGGATGATCCGGGACCTGAACAGCCGGAGACTGACGTCACAGAGACCGAAGACCCGGAACCCGAACAGCCCGAAACTGACGTTACTGAGACTGAAGACCCGGAACCCGAGCAGCCCGAAACTGACGTCACAGAGACCGAAGATCCGGAACCTGAGCAGCCCGAGACCGATGTCACCGAGACCGAGGACCCTGATAGCGGTTGTTTCGACGTCGCAGCTTTCCTCGCCGAAATTGAGGCGTTCATTCAACAGCTGCAGACGCAGTTGGATCAATTCGCTTGGAATGATGACATCATGACTCCGGACGAACCCGAGGACGACTTGGAGCTGGTGATGGTCGACGATATGGATCCATCTCAGGACGACGCGTCGTGCCCGGAGATGGCATCGGACGATTCCGGAGACGTCTTCTTCGTCAACTTCTTCAATTTCGATTGCATGATGGACGTCGCCTGACGGCCTATCCTGATGCGAGGCAGTCCGCTGCCTCGCATCGTCAAAGCACGATCAGTAGATCTTGGGTACGTGCAGCTCGTCCGGCAGAACGCGGCGTTCGTAGTCCGGATTGTAGCGGCGATCGGGCAGATTGACCCTCTCATGCGGAACATCCGTATAGGGGATCATGGTCAGAAGATGCTCGATACAGTTCAGACGCTCGCGTTTCTTGTCATTACCTTCCACAATGTACCACGGCGCCTCGGGGATATTGGTGCGGAAGAACATGTCTTCCTTCGCCTTGGTGTAGGATTCCCAACGGATACGGGACTCCAGGTCCATGGGCGAAAGCTTCCACTGTTTCATCGGATCATGGATACGCATAAGGAAGCGCAGCTGTTGTTCTTCATCCGTGATCGAGAACCAGTATTTCAGCAAGATGATCCCAGAGCGCACCAACATACGCTCAAATTCCGGAACGTCCTGAAAGAACTGTTCGACCTGATCCTCGGTCGCAAAACCCATTACGCGTTCCACGCCTGCACGGTTGTACCAGGAGCGATCGAACAGAACGATCTCACCGGCCGCCGGCAGGTGCGGCACGTAGCGCTGGAAATACCACTGGCTTTGTTCCCGGCGGCTGGGGGCTGGCAGGGCAACCACCCGCGCCACGCGCGGATTGAGGCGCTGGGTGATCCGCTTGATCACGCCCCCCTTGCCCGCACTGTCACGGCCTTCAAACAGTATACAGACCTTGGCACCGGTGTGCTGAACCCAGTCCTGCACCTTGATCAACTCAGCCTGAAGGCGCAGCAGGTTGCGGAAATAGACCTTTCGGTCCAGCATGTCCGGATGCTGTTCCCGATAGATCTTGCGAACTTCCATCGACAGCATCGGCTCGCTGAATTCGATCTCGAAGTCCTCATCCAGCGTATCTTCCAGCTCAGCCTCCAGCCAGTCTTTGGGGGCGCCATCGTTTTCGTAGGCCAAGGTCAACTCCTTATTATTCTTCGGGTTCCCACCCTGGCAGGTTTGTGTAACCGCCTGATGTCATCAGATGAATTGATGACATCGCGCTGCCGGGATCACGGGGAGGTGCAGCGCGAGGGTCTCATCGTCTCAATTTTGGACGCCCCGCCCCGGGGATACAAGCCGTAGAATTGACGCAAGGCAGTCCTTTGCCTTTCTGCGCGCAGAAAATAGGCGCCGTTCAAACTGGCAGGGCGGTTGTTTTGAACACCGTGCGCAAAGCGAACGAACTTTGCATCTGCGCCACTTTGGGCAATCGCGACAAGTATTGACGGTGGATCCGCGCGAAATCCTCGGTATCTTCGGCCACCACTTTCAGGATGTAGTCAGCGGTTCCGGCCATCAGGTGACATTCTAGAACGTCCGGGATGCGCGAAACCGCCTTTTCGAACGCGTCCAGAACCTCTTCGGCCTGGCCTTGCAACGTGATCTCGACAAAGACAGTAGTTGGCACATTCATCTTGCGCGCATCCAGCAAAGCCACGTATTTGCGGATATAGCCGTCAGCCTCAAGCCGTTGTACCCGGCGATGGCAGGCCGAGGGGGACAGATTCACCTGCTCCGACAGCTCGGCATTCGACATCCGGCCATTGCGCTGCAGCGCAGAAAGTATCTTCCTATCAGTCGTATCTAGGCTCATTGCTGCAAATCCTTTGCAAGATTTCTGCAGTTTACGCGAAAACCTTCCGACAAAAAACACAAAGCCCCGTCTTGTTTCACAAAAATTGCGCCTTGAATTGCACATAATTTGGGCAGTTTATGAACGGAGACGGTGCAGATGAAAATCGGTTGCCCCAAGGAAATCAAACCCCAGGAATTTCGCGTCGGCATGACGCCCAACGCCGCTCAGGAAGCGGTTGCGCGCGGACACGACGTGCTGATCGAATCCGGTGCTGGTATTGGCGCAGGATTTGACGATGCCGCCTATGTCGCTGCTGGCGCGGGCATCGTTGACACGGCAGAAAAGGTCTTTGCCACGGCCGACATGATCGTGAAGGTCAAGGAACCTCAAGCCGGTGAGCGCAAGATGCTGCGCGAAGGCCAGTTGCTGTTCACCTACCTGCACCTTGCCCCGGACCCGGATCAGACCCACGATCTGCTGGCCTCGGGCTGTACCGCAATCGCCTATGAGACCGTCACGGACGCAAGCGGCGGTCTTCCTCTGCTGGCGCCCATGTCCGAGGTTGCGGGCCGTCTGGCGCCTCAGGTCGGGTCGTGGACCCTGCAAAAGGCCAATGGTGGCCGAGGCGTGCTGATGGGCGGGGTTCCCGGCGTTGGGCCGGCCAAGGTCGTCGTGATTGGCGGGGGGGTCGTCGGCACCCACGCGGCCAAGATCGCTGCAGGTATGGGCGCAGATGTGACAGTTCTTGACCGCTCACTGCCTCGGCTGCGCTATCTGGATGACGTATTCGGCGGGCAGTTCAAGAACCAATACTCGACGGCTGGCGCAACGGCTGAGCTGATCCAGGACGCCGATATGGTTATCGGAGCCGTTCTGATCCCGGGCGCTGCCGCTCCGAAACTGATCAGCCGCGAGCAGCTGTCGACAATGAAGCCCGGTGCGGTGCTTGTCGACGTGGCTATTGACCAGGGTGGCTGCTTCGAAACCTCGCGTGCAACGACCCATGCCGACCCGATCTACGAGGTCGATGGTGTGATGCACTATTGCGTGGCCAACATGCCGGGCGCGGTGGCCCGGACCTCGACCATCGCTTTGGGCAACGCGACGATGCCGTTCATGCTGGCACTGGCGGACAAAGGCTGGAAACAGGCGTGTCAGGACGACCCGCACCTGCTGGCGGGTCTGAACGTTCACGCCGGGCAACTGACCTATTATGCGGTTGGTAAAGCCCTCGGCATTGATGTCGTTTCCCCCAATGTGGTGATCAAGTCGTAAACACTCCCGCACCTGAAATCGCCTTTTTGCCAAAAGGCGATTTACAGCGTTGGGCATGGCGCCGCGCCTATCGGCGCGGCGTGGTTGGTCTTGAATGATACCCTATCCGCAAAACGAAAGCGCCGCACGAAAGTGCGGCGCTTGGCCCAACGGGAGGAGGGCATTTCCAATGCCCGCGCGACGGGCGGGAGGGTTCAGCCCTCTTTGTGGATCTCAACCGAATGTGGGTAGGGGATCGAGACGCCCTTCGCATCGAAGGCTTCTTTCACAGCTTTGGTCAGCTCGAATTTCACATCCCAATAGTCCGCCGCTGCGCACCACAGACGTGCTGTCAGATCGACCGAGCTATCGCCCAGATTGGTCACACGCACCCAGGGCTCCGGATCTTTGTGAATACGCGCATCCGCGTTCGCAACGTCCAGAATGATCTTCATCGCCTCATCCGCACTGTCGCCATAGTCGATCCCGAACACCAAATCCACACGGCGCGTGTCATGTGCCGAGTAGTTGGTGATGATCGACCCCCAGGATTGCCCGTTTGGCACGATGATCTGCACATTGTCCGGCGTCACCAATTCGGTCGTGAACAGGTTGAGGTCTTTCACCGTCCCGGCTGTCCCGCCGATGTCGACAAACTGGCCCAGTTTATACGGACGGAACACGACCAGCATCACACCTGCTGCCAGATCGCTGAGCGTCCCCTGCAGCGCCAGACCAATCGCCAGAGACGCGGCACCCAGAATGGCCACGATGCTTGTCGCCTGGATCCCGAAAATCCCGAGAACGGCAACCAGAACCATCGCCAGGATCGCCCATTTGACAAGGCTGGCCATGAAGTTCCCTAGTGTCGGGTCGATCTGCGGCGTCGCGTTGATGCGTCGCCGCACCATGCCAGCGATTGCTCCGGCGACGATCCAACCCAAAATCAGTACGATCAGCGCCTTCACCGCGCTCATGATCAGAGGCGCAAAAGCACCCACCTGTGTTGCAACTTCATCCACGCGCATTTCCTTTCTCAAACATCAATCCCGCGGCTTTCGCGCGGGAGTCACTGAATTGTGAGTGAAAAACACAAATCGGTCTAGGTGCGAGTTACGGCAGTTTTCCCCATTGTTCGCCAGCAAACAACCGATGACCTACACTGCACAGCTTGGGGGGCTGACAAATACACGACTCCGTGCCTAACTCGAACGGAACCGCCCGAACAGGAGCTTTCGCATGCTGGACACCGCCTCTTTCCCGATCATGGCCAAATGGCCGCCGCAACACCCCGACCGCCTACAGCTTTATTCCTTCCCGACACCCAACGGGGTCAAAGCCTCGATCATGTTGGAAGAAACCGGCCTACCCTATGAAGCACACAAGGTCACCCTGGCCGATGCCGATGTCAAAAGCCCCGAGTTTCTGTCGCTGAACCCCAACAACAAGATCCCCGCGATCATTGACCCCAATGGCCCAGATGGCACCCCCATTGGCGTGTTCGAGAGTGGCGCGATCCTGCTCTATCTGGCCGAGAAAACCGGGCAGTTCATTGGCCAATCCGCCACCGACAAGCATCGCATCACGCAATGGCTGATGTTCCAGATGGGTGGCCTTGGGCCGATGCTCGGACAATTGGGCTTTTTCTACAAATTCGCCGGCAGCGAGATCGAAGACCTCCGCCCGCGCGAGCGCTATATCAACGAATCCAAGCGCCTGCTAAACGTCCTGAACCAGGAACTCAAGGGTCAGGACTGGATCGCCGGAGACTACTCGATCGCCGATATGGCCATCGCACCCTGGCTGCGCGGGCTGGATTTCTATGGCGCTAAAGAGGTCGTTGGGTGGGATGACCACGCCAATCTCACCGCCTATCTAGATCGGTTCCTTGACCGCCCCGCCGTGCAAAAAGGCTTGGTGACACCCGCCCGCGATTGACACCAAAAGGGCTTGCGACCATCCCGGCGCGCAAGCCCTTTTGGCAACCTAGCCCGGCAGTGCGCCGGTCAGAACATAGCGCAGGATCTCCACCACCTGGCGCGGTTCCTCCGCAACTGCCAGCGCGGCGGCATCGACCTCTTTCAACGCGTGCTGATGATCGGGGCCGTGCAGCACAATGATCGACTTGCCCAACGCAGCCGCGTAGCCTGCGTCAAAGGCAGCGTTCCACTGCTTGTATTTGTCACCGAACCGGACAACCACAACATCCGCATCCGAGATTCCCTTACGCGTCCGGATCGCGTTCACCATCGCTCCCTTGTGGTCGTGCCAATACTTGTTCGGCTCTGCGCCCAAGACGGCGACACCACAATCATCACTGGCCGCGTGATCGGTCACTGGGCTACTGAACGTGACATCCAGCCCCTCAGCACCCGAAATGATCTGCTCGCGCCAATCGGTGTGAATCTCACCAGAAAGATAAACTTTCAACATCTTGCGTTTCCTCCCATGAAAAAGGGGCGCATTCGCCCCTTCATCTTTCTAAAAATCTTGTGACCGAGGGTGGATCACCCTTAGCCGCGCAGAACGCCGCCTGTGGCTTTTGACACCTTGGCAATGATCTTCTCTGCCACAGCCTCGATATCCTTTTCCTTCAACGTCGCCTCTTTTGGCTGCAAACGCACAGTGATGGCCAGAGATTTCTTGCCCTCACCCAGGCTACCTCCGATGAACTCATCAAAAACGCGAACGTCTTCGATCAGGGCCTTATCGGCCCCCGCCGCAGCATTCACCAAGGTCAGAGCTTCGACAGTATCGTCAACCACAAAGGCAAAGTCACGCTCGACCGCTTGTAGATCGCGCAGTTCCAGCGCGGCGCGGGTTGCGCCTGATTTGCGCGGCAGAGGCACCTCATCCGGCCAGATGGTGAACGCCATTGCCGGACCCTTGATATCCATCGCCTGAAGGATGCGCGGGTGCAACTCACCAAACACGCCCAGAACCTTTTTCGGGCCGAGGCAGATCTTGCCGTGACGACCCGGATGCCACCAGGCGTCACCGTCGCGCAGGATCTGAACCTTGGCGGGTGCGCCGATCGCGGCCAGAACCGCCTCGGCATCCGCTTTGGCATCAAAAAGATCAACCGGGCGGGACGCGCCGTGGACGTCTTTGGGACCGTTGCGGCCAACCAGCAAGCCGGAAATCTGTGTCTTCTGATCACCCGGCTCGCCGTCATGGAAGACCGGGCCGACCTCGAACAAGGCCACGTCGGCATAGCCGCGCGCCTGATTGCGCGCCGCCGCTTGCAGCAGGCTGGGTAGCAGATCGGGGCGCATATGACTCATCTCGGACGAGATCGGGTTTTCCAGACGCGTCGCGTCATCTCCGCCGCCAAACAGCACGGCCGAGGCCTGATCAATGAAGGTATATGAGACGCATTCGTTGTAGCCCAACGCCGCACAGGTACGCCGCGCCATCGACTGACGACGCTGTGTCGGGGTCATTACGGGTTTTGGAATGCCATCGGTCACGCGCGGCAAGGGCTTGCCCTGCAGCTTGGTCAGAGACGCAATCCGCGCGACCTCTTCCACCAGATCGGCCTCACCCATCACATCGGGACGCCAGCTGGGCACATGCGCCATCTCACCTTCCAAGCGGAAACCCAGACGGGTCAGAGTCTGGCGCTGCTCACTTTCGGGAATATCCATCCCGACCAGAGACTGCACACGCGCCGCATCCAACTTGTAGGCCCGCGCACGGTTCGGAGCCTTGCCAGCCTCAACCACTTTGGACACCTCACCACCGCAGATATCCAGGATCATCTGCGTCGCCTGCTCCAAACCTTCCAGAGTATATTTCGGATCGATCCCACGCTCGAACCGATAGCGCGCGTCCGAGTTGATCTTGAGTGCACGACCGGTCAGCGCGATTTGCACGTGATCCCAGAACGCGCTTTCGAGGAAGACATTCACGGTCTCTTCGGTGCAGCCAGTTTCCTCACCGCCCATGATGCCGGCGATGGACTCAGGCCCGTTGTCGTCTGAGATCACCATCATGCCCGGCTGCAGCGTGTATTCCTTCTCATCCAGCGCCACCAGTTTCTCGCCGCCCTTGGCACGGTGAACGCGCAGGTTGCCCTGCACTTTGTCCGCATCAAACACGTGCAGTGGACGGTTCTGGTCATAGGTCATGTAGTTGGTGATATCGACCAGGGCCGAGATCGGACGCAGACCGATTGCCTTCAGCTGATCCTGCAACCACTGCGGGCTGGGGCCATTCTTGACACCACGGATCAGACGGCCAGTGAAATGCGGCGCGCCGTCCAGCGTATCCTCATCAATCGTCACCTTGATCGGGCAGTCGAAATCGCCCGGCACCGGCGCGTAGGCGCGTTCTTTCAGAGTGCCAACGCCGCGCGCAGCCAGATCCCGCGCAATACCTGCAACGCCCAACGCATCCGGCCGGTTGGGGGTGATCGCAATCTCGATCATCGGGTCGATCTTGGACGGGTCATTCTCGGCCAGCCAATCGACGAATGTGTCGCCGACCTCGCCCGAAGGCAACTCGATGATGCCGTCATGCTCATCCGACAGCTCCAGCTCACGTTCCGAGGCCATCATGCCAAAGCTCTCAACGCCTCGGATCTTACCGACGCTGATGGTGATATCCAGACCGGGGATATACATGCCCGGCTTGCAGACCACGACCGTAATGCCTTCACGCGCGTTGGGCGCGCCGCAGATGATCTGCAGATCGCCCTCATCCGTCGCCACCGTGCAGACGCGTAGCTTGTCGGCGTCGGGGTGTTTCTCGGCATGTTTCACATGGCCTAAGGTAAAGCCCGCCAGACGGTCCGCCGGGTTCACGACCTCTTCGACCTCAAGGCCAAGATCGGTCAGCGCCTCAGTGATCTCATCAACCGACGCATCGGTGTCGAGGTGGTCTTTCAGCCAGGACAGAGTGAATTTCATTGCTCGGGGCCTTTTTTGGCAAACATCCAGTCGGCACAGGCAATGGCAAAGATTGCGTCAAGGTGCAAGCGCTGCGGGTCACGGATAGGTGGGGGTGCGGCCCAAAAGCTCGTCCAATTGCCGCCCGATCCAGCCATGGGGGATGAAATGCCCACCCGGATGGGTATCCAGCACCACCTGCCCCTGCGCGCAATCGGTCCATTCCACGCGGCTGAGGGTCAGGATCGGCACCACGCTCCAATCCTCGCGCGGGGTGGCATGGTGGCAGTCATATTTCGCGCGCCACAGGGCCACCGGATAGGTCGTGTCGCCATTCGCGCCATAGGGAAAATCCATCACCGTATCGCTGAGGCCGTGGACATGGCGCGCCTCGCGCGGGGCTTCGGGGCAATCCTCGGTCTGGCGAATGCTGCCGGCAACGGCCAGCAAGGCGGCAACGTCGTTGCCCGACTGGCACACATAGCGCCACGCCATCGCGCCACCGAAGGAATAGCCCGAAACAAAGATACGCGCCGGATCAACCGGATAGCGCTTGGCGACATCCTCCAACACGCGGTCAGCAAAGGGCACATCGCCCGTGCCCGAGGTCCAGAAATCCCAGCTTTTGCCCAGCCCGTTCGGGGCCACCAGCAATACGCCCCGCAGCTTGGTCGCCCCGGCAATGCGTTCATGGTTCACCACCACAGTGCCCTGCCGCGCCCAGCCGTGGAAATGCAGCAACACAGGCAGAGGCGTTTCGCCATCCCACCCCTTAGGCTCCAGCACATGGTAGGAGCGGTCGCCGACCTCACAGGCCGTATCGCCATGGCAATCGGATTTCCAAGGCCCAATGGCGAGGGCCGGGGTTGCGGTCAACAGAAGAAATAGCAGTCGATAGATCATAGGCCGGAGCCTAGCCGCCTGACGCCAACTGTCACGTCACAACCCTGTGGGAACCTGTAACAAGCCGCGCTATCGCCAGACCGCGGGATGGCGATCCTTGGTCTGTATAAAGCACTTTATGCCAGCCAAATCCGAGCACCGTTCGAGCGTTGCACGGCCGGAGACAAATCGCCAGCCCGTGCGGGCGGTCTGGCGATAGCGCGGCGGCCTATCGGCCTTTGCTCCGCACGTTACTCCTTGCGAATTTTCGCTTTTGTCCCGTATCGTGGGGCGACAAGACTAGTCCAGAATTACTTTTTCCTTGCCATTGCCACATTGTTAATCACCATGGCAATCACAGCGACTAGAAGCGCACCCACGGTAGCAAGATAGATTGAGTATAGTCGAGAAATCTCACTTTCAACACGAGCAGCTTGATCTTCAACTTCGTCTTTCAGAACAGTGACTTGGTCACGCAGTCTGATCAACCCGATAGCTTCACCGGGATCAATTTCAAGCGTTTGTTCAATAGCTCTGGTTCTCGCAGCGACATCAGTTAGCTTCGCATCCAGCTCTGCCGAAGATAGATCCTGTCCGGAAGCATTAATCAGCATATCCCGAATGGTTTCTATCTCACTCCCAAATTGCGTTAGCCTATCGTCGTACTCTGAGACTAGAGATCGGAGTTCAGTGATTTCGCTTTTACGCAAACGAACCTGTGGGTCAGTTTCATTGATCACTGAAAAAAGCTGACTGCCGCCCCGATCGTCCCAACAACCGCAACTGCAATTGATATGTATTCAACCGCTTTTGCGCCAAAGCTCATCTTGACAAACCACCATGCAGATTCGGCATATCCAGCGCCGCGAACCCATAGTGCCGCAACCAGCGCAGGTCGGAATCAAAGAACGCCCGCAGGTCAGGAATGCCGTATTTCAACATCGCCAGACGGTCGATGCCGATGCCAAAGGCAAAGCCCTGATAGACCTCCGGATCAATCCCACCGGCGGCGATCACCTTGGGGTGGACCATGCCGGAGCCGAGGATCTCCATCCAGTCGTCACCCTCGCCGATCTTCAGCTGGCCGTTATCCCAGGAACAGCGAATATCGACCTCGGCCGAAGGTTCGGTGAAGGGGAAGTGCGAGGCGCGGAAGCGCAGTTCGACATCATCGACCTCGAAGAAGGCCTTTACAAACTCTTCCAGAACCCATTTCAGGTTCGCCATCGATATGTCTTTGTCGATCGCCAGCCCCTCGACCTGATGGAACATCGGCGTGTGGGTCTGGTCGTAGTCGGCACGGTAGACGCCGCCCGGACAGATCACGCGGATCGGCGCGCCCTGTTTCTCCATCGAGCGGATCTGCACCGGAGACGTATGGGTCCGAAGCACATGCGGCGGGCGATCATCGCCCTCGCCGCGATGCATGTAGAACGTGTCCATCTCGGCGCGCGCTGGGTGGTGGCCGGGGATGTTCAGCGCGTCAAAATTATACCAGTCATCCTCGATCCGAGGGCCTTCAGCCACGGCAAAGCCCAGTTCGGCAAAGATCGCGGTCAGTTCTTCGGTCGCCTGGCTGATCGGGTGGATCGAACCCTCACGGCGCGCGCGGGTCGGCAGGGTGACGTCCAGCCATTCGGTACGCAGACGCTCATCCAGCGCGGCATCGGCCAGAGCGGCCTTCTTCGCGGAGAGCGCCGAGTTGATCTCATCCTTCAGGGCGTTCAGCGCCGGGCCTACGATCTGACGTTCCTCGGGGGTCATCTTGCCCAGCTCGCGCATCTTCAGCGCGACCTCGCCTTTTTTGCCCACGGCTGCGACGCGGATCGCCTCAAGCGCGTTCTCGTCGCCGGCCTCGGCGATTTGGCCCAGATATTTTGCCTTAAGATCGTCCATGACGCCCTCTGAATTTGGTCGCCAAACTGCTATCGGGCCAGCCCCGCGAATGCAAGCGGGACCGGGCGGATCAATAGCTGTATTCGGGGAAAATCCGGGTCAGGTCGCCGTTCCAGTCGCCATCGTAGTGTTCCAGCAACTCATCGGCAGGCACCTTGCCGGTGTCGATGCTTTCCTTCAACGCGTTCAGGAAATGCGTTTCATCCGGGACCAGACCGCCAGCACCGGGGAAAGCACGGGCTTTCAGACCAGCCTCAGAGATCGCCACGACCTCACGCGCCAGATCGTGCATGTTGATGTCCCCGACTTGGGCCTGCAGCCCGTTGACCGCGGCCTGAACACGCAGTCCCTCGCGGGTTTCAGCATCCCAGCCTTTAACCAGATCCCACGCCGCATCCAGCGCGGTTTGGTCATATGTCAGGCCGACCCAGAAGGCAGGCAGCGCACACAGACGACGCCATGGGCCACCATCGGCGCCGCGCATTTCCATGAATTTCTTGATCCGCGCTTCGGGGAAGGCCGTGGTCAGATGGTCAGCCCAATCGGACAGGGTCGGTGTCTCACCCGGCAGAGCGGGCAGCTCGCCCTTCAGGAAGTCGCGGAAGGACATGCCCAGCGCGTTGATATACTGGCCGTCGCGATAGACGAAATACATCGGCACATCGAGCGCGTATTGCACGTAGCGCTCGAACCCGAAGCCCTCTTCGAACACGAAAGGCAGCATGCCGGTGCGCGCATCGTCCAGATGCCGCCAGATGTGGCTGCGCCAACTTTTCTGGCCGTTCACCTTGCCCTCAAAGAACGGGGAGTTCGCGAACAGCGCCGTCGCCACCGGTTGCAGCGCCAGCGCAACGCGCAGTTTCTGCACCATGTCGGCCTCGGATCCGAAGTCGATATTGACCTGAACCGTGCAGGTCCGGCGCATCATGGCGCGGCCCATGGTGCCAACTTCTTCCATGTAGTCGTTCATCAGCCGATAGCGCCCCTTGGGCATCAGCGGCATCTCTTCATGGGTCCAGATCGGAGCCGCGCCCAGACCGATGAACCCCACGCCGATCTCATCGGCGATATCCTTCACCTCGCGTAGGTGGGTGTTCACCTCATCGCATGTCTCGTGGATCGTCTCGAGCGGAGCGCCTGACAATTCCAACGCGCCGCCGGGTTCAAGGCTGACATTTGCGCCGTCTTTTTCTAGCCCGATCAGATGGCCCGCTTCACGCACCTCGGCCCAGCCATGGCGGTCGCGCAGCCCCTCAAGCACCGCAACGATGGAACGTTTGCCCTCGAATGGCAGCGGTTTGAGGGTGTCTTTGCAATAGCCGAACTTCTCATGCTCGGTCCCGATACGCCAATCGGCCTTGGGCTTGCAGCCCGATTCCAGATATTCGGCCAATTGCTCGTGGCGCTCGATCGGACCGCCGCCGGACTGAGGGATGGACATGAACCGATCTCCGATCCTGATGTGTCTGTCTTATCGGTCAGTCCTGAGCGCAAACCGCGCCAGTGTCAATGCAGCCTAAGGTGGGCCGGGCGAGAGGAGGTTTTTTCCCAGATCACCACCGGATGGCGTGACCCGCCGTGGAGTTCGGCCAGCATCTGTTGCGTTTTCAAACCAGGGAGCGCCGAGAACACATCAAACAGCGCCTCGGCCCCTTCTGCATTCACAGGAATGTGAAGCGTAGGTTGCCCCGGTTGGTCCAACACCCAGTGCGCCGGGCTTGAAGTCGGATCAAGCGCGAGTCGCTCGATCTCGCGCGTTGCCACCATGCCGCCATCCAGCGGGCCAAGATAGGTGATCTGCCCCTCATCGACGCTGACGACGCCCTGCCCGCCTGCCCCGGTCCGAAATCGGGCACGCTGCACGCCGATCACGGTCAGAGCGACTGCGACGGCCACCAGTACCCAGCCCAGAACGCCCAGCAGACCGCCGGGTCCACTGACCCAGCTGAGGCCCAGAACCAAAACAAAACCGGCAGCGACAACCTCGCGCCAGCGCCACAGGGCCAATTTGGCTTCGGGTCGAATGAAACTCATGTCGGTGTTCCTGTTTCGGCGCTTGGACGTGTTGGGCAATCCCCAGCCCCTCTCAAAATCGGGCCGAGCGGCGCATAGTTCAAGGGGGTGCTTCGTTTCCCGACCTAATCACGGAAAGCGCGGTCTTTGACGCGGATCAGCGGTTTCGTCAGATACTCCAGCACTGTCTTCGGCTCAGACAGCATATCGACCTGCGCGACCATGCCCGGGATCACGTCCGGCTTTCGCCCAGCCCGTGGCCCAACCGCTCTTTCAAAAAGCTGAAGATGTGTGATCAGAGGGTCTGTGGCGGTTAGTGTCATGGGGATATCACAAGGTTGGGTCAGTTGGTTGTGCAACGCCCAGCGCATCCAGAATATCACCTGTCACCGCAAGCACCGCATATTCAGCCCGACGCGCCTGTGCCTCAAGCTGGATCACCCGGACCTGAGCCAGGTTCAGCTCGCGCAGAGCATCCAGAATCTGCACGATGGTCGAACGCCCGATGTTGAACTGCCCCCGCGCCGCATCAAGTGCCTGTTCGTTGATCTCAACCGCTCGGCGGGCCGTCGCAAGACGCCGCTGGATCGAGTTCGTCTCTTCCAGAGCCTGAGACAGATTGCGCTGCAATTCGCGGCGCAGCTCTTCCGCATCGGCCTCACTTTGCTGGAGGTTGGCCCTTGCCGTTTCCACATTGGCGCGGGCCGAGCCACCCTGATAGATCGGGACATTCACGCCCAGACGGGCCTGCGCCCCATTGTCGATACTGCCTTCGTTAAAGTCGGTCTCTAGGATCGCGGACAAGGTTGGGCGCGTCGCGCGCTCGGCCACGACAACCTCTTGCTGGCGCACCTCACTGACGGCAACCTGTGTGCGCAGACGTGGGCTGCGTTCGACCATGGCCTGCGAGGTCGTGCCCGCCAGAACCGGGGCCGGAGGGATGGTTGGAATGGCGCTAGGGCGGCTGCCGAACACTTCGATCCAAGTGGCGGTTGCCAGTTCGACATTCGTTTCGGCCTGAGCCAGCTCCGTCTCGGCATTAGATTGGCGGCCTTGACCCGCCAGCAAATCTGCCACCGATCCGGCACCGGCATCGAACCGGGATTGCAGATCGCTGACCAGTGCCTCTGTGCGTTCCAGGTTCTGCCGAGCCTGAACTTCAAGACGACGGTTGCGGTCAAGGTCAATGATGGCCTCGATCGCCTCAAAGCTTTGGGCGCTTAGCTCGGACAGTTCGCTCAACCAGGTCTGGCGCGCCTCGATCTGGCGAAGCCCGACACGGCTCGAGACCTTGCCGCCGTCATAGATGATCTGGCTTAGGCGTAAGATCGGAACCGTATCCCCGTCGGACGTCAGAGAGGTTTCGGCGTTCAGCTGGGGCCGGAACGCGCCCCTTTCAGCCTCGATCCGGGATTGCGAGGCCAGAACATTGGCGGTTCCCGCTGCAGTCGTCGGAGAGGTGGCAACGGATCTGCGCACCAGCTCGGCAAATTCCGTGCGCGCGACACTACTATTCAGGTTGCTTCGCGCCGCCACAGGCTGCGCGGCGGGTTCGGCCGCAGGGTCAAACGACTGCGTGCCCTGCAAATCCTTACTGCACCCCGCCAAAACGACTAAGGTCATCACAACCGACAACCAAGTTTTCATGGTGCCAATGCTCCTGGTTTCAATTCAACTTTGAATAGCAAAAAATCGGTTAAAGGATTCTTAAGAACTGTTGGAACAGCTCAGTGTCCCGGCTGACCGGTTCACCTATCTCGCCAACACAAGCTGGGTCCTTCCAGTTGCGAAAGATGTGACAATTCACGATACGACGAACTGAAAACGGAAAACCTCAGCAGAAACTGACAGAGGCTTAGGACTGCTACGTCGCCCTGCAGCAAAACAAGACTGCGATAATCCAGTGTCTCTTCGGCGGCCAAAACTATCTAATTGACCCAAGGGCACATAGTCCGCTAAGCCATTGTCGAAAAGACGCCACCAGCGCGAACAAACGCTGTCCTAAGCGAAAGACTGCGGCTTGGTTGAAAGCATTCGAACCTTTCGTATGGAAAGAACCTATTTTTGAGTGGTGTAGCTAAGACAGAAATTTGTCACTCCTTGCAGGAGCGCTTCAGAACCAATCCCCCAAGGCCTGCTGCCACATGGTCAGCGCGGCTACCGCCGCTGTATCAGCACGCAGAATGCGCGGGCCGAGGCTGACCACGTGCGAAAAGGGCAGTGCAGTCAAACGCGCGCGCTCTTGGTCCGAAAACCCGCCTTCGGGGCCGATCAGAATGGCCCAGGGTTGGCCTTTTTCCTGCGCGGCCAGCCGCAGGGCTGAACCAACCTCGGCCTCATTGCAGAACATCAACTGCCGATCCTGAGGCCAATCCTCCAGCACGCGGTCCAGTTTTTGCAGATCCGCGACCTCGGGCACAAAAGTACCGCCGCATTGTTCGGCGGCCTCGACCACATGTGCCTGAAGCCGGTCCTGCCGGATACGCTCGGAGTTTGTGTACTCTGTCTGCACAGGTAGAATGCGCGCGGCCCCCATTTCTGCGGCCTTCTCGACAATGAAATCAGTGCGCGCCTTCTTGATCGGCGCGAACAGGAACCACAAATCCGGCGGCAATTGCAAAGGCTTGGTCTGCTGCAAGCAGGACAGAACGCCGCCGCGCTTGCCCGCCTCAGAGACTTCGGCCAGCCATTCCCCATCCCGGCCATTGAACAGCGCAATCTGCTCGCCGACGGATTGCCGCATCACACCGAACAGGTAATGCGCCTGCTCACGCGTCAAAGGAACCGATTGCCCCTGACCCAAGGGCTGCTCTACATACAGTCTGATCTTCGCACTCATGAGACCCTACATATGCAAGGCAATGCTCCAACACCAGACGGTCAGGTCGCTGATGCTGTCACCGGCAATTGGGTGGACACTCGCGCGCCCGCCTTCACCCGCCCCTACCTGAGGTTGAGCCGGGCGGATCGGCCCATCGGAACGTGGCTGTTGCTGATCCCTTGCTGGTGGGGGCTGGCGCTGGCGATCCTCAGCGATGGCACAGCGCGGCTGGAGGATGCATGGATCGCGATCGGCTGTGCTATTGGAGCCTTTTTGATGCGCGGCGCGGGATGTACGTGGAATGACATCACCGACCGCCATTTCGACGCGCAGGTCGAACGCACAAAATCCCGCCCGATCCCCTCGGGTCAGGTCAGCGTGCGACAAGCCGTGATCTGGATGGGTCTGCAGGCGCTGATATCGCTGGGGATTCTGCTCAGCTTTAATACTGGAGCTATCCTCATGGGAGTCCTGTCGCTGGTGCCGGTTGCCCTCTATCCCTTTGCCAAACGCTTTACGTGGTGGCCGCAGGTGTTTCTGGGGCTAGCCTTCAACTGGGGTGCGCTGCTGGCCTGGGTTGCCCATACTGGTTCGCTGGGCTGGCCAGCGGTGATGCTGTATCTGGCGGGTATCGCGTGGACGCTGTTCTACGACACGATCTATGCGCATCAGGATACCGAGGACGACGCGTTGATCGGCGTCAAATCCACCGCGCGGTTGTTCGGGGCGGATACGGCCAGATGGCTGAAGTATTTTCTGATCGCCACAGTCTCGCTGATGGGGTTGGCGATCATCGATGCGGGCGTGCCGGAGTCGCCGTTCTGGATTGTCACGATTGCATTGGGCGGGCCATGGGCCATGGGCTGGCACATGTTGTGGCAGCTGCGCAATTTGAACATCGATGACAATACCAAATTGCTGATGCTGTTCCGGTCGAACCGGGATACCGGCCTAATTCCGCTGATCTTCCTCTGCGTCGCGCTGCTGCTCTGATTGCACCTGCGCGCCGGGGCCTGTAAAACCCCGCCCAAACGCCCGAGGAGTCTGAAGCCCGCATATGCGTCTGCCCTATTTTGTAGCTGTTTGTCTGATCTTCCTTGTCTCTGCAGGTCTGTCCCTTTTGGCTGCGGGCTTTGCCGTGACAAAGGTCGAAGACGCCTCGGAATTCGCCGTCCGACGTGCACTGGACCTGAAAGGTCACAACTGGGCCGAGGTCGAATCCGACGGCCTGCGCGTCATACTCACGGGCACCGCGCCGGATGAGGCGATCCGCTTCAATGCCCTGACCGCTGCTGGGACCGAGGTCGACACTTCTCGCGTCATTGATGAGATGGACGTAGCCGCCACATCAGCACTGGCCGCCCCCAGGTTTTCCGTAGAAATCCTGCGCAATGACAGCGGTGTCTCGGTAATCGGCCTGATCCCGGCCAGCGAGGACCGCGAGTCCCTTATGGACGGGTTACAGGCGCTGGACAGCGACCATTCCGTCTCAGATCTGGTCGAAACCGCCGACTACCCGAAACCCGATGGCTGGGATGATGCGCTGGCCTATGCCGTGCTGGCCCTGTCCGATCTGCCGCGCGCCAAGATATCGGCCAGTCCCGGCCTTGTCCGGATCACTGCGATTGCCAACAGCCAGCAGGAAAAAGAGCGGTTGGAGCAGGACCTGACCCGCGCCGCGCCGCCAAGTGTTCGGATCGGTCTGTCCATATCAGCCCCGCGCCCGGTGATCACGCCCTTCACTCTGCGCTACCTGATTGACGAGGCCGGAGGGCAGTTTGACGCCTGTTCTGCCCAGGATGAAGACGCCCGCGATCAGATCATCGCAGCGGCAGAGGAAGCCGGTCTTGCCGGACCCTCGTTCTGTACCATTGGTCTGGGTGTACCCTCCCCCCGCTGGGCAGAAGCCGCAGAAAAGAGCATCAACGCGCTTGCTGAAATCGGGCAAGGATCGGTGACAATGTCGGATGCGGATATCACTCTGGTCGCAGCTCAAGGCACGAACCCGGCGCTGTTCGACCGCGTCGTGGGTGAGCTGGAAAACGCCCTACCCGAGGTGTTCGCCCTGCATGCCGTTCTGCCCGAACCCGAAGTAGCGGATGAGACCGGACCCATCGAGTTCTCTGCAACCCGCAGCCCTGAGGGCCTGATCCAATTGCGCGGCCGCGTCGGTGACGACGTTCTGCGCGACATGGTCGACAGCTACGCCCGCGCGGCGTTTGGGTCCGACAATGTCTATACCGCGACCCGCATCACCTCGGACCTTCCTATGGATTGGCCCGTGCGCGTTCTGGCCGGGCTTGAGGCCCTGTCACAACTGCATAACGGCGCACTGACCGTAACGCCTGAGCTGGTTGACCTGAACGGCATCAGCCACGATGAAGAGGCCAAGGCCCGGATCGCGGGTCTGCTGTCGGACAAGCTGGGTGATGCGCAGAACTTCACCCTGTCGATCACCTATGTCGCCCCGCCCGAACCCGAAGACGCCCTGCCCGATCCTGAACTCTGTGAAGAAGGTATCGCTGAAATTCAGGCGGCCAGCAAAATCGCGTTCGAGCCGGGCTCGGCCACCATCGCTGCGGAGTCGCGCGATACGGTCAATCAGATCGCCGATATCTTGCGTGATTGCGGCCCGATCCGGATGGAAATTCAGGGCCATACCGACAGTCAGGGCCGTGAAGAGATGAACCAGCAGCTCAGCCAGGCGCGGGCGCAGTCAATCCTGAACGAGCTGCGAGGACGGCGCATTCCGACTTCAAGCTATACAGCCGTCGGCTATGGCGAAACACAGCCAATCGCCGACAATGACACCGAAGAGGGCCGCGAAGAAAACCGCCGGATTGAGTTCCGCCTGATCCGGCCGGAACCCACCGAGGCCTCGGAAACCGGCCTCGAGGCGCTTGAGACCGGGGCGGAAGACGAGACCGAGACGTCCGCATCAGAAGACCAGACCGAGACGACCGCGCCGGATGCGGAAGCAGAGGACCAGTAATTTGAACAGAGTAGAATTCATCATAGCCACCGCCGTCATCCTGTTCGCGGCTTTCTGCATGGGATGGTTTGCTAATTGGCTGGCCCATCGCCTGTCCCGCGTGCGCCAAAGTGACGTCGCCGATCTGGACCGTATGAGCCAGGAACTGCACGAGGCCGAGGAAACCCGCGATCAGGCCATCACCTATCTGCAACAGCGCGAGGCCGAGCTGACCAACCAGCTGACCCAAACCGAGGCAGAACTGGCCGCTGCCATGGACGGCCTCCGCGCCGCCCGGCAAGAGGCCGAAGAAATGCGCGGACGCATCAACAACGCGGACTAATACGACCCCCTGAGTCTTTTTCTCGCGCTCCGTTCAGACGACCAAACGGGAGCATTCGCCGCCGTGGGAGTTAGTGATGGCGTTTCGGATTTTTCCTGAGTCATCCGGCAACACGAACGTCCCAAGACTGCTGAAAGCGCGGCAGAGTCTTCGCATCCCGGGCTAAACCCAATGCGCCTGCGCGGCTTGGGTCGGCGGGTTTTAGCCGATCTGACTCCGGTTTCTTTAGTTTTTCAACAAATTCAACATAATGAATGAGTGTGTTTTTGCCTGCACACAGAATTGTCCTTTTTCTGTAAAACTGGAGTCTATCATGAATTTCCAAGTTACTTTGAAAACCGCCGCTACCCTTGCCGCATTTGGCACAACTGCCGCCTTCGCCTCGAGCGATGTGATCCCTTCCGAGAATGACACGTTTTCGAAATGGGGCGAGGAATCCGGTTGGACCATCTATGTGGATGATACCCGCGGCTCATGCCTCATTGAGCGTGTCGACGAAAATAACAACGTCGTACAAATGGGCCTGACCAAGGATCAGGAAATGGGATACCTGGGTGTCTTCACTCAGAATGACATTGGCCTGAAAGGCAAGAAGGAAAACATCATCCTGTCACTGGACGGCAATGTCTACGAAGCCAAAGCCTACAAGAAGACCAAGCATCTCGCGGAAGGGTATACAGGAGGCTACATTCTGGCCAACAACCCGCAATTCGTTGAGGACGTCATGAAAAAGTACGACATGACAGTCTTCCCGGAAAAAGAGAGCGGGTTTACCGTAAGTCTTGATGGTACCTTGAAAGCGATCGAGGCGGCGCGGACCTGCAATACGGAACAGAATAGCTAAGCTATCCCGTTTGGCCCGGCACTTGGAAACGGGTGCCGGAGCCGACCTCTACCACCGCGTCAGCGCGTCTTCGTCTTCGTCCTTGGCGGCCACCCATTCGGCACCTGACTTGGTGATCTCTTTCTTCCAGAACGGTGCACGGGATTTCAGGTAGTCCATCAGAAATTCTGCCGCTTCGAACGCATCCTTGCGATGCGGTGCGGCTGTCGCGACCATCATGATCCGGTCGCCCGGAGCCAGCCTGCCGTGGCGGTGGATTACCAGAACATTGCCCAAAGACCAACGCTGCTTGGCCTCTTCCGCGATCTTGGTCAGCGCGCGTTCGGTCATGCCGGGGTAATGTTCGATCTCCATCACATCCAGATCGCCCGAGGCCAGATCGCGCACGACACCCGTAAAGGTCACGATCGCCCCGTTGGCGTCGTCGCCCGCTGCAAAAGCGTTGGCTTCGGTCCCCAGATCAAACGCCTCTTCCTGAACCGCGATCCGCATCTCAGCCGCCCGTCATCGGCGGGAAGAACGCAACCTCACGCACACCGTCCAGAGGGGCGTCAAAATCGGACAGCTCCTGATCCAAGGCCACCCGAAGCGCTGAAAGATCAGCAAAGGCCGCGGCATAGCGATCCTCGCGTGCGCTGAGTTCGGCTACCAGATCGGACACGGTCGCAGCTTGTGTTTCGACCTTTTCTTTCGGCAGGCCGATGCGTTCGCGAACCCAGGCGAAATACAGCACGTCCATCGGTTAGCTCTCCTTCAGATGCGGCATGGCTTTACGTAGGTAGTCATAGCCGCTGATCAATGTCAGCGTGGCGGCAATCCACAGCAGCCACAGGCCAATGCGTCCTGACCAGAACGTCCCCTCAAGGTGCCAGCGGATGTTGTTGATATCCTCAGCCTCTCCGGTCAAGACCTGATCTATAATCGTGGGATCCATGCCGAAGGTCGCCATGACGAAGTTGTGCTCAAAAATCCCCTGCGAGAACAGTATGGCGATGGCAAACATCTGGGCCGTGGTCTTCCACTTGGCCAGCTTCGTCACCTTGAGCGTTCCGGCAACATCACCCAGATATTCACGCAGGCCTGAGACGAATACTTCGCGAAACAGGATCACGGTGGCCGGCAGCACTAGCCACGGGGTCCAATGCTCGGTCGAATAGCCAACAAGGATCATCAGCGCGATCACCACCATGGCTTTGTCGGCAATCGGATCCAGCATCGCGCCCATCTTGGTTTCCTGCTTCCAAGCCCGCGCCAGATAGCCATCGAACCAGTCGGTGATCGCGGCGGACATGAACAGGATCAGGGCAAACCAGTCCGCATAGGGACGGGTGAAATACAAAAACATCACAGCCAGACCGGGCGCGGCCAGCAGGCGGAGCAAGGTCAGGATATTGGGCAAGTTCCACTTCATGAACCGACACTACATCGCCGCCCAAGGACAGAAAAGACAGACAAATGAAAAACTGACCCGTTCACAGAGGGTTGTGGGGGAAAAAGTCAAAGGGTCGCAACCAGGAACTCTCGGCCAGATACAGCTTGGCCCGCGGCGGCTTTGCGGTCAGATTGGCGCACGGCCCAGCAGCGACGGAAGACCATGACCGCACATATTCGAACCGACCCCCGATCAAACCTCATCGGAAGCGCATGGATGATCGCGGGCATGGCACTTTTCGCGCTCGAGGATGCGCTGTTGAAAGGCGCCTCGGCGCATTTGCCGATCTGGCAGATCCTGATCCTGTTCGGTGCCGGTGGCGCGATCATCTTTGCCGCTGTCGCCCTGCTGCGTGGCGCCAGCTTGTTGCATCGGGATGTGCTGTCACGGCCCATGAAAGTGCGCGTTCTGTTCGAGATTCTAGGACGGATGTTCTACGTGCTGGCGATCACGCTTACACCTCTGTCTGCGGCGACCGTGATCCTGCAGGCGACCCCTCTGGTCGTGGTGGCAGGTGCCGCGTTGTTTTTCGGCGAAACTGTCGGCTGGCGACGGTGGAGCGCGATTCTGGTTGGTCTGATTGGCGTCGTGGTCATCATTCAACCGACCGGAGACAGCTTCTCGGCCCTGTCGATCCTGGCTGTTCTGGGTATGCTTGGCTTCGCCGGGCGTGATCTGGCCAGCCGCGCCGCCCCCGCGACACTGGGGACCGAGGTCTTGGGCTTCTACGGCTTCCTCTGCATCATCGTCGCCGGTCTGGCCTATCAGTTCTGGGAAGGGGTGCCGATGGCTCCGCTGGACCTGAACGCCAGCCTGCACGTTGGCGGAGCGATCCTGATGGGCACGGCCGCCTATGCCTCGCTCATGAAAGCCATGCGAACGGGTGAGGTCTCGGCCGTTACGCCGTTCCGCTATTCCCGCCTGCTGTTTGGCGTCGGGCTGGGCGTGGTGATGTTTGGCGAAACACTGGATCAGACTATGTGGATCGGCAGCGCACTGATCGTGGCCTCGGGGCTGTATATCCTGTGGCGCGGCCGAAAGGCCTAGCCCTTGTCGTGGAAGAAATCATAGACCTTCTGCGCCAACCCGGCCGAGATCCCCTCGACCGCTTTCAGATCCGCAAGATTGGCCCGGCTGACCGCCTTGGCACTTCCGAAATGAGTGAGCAGAGCACGTTTGCGAGCGGCCCCTACACCGGGGATTTCATCCAGTGGCGTCGCGCCCACGGCCTTGGTCCGTTTCGCGCGGTGGGTACCGATGGCAAATCGGTGCGCCTCATCCCTCAAGCGCTGGATGAAATACAGCACGGGGTCGTTACGCTTCAGGGCAAAAGCACGCTGACCGATCCGGTGGAATTCCTCTTTGCCGTGATCCCGATCAACGCCCTTGGCGACGCCGACCATTGGGATGTCTTCGACGCCATGCTCGACCATGATCTCATGCACGGCACTCACCTGCCCGGCCCCGCCGTCGATCAGCAGGAGATCGGGCCACATGCCCTTTTCACGATCCGGGTCTTCCTTTTGCAGGCGGGTGAAGCGGCGGGTCAGCACCTCTTTCATCATCCCGAAGTCATCGCCGGGCGTCAGATCATCACCGCGAATGTTGAACTTGCGATAGGCGTTTTTCATGAAGCCCTCGGGGCCAGCGACGATCATGCCGCCGACTGCATTGGCGCCCTGAATGTGAGAGTTGTCGTAGACCTCGATCCGACCCGGCGGATTGTCGAGATCAAATGCCTCAGCCACACCACGCAGCAGCTTGGCCTGCGTCGCACTTTCAGACATGCGACGGGCCAGAGATTCACGCGCGTTGCGCAGGGCCCCGGCGACCAGTTCCTGTTTCTCACCGCGCTGGGGCACGAGGATTTCCACCTTGCGTCCGGCTTTCTCAGTCAGCGCTTGTTCCATCAGGTCAGCGTTTTCGATCCCGTCCGACAGGATCAGTTGACGCGGTGGTTCCTTGTTGTCGTAGAACTGGCCGAGGAACGCCTCCATCACCTCAGCCGGGGACACATCCGCACCGACGCGAGGGTAGAAATCCTTGTTCCCCCAGTTCTGGTTCGCGCGGATGAAGAACACCTGCACACAGGCCTGCCCGCTATCCATATAAAGGCCAATCACATCCGCCTCGGTCACGCCGCGCGGGTTAATGCCTTGACTGGTTTGAACCTGCGTCAGCGCACGAATACGATCCCGCAGGCCGGCGGCACGTTCGAACTCCATCGCCTCCGAGGCGGCCATCATCTGTTCGGCCAACTCCTCCTGCACCTTGGTGGACCGGCCCGAGAGGAAGCGTTCGGCATCCTTGACGCTTTCGCGGTAGTCACCCTCGGAAATCAAACCGACACATGGTCCCGAACACCGCTTGATCTGATAGAGAAGACAGGGGCGCGTGCGGCTGTCGAACATGGAATCCGAGCAATTGCGCAGAAGGAATGCTTTTTGCAGCTGGTTCAGCGTCCGGTTCACTGCACCTGCGCTGGCAAATGGGCCGAAATACGCGCCCTTCTCTTTCTTGGCACCGCGATGCTTTTTGATCTGAGGATAAGCATGATCCTTGGCGACCAGAATGTTCGGGAAACTCTTATCGTCGCGCAGCAGCACGTTGTACTTGGGCTTGAGCTGCTTGATCAGGTTCTGCTCCAGCAGCAGCGCCTCGGTCTCGGTCCTTGTGGTCAGGAACATCATCGAGGCGGTCGAGGCGATCATTTTCTCGATCCGTCCCGAATGCCCCGGGCGCGTGTAGTTCGACACCCGCGCTTTAAGGTTCCGCGCCTTGCCCACATACAAAACCCGACTGTCCGCATCCAACATCCGATACACACCGGGCGAGCTGTCCAGCGTTTTCACATAGCGCTGGATGCAGGCATAACCGGTGGGCTGAAGCTCGGGTGTCGATTCGTCCTGGGTTGTCATGGGCCTGAGATATGATTCTCTGTCTATGGCTGCAATCTTGGGCGCTTCAGTTCAAGAGAAAACAAATCCACGGTTTCTGTGGATAAGTATGAAGATAAGTTTCCGTGAGCGTAGAATCTTCCTTGTTTCCTTGCTTATTCGTCAATTTGCACAAAAAACAGGCATATACTTAAGTGATTGTTTTTTATCGATATTTTTTTACACGCTTAGCAAGTGTATGAAAAATAAGACGTTTTTGTAACGGCTAAGTAACGCCAATGAGAGCGGTGCAAAACTTGCAGCGGATTTACTTATTCTACGCCCAGCACATCCGGCGTTTGCCATCCCAAATGCTGCCCACCATCCACGCACAAAAGCTGCCCAGTGACAGCATGCGCGTCCAGAAAATAGCCCAATGCTGCGGTGATATCTGACGGGTTCGAGCCCCGCTCCAGCACTGTGTTGGCGCGCTGGGTTTTGAAGTGCTGTTCGCTCTGACGATGTCCCTGCATGGTCGGTCCGGGACCAATGGCGTTGACGCGGATTGCGGGTGTCAGCGCTTGGGCAGCCGTGCGCGTCAGCGCCCATAGGCCCATCTTGGCGATGGTGTAGCTCATGAATTCAGGCGTCAGTTTCCGCACCCGCATATCAACCATGTTGACGATCAAGCCGGAGGCCTGCGGCTCTCCCTGCGCATCCGTCTCAGGTTGCAAGCCCTGTTCGGCCATGGCCTGAGTCAGAACAAAGGGCGCGCGCAGGTTGCTGTCGAGGTGCCGGTCCCAGCTTTTGCGCGTGGCCGTGTGGATATTGTCATACTCAAAGACCGACGCGTTATTGACCAGACAAGTGATCGGCCCGCCCAGAGCCTCAGCCGCGCGAGGCAGCAGGGCGGCCACCTGCGCCTCATCTAGAAGATCGGCCTGTAGCGCCACAGCTTTGCGGCCCAGCGCCTGAACTTCTGCAACCGTCTCAGCCGCGGGCTGTTCCGAGGTCGCATAGTGTACGGCGACATCATACCCGCGCCCTGCCATATAAAGTGCCATGGCTCGGCCCAAGCGGATGCCGGCTCCGGTTACTAGCGCTCGGGACATGGATACCTCTTTCCGTCAGATCACATCAGCAATGTGGTGACATAAAGCGCATAAAGGAAAGTCAACACCAGACCCCAAATCCGGGAAATATCCTGTTTGAAGAACACAAACGGGATCAGCAGAAGCGATGCGCCCAGCATGACCCACAGGTCGAATTCAAGAAATTCCGGGTCGACCGGGATGTTGCCGAACCACGTGGCAATGCCGACGATGGCCAGCAGGTTGAACATGTTCGAGCCGATCACGTTGCCAAGCGCCACATCCGCCTGACGCCGAAGCGCCGCCATAACGGTCGTCGCCAATTCGGGCAGAGACGTTCCGACAGCCACAAGTGTCAAACCGATCACCGTTTCGGTGATCCCGTACATCAGGGCGATTTCGGTGGCGTTTTCGACCAATAGATGCGCGCCCATGGGTAGACCGATCAGGCCAAGGACCACGTAGATTGAGATCTTCCAATAAGGCATGTTCGGATCGGCCTCTTCCAGACCGTCCAGTTCTTCGTCGTCGGCGCATGCCCCGGCTGCATCAGCGCAGGCTTTGCGATGCGCCTTGGCTTCGCGAAACGCGTTCCACAACACCAGCCCAAGGGCGGCCAGCAGAATGGCACCGCTGATCAGATTGAACACGCCGCAGAAGGCCAGGCCGATGAAAAGAACGCTCGCCAACAGCATGAAGACGTAGTTCTTGCGGCTATCGCATTCGCTGGTGTGCAGCGTTGCCAACAAGGCAGGCAAGCCCAGAACCAAAAGGATATTCGCGGTGTTGGAGCCGACGACGTTACCCAATGCGATGCCCGGTGCGTTCTCCTTCACCGCGCTGATCGCAATCAGCAACTCTGGTGCCGAAGTGCCAAAGGCAACGATCGTCAGGCTGACGATCAGGGCGGGCACGCCCAGCCGCAGGCTTAGGTTGACCGCACCGCGCACCAGCGCATCACCTGCCAGCAGCAAGATCACCAATCCGAGGCCGGAGAGCAGCCATGCCGTCATGTCCGGCCTCCTTTTTCACAGGCGCAGGGGCCTTTGCCGATCCTGAACCGACCGCAACGCGGACATTTGGCAGAACTCAACCGATTTTGCCCCGGAAAGCGCAGCTTGCCGAACATCGCCAAAACACCCATGGCGACCAGAAACAGAGTGACGATCTTGATGATCACGTTACAGACCGAAACGCGCGAAGGCCGCCCGCTCCTCTAGCCCCGCTACGGCGTCCTGCGCCAGCGCGGTACCGAAACGTGACCATATTGGTTTACGCACGCCGTAACGGCGGAACTTCACCTTGTCGCCGAAACGCTCCTGCATCTTGGGTTTCAGATGGGCGATGCCTTCGATCAGGCCCAGCTCCTGCGCGCGGCGCGCCAGCCAGATTTCGCCTGTGAACAGATCAGCATCCGCGTCCAGCTTGTCCCCACGACGGGTTTTGACATGGGTGATGAAATTCTCGTGGATGTCTTCCAAAAGGCGTTCCAGCCGCGCGACATCCTCTTCCTTTTCCGGGCGGAACGGGTCGAGCATGGATTTCGATTTCCCGGCCGTATGAACGCGCCGCTCAAAACCCTGTTTCACCAGAAACTCATGTGCGCCAAACCCGGCCGAGATCACACCGATCGACCCAAGAACCGAGCTGTCATCGGCCCAGATCTCATCCGCTGCCGCCGCCAGCCAATACCCGCCCGAGGCCGCAACGTCTTCGACAAAGGCCACGACTGGTATCTTAAGCTCTTCCGACAGCCGCCGGATACGCGCGCCGATCAGAGAGCTTTGCACAGGCGACCCGCCGGGCGAGTTGACCTCGAGCGCGACGGCCGCAGGCTTGCCTTTGCGAAAGGCCTTTTCCAGCACAGGTGCCAGCGAGGTATCATTCAACGCGCCACGCCCGGCCATACCGATGGCACCGGACAGGCGAACGACGGCCACAACGGGCGGTTTTTTGATAAAAGGCAGGCTGAGTTTCATGGGTGCCGATGTAGAGTGCCCCCATCGGCTAAACAAGGGACTCGCCGAATGCAAAACGCGGCGTTAGACAATTTCCTCACACCGATGGGCAAAAATGCAACGCACTAGCTGCGGATGCGCCAGCCTGTTTTGAAGATCCACCAGATGATCGCAAGACACAGTCCGGTGAAGGCCACGATGGCCAAAAGGCTGAACACGATCGGTACATCTGCCAGCCCATAAAACGACCAGCGGAAGCCTGAAATCAGATAGACCACAGGGTTGAACAAAGTGATCGTCTGCCACAGCGGTGGCAGCATCGAGATCGAATAGAACGTGCCCCCCAGAAAGATCAGCGGCGTGACAACAAGCTGCGGCACCAGCGACATCTGCTCAAAATTGCTGGCCCATATCCCGATTATGAACCCCAAAAGCGAAAAGCTGAGGCAGGACAGCACCAGAAACGCGGCCATCGCCAGCGGATGCTCGATCCGGATGTCGACGAAGAATGTCGCGGTCGCAAGGATCACCAGACCCACGAACAGCGCCTTGGTGGCGGCCGCGCCTACATAACCTATGACAATCTCGATGAAATTGACCGGGGCTGAGAGTAACTCATAGATCGTGCCCAGAAACTTTGGAAAATAGATCCCGAACGACGCGTTCGAGATCGCCAGCATGACCACCGACAACATGATCAGCCCGGGCACGATGAATGCCCCATATGAGACGCCCTCAACCTCTTGAATCCGGCTGCCGATGGCCGTGCCAAAGACCACGAAATACAGCGAGGTCGACAAGACCGGCGACAGAAAGCTCTGAGCCAGAGTGCGGAAAAAGCGGGCCATCTCAAACCGGTAGATGGCGGCAATGGCGGTCCAGTTCATGCGGCCTCTCCCGATACCAGATTCACGAAGATCTCTTCCAGACTGGATTGTCGGGTCTGCACATCCCGCAGGACTAGCCCCGATTGGGCCACGTCATTCAGCAGCGTTGTGATCCCGGTCCGATCCGCATTGGTGTCATAGGTATAGATCAGCGCATCGCCATTTCCGTTCAAAACCAGATTATGCGCGGCCAAACCGTCCGGGATTGTCGAGATGGGCTCGGTCAGCATGACCTCAATCTGTTTCTTACCCATCTGCGCCATCAAGGTTTTCTTGTCCTGCACCAGCAGCAGCTCACCTTTGTCGATGACACCCACACGGTCAGCGATGGCTTCGGCTTCTTCGATGTAATGCGTTGTCAAAATGATGGTGACGCCCGCCTGCTTCAGCTCGGCGACAATCTCCCACATGTCCTTGCGCAGCTCGACATCGACACCGGCGGTTGGCTCATCCAGAAACAGAATGCGCGGTTCATGGGCTAAGGCCTTGGCGATCAGAACCCGGCGCTTCATGCCCCCGGAAAGTTCCTTGATCGCGTTCTTGCGTTTGTCCCAAAGCGACAGTTTGCGCAGGATCTCTTCGATCCGCGCGCTGTCATTGCCATAGCCAAACAACCCGCGGGAAAAACGGACTGTGTTATAGACCTTCTCGAACGGCTCCAGCGCAATCTCTTGCGGCACCAGCCCGATCATTTTGCGGGCGGCGCGAAACTCGGCCTGGATATCGTGCCCACCGACCGAGACACTGCCCGAGGTCGGCGTGGTAATCCCGCAAATGGTCGAGATCAGCGTCGTCTTCCCCGCCCCGTTCGGCCCGAGCAGAGCAAGGATTTCACCTTCCTCAATGTCCAGCGACACGCCTTTCAGCGCCTCAAACTCGTCCGCATAGGATTTGCGCAAATCCTTAATCGACAAAATGGTGGTCATGCCTGTTTCCCCGTTCTGGCAGAGACCCTATCGTTTCGCCTCCCGGTGGAACAGGCCAATTTCGCACAGAGCTCTGCGCAGAATTGCTGTAGGGTCCGGGGAACGCTGCACATACCGGAGAGATCCATGCTGAACGGAATACGCATTATCGAGCTCGAAGGCCTGGGCCCCGGCCCTTTCGCCGCCATGTTGCTGGCTGATCTCGGCGCGGATGTGATCACCATCCACCGCAAGGGCGGCGGCGTGACACCCGGCATGCCGGAACGCTCGGTGCTTGACCGGGGCAAACGGTCCATTGCGCTTGATCTCAAGGATGCAACCGACCTGAGCACCGCCAAGGAACTCATCACCACCGCCGACGCGCTGATCGAAGGCTTCCGCCCCGGCGTGATGGAGAAACTGGGACTGGGTCCCGACATCTGCCATGCGCTGAACCCCAAACTGGTCTACGGCCGCATGACCGGCTGGGGACAGGACAGCCCTTTGTCCAAAACCGCCGGGCATGACCTGAACTACATCGCCCTTTCAGGCGCTCTCTGGTACGCGGCGCAACCTGAAACACACCCACAAACCCCTGCAACCCTCGTCGGCGACATTGGCGGCGGGGCGATGTATCTGGTCACAGGCCTCCTTGCCGGTTTGCTCAACGCCCAGCGCACCGGTCAGGGCACCGTCGTCGATGCGGCTATCTACGATGGTTCGGCGCATATGATGAACCTGTTGATGAGCATGCGCCAAACCGGCAACCTGTCAGAAACGCGCGGCCAAAGCCTGCTTGACGGTCCACATTGGAGCCGCACCTACCGCTGCGCCGATGATGGCTTTGTGACGGTCCAGTGCCTTGAGCCAAAATTCTATGCCGAATTCCTGAACATTCTGGGCCTGTCACAAAACCCCGACTTGCAGGAGCAATTCAACTCCAAACTCTGGCCGGACCAAACGAAGAAACTGACAGACCTGTTCCTGAGCAAACCCCGAGACCACTGGGCCGCGCTGTTTCACGAAACCAATGCCTGCGTCGCCCCAGTCCTTGATCCGGTCGAGGCACAAAACCACCCCATGAACACCGCCCGCCAAACTTGGCAAACCGTGGATGGCACCATGCAAGCCGCCGCAGCGCCCCGTTTCTCGACCATGCACTGGAGCGCCAAACACAGCCCGGCCCGAGGCGAACACACCCAAGACATTCTGGACGAACTCTCCGACCAGAACCGATCCGCCCCTTCATCTGGCTAAAAATATCCCGGTGGATGAATTGACCAAAAGCCAAGAAGAGGGCTGGCCCCCTTCTTTTACCGCCCACGCACCGTGTCGATCATCAACTGCACGTTCTCAGGATCTGCATCCGGCGTAATCCCATGGCCGAGGTTGAAGATATGCGGTCCTTTGGCGAACGCCTCAACAATCCGCCGCGTCTCATCCACCAGCGCCTGACCGCCCGTGACCATATGGGACGAGGCCAAGTTCCCCTGCACACAACCGTCCACCTGCACATACGCCGCCGCCCAGTCAGGCGCGACCGAGTTGTCCAGCGCCACACAATCCACGCCGGTTGCCTTGGCGAACCCGATATAGCCTTTGCCCGCCTCGCGCGGAAAACCGATGACCGGAATACCGGGATGACGCACCTTGATGGCCTGCGTGATCACACGGCACGGCTCAACCGCGTATTTCTGGAAGGCGTCGCCTTTCAACGACCCGGCCCAGCTGTCAAAGATCTTGACCACCTCGGCCCCGGCGTCGATCTGAGCCGACAGATACTCGATCGTCGCCAGTGTAATCCGCTCCAACAGAGCCTCAAACAGGGCGTTATTCTCCTCGCGCAGCGCATGCGCAGGACCCTGATCAGGCGTACCACGCCCTGCGATCATATAGGTCGCGACAGTCCACGGCGCACCTGCGAATCCGATCAAGGTGGTCTCGGACGGCAGTTCCTTCGACAGGATACGCACAGTTTCATAGACCGGGGACAGGGTCTCATGAATGTCCTCAACCGGCTTCAACACGTCAAAGTCGGATTGCTGCGTGATCGTCGAAAGGCGCGGGCCTTCGCCTGTCACAAACCACAAGTCCGCACCCAGCGCTTGAGGAACCAGAAGGATGTCAGCAAACAGGATCGCGGCGTCAAACCCATAGCGGCGAATGGGCTGCAACGTGACCTCGGCCGCCAGTTCAGGATTGTAGCACAGCGACAGGAAATCCCCGGCTTGCGCGCGTGTTGCGCGATATTCCGGCAGATACCGCCCGGCCTGACGCATCATCCAGATCGGCGGAATGTCCTGAACCTCTCCGGCCAGTGCCCGCAGCAATTTCTTCGTCTCAGCCATCATCGCCCTCAATCTTGCGTTTCGTCCACGGGTCGGCGCTCAGTGGCAATTTGTCAAGCACTGCCCCCATTGTCAGGGCAATGTGACGCGACTAAAGCTGGTGTCCATGACACTGACTCTGCCCACCCCCGCATCGCCGCTGAAAATTGGCACCCGAGGCTCTCCGCTGGCATTAGCGCAAGCTTATGAGACCCGCCAGAGGCTACGCAATGCATTTGGGCTAAGCGATGAAGCTTTTGAGATCGTGGTGATCAAAACCACCGGCGACAATCGTGCCATGATCGATGCGGATCGCCCATTGAAAGAGATCGGCAACAAAGGCCTCTTCACCAAAGAGATCGAAGAGGCGATGCTGCGCGGCGATATCGACATAGCCGTCCATTCGACCAAGGATATGCCGGTTGAACAGCCCGCTGGGCTGGTGCTGGATACGTTTCTGCCGCGCGAGGATGTCCGCGATGCGTTCATTTCCCCGCAATTCACCTCGATCCACGACCTGCCTGAAGGCGCCGTTGTCGGCACCTCGTCCCTTCGGCGTCGGGCGCAGTTGCTGAACCGCCGCCCAGACCTGAATGTGGTCGAATTTCGCGGCAACGTTCAGACCCGCCTGAAGAAACTGGCGGACGGCGTGGCCGATTGCACCTTTCTGGCCATGGCCGGCATCCGTAGACTGGGGATGGAGGACGTCCCTGCCACCGCGATTTCGACCGACGATATGCTGCCCGCCATCGCACAAGGCGCGATTGGCATTGAACGCCGCGAAACAGACAGCCGGGCCGCCGAACTGCTTGAAGCGATTCATCACGCTGAAACCGGTCGACGTCTGACAGCGGAGCGTGCGCTACTGGCCGGGTTGGACGGGTCTTGCGAGACCCCGATCGCCGGGCTTTGCGAAATCGAGAACGGCCAAATGCGGCTGCGGGGCGAAGTTCTGCGCCCCGACGGATCCAAGGCTATTGCGGAAAACACTATGGGTGCAATTGAAGACGCCACCGAGATGGGCCGGGAAATGGCCGACACTCTGCTGCGTCAGGCAGGCCCCGGTTTCTTCGATTGGAAAAAATCCTAAATAATTTTAGCCAAAGTGAACTTGTTCACTGTGGCATTCCGAAAAGACAGGCATTAATAGGCCATACCGGTTGCAAGACTGGATAGCCTCGAAAGTATCGAAAGTTTTCAGATTGTTGGTGTTTTGACAAGTATTCGAGGGGGCGAGGCTACGCCCAGACTGCAATAGGTGAACGGGCCGCTGTCAATTTCGACAGCGGCCCGTTTTCTATTGTGCAGCACCCTTTTGATCAGCCCAGCGCCGCAACGGCCCGTTTCACCGCTTCGCGCGTTTGCTCCAGATCGTCCTCGGTCACCGCCAGAGACGGGTAGAGTTTGCCCGGAGATTTGAAAATCCCATTCTCCCGAAGGACATCGTTGTAGAGCGTGTTCCGTTTGGGGTCGTCATGCCGCGCGCTGCGGTAGTCGCGGCAGGGTGTTTCGGTGAAATAGACGTCAAACAGCGTTTCATCGCCGCAGATCTGATGGGGAATGCCCGCTTTGGTCAGCTCATCCACCTGCATCTGCTGCAAGGCCGCGCCTGTTGCGCGCAGCTGCTCATATGTCCCCTCGCGCCGCAGAATCTCCATCGTTTTCAACCCGGCGACCGAGGCCACAGGGTTACCTGACAGAGTGCCCAGCTGCATCAGCCATCCGGCCTCACCCACCTGCGATTTGTCGAAATGCTTCATGATCTCAGCGCTTGCGCCCAGCGCAGCCAGAGGAAAACCGCCGCCGGTGATTTTACCCAGCGTGCAGATATCGGGCGTCACAGCATACCGTTCCTGCGCCCCGCCATAGGCCAGACGGAATCCGGTGACGATCTCATCAAAGATCAGCAGCACATTGTATTTGTCGCAAAGCGCGCGCAGACCCTGCAGATATCCCGGCATCGGAGGAATGATACGCTGCAAAGGCTCGGCCATGATCGCGGCGATATCGTCATGTTCGTTCAGTAGGGTCTCGACGGCCTCAAGGTCATTGAAAGGCGCGATCAGCATCTGTTCGGCGACGCCTGAAGGAATACCAGCACTGTCAGGCACGGCTTGCGGGAAATTCACCTCGCGACTGGGGGCGAGGCTCATCTGCGCCTCGGCGCTCATGCCGTGATAGCCGCCTTCGAATTTCAGAATCTTGTCCCGCCCGGTATAAGCGCGCGCTAGACGGATCGCGTACATATCCGCCTCACCGCCCGAGGCGACAAAGCGCACCTGTTCACAGCAGGGCACAGCGTCGATGATCGCCTCGGCTAGTTCGACACCTTTGCTGTTATTGGCAAAGAATGTCATGCCCTTGGGCAGTTGCTCCAGAACGGCCTCAAGCACTTCGGGGTGACCATGACCCAAAAGCATCGGGCCGGAGCCGATCAGGTAGTCGATATATTCGTTCCCATCCTCATCCCAGACGCGGCTGCCTTCGCCGCGTGAGATCATGATGCCGGGGTCGAAATTGCCGAAGCCACCCGCCGGCAGAGCCGCCTTGGCGCGGTCGATCCATTCGGATTGAGTGTTGATCTTGAGCATATCACGCGATCTCCATCGTCAAGAAAATCAGAGTCTGTAAACGGCCGCTGGGGCGCCCAGAGCGTCTTCGTCGGGATGCACACCAAGGCCGGGCGTGTCGGGCAGATGCAGATGGCCGTCCACGTTGCGCGGGCCGCGCCCGCCTGCGATGTCGACGGTGATCATGTCCTGACAGGCCCAGACGGCGTGGCAATTGTCATCTGGGATGGTGGCGGCCAGATGCAGCGCCTCGGTATCGGCCAGCACGGACCCTCCGGTCGCCATGACGAACATGTCGATCTCATGGGCCAGCGCGATGTCCCGCATCCGCGCGGCCTTGGTCAGCCCACCGACCCGGTTCAGCTTGATCCCGAATATCTCGGCCAGACCATCCCGCGCAATCCGGGCGGCGTCCTGCAAGGTGACAAGCGACTCGTCCACCGAGACGGGTGACGCATGTTTCGCCGATATCGCCGCGATGTCGTCCAGCGTCTCGCCCGGCTGCTCGAACATCACGTTTAGGTCCTCACAGGCGCCCATGACCCTCAGGGCCTGTTGTCGGGTCCAGCCTCGATTAACGTCATAGAGGACAATCTCACCCGGTCGGCGGAGGCTTTCCACATCCCGAATGCGGGCGATGTCTCTCTCCACATCGCCACCGATCTTGACCGAATGCGCGATGTAACCCCGGCTACGATAGCGTTCGATGACTTCGCGGGTTTCTTCAAGAGTTTTTGCCCCGACGGATGAAGCAATCGGGCGCGGCGTGCGGGAACCTCCGCCCATCAGATCAGCAATCGGCAGCCCCGCCGCCTGCCCGGCGATATCCCAACACGCCATATCAATCGGGCTTTTGGCATATAGGTGACCGGGCAATGCGAGGTCCATCGCGCGCTCGACCTCCAGCACCTTGCGGGGATCAAGACCCAGAATGAACGGAGCCATGGTTTCGATCCCGGCCCGGATACCCGGCCCATGTGCCGGCACATAGGTGTGGCCCCAGGGCGTGCCTTCACCCCACCCCGTCAGACCCGCATCCGTTTCAACCTTCACAATCGTTGCGTCGAGATTTTCAAACTTCAGCCGCCCACCAGACAGCCAGTAGGGATGCTCCAGCGGCAGATCGACCTGAAAGACCGTTAGTCGAGTGATCTTCATTTCAGTTCCACTTCGACAAAGGACATGGGTTGGTCCCCCGCGTTGATCACATTGTGCTCGAGCCCTTGGTCCCGGCGGTAGGATGTTCCGGCAGGCACTGTCACCTCATTGACCGTTCCATCAGGCAATTCCAAACGCATGTGGCAATCGGTGACGGCGGTGATCACATAGTCCATCGCATGGCGGTGCCAGCCGGTTTCGGCACCGGGGGCAAAGTCAAACCGAGTCACCCGTACGCGCGCGTCGTCAATCATCTGAGTTGCTTTGGCTTGGTCTCTCACAGGCGGAACTCCTCTACCGGTGCACCGAGGCTTTCGAAATCCGGCGCGACCCCCAACCCAGGCGTATCCGAGGCATAAAGCTTGCCATTCCGCGACTCCGGGCCGCCAATTCCGGTCGACCGGGTGTTGTAGTTCATCAGGTCAGTCGTGTTCTGAAGATACTCGGGCGGAGTCGATGCCGCAAAATGCGCCACGACCGCGCTTGTGATCTCACCGCCCCATGTGTCTTCGCTGACCACGGGAATGCGGTTCTCGACCAAATAGTCCCGCACCCGCCGCGCCTTGCTGAGCCCGCCGAGGTTCGAGATTTTCAGACAGCAGATCTCGGCCCCACGATCCGCGACAATGCGTTGCGCCATTTGGATACCATTCACGCATTCGTCCAGCTTCATCGGCTGTTCGGCGACACGGCGGACCTGCTGACATTCTTCATAGGTGCGGCAGGGCTGTTCGAGGATGAAATCCAGATCCCGCGTCGCGCGCGCCACCCGGATGGCATTGTCGACCCGCCAGCCCTGATTGGCATCCGCCATCGCCTTTTCACCCGGTTGCAACAAAGGAACCGTGCTCCGGATACGGTCAATATCGGCGGCCCAGTCACCCCCGACCTTGATCTGGAATTGCCGGTAGCCTTGATCGCGATAGGCATTCATCTCGGCCACCGTCTCATCTACCGCCTTTTGCGGCGCGACCCGGTACATAGGCGCGCCATCCGTCAGCTTTCCACCCAGTAGCATCCAGACTGGCTGATCACAGGCCTGCCCGAGGATATCCCAGCACGCCGCATCGAACGGAGCCTTCGCGTAGCCATGCCCCTGCACCAGATGGTCCATCAACTGCTCGATCCGGCCAACCTGACGCGGGTCTTCTCCCAGCAAGTGCGGCGCGACCAGCCGCGCCAGCGCCACAACGCCTTCAGAATGCGCGACCATGTAGTTCTCGCCGCAGGGTGTGAACTCACCACAGCCTTGCAAGCCTGCATCCGTGTCGATGACCACGACCGAGGCCGTGGCCGTCTCGATGGCATTCCCCGCGCCCCAGACATAGGTGCCGCCGACATAGGGCAACCCGGTCTGAAACACGCGGATCCGGGTAATCTTCATGCTGCGTCCATTCTGGGCAGATCGCCCATCCCTTCGCCACGCCAAAGCACGAAGGTCAGGATCGGCTGATCCGTCGTGGTCATCGCATGACTTTGCCAGCTTTCATGGCTGCGCGTCTGACCCTCGGCAACAAACGCCTCCTCCCCATCGACCTTGAACATAGCACCCCCAGCCAGCGTCAGGTAAAGCTCCTCCGCCTGATGGCTGTGCCAGTCATAAGCAAGACCCGGCCCCCAATAGCCGACATAACCGCGCAGCTGGGTTGAATGAAAATGGCCGGTCGGGCCGAACAATTCGTAGTAGCCATAGCGACTTAGAAACTCGGCACCGACCTCCTCTTCCGTGTAGGTGTGTTTCCACTGGGCCAAATAGGCGGTCGCCTTGATCGCCTCGACCAAAGCCTGCGTCCCGGCACTTCCTGAGAGGGTCAGTTCGCGCACCTGATCCGCAGCAGGGATATGGTTCGGTTCAAGTTCTACCGCCGAAAGGTCCGATGGCCATTCTCCAAAGGCGGACAGATCGGGGTGCGTTTGATGCACCAACTGCGCGGCCCGCAGCACATCATCCAAGGTCATGGGATCACCACGATATTGCCGGTGTGTTGCTTTGCGATGAACGCAGCTTGCGCGTCCCGAAGCTCCTCAAGCGGATAGGTGGCCGCCAGGGCCGGTTTGATCTCACCCGCTTCAATGTATTTCACAAGGTTCTGCATGACCTGCGGGTCAATCACAGTAGAACCTGTGAAGGTCAGATCGCGCAGGTAGAACGTGCGCAGGTCAAACTCGACCATCGGGCCAGCAATGGCACCCGAACAGGTATAGCGCCCGCCTCGTTCCAGAATGTCGATCAGCTTCGCCCAATAGGGACCGCCGACCACGTCGGCCACAACGGTGATCTTCTCATCGCCCAGCGCAGCACGCAGGTTGTCCGGCGCGCGCGGAAGGATCATGTCTGGACCCAGAGCGGCAACATCGGCGTGTTTCGCCTCGGACGCCAACGCGATCACCCGCGCGCCACGCCGCTTGGCCAGTTGCACAAGCGCGCCACCAACGCCACCCGAGGCCCCCGGCACCAGAACCGTGTCCTTGTCCGTGACATTTGCTCGGGTCAACATGCCCTCGGCGGTGGAATAGGAACACGAGAAGGTCGCCAGTTCGGCATCCGACAGGTTCGATGTGATCGGTACCGCGTTGACGGCCAGCGTCGTTGCGTATTCAGCAAAACCGCCATCCCGTTCGGACCCATAGTAGCCCGTTTTGTCCATGTTGCTGGGATCATCCGGATCGCGCAGCCAGCCATCGGTGATCACCCTTTGGCCAATCCGCGCAGCATCCACACCCGCACCGACGGCAACGATTTCACCGCAGATATCGGCACCCTGAATGCGAGGAAAGGTAATCGGCGCGCCGCCCCAGGTCGGGTCATCCTCGCCCACCTCTTCAAACGCACCGCCCGTGGTCGCATCTGTGACGGTCTTGGAGTACCAGCCCGAGCGTGTGTTCACATCCGTGTTGTTCAGCCCGCAAGCGGCAACCTTGATCAACACCTCACCAGCAGCGGGCTCCGGGCGGGGCCAGTTTTCATGCAGCACCATCTGCTCCAACCCGCCGTGACCCATGGTCACCATCGCCTTCATTGTTTCAGGCAAACTCATCCAGTAGTCTCCTCAAATGCGCCGCAGGTCGGCAGAGGTGTTTCGGGGGTCACATACCGGCGTTTTCGATCATCTTGGTGCGCCCAGTGTGCGAATCTGCTCGACAGGCTAATTTCACATGTGTACCACGGTCAATAATGAATGACACAAATGTATCATCAATCGTTCTCGACCGTCTGGCCGAGGAATGGGAGGCCCTGACACCTGAGGCCCAAAAGGCCGCGCGCTATGTGTTGGAGAACCCCACCGATGTCGGTGTCTCGACCGTGCGCGAAATTGCCGAAGCCGCCAACGTCAAACCAAACACCTTTGTCCGCATGGCGCGGCAAGTCGGCTTTGAAGGCTATGAGGATTTTCGTGCCCCGTTCCGGCAGGCGATCCGACAAGGATCGGTCTCATTTCCTGACCGCGCCCGTTGGCTTCAGGACATCGGTAAGTCCGGTGAGCTGGGAGGGCTCTATGCTGACATGATCGGCGCAGCGATCCGCAATATCGAAGAGACCTTTGCCAGGATCGACGCCAAACAACTGCAGGCCGCTGCCGAGGATATCTGGAACTGCCGCCAGATCTTTACGCTGGGCGTCGGGGTGAACAACTCAAATGCCCGCAACTTCACCTATCTCGCCTCGACCGGCATGAAGCAGTTTCACGCCATTCCCCGTTCCGGCTCGACCCCGGTGGACGATCTGGCTTGGGCGGATGAACAGGACGTGCTCATTGCGATTACCTGCCACCCCTATCGGACCGAAGTGATCGAGGCGATCAAGCTGGCGCGCCAGCAAGGTATGACGGTCGTTGGCATCTCGGATAGCCCGGCCAGCCCGGTGATCCTGAACGCGCAGCACGGGTTTGTTCTGTCTGCGGACACGCCGCAATTCTTCCCCTCGTCAGTCTCAACCATTGCTTTGCTTGAGACGCTTTTGTCCTTCGTGATCGCCGTTTCCAGTGATGAGATCGTCGATCGGGTCGCGCGGTTCCACCAGCGCAGGCATGAGCTTGGTCTCTATGCGGAAGAGCCCGAATAGTCACACCCGACCTCGCTCTACAAACCTGTCATGAAATCGCCACATGGGCGCGACAAACACGGGTCGCGTGCCCGCCTCGGTCAATCGATGCGCGAAGCGCATTCTGCCGATTGCATGCATGACGAGAGTGAACTAACGATAGCCCAATGCGTTTATTGACGGCCTTGTTTACATCGTTTCTTTTCTGCGCTCCCACATTGGCGACAGCGCAAGAGAAAGCTCTTTCCCCGGCCGAGCTTAGCCCCTCGGGGGAGGACTATCTAAATGCCGTTCAGTATCGCGGGATCGACACGGATGTGGAGTATTTTGACCCAACCCAACCGGCGCCCCCGCTGGACACCAAATTCTCACCCACACCTCACGAAGAGTCTCAGACCGTCTCGCTTGATACCAACTGGACGATGGGGATCGTCTCGGCGTTGGTTCTGGCCCTATTGGCGTGGATCCTGTATCTCAGCGTGGGCCGAACATCGGTCTCTTTCCGGTCTGGGGCAGGCAACGCAAAGCGCGACGGAAAGCCGTCAGTGGACGCGCCTGAGCCGGATGAGGAATTGCCAGATCTGGACGCCATTCTGAGGCAGGAGGATCGCAACCAGGCCGTCGTCGGGCTGGCGCAACTGGTCCTGACCCGTTGCCTCAGCGCCAATGAGGTTCTTTTCAAGCGCAGCTGGACCCATCGCGAGGCGCTGCGCAGCCTGCCGCAGAGCCTCTGGTACATCCCCGACTTGCGCGCGCTGGTGCTGGAAAGTGAACGGGTGCATTTCGGCCACCGCTCCATCAGCGACCCCGACTTCAACGCGCTGCTGGCACGCATCCACCCCATCCTGCGCGAGGTCCGTTCATGAGCGATACGGCCAATATTGCAGCAACCGAGCGGGTCCGGGTCGACTGGATCATCTTTGGCATCATCGGCGCGCTGTGCATCGGCATATTCCTTTATGTGATGGCCGGTCGACAATATGCGCTGCGCGACTCCTCGACTGGGTTCGACGGGCTAGAGCTGTGGCTGCGCGATCAAGGCCACACCGCGCAAACCTTTACCGGAGGCTGGCCGCTGGACCGCAGCACCATCGGCCTTTTGATCCAGCCCATCTATGACACTCAGCCGGGCAAAGATCGGGCGCGCGCGCAGACCAAAGACGAACTGCTACTGCAACCGGATGAGTTCGATCAGACTCTGGACGTGATCCGCGACAAGGCGCAGTCCACCCCCAGCCTTGTGATCTTGCCTAAATGGCGCTCGGGCCTGAGGCTGACGGGGTTGGGGCACCCTATTCTGTTGTCCCCCGAAGAAGGGATCGAGGCGGTTCTGCATGGGATCGTTGGTTCGAATGTCGGCACAATCCGCTCGGCCCGAGTTCCGTTCACTGATTTTGACGTGGCCTCTGACGATGCGCTGACCGCCCGCCTCTACGCGGCGCAGGTCTTTGACGGGCAAGGCTGCGAGCCGCGAGTTGGCCGTCGGGGCGCTATGGTTCTGGGCCTTTGCCCGCTGCCCGGCGACGGTGAACAGCAGAACGTCCATGTTCTGTCCGACCCGGATTTGATGAACAACCATGGGCTGGTTCTGGGCGACAATGCCCGGATAGCGGCAAGGGTGCTGCCCGAGATCGCGGGCGAGAAGCGAATCATCATCGACTATAGCGACCGCAACTGGCTGACCGACCCGCAACAGCATGTCGCGCGCGAACGCACCTGGGACGACTTGAAACGCCTGTTCGAACCGCCCTTCCTGACCCTGTGGATCGGCGCAGGTCTTCTACTGGCCCTCGCGGTCTGGCGCGGTGGCGTGCGCAGCGGGCCGGTTGCGGATCTGTCGCTGGGTCTCGGGTCAGGCAAACGAACTGCCAATCGGGTCCGTGCGCGGCTGATGCGGATGACCGATCAGGACGGGGCACTGCTGTCGGATTTCATCGACACCCGCCTGCGCGCCCGCGCGGCATCGGTGTTCGGTACCTCGCACGCCCTGCGCGGCACGCCTGAGGACGCGTACCTCAACTATATTCGTACCCGAAAACCGGACCTGACTGCAAAACTGGAAGATCTGATCGCATCTATCCGCGCCCTGCCCCCGCATCTGGGCCCGGAACATGCCATTCCCTATGTGGACCAATTTGAGTTGATACTGGAGCAACTTGCCGATGACGCTTGATGAATTGTTTTCCCATGCCGAAAGCCTCAGGGCGGAAATCGGCAAAGTTGTGCAAGGCCAGGAAGAGTCGGTTGACCTGCTGCTGACAGCACTGTTTGCGCGAGGTCACGTGCTGCTTGAGGGGCCTCCGGGCACGGCCAAGACGCTTCTGGCGCGCAGCTTTGCAGGGGCACTGAACCTTGAGTTCGGGCGCATTCAGTTCACACCAGACCTGATGCCCGGCGATGTTCTGGGCACCTCGATCTACAATTTCCAGACCAGCGAGTTTGTTCTGACCAAGGGCCCCGTCTTCAGCCAGATTCTGCTGGCGGATGAGATCAACCGCGCACCGCCCAAGACCCAGGCCGCCTTGCTGCAGGCGATGAACGAACGCATGGTGACCATCGACGGCACCGACCATTCGCTAGGGTCCGAGTTCATCGTTGTCGCCACCCAAAACCCGATTGAACAACAAGGCACCTACCCGCTGCCCGAGGCGCAGTTGGACCGTTTCCTATTCAAGGCAAACCTCAGCTTCCCGCCCGAAGACGTGGAACTGTCGATCCTTCGTCAGCACGCCAATGCACCGCTGGATCCCATAGGCGCAACGCAAACAGTGCGCCCTCTGCTGGATGCCCCGACGATGGCAGCGGCCCGGCAGTTGATTGATGAGATCGTGCTGGATGACGACATTCTGGCCTATATCCTGCGTCTGGTGCGTGCGACACGTGAAAGCACGGATATCGCCTTTGGCGCCTCGACCCGTGCTGCGGATGCCATCGCTGGGGCGACCCGTGCAACGGCAGCCTTGAACGGGCGCGATTTTGCCATTCCTGATGACGTCAAAACCCTGATCATCCACGCGCTGCAACACCGCATCGTTCTGTCCCCCGCCGCCGAAATCGAAGGGCGCGGGCCACAGCAGGTGTTGGAGAACATCGTCAACCAGATCGAGGCCCCCCGCTGATCCGTCCCTCGCGCATATTGCTGGTGGCCGCCTGCGTGGCGCTTGGCCTGTCGCTGGTCGCCGTTGTGATGGGCGATGCAACCCGCGCCGTGGCCGGGGTGCCGTGGGTGGTTCTGTGCGCGCTGGCCATAGGTGACCTGCTGCTGTCCTGGCCACGCCGCCGTTCGGTCTCGGTCGAGCCGCCAGGCGATATCTTCGTGGGCGAACAGCATGAGATCGCGTTGACCGTCACCCCAGCAACCTCGGGCATGACCGGGCAGGTACACTGGCCGGAAGGCATCGAAGGACCGGCCCAGTTCGATCTGTCCAGCGGTCAGGTACGCATTCCGTTTCGCGCCATTCGCCGGGGAACATGGCAGCCCACGCACCTATGGCTCAGTTGGACTTCCCGGTTCAAACTGTTCGAATTCGTCCCGAAAATCGCCTTTGGCCTTGAGATAGCGGTCGTACCCAACATCCGTCGGGTGCAATCGGGTGAAATTTCGACGACGGTCCAATCACGCCTGTTCGGCGTAAAGGAAAACCGCGCCATCGGTGAGGGCACCGAGTTTCACCAGTTACGGGATTTCGTGCCCGGCATGGATGCGAACTCAATCGACTGGAAGCGGTCGGCGCGGCATCGGTCTTTGGTCGCCAAAGAGGTCCGGGCCGAGCGCAACCACCATGTCATCATCGCCTTGGACAACGGCTATCAGATGCGCGAGGAGATCGCGGGCCTGCCCAAGATCGACCATGCCATCACCGCCGCACTTGCCACCGCCTGGGCCGCAGCCATCGGAGGGGATCTGGTCGGGCTCTATGCCTATGACGCCAAGCCGCGCATGTTTCTGCCCCCCGAACCGGGCCGCGCAGCGTTCACCCGATTGCGCAGCCGCACGGCCGAACTGCAATATGAAAGCGTCGAGACCAACCACACCCTCGCCGTGACCGAGCTGAACGGGCGCACCCCGAAACGCAGCCTGATCATCGTGTTTTCGGATTTCGTCGACACCACCTCGGCAGAGTTGATGGTCGAGAACATCAACGCGCTGGCCAAGCGGCACCTGATCGTTTTCGTCACCCTGCGTGATCCGATCCTCGAAGCGCAGGTCAACACGGCCCCGCAGGACATGAACGACGTGGCCGAGACCGTTTCGACCGGGCAGCTTCTGCGTGAACGTCGCCTTGTACTGGAACGACTGCAACAGATCGGGGTGACCGTGATTGACGCCGAACCGGGCGAGATCACGGCGCGGCTGATCTCGACCTATCTGGAAATCAAAGCGCGAGAGATGATCTGATGTCTAATGCTGATCTGATCCGCTCGGCCCGGTTCCGGCAGGAACGCGAAGGCGACTGGCGCCGTTTGTCCGATCTCGTCGACAAGGCCGAAGGTCAGGGCCTGCACCGCATGAGCTTTCAAGAGGCGCGCGATCTGGCAGACCTCTATCGGCAGGCAACAACATCGCTGTCCATCGCGCGCGAAATCTCATTGGACCGTGGGCTGCTGGAATATCTCGAGGCGCTGACAAGCCGCGCCTATCTGAGTGTCTACGCCCCGCAACAACGGCTGGGCGGGATCATCCGCAAGTTCCTGACCAGCGGTGGGCCACAAGCGATGCGGTCCTCCTGGCGCGTCACCCTTCTGGGGTTTCTGTGCATGGCGGTGGGTGCCATCGCCGGGTATTTCTTCTACTTCGACAATCCCGAATGGTTCTTTGTCTTCATGCCCACCGAACTGGCCGGAGGGCGCGGACCAGATGCCAGTACGGACTATCTGCGCTCGGCCATCTACGGAGAGGAAGACGGGTCCGGGCTGGGGGCTTTTGCCACCTATCTGTTCTCGCACAACACACGCATCGCGATCTTTGTGTTTGGGCTAGGGGCATTCCTCTGCGCGCCGACGGTTCTTTTGCTGTTCTATAACGGCTTGATTTTGGGCGTTTTTTACGCACTACACATTGATCGGGGCTTGGGCTGGGACCTGTTTGGCTGGCTGTCGATCCACGGCGTGACCGAGCTGTCGGCGATCTGCATCGCAGGCGCGGGCGGGTTGAAACTGGGCCTCGCCGCGCTGTTCCCCGGCCAGCTCACACGCCGCGCGGCATTGCGGGCCGCCGGGCATGATGCCGTCAAACTTGCACTGATCGCCGCGATGATGCTGGTGGTTGCCGCGCTGCTGGAAGGCTTCGGCCGGCAGTTGGTACAGGACCGCACCACGCGCATCGCCATCGGCTGGGGGATCGGCGCGCTGTGGCTGCTGTGGTTCTGCATGGGCGGAAGGAAGCGGTCATGACCCAACCCAAGCTCGACCGCCTGCTGCCCCCCGAAGGTGTGCCGCTCTATTTCCGGGTTGCGGGTGTGGGCGTGCGTATGGCCGCCCAATTCGCTGATATCTTGATCACCGGGGTGGGTGCAATAGCCCTCTTCTTGCTTTTGCTGGCCATCGACGTTGTCCCGCCCGAGGCGCTGGTGGCCGTTGCTGCGATGCTGTTCTTCGTCATCCGCATCCCCTACTACGCTGCGTCCGAGCTGGTGTGGAACGGCCAGACCATCGGTAAGCGCATGATGAAGATCAAGGTTGTCTCGGCCGATGGTCAAGCGCTGACAACGCAATCCCTCGTCGTTCGTAACCTGATGAAAGAGGCCGAGATTTTTCTGCCCGGCACTCTGGTTCTGACCTTGAATGCCGAGGCTCTGATCCCGTCGCTGATCTCGCTCGCCTGGGTGCTGGGCGTAGTAGCGGTACCGGTGTTCAACAAACGTAGCCAACGGCTGGGGGACATTATCGCAGGCACCTATGTGATCCACCTTCCTAAGCCGATCCTGCTGCCGGATATGTCCAAGGCGATCAAACCCGCCACCGCCACCCAGCCCCGGTTCCAGTTTCTGACCCATCAGCTTGAACATTACGGCGCGTTCGAGTTGCAGACCCTCGAAGGGTTTCTACGCGGCGCAGCACGCTCGACCGGGCCCGAGGCACACAAACGGAAAAAGGAAACCATGGCCGCTATTGTCGAGCAGGTCCGGCGCAAGATCGGCTATGCCGATGCGGTACGACCAGAAGACCAGCTTGCCTTTCTCGAGGCCTTCTACAAAGCACAACGCGCCTTTCTGGAACAGCGCCAGTTGTTTGGCGACAAACGCGCCGACAAATTCCACGCCGAGGCAGACAAACAAGGCTAACCACGCCTGTTGCAGATTTACCAAAGCGAGAAGCAGAAAAACGAAACTCGTCTTGAGGATGAACCCGTTCTCAAGGCTCTATCAGAGACAGAACATTAGAATGGTTTGGAACAAAAAATGACAGATACAGCCAATCCCGAATACCCCGAGGCTCACATGCCCCTAGGCGTCGGAGCCATTGTCGGCGAGACGTTTTCTATCTTTTTCAAAAAGCTCCACCTTGTGCTTCTGCTGGGATTCATTCCTGCGCTGATCGAAGTCATTGTGAACAATTACACGGTGGCGCAGTCTTTCGACGATATTGGCACCGCGAGTTTCGACAATACCGCCTTCTATTCTGGCGTGATCGTGTCGGCTCTGATCACATTGCTCGCATATGCCGTCACCACGGCTGTGATCATACAGTTCGCCTATGACGCAAAATTGGGGCGTGCGGCGCGTATTGGCAGCTATTTCTCGGCGGCTGTCGTCAACCTGCCCGCCATTGCAGTTCTGTCGATCGCAACGACGATTTTGTATTTTATCGGCCTTGTTTTTCTGGTCGTGCCGGGTATCTGGATCTACGCCGTGTTTTCCGTAATCGTACCGGCCATTGTGATCGACAGGGCCGGGTTCGGCGCGATGGGACGCAGCGCGACTCTGACCAAGAACTACCGTTGGCCCATCATCGGCGCGCTGATCCTGATGGGTCTATGTATTGTGCTGGTCGTCATGGTAATCACATTCATTTTCGCAGCTGCGTTCGGGTTCTCCGGAATTGCTGATCCAACGGCATCTTTGGGTCCTTGGGCCTTCTTCGAGGCCGCACTCAACGCGATTGCCTATGGTTGGCTCAGCATCACCATTGCTCTGATCTTTGCCCGCCTAAAAGAGATCAAAGAAGGCGTCAGCGTCTCGGATCTGGTAGACGTGTTCAAGTAAGTCCACGCCCCGCAGTCTGGTCACAAGGCTGCGGGCATCCGCGCGTCTCTGCGTGACATTTTCGCGTACATTTCACAGGCCAATCACACCAACATGTCCGCAACGGCTGGCGGCGCGTGCTTTGCTGCTGTATCACTCCGGTGGTAATGCAGGACGGCGGGGTCATATCTTCACAACAACAGGGCGATCTGGGGCAGCGGCGCCAGGTCTCGGTCCTGTTTGCGGATATGGTTGGCTATACGTCGATCGTCTCGAAACTGGACGAAGAACAAGCGTTGGAGTTTGTGCGTCTGGTCTACGACACCCTCTCGGGTGCGGTATCTCAGCATGGCGGCACGGTCCGCGACTTTGCCGGGGACAGCATCATGGCGCTGTTCGGCATCCCTGACGCGCTAGAGGACCCGGCCGAACGGGCCTGCCGCGCCGCCGACGCCATTCATCACGCTTTCCATGCTTCCGCCCAAAAGATCGAGGCCCGCTTTGGTGTGCGCCCTCAGATGCGGGTCGGCATCAGTTCCGGCACGGTTCTGATGGCCGCCGTACAGGGTGCGGACGGGCCTGCAACAGCGGTGGGAAGCACGGTCAACATGGCCTCGCGCATCGAAAACCTGGCACCCTCGGGTGGTACGCTGATCTGCGACAAGACCCGCAGCCTTGTCGAATGGGTGACTGAGCTGCGCTTTGATGGGGAACATCAGCTCAAAGGTCTCGCTGCCCCTCAGAAATTGTGGCAACTACAATCCGTACGGGCCGATGCCTCGCGATTTGATGCCTCAGTCGCGCGTGGTCTCAGTACCTATGTGGGGCGCGACAGCGAACTGACTCAATTGGCCGATGCGCTGGCTCAGGCGCGCAACGGCGTTTCGGTGGTGGATCTGGTGGCGGAACCAGGCTTGGGCAAAACCCGGCTTGTGTTCGAATTCCTAAACCGCCTGCCCCGCGGTCAGATTGACGTCCTGACTGGCTATTGTTTTGCGGATCGGCAGCAGGTTCCCTTCCTACCAATCATCGAGATTGTCCGAACCGGTTTCCGCATCAAGGATCAGGACAACCCAACCCGCATCGCCTACAAGATCGAAACCGGCCTGAAGGCTTGGGAGTGCTTTTCTCAACAGAACCTGGGCCTTCTAATGAACCTGCTTGGCCTGACACCACCGCCGGACGCATTGGACGGGCTTGACGGCGTTCTCATTGGCCTGCGCACCCGTGAATTACTGCCTGAACTGCTAAAGGCGCGATGCGCCAAACAACCCGTGATCCTGTTCATCGAAGACAGCCACTGGATCGACAGCGCCTCGGAAGAGTTGCTGCAGGGCATTGTCAACCGGTCGGACCTGACTAACCTGTTGCTGATCCAGACGCACCGCCCGGAATACACACCTGCGTGGCGCGACGACGACAGGGTTCGGACCATCGCACTGAAACCGCTGGTGACCGAGGATTTCGCCAACCTGGCGCGCAACCGGCTGGGCGTAACCACTTTGCCTGTGGGGCTGGACAGGCAACTGGCCGAACGTGCCGGTGGCAATCCGCTGTTTGGCGAAGAAATCCTAACCTATCTGCTGGAACAAGGCAGTCTGCGGGTCGACGCTGCCGAAGCGCATCTGGATATCGACATGGCGCAGGCCGATCTGCCGGCCAGCATGTTGAACCTGCTGACCGCCCGCGTTGATCGTCTGTCGACCGAAGATCGAGACCTGCTGCAAGCCGCCGCCGTCATTGGGCGACGGTTTGATCCGGGTCTGCTCTCACAACTGGCCAAAGACCCTGCTGAAACCGGTGACGCCCTGCAGCGGCTTCAGGCTCAGGACGTCTTGTATCGCGACGAAAACTCCTCAGACTACGTGTTCAAGCATGTCCTACTGCGCGATGCCGTGTATCAAAGCCTTGTGGCCACCCGCCGCGCGGGCCTGCATCTTGAAGTGGCCGAGTGTCTGGTTCTGCGCAACGCAAACCGCCTGCAGGAAGTGGCCGAAATGCTGGCCTACCATTACAGCCAGACAGACCAAACCGACAAGGCGTTTCGGTATACGGCGATGGCCGGGGACAAGTCTCTGGGCGTCTATTCGCTGGACGAGGCCAATAATTACTACACGGCAGCCTACGCCCTCTATGAAAGCGATCCAGACTGCGCCTCAAAGTCCGAATTCGCTGAGTTTCTGGCCAGCTTTGCGCTGTGTTCGAACATCTCTCTCAGGGTCAAAACGATCATTGACCTTGCCGGGTCCGTGCGCCCCATCCTTGAACAGGTGGGCGACAGCTCTCATCACGCGCTGTTCCTGCACCATTATGTGTCCTGCCTTGTCTGCAACGGCAAATACCGCGAAGCCCACTGGGTTCAACAGGATCTGACCGCCATGGCCGAACGCCTTGGCGATCCGGCCTCACGGGCCTATGCAATGGTGAATGAGCTTTCGGTGTCGATCTATTTCTCCCCGATTTCTAACGCCGAGTTCGAAGCAAAGGCGCGCATGATCGAGGCCGAACTGGAAAAGATCGACGACGCCTATATCCAGAACTTCTACCTCGCCACCATCGGTTGGAACGAACTGACGCGCGGACGGGTCGCCCGCGCACACGCCACCGCAGACAAGATGATAGCACTGGGCAAAAAGACCAACGACCCAAGGGCTTTGGGCTATGGCACGGCGATGAAAGCCCTGATCGCCATGGTCGCCGATGACCACGAAAAGGCGCTGGCCATCGCGGAAGAGGCGCACAAGGCTTCAAAAGTCGAGTTCGAACGCGCCATCGCCGAGGCCGCCCGCGTATCCGCCATGGTGCCTACGGAAACACCCGGCGCGATCGAGATCATTGAGGCCCATATCGCCAATTGCAATGAACACGGCTGGACCCTGTTCACCATGGGCCCGGCAACGATGCTTGGGGTTGCCTATGCCCTGAAGGGACGCATTGCAGACGGGCTACGGCAGATCGAACGAGCTGTTCAAAAGCGCACGGACGAAGGCACTAAAGTGTCGGCCGATTGGGCGCGTCTGTTCCTATGCGAAATGTATCTTGCCATCCTGACCGGTGAGGGCGGAGCGTCGGCTGGCGTCTTTCTCCGGAACTTCCGCTCAATCCTTTGGGTGCTGTTCTTTGGCGAAAAGAAACTGGTTGCTATGCTGGACGAGGTCCGCAGCAACCCTCAATTCGACGACAAAGGACACTACATCGCCCGCTGCGACATGATCCTTGGGTTGCTCTACAAAGCCCGCAAGAAAAAGCAATTGGCCGTGCAACACCTGAGCAAAGCCCGCGTCATCGTTGAGACTGCGGGCCAATCTCCGATGCTGTCCCGTATCGACACCGCTCTGGCCGAGTTGGCGTAGCAATCTATTCGAAAGGCGCCAGAATTTGAGGTAATGGCGGAGACGAAGGCAGTATCACCAAGCCTGCAAATTCCAGTTAAGTATTTAATAAATTTCTATTTATTGAGAAAAGGCACCATCATACATGCCACACTAAGTTCGATATCGACCAAGGCGTAGCACAGGGTGTCATGTTACTGAACCTTGGTTAAACACTATAGCAGAGACGCACGTGGATTGCAGCAAATGACTACTTTGAGGCCAAAGCGGTCACCTGCCTTAACCGTGACCATTTAGTTGGCTACTAGTCTTCAATTCGTTCTTTGTAATTGCTTGCGATCAGAATAAAGCGAGAGATCGCCTCTGAATTTCTTCTTTGATTTTGGGCGGCGAAATACCAGAAAACTACGCATAAGCTCTCTCCTCGACCTAAGTTTCACCTGCTTTCTAAAGCTTGTCTAAAAACTTGTAATCTGTTGGCGGATCGTCGCAAATACCCGGTCCACACTCCAGTAGGGCTGAGCTTGCGTTGGCAGTTGCCAAAACTAAGATCAAAATGAACGCGGTTTTGGCCAACTTGCTTCCACCGAACCGTTCCGATGCCCTAACGTCCGCGGCTAGATCATATTGCTTTTCAAAGACAAGCATCACCGCAGTCCCGAGTATGATCAATCCAAAGGCTATGCCGGCCCAAGTGTAAAAATGCAGACCAAGAACCGGAGACCCATAGTGCCCGGTGCCGGGCACTATGTGCAGTAGGATTTGGCGGATCGAAACGCTGATACCAAATATTGCTGCCACAAGGACGATTCCGTAGTTCCTTGCACGCGTGCCCCACAAGAGATTTAGCCCGAGCCCAAACCCCACGGCCACGAAACCGACACGCTGCAATAGACATAACGGACAGGGTAGTTCGTAGAGCACAAGCTGAAAATAGAATGCAAGAACCAACACGAGGCAGACAGCCAGGGCACCAAGCGCGTTCATATTTCGGGCAAATTCAGGTGACATGGAACGATCTCACAGTTGGATTGAAAGCGGCGTTGTTGCATGAAATTTTAGCCAATAAACGCTGGCCAAAAGCGTGACTACGAAGAGAGCGTATGAAAGTCGGACGAGTTTATAATAAGCGAGCCCCAAAGCGCATGTGAACAACGCAAATAGTAGTGCAATCATATTGATCCCTTTGACTTTTTGGTCTTGCCTAGACTAGCAGGTATTGAGGGCACCGTTTCCTTTTCGAAACTCGGTTCTAAGCACCTTATCAAGTCTCAAATGGTCTTCCATCTTGTTTGCGATACTGCGCCCTCTGAGATTTAACCCTAAGCCTCTGGATCCTCCGAAGATATCCCTAGATCAGCGAGGGCCTCCCAAACACCATCAGGGATGGACCACTCTGCCCATTCCATCGCCTGTTGAACATGCTGAGGCCATGTCACTCCGCAAATCGTCGAAGTGATGTCGTCATTTTTCAAAGAGTGTTGCAACGCGACCGCCCCGACTGGGACATCGTAGTGCCCGCATACCTCTTCTACAGCACGTATTGGCGCAAGTACTTCATCATCTGCAGGACAATAGACATAAAAGCGATGGATCGCGCTTCCTCGGGCAAGTGCACCTCCGGAATAAGGTGCTGCGTTCAATATCGAAACGCCTCGTGATTTCGCGAGTTCTATCAGAGGTGCCGCGTTGTCGTTTACCAGCGTATGCCGGTTGTGTGTCAGGACTACGTCAAAATCCCAACCCTCCAAAATTGGCATCATCAATTCGATACGTCCCGCTGCGATTCCGACCGCCTTTGCCAGACCTTCCTCTTTGATACGGAACAACTCTTCAATCGCGCCACCTTGTCCTTTGACCTCAGATAGGTCATTTGCATATTCGACATCATGGACGTGGAGTATATCGACGCTGTCGACGCTTAGGGCCGAAAGGCTTTCCTCGAATGACCTACGTGCCTGAGAAGCATCAAAGGCACCGGTTTCCATATCCCGGTCGACTTTGGTGGAAAGCACCCGCCCTTCCGGCCAACCGCCAAGCTCACGAATGACTTTACCTATGCGCTCTTCACTTCGCCCCATGGCATAGCAACGGGATGTGTCCAGGAATGCATTTGGCTGCGACAGAATTGCCCGAATTGTATCAATCGCGCGGTCTTCCTCAACTTCATACCCATAGATTTCCGGAATACTTCCCAACCCTGTCGATCCAAACCCGACGCGAGGAACCCGTATCCCTGTCTTACCAATTTCGCGTAGCTCCGCCATGCCAACCTCCCAATTGGTTCCGGACGTTCATAGATGTTGCGCGAGTAGCTTCTTGAAAACAAGTCAGACTTGTCGCTGAAGCTACTCACTGACCTCTACGCAATCGTTCTAGCCTCACATCCGGGAGGCTTCGTCGCGAATAGCAGAAATCTCCTCAAAGTAGACGTTGAGCAGATTTCACTGAATGACCGCCCCGAGCCCACTCTGACCGATGCTGCGCGATGCCCCAATTGTAGCGATACGCAGAAACCGGACTATGCAAAGTCCGGCGCGCGACCCATGACAGAACTTGAACCTTGCTTCGAAAAACGATGGCCATGAAACACACCGGCTCTCAACGATAAGTAGTCTCAATCGTCATTCTGCCACAAGCGCGACAATTCCTTCTCGAGGCTGGGAAGGTTGGTTCTTTGCCTCAAGCGGTTTGTCGAGCTTGCCACGATACACCAACGCGAAAACGGGCGGTGTAAAATAGAAGGATACGACAGTCGACAACAGTACCCCTCCGGCGATGGCTACGGCGAATGGTGGCCAAAACGCTCCTCCGCCTATGATCAGGGGTAGGAACCCACCAAAGGTCGTGACCGTTGTCGAGATGATATGCCGACTTGAACCGGTCACAACACGCGCCATAGCTGCTCGGTCGCCTTGGCTTGCGTCAACGTCTTGTTGCAACCCAGTCAGAATTATGATCGCCGCGTTGATCGAAACCCCGATTGAGCCGATGACCCCGATTATCGCCGTTATTCCGAACGGGAATTGCATAACGGCCAGCGACAGCATGGAAAGGCCTGCAGACAATACGCACACGACCAAGGTCACGAGCGTCAGTCGGAAAGAGTTAAAGGTCAGAACGATGGTCGCGATGGAGAGTGTGACAATCAAACCGACAGAGGCAAGTAGATTGCCCACGGTGTTGGATCGGGCATCACTGTCACCGCCCAAGGACATCGAATAGCCTTGTGGTAACACAAATCCGGACGCATCAAGCGCCTCTAGTACGTCCTGCAACGCCTCTTCGGGTAAAACACCGGGGACGATAAACGCTTGAATAGTGTTTTCGCGCACGCCATCCGTTCGGGTTATAACGCTCTCCGCAGGTTCGATCACCGGATTGGCGAGTTCCGATAACGGCACAGCAGGGAAAACACTAGCGGCGGATATGGTGGCAGCATTGGGCAGCAGGATGGGCATACTGACAATGGCGCTTAGGTCTGATCGCACCTCGTCACCAAGACGAACTCGCACCGGCAACTGTTCAGTCCCTTCGATCAGTGATCCACCGGTGACGCCAACAAGTGCCGTGTCCAACTGACCAGCTATATCGGCCACGTCCAGTCCCAGCAGACGGGCTTTGACCTCATCAATCTCGAACCGGATTTGAGGATTGCCGCCGTTCACGCTGGCGCGCGCCTGCGTCACCAGGTCGAGATTGGCCATAACTGAACGCACCTCGTCGCCCAGATCGCGCAAAACCGTGATGTCCTGCCCCTGAATTTTTACTTCAACTGGTGCGTCGACCGGAGGGCCCTGCACGAGACTACGAATGATGATCTGCGCGTCAGGAAAGTCGGTATCCAAACGACCCTGCAGGGCTCCGACAAGGCGGGCTGCGTCGTCGGCCGTGTCGGTCGTGATCATGGCCTGTGCAAACCCGGGCTCGCGTGAACGGTTGCCAACGATGTTGTAGTAGAATGCAGGGCCGGATTCTCCGACTGTCCAGTAGACACTTTTGACCCCATCATCTGCCAGCAGCATCTCATCGATCTGGCGGGCGGTTGCTTCGGTGGTGGCAATTGATGTTCCACCCGGCATGTCGACCTCGATATAGAATTGGTTGCGGTCGACGCCCGGGAAGAATTGCGCGGTCAGCGTTGGAAAGGCCGCAAAGCCAAGCACGGGCAAGACCAGTGCCAACGCGATGGATCGCACCGGATTAGTGACTGACAATCGAATTGAGGCCTCGAACATTCGGGCAAGCGGCGGGATGCTGATACCGCGGCTCAGCATTCCTGCGTCGGGGCGGTCGGACAGTACCCAGCCCGCAATCGCGGGGGTCACCGTCAAAGCGACAACTAGTGACCAGACAAGCATAAGCACCACGGCGATAGCGATAGCACCAACAAAGTCGCCGGCGGGGCCAGGCAGCAAGATCATCGGCGTGAAGGCGAGCGCCGTTGTTACAGTCGACGCCAGCAGAGGCGCAGCCAACCGGCGAACAGCATCTCGCACGGCTGAAAGTCTCTCCATCCCATCCTGCAAACGACGACGAATTTCATCCGTCATCACGATGGCTGCGTCAACGAGCAGACCGATGGCAACAATCAGGCCAGTCACGGACATCTGGTGAATTGGCAATCCAATCATGTTCATAGTCGCAAGAGTTGCCAATGAGACAACCGGCAATACCAAGGCCACAATCGCAGCTGCACGAACGCCCAACGTAACAAACAAGACTGCCACGACTAAAGCCACACCAATGGCCATGTTGATCCCAACCTCTGACAAACGATCCGTCGTGTACTGGCTTTGATCAAACAGCAGTATTTCCTGCATGCCCAAAGGCACTGATGCGGCGCCGGCCTCAAGCTCATCCCGTAGAAAGCCTGTCCAGCGGTCGATCTGCACGCCGTCCTGCGCCAGAATCCCCACCAAAACGGAGGGCTTTCCGTTTGCAAATGCGATTGAGGACTGCGGTTCGCGTGCGCCCCGGTCTACGCTGGCAATATCTCCGAGTTGCACCACTGCACCGTCTGCGTTTTCACGCAGGACGATGCTCCGAATGCGATCCAAACTCTCAATTTCTCCGCTGACGCCTATGGTCAGGTCGACATCGGATTGCAGCCGCCCAGACTGAACCTTTCCGTCTGCTTCGGCGATCCGCTGGGAAATCTCAGCGGCGCCAAGCCCAAGCGCAGCGGCTTTGTCCATATCGACACTTACGAGCACCTCTTCTTCCGGCTGACCGAAATAGTCGACGGCTCGTGTCGCAGGTATCGCGCGCAATCTGTCACCCAGTGCTTCGGCATGACGAGACAGCAAGGTTAACGGAAAGTCGGGGTCCTCGGCCGCAACTGCGATGACCGCGGAATAGGCAGCAATACCCTCGGCATCAAACTCTGGCGGCAAAACTCCTGCCGGGAAGTTCTGGCGCGCATCTTCGACGGCATCCCGAGCCTCGGCCCAAACCTGCTCAATGGTGGCTTCGTCTAGCGTTTCCAGCAATTCCACCGAAACGACAGACACGCCCGATCGGGAGACTGAACTGATCTCATCCACCTCGGCGATCTTTCGCAGCTCTTCTTCGATTTCTGCGGTCACTAGTGCTTCAACCCGTTCTGGGTCTGCGCCCGGAAACTGCGTGGTTACAGTTGCGAAGAGATTGGTGATCGTGGGGTCTTCCTGTCGCCCAAGCGATAGGAACGAAGACAGGCCTGCAGATACAAGCACCAAAATGATCAGGGCAACCAGCCGGGGATGGCGAAAGGTAAGGGTTTCCATCAGATCGCTCCGTTACTCGCCAGTGTTGAAGGCGACGCGCTGACCAACGCTGACCCGCTGCGGCCCCTGATCGATCAGGACGGTGCCTTCCGGAAACGCGCCACGCACAAATACGCGGTCATCTTCGGCATGCAGTACTTCGACCGTCGCCAGGCGCACAGTCTTTTGCGCGTCGGCTACGAGCAGTGTCCATTGCCCGCGCGTTCCTTCCTTCAGTGATGTTGTGGGCACCCACGTTCCGGCACTTTGGACAGGATCGAGTACATGCACACGTGCGGTTTGTCCGAAAGCAACATCGGGAGCGTTCTTCAGATCGAACAGCGCGGTGCGGGTTCTGGTCACCGGGTCAATATCGGGCCGCAAGGTTGCAAGCTCAGCCCGGTAACTTTGACCTGCTATTTCGATCTCAACATCAGTTAGCAGCGCCGGATCAACATCGAGAGGAATGCCGATCCGAACCTGCGGCGACACGACCTCGACCATTCCCAGAACCAGCTCGCCCGAGCGCAGAGTTTCGCCGCCGTCCACGTGTCGCGCGGTTATTTGACCGGCAAATGGGGCCTCGATGCTGGATTTCTCAATCCGAACGGTCACATCGCGCAAGGCCGCATCCAGCTCACCAATTCTGGATAACAATTCATCTTGCTGAGAAACGGCTTCGTCCAAACGGGCTTGACTGGTAAAGCCTTGTTCGATGAGTTTCGCGTTTCGCTCAACCGTCTTTCTTGCAAATGCAAGCTGGGCTGCAATAGCATCGCGTGATGCTGTCAGACGGTCGCGTTCGACCTCCAGCAGTGCGATGTCCAGTGTCGCAAGAAGTTGACCCTTGGCAACCTCGTCACCCTCATCCACCAGAATTTGATCCAGCGTCCCGTTCAGTTCGAAAGAGATATCTGCCGAACGCTGAGGTTCGACCTGCCCGATGAACACACGGTCGACTGTGTACGCGCTCTCGGACGTTATCGGCGTCACGGATACAGGCGTCACAGCGGCGGCATCCGGTGCGGGCACCGCCTCCGCTCTACGGGTGAGCTCGGATGCGCCGAAGTGAACAGCGGCCGCTGCAACGGCTATAAAACTGACGGTTACTCCCAGACGCACAGTGCCGCGTAACACACGTTCAAATAGGCTCGGTTTGGTCGCTTCAGTAGATGAATTTGCAGGATTCGGCATTTGGGGACCTCATCAAGTTAGTGTCTCTAACATATGTTAGAAGTTCTCACTTTGACAAGAGATACGTGATCTGGCACATGTTGGATCATGAGCAGCATAGAAAAAAATCTTCCGACAAGCAGACAATCGGCTGGCCGTTCCGTCAGCAAGAAAGCCTATCATCACGGTGATCTCCGCGCTGCACTGATTGAAGCAACCCGACAGTTGGTCGAAGAAAAAGGTCCGGACAGTTTTTCCGTATCCGAGGCCTGCAGACGCGCGGGCGTTTCAACCGCCGCACCTTACAAGCACTTCAAAGACAAGACAGAAATGCTGGTTGCCACTGTCCTCGAGGGAATGGATCGGCATCGAGATAAAATGCTTGCTGCGCTGGAAGGCGTTCCTGAAGGATCTCCCGAGCGCATTACTGCCATAGGGATGGAGTACATTGCCTTCGCGTTAAATGAGCCCGGTATCTTCAGATTAAAATTTGGCGGCTTCACAGACCGCATCGCGGATCCGCGGCTGGAGGAAGGAGGCCAGCAAAGTTTCGGGATTCTTTTGACTGAGGTAGCAAAATGTCTCGGTGAACCGGGAATCACAGACGAAGTTCGCCGCCGTGGTTTTTTGTTGTGGAGTTTCGTGCACGGGCTATCCTTCATTCTGCATGACAAAGGGCTTGCCGAGAAAGGCGAAGATTTCGATCTTCATAACCTTCTTGAGGACGTTTCGGAAAGAATGTTGAGTTGAGCGATCTCAAGCCAAATCAAACGCGACTGAACTTTGATGGCGGGAAAACTAAAGCAGTTAGCCGCCAAAGCTTATTCGACTGCTTCGGTTCAAGCAAAGGACACTTGTAAAAAGCTCAACGACTCTCCTCGATTCAGAATTGCAAGACCTCTTCGTGAGTGTTGGCTTCGGATTGAGCTAGTCCCACCAGGTAGGGTTTGCAGCAGAATCTTGAACGCAAAACAGCCGTTCCGTGGCCCAGAGTTGTGCACGCACGTTGTTAGCTGGGAACGTCCGCAGGCGCCAGGATCGTCATTCCCACTCGATCTGCCACTGCCATGATCGCCGGAATGTCTAGCGGTCCATCAGGCGCCGGAATGTCTGTCGTTCCGTCGGGCATTGCGTCACCGGCTTCAGTAAAGAACGAGTCATGCATGGCGCCGGGGGCGTTAATACACAGTAACCGACCCGGCCGTTCCCCGGTACATGTAAAGGCGTGCACTGCGCCGTCTGGAACTTTGACGAAATCACCACCTTTTGCGTCGACTGTCTCACCGTTCACAAAAAACTCGAATTCACCATCGAGCACGTAAAAGCTCTCATCTTCGCCAGCATGATGGTTGGGCGGCGCACCGGCACCCGGCGCCGTCTTTATTTCGACGATTGTGCAACGATCTCCGGTCTCACTGGGAAAGGCGTGAAAGGTCAAAAGGTTCCCAAGAAGATGATAAATACGCGGGCGAGGTTCAGTCATAGCTGCGACTCCCTTTACTTGAAACAAACTGCGCTTATGATACATATATCTATTTATGAGACAAGTGTACCACAAAAGGTTTGTAATTGGCGCCTCGTACAAATCAAATCAACCGAACGCGAACAGCACTTCTTTCGGCTGCACGTGACCTGATGTCGGAAGGCAAAGAAGTTACGCTGGCTAAAGTCGCTGAACGCGCCAAAACCAGCCGTGCGACGGTGTATCGTTACTTCTCAGAACCGAGTGTCTTGGCTTTGGATGCGACGCTCGATCTTGACGTCATTCCGACGTCAGAACTCTTGAAGGGACTTGATGACGTTAGGAGCCGTATACATGTCGTCGCGCGATACTATCTGGATTTTTCTCGGATTCATGAGGCGCATTTCCGGCAGTTTCTGGCTGAATCACTCAAGGCATCCCTTGAGGATGGAACCGTAAAAATGCGTGGTGCCAGAAGAGTGGCGGCTTTTGCCGAAGCTCTTGCACCAGTTCACACATTGATGGAGCCTAAGGAAATTGACGATCTGGCCAAGCGATTGTCCATGACGACGGGGATAGAACAACTTGTTAATCTCGAAGACATCTTGCGTGTAGATGAAGCTACCGGCAACAAACTGCAAGAGGGGTTGGTCGACGCTCTGTTGGATCGGTACTTGCCAACAAACTAAAGCAGAATTCAGATGCCCTCTTTATCTTAAAACTGCTGATAAATAGACACTAGTTTACGTCCGCTTTGGGCTGCTACCAGCCAGCCATGCTTTCTGATGGGAACCGCAATACTGAGCCCTGAGCAGCCACGCCGCCTACCTTGCTCAGGCAAGCGCACTCTTTCAGCTTGAGCGATATGAGGAAGCGGCCGGTGCTTGTCGGGATGCTTTGTCGGTCCGATCCAGCTTCGTCATGAGTCATCTCATGCTGATCGCTTCTCTGGGGCACCTGACTGATGAAGAAGCCGCTCGCAACGCGGTTAAAGACCTGCAGATTTTGCGCCCGGGCTTGACTGCCGCTTCAAAGGAAACCCAGATACCAATCTTCACTGTTCCAGCCTCCGCAAACAACTGGCGTGAAGGGTGGTTAAAGGCAGGGTTACCCCAATAGGTGATCGGTAAAGTCGGTAAACAGAGACTAACGCCAATCCATGCGAAGCTAGCGAAACCTCAGAAACGTAAACCCGAGCAAACTGAAAGCCCACAGCAAAGGCCTTTCGCCCTGCCGCATTCAAAACTTCACTGTCTGCGTTGCGGCCGTTCACGCCAAGTAGAGCGATTGACTGCGCCGCGCCTAAAGCAGAAAGACTCGCCATCTCAGCAGTTCTTATCCGTTGAAGTGCGGTCCTTCCTCTCGAAGTAGACTAACGACCTTATCAATCGCAGGATGGCGTCTCGATCTATGTGGAAGCTCGAGGGCCAACACCCGACCCGTTCCGATACTTTCCGATGAAACTTTCTTGAGTTGCCCAGACTGAAGCGCCTGCTCAACCAGGCAGCTATGTCCCATAAGCACACCCGCACCGGACTTCGCTTCTTCTACGGCAAGGGCGTATAGCGAATATCTCGGCCCCCTTTGGGGATCACCAACTGAAACACCCGTCGCCTCTGACCAAATGGACCAGTCTTCTTGCCACGTCTGGTCATGCAGCAACTGCGCGGTCTCTAGATCAAGACCATCTGCTATCTTTGGTGAACAAACTGGGAGGATTTCGTCTTCCGCAAGCACGATCTGATCCGGTGTTTCAGCCGGGACGGAAAAGAAAACCGACAGATCAAATAGTTCTCTCGACAGGCTGGGAGGCCTCTCCATCGCTGTCACCGAGACATTCAGGTCGGGACGCTTCTCGCGCAGCTTGCCCAATCGCGCTGGCAACCATAGCTGCGCAATTGAGGGCAAAGCGGCAATATGAATCTCGGGGTTGGGTGCTAGTTTTCGTAAACTCTGCGTCGCCGCCGCGAGAAGATCAAAGGCATGCGTGAACTCTCCTGCTAGCTTGCGACCAGAGGAGGATAGCGAAACACCGTGAGCACCTCTTTCAAACAAGGTAGTTCCGGCCCAGCCTTCCAAAGCTTTTATATGTTGTGAGACCGCGCCGGCCGTGACGCCCAACTCCTCGGCCGCGGAAACGAAACTTTCTAGCCTCGCCGCAGCTTCGAAGGCACGCAGAGCATTGAGGGGCGGCCCTTTAGGGCGACGTGGAGCGACAGCCATAGATCTCAGCCTTAGTTTTTCTAAGCCCAGAAATAGCAAAACTGGTTTGCGTTGTCATTCCGATCTGTCCAATCTGTGTGCAGCCAAGGAGGAAATTGCGATGACCATAGACATGAGAAACTGGGTGCCGGCCGACAGCGAAGCACTAGTCCAGAAGATCGCAACCGAAACGTCTCGCACCTCATCCAAGGCTCTGCTGGATCGGATTGAGCATTTAGCCACCCGAAACCGGGAGATCCACGAGCACGAATGCTTCAACCTGAATCCTGCAACCAATGTAATGAACCCGAGAGCTGAGGCACTGCTGTCTTCAGGAATCGGCTCGCGCCCGTCGCTTGGATATCCGGGCGAAAAATATGAGATGGGACTTGAAGCCATCGAAGAGATCGAGGTCATCTCAGCCGAGCTTTGCGCGGAAGTTTTCGACGCAAAGTTCGCAGAAATCCGCGTGCCTTCTGGCGCGATTGCGAACCTCTATGGCTTCATGGCCACCTGCCAAGCAGGCGATACGATCATTGCACCGCCGGCATCGATCGGTGGGCACGTAACACATCACATCGCAGGATGCGCCGGTTTGTTTGGTTTGCAAACAATAGATGCACCAACCGATGCCGATGGCTACTCTGTCGATCTCGACCAACTGCGCGCGCTTGCGCGAAGGGAGCGTCCCAAATTGATCACGATCGGCGGAAGCCTCAACCTTTTTGAGCACCCGGTCAAAGAAGTACGGGCCATTGCAGATGAAGTCGGTGCCAAGGTGATGTTCGACGCCGCGCACCAATGCGGGATTATCGCGGGAAGTGCCTGGCGTAACCCCTTGGCTGAGGGCGCACACTTCATGACAATGAGTACGTACAAAAGCCTCGGCGGTCCCGCTGGGGGGCTGATTGTCACAAACGATGCGGAGATCGCAAAGGCTCTGGATGCTATTGCATTCCCAGGCATGACGGCAAACTTTGACGCTGCGAAGTCAGCTGCTCTCGCTGTGACGATGCTTGATTGGCGCGACTATGGACAGGACTACGCTGCCGAGATGATCGCAATGTCCCGCGCAATGGCCCAATGCCTTGATGCGCAAGGTGTTCCAGTTTTTGCCGGGCGCGAGGGCTTTACCGCCTCTCACCAGTTCGCTGTTCTGGCAGAAAGCTTTGGCGGTGGACAGGCTGCATCCAAGACCCTGCGCAAAGCTGGGTTCTTGGCGTGCGGTATTGGTCTACCTGTGGTGGAAATCGAAGGTGACATGAATGGTCTGCGCATGGGTACGCCCGAGTTGGTGAGATGGGGCATGACGTCTGATCACGCCGACAGACTGGCTTCTCTAATTGCGCGCGGATTGAAGGGCGACGATATCGCCGCCGAAGTGGCTGACTGGCGCCGTCACTTCGCGAGCGTGCACTTCGTTCATAGCTAAGTCTGTAAAAATCGCCGCAGGGGAATAAAAAACTGCTTCATCCGCATTGCGGTTGTTCGCGACAACTTTCTCTAGCTTCCACTGTGCGGACGAAGTGGTCACTAATCCATACCCTTTTATGCGTTAGGAGGTACAAATATCTCAGTTTGTGAAGTGGCGGAGACGAAGTCAGTATAACAAATCCTTCAGGTCTATGTTAAATATAAAATAAATTGAAATATATCAAAAGTATACCACGATAGATACCACACAACGATCGATTTCAATCGAGGCGCAGCGCAAGGTGTCATATGACAGAATGTTGGAAAAATAGTTTAGCAGACACTCACACAGATTGCAGCAAACGACTGCTTTGAGCCCGAAGATGACATTGGTTTTCTTTCCGCCTAGCTTGCAGCCCATGCATTAGTTGGAGGGATTACTATGTCGACGCCAGAAAGCAGGCTTGAAGAATTGGGCTTGAAATTACCTGCGCCTACCAAGTTACCGGATGGCCTGCACATACCCTTCGAATTTGTTAATATCAGAGGCGACCGAGCACTTTTCTCAGGTCACCCAAAAAACGCAATGGATGGTAGTCTGGCCGGGCCCTTTGGAGTTGTCGGAGCCGAAATTACTACGGATCAAGCGTATGTTGAGGCCCGCGAAGTGGCACTAACGGTACTGGCTAACCTGAAAGCAGAAATAGGCGAGCTATCAAGAATTGTTGGATGGGCCCGCGTCTTTGGTATGGTGACATCTGCGCCCGGATACTCGGATCAACATGTTGTGGTAAATGGCTTCAGCGATTTGATCATTGAGGTGTTCGGCCCAGACATCGGTCGCCATGCGCGTTCTGCTATCGGCGTGTCTGGACTACCGCTCGGTTTCGCAATGGAAATTGAGGGCGAAGTCATGATCACTACCTGACAGGCCTGCGACGGTTTTGTCCGCAAAATGGGATTCGCAAAGCCCGACGAGCAAGGCCCGTTTTGGGCTGAAAACACTACAAAGCCACAGCCGCAAATCGCAGGATTAAAGTTTGTCGCGATAGTTGTGGGTGTCTGAGTCTGGTAGCGACATCCGCAAAGCAAACTCGAAAAATCGTTCATTCTTTGGTATCAGGCACACCCAATTTTTGCAGATCCTCTACCCACCGATTGAGATACGCCTCACTCTCGAATGGCGCATTCATCGCCTCTTGGATAGTGAATTCGGGATTGGCCGCTAGAAACTCATCGATAATAGTCTGCGCATCACTGGGAAGACCAAGGCGTAAAAGAATTGGCGCGTAGGTGCGTTTCAAGCCGTCGGGTATTTCGTTCATTTGTTCAACGGAAGCCTTTGCATCTTCATACTCCTCGGTGAAGTACTGAGCCCAACCCAGATTCCAAAGATACCAGTCTTGGTGATGTGGGTTCAGCCGGATCGCCAGTTTCATGCGCTCAACGGCTTCAGGCGCCTTGCCGCCATAGACGAGAGGGTCGATGGAATCTGCCAGAACGGATGCCGAATTTGGATTCAGAGCAATTGCTTTGTCGTAAAGCGAAGCAGCCCGCTCAAGGTTACCGCTTTGAGTGGTTGCATTGGCTAAGACCCAATGACCTTTGAAATTGAAGGGTTCCAGTTCAATGGCTTTCCGCGCCATCTCAAACGCGCGCTCCAGTGATTCCTCGCGCGTTAAAGAGTTCGTCCACCCCCAACGATACCCGTTAATATGTGCCCAAGCGTTTTCGACATACGCCCCGGCATAGTTCGGATCGAGAGCAATGGCTTTTGCGCTAAGCTCTTCCGCCCTGATGTTTCCTTCTTTTGTGAAGGTAAACCACTCCTCCTGCGCGCGTTTGCGCAATTCGTATGCGCCAAGACTATCAGTAGGCTGATGCTTGAGGCGGCTGTACTCCGCCAGATCGATATTAGTGGAGAGAAGCGAAGCTATCGTTCGCGTTATCTCATCCTGTACTGAAAATATGTCCTGTAGGTCTTGGTCATAGCTGTCTGCCCAGATATTTTGGCCCGTCGTCGCATCAATGAGTTGAGACGTCACGCGCAAACGCTCACCGGCAATTTGAACGCTCCCCTCAACAATGTAGCGAACACCCAATTCTTCTGACACTTTCTGTATATCTGCCGGAGTGTCCTTATATGAAAATGTCGAATTTCGGGCGACTACGAAGAAGTCTGAAAAACGGGACAAGGCGGTCAAGATGTTCTCACTCAGTCCGTCGCTGAGGTAATCTTGGCTCGGGTCGTTGTTGAGGTTGTCGAACGCCATGACCGCGATGGAGGGTTTGCCAGACAGGGCGGCGGCTTGTTCATCCGTGTCCGGAGATTGCACCACGGACCAAGGTTGAAGCCATGCCGCGACTACTAACGCCAGGACAATTGCGGTGCAACTAACCGTGATCAGGCGATTTTTCGAAGGCTTGTTCGTAAGTGGCACGATAGGAGAAACGATGGCTTTTGCCTTTTCATCCATTGTAAGGCTGTAGACGTGAACGGGTTCGGAGATATTCTTGACCTCTCGCATCCCCAAATCTTCGATGGTGAGATCGAGCTTGGTATGAACCTGTTCGAAAACGCTAGCCGACATGTAAATGCCATCCGGGACAGCCAGGCTTTCAATGCGTGCGGCGACATTTACACCATCGCCGTGAATGTCATCCTGATCGACGACAATGTCGCCAACATTGAGACCGATCCGGTATCGCACCTGCGAATCTTGCGGCAGGTCCGCATTAGCGACGCCTACATAGTGTTGCATGTCCAACGCGCACCGAACGGCCTCAACTGCACTTGCAAACTCAAGAAGCAAACCGTCGCCCATCAATTTGACGATGCGCCCATGTCGTGAAGCGACAATTGGTTCAAAAAACTGCTCGCGATGGGCTTTGACCCTTGCAAGCGTGCCGGCCTCGTCATTTCGAATAAGACGGCTATAGCCAACCACATCGGCGGCAAGTATCGCTGCTAGACGTCTTTCCAAAGACTGAACTCCCACAGTGGGCACCACGCTAAACGCAAAATTGCTTCTAGGCCAGATGCGCTAACCGAACACACATTTCCAAAAAGAGCGATTGTTAAGTCTAGATAAGGCATCAGCCTTGAAGCTGTGCCTGACTGCGAAGTG
>NZ_JBNAFO010000007.1:0-257163 GCF_049800715.1 Ruegeria profundi
GCTTCGAGCCCACTTTGACCGATGCTGCTCGACGCCCCAATGACAGCAATGCGCAGAAAGCGGACTTTGCAAAGTCTTGGGTACAGATCGTAATAGAAGTCTATTTTCTCAGAACTCTGGGCCTAAGCATCGCTGACTGGGGATTAGAAACGCGAACGACGGATTCAGTTTAAAGGTTCAAATCCATCTCAGCGGATCGCCCAGAGACTGTTGATCTTCCCCGAGTTCAGAGCGGAGTGAACAAAAAGAATGATGCGGCGTGACGCCAATTTATTTCCTACCGACCCGGAGCGGGCAGGGATTGGCTCAAGGCAGTTCCAGGAAGGGTCAAGATAGACGCAGAAAACAAATGGCTGAACAGAGTTCTGGACTGTGACATAGATGATCTTCGCCGAGGTTGGGTGTGGGTGAACTAGTAGTTGAAACGCAAACCTAAACCGGCACCTTTATCGTAGGGGCGGTCGGAACCTATACCGATGAGGAAATCAGCATAAATTGCGATGCCAGGACTGAGGTTCTTGCCAATCTGGAACTCAGCGGTCGCTGGCCAAGCATCATTCTCCCAGTCATATGGTGCTTTGATATCAGCCTTGACCCAGTACCCATCGCCAAACGGTTGTAGCGCAATCAACCGCATCGCGGTTTGGTTTATGTCCGTCGGGCCATTGTATGAAGCAAAATGCTGGAGCAGTGGGATCAGCGTCAGCCCTGATTTTGTGTTTGCAAAGGCGAACCCGCCAAAAGGCGCAATTTGATCGGACCCGGTTCCGATCCCTTTTTCCGGGTCGCCAAAGTCCAGTATCCACTCCAGACCAATGGCCGACTTGATGGCCCACGTTTCGTTGAGCGGTCTCTGAGAAGGGAAATAGATCGCTTTGAGGCTCAATTTCTCAAAGTCAGTGAACCGAGTTCCAGTCACATCCGTTGAGTTGTAGTGTAACTCATATTTCAGTTTCAGATCAGGCCGCAGCATGTATGCGCCATCTATAAAGGCGTCCTGCTTGTCAGCACCGTTGCCCAAATCAAAATACTGATACCGGATGTCCGTGTTATTGACTGCGGCCAAAGGGTTTGAAGCGTTTTCATCGGCGATTGCTGGGGCCGCAACAATGCCAGTCGCCAATGCAAGGACAAGCGCTTGGATTTTCATATTGTTTCCAGAATTTTTGTTGTGGATGCCAAGCCCCATATCAAGCATATCATTATCTGATGCGGGGCTTGCATTACTCTTATCAGCTTCACCTTTTATTCGGGCTGAATGTCCCGCTTGGCGACAAAGGCATCCACCGCTGCGACGGTTTCAGGACGAAGGTTCACGATACCTTCATAGGGACGTCCAGTCGCGGCCGGTTGATCGGGGTACATTTCCTTGAATTTCAGGTGGCGGGCAATAATGCGGTTAAACTCATGTCCAGCCCATGCTCCGATCTCGGTCGATACGCTCTGTTCTTCGCGGGGGTCGCGGAACAGGTTGTAGAACTTGGCCACGATAGCATTTTCACCTTTGGCCGGAACTTTGAGTTTGATGTGTTCCTTTACCACCTCTTTCAGCGAATTGATCGATTAGATCAGTACATGAGCCCTGCGCCCATGCGTATCGCCAATAAACATAAGGGACGTCTGATCGACACCGTCAATGATCCAGTCGCGGGGGATGGCATCCATCGCTCCGCCGATACGCGCGATTGACGTGAACAAATCAGAGATATGAATAATGTCAGATACAATCGAGTCTCCCTCGATCAAGCCGGGCAGGCGGGCAAACGCGTCCACCCGAACGCCTCCTTCAGACGTATCGGCCTTGCCGCCGCGGAAGACCAGCGGCGAAAACCCACTGCCGGGGGCATATTTGGTGAAGTGACCGTTGTCGCCCATCAAAACGATCAGGGTATTGTCTCTGAGCCCCAGCGTATCGACTTCGTTCAGAATGACCCCGATCCATTCATCCAGCTCTTCCATGCTTTCAACGAATGTACCGCCGTTGGGTGTCGTGAACGCCTCTCTCGTCGTGCGCGTTGTCGACAGAGGGACAAGCGGCCAGTATTGCAGGAAGAACGGTTCGTCCCGTTCTGCTAGCAGGCGCAACTGTTCCATCGCCTGTGCCTGATAGCGGATGTTCATTTCATTGTATTTGTCCTGGGTCCATTTCTCACCCGGTTCCATATGGACTTCGCGGACCTCCCCGCCAATAACAGCTTCAAGGCCGGTAATCATGTGTCCCGGATCAGGGCGAAACCAATCATCCAGCGTGTATTTGGAGTTGTAGTTGTCTTCCCCAATGGCCATGGTGATTTCTTCCTTGGCTGCATCTTCGTTGAAGATGGCCAACTGGCCCTGCTGATGGATGGGGAACGCGGCGTAGTCAAAGCCCTGATAAGTAGGCCAGGATTCCTGAATGTCGCCCATGTGCCATTTGCCAACATGCGAGGTGTTGTAGCCTACGGATTTCAGAACTTCGGCAATTGTGACTTCTTCATCGGCAAGGCCAAAACCCGAAATATTGACGGCGGCATCGCCCATCGCATTGCGATCTTGAGAGGCCAATCAGAAAATCGTCCGGTACAAGGTGAATCCTCAAAATCCCCAAACAATTTCCATGATTGTCAAATTTTCGCAGAGAGAGCTGTCGCCTCCTTACGGCTGGTTCGATCCTCGGAACCGGAGCATATGTAAACGGGCACGGCTTTTTTTCAGGAGCACACATGAACACGCAATACTATGCACCCCATGGCGGCCACCCCGGACAAGACCAGCTGCTGACGGACCGCGCCGTGTTTACGGATGCGTATGCCGTGATCCCCAAGGGCACTATGCGAGATATCGTGACGAGCTTTCTGCCATTCTGGGACGATACGCGCCTATGGGTGATCTCACGCCCGCTGACAGGATTTGCCGAGACCTTCTCGCAATACATCATGGAGGTGCAGCCGGGCGGTGGCTCGGATCGGCCCGAGACCAACCCCGAGGCCCAAGGTGTTTTGTTCGTAGTCGAAGGCACCGCAACGCTGATCGCTGAAGGTACGTACTATGAGCTGACGCCTGGCGGCTATGCCTATCTACCGCCCGGATGCGATTGGACCCTGCGCAACCACTCCGATGACACCTTGCGGTTCCATTGGATTCGCAAAGCCTATGAGGCCGTTGAGGGGCTGGGTATTCCGGATATCCTCGTGCTGAATGAAAACGATATCGCGCCGACCCCAATGCCTGGCACCGATGGCAAATGGGCGACAACGCGGTTTGTCGATCCGAGTGACCTGCGCCACGACATGCATGTGACGGTGGTGACGTTCGAACCCGGTGCGGTCATCCCTTTCCTCGAAACCCATGTGATGGAACACGGCCTCTATGTGCTTGAGGGAAAGGCGGTTTACCGGTTGAACAATGACTGGGTCGAGGTCGAGGCCGGTGACTATATGTGGCTGCGCGCGTTCTGCCCACAGGCCTGTTACGCAGGCGGTCCGGGAAAGTTCCGGTACCTGCTTTATAAGGATGTGAACCGACACATGCCGCTGCGCCTTGGATACGCGGCCAACCGGCGATAGAGGCCTCTCAGTTCACGGTTCCTCCGATGGCCTGAGTCAAGGCTTGGCCCGCCTCGATCACGGGGCGGCTGAGCTTTTCGACCCCGTCCTCGCGCACCCGGCTGGTGGGTCCAGAGACGGAAATCCCCGCAACCGCTTCGCCGTTCACGTCGAACACCGGCGCAGCGATACAGCGCATGCCCTCGTTCTTTTCTTCATTGTCGATCGAAAAACCTCGCGCGCGGATAGAAATTAGGTCCTGTTTCAGACTTTCTACAGTCGTGATCGACCGGCCCGTGAACGCCTGCAACTGGACCGAGGCCAGCAACCTTTCCAACCGGTCCTCATCCATATGCGCCAGCAGAATCTTCCCGATCCCAGATGCGTGCATAGGCGACAGTGTTCCGGGCGGGAAAAAAGCCCGGATGCTGGCATGCGTTTCCACCTGGCTTAGAAACAGAACCGAACCTTCTTTCTGAATGCCCAGATTGGCGGTCTCACCCGTGGCTTCCATCAGCTTGCGCATCACCGGCCTTGCCCGATCCACAAGGCTGGTACGCCGTAGAAATCGCGACCCTATAACAAAGGCGCGGGGGCCGATATGCCAGATCTGTTCGACGGGATCGAACTCTACTAAGCCCCTGCCCTCAAGCGTGACAAGGATGCGGTAGACCGTGGCCGGGGATTGCTGCATTTCATCGGACAGCATCGTCAATGACTTGCCTTGCGCCTCGCTCAGATACTCGAAAACCTCCATCGCACGGTCGAGGGATTTGATCGTGTTCTGAGCTGTTTTATCATCCCATCCCCGGGGTCTTCCCCGGGCTTTTCGAGGGGAACCAGCGCCATTGTTTTGGGAAGCCATAAGAACCTTCGGATTTTTTTCGAAAACCGAATTCATCATATGAAAAACATAAGTTACTGACAACAATATTCTAAATAGTAGTAGCCGGTTTTTGAAAATCGTTTTCAAAAAAATTTAAAATCAAAAAACTTCGTCTTAAGATGTCCCCAACGACGGAAGGAGACCATCCATGAGCTTTCAAAATCCCGTTTTCATTCCGGGCCCGACCAATATCCCTGAAAGCCTGCGCAAGGCTTGTGACATGCCCACGATCGACCACCGGTCGCCGCTGTTTGGGCAAATTCTGCACCCTGCCCGCGCGGGTGTTCGGAAAGTTCTGAAAAGCGACAGCGCCGAGGTGTTCATCTTCCCCTCGACCGGGACGGGCGGCTGGGAAACAGCTTTGACCAACACCCTATCTGCCGGAGACAAGGTTCTGGCCGCGCGCAACGGCATGTTCAGCCATCGCTGGATCGACATGTGCCAGCGCCACGGGCTGAATGTCGAGATCGTCGAAACCCCGTGGGGTCAGGGCCTGCCTGCCGACCGCTATGAAGAGATCCTGACCGCGGACACCAACCACGAGATCAAAGCCGTTCTTGCCACGCATAACGAAACGGCAACCGGCGTAAAATCGGACATTGCCGCCGTGCGAAAGGCGCTTAACGCGGCAGGGCATCCTGCATTGCTGTTCGTTGATGGCGTCTCGTCCATTGCGTCGATGGATTTCCGCTTTGATGAGTGGGGCGTCGATGTGGCCGTCACCGGATCGCAAAAAGGGTTCATGCTGCCCGCAGGTCTCGCGATCGTCGGCTTTAGCCAGAAGGCGATGGAGGCGACCAAAACTGGCACCCTGCCCCGCACGTTTTTTGACGTCCACGACATGGCCAAGGGATACGCAAACAGCGCCTATCCCTACACGCCTGCCGTCGGCTTGATGAATGGCCTAAACCAGGCCTGCGACATGTTGCTGAAGGAAGGGTTGGAGAACGTCTTTGCCCGCCATACCCGCATCGCCGAAGGGGTGCGTGCCGCTGTTGGCGCATGGGGGCTGGAGCTTTGTGCCGCGAACCCCTCGGTTTATTCCGACACGGTCAGCGCGATCCGCACACCGGATGGTTTCAACGCAACCGATATCGTCACCCATGCCGCCGAGAAATACGGCGTGGCCTTTGGCGTCGGCCTTGGCGAAGTCGCTGGCAAAGTCTTCCGGATCGGACATCTGGGCAGCCTGACCGACGTCATGGCCTTGTCGGGGATCGCGACAGCCGAAATGTGCATGGTCGATCTGGGCCTCAACATCCAACTGGGCTCGGGCGTGGCGGCGGCGCAGGAATACTATCGCGGTCATCCAGCCGCTGTTCAAAAGGACGCTGCATGATGAAGGACCTCTCCATGTATATCCCGACCTATGAGGACATGCTCGAAGCGCATACCCGGATTGAGCCTTACATCCGACGGACCCCGGTTCGAACCTCGGACTACCTGAACGAATTGACGGGCGCCCAGCTGTTCTTCAAATGCGAGAATTTTCAGGAACCGGGCGCCTTCAAGGTACGCGGCGCCACCAACGCAGTGTTCGGCCTTGACGAGGAACAGGCGAAAAAAGGTGTTGCCACCCATTCCTCCGGTAATCACGCGTCGTGCCTGTCTTACGCCGCAATGAAGCGGGGCATTCCGTGCAACGTGGTGATGCCGCGCACGGCGCCTCAGGCCAAAAAAGACACGGTGCGTCGCTACGGAGGCAAAATCACCGAGTGTGAGCCCTCGACCACCTCGCGCGAGGCGACTTTCGCGCAGGTTCAGGCGGCCACGGGTGGGGATTTTGTCCACCCATACAACGATCCGCGGGTGATCGCCGGACAGGGCACCTGCTCGCGCGAGTTCATCGAGCAGACCGATGGTCTGGATGCGGTGGTTGCCCCCATCGGCGGCGGCGGCATGGTGTCCGGCACTTGCTTGACCCTGTCCACCCTGGCGCCCGAAACCGCAATCATTGCGGCGGAACCCGAACAGGCCGACGACGCTTGTCGCAGTTTCAAGGCGGGCCACATCATCGCCGATGATGCGCCGAAGACCATTGCTGACGGCCTGTTGGTGCCCCTGAAAGACCTGACATGGCACTTCGTTTCGAACCACGTCTCTGAGATCTACACGGCCTCGGAACAAGAGATCATCGACGCGATGAAGCTGACGTGGAAACACCTTCGGATCGTGATGGAGCCGTCCTCGGCTGTGCCTCTGGCCACGATCCTCAAGAACCCCGACGCGTTCAAAGGCAAGCGGGTCGGCCTGATCATCACCGGTGGCAATGTCGATCTGGATAAGCTGCCCTGGCTTAACACCTGACCCGGTCGCAACAGACATCAATCCCGACACAGGAATACGGACATGAAAGATATGACCAATCTCGACGCATTCGAAGTAGGCTATGACATTCCGGCCAAGCCCGGAATGGATGAAGCAGATATCCAGACCCCCAGCCTTGTGCTGGATCTCGATGCGCTTGAACGCAACATCAAGAAGATGGGCGACTATGCCAAGGCCCACGGTATGCGCCACCGAGTCCACGGCAAAATGCACAAATCCGTCGATGTCGCGAAACTGCAGGAACGCCTCGGCGGAGCAGTGGGCGTGTGCTGTCAGAAGGTCTCGGAAGCCGAAGTTTTTGTGCGCGGTGGGATCAAGGACGTATTGGTATCAAACCAGGTGCGCGACCCCGCCAAGATCGACCGCCTGGCCAGCCTGCCAAAACTCGGCAGCCGCATTATCGTATGTGTCGACGACGTTGACAATGTCGCAGATCTTTCCGGAGCAGCCGTCGATCACGGCACTCAGCTTGAGGTCTTCGTCGAGATCGACTGCGGAGCGGGACGGTGCGGTGTGACCACTACGCCTCAGGTGATTGAAATTGCCAAAGCCGTCGAGGCGGCCGACAATCTCAAATTCACCGGCATTCAAGCCTATCAGGGTGCGATGCAGCATCTCGACAGCTACGAGGCGCGCAAGGAAAAGCTGGATACCGCAATTGCGATGGTCAAAGACGCCGTTGACGGCCTGAAAGCCGAAGGCATCGATTGCGAGCTGGTTTCAGGCGGCGGCACCGGCTCTTACTACTTCGAGTCCAACTCGGGCGTCTACAATGAGCTTCAATGCGGGTCCTATGCCTTCATGGATGCCGATTACGGTCGCATTCTGGACAAGGACGGTAACCGCATCGACCGTGGCGAGTGGGAGAACGCTCTGTTCATCCTGACCAGCGTCATGAGCCACGCCAAAGCCGACAAAGCGATCGTCGATGCAGGCCTCAAGGCGCAATCGGTGGACAGCGGCTTGCCGGTCGTGTTTGGACGCGACGATGTTGAGTACATCAAATGCTCCGACGAGCATGGCGTTGTGATGGATACGGATGGTGTTCTCAAGGTCAACGACAAGCTCAAGCTGGTGCCCGGTCACTGCGACCCAACGGCCAATGTACATGATTGGTATGTCGGTGTGCGCAACGGCAAGGTCGAGGCCGTCTGGCCTGTATCTGCCCGCGGCCGCGCCTACTAAGGCCTTACAATCAAAGAATTCTGGCTCGACAGTAGCCTGATCCTCGCCCGTGCGCCTCCTCTCCCTTCGGGACAAGCGCATGGGCGATCGAATTCCAAGTGGAGACTGACATGTTGATCGTACCCGAGCGCGAGATCGCAGGATTGATGACCCGCCAAGCGGCCTTTGATGCCGTTGAGAGCGTCTTTGCGGCAATGGCCGCAGGCGATGCCTATAACTTCCCTGTCGTGCGCGAGGCCATCGGCCACGAGGACGCGCTGTATGGCTTCAAGGGTGGTTTTGATCGCGCCGGCCTGACTTTGGGCCTGAAGGCTGGCGGCTACTGGCCGAACAATCTTGAGAAACGCGGGTTGATCAACCACCAATCCACGGTTTTCCTGTTCGATCCCGACACGGGCAAACCTTCTGCGATGGTGGGCGGCAACCTGCTGACGGCGCTGCGCACAGCGGCGGCCTCGTCCGTGTCGATCAAACATCTGGCCCGCGCAGATGCCAAGGTGATCGGCATGATCGGGGCGGGCCATCAGGCCGCCTTTCAACTGCGCGCCGCGCTGGAACAGCGGAGCTTTGAAAAGGTCATTGGCTGGAACTACCACCCGGAAATGCTGCCCAATATCGAGAAAGTCGCTGTTGAGGCAGGCGTCCCATATGAGGCGGTCGAACTTGACGGAATGACCGAAGCGGATGTGATCATCTCAATCACTTCGGCCTTTGCGCCTTCGCTGATGGCGCACCATGTCAGCCCCGGAACGCATGTTGCTTGCATGGGGACAGACACCAAAGGCAAGCAAGAGGTCGAATCCGCCCTGCTGGCCGGGGCGCGTGTCTTCACGGACGAGGTCGCGCAATCCGTCACCATCGGCGAGGCACAGCACGCCGTCGCCGAAGGACTTATCAGCCAAAGCGACGTCGCTCAGCTTGGCGCGGTCATCAATGGAACGCATGAGGGCCGCTCGGCAGATGATCAGATCACATTGTTCGACGGCACAGGCGTTGGCCTGCAGGATCTAGCGGTGGCCGCAGCGGTGGTCGACCTTGCCGTAGAAAAAGGGATCGCGATCGAGGTCGATTTCTGACGCCAAAGCAAACGCTGACACTTGGTTCCGAGCGGCAAGTCGCCCCTCGGATTACAACGGCCGGGGTTACCGCCCCGGCCAATGTGGTTCCACCCGAAAGATGTTGCTAGGCGCTGGATTCTCGCTGCAGTTCCAGCCTCATGCACAAGGAAGCTGCGATACCCCGCGCATCTTCAGGTTATTCGACGATAAGGTACGGGACCTCGAACCAATGCTCCTGTAGGTTGGGTCCGGTTCCAATTCTGTCCACGACCGCAAAAAGGCCCGGATCATGGAGCGGGGTCAGAACTCCGTGCCAAGTGTTGCGGTGATAGTTCACCCCCTGCCCCGGCGCAGTTAGGAACGCAATCGGGTGGCCGGGTTTCCCATCTTCATCGGGAGCTACAACCACAACGAATGGCTTTTCGGACAATGGCAGAAACGCCTGACTGCCCTCAGGGTGACGTTCCACCATATCCAGCCTGATCGGCAGGTTGAAAGCCTCGGACTGGAACACGCTGATCCCGGCGCGGCCGTTTTGGAAATCCAACTCCGCGCGGTCATGATAGCGGGCGCATTTGCTCTGATTGATGTACTTGTCCACCTCACCCGCCGCTTGGATCACATCTCCAAACGGCGCAAAGGCTTCGGGGGTCAGGGGCTGTAGCTTCAGCTCGACTGTCATTCCGAGAACTTCTCGATCAAGCGCAGCTCGGCGATCCGTTCGACCTGGCGGCAGGCTTCGTCGAACTCGGTATCCCGATCACTGTCAATGCGGCGGTGAAAGGCCTCCAGGATGCTGGCCTTCGTGTTGTCCTTGACGGCGATGATGAAGGGAAAGCCGAATTTGGAGGTATAGGCCTCATTCAACGCGGTAAAGGTTTCGCGTTCTTCATCTGTCAGCATGTCCAGACCGGCCCCGGCCTGTTCCGCCGTGCTTTCCTTGGTCAGCCGCCCGGCGGCGGCAAGTTTGCCCGCCAGATCCGGGTGCGCGGTCAGGACACCAAGGCGTTGCTCGGTCGTAGCGGTGCGGAATACACGTGCAAGCGCGTTGTGGACGCCAGCCGCGTTGTTATGGGTCGGTCCAAGTTCAAGGTCAAACGCGCCTTCGGCAATCCAAGGGCTGTGTTCGAACACGCCGCCAAATTCGGACACAAAGGTAGGTTGGTCCATTTCGGACGGGGTGAGGCGTTGCATCGGCGGGTGTTCCTTTGCCCAGTGATCGGCAATCTGTTCACGTGTCGCGAACCAGACACCATCATGTTGTCTGAAATAGTCCAGCGCGCGTTTCAGCGCCATGGCGCGACCCGGACGACCGATCAAACGGCAGTGCAACCCGATCGAGAGCATTTTCGGCGCACCCGCTGTGCCCTCGGCATAGAGCATGTCGAAGCTATCTTTCAGATAGCTTTCGAACTGCTCACCATTTGTGTATCCGGCCTGAATCGCAAACCGCATATCGTTGCAATCCATCGTATAGGGCACAATCAGCTGATCCTTGCCCCCTGCCTTGATCCAATAGGGCAGATCATCGGCGTAGCTGTCCGCGATATAGGCAAAATCCCCCTCTGCAGCGGCAAGATCGATTGTATTCATGGAACACCGACCCGTGTACCAACCGCGCGGAGGCTGGCCGGTGACTTCGCTGTGCAGCTGGATCGCCTCGCGAATCTGGGCACGCTCATCTTGCGGGTCCATATCCTTGTGTTCGATCCATTTCAGTCCGTGGCTTGCGATCTCCCAGCCTGCATACTTCATCGCCGCAACCTGCGCCGGGGCACGCGCCAATGCGGTCGCCACGCCATAAACAGTCACTGGCAGGTCCTGCAAAAGGTGGTGAACACGCCAAAACCCGGCACGGCTGCCGTATTCGTAGATCGATTCCATGTTCCAGTGCCGCTGTCCCGGCCACGGGGCCGCACCAGTGATCTCGGACAGAAACGCCTCGGATGCGGCGTCACCGTGCAAGATGTTGTTTTCGCCACCTTCTTCATAGTTCAATACGATCTGAATCGCGATCCGGGCCCCATTGGGCCAGTTGGCTTTGGGCATTTGACTGCCATAGCCGGTCATATCTCGTGGATAAGGCTTCACATTTGTTTCCTTCTTCTTGAGTTCCTCAATACTCCGGATAATCAAAGAAATTTTTCAAAAAATGCGAAAAGCAGCTTCGGATAGTCTGGCTTTGCCCTCGGAGGAGAAAACAGACTAAGAAATAAGCGACTTTAGGAGTGGCGCAAATGACCGGTTACCTGACCACACACGTTTTGGATACAGCGCGGGGATGCCCCGCCGAAGGACTGAAAATCGAGCTGTACCGCATCAATGGCACAGACCGCACCTTGCTGAAAGCACTGGTGACAAATGACGACGGCAGAACCGACGAACAGATTCTGCCGCAATCCGAGTTTTCAACGGGCGAATACGAGCTGATCTTCTATGCCGGCGCGTACCTTGATGCATCGGGCACTCCGCCCGAAGATCCTCGATTTCTGGATGTGATACCGATCCGGTTCGGGATGTCCGAGCAGTCTCACTATCATGTGCCTCTGCTTCTTTCCCCCTTTGGATACTCGACCTATCGCGGCAGCTAAAGTCTCCGCTCTAGGTGTTCGCGGCGGCGATCGAGGATCCGATACGCTCTATGATGAACTCCATAAAAAGCCGCGTTTTGGGATCTTGCATGCGACGGTGTGTGAACAGACACGCCATCTGAATGGGTTCCGGAGGCGTTTCTGTGGCCACCGGAACCAGGTTTCCAGCCTTGAGGTGCTGTGCAATCTCAAAGATCGGCTTCAGCGCGATCCCGTGACCCGCAAGCGCCCAATCCGTCAACACATCACCATCGTCTGATTCATAGCGACCAGAGACACGGAATCGCTTTGGCCCCGTTTGAGTTCTGAGAAGCCATTGAAACTCGGTCGCGCCCGGGAAACGCAGGTTGAGACATTCGTGATTGTCGGTGATCAAATCGTCGCCACTTGCCGGCATCCCGCGTTTCTTGATGTATTTCGGAGAGGCGCACAGAACCCTTTCCACATCGGCGATCTTGCGAATGCGCAAGTTGCTGTCCTCGGGCTGCCCTAGGAAAAACGCAAGATCCAGACCTTCTGTCGTCAGGTCGACTTTGCGATCTGTCAGCCTCAGCCTGACATTGACCTCGGGGTACTCGGCCAGAAACTTTGGCACCTGTGGCGCGATCAGCCTGCGACCCACGCCCAATGGCGCGGCGACATAGAGGGACCCTTTCAGATTCTCGGTAATATTGACGATCTGAGCCTCGGCATTTTCAACGGCCTCAAGTATTTCAGCGGCCCCCCGATAAAACGATTGCCCTTGTTCTGTCGGCGTCAGGCTGCGCGTTGTGCGTTGAAACAGCCGCACGCCCAGATGCTCTTCCAACTGCGATATTCGCGCCGAGGTGACAGCCGGAGAAACCCTCAGATCCCGACCAGCGGCCGACATGCTGCCCAACTCGTAGACTCGGACAAAGGTTCTGATGTTATCTAGATAGGACATTTTTTTGCATTTTTTGATACTGCTTGGTCTTTGCTAGCAATACCAGAACAAAGCAGTCTCGCATAGAGTGAGCGGAAGCAAAGAATCTTAGGAGCAAACCCATGTATGATCTGGCCGTAATGTGGGAGTGGATCGCCTTTTCCGTCCGCTGGCTGCACGTGATCACAGCGATGGCGTGGATTGGGGCATCTTTCTACTTTATCGCATTGGACCTGATGCTTAAACCAAACCCTGCGCTACCGGATGGGGCCTATGGCGAAGAATGGGAGGTCCATGGCGGCGGGTTTTACCACACCGTAAAATACCTGGTGGCGCCTGCCCGGATGCCCGAACATCTGACCTGGCACAAATGGCAAAGCTACACCACATGGCTGTCCGGCGCCGCGCTTCTGATGATCATTTACTGGGTTGGGGGAGAGTTGTTCCTGCTGGACCCGACCAAGGTCGATCTGGCGCTGTGGCAGGGAATTCTGATCTCAGGCGGTTCGCTGACCATCGGTTGGCTGCTCTATGACCAAATGTGCAAATCCAAGCTGAGCGGTCATCCCACTTTGCTGATGCTGTTGTTGTTCGTGATCCTGGTGATCATGTCCTGGGGCTATAACCAGATATTCACCGGACGGGCCGCGCTACTGCATCTTGGGGCGTTTACCGCAACGATCATGACGGCGAATGTGTTCTTTCAGATCATGCCGAACCAGCGCGTCGTGGTCGCAGATCTCAAGGCCGGTCGGACCCCGGACGCCAAGTACGGCAAAATTGCCAAGGTGCGTTCGACGCATAACAACTATCTGACCTTGCCGGTCGTGTTCCTGATGCTGTCGAACCACTACCCGCTGGCGTTCGGCACTGAGTATTCATGGATCATTGCAAGCCTGATCTTCCTGACCGGGGTCACCATTCGCCACTATTTCAACACGATGCATGCGACCGGAACAGGCCCGCATTGGACCTGGGCAGTCACGGTCCTGCTGATGATCGCGATTGCATGGCTGTCCTCAGTCCGATCCGGCGAGACATGGGAAGAGGCCGAAGCGCGTGAACTAACACCTTATGAACAGAAATTCGCCTCGGCCGAGGGGTTCGAGGCCGCTTATGACACGGTTCTGGGCAATTGCTCCATGTGTCACGCACGCGAGCCGGTCTATGGCACAATGAAATGGGCGCCCAAGAAAGTGTATCTTGAAACGCCCGGCGATGTCGCCCGTCAGGCTGATCAAATCTATCTGCAGGCCGGGATCAGCCACGCGATGCCGCCGCCAGCTGCGGTTCAAATGGATGACGAAGCCCGTCAGACTATCATCGCATGGGTGCGTGAAGTAAGAGGCCAGTAAGCCCCGACTTGTAGCAGGTGAAACAGGAACCTCCTGCTGGTTTATCCAAAGAACCTTTTGCTGTGTTTCGCGATGTGTTCGACGAACAGGCGTATTTTAGGATCCTGAAGTTTCTTGTGCGGATAGAGGCAGCCGAAGATGGTCGGCAATGGCGGTGTCGAGGGTAGAACCTCGATCAGTTGGCCTGACACGAGATACTCTTTCACATCAAAGCGTGGTTTGTTGACGATCCCCTTGCCTGCCAAAGCCCAATCCGTCAGGACATCGCCATCATCCGCATCGTATTTGCCCCGAACGTCAAGTTTGCGCGGACCCATGTCGGTGTTCAGGGTCCAGAAATACTCGGGCGATCTGGGATAGCGCAGCAGCAGGCAATTGTGCTGAGACTGCAATAGATCATCCGGCGTTTTTGGCACGCCGAAATTCGAAAGATATTCAGGCGAGGCACATAGCAGCCGATCACAATCCGCGAATTTCCGCAGCTTCATGGTGGAATCGCCCGGCTCTCCGATAAAGAACGCAATATCCAGACCATCGGCCATCATGTCCACTTTGCGGTCAGACAGGCGCATGCGGATCTCGGTCTCTGGATAACGCTCCGAAAAATCGGGGACCAGAGGCGCTACGATCCTGCGTCCCACCCCCAACGGCACGGTAATGCGGATCGCGCCGCGGGGGGCGTCCGAAAAACTGGCGACGCGCGCCTCGGCGTGGTCCAACGCCAGCAAAACGGCCTTGGCCTCATCATAGAAAACCTCGCCGACCTCTGTTGCCGTTATCGAGCGAGTCGTTCTGTTGAACAGGCGCACGCCCAGATGGTTTTCCAGCTCTTTCAGACGTTTGCTGGCCACTGCCGGCGTCAGCCTCAGATCCCGGCCGCCGGACGTGATGCTACCAAGCTCCATCACCCTAACGAAGACCCGCAAGCTTTCGATGTATGACATTCATTCCTCCCACTGCGGGAAGACTGCGACGATGGGATTTCTTTTTCAACGTTTTGTTGAAAGTATTTGTCATTTCCGACGATTTTAAGACTCAATCTCCGACTCTATGGTCCTGCGGCGACCTACCCGAAGGCAGGTGTAGAGGGAGACTAACATGACGCCGCGCACTGACATCCGATTTGTCCTGAATGGCAAGGATGTATCCGTTCCAGACGTATCAGCCGACCAGACTCTTCTGGATTTTCTACGTCTCGAACGACGACTGACCGGCACCAAGGAAGGCTGCGCCGAAGGCGATTGCGGCGCATGTACCGTACTTGTCGGGCGGCTTGGGCGGACAGGACTTGCCTATGCTCCGGTGAACGCGTGCATTCGGTTCCTCGCCTCTTTAGACGGCTGCCATGTCGTGACGGTTGAGCATCTGTCCGGCCACGAAGGTCGCCTGCATCCGGTACAGCAAGCTATGGTGGACCATCACGGCAGTCAGTGCGGGTTCTGCACGCCGGGCTTCGTGATGGCGCTCTATGCGCTGTGGATGCAAACGCCCGAGCCAACAGAGGCGCAGGTCGAAACCGCTTTGCAGGGCAATTTGTGCCGTTGCACCGGGTATGAGCCGATCATTCGGGCGGCCGTTGCAGTCAGTCGCTATGGCACCCCAGCCTCGGACTACTTGAACACCGAACGTGAGGCCATGACCGCGCGTCTGGCAGCGTTGAAAGACGGGCGGCGCGTCGTCTCGGGACCGCAGGACAATCTGAGCATCCTTCCCTCCAACGTGGATGACCTGGCCGAGTGCCTGCAGACCTATCCCGAAGCCACCATTGTCGCCGGCGCAACGGATGTGGGCCTATGGGTCACGAAATTCCTGCGCAAAATCGGACCGGCGATCTTTACCGGACATCTCGAAGACCTGAAAGCGGTCGAAAAACAGAGCCAGCACCTGCTGATCGGTGCAGGTGCGAGCTACACCGATTGCCAGGATCTGCTGTCCGAGCATCTACCGCACCTGACCTCATACTGGGATCGTATTGCCGGGTGGCAGGTGCGCAATATGGGCACAGTGGGCGGCAATATCGCCAACGGTTCCCCCATCGGGGACACGCCGCCTGTGCTGATCGCGCTTGGAGCGGAAATCACGCTGCGCCGTGGGTCGGATGTGCGGACCTTGCCGCTGGACGCATTCTTCATTGACTACGGCAAGCAAGATCGCCAACCGGACGAGTTTGTCGAAAGCATACGTGTTCCTCTGCCCCAGCCAAAGGAAATGAACGCCGCCTACAAGATCTCGAAGCGCCGCGATGAGGATATCTCATCGGTGGCGGCAGGTATTCATATGTCGGTTGAAGATGGCATCATCTGCGACGCCCGCATCGCCATGGGTGGCATGGCCGCGACGCCAAAGCGCGCTTCTGCTGCCGAGGCTGCTCTGAACGGTCAGCCCTGGTCGCGCGAAAGTTTCGAGGCGGCGGCAACGGCTCTGGCTCAGGATTTCGCGCCCCTGACCGATTGGCGCGCCTCGTCCGACTATCGGATGCTGACGGCTCAGAACCTGCTGCGTCGGTTCTTCCTCGAACATGACGCCCAGACAGACACCCCCGTTCAACTGGCTTGTGCGTAACAAGGAGACGACACAATGAAAGACACCGTTTCCATCGTGGGGGCCGCCCACACCGACGTCAACCACGACAGCGCGATCAAGCATGTTACCGGAGGGGCCGACTACACCGACGATATCGCCCTACCCCAAGGCGCGCTGCACGCCTATCTTGGTGTGTCCGACGTGGCCCATGCCAAACTGCTTGGCATCGATTTTGCGAAGGTTCTAGCGACACCCGGCGTTGTTGGGGTTCTAACGGCAGATGACGTGCCCGGGATCAATGACATAAGCCCGACGCATCTGAACGACGAGCCGGTTTTCCCAACCGATACCATTCAGTTTCACGGTCAACCCCTGTTTGCCGTCATAGCCGAGACCCGTGACATCGCACGCCGCGCCGCCGAGTTGGCAGAGGTCGAATACGAAGCCCTGCCCCATGCGCTTGACCCCACGGAGGCCCAAAACGCTGGCTACCCGTATGTCACCGCCCCTCTTAAGCTGGAGCGTGGAGATGTTGCGCCCGCTCAGGCTGCGGCCCCCAACCGGATAAAAAGCCGGATGCGCGTCGGCGGTCAGGATCACATGTATCTTGAGGGTCACATCGCCTTTGCCATTCCGGGCGAAGATGATGATGTGGTCGTGCATTGCTCGACCCAACATCCGTCTGAAGCACAGCATATGGTGGCCCATGTGCTTGGCGTGCCGTCCAACGCCGTTGTGGTCAACGTCCGTCGCATGGGTGGTGGCTTTGGCGGCAAGGAAAGCCAGATGAACCTGTTCTGCGTTGTGGCCGCCATGGCCGCGAAAAAGTGGAACCGCGCCGTCAAGATCAGGCCCGACCGGGATCAGGACATGACGGCGACCGGCAAACGTCATGACTTTGTGATCGACTATGACGTGGCCTTTGACGATACGGGACGCATTCAGGCTGTTGAAAGCAGCTTTGCCGCGCGTTGCGGTTTCTCGGCGGATCTGTCGGGGCCGGTGACCGACCGGGCGCTGTTTCATGCAGATAACGCCTATTTCTACCCGAATGTGCGCCTTAGCAGCCATCCGATGAAAACCAACACGGTCTCAAACACCGCCTTCCGCGGATTTGGCGGACCACAGGGGGTGATCGCGGCGGAAAGGATGATCGAGGAAATTGCCTATGCCACGGGTCAGGACCCTCTGGATGTGCGCAAAGCCAATTTCTATGGCACCGAAGATCGGAACGTGACGCCTTATCATCAGGTGGTCGAAGACAGTATTCTGGATCGGCTGGTCAGAGAACTAGAGGAGACCTCAGACTACCGCCAGCGGCGACAAGCCATCATCGACTTCAACAAAACGTCTCCGATCCTGAAAAAGGGCATCGCGCTGACGCCGGTGAAATTCGGCATCTCGTTCACGGCGACGTGGTACAATCAGGCCGGTGCGTTGGTGCATGTCTACAAAGACGGCTCGATCCATCTGAACCACGGCGGCACCGAAATGGGGCAAGGCCTCAACACCAAGGTCGCGCAGGTGGTGGCCGAGGCTTTTCAGGTTGATTTCGGCCGGATCAAGATCACCAAGACAACAACCGAGAAGGTCCCAAACACATCCGCCACTGCAGCCTCTAGCGGCACCGATCTAAACGGAATGGCCGCGTTGAATGCCGTCGAGCAGATCAAGGAAAGGCTGGTGAAATTCGCCTCGGAAAACTGGGATGTAAGCCCCGAGCAGGTGATCTTTCTCGCCAATCATGTTCACATCGGCGAAGATGTTCTGCCCTTCGATGCCCTCATCAAACAAGCCTATCTGGCGCGTGTACAGCTTTCGGCAGCCGGGTTCTACAAAACCCCCAAGATCCACTGGGATCGTGAAAAGGGGCAAGGCCGCCCGTTCTACTACTACGCCTATGGGGCATCCTGTTCGGAAGTGACCATAGATACCCTGACCGGAGAATACCAGGTCGACCGCACGGATGTGCTGCACGATGTCGGACGCTCGTTGAATCCCGTTCTGGACAAGGGTCAGGTTGAGGGGGCCTTTATTCAGGGCATGGGCTGGCTTACCACCGAAGAGCTTTGGTGGGATGATGCCGGTCGCCTGCGCACCCATGCTCCGTCGACATACAAGATCCCGCTGGCGTCGGACCGCCCGCGTATCTTCAACGTCAAACTCGCCGATTGGTCGGAAAACCGAGAGTTGACGATCAAACGCTCCAAAGCCGTGGGCGAGCCGCCCTTCATGCTGGGTATTTCGGTGTTCGAGGCCCTGTCGATGGCCGTGGCATCCGTCGCCGACTACCGGGAATGTCCTCGACTGGACGCCCCGGCCACGCCCGAGCGTGTCCTGATGGCCGTTGCCCGCCTGCAAAACGGTGCCTAAACGATGCCTGCAGCGCAATCCCTGAAGACGTTTCTGTCCGAACAAAGCAGCGTAATCCGCATCGCGCTGACGCGTGTGCGCGGGTCTTCGCCGCGCAACGAAGGGACTGAGATGTTCGTATCGCCAAGCGCGCTTTGGGGGACGATCGGCGGTGGGCAATTGGAGTTCATGGCCATCAACGCCGCGCGGGACATGCTGCGAGACGGGTCGCTACACCGGGAAATGGATGTACCGCTCGGACCCGAAATTGGCCAGTGCTGCGGGGGACGGGTCGAGTTGCAACTGACCCGTATGCGGTCCTCGGACAAGGGGGCCGCAACCGACCGGGCGGCGCGGCGCGACGATGCCTTGCCACATGTCTACGTGATGGGGGCGGGTCATGTGGGACGCGCACTTGCGGATCTTTTTCAGCACTTGCCTGTGCGCTGCATCCTTGTCGACACACGGGCCGAGGAAATCGACCTCTGCACTGCGGATGTCGAAACCCGACTGAGTGCAATCCCCGAAGCCGAAATCCTCAGTGCGCCCGAAGGCAGCGCCTTTATCGTCCTGACCCATGATCACGGGCTGGATTTCTTGCTGACCACCGCCGCGCTTGAACGTCAGGATGCGGCCTATGTCGGGATGATCGGATCCGCAACTAAGCGGATCAAGCTGAGGAATTGGGCACATAAACAGTGTGACGGACAATCCATCGAACATTTGAGATGCCCCATCGGGGCAAGCGGTAGCCGCGACAAGCGGCCCAGCGTCATCGCCGCCTTCGTGGTGGCCGAGGTGATGGCTGAACTGACCTCTGAAACTGCCGCGACCGCCCCGACCGGGGCAACCAAGGCGCCCGTCATGGGCCAACATCGCGACCGGAGAGGGAGATCCGCCTGACATCCACCAGGCAATTCCGGTCCTATCAGAGGAGGAGACCGTCATGGACGGGAGGACCTACGAATACAAGCTGTTTACCCGCAGCGACTTCAGCGCTTTCTGGGCGCTATTTACGGATAACCTAGTGAACCTGCTGATCCTTTCCGGGGTCTGTCAGTTCGTGTTCCAGATGCCAGCCGAGATCGTCTTTGGCCGCATCGTGCCCGGTGCCGCCATAGCAATCCTGGCCGGTGTCGGAGTTTATACGTTTCTCGCCAAATGGGCGGCCACCAGAAAGGGCGAAGATGTCACCGCCCTGCCCTACGGCATCTCGACCCCGGTCATGTTCGTCTACCTTTTTGGCGTCATCGGACCAATTTACTGGGCCACCAACGACCCGATGCTGGCCTGGCAGGTAGGAATCGGCGCGGGCTTCATGGGCGGGATCGTTGCAGCCCTTGGGGCGTTTGTGGGTCCTTACCTCAAGCGGATTACACCGCGCGCCGGGATGCTCGGCACGCTGTGCGGCATTGCGCTGGTCTTTATCGGCTCCGTCCCCTTGGCAGAGGTGTTTGAGAACCCGATCATCGGTTTTACCTCGTTGCTGTTCATCCTTTGGGGTCTGATCGGGCGGTTCCGCCTGCCGGGTAATGTGCCTGCCGGTCTGGTCGCGATTGCGGCTGGTACGGTGATTGCCATCATCCTTGGTGAATCGAAAATCGACACAAGTGGCATCGGCTTCTACCCGCCAATCCCCTATTTCGGCGACCTCATCGCCGGTGTGCAGTATCTGTTCGCCAACCCCGAGTTGTTTCTGGTGCTGATCCCGGTCCAGATCTACAACTTCATCGAAACCATGAACAACGTGGAATCCGCCGAGGCCGCCGGTGATCACTACCCCGTAGGGCTGTGCCAGGTAACGGATGGCGCAGGTACGATGTTGGGCGCGCTGTTCGGCTCTCCGTTCCCGACGACCGTTTATATTGGTCATCCGGCCTACAAGCGGCTTGATGCACATGCGGGCTACATCGTGGGCGTCGCCGTCGTGATCGCAGCTGCAGCTTTCCTGGGCTTCCTGTCCTTCCTTGCGGGCCTGATTCCGATTGCGGCTGCGGCACCTGTTCTGGTCTTTGTCTCGGTCAGCTTGATCACCAACACGGCCTGGGCCGTGAAGCCGATGCACATGGCTGCGGTCTCCTTTGCGATCTTGCCCCATATCTCGGCCTTCCTGATGGTCAAATGGGGGTCGCTGATGAACGCGCTGCGCAGTAGCGGCGTCGAAGGCCTGCCTGCGCTGGGTGACGAGGGCCTGACCGCGGCGCTGTTGATGGAGGGTGCCCATTACGAAGGACATCTGGCGCTTAGCCAGGGTGCGATCATCACCGGTCTGATCTGGGGGGCCATTGTGGCCGACGTGATAGACGGCCGGTTCCGTATGGCAGGGGCGTTTGCCGTCGCAGGCGGACTGATGTCAGCGGTGGGGATCATCCACTCTTATACGCTGCAGATGCCGCAGTTCGACGGGATTACCATCGGCTATCTGATCGTCGGCGGGTTCCTCTACCTCTACCCGATGCTCGCCCCGAAAGAGGACCTTGAGCATCGCGTGATCGTTCCAGATGAGCCCGATCTGATCGACGACGATACACCTGCACAACAGGCCTGATCGATTGCGGGGCAGCCTCAGGGCTGCCCCCCTACCCGTTTTCCCACGACATACGAGACATTCCATGACACAGAGATTGCTGCGCGGTCGTCTGCTGACCTTTCATCGCGAGCCCCAAAACGGCGAAGATACCGGCGCCTATACCTATCTTGAGGACGGCGCGCTGTTGATCCGGGACGGGATCATTCAGGACACCGGCCCATTCTCGGCGATCCGCGCAAAGGCCGCGGGCGTGCCTGTGACAGACCATCGCCCTCATCTGATGATGGCGGGGTTCATCGACACCCACATTCACTTCCCCCAAGTGCAGGTGATCGCCTCATGGGGCGCACAGCTATTGGACTGGCTCAATACCTACACGTTCCCAGAAGAAACCCGCTTTGCTTCGGACGGGCACAGCGCAACCATGGCGCGGGCGTTTTATGATCAACTGATCGCGCATGGCACCACGACGGCGGTTGCTTATTGCTCGGTCCACAAGACCTCGGCTGACGCGTTCTTTACCGAAGCGACCAGACGCAACATGCGCATGCTGGGGGGCAAGGTCCTGATGGACCGCAACGCGCCTGAGGCGCTACAGGATACGGCGCAATCCGGATATGACGACACCAAGGCCCTGATCTCTGACTGGCATGGCAAGGGCCGCAACGGCTATGCCATCACACCTCGGTTCGCGATCACCTCGACCCCGGACCAGATGGCGATGGCCCAGGCTGGCGCAAGAGCATCCCGACTGCCACATCCAGACACACTTGTCGGAAAACAAGGACGAGATTGCTTTTACCAAGCAGCTCTATCCGCAGGCGCGGGATTATCTGGATGTCTATCAGTCCTACGGTCTGTTGGGGCGCAAAACCCTGCTCGGACACTCCATCCATCTTGAACCGCGCGAGATCGACGCGCTTGCTGAAACCGGCGCGCATCCTGTGTTCTGCCCAACCTCGAACCTGTTTCTGGGAAGCGGCCTGTTTGATCATGCCGGGCTGAGCGCGCGCGGGATCGCCAACGGTATCGCAACGGATGTTGGCGCGGGCACCAGCTATTCGATGCTGCAAACCCTGAACGAAGGCTACAAGATCCTACAATTGCAAGGGACAGCCCTGCACCCTTTGCAAGCTTTCCATTGGGCAACCCGCGGCAATGCCTACGTTCTGGGCCTCGAAGACAAAATCGGCACGCTCGCCCCGGGAACTGAAGCGGACGTCGTTGTTCTAAACGCACGCAGCACCCCGGCCATGGCCCTACGTATGGATCGCGTAGACGACCTGTCACAAGAGCTGTTCGTCCTGCAGATGATGGGAGACGATCGCGCGATTGAGGAAGTCTATGTGTCTGGAACACCCAGTAAGGTTGCAGGGCCGCAACGTGAACGAGCCAAAGTCCCTGCCTAGCGGCACCTGGAACACGGGCCTATTTCCAGCCCGCGACGGTCTTTGATTGAAAGCCCGGATCAGTCGACTTGCTCGATCCGGGCTAGACCCTTCAAAACAACACGTCCAAGCCCATTGCCGCGCAAGGCAAAGAGCGCAGGATGCTTCTGGTCTCCAAAAGATCCTTCGGGTTCGATTACAAAACGGTCTGTAATCCATCCTTACGCACTTCGAGTAACAAGGCAGGTGACGGCAAAATCCTCTGACTTGGCTGCGAGTACCAGTGTTTTAGGTTAAAACGCGGGTCTGCAGGGAGATTTGATCTTCTCGCAGCAACCACTTCCAATCCTTCAACTTGCGGTGTGGGGTTTCGACTTGTTTGCTTGGCTTCTGCCTGCGTTTTCGTGATCCCGAGTCTACCCCTCAAACTTCAAGGCGATGCTTTTTTGCGTCGCAACGCTTTGACAGCAGAGGATGAGCCCTTTCGAGATATCTCCGTCTTCAAGTGCAACTCGGTTCCGCATATGGACGGCCCCTTCGGTAAGCCGGGCAACACAGGCACCACAGACACCGGACTGGCAACTGTATGGTGGATTTAAGCCTTTCAATTGGGCAGCTTCCAGTATGGTTTGACCCGCAGCCACCGGTACGTCATGCCATGCACCATGCAGATTTATGCGGGCTGTCGCTGCGACCCCTGACGTGCTGAGGTCGGGCTCGACATTCCCTCCAAAGCTTTCCGTGTGAATGCGATCGTCAGGCACGTCCAAATTTTTGAGCGCCGCCCGTAGGTCCGTGTTCATGCTGCCCGGACCGCAGATCCAGTATTGCGTGTCCTGCGCCACAGGTGGGGTCTCGGCAATAGCGGCCTGAACGGCGTTTGCATCCAACCGACCCGTGCGCCAAGGGCTGAACCAACTGAACAAGGAGGGGTGTGACAGAACATGGCGCACAGAAAAGCGTTTTGGGTATCGCGCTTGGATCTGCTCCAACTCGTCCCGAAAAATGATGCTGTTCGCGTTGGTGTTGCCGAAAACCAAATGCGCGACGGAATGCGGCTCGTCCGTCAAAACGGCATTGATCATCGCGTATAGAGGCGTGATGCCACTGCCCGCGCCAAAGAAATAGTGTGTGCGGCGTTTAAGGAGTCCGGGCGTTAAGGTGAACTGTCCAAAGGGGGGCATGACTTCGATGGTATCCCCTACCGACAGAGCATCACCGATATGGTTCGACACGATCCCGCCTTTCACTCGTTTCACAGTGATGCGCAGTGCGGATCCAGGAGGGTTTGAGATGGTGTAGCTGCGCCTATGTTCCTGCCCTTCGATCAAAAACCTGATCGTCAAATGTTGCCCTGCTATCCATTGAAACAGATCAGCCAGTCTGGCAGGGACATCTAAAGTGACACTTGTGGCTGCACCGCCGATCTCTGTGCGGATGTCAGATAAGGTCAATGGATAGAAGTCGCGCTGCATTAAATCACCAATCACCGGTAGTCATAAGTTGTCGTCAATGACCGGACCACCATCCCGCCAAGGTAAGGTTCAAAGGCAAACTCATCTGTTTGACGCATTTTGCCGGCATATCCCTGCCAATCATATTCAACATCCGTAACCGCGGTTACGTGGTGGACCTCATCTTCGGTGCGGGTGGTCATTCTGGGCGTGGATCGCTTAGTTTCCTTGTAGTCCGCCAATTCCTTGGGGAGTTCAGCATCGGTAGCGGCGGCAACGTCCCCCACACGGTAAGTGAAGACATCATCTTCCTGCCCGGCACCGTATTTGAGAACGATCCGATGAGTAGCTTTGGGATGCCAGATTTCCCACGTAGCCAGAAGACTATCTTCGTCTTGAGCCGCCAGGACACGGGCAGAGATCTCCTCAGGCGTTTCTGCTTGCGCTGTCAGCGCCAAAGCCGACGCGATAGCCACGCCAATTAGGGTGGCTTGAACGGGTGTCATAATCCATCTCCGCATTGTTCAATCAGCCTTCATGAACTCCAAAACGGCTTTTTGGTGCTGGGTAATCGGGCTTTCACCAATCCCGGCCGGGCCGATTTCCAGATACGGGCTTTTCAGAGACTTCTGCTGTTGTTCGCAGGCATAGATATCCTCGGTCGTGAAGTCTCCGGATGCCATCGGATCATCTTCGCCTGCGACATCGGCCCCTTGATACTTCGCACCGCCAAAGTCCTTCCAAAAACCCCAGCTTTTCCACTGTTGTTTCTGAAACGCCCAATCAGATTCATTGGCCAGTTTCGTGCGATTTTCGATGCGCGTAAGGTCCGGCGCCAGTGGCGTGATGATAAACAGGTTCCAGCTTTCCTCACTGGACCCGATACCAATGCCGGGAAAGAGCATTGGAACCCACGCGCCGACATGGGGTTTTGGGATCGCGCGCGGCATCGGCAGGTTCGCCTCATGATCCTTGGCGTACTCCGCGGACGGAGGCTCCCAAAAGTGATAGTGCGGCCCCTTCCACCCGTATTCCGCCTTGGCATGGTCATACATATGCAGGGTGTTGGAATGCAGGTGGCTCAGGTGATAGACGTCGATGTAATTCTCGACAACGATCTTCCAATTTGCCTTGATCTCATAGGTGTTCCGGCCTTCAGCGTACTCTACCAGTTCCTCGGGCTTGTGCGGGCCAAGGAATGGATCGACCTCGCCAAACCACTCCGCAAGCGTGGGCGCGTTCGGATCAGGATGGGCGAACAACATACCGCGCCAGACGTCTACGCTCGCCGGTTTGAGGCCAAGGCAGGATTTATCGATACCACCGGGAAATTCCGACGCCTCATCGGGGACGGAGATCAGGTTACCTTCCAGATCATAGGTCCAATCGTGGTAAGGACACGTCAGCGCTTTTTGCGTCTTGCCAACCGCGCGGATCAGTTGTGTACCGCGATGGCGGCAAACATTGTGAAAGGCCCGCAGACGGTGATCGCGCCCCATGACGATAAACAGGTTGTTCAAACCTGCCTGCACCGACAGATAGTGCCCGGGGCCTTCGATATCCTCAACCAATCCTGCAAAACGCCAAGTGCGTGAGAAGATTTGTTGTTGTTCACGGTCGAACCAATCCTGCGAGGTATAGGCTTCGACGGGCAGGTGATGATACATTTTGGTCATCTTTGTCCTTCAGGTCATCAGATGGGCGTATTGCGGAAAAAGGCTGGCGGCGAGCATCATCAGTCCTGACAAAGCCCAGAGGCAGGCAATGGCCCAGAATAGAATTGGATCGTCGTGTCGGTTGATCTCGAACACCAGAAAAGCCTGACCATTCAGGATGGTCGGAATGGTCCACCACAGGAAGAGCAGCCCCCAGACCCAGTAGTATCCCAGGACAGCTGCAGCCAACAGTACAGGCAGAGCTATATAGTTCGCGGTTCTGGCGTGGCTCATAGCTCGGCCTCCAGCGTAGAGGCAAGCAAAGACGCCGCCAGCTTCAATTCCGCGCGCCAGACTTTGGGCGGCTCGAGTGGCGACAGGGCATCCATGCTGACAAAGATTGCGGAAATACCCTGAGCCACGGCACGAGTGCTTGCATCCGGCGCGTTAGGGGCGGCGCGCTTCAGGACATCCTCAACCACGTCAAAGAAAGCACTTAGGCTGTCCATAAGATCCTGCCGCAATTCGGGACGATCCGGAACAACTGTCACCAGCGCCTGATACGCCAACATCAACCGCGGATCAGTTCCGCTGTTTTCGGCAAAAAGAGCGTCCACGAGATCGGTTGGCGTTGCTCTATCTGGCAGAGCCTGTCGCAGGCTTTCCAGTGAAGCCGCAAAGCCCTCAAGAGTGTACTCAGCAAGTGCGGCAATCATTTCGTCCTTGTTGCCAAGATAGTGGCGCAGCAGTGGGCGCTTGACGCCAGCTTCCTCTGCGATCCGTTCCTGGGTCGCGCCGTCAAGGCCGAACCGCGCCACACATGTGAGGTACGCATCCAGGATTTCCTGAGATCGTTGGTCTTTCAGAGATGGTCTTGGCATTGCGGCCCCGTAGATTGTCATTTATGACAAATAATGATTGAATATTGTTTGTCAACTATGACAATCTACTTTGAGACCAGCGTGTGAAAAGAAACTGTGTTTCGGAGTGGCTAGATTGAGGGGCCAGCCACCATTCTCTGCGTTCGCAAGCGCGACAGTCCGCCCCTCAACTTTTTCAACAGGACCGCAAACCGGTTCGGGAAAGAGTGTTCAGTCCGGGCAAAATGCCCACAAAACACCGTCACAACGACTCGATGTTTCCCAAAAGAATAGAGGTCATATCCACCGCAAACGAACCGTCTTGGACAGTGACATCCATCTGAGTGTCATAATTCACCGCATTTCGCGTTATCCCCGAGAGGTCGGCATCCGCGTCTAGAAAAACCCACTTGGCCGGATATGGAGAGCTTTGTTCGACCGCCGCCTGCAAGATGGAGAGCGCGTCCAGTGCGTTGACGGCTCCATCCTGGGTGATATCAGCGGCAATCAGGTTTTCTGGGGCCGCCGGGCCCCATGTCGGACCCAAACCAACCGAGATGCGCAGAACCTGCAACGCATCCAGAGCGTTAACCCGTCCGCTCGCTGTTGAATAGGTTTTGACGACCTCCAGCTCTCCGACCAACGTCCCGTTCGGAACGTTCAGATCGAAGCGCCCGGTCTCATCCGTGGTTGCAGTGACGTTGCCGCCTCCGGTCGGTGTGAACTTGATCTCAGCATCTGCAAGGCCCGGATTGGCGGTCTCCGAATCGACGCTTACCCGCCCCTGAATGCCGTCCGAGCTTGCAGGCTCCAACCCGCCGAAGGTCCCGAAATCCACGGGTATGTGGTCTGGTCCATCGAACCCGGAGCCAAAGACCTCTTCCTTCGTCAACGGCGCGCCTGTTGAGGAAATCACGTGGACGACCTCATTAAGATACTGGATGTCGGCCCCTTGCGACGTGGCTGTAAATGTCAATTGATCGGGGGTGCGCAGCAGCAGATAGTCGAACATGTCCAATCGATCGGTGCCGGCTTCGAAATCCGTTATTGTCGTGGGATCGCTGCCATATTGCATGACGAAGATATCGGCCCCTGCCCCACCTGTCAGCGTCGTCTGACCACTCCCTGCAATGAGGATGTCATCTCCGTCCCCACCGGACAGTTGGGCATCCAGCACCCCCGCGTTGAGCATGTCGTCTTGCGCCGTGCCCATAACTGGCCCGCTACCGTCCAGGACGACGCCAAGATTTGCCAAAGAAACACTCAGCTGCGTCAGCCCGGGATCCTGCTGTGAGGTTGCAAGCACCTGAAGCTCATCACCGATATGGGCGAGGCTGAGGGTTTGGACATTCCTCAACCCGCTATCCAACGTGTCGGCAAAGCTATCCAGATAGACCAGCTTTCCATTCGGGGTCAGCGTGAACAGGCTGACGCCGTCGTCGGACCCGCCCGCCACGATGAACGCACGGCCATTCACCTCGATCACCGACAGGTCCTGCACGGATTCAAACCGGGTATTCAGCGTATCGAGAACATGATCCTTGGGGATCAGCCGACCATCGCTGCGCAATCCCATCACGCTGAGGGAATTGCTGCCCGACCCCGCCACGATGACCCAGGATTGGCCATAGGCCTCGACCACCTCAATCGCCGTTGGCATAGAGATTCCCATCGTTGAAACAGCGGCACTGTTGTCCAGAGCGCTGAGGCTGCGATCGCTTGCGGACACGTCAAACACGGCGATTTCACTATTCGCAGCGTTCGCGGTGATCACGAATTGCTCAGTCCCGACCGTCGCAGCATGCATCGAATCGGCTTGGCCTGAGACCAGCGACACGACCGAAAGCGTGCCGTCTGGGTTGATCTCATAGCTGCCGATCTGATCGGTATCTTCATGCGCAACGGTCAGATAGCTTTGCCCTCCGACGTCCAGTTGCGCCATCGCCGAGATGTCTCCGCCACCGACGAGCGCTCCGGTTTCCTGCAGATCGCCAAAGGTGCCATCCGCGTTGAGCGTGTACCCCACCAAACCCGTTGCATTGTTGATATCAAGGGCCAGTTGGTCTTCAGCGCCCAAGGTGATTGGCACACCCGTCCGCCCCACCTGATACAGGATCGGACCGCTATGATAGACCGTATCTACAAGCTGCGGCCCAGCCCCTTCCGTGAGACGCCAGGCGGCAACGCCACCGAACGGACCGGTTACGGAATAGAGATACGTATCCCCGTTAAACGTTTTTAAAGCCGTATCGCCGATACCTGAATCGAGCGCCGGGCTTCCCGTTGCAACCACAGTTTCGAATTGAAGCATCACCTTGATCACCCCCGATGCCACCCCTGGCAGTGACCTGAGGATGATCTGATGCCCAGACCGAAACAAAAGCGGGAATGTGGTGAAATCGAGGAGTTCGGCTTCAGTTTAACTCAATTTTTCCAGGTTCGCCCGCGGTGGTAACCGGAAGGCAAGACAGATGAAGAAAGCGTCATGTCGGGGACGGCCTTCCCAGGATCGCGGACACCAAATCTGAGGGGCAAGACGATGAAGACACCTGAGCGCAATACTGATACGCCAGCCGATCTTTCAGGGGCAGACCGTGATCGCCACAAACGCTCGTGGATCGAACGCAATCTGCGCAAACTATCCGTGCGCGGCATTGCGGGCGGTTTGGTGTCGACCTTGCTGGCCCTTCCGGCTTTTGCGCAGGCGACGGTTGAGGAACTCTATGCGTTCCAATTCGCGGATACGATCCCGGGTGTGAAATCCGCCAAGCTGATGGACAACGGGGATGTCCTTCTGAAAATGCTCGATGGGCGCACGATGGTAGTTGCGGCTGAACATGTTCAGGTCCTTGAAAGTGGCTCGATCATGATCGCCGAGGCGATGGTTTCGCAGATCGTCGAATTCAGCGCCGTCGCCGAGGCCGGAGCCGCCTCAGCAGCAGGTGGTCTGGGCGGCATGGGTGCTGCGGCGGCGGGTCTTGGTCTCGCCGGTGCTGCGGCGGCAGGTGGCGGCGGCGGAGGCGGCGGCGGGGACGATCCAGCCCCTGCGCCAAACTTCCCGACTCTGAATTTGGCAGAGTTGCAGGCCACCTCCCTCGATAGCACTCTGACCAACGCAACTGCACCGGACGATGCGACGTCGGTCGAGGTCACGATCGGTTCCGTGACCAAAACCGTGACACCGGATTCCGAGGGGAACTGGACCGTCACCCTCACAGCGCCCGAGGCGAGCGCCCTGGCCCAAGGACAGTCCACGGTGACTGTCCGTATGCTTGATACCTTGGGGGACGAGATCTCCGTATCGACGGCAACCGTGGTCGTAGACACCATCCCACCAACACTCAGCATTGACAGTTTCTCGGATGGCGCCGTCATGAACGCCGCCGAGCAGGGAACAGATCTTGTCGTAAGTGGTGCGACAGACGCGGAAAACGGGCAGTCGGTGAGCGTCACTCTGAATGGTCAGACTTACACCGGTACGGTGTCCAACGGCCAATGGTCGGCAACCGTTCCAGCCGCCGATCTGGCAGCCTTGTCGGATGGGGCAACCATCAGCGTGACAGCGGATGTTTCGGATCGCGCTGGCAACACGGCCGTTCAAGCCAGCAACAGCTTCGATACGGACTTCACGGCTCCAACCCTCACGCTCGATCCGGTCGGCGGAGGGTCCATCGACCTTATTGATGTAACCGGCGATCTGACCGTGACCGGGGCGACCTCGGCTGAGGACAACCAAACTGTAACGCTTGTATTGGATGGGCAGTCCTTTACCGGCACGACGCTGGGCGGCAGTTGGTCTGTCACTATTCCCAACGCGGATCTTGCCGGGTTGACGACGGGCACCCCGGCAGAGATCAGTGTTTCGCTCGCGGATGCGGCTGGCAACCCGGCGACCACCGTGACGGCCACGGTGCCCGTCGATCTCTCTGGTCCCTCCATTGCCATTTCGCCCTTGTCCGTAGGTGATATCCTGAACGCTGCCGAAGCCGGTTCAGATTTGACCATTTCAGGCACAACCGGAAATGTTGGCGACAACCAGCAGGTTTCCGTCGTGCTGAACGGCCAGACCTATACGGACCTCGTTTCGGGTGGCACCTGGAGCATAACCGTCCCGACAGCCGATCTAGCGTCTCTGTCCGATGGCGGCGATTTTACGATAACAGCCAATGTGTCTGACGGGGACGGGCTGGCAGCGCCTCAAGCAACGGCGCAATTGACCAAGGATGTCAGCGCTCCGACAGTGACCATCGACAGCTTCTCGGACGGTGCTGTCATGAATGCGGCGGAGCGCGGAACCGACCTGACCATTTCGGGTTCCACCTCAGCTGAAGACGATCAAACCGTAACCGTTGGGATGAATGGGCTCACCTACACCGCCGAGGCTTCGGGCGGGTCGTGGACCGTTACCGTACCAGCCGCTGATCTGGCACTCTTGGCAGACGAAGCAACAATTGCCGTGACGGCAGATGTCTCAGACATCGCCGAAAACCCGGCTGTTCGGGCGACAGGCAGCTTCGATACAGATTTCACTGATCCAACCATAGCGATCACGGGTGTTTCGGACGGCTCGATCATGAACGCCACCGAGCGGGCAACAGATCTGACCATTTCGGGCACAAGCGATGCAGGCGTTGGGGCTGTCGTGTCTATCACGATCGCCCGCGCCGACGGCACGGTTGACATCAGCGAGACGACAACCGTCACTGGTGGCAATTGGACATTGGTGACAAATGCGTCCGATCTTTTGGGGCTTCAGGATCAGGAAAGCTATACCATCACCGCGACCGTGGCTGATGCAGCTGGAAATACGTCCCAGACCACAATGGGCTTCATAACTGATTTTGCGGCACCCAGCATTACCCTCGATCCACTGTCCATCGGATCAGTCCTGGATGTCGTGGAACGTGGGCAGGACCTGACGGTTTCAGGCACAACAACGGCCGACAACGGAGACACTGTAACCATCAACTTGGACGGCGAGACCTATACAGCCACCGCAATGAACGGAAGTTGGAGTGCGGATATTCCAACCGGCGATCTCGCGGCCTTGGCAGACAGCACTAGCTTCCAGATCTCGGCATCGGTTGAAGACGCTGCAGGCAATACCTCCAACGCGGCAACAGGTTACTTCTCAACCGATTTCCGACCAACCTTGAACCTCGATTCGATTGGAACCAATGGGGCGATCTCTCTTGCTAATGCGCAAAGTTCCGGGATTACAGTCAGCGGTTCTTCGGTCGGTCTCGCCGCTGGGCAGGCGGTGGATATCCTGTTGGGCAGTACATCCGTTGGCACCGCAACCGTCGCAGCAAATGGAACATGGTCTGCGCCTATCGCAGCCTCCGCTTTTGCCGGCACGACGGCCGGGACGGATCTGAGTTTCTCGGCAGAAGCAACAGTATCCGGAGGGCCTGATCCCCTTCCGGTGAGTGCTGACGCCACAGCTCATACGCCCGCAGCCTATGTCATCTCGGAAGTTGGCAGAAGCGGCTCAACCGTCCAGTTCGCGGTTTATTCGGAAGCCGACCGTGATCTGTCGAGCGGGTTATTTGTAGACATGCGTTTAGAGTTTGATTCCGCTCAGGTCACCTTTGACAGCGGCTCCATCATATTCAACGGGCAATTGCCTCTTGCCGTGAACGCAGCCAACCCCAGTTTCGTCAATTTCGCCGGAGCCACACTCAGTTTCTCCGACATTTCGGCCCCTATCGTGCAGTTTTCCGTCGACATTCAGGACATCAATCAACCCTTTGAGCTGAAGATCGTCACGCCAAACGGAGGCGACTCTGTCTACCAATCAGGGACGACCACTGACGATGTCATAGGTGCAAGCAATGTGGACACGATCATCAGGGGGGGTGATGGCGACGATACGATTGACCTGACAGAGGCAGGCCGAGACATCGTTGTGTTCGAAGCAGACCCTGCAATCAATGGCACGGATATAATTACGGGGTTCAGCACCGGATCTGCAACGGAAGTCGCAGATACCCTGATGTTCAGGGGCCTCGACGTCGCCACGTTGCGAGGCACGGGAACGGACGTGGAGTTCCTGAGCCAAGGCGGCAATCTGGGAATAGATACAGGCTTCGTCGGCTTTACGACCATCCTCAGCGACCTCACGGCCAGCACCATTGAATTGTCATTGGAAAGCCTGGTCGGAGCGCAGGCCGGAGACGAGATCTATGCCCTGACAACCGATGGAACCGACGCCAAGCTCGTCAAAGCCAGCTTCTCTGCATCAGACGACGTCACTGTTGATACGCTCGCCGTGTTCGATGGTCTGAATGATCTGAACAGCCTGAGTGCAGACAATATCCTGCATACCGATCCCACAGGTGCCACCGCCTAGTCCTTTTCTAGGATTGGCCGAGAGCTTGGAAGGCAGCCATGTCAAAAACCCACCTCAAACCCCTCTCATTCCAGAGGCATGGTCACAAGTTCTGGAAACGCTTCACCTCATTCGATCATACAAGGCACGTGACCGAATGTTCAGTTGTTGCGGCAGAAGTTTTCCCCGTAGCGGCTGCTTTCCCGCTTGTGTTCCGCAAAACGGAGAGCGGGGTAGAGCTGGTCGCAGTGTTTTCCCTGACAGAAGAGGCTGAAAACTCATTTGTGTCTGAAACAGGCATATGGTTGGCGCCCTACTTGCCCTCTGCGATGAGGTGCCCGCCTTTCGATGCCGAACCAATGCCAAGAGGTGGGCAGGTCAAGGACGCTCAATTCCAATTGCTCATCGACGAATCCCTTGGCTTGATCAGTGATGACCCCAGAGATGAGGCGTTCTACCGAGAAACAGGAGCGCTTTCTTCCAATCTTGAAGCCGTAAAGAGGTTCTTCCAAAGTCGAATGTCGTCAGCACAAACCACAAAGGCCATTTGTGATGTGCTTGCGGATATGAACTTGTTGGCCCCACTCACCCAACATGAGGGTTGCTCTTTACCAAAGGGCTGTTGGGGTATCTCGCCCGATGGGTTGAACAGTTTGACCAATAGGCAACTGGCCACACTTGCAACTTGTGGCGCTCTGCAGCTAGTCCACGCGCATCAGGTCTCACTGTCTCACATAGCTTGGTTGGCCCAAGCACAATCACGAATGACACAAAATCCGAGCTCGGTGGATCTTTCGCGGAAGACGAATGCCGACGGCTTCTTGTCTGCATTGGCCGATGCGCAAACGAACGAAACCTCTTGGGGGCCGAATTCGGAGCTACACGCTTATGCCCAATGACCCCTGGTTGCCATGCAGCGGGCCAAAACCGAAAACAGGTTCAATCAGCGGACGCACTCCATTCCTTCGCTGCCCTAACTTGCCGAAGAGGAACTGAGACATGACGCGGCACGAATCCCAACCGGACACATCTCGTTTAACAGAACTAGAAAAGTGTATGCTGCATGTGGGTGAGACACTTGAACGTCCAATAACAAAAGCATCTCTCTTTGCCGCACAGTCAAATTTGGAAAACGGCCTCTCGATAAGTGATGCGCTAGCGCTTGCCCGCCAAAGCGGTCTTCAGGCGGGGTATGGCACTCGCTTGCTTAGCAAATTGGATGACGACTTGTCACCAGCCATACTTTTGCTGGAGGGGGGACGATCCGTTGTCTATCATGGGCGCAGCGATGACGGCATGCTGTTGGTCTACGACCCCTGCATCGGGCCTGGAACCGGGACAATTCCTGAAAAGCAGATTGAAAAAGCGTATACTGGCTACGCAATCCTATTTCGCCGAGACCATCAAGATATCTTGACGAATAGCGAGACCCAAAGGTCTGGACATTGGTTCTGGTCTGCTTTAGCCGCCAGTCGATGGTCCTATTTTCAGGTCATTCTCGCTGCAGCGCTCGCCAATCTTCTAGGGCTTTCAACTTCTATCTTCATCATGGTCGTCTATGACCGTGTACTTCCAAATGAAGCAACGGAGTCTCTGATTGCACTGACCATAGGCGTGGGCTTCGCTCTTGGCTTCGATTTCCTACTCAAGATACTAAGAGCTGGATTCATTGATCAGGCCGGTCAAAAGGCTGATCGGCTGATGGGACGCCGCATCTTTGACAAGTTACTCGATATTCAAATGAAATCTCGCACCGGATCGACCGGCGCGATGGCAAATACAGTTCGCGAGTTCGAAACTCTGCGCGAGTTTTTCACATCCGCAACATTGGTTGCGATCGTCGATCTACCCTTCATCGCTCTGTTTGTCTTGGTGATCTACTTGGTGGGCGGCCCACTGGCCATCGTTCCTGCGATGGCAGTACCCATTGTTCTGCTGACCGGTTTGCTCGCCCAACCCATGCTATCGCGGTTGACCGAACGCCAATTCAAGGATGGTCAATCCAAACAATCGGTTCTTGTTGAGACCGTCTCTGGCCTCGAGACCATTAAAACAAGCTCTGCGGATCGTCAGATGCGCTCCCGTTGGGAAAGCGCGATAGAACGACAATCGAACCACGGAGTGCGCAGTCGCGCGATTACACAATTCGCACTGAACCTGACCGGCCTTACACAACAGGCAGCGCAGGTGCTGATCGTTTTCTATGGCGTTTTTCTAGTCACGGAAGGACAAGCCAGCATGGGCGCCCTGATCGCCGCCGTCATGTTGACAGGTCGCGCCTTGGCACCCTTGGGGCAATTGGCGCAGACTTTGACGCGTTACAATCAGGCGCGCAGCGCTTTTCGAAACCTCAACCAGATTATGCAGGCGGATAGTGAGCGACCGGAAGGCAGAACCTGGTTCGGTCGTTCACGCTTCAAGGGTGCAATCTCGTTTTGTAACGTTCACTTCGCATACCCGGATCAATCCGAAGATACGTTGAAAGGTGTTTCCTTCACTATCAACCCGGGTGAGAAAGTCGCAATCCTTGGCCAAATTGGCTCGGGTAAAAGCACGATAGCGCGACTGTTGCTGGGCCTCTATACGCCTCGGGTCGGGTCGGTCATGCTGGACGGATTGGACATTCGACAAATTGACCCTGGCGATTTAAGGCGCGGTGTCGGCTCTGTTTTACAGGATGTTTGGCTGTTTTCCGGCTCGATCCGCGAAAACATCGCCAGTGGCACCATCAGACCGAGCGACGAAGACGTGATTGAAGCCGGGCAGATTGCTGGCGTTGAGGATTTTGTAGCGCGCCATCCAGCAGGTTATGATCAACAGCTTGCGGAAAGGGGTGAAGGGCTTTCAGGTGGACAAAGACAAGCGATTGCCTTGGCGCGAGCGTTGATTGGCAAGCCATCGGTTCTACTGCTGGATGAGCCGACAAGCGCCATGGATGTTCAAACCGAGGCGCGCGTTCTGAATCGCCTCAGGCAGGCGACCCCGGACACGACGATGGTCATCGTCACGCACCGTCCTAGCCTCTTGGAGCTGGTGGACCGCATTATCGTCATTGACGACGGCCAAATCGCGAAAGACGGGCCAAAAAGCCTTCTATCACAACATGCACGCCAAAACAGGAGGCACCTGAATGTCGCAGCATCATGATCTTGCCTCATTGGCACGCGCTATGCGCGGAGCCTCGCCTTTGCGGAATTCTCTACTGCTAATGGCAATTCTCGCGTGCCTCCTTTCAGCCGGGCTTTGGGCCTATCTGACCGAGTTGGACGACGTAACCCGCGTAGATGGCCGGATCGTGCCATCTGGAGACATCCAGATCATCGAAGCTACAGAACCAGGCGTTTTGAAGGCACTCCACGTGCGAGAAGGCCAAGTGGTTCAAGCCGGCACCTTGTTGATGGAATTCGACACGACCCAAATCGACAGTCAGTTGAGACAGAAACAACAACGTGCTTTTGGCCTGATGGCTCGAATCCAGCGGCTACAGTCCGAGATCGAGGGGCGGAACCTTCAGTTTGACGCTGCGCTCGTCACAGGCGCCCCGGATGTCGTTCAATCTGAAAGGGCTTTGTATCAGGGCCGGCAAGCCGAACTGCAGGCTGAAATTAGCATCTTGCTGCGACAGCAACAACAACGCCATAGGGAATACGAAGAAGGATTGGTAGATCAGGTCACCGCCGAAGAGACACTGAATGCTCTGGCTGAGGAAAGGGCGATGATGGCTCCTCTGGTCGCCAGCAAAATGGAACCCGCGACCACACTTTTGGCGCTTAGGCGCAGCGAGGCGGAATGGAAGGGTCGCCGGGTCAGAGCCGAGGCTGCGACCAGTCGACTAAAAACCGGTCTGGAAGAGATTGACGACCGAATCCGAGCGGCGCGCAGCAGATTTCGGAGCAATGCTCTGACCGACCTCGCCGTCGCAACCGCTGAACTGTCCGCCCTAGAACCAATGCTGCCAGCTTTGCAGGATCGGGCGTCCCGCGCAAACGTTCAATCTCCGGCGCGCGGCATCGTAAACCGCATCCACCGTACCACGATTGGTGGTCTTGCCCGCACCGGGGAGGAGTTGGTCGAGATCGTTCCACTGGATGACAGTTTACTGGTCAAAGCCTATGTTCGCCCGCAAGATATAGCGTTTCTCCATGCGGGACAGCCCGTCAAAGTCAAAATCACCGCCTATGATTTCGTCCGCTACGGAGGACTGGACGGGGAAATTGTTCGAATTGGCGCAGATACCATCACCCGGTCCGAGCGTAGTGACGAAGAGGTCTTTGTCATCGAGATCCGGACCAACGGCACGATGCTCGACGCCTCGGGGATAGCTGTTGAAATCATTCCTGGCATGATTGCCGAGGTCGACATTCTGGCTGGGCGCAAAACCGTTCTGGACTATTTGATCCAACCGGTCGTGAAAATTAAGGACCAAGCGCTGCGAGAATAACGCAGGCTTGGTCATGTCAACAAATTCAAGTCAATGAAGTCGCGGGAAATCGAAGTACGATCAGGAGGTAGGCTTTTTGAATTGCTGGTCAAATAGACGTTTGAATGCGCCGTTTTCTTCCAACAACACATTCAAGGTCCCTTGCTCAACGATTTGACCATCCTGAACGACCATAATGTTGTCCGCTTCCAATACGGTCGACAACCGGTGGGCAATTACGATTGTCGTGACCCCTTCCGTTAACTTGTCCAATGCCTCTTTGACCAGAGTTTCAGATTCTGCGTCGAGCGCACTTGTGGCCTCATCCAGCAGAAGGATTTCTGCTTTGCGCAAAATCGCCCTAGCAATTGCGATCCGCTGCTTCTGACCTCCGGACAAGAAAGCTCCGTTTTCCCCTACCTGAGTGTCATAACCCTTTGGCAACTGAGAGATGAAGTCATGCGCATGCGCAGCGCGCGCAGCTGCAAAAATTTCGTCATCCGTCGCGTCGGGCGCTACGTAGCGCAAATTGTCCATGACGGTGGTTGAGAACAGGAACGTGTCCTGCCCGACATAGGATATCTTACGGCGCAGCGATGCAAAGCTGACCTCGGTCAGATCCTGGCCGTCAATCTCAACGTAGCCATGGTTGGGGTCGTAAAACCGCATGATCAGGCCGAAAATCGTGGATTTTCCTCCTCCGGATTGGCCCACGAGCGCCGTGGTTTTTCCCGCTTCGAAAGTGACATCCATATCTTTGATCACGGGCAATGCCCCTTGATACCCAAAAGTCACATCACGCAAGCGGATTTCGCCAGGGCCTGAAATCATCTCTTTTGGTTCGGCATGCTCCTGCATCGAATCCTGTTCATCCAGAAGCTCAAACATCATGCCAATCGGCACCATGCAGGTCTCGATCGAAACCCGCATTTTCGACAAGCGCTTGGCAGGTTCATAGGCCATCAGCAAGGCCGTGATAAACGACATAAGCTGACCCGCAGTCGGAGGCTCAGCCCCACCGATCCCCAATGTGCTGACTACCAGGATACCAGCAATTGCCAGACCCGCCAGAAACTCCATCAACGGACTTGCGATGGCCTGCAAAGAGGCGATGTCGTTCGAGCGTTTTTCGACGCGTTTGATCGCAGTGTTCATCCGGTCGGTCATTCGGTTTTCAAGGCTGAACACCTTAATGACTTTGATCCCGTTCGATGTTTCTTGCAGGACCTGAATGATCTCGGAGAGGTATTTCAACTCGGCCTGCATAATGCGCCGCACGTTTTTCAACAGATAGCGCACGCTGATCAACGCAACCGGACCAACGACGAAAAACAGCACGGACAGCAGCGGTTGCTGATAGATCATGACGACAATCAGACCCACAAGCGTGAGCGCGTCGCGCACGAAGCTGGTCACGATGATGTTTACCAGGTTCCGGGCGGCACCCGCCCCTGCGGTGACCCTCATCAACAGGTTCGAGGATTCAATCTCGGCAAAATACCCAATGCCGCGCTTTAGAAGCCGATTGTATAACCGCTCCTGCTGGACTGCGATAATTCGGTTCCCCGCGCGCGCCAAAAAAATCGACTGAATATAGGAAGCGAACGCCTTAGCGCCGAACAACCCGACAACAAGAAGCGCGATCCAATGTGCCTGAGACCTCATTTCCGGGGTGGTCATGGCATCAACGATGTTCTCCATCATCCAAGCCGTACCAGCGGTCGTGGCAGCAACGATTACCATCGCACCCATCGCGATGCCGTACATCCATCCTTGCTTGCGCAGGCTTTCCACGACAAGCCTTCCGATATAGCCCGATCGCCATTTTGCCCAGGCCTTGCCGATCATTTCACACTCCAGATCGTCGTTGTAGCCGCCCTTATCGGGCAACCGCACGGTTAAACAGCGGTGTCTTATACCTCTGCCCCTCGGTCGTCGAGGTCGCTTTAGTTAATCAGGACAAGCCCGACTTTCCAGCCCACCCGTGCAGATATCCTTGAAGCAGGGTCAAATGCGCGCACCGGGACCTTCAGTGCCAGACCACATCGCCCAGGAAAATATAGCCTGCGCCATAGATCGTTTTGATCAATCGCGGGTTTTTGGGATCTTCACCCAACTTGGTTCTGAGGCGGGAAATACGCACATCCATTGCACGATCAAAGCTCTCACCAGCCGCGCCGCCCAGCGTTTCCTGCATCTGGGCGCGGCTAATCAGACGTTTGGGACTTTCGAGAAACAGACGCAGCACTTCACCTTCTGCATGGCTAAACGCGGTTTCTGCACCGTTTTGGTCCTCAAGAACATAGCGGTCAAAATGCGCGATCCAACCGTTGAAACTGGCCGTCTTCGAATGCGCCACCTGCCCCTTCGGCGCCCGCAAACGCGCCCGCACGCGCGCAACGACCTCGGCGGGGTCGAAAGGTTTGGTGATGTAGTCGTCGGCGCCAAGCTCTAGCCCGGTGACCCGGTCCTGCACCTGCGCACGTCCGGAAATGATGATGACGGCGGCGCCCTGTTCCAGCGCCAGCCGATGCACCAGCGCCAGACCATCCGTATCTGGCAGGGACAGATCCACCAGACAGACATCGGGCGTCACACGGTTCAACGCGGCCTCGAATTCTCGGGCTCGTGAAAAGCTTTGCGTTCGAAAACCTGCGTCTTGCAGGGTCTCCGTCAGAATATGGCGGATCTCGGGTTCATCATCGAGAATGGTCACCAAAGGTTGAGTCATCAAGCAGCCTCGGTTCGGATCAAAGCCGATAGTTGTTTGGGAGTGAACGGTTTGTGCAAGACCGGCACCCGACCGATCGCGCGCTTCAACACAGGATCAGTCGATGGCAACGACGTCATCAAGATACATGGCAGCCGGGGTTTGAGATGCTCCATCAGGTCCAGCCCGGTTGCCTCCCCTTCCAACCGGATATCGGACAGGACCAGAACAATGTCATCCAGTTCGCTCACCAGCGTCAACGCCTCGTCGACCGAGGTTGCCTCGATGACAGAGAATCCAAAGTCGATCAGCATGTCGCGGAACTGGAGGCGCAAGTCCTGATTGTCTTCGACCAGCAGAACCAATCCTCCGCGCATGGGGGGCGCAGGACGGTAGGGAAGCCGCAATACCACCGACGCACCCGAAGGCGTGTTCTTCAGGCTCAGGTCCCCTCCGGCCAGTTTCACCGTGTCATAGACCATTGGCAAACCAAGGCCAGACCCGTCGCTGCCCTTGGTAGTGAAAAACGGATTGAGTGCCTTCTCCAACGCTTCGAGCGAGAACCCCGGCCCGGTATCAGAGACTGTAATCTCAACCCAAATCGCGCCAATTGCATGGGCGCTGATGGTGATCTGACCGTTGTTGCCGCAAGCATCGCGGGCATTCAGGACCAAATTAAGCAAGGCATCCTGCACCATCCCCGGATCCAGCATCAGGGCCTGATCCGGCAGAGTGTTGACCACCGACAGCCCCACCCCCCGCGGCAAAGAAGGTGAGGCGAGAATGCGCAAATCCTCAAGCAATTGAAGCATATCCGTCGCTTTGGGCTGCGGCGTCCGGTTCCCCGTCATATCCGCGATCCGGTTCAAAAGCTGCCCGCCGCGCTGTGCGGTCTGGCGGGTCGCCGCGATCAACTCATGCGCTTCTTCGGGCAGGTTCATCTTATCCAGCCGCCCCTGCATCCCCAGAATGATGGTCAGCAAGTTGGAAAAATCGTGTGCTAACCCGCTGGTCATCTGCGCGGCCATCTCGCGGCGGCGCGTTTGTTGCAACGCAACGCGGGTTTGGGTTTCCTCGGTGATGTCCACGGACATGATGTAGACGCCTCCTTCCCCATCAGGGGTAAAGGACACGCGAATGCGGCGGGAATCCTGTTCTTCCGTGAACTCGAAAACGGAGGTTTCTCCGCCATAGGCTTTTGACAGATGCGGCTCGACTCGTGAAAAAGCGTGTAGACCAAGGGCGTCGGAAATATGCAGCCCCAGAATATCCGACGGGCGACCCGGTAGCACCGAGCTGAGCCGCCGGTTTGAGTAGTCGTAGCGCCCTTCGACATCGAGATGCGCGATATGGGCGGGCATCATCTCGGTCGTCATGCGCGTGCGGGCTTCGATCTCGGTCAGTTCGCGCTTGGCCTCCTCTAACGCGGCGATGGTGGCAGCAAGCTTGCGGTTGGTGGCCGAAAGTTCCTCGGTATGGCTGAGAAGCTGGTCCGAAAGCTCCTCGGATCGGGCGCGCAGCAGGTTTTCAGCGCGTTTGGTGCCTGTGATATCGGTGTAAACCGCCACCCAACCACCCTGCGGCAGAGGCGATCCCTCAACAGCGACAACCTGCCCGTTTGGGCGGACGCGCTCCATGTAGTGCGGCTCAAACGCCATAGCTTGCTCGACGCGCTGCTGCACCATTTCATCCACATCGCCCTCGGCCCCGTATTCTCCGCGGGTGACGAGGAAGTGAATCGTGTCACGAAACAACGCGCCGGGTTGCACAAGGTCGTCGGGAAGACCGAACATCTCTTGAAAGCGTCGATTGCTTAGAACAAGACGCAGTTTGTTGTCGTAGATCGACAGTGCCTGACCGATCAAATTCAGCCCGGCAGTCGTCATCGCTTTGATGCGTGTCTCGCTAACGGTCAAGATCGCCCTCCCTGCGGCCTATCCGTAGCATCTGATTTAGACTTGGTGTAGAGGCGAACACCCAGACGGTTGATTTGTCTCACAATCGGCAAGCAGTTCCGCGCCAAACAACCGTGGCGTGCAAGCTGCAAGTGTCGCAGCCTCGCAATCCCAGATTTGTAAATCCGGCAACAAAGGCATACAACCATTGCAGATTCAGGCTTTTTTGCATCACATACAGATATGAGCAGCCCAACCATTTCTGCCGAACGCGAAAGCGATGGCACTCGAATCCGCTTTGCAGGCGAAATGCTGACGCAATTGCTTTCTCCGGTCGAGGGGCCTTTTGCAGGCATTCAGCCAGAGGGCGGTCATGTTACGCTGGATCTGTCGGACGTGGAAGCATTGGATACAAGCGGCGCGTGGCTGGTTGCGGATCTTGCCAAGCGGTTCACGAAGGCTGGCGCTAAGTTGGAATTCCGGGGTGTTCAACCGGCCCATGCCGCACTGATCGAGACCGTATCGAAGAACATCCCAGACCATCCCGGAAAACTAGCCCCACCCCGCAATGCCGTGGATTGGGTCGCCAGCGTGGGTCAGAAAACGGTTGGCGCGTGGACGGACACGCTCTCGATCCTGGGGTTCCTAGGTCTAACGCTGCATCGGCTTGGGCGCACATTGGTCATGCCCTGGCGTTTGCGCCGGGCTGCCCTGTTTACGCATATGGAGGAAACCGGGTTCAAGGCCCTGCCCATCGTGGCGTTGATGGGGTTTCTGATCGGCGTTGTTCTGGCCTTTCAGGGGGCCACGCAGCTGAAACAATTTGGGGCCGAGATTTTCGTGGTCGAGCTGATCTCGATCTCGGTACTGCGCGAGCTTGGAATCCTTCTGACCGCTATCATTGTTGCCGGTCGGTCGGGCTCGGCCTTTACTGCATCAATCGGGTCGATGAAGGTGCAGGAGGAAATAGACGCCATGCGCACGCTGGGTCTGGACCCAATCGAGGTGCTGGTGGTGCCGCGTGTCCTGGCCCTGTTGATCATGCTCCCGATCCTAGGCTTTGTCGCCGATCTGGCGGGCCTTTTCGGCGGTGGATTGATGAGCTGGATCGACCTTGGCATCAGCCCCGGCATGTTCGTCACCCGGTTGAACGAAAGTACCGATGTCTGGCAATTGGCGGTTGGGTTGATCAAAGCGCCCTTCTTCGCGCTGGTCATCGGCGTGATCGCCTGCTGGCAGGCCATGCAGGTCAAAGGCTCGGCCCAGAGCGTGGGTCAGCGCACCACGGCCTCGGTCGTGCAGTCGATCTTCATGGTGATCGCCATCGACGCCCTGTTTTCGATCTTCTTCTCTGAGATTGGGATCTGACATGGACGGCACGGTGCAACATCAGACCACTCAGGCAGATGCGCAACGCGAGGCGGTGATCCGCGTGCGCGGGCTGCGCAATCAGTTCGGGCCGCAGGTTGTCCATGACAATCTGGATCTCGATGTCTGGCGGGGTGAGGTCTTGGGCATCGTTGGCGGCTCGGGCACCGGTAAATCGGTACTACTGCGCACGATTGTGGGGCTGAACACGCCAGCGGCAGGCAGCATCGAGGTACTAGGCGTAGATGTCCTGAATGGACCCGAGGAAGATCGCCGCCGTATAGAACGCCACTGGGGCGTGGCGTTTCAGGATGGTGCGCTGTTTTCCTCGCTCACCGTTTTGCAGAACGTCATGGCCCCGCTGCGCGAACATACTGGCCTGAGCGAAAAACTGATGGAATCTCTGGGCGCATTGAAGATCAGCCTAGTGGGTCTGCCACAGCTGAGTTGCGGCAAGTTTCCATCCGAACTTTCGGGCGGGATGCGCAAACGGGCCGCGCTGGCTCGCGCCTTGGCCATGGACCCCGAGATCGTGTTTCTAGATGAGCCCACCGCTGGTTTGGACCCAATCGGTGCCGCCGCCTATGATGAGTTGATCCGAGAGTTGCAGCAGGCATTGGGCCTGACGGTTTTCATGGTCACCCATGATTTGGACAGTCTGTATGCGATTTGCGACCGCATCGCGGTACTTGCAGAAAAACGCGTACTGGTTGAAGGTCCGATAGAAGAGATGACCAAGGTCGACCATCCTTGGGTTCAGGAATACTTCACAGGCCCCCGCGCCCGCGCGGCACAGCAGAAGGGGTAAGGCAGGTAAGGCGATGGAAACCCGAGCGAACTATATTCTAATCGGCGCATTTACCCTTGCAGCACTATTGGGGGTTTTTGGCTTTTTCCTATGGCTCGCCAAGTTCGAGGTGACCCGCCAATACGCCTACTATGACGTGTTGTTCGACAACGTTTCTGGCCTGTCGGCCGCTGGCGGGGTCAGTTTCAACGGCCTTCCTGTGGGTCAGGTGATCTCATTAAATCTGGATGATGACGACCCCTCGAAAGTACGGGTGAGGATTGAGGTCGATGCAGATATCCCCGTCACAGAAGACACGATCGCCCAATTGCAGTCGCTTGGCGTTACCGGCGTTGGCTATGTCGAACTGACAGGAGGATCGACCACCGCCGCCCGTCTGCCGCAAAACAGCGTGATTAAAAGCAAACGCAGTACAATTCAGTCTCTGTTCGAAGGCGCGCCGAAGGTTTTGGATGAAGCCATCACACTGTTGCAAGAGCTGAACTCGGTCGTCGATGAAAAGAACCGCAAGGCCGTCTCAGATATTCTCGAAAACCTCGCTTCCGCCACCGGGCGTCTGGACAAGACGATGTCGGATTTTGAAACCGTTTCCGGCAATATCGGCGATGCGGCCAAGGATATCGGTGAGTTCACCAAACGTCTCGACCCGCTGATCGCTGCGGCTGAAACCACGCTTCAAACCGGAAACGAGACGCTGCAATCGGTCAAAACAGCAGCGGACTCGGCGACAGGCGCGTTGGATGAAGCCAAAACAACCCTGACAACGGCAAACAGCGTCATGGCCGAAGACATCAAGCCCTTTATTCAGCGCGGCTCGGAACTGGCCGAGAACCTGACGCGGTTGTCGAATGAGGCCAGTGTCTCGCTAGGAGTGATCACCGAAACTGTGGCGAATGCCAACACCACGCTGGCGTCAATCACCACCGCGATGGACTCGACCAAGGGCGTATTGGCCTCGGCCGAGCGTGCCTTTGACACAGCAAACCGGGTGATAGACGAAGACGTGGCTCCTGTGGCTGAAGACATCCGCAAAGCAGCCAATCAGGTGACCGAGACCGTCTCGAACATCACCAATAAAATCGACGAGATCTCGGACGATGTCCTCAGCGCCTCGAACTCAGCGAAGGAGCTGCTGGGAACGGTCGACAAGATCGTACAAGACAACAGCCGGCAAGTGTCGAACTTCCTACGCGTTGGCCTGCCTCAATTCGTCCGTTTTGTCGAAGAGGCGCAGCGGCTGGTCATTTCCCTCGACCGCTTGGCTGACAGAATAGAACGCGACCCGGCACGGTTCCTGCTGGGCACCCAAGCATCGGAGTTCCGTCAATGATTAGGACCCTGTTTCTGACCCTGTCTTTGACGTTGCTGGGGGCCTGCGCCGGTCTTGGTACGCTGCGACAGGCCTCAAAACCAAACAACCTTTATCTGCTTACGCCCAAAAGCACGTTTTCTTCTTCGCTGCCGCGGGTCCAAAAGCAGATCGTTGTGCAAGAGCCGACGGCGACGGCCGCTGTCAACACCGACCAGATCGCCATTCAGCCCACTGCGCTTCAAGTGCAATACCTGCCGCAAGCGCGCTGGGTCGATCGCGCGCCGCTGATCGTGCAGGCGCTGATGGTCGAGAGCTTTGAGAACTCAGGCAAGGTTGCTGCGGTGGGTCGATCTACGGTCGGACTGCGCGCGGACTATGTTATTCAACCGGACTTGCGTGAATTTCAGGGTCTTGTCGTATCGGAAACTGAGGATTCCACGTCAGTAAGGGTCGAGGTGCGGATGAACATCAAGATCATCGACGAGTTCGAAGACAAAATCATCGCCTCAAGCTCATTCCGCGAATATGTCGTCTCGGCCAGCGATCAAACCCCTGATCTGGTAGAGGCTTTCGACATCGCGCTCGGCAAAACCATGCGCGATGCCGTGGAGTGGAGCGTGCGTAAAATCCACTCGCACGCGGCCAACAATCCCCGACCGTCTTTGCAATAGACCCTAGAAATGCTGGGCTGACGCGCGGTTCCAATCTTCAGCATATTCGGCGGGGATTTCCGCGGACAGTAGCGCTCCCTCTTCTAGGATCGTGTGCATTTGCGCGTAGGAATGCTCCCGCTCGTCGGCGGTCCGGCGCAAGATGTCACGGGGGTGAAGCTCGGCCACGGTTGATTTACCCATTGCACCCAGCAGTTCGCGAAAGCTCTCCAAGGTGGCATCGTGGTAACGATGTACTCGCTTTCGTTTTTGCGGCACGTTTACCGCCCTTCCCCGGATCGGGTCTTGGGTCGCCACACCGGATGGGCAGCGGTTGGTGTTGCAATGCAGCGCCTGAATACAGCCGACTGCAAACATCATGGCACGCGCGGCGTTGCACATATCAGCACCCAGAGCGAATTTTTCGACCAGATCATAGCCCGTGGCCACTTTGCCTGAACAGATGATGCGGATTTTGTCGCGCAGGCCCACGCCCTTCAGGCAGTTGTTCACGAAGATCAACGCCTCATTCAGCGGCATGCCAAGGCGGTTCGTGAACTCAACCGGAGCGGCTCCCGTGCCCCCTTCGGAGCCGTCAATGGTGATGAAATCGGGCAGGATCCCGGTCTCCAACATTGCCTTGCAGATTGCCATGAATTCGGACGGGTTACCGATGCACAGTTTGAAGCCAACCGGTTTTCCGCCTGACATCTCGCGCAGATGCTGGACGAATTCCAGCAGCTCGGTCGGGCCGTCAAAAGCCGAATGAACCGGCGGGGAAATGACGTCCTGATGCTCCGGCACGCCTCGGATCTCAGCAATCTCTTTGTCGACCTTGGCCGCGGGCAGTACCCCGCCATGCGAAGGTTTAGCCCCCTGAGACAGCTTGATCTCGATCGCTTTGACCACGTCCTTAGTGGCCTTTTCTGCGAACTTGTCTTTGTCAAACCCGCCGTCGGGGGTCCGACACCCGAAATAGCCGGTTCCAATCTGCCAAATAATGTCACCGCCTTCGGCCAAATGATGCGGAGACAACCCGCCCTCGCCCGTGTTATGGGCGAAACCGCCATCTTTTGCCCCACCATTCAAAGCCCGAATGGCGTTGGCGCTCAGCGCACCGAAACTCATGGCCGAGACGTTCAGACGCGACGCGCTATACGGCTTTTCACATTGCGGCCCGCCCAACATGATACGTTCTTCGCTTTCATCCACGTGTTTGGGGGCCAGCGAATGATTGGCGCGGTGATAGCCTACGGTCGTGATATCGTATTGGGTACCAAAGGCCTGCGTATCGACCTGACCTTTGGCGCGGGAGTAAATCAGGCTGCGTACGATCCGGTTGTAGGGACGACCGCTTTCGTTGGTTTCCACGAAATACTGACGGATTTCAGGGCTGACAAACTCCAACATGTACCGGAAATGGCCCAGCACGGGATAGTTGTTTAGCACGTTATGCTTGGTGGTCAGAATGTCGTACATTCCGATCACCGCATAGGGGATCAGAATGATCAGGAGCCAATGCGCCGGGTGCCAGACAAAGCCCAATAGCAGAACGAGAGGCAAACAGACGAAGCTGAGAAAGTAGTAGAGCCTGCGTACAACCATTCCTGATCTCCTTGGGTGGGTCGTGTTGGAGTGCGGCGTAAAATCCATTCAGATCAAAACCGAAAATGCTGAATCAAAGTGAAACAGCTTGGCTTTTGATTGCAAGCCCCCAGACAGTTTGCAATCAAAGGAGACGCGTTTGTGAAATCGCGTTACGGGTTTGATCGATCTGGTGTTTTTGGGGCGTGACGCCTGACAGGTCGGCACAAAGGGCAGGTAGTTTGAACACGCAAATCCCTCAATCAGGCAAACAAGGCCGTGTCATGATGTTTCTGGCCGTCTTTGTCGGCGGTGCATTGGGGTCTGTGGTCCGAGAAGTTTTCTCGATGGAAATCCCGGGCGCGTCGATCCTAACTGCGACATTCGGGATCAACATTTTCGCCTGCTTTGTCCTCGGCTGGCTATATTCCATTCGCCATCGGGTTCACGCGCATGTTTTGCACCTCGGAGCCGTCGGATTTTGTGGTGGCCTGTCCACGTTCTCTTCATTCGTGGCAGAACTTGAACGGTTGGCTGCAAACACGCTTGGCGCGGCAGTGACGGCGGCTGGGTTGGAAATTGCTATTGGCCTGGGTGCCGCCATCGCAGGCGAAGCCCTAGGGCGGCGTTTTCATGCAGGTCGGGGGTCCGCATGACGGATCTGTACTTGCATGCTCTGTTCGGCTTGGGCGGTGGTTTGGGTGCTGTGCTTCGACATTGGGTGGCGTTGCGGGTCACGCATGACTTCCCTCTCTCAACCTTGATAGCGAACGTGCTTGGCAGCCTGTTACTTGGGCTGTGGCTGGGCTATTTGGGTGGCCCTGTCGACATGGGCGAGGAGGAAAAGCGGCTGGTTTTCGGCTTTTGCGGCGGGTTCACCACGTTTTCCAGCTTCGCCTATCAATCGCTCGAGCTGCGACGCAAGCAGACACTGGCTCTGGCCGCAGGCAATATCGTCGTCAGCCTTGTGATGTGTTGGGGGGCGTTGTGGTTGGGTCTCGTCATAACACGCTGAAGTGACGGCTACATTGCGTGCATGTGCATTCGGACCGCAAGGTTGCCCAAGATCCAGACCGTTCCGAGAATGATAATCAACAGAACAAGGGTCGAGAACAGGATCAGATCCAGATCCTCGCGGCTGCTGCGACGACGATCTATGTGCAGGAAATAGACCAGTTGAAAGATCAACTGCGCCAGACCCAACAGACCGATGGTCAAATACACTCCGGTCGTTTCAATGCCGAACACCTGTGCAACGCCAAACATCGCAAGCGTCAAAAGCAGTGAGCCTCCGTAGCCAATGACATAGCGACGACGCTCGCGCCGGTGCATCTCGGAGCGTTTATCCATAGGTCAGACCTCCGAAATAGACGATTGTGATGATGCCGATCCAGATCAGGTCGAGAAAGTGCCAGAACAATGCAAGCCGCACGACGCGTGAGATGACCAGATCGGTCATGCCCATGACGCGCAGTTGAATGCCTAAAACAATCAACCAAACACAGCCTGCCGCTACGTGCAGCCCATGCAACGGCACCAGCCCGTAGAAGGCAGAAAGGAAGCCGCTGCGCTGCGGGATACCACCCTTCTCGACCATTGCCATGAAGTCTCGGATCTCCAGCACAAGGAAGCTGAGGCCCAGGAACAGCGTTACCCCGAACCACAGAATGATCTTTGACCTTGGCAGGTTGTATTTCAAAGCCAGCATGGCCAAGCCGACTGTCAGGCTGCTGGTCAAAAGGATCATGGTTTGCGCGAAGATACTTTTGAGGTCGAACAGCTCGTGCGGGCCGGGACCACCCGCCTGCGCGTCGATCATCGTGATGTAGATCGCGAACATCAGGCCGAAATAGACCAGATCGCTCATCAGGAAGACCCAGAAGCCGAAGGTAACAACTTCGGACGCTTTGTGGGCACTGGCGTGGCGTTCACCGAGGTTGATGCCGGGATAGCTATGGGTCGGGGCGCGTTTCATGTCACCGCCTCCATATCGGGTCGGGCAAGGCCTCGGTTATCCGTCGCCGTCTCGTGGTCGCGATCCACGGGGGTTTCGCTGTGAACCAGTGCAAGCCAGGCCTCGTGTTCCTTGCGGACCTCCTCGGCGGGGATGGTGATTTCGGTGCTGGTGTCGAAGGTCCAGATGATAAAGGCAAGGATCATCGCACCCGTCATCAGCGCTGCCAGCCACCAGATCCACCAGACCAGCGCAAACATCCAGATACCGCTGGTCACGCAAAGGATGAATCCGATCCCGGTATTGCGCGGCATATCGATATCTTCATAGGCGTCGGGGGTGGGATAGGCCGCGCCCCGCTCTTTAGCGGTGGCGAAGTCATCCCGCGCGGTCACCTGTGGGATGATGAAAAAGTTATAGGGCGGTGGCGGTGCTGGGATCGACCATTCCAACGAGCGGCCATCCCAAGGGTCGCCCACAGGAACGCGGGTTTTGTCGCGGTCGCGGATGCTGACCCAGAGCTGGACCAGAACCGATAGCAACGCGGCTGTGATGACCAATGCTCCGACCACCGCGACGATCATATAGGGGTGAAAGCTCGGATCCTCCCAACTGAACGATCGGCGTGGCATGCCCATCAGGCCGACAAAGTAAAGCGGTAGGAAGGTCAGCATGAATCCAACGGTCCAGAGCGCAACCGTCACCCTGCCCCACCCTTCATTTAGGCGAAACCCAAACGCCTTGGGGAACCAGTAGTTAAAGGCCGCGAGCAAGCCAAACAGCACGCCGGGCAGCAGAACATTGTGGAAATGCGCCACGAGAAACAGGGTGTTGTGGACCTGATAGTCAACGGTTGGGTTGGCCAAGATCACTCCGCTAAGGCCGCCAATGACAAACAGCATCAGGAATGCCAGTCCATAGAGCATCGGCACCGAGAACCGGATACGCCCCCGCCAGAGGGTGGCCATCCAGTCATAGACCTTCACGCCGGTAGGGATGGCAATCAACATGGTCGCAATGCCGAACACGGCATTGATCAGCGCGCTTTGGCCCATGGTGAAGAAGTGATGCAGCCAAACTGTGAAGGACAGGACCGCAATCGACATGGTGGCAATCACCAGCGAGGTATAGCCATAGATGCGCTTGGCCGAGAAGGTCGCAAAGACCTCGGAATAGATGCCATATGCTGGCAGGACGAGCAGGTAGACCTCGGGGTGGCCGAACAGCCAGAACAGGTTGGCATAGTTCATCATATTGCCGCCGAGGTCGTTAGTGAAGAAATGAAAATCCAAATACCGATCAGCGGCCAGCAACAAGGCCGCGACCCCGAGCGGCGGCATCGCAAAGACGATGAGAATCGAGCTACAGATGATCGTCCAACAATACATCGGCAGCCGCATGAAGGTCATTCCGGGAGCCCGCAGCTTGTAGATCGTGACGGCAAAGTTGATCCCGGTCAGGGTCGTTCCGATTCCCGAGACAACTATAGCCCAGATCCAATAGTCCGGCCCCACACCCGGGTTAAACGCGGCCCCGGTATAGGGCGGATAAGCGGTCCACCCCCCGGTCGAGAACTCTCCGACCACGAGAGAAACCATCAGCATCATGCCCGCCGAGACCGTCAGCCCCAGGCTGATCTGGTTCATCACAGGAAAGGCGACGTCCCGCGCGCCGATCATCAGTGGAATGACGTAGTTCGCGATGCCAAAGACAAAGGGCACAGCGACAAAGAAAATCATGATCGTGCCGTGCGTACTGAAGAGTTCGGCGAAATGCTCGGCCTCAAGGAAACCGTCGCCGGGCCCCGCGGCCTGCTGGGCGCGCATGACAACGCCTTCCAGCACCCCTCGGGCCAGCATCACGATGGCAAAGACGATATACATGATGCCGATTTTCTTGTGGTCGGCGCTGGTCAGCCAGTCGCGCCACAGCGGCCCCCACAGCCGAAACCAGGACAGCAGAAAGACAACGGCAGCCGCTCCGACTATGACCACGGCAGCGGCGGCATTGGCGACGATCTCATTTGCGTTGGGGTTTTGGATCAGCCCCGCGATTGGAAACTCGTCCCAACTGAGGCGGCCGAAGAAACCGGTCTCTGAAGTCATTGGCCGACCCCCTGCCCGTATGAGGCTGTTCCCGGCTGCTGATCGCGCGGCAAGGCTTGGCCAGAGTGATAGCGGTGCAGAATCGACTGAAACAAATCGCCGTCATCCAAGCGGAAATACAAGGCGTTTTCAGGCATATCTGAGGTTCCGAGAGCCTGTTGCACCTCATCCCGGTCCGAGCGCATGGCGACGGTCCTATACGTCGCCGCATCCAACACGATGCCGTTCTGGCGCACGCCTTCGACCCAAGCGTCAAAGTCTTCCGCCGACAGGGCAAGCGTTTCGAACTTCTGTTTCGTGAAGCCGCGCCCGTTATATTGCGTATTCTCGCCTTGCATCTGTTCGGGTTGATCTGCGACTAAATGCAGCTGAGTGGTCATGCCCGGCATCGCGTAAATCTGCCCGGCCAAGGCAGGGATCATAAAAGACTGCATTACCGTGTCCGTCGTCAGAGTCAGAGCGATTTGCTGTTTGACGGGAATTCCCATCTCACCCACGGTCGCGATCCCGAGATCGGGATAGATAAACAACCACTTCCAATCGAGGCCCACGACCTGAACCTGAACGGCAGGTTCATCCCCAAAGGGAGCCGCATAAGGGTCCAGACGATGGGTCGCTTTCCACAAGTAGACCGACAAAATCGTGACGATCACCACCGGAACGCCCCACATCACCATCTCGAGCCGGGGCGAGAAGTCCCAATCTGGCCTATAAACAGCTGTACCGCCCTTCCGACGGCGATAACGCAGCGCAATAAGCGGAACCAGAACAAGAACAGGCACAACAGCGATCAAAATCAACCACGTTGCCCGCAAAAGATGTGCCTTCTGCACCGCCGCGATCGGCCCCTGAGGGTCCATGAAGCTGTCACTGGCGCCTGCGGTCCGGGCCGACGACACTACCACCACAAGAGCCATCAGCATTGCCGCCGATATGAGGGCCGTTCTGACCTTGGTCATAGGCGACTGTCCTCTTTCGCATCCGTTTCAGTGCAACTATCGACAAAGGCAAGAGATTTCTCAAGGCTTTTGATCGAAGCCTTCAAGCTGGCACCAATGGTGCTCTGGTTTCGGTTGACTTGCAGGCATCGTCGGGACACAGCTTGGCTACGATGCGTATTCTCGTTTTGATTTTTTGCCTTGCCATCCAGCCCTTGGCGGTCAACGCCCAAGATCGCGCCAAGGTTGAGCGTCAGTTTCAAAACTGGTTGCAGGAAACGGTGTGGCCGCAAGCCCGTGCTAAAGGCGTTTCGCGCCAGACCATGACACGAGCGCTGTCCGGCGTGACATTGAAATGGGATCTTCCCGATCTGGTGCCGCCGGGCAGTCCTCCGCAGTCATCAAAGTCACAATCCCAGGCCGAATTCGGAGCACCGGAGCGCTATTTCAAAGCAGGCTCTTTGCAGGGCGCGACTGCTCAGGGGCACAAAATGGCCAAACGGCACGCCGCTGTGCTTACCCGTGTCGAGGCCGAAACCGGCATTCCAGCCCACATTATCCTCGCCATCTGGGGACGTGAAAGCGGCTATGGCCAAGTTGCGATCCCTCACAACGCGTTTCAGGTCCTAGCGACAAAGGGATTCATGAGCACCCGCTCGCAGTATTTCACGGCCGAGTTGCTGGCCGCCTTGCAAATCGCAGAAGCAGGGCATTTGAACGGCCGCGAGATGAAAAGCAGTTGGGCCGGTGCGCTGGGGCAGCCTCAGTTCATGCCTTCAAGCTTCCTGACCTACGCCGTGGACGGAGACGGCGATGCCAGCGCAGATATCTGGCAATCCGAAGAGGACACGATCGCCTCGATCGCCAACTACTTGTCGCAGCATGGCTGGATTTCGGGCCGTGATTGGGGTTTTGAGGTTGTCTTGCCTGATACAGTCAGCTGTGCACTGGAGGGTCCTGATCAGGGTCGCAAGATCGAGGAATGGACCTTGATGGGGATCACGCGCGCTTCGGGCCGTCCATTTCCAGCGCATGAACTGCCTGCCCAAGGGTTCCTAATGATGCCCGCAGGTCGAACCGGGCCGGCGTTTTTGGTGACCGAGAATTTCTATGTCCTGAAGGAATACAACAAGAGCGATCTATACGCTCTGTTCGTGGGTCATGTCGGGGATCGGATTGCATTCGGTGTCGGAGACTTCACGGCGCGCTGGGGTCGCGTTGACCCGCTATACCGATCAGAAATTGCAGCGATGCAAAGAGGGTTGGAACGCCTTGGCCATGATGTCGGCGGTGCAGATGGGCTGCCAGGTTTCAAAACGCGGCGCTCAATCGGGCGCTGGCAGAAAACGCAAGGTCGGGCCGAGACGTGTTTCCCTGACAATGCGCTTGTCTCTGAACTTGGGCAGTAACCGTCCCCAGCCTAAGTCAACAATGTTTATTGTTCTTCACTATCGTTGCTTTTTTAAGGTCAATTGACAGGTTTGCCCAAATTGGCTTGATGCACGGTCTTTCCATTGTCCGGACGTATCGCACAGGCTTGGCGCGGCTGTTTAGAATCAACCCGTTATGGATACATCGCCAAGAACGCGATACTGGAGCGCTTCAACGAAGCGACCTCGCGCCTTGAGATGCCAGCCCAAGAAACCAGAAACTGGCAACATAACTGTCTTTTGACTTGCTGTTCGCGCCATGGCACGATCTGACCGATTTAAGCTCAGGCCCTTCGGGTAATATTGAATGATCTGGCCCCAAAGCCTAAGAGGAACAACCCGATTGGTTTCGACCACGAGGGGCAACTAGATTGAGAGGCACTATGACACGCAAGGTCACCAAGGCGATTTTCCCCGTAGCAGGACTTGGAACACGCTTTTTGCCCGCGACGAAATCCGTCCCGAAAGAGATCATGACGCTGGTTGACCGCCCGCTGGTCCAGTACGCCATCGACGAAGCCCGCGCCGCTGGGATCACAGAATTTATATTTGTCACGTCCCGCGGGAAATCCGCGCTTGAGGACTATTTCGACCATAACCTCGTTCTGGAACAAGAGCTGAAAGCCAAAGGCAAAGACAAGCTGCTGGAGGCGCTCAATGCGACGAATATGGAAAGCGGTGCCATCGCCTATATCCGCCAGCACAAGGCGCTTGGGCTTGGTCACGCGGTCTGGTGCGCGCGCCGCCTGATCGGTGATGAGCCCTTCGCCGTCATGCTGCCCGATGACGTCATCGCCGCCGACAAACCCTGTTTGCAGCAGATGATCGAAGCTTATGAAGAAACCGGCGGCAATATGGTTGCCGCGATGGAGGTTCCGCCCGAACAGACCAGCGCTTACGGGGTGCTGGATGTGGGCGACAATGTGGGCACGGTCGTACGCACGCGCGGCATGGTCGAAAAACCCAAGCCCGCGGATGCGCCCTCAAACCTCGCAGTCATCGGACGCTATGTGCTTGGGCCGTCGGTTCTGTACAATTTGAACCAAAAGAAAAAGGGCAGCGGCGGAGAGATCCAGCTGACCGACGCCATCGCCGAAGATATCCGCAACGGTGTTCCTGTCTTTGGCTACAAATTTGACGGCCAACGCTTCGATTGCGGATCGAAAGCTGGGTTCCTGCAGGCAACGGTCGCATTTGCCTTGGCCCGTGACGATCTGCGCGATGACCTGAGCGCGTATCTGCACGACCTTGTCTCGGCAGAGAAAGCTGCCCAATAAGCGGGCGATAAGACACACAAATGAAAGACGCTGCGCGATCATGACAACCGTATACCCAGTAATTCTGTGCGGGGGGTCTGGAACCCGTTTGTGGCCGCTCTCGCGGAAAAGCTATCCCAAGCAGTTCGTCCCCTTGTTGGGCGAAAACAGCCTGTTGCAGGATTGCGCCCTCAGAATGCGTGGGCCTGAAGCTGCGCCTTACGCCAAACCTGTAGTCCTTACGAATGAGGCGTTTCGGTTCGTCGTGCCGGAGCAATTGACTGAGATCGGCATAGACCCCGGCCCGGTTCTGATCGAACCCGAAGGACGCAACACCGCGCCCGCCGTTCTGGCCGCAGCCTTGTTCCTGAATGAAATCGACCCGGATGCGGTTATATTGGTCGCCCCATCTGACCACGTGGTGCCCGATTCCAACGCATTTCACGACGCCGTCACCGAAGGTTTAAGTGCGATTGCCGAGCGTGGTGATCTGCTGACCTTCGGTATCACCCCGGATCGGCCGGAAACCGGCTATGGCTACCTGAAACTGAGCCAAACGCCCGAAATCCGCGCGGTCTCTCTAGATCGGTTCGTTGAAAAACCCGACCTTGAAACAGCCGAATCCATGCTGGCCGATGGCAGCTATCTGTGGAACTCGGGCATCTTCCTGTTCGCCGTTCGCGACATCATCACCGCGTTCGAGCAGCACGCCCCTGCCCTGATGAGTCCTGTCAAAAACGCTGTCGAAAACGCCAAAAGTGACCTTGGCTTCCTCAGACTGGATGCCGAGGCGTGGTCTCAGGTCGAAGATATCTCGATCGACTATGCCGTGATGGAAAAAGCCAACAACCTGAGCGTTGTGCCCTATGCGGCTGGTTGGTCGGATGTAGGCAGCTGGTCCGCGGTTCAAGAGCTGACCCATCCGGACGCAAATGGCGTCGCAACATCCGGCGAAGTCACGGCGATTGACTGTCAAAACGTGCTGGTCCGCTCGGAATCTCCGGCGCAGGAAGTTGTTGCGCTGGGTTTGCAGGACGTGATTGCCGTTGCCATGCCCGACGCGGTTCTGGTCGCCAGCATGGACAAGGCACAGGACGTCAAAAAGGCCGTGACCGCACTGAAGGCCAAAGGTGCGAAGCAAGCCGAATCCCTGCCCGTGGATCACCGCCCTTGGGGCTGGTTCGAAAGCCTGGTGATCGGGGACCGGTTTCAGGTCAAGCGCATCCACGTCCATCCCGGCGCGGCGCTCAGCCTGCAATCGCATCACCATCGGTCCGAACACTGGATCGTGGTGGAAGGCACCGCCAAGGTCACAATCGACGAGGAAGAGCGTCTGGTTTCCGAAAACCAGTCTGTCTACATTCCTCTGGGTGCGGTCCATCGGATGGAAAACCCTGGCAAAGTGCCCATGGTTCTGATCGAGGTCCAGACAGGCACGTATCTGGGTGAGGATGACATCATCCGCTACGAGGATATCTATTCACGCAGTTAAACTGTTTAATTCAGATTCTTGCACGAGATTCAGGTGAAAAGGTAAACGAGAATACCTCCGGGCGTTCGCTCCGGTCAGATAGATTTCATGCGTCCTACGGCAGGGTGGCGCGCAACGAAATGTCGGACCGACAGCCTAAGGAGGACGCCAATGTCTCAGACCACACCCCGATTGAACCTGCCGTTTTTGCAGCCGTCTCAAGCGCAGAAACATGTCACTCACAACGAGGCCCTGCGCCAGTTGGACCTCGTGGTGCAGCTGAGCGTTGTGTCGACCAGCAGCACAAATCCACCCGTCGCCCCGGAACAGGGTGAGATTCATGGGCTGGGCTCGAACCCGACCGGAGATTGGGACGGTCATGCAGGTGACTTGGCTGCCTGGATTGATACCGCTTGGCACTTCCTGACCCCGCAGACAGGCTGGCGCGCCTGGGATCAGGCCGACGGACACGTGAAACTGTGGGATGGCAGCGGGTGGGTTAACCCTCCGGTTGAGACGTCCAACTTGCCCGGTCTCGGTGTAGCGACAGGCTATGACAACACCAACCGTCTATCCGTTCGCGGCCCCGCAACGCTGCTGAGCCATGACGGCGGAGGCCATCAGCTGAAGATCAACAAGTCCGGCTCTGGCGAAACCGCGACGCTGCTGTTTCAATCCAACTGGACAGGTCACGCCGAGATGGGCCTTTCCGGCAGCACCGGGTTCTCGATCAAAGTGTCACCGGATGGTGGCAGTTGGACAGACGCCCTGCGGCTTGATCCCGCCACGGGTATCGCCAGCGGCGCCGCCGTTCAAAACAGCCCGACGGATACCACAAATGGACGCTTGATGCGGGCCGACTATGGGTACGGACCCGGCAATCTGCTGGGGTCGGTGTCGGAAAACGCGGGCGCTCCGACGGGTGCAGTGATCGAACGCGGCAGCACCGCAAGAGGCGATTATGTCCGTTTCGCCGATGGCACTCAGATCTGCACCGCGACCCTGACCGCCACAGGATGCACCACTAGTGACGGCGCTTTATTTGCCAGCACGACCGAGTCGTGGACTTTCCCGGTCGCTTTTGCAGCAGTCCCATCGATCAGCGGCAGCGGTGGCAGCGCGGGCCGGTTCCTGGGGGCCGACGAACCTTCGACCAGCCAGGTCGTATTCAAGGTACTTTCCACCACATCAGATGCAACAATCCGCGCTCCGTCTCTGACCGCGATTGGGCGTTGGTTCTGAGGTAATTGGCCCGGACCTTGGGGTTAGGGCCTCTATTTCGTGCGAAGATCGCCCTCAGACTGTTCAAGAAACCAGGCGTAGGTTTCGCGAATACCGTCCTCAAGCTCGATCGAAGCCGTCCATCCCATATCCGCCAGACGTGACACATCCATCAACTTGCGCAGGGTCCCGTCGGGTTTTGAGGAATCCTGCGTGATCCGCCCCTTGAAGCCCGTGACCTGCGCCACCAGCGCCGCAAGCTCGGCAATCGAGATGTCAGACCCGCACCCAACGTTGATATGGCTGAGCATCGGCTGCGTGTTCGCCTCATAAACGTCACGCGGCAGGTCCAGAACGAACAGAGACGCCTCGGCCATGTCATCTACGTGCAGGAATTCACGACGGGGTTTGCCGGAGCCCCAGATCACCACCTCGTCCAAACCGTCCCGCTGCGCTTCGTGGAAACGGCGGATCAGGGCGGGCAGCACATGGCTGTTTTCGGGATGGAAATTGTCCCCCGGCCCATAGAGGTTGGTCGGCATGACCGAGCGATAGTCCACTCCGTGCTGCCGGTTATAGCTTTCGCACAGCTTGATCCCAGCGATCTTGGCCACCGCATAGGGTTCGTTGGTGGGTTCAAGAATACCCGTCAATAGAGCGTCTTCACGCATCGGCTGTTGCGCCGCACGCGGGTAGATGCACGAGCTTCCAAGTTGTAGTAGGTGTTTGACACCAGCCTCAAACGCCTGATGGATCACGTTGCACTCAATCATCAGGTTTTTGTAAATAAAATCAGCTGGGTAGGTATTGTTGGCATGAATACCCCCCACCTTGGCCGCAGCCAGGACGACCACATCGGGCTTCTCGGCCTGCATGAAGGCGCGTACCGCAGCTTGATCGGTCAAATCCAGTTCGGAATGCGTGCGGGTGATGAGGCTCAGGGCCTCGCCTGCGGCCTGCCGATCCTGCAATTTGCGCAGTATGGCGCCGCCAACCATGCCACGGTGCCCTGCTACGTAGATTTTGCGCATGGGTCAGGTCCTCAGCCGTTTTCCAAGCTCACGGGCATCTCATAGCCGTGTTGCTTCAGCAACGCATGGCGCTGCGCTGTTTTGAGGTCCTCGCGCACCATCTCTTGGCACATATCCTGTACCGTCAACTCGGGCACCCAGCCCAGTTTCTGCTTGGCTTTGGACGGATCTCCCAGCAGGGTCTCCACCTCAGCCGGGCGGAAGTAACGGGGGTTGATCCGCATCACCACATCTCCGGGCTTCAGCGCCGGAGCGTTGTCGCCTTCGACCGCCTTGACGGTTGCAATCTCATCAACGCCTTCGCCGGTGAATTCCAGCGTCACGCCCAGCTCGGCGGCGGACCATTCGATGAACTGACGCACGGAATACTGCACCCCGGTGGCGATCACGAAATCCTCGGGCGCGTCCTGCTGCAGCATCAGCCACTGCATGCGGACATAATCCTTGGCATGGCCCCAATCTCGCAGGCTGTCGATATTGCCCATATGCAGGCAATCTTCGAGGCCCTGCGCGATATTCGCCAAACCGCGCGTGATTTTGCGAGTCACGAAGGTCTCGCCCCGGCGCGGGCTTTCGTGATTGAACAGGATGCCGTTGCAGGCATACATCCCGTAGGCCTCACGATAGTTCACGGTAATCCAGTAGGAATAAAGCTTGGCCACAGCATAGGGCGAGCGCGGGTGGAACGGCGTGGTCTCACGCTGCGGCGTTTCCTGTACCAGGCCATAAAGCTCGGACGTTGAGGCCTGATAGAAGCGGCACTTCTCCTCCAGCCCCAGAAACCGGATCGCTTCGAGCAAGCGCAAAGTACCAATCGCATCGACATCCGCCGTGTACTCGGGGGATTCGAAGCTGACTGCCACATGCGATTGGGCCCCGAGGTTGTAGACCTCATCAGGCTGGACCTGCTGGATAATCCGCGTCAAGTTGGACGTGTCGCTCAGATCGCCATAGTGCAGATGCAGCTTGGGGTTCGGCTCGTGCGGGTCTTGGTAGATATGGTCGATCCGCTGCGTGTTGAACGACGAGGCACGCCGCTTGATACCATGCACCTCATAGCCTTTTTCCAACAGGAACTCGGCCAGATACGATCCGTCCTGACCGGTAATGCCGGTGATCAATGCCGTTTTGGTCATTACTGTGCCTCGTTTCCACAAATGCTACTATTCGAAGTCTCAAAAACATAAAGAGCGTATGGAATGCAACCCAAGGCGACAATCTGGCATTGCACCTGACCACGATTTCTTTGATTGTGCAGGCGCATTTCGGCCGAGACAAAAAGAGGAATTCGAGCTTGCGTATTGCGATGATCGGCACCGGCTATGTGGGTTTGGTGTCTGGTGTGTGTTTTTCGGATTTCGGCCATGATGTCATCTGCGTCGACAAGTCCGAGCAGAAAATCCAGATGCTGCAAGCCGGTGAGGTTCCGATTTATGAGCCGGGGCTGGACACCCTCATGGCCAAGAATGTGGCCGCAGGGCGGCTCAGTTTTACGACCAACCTGCAAGACGCCGTAGACGGAGCGGATGCGGTTTTCATCGCCGTCGGCACACCGACGCGACGTGGGGATGGTCACGCGGATCTAACCTATGTCATGGCTGCAGCCGAAGAGATCGCCAATGCGCTGACCGACTATGCAGTGATTGTGACAAAATCCACCGTGCCCGTTGGCACAAACCGCAAGGTGCAGCAGGTCGTCACTGCCGCAAATCCGAATGCGCAATTCGATGTGGCCTCGAACCCGGAATTCCTGCGTGAAGGAGCCGCGATCGACGATTTCATGCGTCCTGACCGGGTCGTGGTCGGCGTGGAAAACGACCGCGCTGCCGAGGTGATGGCCGAGATCTACCGCCCGCTTTATCTGCGAGACTTTCCGATCCTGACCACCGATCTGGAAAGCGCCGAGATGATCAAATACGCCGCCAACGCGTTCCTCGCGACCAAGATCACCTTCATCAACGAGATCGCTGGTTTGTGCGAAAAGGTGGGCGCCGACGTCAAAGAGGTTTCGCGCGGGATTGGGCTGGATGGTCGTATCGGCAATAAATTCCTGCACGCCGGACCCGGCTATGGTGGATCGTGCTTTCCCAAAGATACCGCCGCTCTGGCTCGGATCGGACAGGAACACGCACATCCGATGCAGATTACCGAGACAGTGATCCGCGTTAATGACGGTGTGAAAAAGCGAATGATCGACAAGATCCGCGACGCTTGCGACGACAGTTTCAACCGCAAGACCGTGACCGTGCTGGGGGTGACGTTCAAACCCAACACCGACGATATGCGCGATGCCCCGTCCCTGACCATCATTCCGGCCCTGATCGGCGGAGGGGCCAAAGTACGCGTGGTCGACCCGCAAGGCCGTGCTGAGGGCGAGGCGCTGCTGCCCGGCGTGGATTGGTTTGACGACCCATACGAAGCGGCCAAAGATGCCGACGTCGTTGTTCTTCTTACCGAATGGAACGAATTTCGCGCCTTGAACCTAAGCGAACTTGGCGGTGCGATGAAGACGCCGCGCATGGTGGATTTGCGCAACGTCTACTCTCAGGACAGTGTCGAAAAAGCAGGTTTTGAAACCTATGTGGGGGTCGGGCGTTAACCGCCCGTCTCAACCCGCATAAAGCGGAACCGACGCGTCTGCCCCTTCGGCCAGTGCTTTGCTCTGATCCCGCCGCACTTGCTCATACGTTGCTAATGCGTCGGATGAGAACAATTCTGTAGGTGCTTGAACCGGCACGAAATTGCTGTGTTTGTCCGAGCCTCTCGCCAGCAGCGCATAGTCCCGGTCCGCCACCAGTTGTTGTGCTCCGGGACTGAGGTAGCGGATGGCCAACCCGATCCGCCGGTCCTCGGACTGGTTCGGCCCTGAACCGTGGATCGTCAGCCCGTGATGCAGCGACATCTGACCGGGTGCGAGTTCGATATGGGTCTTGTCGGTCTCGGTAACCTCGACAGCCACCTCTTGCCCGCGGGACAACAGGTTTGTTTCCGAATATGTATCGGTATGCGGCAAGATCGGGTTCTTGTGGCTGGCGCGCACGAAATCCATACACCCGCTACTTACCGTCGCCGGGGACAGAGCAATCCAGGCTGTGACCTGATCCGGTGTTTCCCCCATGCCCCAATAGGTTAGGTCCTGATGCATACCAACCGTTTGCACGGTGTTGGCCTCTTTGATGAAAAACTCGGCCGACCAGATCATGATATCAGGGCCCAGAACGCCCTCAACCACATCCAGAACGCGGGGATCCTGCGCGATGCGCGTCGCCAGTGGCATGACCAGATGCGCATTGACCCGCTTATAGGTGTTCAAAGGCAAGGGCAGATCCGCATCCAGCCAGTCGCTCTCAATCTGTTCCAACTCGGTCCGGAAACCAGCAGCCTCAGCTTCGGAAAAGACGGAGAGGGGAAAGAGATAACCATCCTCCCAATACTGGTCGGATTGTTGCTGCGTTAACGTCGTCGCCATGGGGTAACCTATTCGCTCTATGCGCAAAGGGTATCCGCGAGGAGAGACAGGTCAAAACCAAACCTCTTGCCTGTCAGAATAAGTCTAGCTTAGCCTGCGCTACATGTTGCCCCGCATCCCATCCCTCAACTGGCTACGCGTGTTCGAAGCAGCCGCCCGTACAGAGAGCTTTTCCCGCGCAGCATCGCAGTTGAACATGTCACCAGCCGCCGTCAGCCAACAGGTCAAGGCGCTTGAGACCCGACTGGGCACACCTCTGTTTCACCGCCATGCCCATGCCGTCACGCTAACAGAAGCGGGGCGAGCCTATCTGCCCTCAGTTCAGCAATCCCTTCTGATGCTGGAAACGGCCACCACCGGGTTGTTCGGGGAGACGCGGGAACAGAGGTTATACGTTCAGTCGGTTTTGTTGTTTGCCCATGGCGTCTTGGCCAAAGGCCTTCCCGCGTTTCAGGCCGCGCAACCTCAGATCAATCTTTCGCTGACCACCGGCAATGCGAATTCGGATTTCACCAACCAGTTCACCGATCTACAGATCGTGTTTGGCAATCCGGGGCTGTTTGGCACTGAAGGAGATGAACTGCTCCGCGAGGTTCTGTTTCCCGTCGCCCCGCCCGAGATTGCCGCCCAGATCCACACACCGCAGGACCTGCTGCAATTCACCCTGATCGAAGTATCGACCCACCGTGCCAGCTGGCTCTACTGGTTCGAAGCGCTGCGTCTGCCGACGGGGCAGGCCCGGTTCTTCTTTGCCGACAACTCGATCATGGCGGCCGAGCTGTCCGCCAGCGGGCTTGGGATCGCACTGGCCCGCGCGCCCGCATCCGACCGTATTATGGAGGGTTCAGGACTGGTGTCCTGCCTGCCCGACCTGCAGGTCAGCGGGCAAGAGGCCTACCACCTGATTTATCCCTCTCGTACAGATTTGCGCCGGCCGGCCCGCCTATTTCGCGACTGGCTGCTGGACTACAGCGCTGCCGTCCAAACGCGGTAACGCCCCTGACCTGTGACTTCGCGGACCAAACCGCGGCGGGTAAAGCGGTCAATGTTGCGCTGTACTGCAGCGCGCGAGGCCTGGGTCAGTTCCTCGGCAAGAGGGGCCGAAACCATGGGCCAGGCTCGCAAAGCGTCGATCAGCAAAGGCGGCGTTCGACCGCTGAGGTCGGTTGTTGCCTCTTTCGCCCGCGCCTCCCACGCGTTGATCCGGTCCAGATGCAACAAGGCTGCGAGGGCCGCCTGCCCTGCCCCGCCAATCCAGGCGGCCAGTTTTTCCTCCGGCGACCCGACACCACGCAGCGCGCCCGGCCCGGAGAGGGCTAACGGCATGAAAAGCGCCCCGCCCCGCCCCATCGAGGCCGCATGCCGCGCTGCTATGACAGCTGCTTCCGTATCCTGACCGGGTCCTTGCGACACGGCCCGCCATGCATGAAAGGCGATCGCGGCCTGAGTGACGGAGTGCAGCGCCTCGACGCTGCGCATCACGTCCGACAGGTCTGCAATAGCCTCCGGCACCTCTTCGATCCCTTGCGCCATCCGGTCCAGAAAGGCGGTCAAACCAGCCTCCCATCCGTCATGGGAAGGGGCCGCGCCCGATGACAGGCGGCGCACCGCCCAACCTGCCCGATACAGGGACTGCACGTCATCGCCGGTCGCGCCGATCCGCAGACTTGTCCAAAGCGCCAAGCGTTCGACACTGATCCGGTCACCCGTCCACCAGCCCAGATCGGAAACATCCATCAAGGCCAGACGATGGGTCCACCCTTCGGGCCCCGCCCGCAGTCGCTCATCCAGCGCGCCAAAGGTTACCGCCAGATCGGCGAGCTCAGACGATAGCTCGGATTGCGCGGCTTGCCACTCTCTGGGATCGAACAACTGCCGCTGATCTGCCCGAGGGCCAGGGGTCAGGAAGTCATCCTGTGGCGCGTCTTCCTCGGGCGGGAGAAACCACAGATCATCCTCATCCTCGGTATCACCATCATAGATGCTGCGCGGCCCGAGGTCTTCGGCCTCATCATCGGGGTCGGATGTGACAGGTTTGGGTTTCATACCCGCATTCTTCGGCTATTTCCGACCACTCACAAGGGGGTTTCCATTTGGATCACCAGCTTTCCCGACTTGCATTGGAAGATTCGACCAAATTGGCGCGCAACCAAGCCCGGTCGCTGATCTAAACCTTAAGGCAGAGTTATCCCTGACAACCGCCCATCGCCCACCGGCGCAGATTGACCTTCAACCCACCGCCAAACGGATGCTGCTTGGCCACATTGCCTGCCGCTGGACGTTTGACATAGGTCTGAGCCTGATCGCACAGAGCCTCATGCGTCCACTGGTGGCAATTCGAGCAGTTCTGATTTTTCCACAACTCATCCGGCAGCCCGTCAATCGGCGGGAACTGAGGCGAGCCTACGACCAGCTCCTCGATCGACTTGCCCCGGACATGGGTGTTGCCGAACGTCAGGATGGATTTCATGGTGACCGCTGCTCCGGCGTCGATACTGCCCGAATTCTGCGCCTCTGGCGCTTCGACATTGGGTTCTGCTTTGCGCGTCACAGTCTCGCTTTCCAACTGAAGGGCCGCCAGACGCTCGACCGCCTGATCGGCAAATGCGCCGCTGGGAAAGCTGTGCAGATAGACTTCGTAGGAATGGATCGAATCGTCCACCTGCGCCAGTTCATACATCAAACGGTCCGTCTCGGTCGCTTCCGGAGCTTCTTGCGTTGGCGTAGGCGTGGGCAGAGTTCCAAAGGACTCGGCCAAAATCGTCTGCAGCAGATCATTGGCCTGCGATGCATGAACACTGTCTGGATAGGCCCGCTGAAACAGCATTATCTTCACCGGGTCACGGCTGTTCACGGCCTCCTGCCACTGTTCTTCCTCGGTTTGCTCCGGTTTCGCGATCAGTGTTTCATTCGCGCGTGCAAAGGCGAAATCCTGCGTCAAGGACGAGGTATCCCAAGGCGTTTGCAGCCCCCGCGTTTCGCCGAGAACATCAACGCGCACCTTCTTGAACAATTGCTCGATCGCCATGCCGGGCGTGTCGATATGCTGCGCAAGGCTCAACGTGAACGGGCTGTTGCCGGTTTCGCCGTCCAGCGCAACACCGCCGGGATCGGTGGCATAGGCGAGAAAAGTACCGGTCGGGGCTTTCATCTCGGCCAGACCATTGTCATCCATATCTGCCAGATCCTCGAACGGGTTGTTCCGGCAGGCGTCCAGAATGACGATATTCGTTTTGTTGTTGGCCGAGGCCATCTGATGCAGGACCGAACGTGCCTCAACCGCCATCAGGTCCAGATCGGCCGGATCAGACAGCGACACATCCACAGGCAACAGGTAGTTCGAACCGAAAGACTGCACCCCGTGACCCGCATAGTAAAACAGGCCCACGGCCGTTTCGCCGCCCTTGCGCAGGTCACGCCCAAACTGGGCAATGGCGCGCTTCATCTCGATCTGGGTGCTGTCGGACAGATGCCGCACCTCGAACCCGAGCGCGGTGAGCTTCTCCGCCATCAGCCGCGCATCGTTGATTGGATTGTCTAGGGCCGAGACCGAACCGTAGTCGGAGTTTCCAACCACCAGCGCGATTCGCGGCTCGGCCCAAGCCGAACCGGCCCAGAGCATAGCGATCATCGCAAACAGGGTTCTAAGTACGCGTTGCACCTTTGGTTCTTTGCCTTTTTCTGGTCTCATGGTCCGTGACCCCTTGGGCACCACTCAGCCCGGAAGTACTCTGATATTGTTTTTTGGCTTTCTTATGGCCGTGGCCTGAAATATCCCAATTAAAGTATCAAGACTAGGAAGAGGTTCACACATGCCGCGTTTAAACTTGGTGCAAAGTGCTTTTGCGATGATGGCACTGGTATTTGCAAACACGGCGTGGGGTCAAAGCGCCGATCCTTTTGAGCATGGCTGGAAATTGGACGCCGAGGCCTCAGAACTGCAGTTTCTTTCGGTCAAAAAGAACGCGATTGCCGAAAACAGCGGATTTGCAACCCTGACGGGCGTGATTAGCCCCGAAGGTGGCGCCGATATCCGGGTTCAGATGGACAGCGTTGATACCAAGATTGACCTGCGCAACGTGCGCATGCGGTTCCTGTTTTTCGAGACCTTTAACTTCCCCGAGGCTGTGATCACCGCCCAATTGCCGCCCGAACAGCTGGTGGATCTGCACCAGACCCGGCACAAGATCATCGACCTGCCCTATAGCCTATCCCTTCATGGGGTGAAAAAAGACAGCGTGGCGCAGGTGGCCATCACTCTGGTCGACAATGACCGGGTGGCTGTGGCCAATACGACGCCGATTGCGATTGCCCTGCCTGACTTCAACCTTGAGGAAGGGCGCGGCAAGCTCGAAGAGGCCGCCGGTGTTGATATTCTGCCCTTCGGTTTTGTCAGCTTCGGGTTCGTATTCGACCGCGCCCAACCCGGCACGCCGCCTCAGCTTGAGGTCGCCTCGGCCACACCAGGGGCTGCTGCGCTGGAGACCAAGGGTGATCTGGATCGTGAGGCCTGTGAAGGTCGGATGGAGATCCTGTCGCGCACCGGCAATATCTACTTCAACTCGGGCAGTGCGCGGCTGACCAATGACTCGATTCCACTGCTGAGCAATCTGCATGACATTGTCGACCGTTGCCCGGACCTGAAGATCGAGATCGGCGGGCACACGGACAGCGATGGCTCGGATGAGGCCAACCGTGTTCTCAGCGAACGTCGTGCGCAGGCGGTCAACACCTATCTGGTCGATCAGGGGATCGCGCCCGAACGTCTATTGACGGTTGGTTATGGTGAAAGCCGCCCGGTTGTGTCGAATGACACCGCAGATGGCAAGCGCCGCAATCGGCGGATTGAGTTTGTGCCGGTAAACTAGACTCAGTTTTCAGCCAGAATGATCGGGTCGAAGCCACCACTGCGCCATTGCCTCAGGGCCGATATGAAATTCGGCCCTGGCACACCGTCGATGGTGCTGTTGTAATAGCCTGCCTTTTGCAACAGCCGTTGAACCTCCATCAGGGTGTCGCGCGACCATTGGTCTGAGGCGAGGGATAGCTGATCCAGGATCGCTCCGTTATCCTCGGCAGCTCCACGCAGAAGCATCCGCGCGGCCTCGAGCGGGTCACGAGGCACGCCGCGCCCTTCGTCCAGTAGGATCGCCGCCGCCAGATAGCCCTGATACTCGCCATCACGCGCAGCTTTCTGGAAGTAGCCCAATGCTTGCTCGGGCTCGCCAGCGGCACCATCTTGAGCCAGCACTCCAAGATTGAAGGTCGCCTTGGCCGACCCACCTTCGGCGGCCTGCTGTAAAAGCGCGACAGCGCGCGCGTCATCTTTGGGAACGATCTGGCCTTCAAACAGTGTAACGGCGAGGTTGATCATGGCATCGGCGCTGCCCCCTGCCGCCGCGCGCTCGTACAGGTCCAGCGCTGTGCCCATGTCCTGAGGGACGCCGGTGCCGCTTTCATGCAGTTGCGCCAAGGAAACCATCGCCCGCAAATCCCCTTCGGCAGCGGCCTGTTTGTAGAGGGTCACGGCACGCTCCACATCCCCCGCAGCAATCGTCGCCCGTGCCAGCAGCGCCACGTAGTGCGACAGATCCGGCGACTGGGCCGCCGCCGCGCTGCACGCCTGAATGGCCGTCAGCGCGTTTTCCTGCAACCGGCTGAACGGAACGCCGGTGATACTGGCCGTCCGGTCGCGAGGATGGGTCGCGAGCCGCTCACAAATGCCGCCCGGCGTGCTGTCCTCGGGCCGCGGGATCGAGGCGATCAGCCGCTGCGCCTGCGCGGCATGGCTGCCATCGGGGTATTGCTCAAGGTAGAACTCCAGCAGAGGCCGCATCCGGCTGCGTTGAGCCAGTTTCCAAAGACGCTCGGCCTGTTCGTCCTGGTCTTCGACGCTCAGCGCGCGGGTCTGGGTGCCGCCCTGCCCAGCCTCATCCAGAAACGCAAAAACCTCAGTGGCATGCGCGCCCTGTGGGTAGCGGTCGATATAGAGCTGCATCAGAGAGGCATCCTGCGCATTGGCCGCCACCTGCCACAACAATGTCTCTTCGGATGCTGTCACCGGGCTGTTGTCAAACCGGAATTGCCGCGTCAGCGAGGAATTGTCCCACGGGATCTGCCGCCCCCCAGTCGCCGCCAGAACATCCTTGCGGACCGAGATCAGCAGGTCCGAGATATCCTGACCCGGCGTGTAAATATGGCTCAGCAGCGCTTCGGTGAAAAAACTGTTCCGCCCGGTACCGTCGAAGGCCACGTTGTCGGGCTGCGTGGCGTAGGCGAACAGAAAATCCGCCGCGCTGCCGACACGGGCCAAACCTTCGTCAACGCTCAGTACACCGTCTTCGAACGGGTTGTCGCGGCAGGCGTCCAGAAACACCAGACGAATACCGTCGGACCGTTCCATCCGCGAGACGAATTCCTCCATCGCAACTGTCTGTTCCGGAATATCCGCGGCACTGGTCAGGTTGGCATCAACCGGAACCAAGTAATTACGCCCGTCCACCTGAAACCCGTGCCCTGCATAAAACAGCAGCGAGACATCGGAATCGGCAGCCGTCGCGCCATAGGATTCAGCCAGAGACAGCATCTCATCCCGAGTCAGATCGGTGCCGAGAAACACGTCGAACCCCAGCCCCTCAAGCGCGATGGCCAGATCCGAGGCATCGTTGATCGGATTGTCGAGCGCCCCGACCGACTGGTAATCCGAGTTCCCGATGATCAGCGCCACGCGTTTGTCGGCCAGCGCCGCGAAAGCGCTGAACAGGGTCAATAGCATGGCCGCGCAGAGACGGATCAGGAACATGGGCGCAGAGCCTCCGTAGGGTTACAGACCGATGGCGCGCGACAGGCCAATCTCGGCCTGACCAACAGCCGCCACGATTGTATCTACCTGCTGGTTCTGGATGCTGACAAGCTCGGGGTCGGTTGCTCGTATCAATGTGATCGCCTTGCGGATTTCGCGCTGCGCCTGACGGATCTGACGGCGCGCTTCCTGCACGGCCTCGCGGCGGATCGTCTCCCGCTCCTCAGCGGTGGTGGCAAGTGCCAGACGACGGTTGGCATCCTCGCCCGCCGCACGAATGCCCGCACTCGCGCCGCGGATGATATCACCAACTGATTCCAGACCAGGCGGCAAACCCTGCACGATCGCATCAAGGTCCGAGGCGTATTCGTCCATCGCATCGGCAATACAGGCCAGATAGGCGCTGACATTGTTGCCCTGTTCCGCACAGGAAGAGATGACCTCGTCAAAATCCTGCGACGCATTCTCGACCGTACCAAGCGCAGCTTCTGCTTCGGTTGTCGTTGTGGTCGTAGTACCACCGCCGCCACCTCCGCCGCCAGTGATGGTCGTATCCACGGTCGGGGTAATCTCAATGGTTGGGGTCGGCGGGGTCGGAATGACCGTGTTCCCGATGATTGCCGTGCCAGGCAGCGCAGAAACGGTATAGAACACCTCCGAGATACTCAGGAGGGAACTTGTATCCACGGTATAAGTCGTGGTCCCGTTCTCGGTGCTGGCAAACGTCAAAGTCTCAAAGATCGGGGACGTGTCCAGCGAGTCACCCGACGGCCCGAACCGAAAGACAGACGGGCCACCAGAAATTGTGCCCGTGCCTGTCGTCGTTTCAGCCTCACCTTCCGGGATGAGAAGTGTGTCAGGCACCACGAACAGGACCGGTGAGGTCGTGTAGTGCAACGGGTTTGTCCCGCCTTCTGACCCGCTCGCTCCAGGCGCCCACGTGTTGGTAAAGTCCCACCCTTGAGCCGACGCAAGGTTAAAGAACCCAACCGTATCCTGAAGTTGTGCGGTGGTGAGTGCCGTGCCCCCGGCGCTAGTGGCCAGACCGGAGGAATCGGTGTTCCAGAAGGAACCTGAAACAGATCCAGAGTTTGAACCGACTAACCCACCAAGTGTGGGTGTATTAGGGCCTGAAAAACTGGCACCGCCCGTTGAATAGCTTCGGGCAACTGTGCCGCCATTGTTGAAGCCTACGAGGCCTCCGAGCGTCGCAGAGTCTCCGGGCGCCGAACTCTGATTGGTGCCTGAGACACTTCCGGTTGCATAGGAATCCTGAACAAGGCCGTTGTTGTCACCCACCAGGCCACCAACGGAAAAATCACCAGCCGTAGAACCACTGACGGTTCCTGTAGCGTGAGACCTGGTGATGGTTCCGTTGTTTTCGCCGACCAAACCGCCCGCGACAACCAGGTTGGCTTCGGTCGTGGCTACGGTCACACTGGCTGTCGAGAAACTGTCAATGATTGTGCCATCGTTGAAACCAACAAGACCACCGGCCTGTTCGTCACTACTGCTAAAGCTGCCGGATACCGAAACGCCGGAAATCGTGCCGCCATTTGTTCCCGCCAAGATGCCACCGCCTCCAGAGGAAACGCTGGCCCCGTTGATGCGCAGGTTTTGAACGTTGCCATCAAGATTGTTGAACAGGCCGCCGAAAGAACTGGTCGAAATGGTGAGGCCGTTTATCGAAAAGCCGTTGCCTTCAAGTGTACCACCCGCAAAGTCGATAGGATCGAAAGAACTGAGTGGCGCGGCACTGATAGGATTGGCCAGGGCGTAGTTGTTGCCGTCCGAGATGCCTTGAAGGCCAAACACATCCGTCAGCAGAAATGGCGACCCGGCAGCACCCGTGCCACCGAGCGCACGGGTGAATGTTGCACCGGACGCAATATCGAGCGTGCCCGCTGAGAAACTCGGAAGCGTAGAACTTACCTGTGACCAGGCTCCATTCGTAAGCGTAAAGGTATCGACGTTGATTGTTCCACCTGCGCCGGTGCCAATCGTTGTGGCGGCGTTCAGTTCCAACTCGCCGCTTGTCGCGGTGATCGCAGCGTTGATCGTGATCGAATCATTGGCAAGCAGCGTCAACCGAGAGCCGTTGCCCCACGTGATCGGATCATCGACGGTGATGGTACCAACCTGCGAGTCATCGCCACCAAGGTCGATAGGGTCTCCATTCGGTTGGAGAGTGCCACTTCCGGCGGTCGTCAGAGTGACGTTGCCGAAGCCAAGGTTTGTTTCAATTGTACCCGGCGTCACAGAACCCGGTCCCGTTGCCGTGTCAGAAACCGTGATATTCGTGGGGTCCAGCAGCAGCGTACCATATGCGCCAAACGGTGCCCGCGTATCAGTCAGGCCATCGTAATTCAGGGCCAGCTTGCCGGACACTTCGACAAAACCACCATCCCCGGCCAAATCGCCGCCGCGGGCCGAGTTGAAGCCCGAGAACGATGTGTAGTCATCCGACCAGACGATGATCAGACCACCATCGCCCTGATCTCCGCCATCGGCGCTGATTACCGTTGCGCTGTCGACCAGCGTAGTGCTGGCCCGTTGCAGATCGCCGCCGCCTTGCAGGTCACCGCCGACGCGGATCTCTCCGCCCTGTCCTGCGCCTGCACCGTTTGCGCTCAGGGCCGCACCGGCCAGTTCGATGGCTTCACCGGTAATCGTGATCGACCCACCGTTCTGATCGCGGGCCACCGGACGCGGAGAGGCCTCGACCAGTGTCACCCGCGCCGAGGTATCAATGCGGCCCGACACCTGCACGGCCCCGCCGCTGCCGCCCAGAACAACTGCTCCAGACACGCCACCGACCGAGCGCGCCTCGATCAAGCCAGACATATTCACGACCCGGCGCGCCGCATCACGAGCGCTAGCAGCCTTGAGGTGAACGACCCCGCCATCCGCCTCGATCCGGCCCGAATTGGTGACCAAAGCCTCCATCGCGGCGTCATCACTGTTTGAAGGAACCGCAACCTGTAGAAACCCATCACCGGACACGTCGAGCGTAACCTGCTCACCTGCTCCAAGTCCCACCTTGCCCATCGGCACGCGGATCACACCCGAGTTTGACACCTTGCCACCGATCAAGGCCGCATACCCGCCGGGAACAACCTGAATCGTACCCGCGTTCTCGACCCCTGCCGAGGCTCCGTTGCCGTTGTAGTGATACCGACCATTCAGAAAGTCATCATCCGTGATGTTCAGGGTCGAGGCGACAAACCCGCCGGTGTTCACATGGCCGTTCGGCCCGATGAAAATGCCGTTCGGGTTGACCAGATGCACCTGCCCGTTGGCGTTCAGCTGACCGTGGATCTGACTGGTCGTATTCCCGGTGACCCGGTTCAGGATCACGCTTTGCGCGCCCGGCTGATTGATATTCACGGTCGAGCCGGAGCCAATCGAAAACCCGTTCCAATTCACGATGGCCGCATTCGACCCCTGCGTGATGTTCAACTGATTGCCGCTGGGTTGGCTGATCGCGACATCACCTGCAGCCACCGACCCTCCGGTCGGGAGGGATTGCGCCAGCGCGGTCGTGCCCCATAGCGCGGCCGAGGCCGACAGCAAAATGCGGCGTGAGACTGTCATGGTTGCGCTGCCATCAGAAGCGGCGGCTGGCAGTGATGCTGAACCGGTTTCCATCTTCCCCGAGGTCATCACGTTCCCCCCTCCCATATTCCACTCGTACTGACCCGGACCGATAGGTCGAGTCCTCAATCGTAAACACATCAAAGCCCAAACCGTAGGCATATGCCCGGGTTGTGCCTTGTTCCAGAACAGTGGGTTGTTCCAAACCTAACACGCCGTAAGCCCCAAAAACATAGGGTTTGAACAGGATCGGAAAGCCGGCCACTTGCGTCTGCTGCGACCGGCCAAGCTCGGCCCGCGCGACCCAGCCGTCATCCCCGCGCAGATCGCCCGCGTCGAAGGCCGACAGCTCACTGGAGCTGGCGACACTGAACTGCTCCGAGGTAACCAGCGGATCGCCAAAGCTGGATTGTATCCGGCCATTCACGTTCACGGACCAATTGGCATTCAACGGGCGCTGATACTGCGCCGACAGCACAAGCTTGGTGAATTGCGCACTGGCGCCTTGCCGTGACAAGGGCGTATCCCCCGCCCCGACCGAGGCACTGGCCCCGAACGCATCCAGCCCGCGTGACAGAACAGCCCCGGCAGACAGAAACGCGCCATTGTCATAGGTCCAGCTTGCATCAAGCGTGGCCCGCAAGACGCTGAGGTCATCGTCATAAACCGGCAGCGACCCTGAGCTGGCAATCAGATCCTGCGAGTCGCTGATCCGGTCCAGGATCAGTTGCGACGACAGATTGTGACGCCGTGTGCGCACCCAAGGATAGTAGAGACGCAGGGAAAAGCGTTCGAATTTACTGGTATTTGGTACCAGCTCGGCATCCGGTTGCGCCTCACTCAGCGTGTATTCGGCGTTGAACGTCATCCCATCGTAACCGATCGGAAAAACCGTCCCTGCCGCCGCAATCCGGTATTGCGCCTCGCTTGAGAAGAACCGTTTGGGCGAACCGCCGACGCGGAAATAGAAGGTCTCTCCCATCTCCAGCGCGCCGTTGACCTCAAGGCCGACGTTCAGGTTGCCCGGGCCAAGCTCATCCGACAGCGTATTGTCAAAGCCGTAAGAGCCGGTGATCTCTTTGAACTCACCATCCAGCGTCAGTATAGTACCGCCCCGCGCATCGCCCGCAGACAGCGTCGAGGCCAGTCGCACGCCAAACGTATCCCCGGCCAGCAATAGCGCACGTTCGATCTGTTGCAGTTTGACACCCCGTTTGCCGATCAGAGGTTTGGTAATCATCACCACCCGCTCACGCGCCTGCTGAGGCACTTTCTCGGCATCAATCCGTTCGATGAAACCGTCAATCACAACGATGCGCAGTGTGCCCCCATCACGCAGGGTCTGTTGTGGCAGGACCACCCGGCTCAGGACAAAACCCGCGTTGGTATAGGCGCTTTCCAATCGGTTGGTGGCAGCAAAAATTTCTGATACGGCCACGCGCTTACCGGTCAGGCGCTCAATGAAAGCCGTATTTGCCGCCTCCATCTGAGGCAGACCATCTTCGATCCGCACCTGACCAACGGTCACAAACAGCCTGTCTGCGCCTGCGGGCACCGGCGCGCCCGGATCGCGCGCTACGGTCACAGGCCCGGTGCTACGTTGGTTCTGAGGCTGAAAGGTGGATGGGGCAAGGTTCGACGCGCTTTGCGCCAGCGCCACCGTCGAAAATACAGTCGACGCGATCACGACGTAGGAAGCCAAAACCAGAAAACGACAGATCCGCGTCATGTCAGAAAAAACCCCCTACCCAATCCGGCCCGAACCAATGGGCCAGAAACGCATCAAGGAAATCCCAATCAAGGGACCATGGCAAGGTCGTTCTGATCATTCCGCAGCCCCCTTTGGAATAGATAACGCTTTATTTACCTTGTTGCCCATCACGTCTGTGAAAGACTTCACAAACCGCATGAGAAGCGCGGTCAGAGCAGCCCGGCCTCAAGCCACTCTTCGATCTTGTTGCGGCTGACCTCGAAATGCATCGAGTCCTCACGGCCCCAGGCAGCACCCCAGACCCAGCCTTCCTCGCGGAAGAAATCGGCCAGAATGGTCAGACCCAACTGGGTTTTTCCGTCGCCCAGCGTATCCAGAACTCCGTCGATATTGAGGTCAACCGCAAGACCGTAGGCATGGGCCGAGGCCGAAGACGTCGCCCCGCGAATCCGGCGCACGCACAAAGAACCGGCCGTATTGATACGCGCATAAAGGTCGGGGTCGGTGCGTTGAATATTCTCGAATACAGCCCGCAGTGAATCAACCGCAGGTTTTAGCATCCGCACCCGAACCGGCCCGACCTCTTCCAACACCAGAAGCTCCTCAAGCCTCGGGTTGGTCATCGACTGGCATTCATCCGTCAGATCCTCGCGCGGCAGGCCGAATGTTTCGCGCAAAAAGGACGACCCGGCCAAGTCCAGCTCCCGGTTCACCTTGTTGCGATTGGCGATCAGGACGACCTGCGCATACGCGTCAATGATCTCATTGGGTGACGAGCGGTCAAACCCATAGTCATCCGCCGCCGAATTGTCTTGCGGGACGACCCCGGCACCATTCTGGGTGCGCGACACCTCAAGCGAAAGGCGTTCAACCTGTTCGCGCATATCGTCGAGCTGCTGGCTGAGCATCTCAATCTCGATCCGGGCCCCCGAGTCGATGGCGGGACCTTCGAAATTCTCGTTAAGTGGAACGACCAAAGGAAAGACGTACCAGATGATCGGAGCCAGTATGATGGCCACTCCCAGAATGATCGCCGGAACGATGCGCATTTGCCTGATGTTTCCTGTATTCTGCCACCTTATAAGATGAACTTAAAAGGCTGGGCGCATGATGTCACGCTATTGACCTAAAAATGTCCAGCGCTTGTGTGACATTCTTCATTGTCGGTCGTCGGGTGGGGGGCTAGTCTTCCCCTCAAACACGGAAAGGTTAGGGTTATGTCCGCATTTGCATCATGGAAGTTTATCGGGGCCTCGGCATTTGCCGTCCTGTGTACCGCTCAGTTTGCTCTGGCGCAGTCAGGCGAGTTGACGGCAGACGAAATCACCGACGCGTTCAACAAGCAGAAGACGCGCGGCCTTGTCATCGTGCCGTCGAATTCCGGCGAAACGGCTGAGGCCGAAGCTGAAACCACCGTTGCCGCCGCTCCGACCGAATACCAGCCGGTCGCAAGCGAGGATCAGGTCAACATCCAGATCCGTTTCGATTTCGCGTCGGCCGCGCTGCGTGAGGATGAAAAGCCCAAGCTTTCGTCGCTGTGTCAGGCGATGAAGAACGTGGATGTGAACGTCTTCCAGATCATCGGCCATACCGACAGTGCAGGCTCCGCCGAATACAACCAGAACCTGTCGCTGCTGCGCGCCAAAGAGGTCAAGCGCTTCCTCGTCGGCGATTGCGGCATCTCGGAACAGCGGCTTGAGGTACTGGGCGTGGGCGAAGCCGAACCTCTGAACAAGGACAATCCGCGCGCCGACGAAAACCGTCGCGTTGAATTCCAGGCCCTCGGCTAATTACACCACCACTCTAACTAAACCGAGGACAGCATGACGGACTCCCGCGCAGGCGACCTGTTTCAGCCGGGCGATCTGGTGAACAATACTTATCGGATCGAAGCGATACTTGGGCGGGGCGGTACTTCTGACGTCTATCGAGCCCGCTCCGAGATTTCGGGGCGGCTTGCCGCTTTGAAGGTTCTGAAAGCGGAGTTTTCCAGCAATGATGACTATCTGGTCCTGCTGACCCGCGAAGAAGAAATCCGCGACATCCGCCACGACGCGGTTGTCCGCTATTCTGAAAACAACCGAACAGCCGACGGGCATGTCTATCTGGTGATGGACTATGTCGACGGGCCGGGTCTGGACCAGAAACTCAAGGCTGGCCCCATGTCGGCAAGCGATGTGCTGACCGTTTGTAAACGGGTCTGCGAGGGGCTTGAGGCCGCCCATGCCCGCAATATCGTCCACCGCGATCTGAGCCCCGACAATATCATTCTGCGCGATGGCGATCCGGCGCAGGCCGTGATCATTGATTTCGGCATCGCCAAGGACACAAACCCCGGGGCCGAAACTATTGTGGGCGGTGAGTTTGCCGGGAAATACGCCTACGCCGCGCCCGAGCAGCTTTCCGGCAAAACCGACCAGCGCACCGATATCTATTCTCTGGGCGCCTTGTTGCTGGCCAATTTCCGGGGGCAAAAAGCCGACGCCGGTCGCAACTTGCTGGAAGTCGTCGAAAACAAGAAAGAGCCGCTGAATACTCAGGACGTACCGGAACCGCTGAAGTCGATCCTCGACAAAATGACGGCCCCGAACCCGGATGATCGGTACCAGAGCGCCGGAGATGTCCTGCGCGCGCTTGCGGCGGCCCGGAACGGATCGGCCGCGCCTCAAGACGATCTGGACGATGCGACCGTGATCGCCCCGCGCGCGGCCCCTACTGCTGCGCCATCCGTCGCCCCGGTTACGCAGCCGGACCCGAAACCCAAAGCAACTCCTGCCAAGGCTGAGCCTGCCAAGTCCTCGCGTGGAGGCGTGGTGGCTGCAGTCGGCGCGCTTGCGGTTGTTGGCATTGGTGCCGGTGGCTATTTCGCCGGACTGTTTGACAGCTTCCTTGCACCGCAATATCCGACCGTCTCACCCTATACTCTGGTGGCTGATAAACGACCCGGTCAGGCCCCTCGTGCTGTAGGCTTTGTTCCGTCCGAGACCGTGCGGGACGCCATGACCGGCGAGATCACATCCGAAGGGGGAGATGTTGATCTCACATTGGCCTCGGGCGACATTTCCGACACCTGGGGAACAGCGGTGACTGGCGTCATCGACGCCGCCATGGATCTGGACGAGTGGCGTTTCGTGGTCGAAGGCAATGAGGCTCGGTTGACCGGACAAACCACCGATCAGGCCCTGCATGCCGAGCTAGAGCAGCTCTACTCCGCCGGTCTGCCCGCCGGGCTACAAGGCACCGCAGATATCGAGTTGGAGTCGCTGTTCCTGTCCGCAGATGAGGTCCGACCCATCCTGTCCGGTCTGGCCGATTGCGGCGCGTTGAAACTGATCGACGCACCGAGCACGGGCTACGGCCCCGAAACACCGATCAAGGTTGGCGGAACGTTGGCCTCAAGGGACAGTTTGGTTGGGTTGGACACCGCGCTGACAGCCCTCGCTGGTTCACGCCCTATCGATCTTGAACAGGTCACGCTGCTGAACCCGACCTTGTGTTTGATCGAGAACTTCCTGCCCTCGGCACCTACCAGCGATATCTCCATCGCGTTCTTCAACGGAGAACAAGGCAACGCCCCCAATCCGACCGGCGACTTCATTGTCGGGCAAAACCCGGTCATTGATGTCGACCTGCCCGATGATGTTCAGGACGGGTACCTGTCCGTCTCGGTCTTGGATGTGTCAGGCAATGTGTTCCACTTGCTGCCCAACGTCACCCGCCAAGACAACGATATCGCCTCTCTGCGCGACGGAGAGTCCGGGCCGATTTCCGTCCGTGTGGCCTATTCGATTGATGAAAGCCAAGACAATGGCGGCATCGCCTTTCAGGTCGATGACACCGCGCTGGGGAAAAGCAAGGTGATCGTTCTGCACACTGACAACCAGCTGTTTAGCACCATACGCCCAACGGCGGAATCCGCGGCAGGTTATGCCGAGGCTCTGCGCGAGCAGGACCGCAATGTTGAAACGCAGATCCTGTCTCTGGACAGCCGCATTCTGACAACGCTGGAGCAATAGGCTCCGGCGGCGTTCCCGCGTCGGAATACGATTTTAAAGGATGTCGACAACAATCACGGTGATGTTGTCGGCCCCGCCTCCATCCAGCGCGACCTGTATCAACTGATCCGAGACGGTCTCGATCGGCATATCGGACAGTGCTTTTTCCAGCATCGGGAAGGTCGCGTATTTGCTAAGGCCGTCTGAGCAGATCAAGAACCGGTCACCTGATTGAACCTCGCCACGAATCTTGTCGAGTTCGAGTTCTTCACCAACACCCACAGCGCGCGTAATAGCATTAGACTGAGGGTGCTGCTCTGCCTCGTCCCAGCTCATCTGACCGGCCAGAACCAGATCCGCCACGACCGAGTGATCGGTGCTGAGCATCTGGATTTTGCCCTCGCGCAGTAGATAAATACGGCTGTCCCCAGCCCAAAGCCCGACAAAGTGCCCATTGGCCAACATCATGCACGCGACCGTCGTGCCAATCGTACCGCCACCTCGGGCATCTGCCTCTTGTCGGATCACGGCATGGGCGCGCTGGATTGCGTCCCGCAATGCGGTCAACCGTTCTGCGGGGGCCAAACCGGGCGGGATTGCGGCAACCATGTCCGCAACCAATCGACTGGCATAGTCACCCGCATCATGCCCGCCCATACCGTCAGCCACCAGCCAGAGGCTTTCCTCGGGCAGCGCCAGCACCGCGTCTTCGTTGACCTTCCGCCTGAGGCCCACATGGCTGCGTGCGCTGTACCGCACGCGGTGACTTGAATTCATATTGGTCGTGCCTCGGTCCACAATGCGGCGTGTAGGTTGAACAAGCCTTGCATGTTTGCCCCATCCGGTAAACCTTCGCAGATCATCATTCGGGGGACACCGCCGATTTCAGTGCTCCAAACGCTTGGCGTGCGATATCTTTGCGACATCAACCCAGCCGCCAGATCAGGTAGCAAGCTGTCGGAGACTTCCCCGCGGGTCAGAACCATCGTGTTGCCGTGCGCACGCACAGGCGCTGTCGGTTGCTGCGTTGGAGCTGGCAAAGCCGCCAGGCCTTCGGCCAGCTTGTCGCGGGTCATGTCATCTTCGAGCGCGGCAAGCGCCAGATCTTCAAGTTGTCGGTAGACCTCAGCTGCCCGGAAATGCGCCAGCGCGGCAGACCCTTCGTTCGAGACCCCCGCGACCAGGGTCAAAGGAAACCGCCGTCCGACCCGATCCACCGAAGGCATCAGAACCCCCAGCATCTTTTGCGGACCAGCCAGCCCCGGAGACAGGCAAAACCTCCAGATCGGAGCGGACATGTAATGGGAATCCCATGCCTCAGCCAAGGTTTCCGACGCGGCCAACATGCTGCGCTGTATCCACTCATCCCACGGCTGCACAAACGCCTGTGACACCCCAAGTCGGAAGAAGTCTCCGACCGAGGGCATCTTGCCGAATGCACCAAACCCGCCTGTTTGCATCAGAACGACTTGGGACAGCTGAATTTCTGCAGCGCTGGCAAGGCGAACGGGTTGATGACCGAACCCGACTGCAACTGGAAGATCGCGATGCGACCACCGACATTGAAGATCACCTTCTTGCGGTCAGACACATTGGTGCGCCGTACCTCGGCCGCGTCCAGCAGACGGAACCAGGCCCAGGGGCCGTCCTTGGACAGAACGCTTTCGATATTGCGTTTTTCCGGCTCAAAACTGACGCGCGCCAGCCCAACTGAGCCAGGCCATGTCACAGCGAGGGGTGAGGGCAACCCACCTCGATGTTTGAACTCCAGCACTTGGCCATCAATCTCAAGCTTGACGCCTTTGGCCTTTGGGTCCAATGCCTCGGGCATGATCTGGAACTGGATTTGCGGCTGCGGACCTGCAGCAAAGAAAGCCTCCTTGATCTCGGCTGCGTTCTGGAACTGGGTCAGAACCGCCTGACTGATGCCCAGATCGGTCGCATTGACCCCGGACTTCCAGGACCATGGGCGCGTGCGCATATCCACATGTTTGGCGAGGTTTTCATTGAAGAAAGAGTCGATCAGACCTTGCGGACCGAACAACTTGCCAAAGTCACCCATCGCAACATCCGCACCCGAGCGGCGGTTGAACGGATAGCGATCCCCGACAACCTGCTCGCAGAACGGCAGAACTGTCGATTGCCACCGCGCGTTGATGGACGAACGGGTGCTATCCGAGGTTATCCCGGACGAGCCGTCGATGATCTGAAGCGCCCAGCGTTCCATTGGGCCGGGAATACGGGCGGCCTCTTGCTGGAACTGCTGCAGAGCCTGCCCGGTTTCACCACCGGAGACACCGCTGAACGACATTTTGTTCAGCTCCTGATACACGCTCGTAAGCGACCCCATCAGCATGTCCAGCTGCGAAGGCTGACCCTCTTGCCGTTCAACCAATTGATGCAACCAATCGAAGCGGTCCTCGACATACTGCCCCGGCGCTTGCACGGGTTCGCCGGCATTGACACCACTGGTTTTGGCCAAGGCTTCCAACAGGATCTGCGTTTGGGCTGAGGTAGCCGACTGCAACTCAATCGCCGCAGCGCCGGAAACGCCTTCGCTGATCGCATCGTTGCCCGAGAGAATTGACCGGTTTTCGGTCAATTTCGTCTCATCCGAGATCGAATTCAGGACATTCACGATAGGCGAGGTCGGGCCTGACAGCACATTGGTAACCTCAACTGCGTGGCTGAGGCTTTCCATCGGCACGATGTCGATATCGCCCAGCATGGCGTCATAGCGCGCGATGTAGTCGTTGTAATATAGGTCCAGAACATCACGGCTGAGGGCAGCAAGAGCCTGCTCAGTCTGTTCAGCCTCACCTCGGGGTCCCAGAACCCAGCTTTCCTTCTGCACGCGTTTGGCGACGCCAATCGCCTCACCAAGGAAGACGTTATTGAAGCCATTATAGGTGAAAATACCTTCAATCCCATCGTTCAGAGGTTTCCCGGAGGACCGCACCAGAACGCGACCAACAGCGGGGCCACCTACCTCGGTGATCCGCCACTCCGGCAGCGCTGTGGCCGCGGGGCTGGAGACGATACCGTTATAGACACGCTGCGCCAGTGGGAGTTCCGACAGGATACCCTGAATCTGATCCACCATTGGGCCATTCAGAGCGATCTCTTGCATCGGCTGGCTCAACATGGCGTCGAGATGATCGTTCAGATCCGCGCGGAATTCCTCACGCGATGGGCCGGGGAAGGACACGCTCCAGTCAATGTTCATCCATTCCTTGACCAAATCCTGGTTCATCGGCCCCTGCAGACCCAGCATCAGATAGACCTTCAGCGCCTCATAGAGCACATCGGGGTTGTTGATGTTGGCGCTCATCTGCTCTTCCAGACGCAGAAGAAGACGCGGTAACAGGCGTTGATTCAATGCAGCACGATAGGTTTGCGCCGCCTGTGTGCCGATCACGTCGCCCTGATAAAGGCCATAGGTCAGACGTGTTTCGGGCTCAGGATCCGATAGTGTCGGGTTGGCCGGGAGGTCGCGCAGCGTGTTGAGCGCTTGAACGACCGGAACCAGATCGGTGTCACCAACGGGGCTGGGCGGCAAAGTCGCAGCGGCGGCCTGATAGGCGGATACACCCTCCTGCGCCTCGGCGATCAGGTCGGTATTGCCCATGAAGCTGCGCACCAGCAAGGCTCCGACCGTGACGGCGGCAATGACAGTCGCGGCAATCGAGGCCCATTTGGTGATCTTGTAGCGCTTTTCGACCTTGTCATCAGCACTGACCAGACCAGCCTCGCGGAAGATCACCTGATCGAACAGGCGCGTCAGAAAATAGGAGCGACCCGACCCCTGCCCCGAGCCAATGGCCTGACGGCCAATCCCAAATGTCCGCGCCATGCCCAGCATCAGACGGTCAATCGGCGTGCCTTCTTGCGTGCCAGACGTGAAATAGACCCCGCGCAACATGTGGCGGTGCTGATAGCGGCTGTCCTGAAAAACTTCTGTCAGAAACTCATGCGCAACTTTACGAACCGAGGCGACCTGCATCGGGAACCCAGCAATCAGCGCACGGCGCTGCGGGTCTGTCTCGGTCTGCATCCGCTCCAAGGACTGCGAATTCAGACGACCCAGAAGCAGGGCAAATTCCTCATCAAAAGCCGCGACCGGAGATTGCTCGCTGCGCGACTTGTCCAATGGCAGAGTAAAGCCCCAGACTTGCTCGCGGTCTTCTTTGCCCAGATTGTCGTGGAATTCGGCAAAACCTGCGATCAGGTCAGCCTTGGTGAACAGAATATAAACCGGGAACCGCACGCCCAGCTTTTCACGCAGCTCTTCAAGCCTGCGGCGGACGGCCTTTGCATGTTCCTTCTGCGTGACCTCATCCTGCAAGGACAGATCAGACAGCGAAATCGCAATCATCGCGCCATTGATCGGCTGCCGCTTGCGGTATTTCTTGAGCAGGTTCAGGAACCCGATCCAGGCCGCATTGTCGACCTCGGCGTCGCTTTCCTGCGTGGTGTAGCGCCCGGCCGTGTCGATCAGAACGGCGTTCTCGGTAAACCACCAGTCACAATTGCGCGTGCCGCCGACACCGCCAACCGCGGTCTTGCCTAGCTCATCCGCCAACGGAAAGTTCAGGCCCGAGTTCACAATCGCTGTCGTTTTGCCAGCACCAGGAGGGCCGATCATGACGTACCACGGCAGCTCGTTCAGATGGCGCCGTCCGTTTTTGGACTTGCGCAAAGCCGCCATCGCGGTTTTCAGTTTGCCGCGCAGCTCCGAAATCTCGCTGTCGATCATGTCGCCGCCATCGGCGACGGATTCAGTGATCTCTTCCGTCAGTTTCTTTTCGCGACGTCGGCGTAGCAGGAAGATGGTCAGACCGATCAGGAAGAAGACCAGATAGATCACCCCGCACCAGATCAGACGGATTCCGACCCCGTCCAGCGGCCGCCACTCATCCGAGCCGATCCACGGGCCGAAATAGTACAGACACCCAGCCAGAACCGTCGCCGTGAAGAACAGCACGGTGTAGATCGACATGAAAACATATCTTAGAACTCGGCGGATCATCAGTTCTCCTCCTGAACCAGCAGGACTTCGATCCTGCGGTTCGTGGCCCGCCCTTCGCGGGTCGAATTGTCGGCAATCGGTTCGCTATCGGCGCGGCCTTCGGCACTTAGGCGGTCGGGATCGGAAATCTCACCCGCCATCTGGTTCATCACCGATTTGGCCCGTGCCAGAGACAGAGCGAGGTTGGACGGAAAGCGCGATGAGCGGATCGGCACATTGTCTGAGTGCCCGGTCACGATGACCCCTCCGGGTTCGCCGTCCAACGCAACAGCCACGCGGCGCACCGGCTCCTTGAATTTGTCCTGCAGGTGATCCGAACCCGACCCGAACATGCCCGATCCCTTGATCCGGATAATCAGCGTGTTGCCCTTCTCAAAGACCTCAACCAGCCCTTCGTCGATCTCGGGCTGCAGGAAAGCAACGACCTTTTCGACCTGCGGCTGGGCTTGCGGCGGTGGCGGAGGAGGCGGCGGGGCGCGGCGCTGCAGCTCCGTCACCCGGCCAGCATCAATCACCGACATTTGTCCCACAAGGTTTTCCGTCTTGTTGGACAGCAGATAAGACAACCCGCCAAATTCGATCAGTAGCAGCAGCGCGGTCACGCCAACAGCGATCCAGACCGGCTTCCAAAGGCTGAGGGCGCGGTAGGGTTTATCGACCCCTTCCCAATGCGGGGCGAGATCCCGTTCCACGTCACCACGCTGCGCGCGGATGATCCGCGCCAGGCCCTGACGGATCTGCATATGCTTGTCCGCGCCGCCCTGTTCGACGCGCAAACGCCCCTCGAACCCAAGCGAAAGGCACATGTAGACGAATTCCAGAAGCTCAATATTGTTGGCCGGGTCCTGTTCAAGACGCGCCAGCAGGTCATAGAAGCGATCACCGCCGACGGTCTCTCGGTGGAAGGTGCCCACCAGCGACTGGGTCGCCCAACTGGATTGGCCACCCCACGGTGTATTCAAAACAACGTCGTCCAAAGTCGCGCACAAAGCATAGCGTGCGATCTTGACGGTCTGCGCCGCAATGCCCGCCTGCAAAGCGGCATTTTCAAACGCGCGCACCTCGGCCACAACGCTTTGGCGCAGCTTGTCCGGATCCATATGCTGGGCGCGATTGCGAATGCGGCTGATCAACGAAAACAGCGATGCAGCGCAGGCGTTCAGCCGGTTCATACCTGTCGTCGCAACCTCTTCTCCGCCCGACGCAGGCCGGGATTGGGGCGTCTCGGATTGAGGCACACCATAGCCATAGCCGGCGCCGCCCGGCGCAGGTTGCCCCATCGGCTCGGGCTGTGGCGCTTGCATCGGATCCGGGTATCCGGCCGGTTGCTGCGGAGCCGGCTGTTGCGGCATTCCACCCGCCTGACGTCGCCCACCGGGATTGGGGCGAATGACCGTCTTGTCGGTGTCGTCCGGTTCGGCAAATGGATCTTTGTCGGACATTCTTTGACCTGTTCCCCTAAGGCTTCCGCGTCACGAGTGTGACCCACATATCAAGCCCTATCAAATTGTTTCGGCGCCGCCAGTGATCACGTTCACTCTTATTGGTTGCGGATCGCCCACAGCTCCATCTCAAGTCCCGGATATTGCCCCGACACGTGAACCGCGATCCCACCCGAAGTGGTCATTTTGCCCCAGTACGGGCTGGCAGCATCCAGTTCGAAATAGACGACGCCTGAATGGTACGGAATCTGCCGCGGAGCGACGGGCAACGGGCGCAGCGTGATACCGGGAAGCGCCGAGTTCACCAACTGACGGATTTCCTCAACCGGGCCGGTTTTGGCTTGCCCGGCGAAATGACGGCGTACGTCCTCAGCCGGGATATCCGCATTCACGGCCAGCACGAAACCGGCGTTGCCGATCAGCTTGCGATCAGCAATCACGCCCACGCTGATGCCATATTTCCGCGCCTCCAGCGGGATTGAGACCGCTGTCTGCTCCAACACGGAACTCAGATACTGTCGCAGGGTCCGAATGACCGGCGCGAATGAGGCGGTCAGGTCGTCATGCTGGTAGGCTGGGAATTGCACGGCCTCTTTCTCGGTACTCATAAAGGTCGCCAACTCACCGGCGAGCGCGGCGCAGACGCGGTAGACATGTTCGGGATGCACGTTTTCTATATTGGCGAAATGGCGCACCAAGGGCAGGTTGCGGTTGATTGTCATCAACAGCAGGAAATCCGAAATCTCGGCAGCCCCTTTGGCTGGACCGCCATCCGAAAGACGCCCTGCTAAGGCCTGCATGCGGTGCGACAGCATCCCCTCAAGCTCATTCATGAAACCGGCCAGCGCAGCGGCGGCGCGTACGTCCAGCACAGATGGGATGAAGCCGCGATCCAGAATAATCTCTTTGTCCGGGCGCACTTCAATGATCTTGGCAATCGGGATCGCCAATTTATCCGCCAAATCATCCACTTCCAACGCGAACTGCAAGCGGAGTTTGCCCACACCCAACGTGACAGGCTTTCTCTGCTGGCTCATCACATCCGTGATTTCCTGCTCGGCCGGACGCAGTCGGCTGACCGATTGCTCGGCCCCGCTCAGATCCACCTCGGATGCGCCCTGCCGCCGTTGAGGAACCGTCAGGTAAACAACGCAATCCTTGATCGTCTCGGGCACTTCCAGCGCAGGAGGGTGATCTTCAGCCTGCGGCACGCGAAACACCTGCCCGTCAGGTGTCAGCCCCGAGCAGGATTTCAAGGCAAACTGACCGACCTTGAGCACTTCATCATCGATCTCTAACGCACTGACGCCCCAAGCATAAGGCGTGACCCGGCGTGCGAGACCGGCCACCAGCGCCTCGGTATATCGATCCGCCTGCTGAAAGTGATGGGGTTGCAGAAACAACCCTTCGGTCCAAAGCACCTTGCTGTCCCAGGACAATGGCTGCCCTCCTTTGTTCTTGCCGCCCGCGATGGGGCGTTACTTCAGCTTTTCCAGCTGTTCTTTATACGCGCGCGCGAATTCCCGGCTGAAGAGATCGTGAAAGTCATTCTCTGCCTGATCCGAGATATCAGCATACATCTTCTCGTACACTTCCCAGTACTGAGCCTTTTTACCTTTAAAAAGTGACCCAAGTTTGCCGGAACCCTCAATTTTTCCTGCCAGCACCTCTGGGTCCAGCCGGGCCAGAACGCCTTTGAGCGCGGCCTCCATGCCAGTGACCATCGCAACCTCATGCGCCTTGATGTCGTTCAACGCCTGTTCGGTCGCCTCTTCCGAGGCAAGGTAGCCTTTGACACGCGGCTTGACCAACGCCTCAATCGCCTGTTCGGGGCTGATCGAAAACTTCAACGGATTGTTGCCGCCCGCATTGATCATTGTCTGTTCGATACGGAACTCTGACTTGATCGAGGTGCGGGTCATCAGGATTTCCCGCAAGCCGGTGATCATCACCCGCAACACACGGCCCATGCGGCCCATCGTGGCAGGCAGATCGGCGTCGTCAATGCGCAGATCGTCGACCTCCAACGCCTCCAGCAAGGCACGGGCAGCGGATTGATCACCGCCGCCGGTCGGAACGGGTTTCTCTGCCTCAACCGGTTCGTGGGTCGGAGCCACCTCGGCCTGCCCGCCTGGCTTTGGCTTGATCGGAGGCGGCGCAGTGGGTTCCGGACGCGCCGGTTCAGGCGCGGCAAACGGATCCGAGCTTGAGCCGCCCGAGGGCGACAGCAGATCATCGTCCCAGTCATCGGGGATCAGGTTCGCTCCGCCTGCGGAGGGTGCGGTAAACGCATCGCTGGCCGACGGGTTATGCATCGCATCGCTTGCGCCCATATCCGCATGCACGTCCTTCGGTTTGGCAAAGAACGGATCGTCATCCTCCAAGGGTGGCAGCAGTTCATCCATCGGGTCGGGCGTGGAAATCTGGCCGGGCCCTTTAGCGTCACCGCCTAAAAGGTCATCCAGAAAATCCCCTCCCGGAGCGGCATCATCCAGCAATGCCATCGGATCCGGCGCGTTCTGGGAGATACCCGGAGACACCCCCGCCTGTTGCATCGGCTGCGGGATAGATTCTTCGAAACTGGGCAGGTCCGCCCCAATTTCGACAACCATCTCATACCCACCCGCAACCAGCACGTCGCCATTGTTGAGCGGCGTCGGTGTCCGACCTAGTGGGATTTTCGAGTAGTTCAGAAAAGTTCCGTTCGTCGACAGATCAACAATCACCACGTTTCCATTGTGATCCTCAATGACGAAGTGGCTTTTGCTCAGAGTCTTTTCGGGGTCAGGCAGGACCAAGTCATTGGCCGGCCCACGCCCCACGGTCAAAGAGCCCCCCTGCATCGAGACCGGGCGCCCGTCGCCCGGCACCACGCCGGTGGATTGGAATTTCAAAGTGACCGTCATTCGTTTGTCTTCATCCTCCGACCAGTACGGTAAACTCGCCCTTAATGATCGGACCACCACAGGCGCAGGTATCCGTCACACGGGCGGCAGGCAGCTTGCCGATCAGGACGGTGGCCGAACCCTTGATGATCGGGTGCGGAAATGCCGGTGTCGCCATATCTGACAGACGCGCTGCGGGCAGTTTTCCCACCAGAACCGTCGTACAGCAGGGCGGCATGATCGGCATCGGCACCGGAGCAGGCGGTGGCGGGGCTGGCGGAGGAGCAGGCAGCGTACACGCATGCAAGTCCAAGATTCGTGCTTGCGGGAATCCCATGCTTACTCCTCTTTCTCAGCGCTGGCGTTCTCGCGGTCCAGCTTACCATTTCCACCCCGAGCAATATCGACCCCACGGTCAATCAGCAACTGCACGTAGGTGTCAAAATCCTCTTCATGTTTGTCCATTGCAACAACATTCATCGCAAAGGCCACAACTTCGGCCGCCCCGAGAGGGGCCGGAACGTTGGCCAGATCACCCGAACCCAGAGTTCCGTCCGAGTATAACACGCCCATAGCGCAATTTACCGTCTCATCATCTGGTTCGGCGAGATCAATCGTCGCGCCCGCCTTGTCGCGGTTTTCAGGCGTGGGGCGAAACACCCATTCCTCGGACGCCGCCAGTGCGGGCGTGTTGTTGTCCGGGGCCTCACCGACATAGTCGCGCGCGGCCAGACAGGACCACCACACGCGCTCTCGGGCAGGCAAGGCCACCCCCAGAAGGCGTAGGATATCGATCACTGCGCCTTTCTCTTCCAATTCAGTCAACACCACATCCAAAGGCGCACTGGCCGGGGCCTCTAGCTTGACGCTCAGGCGGGCATTGGCATCGGCCAGCATGCGCGCAGCGGGCATCTGGGGCGTTTTGGTCATTCCGGAAAAACGGTCTGTCATCGCGTTGCCCCTTTAGTTGATCATTGTCAGGCCGCCCTTGAGGGTCAGCATGGCATCACCGTTGACCGTCGTCATCGGGCTTTTTGCATCCAACTTGGCATTGGCCTGGACTTTGATCATCGTGCTCTTGATCGTAATGCTTGTCGGGTCCAGTTTGATCGATGAGCCACCAACCTTCAATTCGATCGACTTCATTGCGGTCATTGTGATCTTGCCCATTTTGGCATCGACCTGAATGTCACCCATCTTTACCGTCGTGGATTTGTCGCCTTCCTTGATCGTTTCGGCGTGATTGCCGGTGACGGTGCGGGTGGACTTGCCCTCGATGGTCTCGGTCTGGTCAGTCTTGATGCTGACCGTCTGGTTACCCTTCTCGATGGTGAAGGTATGGTCACCTTCCTTGATCGTCTCATCCACGTTCTTCTTGACCACTTGGCTGAGGCAGCCGTCACCGCCATTGCCACCCTTGTCCAGCTTGTCATAGCCAATGGTAATCGTGGACATATTCTTGACCAGCTTCTCGTGATCCTTCTGCGCCTGAAAGCGCACGAGTTCGGCGTCTTTCTTGTCCTCGAACATCAGCTCGTTGAACGTCTCGGCGCTGCCCTGTTTCGAGGACCGCGTCTTGATCCCTGTTTGCGTCTGGTTTGCAGGCAAGGCATAGGGTGGCATGGTGTCGGCATTGTAGAGCATGCCTGTGCAGATCGGCCGATCCGGATCGCCTTCTTCGAACTGGATGACAACCTCTTGCCCGATCCGAGGGATGCTGACCATACCCCAGTTCTTACCCGACCAAGGGGTGACAACCCGCACCCAGCAGGTGGTCTTTTCGTCTTTCTTGCCTTCACGATCCCAATGGAACTGAACCTTGATCCGACCGTATTTGTCAGTCCAGATTTCCTCACCAGCCTTGCCGGTCACAATGGCCGTATGCAGACCCGAGATTTCTGGCCAAGGGATCGTGCGCAACGATTTGAATTCGGTTTTGCCGGGCTGGGCCTCAAACTCGACCATGAACATCTCATTGCTGTCCTCTGGAAACTCCAGCGCACCGGTGTCCAGATCCTTGTCGTTCTTGGCAAATCCATAACCTTCGGTGGTCTGAAGAAAATACCGCGCCTTGGTGATCAGGTACTCCGCGTTCTCGGCCTTGTCAGGATGATCCTGCAGCGTGAACTTGCGCCCGGTTTCCAGCGCCCGGACCGAAGCCCGCCCACGCCGCCGGTCGAACAGAGCATCCTCGGCCGTCATCCGCACCTTGGCCAGCGTATTGCCCGGCCCGGTTTCCTTGTAGTGACCTGGAATATCGTAAAGCTCCAACTTGTCCTTGAACCCGTGCTTTGCGCCGGTCGGCGTTTTGGCCCGCGCATCCAGCGACGCTTTGGGCTTTTCGAAATCAAAATCGCCTAGCGAGACAACTCCGGGCCGGATCGTCTCGGACGCGGCCCATTCGGTCACCGAGTCACCAAGACGTTGGCTGTAATCATCCCCGCCCCGGAATTCGACCTTTGCGTCACCGGCAATCGGCGTATGAGCGTTTGGTCCGTCGCACATGACCAGCGTCTCATTCTTGTCCTTGGCATTCGTGTAATCGAAATAGTAGTAGATGCCCTCTTCCTGCATCAGGCGCGAGATAAAGTCGAAATCCGTTTCGCGATATTGCACGCAATATTCGCGCTGCTGGTAAGTGGCGCGCAGGCTTTTTCTGAAATCCGTAAGCCCGTATTCACCGAAAATCTTTTCGATGATCTGCACGGCGGTCATTTCCTGAAAGATGCGACTGTCGGTGGTCTGCGTCAGCAGCCAGAACCAGGGGCGCAATTCGGCCAGAAACTGTACATAGCCGTCGCGCAGCGCCAGTCGTTCCACCCTTACAATTGTGCCGGTGAACTTACGCTCGGCCCCATCGGCGGCCAGATGAATGGTCATCACCTTGCCCAGCAGTTTGTCCAACGCAATCGTGGTCTTTTCCGACAGGAATTCGACCTGAATTTCGGTCAGTTTCCCAAGCTCTTCTGAGACGACGGCCCGCCTGATGACAAGATCATCCTCACCATAGCTATACGACCCCGTTATCCGAAGCGGCCACTCTTTACTTTGCAGACTCTCAGCCATTTTCCGTTCCTTCCAATTCTCGTTCACCGCGCCGTCACAAATCGTTCAGCAGTGCAGCAAGTTCGGGGTCCATATCGTCATCATCACTATCGTCACCGTCATCATCGTCGCCGAATGACGCCAGCAGATCGTCAAGATCGCCGCTGTCATCATCTCCAAGGTCCAGATCGAGGTCGAAATCATCGTCGTCGCCTGTATCGAGATCCAGATCCAAGTCCAGATCGTCATCCTCATCGGCCTCGGGCGCAGCTGGTACATCCGGTGATGGCGCAGGAGCGGGCATACCGGCCCACGGGCCCAGAATCTCTTGCCCGGCAACCGAGTTGAACGAGCCCAGCCGGATTTCATCGCGGCCTTTGACAGACAGTACCGGCATATAGCCGCGCTGGACCGAGTGTTCGTGCTTTGCCAACGTGATATTGCGTTCCGTACAGGGCAGCGCCACCTGATCGCCATAGCGGTCATTTACGAAATGGTAAGGTACGCCACCCAAGCTCATGACCGAGCCCAAATTCATCGCCTTGCCATTTTGCTTGAAGGACCGCGCCAACAGGATCGTCACCAGAACCGCCGGATTGGCCCAAAGCATACCGCGCAGGCCTTCAGACTCGGTGAATTCTTCGAAGTCGAACTCATAGATCGGCTCAGACTTGGCGCCGTAAGGCCGCCGCAGCAGGAACCGGGGCGAGGCCAGGCCAACATGCCCAGCTTCGGGCATCGCGCGCAGGGTGTCCCAGGCTTCGACCACCAGCGGGTGGCGGTCCTCGGGCTTCACATCCAGGTAGGCCGGGGTGATTGCACTGATGAACGGCGCATCTACATGGGCTGCAACGCGGCCAATACGGCCCAGCAGTTCTGCATGAGGCGGCGTTTCCTCAAAGGTATAAAGCCCGATCAGCGCCGAATACCCACCGCGCCCGTTTTCTTCGTCCAGCGGCTCTTCGGTCAGCAACCGAACCAGACCGGTTTGTGCCAGATCTTCCTCGGCGGCCAGATCCGCTGCGATTTCTTCGGCTGAGACGTCATACAGAACCACGTCGAGCGTATCGTCATCCTCGACACTGCGCGCAATCAGATCGAGGCTACGCCACTGTGCTTCGACGGATTGGAACTCGGGGTGATGCAGAACCATGCGCATGGCTGCGCTCAGCGCCTCATCCACTGCATTTTGCATCGCCTGCACATCGGGGCTGGGCAGTTTGCGGATATGCGGGCCGACCACGCGTTTCAGCAAGTCATCAACGGGTGAGGCCTGCGCCAGTTCACCCGATGTATCGCCGATCAGTTTCTGAAAATCGCTGAGCTTCAGGTCAGCACGAACCGTGTTACCGCCCGAGGTCTTGCGCGGCGGCACAACCGCCTGCCCGAACTCTTCCCCCCAACCGATCAGCTGTTTGGCAGCGTGATCTGCAGTCCCACCCGCGCTCAACTGGCTTTTCAGACCCGAGAGGCCATCGAACAGTTCAACCTTTTCATAAAGTTCGTCGGGATGCAGATCGTCCAGCTCTTTCAGCTTCACTTCGATCCCGGCCCCATCCTTGCCAATCGGCAGAACGAGATCGGTCGCGAACCCCTCGATCACCTCTTCGACCGTATCGGGATCTAGAATGATCGGCTTACGTGCGGCTAGGGCGTCGCCGGGCTCAATCTGCCCACGCGCCGCTCGGCCAGAGAAATCGCCAAAGAGCGCGATCCGGAACCGGGTGCGTTTCAGCCGTTCCGGGTCAGGTCGATCCGCGCTCATGCGGCCGAATGCCAATTGCGGCTCGTCGTCCAGATCGGCTGTTTCGCCTGACGCATCATCCCCATCAAGGTCAACTAGCAGAGCGTCCAGATCATCAGATCCGCCCTCGTCGTCCAGATCTAGATCGCCCAGCAAGGCGTCCAAGTCATCTGTCGTTTCGTCAGAGGATGCCTCATTATCCTCATCTGCGCCCAAATCATTCAACAGATCATCAAGGTCGTCTGAACCGCCCTCATCATCGCCCAAATCCGCCAGCAGAGCGTCCAGATCATCCGCTGTCCCCTCCTCAGACGCGCTGTCGTCGTCCGACCCCAGGTCATTCAGCAAAGCGTCGAGATCATCCCCACCTGCATCCTCATCTTCAACGTCGTCGCCAAGGTCCGCCAGAAGCGCATCCAGATCATCTGTATCCACGTCTTCGGTCTCATCACCGCCTTCAAGATCACCCAGCAAGGCGTCAAGATCGTCCGCGCCGGTATCTTCATCCTCTACATCGTCGCCAAGGTCCGCCAGAAGCGCATCGACATCATCTGTATCCGCATCTTCTGTCTCATCGTCGCCTTCAAGATCACCCAGCAAGGCATCCAAATCGTCTGAAGCGGCGTCGCTGTCCGGCTCGGACTCCAAATCACCCAGAAGCGCATCCAGATCGTCAGACGCATCATCTGACGTCTCTTCGAGATCACCCAGCAGATCTTCTAGGTCATCGGCCGCTTCATCCGTCAGTGCAGATGTAACCTCATCCGACCCAAGGTCATTCAAAAGATCATCCAAATCGCCGTCAGGCTCTTCGGCCAAATCTGCAAGAACATTTTCTACGTCGGCTTCGTCGACCTCATCAGCTTCGGCTTCCACCAAATCCCCGAGGATGTCATCCAGAACATCCTCCTCCGGCTGGGCCTCGTCAGAAGAATCCGCCAGGTCGGCAAGCAAATCATCCAGGTCGGACGCATCTGCCTCTGGACCAGGTTGGTCCTCGCTGGCTGGATCACCAAGGATGTCCTCCAACGGATCCGTCTCATCCGTGCTGTCCAGTTCGTGCACCGAGGCGAGTATGTCTTCTGCAGCAGGCTCATCAGCTTCATCGGGAGCCTTCTCCGCCAGATCATCAAGCAGACCGTCCAGATCCACGTCCTCATCCACCTCCTCAGGGGCAGCGTCGGCGAGGTCGGACAAAATGTTTGAATGATCTTCTGCAACCTCTTCATCTGTATCCGGAAGCGATGAAAGCGCCGCGTCCAGTGCGCCGTCCTCTCCATTCTCCTCCAGTTCCAGATCGGCCAGTTCAGAGAGGATGTCATCGCTCTGAACCGTCTCAGACGCGGCCTCAACCTCGGGTACTGAGGCGAGGACATCGCCGAGCGTGTCCTCTTCGACCTCAATGTCCAGGGCAGCATCTGCAAGGTCCGACAGGATGTCATCGGACCCATCAACCTCATCCGCGACATCAGTTTCCGGCAGAGACGCGAGGGCATCGGACACAGAGCTGTCTTCGACCTCTTCCGTTTCCAGATCGCTGAGGTCAGACAAAATATCCGAGGCCACATCCTCAACCTCGGTCGCCTCAGGCGCTACATCGGCCAGATCGGCAAGAACATCCGTGGAGTCTTCCGACACGTCGGGCAGCTCAACCTCTGGAACAGAAGACAGAGCATCCGCGACCGACGTATCCTCGGGCTCATCATCAGGCTCAGAACTGGCCAGATCAGACAAGATATCATCCGACGCATCCTCTACCGCCGTAAGCTCGATATCTGGCAGGCTGGACAGGATGTCATCTGCGGCGGTGTCTTCAACCTCATCCGCAGGTGCCGCGTTGGCCAATTCCGCTAGAATATCGCCTGATGTGTCGGCTGCCTCAGTAGCCTCGGTTTCGGGCAGCGAAGACAAAGCGTCCGAGAGAGAAGTATCCTGAGCCGTTTCCTCGGGTGCGGAGGCCGCCAAATTGGACAAAACATTCGCGCTGTCATCTACAGGTTCCTCGGGTTCAACCGAGTCAGGCAGTGAGGACAAGGCATCCGCGACCGACGTATCTTCAGGCGCATCCGCGGGAGCTTCAGCCGCCAGATCGGACAAGATGTCAGCCGATTGATCCTGCGCCTCGGCGGTCTCAACCTCGGGTAAAGACGCAAGCGCATCCTCCACCGAATTGTCGGCTGCGGCATCTTCGGGCATCATATCCCGCAAGGCGTCCAACGTGGCCTCATTGTCCTGCTCGGGGAGCGAACTGCCCGCAAGGGCACCCAGAAGGGCCGGATCGGCCAGCACTTTTTCGATCAGCGTCTCGGCCCCGGTCTTCCCATCCATATAGGCCATCAAAGTCGACAATTGCGTGCGAGCCTCAAGCAGTTTACGCAGAGGCTCGATTTTTGACGCGATCTGGGCCGGGGTAAAATCGGCCATCTTCTCAAATGTCAGATCCACGGCCAGGTTACCCTCGCCTGTCAGCGTATTGGGCACGGCAAATTCAACGCGCGGGGCCATGGCCTTCATACGGTCGTCGAAATTGTCGACATCAATCTCAAGGAATTTGCGATCCGAAACCGATGGCGTTTCGACCGTAGACTTGCCGGAGAGATCGCTCATCACTCCCATGACAAACGGCAGTTGAACCTTTTTCTCGGCCCCGTAAAGCTCCACATCATATTCAATCTGAACGCGCGGCGCCCGATTGCGAGCGATGAATTTCTGAGAGCTGTCAGCCATCGGTTTGACCTTTCAACTCGGCCACTTCGCGCCGCAGGGCGCGAACCTCGACCAGCAGTTCCTTTACGCGATCGTCTACAATATCGGTCTCGCTGCGTACCAATTCACGCAGATGCGAGAACTCCTCAACCGACTCGTCCTCCACGGCGGATTGCATAGTGTTGACCAGCAGACCGATGAACAGGTTCAGAACCGAGAAAGCAGTGATGACGATGAAGGGCACGAAGAAAATCCAGGCGGTGGGGTGAACCTCCATCACTGGGCGGACGATGCCCATCGACCAGCTTTCCAGCGTCATGATCTGGAACAGGGAATAGAGCGATTTACCCAAAGAACCGAACCATTCCGGGAAATCCGGGCCGTACATCAGCGTCGCCATGACGGCAAAAACGTAGAACACGATTGAGATCATGATGATCACCGCGCCCATCCCCGGAAGCGCGTCCAGCAAAGCCTGAACCACCGCTCGCATTTGCGGGATAACCGATAGCAAACGCATCGCCCGGATGACCCGCAACCCCCGCAGCGCGGACAGCCCGTCGCGGTTGGGCAGCAGACCCAGCGTAACCACAACAAGGTCAAAGATGTTCCAGGCGTTGTTGAAGAAGCTGAACCGGTAAGCATAGAATTTCATCAACAGCTCGGCCACGAAAATGCCCAGCACGATCTTGTCGATCACAACCAGGGTCGGGCCGATACTCGACTGAACCGAAGGAGAGGTTGATAGCCCCAGCGTGATCGCGTTGAAAATGATCACACCAAGAATGGTGTTGGTCACAGCCTTACGCTCGACAAACTCGCGCACGGTGTCGCGGAGCGTTTCGCTCTTCTCGATACCGGGTTCCACCAACACCTCCTGTTGCTTTGGGTGTCGGGCGCGGCGATCCGCACCCGAAGATTTACGTGTTTAACCAACGACGTCGCTGATTCCATCCACCAGTTTGTAGACCCCTTTGACCGAGGTAAACATTGTCTTGGTCTCTTTCAGAACCGTCATCTTGTCCAGCTTCTTCAGCTTATCCATGATCGTGGTGTCATCCACTTTCAGACCGTTGCCTTCCATCAGAGCCTCCATCTCGGCCAGGAACTTCTGACGTTCCTCGAGCTTGGCGGCCATTGCGCTGGCTTCACGCTTGACGGCCATACACTCGGCCCCCAGCTTGACGCCCTCTTTCAGGGTTTTCTGCGACTTCGCAGCCTTCATCAGCTTGTCAGCGGCCTTGCCCAGATCATCGACCTTATGGCGCGTCTTCGTCGTATGCTCACGATAGAGCGCGCGCTTCTTGTTCGAATCCTTCTGGTAGACTTGATAGCCCTTGATCGCGAAATCCGCGATTTCTTTGGCGATCTTCTTGGCATCGCGGCCCTTGGTGACCTCATCACCCATGGCGAGGGCCTTGGCGGTCAGTTTCTTGATCGCCTCCATCGGTTTCTTGACCGAGATTCCGGACGTATCGGTAATACCCTGCCGCTCAGCCGCCTGCATGATCGAGGTGCCACGCAGCTTTATATATTTCTGGATGGCGCCTTCCAAATCCTTGCGCAGTTTTTCTTCACCCTTCAACTGCTGCTGAACCTCTTTGCCAAGGTCGTAGACCTGTTTGACAATGGTCTTGTAGGCCATGACATCCGCGCCCGAGGTCGCCACCAGCCGTGTGACAGCCGTACCGATCTTGATCACACCGGCAGTCACCTTCAGCGTCGTCTTGACCCGTGCTTCTTTCAGCAGTTTGTCCTTATTCGCCTCAACCTTGATCTGCTTTTCGATCGCCACCTGAGCGGCCCCTTCGGCCGACCGCAGGGCGTTCTTGATCATCTGGTTGGTGGCCTGGATCATCTTCTCAGCTTCGGCCTGAGATTTCTGACCCGGCGTCTTCATCAGCTCGGCGACTTTCTTGTCGAGCTTGACCGCCTCCTGACTGATCACCGTCTCATAGCGCTCCAGCTCTTTCATGCCTGCTGCTTCAAGACGTTTCAGCGTGGTCGACGGTACCGGACCCTTGGCCGTGACTTCGAATTTGACGTCAACGCGGTAGCTGGGGATCTCGATATACTGAAGCTTGGGCTTCGACCGGATGAGATCGACCACGTAGAACTTGTGAGGTGTAACTGTCTGCTTTGCCAATTTTTTTCGCGCCTATATTCCGTTTCGTTCCTGCCGGATGAGGTCGGCGCCGCGTGGCTTTGGGCCACAGGCGCCGCCCCGTCGCTTAGCCGATCGCTTCTTCCAGCTGATCCTTGCCTTCCGAGGCAATGTCGTTGAACAGCCCAAGCGCCGTGTTGACTGTGTCGAGCGTGCTCGACGCTTCCTTGAAGCCAACCCCAGCATTTGCACCCGCCAGCGTTAGGTTGACGACAACCGGGAATACCTTGTCGAAGATCTGCGCGTATTTCGGATTGCTCGAATTCAGCGCATCCAGCATCTTCTTGAGGTTCGGCGCGTTATTATCCGCGTCCGAGACCCGCTTCATCATATCCGAACACCCATCCAAACCCTTCTGCAACGAGGCACGGGCTTTTTTGAGCTTGTCCAGATACTTACCGGCCTTCTTCGCGTCAGCCTGTTTCATGGCTTTCTCAAGCTTGTCGCATTCCTGCAGGCCCTTCATGATCGCCTGAGACAGTTTGCGCCCACCAACTTCAAGCCCGGCGACTTTGTTTTGCCACAAACCATAGTTCTTGTCGCATTTCGGCAGAGTGGCCAGGAACGGCGTATCGGTGCCCAAAATACCCTTTAGGACTGAGGCACCAACCTCGGCACCGCCCTGAACCTGCTTTTTGGCCTCGCCTTCCGCGGTGCGATACCGCTTGAGGAGCGTGTCCAGATCGCTTTTGAGGTTCTTTTCGACCTTCTCGGCCTCTTGCGCGGCGTCCTTGATCTTATCAGCCAGTTGCGCAACGCCCCGCACCAGCGAGACGATCCCCAAGGCCAGCGACGCGCCGCCTGTTGCGGCCGCACCGGCCACACCCGCGGCCCCACCGACGACACCCAACACGCCAAGCGTGATGTCAAAGCCGGTTTTAACCTTATAATCCTTGTACTGTTGCTTGCGCTTCACAAAGGCCTGCCAGCGCTTGGCCGGGATCGACTCATAGTGCTTTTTGGCACCGTTCATGATGGTCGCGAGCTTGTCGTCGAACCCTTTGATCAACGCCGCGCGTTTCTTTGCGTCGCTGGCCTTCTTGATCGCCGCATCCGTCGCCATCAGCTCTTTGGCGATCAAGGCAACCAGCTTGTCGGTTACTGCATTAGCGTCATCCACCATCTGCTGCGGCGTGACGTAGTCGCCTTCATCTTCCAGAACATCCAGAAGATCATCGTTCAGCTTCAACTGGAACGCATAGCCCTTCAGCTCTTTCAGCCAGTCGGGCTTGTATTTCTTGGTAATCTCGGTGCCCAGATCCTTCTTCCAGATGACAACCGACTTACCCAGTTTCTGCTTGGGCGCATCGGTCGAGGCCGACTTGGCCCGAGCCGCTGCGTCCTTTTTCTTTTCCTCGAGTTCCTTTTCTTTCTTGTCGATGATCTTGGGGTACTTTTTCAGGACCGTCACAGTATCCGAGTGCTTGCTGCCTGCGAGCTTCACAGCCTCGGCCACCTTGCGTTTGACGTTGGACAAGGCTTTCAAAGTCTTGTCCCAATCCATCTGATCTTCGGCGACCTGGTATGCTTTCAAAGCATCTCCCAGGCCGGTCTTCTTCATCAGCTTCGGTTTGTTCTTGGACCACCATTTCTGATCCAGTTCCGGTGTCATAGTCGCCTTCATAAAGTGTCCCCTTTCTCGGTCAGACGCATCATGCGTTGCGCTCAATCAAACCCGTAAGTGAAGTCCCCGTCTGTGACGTCGATCACGACTTTGGAAACTTCTTCGCCCTCCATCATTCTTTTTAGGAACTCTGCCGAGATATCCGGCAGCATTGTATTGGTCACGATCGCGTCGATCATACGACCACCGCTGTCCAGCTCCTGACAACGGTTGACGATCTCGTCCACCACGGCGTCGGTGTATTCGAATGGTACACCATGAGCAGATTCGACGCGCTTCTTGATTCGCCCAAGTTGTAGCTTTGTGATCTCCCCCAGCATCTCGGGGCTGAGCGGATAATAAGGAATCGTCACCAGACGCCCCAGCAGCGCCGGCGGGAACACCTTGAGCAGCGGATCCCGCAGCGCTTTGGCCATGCCTTCCGAATCAGGCATCAGATCCGGATCGGCGCACATGTCCATGATCATCTCGGTACCGACATTCGAAGTCAGCAGGATCAGCGTGTTCTTGAAGTCGATCACGCGGCCCTCGCCATCCTCCATGACGCCCTTGTCAAAGACCTGAAAGAATATCTCGTGCACGTCCGGATGGGCCTTTTCGACCTCATCCAGCAGCACGACCGAGTATGGCTTGCGCCGCACCGCTTCGGTCAGCACGCCACCTTCGCCATAGCCGACATAGCCCGGAGGCGCGCCTTTCAGGCTGCTGACGGTATGCGCCTCTTGGTATTCGGACATGTTGATGGTGATGACGTTCTGTTCGCCGCCATAGAGCACCTCGGCGAGGGCCAGCGCGGTTTCGGTTTTACCTACGCCGCTGGTGCCTGCCAGCATGAAGACACCGATGGGCTTATTCGGATTATCGAGCCCCGCCCGGCTGGTTTGAACCCGTTTGGCGATCATCTTCATCGCATGATCCTGACCAATGACACGTTGGGCCAGGCGGGTTTCCAGGTTCAGGATCGTCTCGATCTCATCCTTGACCATGCGGCCAACTGGGATACCGGTCCAGTCACCCACTACGCTGGCCACCGCCTGATGATCGACGATAGGCAAGATCAGTGGGCTGTCGCCCTGCACTTCTTCCAACTCGGCGTTCTTGGCTTTCAACTCGGCAAGCAGAGCCTCGCGGTCGATGGGCTGGGTTTCAGGGGCTTCCTCGGTCGCGGCTTCGCCTTCAGCGGTGCCGGTGCCTTCGACCTCTTGCCCGCCTGCGCGCAGCTTGGCCCGCAGGTCGAGGATTTCTTCGACCACTTTCTTCTCGGCCTCCCAACGGCCGTTGAGTTCTTCCAGCCGCGCCTCTTCCGCCTCTTTCGCGGCATTCACCGCCTCGCGGCGGTCAGCAACGTCATAGCCTGCGGTCTCGTCCCGTTCTATAATCTCCAATTCGGTGGTCAGAGCCTCAATCCGCCGCTGGCTGTCATCGACCTCGGCCGGAACCGCGTGCTGAGACACCGCGACCCGCGCACAAGCTGTATCCAGCAAGCTGACCGATTTATCCGGTAACTGTCGTGCAGGGATGTAGCGGGCCGAAAGCGTCACTGCCGCTTCGATCCCCTCGTCCAACACTTGCACCCGGTGGTGTTTTTCCAGCATCGAGGCGATGCCGCGCATCATCAGAACCGCTTTTGGAATATCGGGCTCTTCCACATGCACCACTTGGAAACGGCGGGTCAGAGCCGGGTCTTTCTCGATATATTTCTTATACTCGGCCCATGTGGTCGCGCCGATTGTGCGCAACGTACCGCGCGCCAGCGCCGGTTTCAGCAGGTTGGCCGCGTCGCCGGTCCCGGCAGCGCCCCCTGCCCCGACCAACGTATGAGTCTCATCGACAAACATCACAATCGGAGTCGGGCTGGCCTGAACCTCATCAATCACCTGACGCAGGCGGTTTTCAAACTCACCCTTCATCGACGCGCCCGCTTGCAGCAGGCCCACATCCAGAACCAACAGGCGCACATCTTTCAACGCAGGCGGCACGTCACCACGAGCAATCCGCAGAGCAAACCCTTCGACCACGGCAGTTTTACCAACGCCCGCCTCACCGGTCAGGATCGGGTTGTTCTGACGGCGGCGCATCAGCACGTCGACGATCTGGCGGATTTCCTCATCTCGGCCGACGATGGGATCAATCTCACCGTTGCGGGCCTGTTCGGTCAGGTCGGTGCAAAACTGCTCCAACGCCTCACCCTTGCCCATCGCGCCGGGGGCCATCGCGCCGCTGGCCTCACCGGGTTCCGCTCCGCCACCCACGTTCGAACCGTCCTGTGCACCCAGCGTATCCTCGGGTGAGCCATCTGTGGCTTCGCCAAAGCTGTCGGCCAGATCATCGGCGCCGATCTTGGCCAGTTCTGGCGACATGCTGGCCAGAATATTGCGCAGCGCAGGCGTCTTGAGCATGCCGAGGATAAGATACCCAGTCCGCACCTTGCTGTCGGAATACAGCAATGAGCCCCAGACCCAACCGCGCTCCATCGCGTCCATCAGATGATCGGACAGGTCCGAGATTGAGGACGCCCCGCGCGGCAGCATGTCCAGGCTGCGCGTCAGTTCCGATGCAATCTTGCCCGGATCCAGATCGTAGTGCTGGATGATGCGGTGAATGTCGCTGTCCTGGCCGTTCAGGATCTGATGCAGCCAGTGTTGGATTTCGACATACGGATTGCCCCGCATCTTGCAGAACACGGTGGCCCCTTCGATGGCCTGATAGCCCAGCTTGTTCAGCTTACCGAACAGCGACACACGGCTGATTTCCGTCATCTTCAATACCTCTCGTTATGGGCCAGTTCTTCGGCCTCGAATTCTTGTGATACATATCCGGGATACAGGATCAGATCATCCGCATCCGGGCGGTTCTGTTCAGGATCATCGCGGGTTCTTATCCAGCTGGTATGACCCAGCTGCGTCGTTCCACCCAGCGAGGCGCGCGGCACCTCATCACCGGCCAGCACCAGATTGACCTCCCAATCCAGGGTGTCACCGGCATAGGTGCGGATAATCGCCTCCATCCGTTCCTGAGAAACGCCGCCGGGGAGCAGGCGTTTGTAATCTTCCAGCGACAGTGGCCCGATGCGAATACGGAACTTGGCCGCGCGTGACCAGACGCGGTTGCCGATGCTGGTCGATTGCCCCAATCGCGCGGGCGAGCCGAGCTGCCAAGTGTCGTCCGGCTCCAACTCCAACCACGAGCCGACGAACTGCTGCACGTGCGCCTCGACCCCGAAATAGTCCGACAGGATCGCGATTAAGCCTTCGACCGTTTTCGTCCCTGACCCGAGATGCCCAGCAAAGAAACGGCGTAGCATATCCGGCATTGCATCGCGGTCGCTATAGTCTGCACCCTTGAACCCGGCCAAAGCCGCCACGCGCTGTTCAAACGGATCGTCACCCCGGTCAAAACTAGGTGCGGGCTCTGCTGCGGCCCATGCCCGGTAGAGCAAGCTCATCATCCGGTGGGTGAGCATGTCGGCAAAGGCGACAAAAGTCGGGTCGCGGTGGTTGCGCTGTCGGTCGCGGGCGAACTCGGTCAGGTGCAGAGGCAGAGGGCCTTGCGGTCCAAAAAAGCCAAAGAACAGATTGTTAAGCTTGCCCGGCGCGCCGTCGGTCGCCGGTTCAAACCGCGTCAGCGTGTTGGGCGGAAAGGCCAGTGAGACATCCTGCCCTAACCGCACGCGATCCTCGCGCGGACGGCGCGATTCACCAAGACGCGGCGCATCCGCATAATGCGCTTCAATCACCCGCAACGCCTGAAAGACGTGATGCCTTTCAGGATCAGCCGCCAGCGCGGCAAGCAGGCTCAGATGATCCTGCCCAGTCCGGCCGCTGGTCGCCATCTGGCAATCTCTCCTCGTCGTTCGGTTTTTAGCACGGTTTCCGTGAAGCTGTTGATCGTGGTGTATTTGCGGAAGAACCGCTCGAGCACCGCGCCCAGCACATAGACGCTGGTGCCTTCGTAGAAACTTTCGTCGAAGCCCAGCGTGATCTCTAACCCGCGCACCGCCGTGCTGAGGACCTCGTCGCTCATCCGGCGCACAATGGGTCGGCTGGAGACTGAGACTACACCCTCAAGTTGTTTCTCGGTCACGCGGTTGCCAAGCGGGGCATAGATGCCGAGCAATTCGCGCAAAGCGCCCGCCCCGCCTTCTTTCCCGTCGCCCGCAATGGACAGATAATTGAGGCTGAGATGGCTGATCAGCTTCCACGCAGCATCACCCTGAGCCAACGTCGCATGTGGGCGCGTGGGTGTCACCGGCGTCCGGATTGTCTTGACCGGACCACCGTCCGGAAGATGAAAGACGTCATCTCCGCCTGCGGCCAGCAAGAGGGGCAAATCGCGGTTGGAGCACAGCGCCTCAACCGCCAATTGCTCCAACGATCCGGGATAAGGCGCCTGCGCCCGGTCAACCAAAGTCAGGTAAACCTCAGACCCCAGATACGAGGTCCGCACGCCCCGCAGCCGTTCCTTTTCATTACGCTGCCGCATCCGGCGTTTGATCGTGTAATAAGCCGAGTGATTGTCGCCCGCAGCCGTCAGGTCAGTGTCGCTATAGAAAGGGCGGAAAGGAATATCCCCCTCTTCATCCGATTGAATACCGGTGACGCGTTCAATCCCAAATATTTCATAGTCGAGACCCGCAGTGCGGTTCGGAACGACATGATGCTGCGTGTCCATTTGGGTGATATGCACCCGGTCGCAGCGGCGGTGGAACAGGTTCACCGCAGGCACCGCGTTCAGGGCAAAGGCCGCAGGGGTCACGGCGGGGGCGACATCGCGCATCCCGTCCTGCAACAGGATGTAGATATCCACATCCGTGCCCGCCGATTTTTCGAGCGCGGGTCGCAGGCCGGTCAGTTCCACAAAGAGGAACCGTTCCGGCATCGCAAAATATTCCTGCAGTAGGCGATAACCGTCGAAGGACTGGCGCGGGGTAGGCAACAGGGCCTCATCCGCGTCAAACCCTTTGGGTACGACATCGGCAGTCGTCAGCCGGGTGGTCCAATCCGCGCGGCGGTCCGTCGAGCGGCCCGTCAGCCCGACACATTGGGTGGCCAGCAACTCATGCAGGGCCCAAGCCTTACCGCTCTGGGTATCCAGATGCATCACAAGGCTGTCCATTCCCAGCTCGGCCATCGGCTCACCGTCGGTGCGGTTCAAACGCAGGCGAATACCGGCGCGAGCGTCGGTGTCGCGCGCCACCCCAGCAGCCACCAGCTCTCCCCGGCCGTCAATGTACTCGGCTTCGGTGATTTCAATCGGCCAGAGGGTTAGGTCCGAGGAAGTGGTGAACTCACACGCGGTCTGTTCGCCCTCGGCCAAACGCGCGCGCAAGGTGGTGCCTCGCGGGATCGGGTAGCCTTCTTTCAGCGCGGCGTTACCGATGTCAGGCTCCATCTGCGCCACCATCATCGACGGTGTCGGGGCCAGGTAATGCGGATAGACAATCTCGAGCAGGTTCGATGTGAAGGTCGGGAACTGCATGTCCAGTTCCAGCTGAACCCGAGCCGCCAGAAACGCGCTGCCTTCCAGCAGACGTTCGACATATGGGTCAACAACCTCGATCCCTTCCATTCCCAGACGCGAGGCGATCTTGGGGTAGGCATTTGCAAACTCAGCCCCCATTTCGCGCAGGAAGGCCAGTTCGGTTTCGTAATGTTTCAGAAGCCGTGTATCCATCGCGCCTAGCTCCGCTCGATCGAGACTTCGCCGGTGGTCACGTCGACCCGGCTGCGCAGATACAATTCCAGAGGCATGGGTTGTGCCCACATCACGGCGCGGATGTCATAATCCACATGCATCTCGCCCGATTGCTTTTCCGAGCGAAGCTCGACCGCGACCGACCCTTTCACGATCCGAGGTTCAAACACTTCGATAGAATCGGCAATGGACTTCTGAATGCGCTGGGCTTGACGCAGGGTCGAGAACGAGCCCGAGGTCTGGCGAATGCCGTAGTTCAGGACCGACTTGGAGGCGTAAGGATAGACATCCTCATCAATCAGATCGGATTGATCGGTGGTGTTGAGCAACATGGACAGATCGCGCTGAATGATCTCGCGCAGGCGCCCGACGTCAATCACGCGGGAATCCCGCCCCTCTTTCAACTGATCCGGCGCGTCATCCGTCAACCGATCCAGAAGCGAGGGTTGCAGGCGTTCGGCAAGGGTCTTCTCAGCCATCTCCCGCCGTTTCCCCGGCACCGGTCGCCACGTCCAGAACCAGTTCGCGAATGTCCAGCAGCGCGATGTCGGACTTATCTGTCGTCAGCAAACGCTGGCCCAGCCCGACAAAGGTTTCGCCGCCGGCATCGACCCAAGTGGTCGCCCGCGCCAGACGGGCGGCATCATCGCCCTGCTCGGTCGATCCGGCATAGCGTGTTGGGATCAGGGCGGCGAGTTCCCCTCCGCTAGCAACGGTCAGCGTGCAGGCGGTCCAAACCGCGTCACGCAGGTCGCTGGGCGGTTCGATGTCGATCCGCACGATCTGAGAAAACGGCAGCCAGAAATAGCGGCCGTTCACAATCACTTCGAGGACTGGCCCTAGCCGCATATCGGCATCGGCGATCCATTCGAACGCTTCGCCATTGACCGTACCGGATGTCGCGGGTGCTGCATCGAACGCTTTCGCGCGCAGCTCGGCAGCCTGGTCGAAATGCCCACCAGCTGTCAGTTTCTGTGCCTCGATCAGATGGGCCAGCCACTCTTCCGGCTCACCAAAAATCATCGGGGTCTTTTCCCCGGCAAAAACTTTTTCGCGATAGACCTCGCAAATGATGGCCTCACGGTAGGTTTTGGCCATCATCGTGGCCGCTTCATCCATCTCCGCGCTCAGTTTCAACTGGGTGATCGCGCGTTTCCAGTCGCCCATCACACAGAGCAGCTGAAACAGAAAAATCCGCAGCTTGGCGTCTGCGGGATTGGCACGGACTTTATCTTGCAGAGAGGCCAATGTGGCCGCCAGATCGCCTGATTTAAGATGCTCTTCCGGCGTCATGTAACCCTCGCGCAGTCAGGATGGAAAAAGTGCAAAAGCCCCGGCGGCAAATGCCACCGGGACCCATAGTCGTTTTAAACCTTAGCTGACGTCGCCGGTTTCCAGGTTCCACAGGAACTCGTTGCAATCGCTGAGCTTGCCGGTTTTGAAGTCGGCGATCTTGTATTTGACCGAGATGCCACGATACGCGACGGTCCAGGTTTCCGACGGGATCGAGTCTTCGCCGCCATCGACCGAGTAGCTGTCCACGATTGCGTCACGCAGTTTGATTATCAGATAAGGCTCCATGCCTTTCTTTTCGTCGTCGCCAGAACGGCACATGTGGATCAGCATTTCCGAGTTCGACTTGCCCGATGCAACATAGGTCATGATCTTGGCAGACGCTTTGCTGAGCTCGGTGTTCAGAGTCACTTTGCCGAAATTCGCGTTGGCATAACCGCGCTGTGTGGTGCCCATGTCGGACATGTCCAGCGTCCGCTCAACCTCCCACGAGATCGACTTAACCGCGATCCAATCTTTGTGCTGCTTTTCCCGTGCTTCGCCCGGGAAGTCCATCTGTACAAATACGTTTTCCATTTTAGCCTTCCTCTTTTCTAGTTTCTAAACCCGGTTTACCGGAGGGTCGTGACGGCGGCAGTGAAACACATCACATGCCGCCAATTTTTTTGACCTTTATCCAGCTTTTTCGGACGGAAGTTTCGATACGAGACGCAGAGAGACCGACAGGCCTTCCAGCTGATAGTGCGGGCGCAGGAAGAATTTGGACGTGTAGTAGCCTGGATTGCCTTCGACATCTTCCACAACCACCTCGGCCGAGGCCAAAGGCTTACGTGCTTTTTCCGCTTCGGCCGAGATATCGGCGTTGAAGTCCACGTATTGGTTGATCCAGCCCTGCAGCCAAGACTCCATATCCTGACGGCTTTTGAACGAGCCAACTTTGTCACGCACCATGCATTTCAGGTAATGCGCGAATCGGCAGGTCGCGAACAGATAGGGCAAGCGCGCAGCCAGGTTGGCGTTCGCGGTTGCATCCGCATCATCATATTCCGCCGGCTTGTGCAGCGATTGCGCGCCGATGAAGGTCGCCGAATCGCTATTCTTGCGGTGGATCAGAGGCATCATGCCGTTCTTGGCCAGTTCCGCCTCGCGACGGTCCGAAATCGCGATCTCGGTCGGGCACTTCATGTCCACGCCGCCATCGTCGGTTGGGAAGGTATGCGCGGGCAGGCCCTCGACCGTGCCACCGCTTTCCACGCCGCGAATACGCGAGCACCAGCCATATTCCTTGAAGGACCGGTTGATGTTCACCGCCATACCATAGGCCGCGTTGACCCAGCTGTAGCTGTCGCTGTTGGCACCGGTGGTGTCTTCTTCGAACGCGAATTCCTCGACCGGTTCGGTTTTCGATCCATAGGGCATACGACCCAGGAAGCGCGGCATTGCCAGACCGACATATTTAGAATCTTCGCTTTCGCGAAGACTGCGCCATGCGGCATATTCCGGGGTTTGGAAGATCTTGGTCAGATCGCGCGGGTTGGCCAGTTCCGACCAGCTGTCCATCTGGAACAAGCTAGGCTTGGCCCCGGTGATCAAAGGCGCATGCGCCGCAGCGGCGATCTTGGACATCTCGCCCAGCAACTCAATATCCTGCGGGCTGTGGTCGAAGTGATAGTCCGCCACAAGCGAGCCATAAGGCTCACCACCAAACTGGCCGAACTCTTCTTCATAGAGCTTTTTGAAGATGGGCGACTGATCCCATGCGGTCCCTTTGAACTTGCGCAGGGTCTTATGCATGTCCTTCTTCGAGATGTTCATCACGCGGATTTTCAACATTTCGTCGGTTTCGGTGTTGTTCACCAGGTAATGCAGACCACGCCACGCGCTTTCCATCTGCTGGAAATCTTCGTGATGCAGGATCAGGTTGACCTGTTCGGTCAGTTTCTTGTCGATCTCGGCGATGATACCTTCGATCGACCGCAAAGCGTCGTCCGAGATCAGGCCGGTATTGGCCAGCGCCTGTTCGGCCAGCGTCTTGACTGCGCTTTCAACAGCGGTTTTCGCCTGATCCGACTTGGGGCGGAACTCTTTCGTCAGCAGAGCCTCGAATTCCGAGGACCCAAACGCGGTTGCGCCTTCGGCGGCTTCTACCTTGGCTTCTTCTTCGGCCATCTTTTACTCCTCCTCGGCGGCGTCAGCGCCAGGTTTGGGCTGGGCTGCCAGTGTCTTCAGCAGCGACGGGTCCTGCATGATCTTAGAAATCAGATCCTCGGCCCCGGTTTTACCATCCATATATGTCATCAAGTTGGACAGCTGGGTGCGCGCGTCCAGCAGCTCCTTGAGAGGCTCAACCTTCGCGGCAATCGCAGCGGGGCTGAAATCATCCATGCTCTCGAACGTGATATCGACGGCCAGATTGCCCTCTCCCGTCAAGGTGTTCGGCACGGTAAAGGCCGCGCGCGGCGCCATCGACTTCATCCGGTCGTCGAAATTGTCGACGTCAATTTCCAAGAACTTGCGGTCGGCCACGGCGGGCTGCTCGACCTCGGATTTCCCGGCAAGGTCGCTCATGACACCCATGACAAAGGGCAGCTGGACCTTCTTTTCGGCCCCATAGAGTTCAACATCATATTCGATCTGAACCCTCGGAGCCCTGTTCCGGGCTATAAATTTTTGTGAACTGTCAGCCATCTGATGCTCCTCGATTCATCCATCAGTGTTTCTTTTCAATCCGGTGTTCGGCTTGCGCCCAAACGGATCAATAATCGTCATCGTCTTCTTCTTTAATGCCGCCGATCTGGCGCACCTCATCCAGACCTTCTTTTGCCATATCTTCGATAATTGTCAGAAAATCGGCATTCACAAGGCGCTTGGCACGCTCAAGCAAAATTGGCAGAGGGCTGGAGGGCTCGCACCGGGCATAATAATCCATGATGCGCTCCAGCATCCGCGTGACATCTTCGGGCGTGTTGATCGCCCCACCGCCACCGCCGCCCGATGCCATCAGCGCAGCCGGGGCACCCGTTGGGCTGCTTGGGCTGTCATCGTCGCCGGAATCGTCTTCTTCGGCCTCGCCCACATCGGCATAGCTGGCCAACGCCTGCTTGATGCTCTTAAGCGCATCAGACAGAGGCGTCAGATCCGGGCCTTCGCCGGGCGTTTTGTCGCCAAATACAGCGTCGATTGCCTCGACATCATCCAGAGCCGCGGACGCTGCATCGGCATTGGCCTCCAACACCTCGTCATCGGTATCCTTGAACGCGGCCGCAACCCCGGTTGCATCCGGCGCGTCGTCCAGATCTGCGGGCATATTGATGCGACCTTCGGCGACATCCAGATGGCGCAGGGTCATCCGACCGAACATGCGGCTGTCTGTCAAAGCGGTCCGACGCAAGGCGCGTACCATCCGATCAGACGAGGCCAGACCGCGCACCGCATTTATGCGCATAGTGGCATCGCCGTCGTCTTCATCCAACTCGGGGTGGCATGTGTCCCAATTGTCTTCCAGCAGGGATTTCACATAGCCCACCGCCGAGGCAAAGGCGGGAAGGCCTTTGGTGTGCAAAACAGCCTCAGCGAGATAGATGGCGGCGCGGATGTCATGGCTTTTTTCCATGACGGCCAAGGCCTTTTCCTCGACATCGCGCCAGTCCTGTTCCTCGGCCGCGACGACCTCATCGCCCATCTGACGCTCTTCGCCCGGCTGAGCCGCGATCTCAAGGTCCGTAAAGGCCGGATCGTATTCCAGATTTTCACCGCTGGGGGGTTCGTCGTCTCTGGGCTCCAAATAAGATGAAAGGTCCATTTTATTCCCAATACCGTCCTGTTCGATCGCAGCTTGTTGTTCTTGTTGAATCGCTTACAGCAGCGCCTGCAATCTTGTGTATGAATTAGTTCACATGATGGCGAAACTCGCAAACACTTCCAGTTTCCTCTGCGGTTTGTGTGGTTAATCGGTCGCAATGCGCAGACCAGGTCGAGATCAATATACACATTTTCCCGACCCGCCGTACCGTTTGTTTACGCTAGGGCAAGTTCATCATTCCATCGCGAACGTGACCCATTGCAGAAATATCTTCCCGCATGCGCCCTGTTTCTGCAATGTTCAGGGCTAAGACCCGCGACGCAAGACATCGGATGTGGGTTCAACGACCGGCAGCAGAGGTAGGAAGATGAGAAAATCGCTTTTCGGCGCAGTTGTATTGACACTGATGGCCGCAACCGCGCAGACCGATGAGGGCCGCCTTGGAATCGAGCTGAACAAATTCGAACCCGCCGATGGCGGAGGATGCCGCGCGTTCTTCCTGTTTCGCAATCAGACTGACAACAGTTTCGAAGAATTCGAGATGTCGCTGGCCATCCTCGACAGCGATGGCGTGATCGACCGGCTGCTGTCCATCGACGCGGCCCCCCTGCCCGTTCAACGCACCGTGTTGAAACTGTTCGAAATCCCCGAGATCGAATGCTCCAATATCTCTGAGGTGCTGCTGCATGATCTGCCGGCCTGCAAGCCCCAGAACGCCGAACCTCTGGATTGCTTCCCCCTGCTGGCGCTGGGCAGCAAGACCTCAGCCAATCTGGCGCAATAGATCATGTTCGGGCTCGAGACACTGGGCGCAGGAGGCCCAATCATCGCAATCCTTGGCGCGTTGTCGCTGCTTTCGGTCACTTTGATCGTCATCAAGGCGATGCAACTGGCCCCAGTTCGATCCGGCGGAGGCGCGAGGGACACAGCACTGGTGCAGTGGTCCAAGGGCGACAAGCAGGCGGCGCTGGCAGCCGTCGCTGCGGGGAAATCTCCGGCTGATCGCGTCTGCGCCTATGCCATGCAAGCGCTGAACGATGGGTTCAAGGGGCCCGCCTTGATGGCCGAGCTTACACGTCGCGGCAATCAGGAATTCGCTGCCATGAACACATGGATTCGTGTGCTGGAGCTGATCGCGATGATCTCACCCCTGCTTGGCCTGTTGGGGACCGTGACCGGGATGATCCAGTCGTTTCAGGAGCTGGAGTTGGCGCAAGGAGCGGCCAATGCCTCGGTCCTTGCGGGCGGAATCTGGCAGGCCTTGCTGACCACAGCCGCCGGTCTGTTGGTCGCCATCCCCGCCGCTGTCGGGGCATCGCTGCTATCGGGCCGCGCAGAAGCGGGAGCTCAGGCGATTGAGAACGCGGTTGGGCAGTTGATGGTGATCGAGGAACGCGGCACGCAGTAAGGGATCACACATGTCCGCCGAGCTTAGCCTGAACAGACGCAGACCGACACGGCCCCTGATCTCACTGGTGCCGATGATCGACGTGATGCTGATCCTGCTGGTGTTCTTCATGGTGACCTCGACCTATCTGAACCTCGACATGATCCCGGCATTGGCTCAATCGGATCGCCCTGCACCCTCCGGCACCTCAGGTGAACCCGCCAGCGCCGTGGTGATCCGTATCGGAGGCGACGGCGCGCCCTATTTCCGCGGGCAAGCGCTGACCTCTGAGGACCTTGAGGCGCTGTTGTCCGACAGAATCGCCCAGGCCCCGGCAACTCCGGTGATCGTGCTTCCAACCGGCAGTGCCCGCATGCAAGCGCTGGTCACTGTTATGGACGTGGTCACCCGCGCAGGCGTGACCAACATGCGCGTCGTCCGGCTGGAGGCGCGCCCATGAAGATCACCCGCCCTGCCCCACGCCACCACCCCGAAACCATAATCGCCCTGATAGATGTCGTCTTTTTTCTACTGGTCTTCTTCATGCTCATCGGACGCTTGGACGCCACCGCGCCATTCGACGTGACCCCGCCGGTGTCGCAATCCGGAACGGATATGCCAGCGGGAGGATTGACCCTGTCAGTCAGCGCTGATGGCCAATTGGCCCTGGACGGAACAGAGCTTTCGGCGGATCAGATCGCGCTATCGGTCGAGGGGGCGCTGTCCGAACAGCCCGACCTGCTGCTCCGCATCAACGCCCATCAGGATGCCGCTCTGCGCGAGGTCTTGCCCTTAATCGCCGCGTTCGAGGCGATGGGCGCACGGGATGTGGTGTTGGTCGTTACACCTCCGGGTCCGGTCCGATGACGCGCACTCCGTTGATATGGGGCGTTGCGCTATTCTGCTCTGTCGCTATTCACGCTATGGCTGCGGTCGTTCTGCTTTGGTCTACGGAGCCTGAACCCGTGATCGAGCAACCCGTGCCGGAAACGCGGATGCAGCTTTCGGCGCATCAGGTGAAACAAAGCACCGCCGCGCAAGCGCAGCCGGATACAGAGGCGACCTCAACCGAGGAAACAAGCGGCGCGCGATTGGCGCAGGGCCTTATTCCGCAATCCCCGGCCCCAGAGATTGCCGCGAATGCCCTAAGCCTCGCGGCCAGCGACCAGGTGGCCAGCCAAACGCAGGCTCTGGCGGCCGTTCCGGACAAGCCGCAACCTGTTGTTGCCGAACAGGCAGTTCCGGTAACTCTGGCCTCGGCCGAGTTGCCGACGACCACCCTGTCATCCAACCGCGCGCCGACGGATACAGTGGCGTTGACACAACCTTCCTTTGATACCGCTCAGGCCGTGCAGGCGCGGCCCGTCGCTTTGACCCAAACCCAACCGGACGTCCCAAAGGCCAAGGCGGCTGATGTGTTTTCGGCAACCGGCGATTCCTCGATTGATCCCGTAAGCCTCGCCGCCTTTCAAAGTTTCACGCGCCCCGAAGATGCAGGCCAAGCGGCTGAGGACCTGCGTGATGGTATAGACGGTCTGCTGGCCCAGGTACCGTGCTCACGCCTTCAGGTACAGTTCCGCCCAGAAACAAATACCCTCGAACTGATCGGTCATATCCCAGAAAACGGCCTTCGTGGGCCTGTCCTGTCGGCGCTTCAGGCGCAGATGGGGGCCAATATTCAGGTCACCGACAATCTGCTGATCCTTCCCCGACCCCAATGCGGCGCGCTTAGCGGGATCGTCGATGTGGGCTTGCCACAATCGACCGACCAGATCACCAACCCCCTGCTGGTGGGCGATGATATTCACACGCGAGAGTTTCGCTACGCCTCGGGTCAGCAACTGGTCCTTGATCTGACCGGAGCCGACTACGACGCCTATATCTACGTCGACTATTTCGACGCCGACGGTCAGGTCATACACCTGAGCCCAAACGCATCGGTCCCTCTTGCCCGAACACCCGCCAAATCTGCATTCAAAGTTGGCGCTGAAAAACAAGGCGACCCCGGCCTTTTCATAACCATCGGCCCTCCATACGGACAAGAAATCGCAGTGGCCTTTGCGGCATCGACCGCGCTCTTTGACGAGGAAAGACCCTTGATCGAACCGGCGGGACCTTACCTTGAATTTCTCAAGGACCGAGTCGCCGACGCCCGCGCCAAGGACCCAGAATTCAAAGGCGAATGGGTCTATTTTTTCATAACCACGTCCGAATAGGTCAGCCGCGGGCTACCAATCGACCCTTTCATAGGCCTCCGTCTCGATACTCGTAATCTCGGTGTGTGATGGCGAGATAACGTCTTCATTCAAAACATCGTCTGTGTCGTCTTGCGCAGCGTCGGATGAATCAGCATCCCAAGATGCTACATCCCCGTTGCCCGAGGCATTCGCAAAAAACGCGAATTCATCCGGCGCATCGAGTTTCGTAAGCGCATCAACATCTCCAACCTCCATCGAAAACGCGGTTGTCGATGTCACCGGCGCGCCGTTAAAGCCGGTATCCGAGATCACGATCTGGCCTTCAATTGCGCCCTCGAACCCCGGTGGTGGCGAGATTTCAAGGTAGCCGATATCCCAGCCGCTCACATCAACCGGCCCCCCATCCGACATCACCGCGGCCTTTGCGCCTACAATCAGGCTGTTGGCTGGCAACCCCTCAATTGCCACATCCGCCTGATCGCTGGCACCCGTCAGGTCAATGCCAAGCGCCAAGGTCCCATTTTCCTCAATCGCCAAGCCCGGATCCGCCTGGACTAGGGCGCGGCCCTCTGTATCAGGGCCATCCCATTCCAGTTTTAGCCCCGCATGCCCGTAGTTTTCGAAATACCTGACCTCGATATCGTGGGTGCCGGGGTCGAGTTCGATCTGGCCGGCTCGGGTCCTATAGGCGTGCAGACCATCATTCTCGATCACCTCGACACCATTGACGAATAATACGACGCCATCATCCCCTCCGGCAAAGAAGGTGTATATGCCGCCCTCTTCGACCGAAATGCGCCCCTCCAAGCGGGCACCGAATGTGTCTTTTGATCCGCCTTCCCAGAACGAGTCAGCGCTGTTTTTGTAGTGAATTTCAGCCACGATTTCCTGATGACTCGGGCTCGCGCTCCAATCAATGTCGTCCAATTTCAACAATCTACTTTCCACATCGAAGTAACTGGCTTGAAATCCTCCAGCCACTTGCGCAGTCGGGGCAAAAACCTGCGCCGGATGAACCTCGAATGACACTGTCTGGAGCGCATCTTGACGACCACCTAATTCGGTTGGAGTGGAGGAACGTACCCCCACATCAATAGGGCCCGAGAAATCGAATGGAGGTTCTATGGTCAGCGCTCCCCCCTGCCAGCTGCCCATTTCTACTGTCCCGTCTGGACCGGCAGCATGGGTCTGACCGTCCACTTCAACCTGCGTGCCCGGCGGCAATCCATCCAAGGAAAACAGGGTATCATGGCCAATTTCCAAAGCTACTGTGTCAATATCGAAGGCCAGCGGAGTCCCCGCTACAACCTGCGCCTGAGCGACATCCGGAGCCGAAACAAGCTGTTGGCCGTCAAGGCCGGGGCCATCCCATTCCAGTTTCAGGCCTGCTTCGCCCGAATTCTCAAAATAGCGAACCTCGATAGCATGCGCTCCGGGTTCGAGGCCAATCTGGCCCGTGCGTGTTTGGTATCCATGTGAATCGTCCTCATTGATGACTTGTATACCATCAACAAAAAGCATCGCGCCTTCGTCTGCTCCGAGATGGAAAGTGAACGTCCCGCCCTCGGAAACCTGTAGCGTTCCGGAAACCTCAACGCCAAAAGTGTTTCGCGACCCGTCTTCCAAAAAGGACCCGCGGCTAACTTCGTAGTCAATCTCCGTCGTGACCTCCTGATGCACGGCGGGCGCGTCCCAGTTCACGTCCTCAAGTCGCGATACGCCGTGGTCGGCATCGAAATATTTGGCATGAAACCCGGTGCTGATCGACATATCGGGCCTGTCTGCGACAGAGATCGAAAATGTCTCGGTCGTGCTTAGCCCACCTTCGTCGACGACAGTCACATCAACCGTCAAGGCCTCAGCCTCACTGCGATCTAGCGCCACATCCGGTTTCAGACGTAGCTGCCCCCCAATCACTTCGAACCTGTCATCCGAGACCTCGACCCGGTGCGTATCACCATGATCAGGATCATCGAACCGGACCTGACCAATCACAGCGCCCGCGACATGTTCAGCCACGGCGAGCTGCGTTTCGGTCAGAGTGATATTGTCGACCAAAGCGCCATAGGAGTCGTTCTGGCCTTCGGCCTCACGCAGTTCCAGCTTGTCCTGGCCAGTACCAACTACCTGCAGTTGGAACGTCTCCCAATCCGACGATTTTGGATCCAGTTCTGCAACCAGAGTGTCGTTCCAAAACACCTCAACCGTATCGGTACCATTCGCAAGGCGTTCGCGCAGGTCGAAGCCCAGATCATAGAGCTGCCCCTCCTGCGTCTGCACAACCTGAGAGATGCTATCCATGCCCCAGCCATGGTCCATCTCCATCACCTGATCCCCGTCCGAGGCCTGCAGCCCTCCTAGGCGGTCCCATATCTCGATCCCGTTGGCATCGGTCCAGGCACCGGATTGATCATCGTCAAACCCCCTCCACCGGCCCTGTTGGAGATCGAATTCCTCAAAGCTGCCGTTCCGGATCAGGTTTTCTGTTCCGTTTTGAACAGTCAGATCCATCGGCGCTTCGTTGATATCCTGAACCGATATCGAGAATGTTTCGGTGACGCTCAAGCCTCCGGCGTCGGTCGCCTTGATACTGACTTCAATGTGATCTGTGCCCTCGTAGTCCAACGAGATACCCGGCCGCAAGCGCAATTGCCCGTCGGAGATTTCAAAGCGTCCAACCGAGATCTCATAGCTGTGGGCGTCATTCAGATCAGGGTCCACGACGGTAACATTGCCAACCGACGCCCCCATCGCGTTTTCGGCCACTATAGTGCTGTCCAGCGACACTTTTTCTGGGCCTTCGTTCACATTCGCAACGTCGATCGTGAAACGCTCAGTCAAGCTTAAACCGCCTTCATCCGTGACGGTGACATCCACCTCAACACTGACTGCGTCTTCATGGTCGAGCGCAACGCCGGGTTTCAATCGCAACTGACCGTCGACGATTTCGAACCGGGGGTCGGACACCTCAAACTGATGCGGCCCTTCCGAATCCGGATCAAACACCGTAATGGTCCCGACCACCGCGCCTTCATCGTTCTCTGTGAGGCTTGAGCCGTCAAGCATGACATCCTTGGGGGCTTGGTTTTGTTCTTCCTGTGGCTGAGGGGGCGAGACCGCAGGAATTGTCGGAAGGGTGGGCGCGTTCGGCTCGACCTCAGGCGTAACGTCCGGAAATTCAGCCGATATATCGGCAGTAGGAAGCGGTCCGACAGTTGTTTCAGCAGAGGAGACCCTCTCTTGGTGATCCGATTGCCCACTTTCGCCAGATGGGCTTGTATTTAAGGGCGACCCAGCCCGTGCGACAACGCTTTGCGGTACGCTTGCTATGCCTGTTTCAACACCTTCTTCAACCACCGTTCTCTCAGCGAAATTGACGCCCGCCGGAGGTGCTCCGCCACTGGTCTGAGCTTCATCCAGCACCCCTTGCGCCTGTTCGCCGGTATGCAGAGTACTCCTGGTCGGGTCCTCAGCCGAAATTGCAGGTGCCCGTGAAAGATTTTCTGCAATATCCTGCATTTCGCTTTGCTCAGACTTCGCGGAATTCGCTTGAAAATTCAGATTGATGTCCGGCTTTTTCATCGCAAAACCCCGATTTGTATACTGACGATTCCCAAAAACCAGTAGCATGCGGAGCTTTCTCGAAAGTTACTGAAATACATACATTTTTTTCTAAATTTAGCGCATCACGCGACCTGATGTTTACTCGTTTTTAAAAGCCTCGACCCCAAACCTAGGGGGCAAATGAACGGGCGTGAACACATGAAGGCGAACAGGGCGGTCAAGCGTAGAACAAGGCTGCGGATGGGTATTCCTCTGCTGGCGGCGTCGCTTTCCCTGAACATCTTGTCCCTTCTGGCGCCAATCACCATTCTGCTGATCTTCGACCGCATCATCCCCTTTCAGGCGACCGAGACGTTGCGCATCCTGACCTGGGCACTGGTGATTGGGGCTGGGCTTGAGTTTTTGTTGCGTTGGGCGCGTTCTGTGCTGTTGACAACCGGGGCCGAAGAGAGTGCTGTCACCCGCCAGCGCCGGTTCCTTGAACAGGTTTTGAACGCAAACCCGATCCACTTCTCCCAAAACACCGCCAGCACCTATTTTGACCGCTTCATGGCGATCAGCCAACTGCGAGAACACCAATCAGGTCAGAGCCAGACGCTCGTCATTGATCTGCCATTTACGATCCTGTTCGCCCTCATGATCGGCTTGATCGGAGGGTGGTTGGTTCTGGTTCCCATTGCCGCGCTCTGTATCGTTTTAGTGTTTGCGGTTGTGATGAAGCATCAGCAATGGTCCCTGTTTGAGCGTCGCAAGGCGCTGGATACCCGTCGATATGCGTTCCTATCGGCCCTTCTGTCCAGCCTGTCCACGGTCAAAGCCAACCGGATGGAGCCTCAGATGGCCCGAAGGTTTGAGTTGCTGGAGGACCAGACCGTAGACGTCAGCCGCAAGCTGATCCTGTTCTCGGGTTTTGCGCAGAGTTTTGGCGCTGTTTTCGGGCAGATCATGGTTGCTGCAATGGGCTTACTGGGGGCTTACCTCGTCATTCAGAACATGATCGGAATCGCCGAATTGGCGGCCTGTATGCTTTTGAATGGTCGCATCATTCAGCCTTTGACTAAAATCATGGCGATTTGGGTTCAGTCAGAAAGTGTCGCTTTGTCCCGGCGGAAACTGCGCGAAATGGACAGTATCTCTCAGCAACCGCCAAACTGGATTGGGCACAAGAGACTCAAGGGTGATCTGCGGGTCGAAGGGCTATGCCTGTCACACCCGCAAAACAAAGAGACCGCTAGTCGCCCCGTGAGTTTTCACGTGCCAGCTGGCACTGGAATACTGATAGAAGTGGAAGAAAGCTGGATGGTCGACGCCCTCTTTGCGACCATTCTGGGCAATCAAAAGCCCAACGCTGGCTCTTGCCTGATAGATGAGGTTGCAACAACTGAACGACCCGCCCTTGTTGGTCCGGGCGGGATAGTGGCGCTGGAGCGCGACCCTGCGATCCTTTCAGCAACCTTGCTGGACAATCTGACTGCGTTTGGTGGCGCCGAAAAGGCTGAACATGCCAAACAGATCGCTGCCACGCTTGGTTTGGAACAGCGTGTTCACCGGCTGCCGGAAGGTTACAATACCCAGCTGGGCAAGGGGTCGAGTTTTAAGAGCGATCCGGTCAACCGACAACTGATCGCGCTGACCCGAGTCCTAGCGTTGCGCCCTCGGATATTACTGATGAATGAACCCTCGTCTGTTCTTGATGCGCCGGAGCGTCAGGCCTTGGCCAACTGTCTGAAAACGCTTTCGCCACGCCCCACTTTGGTTGTCGCAAGCCCGGACCCCCGGTTGCGGCAGCTGACAGATCAATCCGCCCAGCTGGGCAATCCCCAGACCTGCGATCTGCTTCAATGGCAAGAGGAAGCCCATCGGTACACTGATGAAGCGTGCCGCATTAAGAGAGGTGCCGCATGACCACTTTGACGATTGAAAAAACCACTCAGCTTTTCCAGTCGTTGTTGCAGGCAAGTGGTTGGAAACATGACCGAGACAGCCTGATCGAAGCGTTTCCACACTTTTCCCAACGCTTGCAGCCGAGGGACATTGCACAAACCCTGGATAGTCTCGGAATACCATTCGCGCAGATAAGGTGTCGGATGCACGAGATCGCGGCCTCGGACTGTCCTGCCCTGGTGCTGCCCGATCATGGGCCAGCCTTCCTCGCGCTTAACGGTAAAGGCGCGCATGTACTGGTTGATGACGTAAAGGCGGAAAATCCACGGTTTCAAAAGCTTCCACGTCACCGGTGCACCCTGTTTCGGATCGATCGTTTTGCCTATGACCACTCCGCGAAAACGCAGATCACCGTATCGCAGGCCTTTCGCGACCTCCGCCCGATCCTGCCGGGTCTTTTGTTTGTTTCCATGCTAAGCAACGTCCTTGGCCTTTTCGCCCCGCTGCTCATCATGGCCGTTTACGACCGGATCATCCCGTCGGGATCAGTCGATATGCTGCTGTCACTGGCCGTTGGCGTCGCCGTCATCGCGGCGACGGACATGGGCTTTCGCCACATGCGCACGCGCGCGCTGTCATATATTGGCTGGCGCGGCGAACAAAAGCTGATGACAGCCTTGTTCCGAAAACTGATGTCCCTGCCGCTGGGCCAAATGCAAAGCTCAGGCGTGAACCAACACCTGTCCCGGTTCCGCCAGTTCGAGGCCCTCCGAGAGATGTTTACGGGGCAGATGATCACCACGCTTCTGGACCTACCCTTTGCCTTACTGTTCCTCGCCGTTCTGCTCTATCTTGCGCCAAGCGTTGGGCTTTGGACATTTGGCTTGGCGGTGGCTTTGGCAATAGTGGGATTGATCATGATCCCACGTCAAAAACAGCTCGAAAGGAAAGCCGCACAGGACGCCTCACTCAGCCAGCTGGCAGTACAAGACGCAATCGTCCATCAAGGCGCCTTCACAAATTTCGGCATGCAAACGCCTTGGCTCCAACGCTGCATGCCTTTGATCGAAACCAGTGAGGAAAGCACAAAGCGCGCTCGGCAATTTCAAGCACTTGCGCAGTCATTGGTGCAAACACTTGCGGCCCTAGCCACAACCGGTGCAATGATATTGTGCGCCCATGCCGCGATGTCCGGAGCTTTGAGTTTTGGCGCTCTGATCGCCTCAATCGCGTTGCTGTCAAAGATCTTCGGTCCCCTTCAGGCACTGTATACCGGATTTCCGCAGCTTATGTCTTTCCAGGCCAGCCGCAGCCAGGCAGACCGGGTGCTGTTCCTGCCGCAAGAGCTGGAGCTTGGCCTCGGCTGGTCCCACCAAAAAGCGCTGAACGGTTCCATTTCGTTTTCCTCGGTGACACATCGCCCGGATCCACTTCGTCCTCCGATCCTGTCGCAAGTCAGCCTGACATTTAATCAGGGCGAAGTCGTAGTTGTCCTGAGCAGTGACACCGCCGCGCGGACGGCTGTCCTGGATCTAATCGATGGTATGGCGTCCCCGATTGGGGGAACGATCGAATATGATGGGATCGACATCCGCCAGATCGCGCGGGACGAGCTGCGCAAGTCGGTCACCTACACCACCTACGAGAAATCACTGTTCTATGGCACAGTTGCGCAGAATTTCCGTTTGGCTGCGCCGTCCATTTCCGACATGGAAATTCAAGCCTCGCTGGATCGGATGGGCTTACGACAAGGGCACAGAATTCTGCCAGACGGTGTGCAGACGCGCCTTTCCGACGAAGCCCTTTCGCAAATGCCAGATGAGATTTTGAAATCTCTCACCCTCGCACGTAGCATGGCACGACCAGCCTCGGTCTACCTGTTCTCGGAACCGACAAACGGACTGAACGACACCCGCCGTCAGGCGTTCAAAACATGGGTCAAGGATAAGGCCGGGGGCCACACTGTGATCATCGCGACCGCAGATCGTTCGTTTCTGAACACTGCCGATCGCTTCATCTATCTCAACGCAGGCCAGGTTGCTGTGAACGACACCGGAGAAGTCGGGTGCAAGAAGATGTTGGCCGCCCTAAAAACGCTTGGAGCTTGACGATGGTTTTCCGAAAAAAGTCTACATACCGAGAAGGGCCGCTGGATCGCAGCGCTCGACTAAAGCGTGCCCGCGCGCCTCGGTTTGCGGCGTTTCTCGCGCTTGCTATCACCGGTTTTCTTGCCAGTCTGATCGCTTTGTCATGGCGAACCGAAGTCCCACAAATCACACGCGCGCCGGGCACCATCGTTCCCATGGGCCACTATTTTAAGATTGAAACCATGGAAGGCGGGATTGTCCGGTCAGTTCATGTTCAGGACGGTCAAACTGTGGAAATTGGTGATGTTCTGATCGAACTGCACCACCCGGCGCTTACAAAAGAGATGGAGGTCTTGTCGGCGCAAGCCTCCTCGGTCGCCCGGGATTTAAGAAATGAACAGGCCGTTCTTGCAATGCTTGAGGGCGATACGTCGCAGAGGTCCACCCAGATACAAACGCTGAGAAATGCAGGTCTGACGACGGCTACGGCCCGTATTGAGTTATTTCTCGAAAGCCAGAAGGTTCAGCGCGTTTCGATTGAACAGCAAACCAAGACATTGCAAATTCTTGAAGATGCCGCAGAGTTTGCGCGCCAAAGAGTCACAAAGAAAAAGCAGGTTCTGGATCGCTACGCGAAGCTGCAGACACAGGGTCTGAAATCTCTCAGCGATTTTCTGGAAGAAGAAGACGAAGTCGACGCCATGCGCGCCGCTGCCGAGGACGCACGTGTCCGCGTCGCCGAGGCGCGCAACGCTTTGACCCTTGCAAAAGCGGCCCTCGCAGAAGAGGCCCTGACGCTGAGAGAGGACGTGCTGACCCGTATCAACGCTCTGGAACACGAACATCATCAGTTGCAGATCTCACAGAAACTCCTAGAGGCCAGGCTTGCCGACCTGCGCCTGATCGCTCCGGTGCGTGGCGTGATCCAGTCGGTTGCCTCACCCAATCCGGGTGAGGTTATTGCCCCCGGCGAAACGCTTTATGAACTGCTTCCGACCCGGCAGACCCTAATGGTCGAGGCGCGCATTCCCAATTCCGAGGTGGGGCATGTGGCTCTGGAACACCCGGTGGCGATCAGCGTCGATACATTCGATGCCCGCCGCTTTGGCAAGGTCGAGGCGCGGTTGCAATCGGTACACCCCCTGCCCATGACCGACGAACAAACGGGCGAGACCTATTTCCGGGCCTCCTTCATCCTAGCCGACTCAACAATCGGCATAGGTGCGCTCAACCGTCCGCTGCAGGCGGGTATGACCGTTGTGGCCGAGATGACAACGGGTGAGCAGACGCTTCTCAGCTATCTGTTGAAACCGGTCCAATTGACTTTAGAGCGGGCCTTCAATGAAAGGTAAGGCGCTCTAGCGCTTGTGACCTTTCCATCCCAACATGCTGAAACAGGCAAACAGGATTGCCGCGACGCACACAATTGACGGCCCTGCAGGTGTGTCGAACACGTAAGCCGCCCGCAAACCGGCTACGGAGGAAACCGCTCCGATGGCCGCGGCGATCAAGGCCATGGACTCGGGCGATCGGGCAAGGCTGCGCGCAGCGGCCGCCGGAATGATCAGCAAGGCTGCGATCAGAAGAACGCCCACGACCTTGATTGCCACTGCAACGGTTACCGCCAGAGACAAGGTCAGGATCAACTGCTCCCGCTTGGGGTCGTAGCCGCTGGCATAGGCCAGCTCTTCGTTCAGGGTCGCGGTCAATAGCTGCGACCAGCGCCACCCGATGAGGGCAACGACCAGTGCCGCCCCGCACCAGATCACAGCAAGATCCGTTCGCGAAACGGCCAGAATATCGCCGAAAAGATAGGCCATCAGGTCAATGCGGACACGTGAAAGGAACGACACTGCGACAAGCCCAAAGGCCAGTGCCGAGTGGGCCAGAACGCCCAATAGTGTGTCCATCGCGTATCCCCGCCCGGACAGCAAAGTAACCGTCAACGCCATCAGCAGAGCTACGGCCAATGCGCCTGCGAAGATAGACATCTGGAAGGTCAGCGACAGCGCGACACCTAGAATCGCCGCATGCGCGGTTGCGTCGCCGAAATAGGCCATTCGGCGCCAGACTACGAAGCATCCCAGCGGAGCCGCCGCAAAAGCCACACCAATCCCGGCCAGTGTAGCACGGGTCATAAAGTCATCCAGCATTATTCTGCAGCGTCCTGAGAGCTATGATCGTGGTCGTGATGATGATCGTGGTCATGCCGGTACAGCGCCAGCGCTCCTCCGGTCCCTGTCCCAAACAAGGCGCGATATTCAGGGGCTGAGGCCACAACAGCGGGCGAACCTTCGCAGCAGACATGACCGTTCAGGCAGATCACCCGGTCCGAGGCGCTCATGACCACGTGCAATTCGTGGCTGATCATCAAAATGGCACAGCCGGTCTCGCGGCGCACGGTTTCAATCTGCCGGTAAAAGGCCGCTGAACCCGGTTGATCCAAACCCTGTGTCGCTTCGTCCAGCAAAAGGATGTCCGGGTGGTTGATCAAGGCACGCGCCAGCAGCACGCGCTGAAACTGCCCGCCGGACAATTGAGTCATCTGTTGCTTCAACAGATCGGGAACGCCTGCTTCCTCAAGCGCCTCGGCACAGCGGGCGCGGCTGACGTGATTGGTCAGGCGCATGAAGCGCTCGACTGAAATGGGCAGCGTCGGATCGATATGCAGCTTCTGCGGCACGTATCCGATCCGCAGGCCCTGTTTGCGTGTAATGCGACCCTTTGCAGGTTTGATGGCCCCGATAATTGCACGCAACAAACTTGTTTTGCCGGACCCGTTTGGCCCGACAATTGTCACGATCTCCCCGGGTTCGATGATCATATGGACATGGCGCAGCACGGTATTAGCCCCGTAGCTCACGCTCAGGTCTTCAACGGTGACAAGGGACATTGCTAGGCCTTTTCGGTGCAGTCAGAGCAGAGACCTTCGGCTTCTACTACAGTACGTTCGATTTCAAAACCCACGGCGCGGGCGACATCGCCAAGGGCCCCGCTATCAACGGCCGAGGAAGCTTCGGCCACCGCGTCGCACCCGCGGCAGATCATGAAGACAGGTGAATGCGTCGCCCCCGGATGGGCGCAGGCCACAAAAGCGTTCAGGCGTTCGATCTTATGGACAAACCCGTTTTCGACCAGAAAATCCAACGCGCGATAGGCCACGGGCGGCTGCGAGCCGAACCCCTCATCCCGTAGGCGATCAAGGATGGCATAGGCACCAAGTGCCCTGTGTTCCTGCAACAGCATTTCCAGCACCTTGTGGCGCACAGGCGTCAGGCGTAGCCCCTCGGCGTTGCACTTAGCCTCGGCCATGGCAAGGCCGGTTTCCACGCAGGACACGTGGTTATGATCATGGAACCCCACCGGCGCAGCTTCGCTGGTCGAGTTCTGTTGCCTCTGACTTGTCATGTTATCTTATATCATATATGCCGCGATTAAATGTTATAAAATCACACAGAGGGTCCAATGTCCAGAAACCTCCTTTCCATTTCGATCACCGCTGCATTGTTGGGCGGCACCGCCATGGCCGACGTCCCGAATGTGGCCGTTGACATTGCCCCAGTGCATTCGCTTGTGGCCCGTGTGATGGACGGCGTGGGCGAACCCAGCCTGATCGTTCAGCCGGGCGCCTCACCTCATGAATACAACCTACGCCCGTCCGAGGCGGCAGCTCTGCAAGAAGCGGATCTGGTCTTCTGGATTGGCGAAGATCTGACGCCGTGGATGGAAAACGCTGTCGAAACGCTCGCTGGCGGCGCGGCTGTAACAACGCTGCTGGAGGCGGACGGAACCACTCTGCTGGACTTCCGCGAGGACGCGCTGTTCGAAGCGCATGATCACGGCGATGACGAGGATCATGACGATCACGGTCATGAAGTTCATGGCGATGATCACAAAGACGAACATGCGCATGATGATCATGACGATCACAAGGATGAACATGGTCACGATGATCACGACCATGACAAGGAAGATGACCACGCGCATGACGACCATGGCCATGAAGAGCACGCAGACCATGATGATCATGACGACCACGAAGGTCACGCGCATGGCGAACACGATCCGCATGCCTGGTTGTCGCCTGCAAACGCCAGCACATGGCTGAATGTGATTGCTGCTCAACTCTCGGCTGCTGACCCGGAAAACGCGGGCAAGTACTTTGAAAACGCAGCCGCTGCACGCGCTGAGATGGAGGCGCTGTCAGCCGAGATCGCAGAAACGCTGGCCCCGGTAAAAGGTGGTAGCTTCATCGTGTTCCACGACGCTTATCAGTATTTCGAAAATGACTTCGACATCCCGGCATCCGGCGCAATCTCGATCGGCGATGCGTCCGATCCAAGCCCAGCTCGCATTGCGGAGATTCAAGCGCGTATTCGCGACGAAGGGATTGATTGCGTGCTTGCTGAACCGCAGTTCAACTCTGGTCTGATCGCAACTGTGCTAGAGGGAACTGAGGCAAACACAGGCGTGATTGATCCCCTCAGCACGGAACTGGAACCCGGCCCGGCGCTCTATCCCCAACTTTTGCGCAATATGGCGAACACATTGGCTGAGTGCCTCTAAGGCACGCCAACGCCCGGCCGGCTCAGCGGCCGGGCCTCGAACACAGGCATAGGGGCAGACCGTTTCAGGAAATCTTGCCCCAATGCGCTGACCCTCTTCCCCTCTGTCAAAACGCTGTCTAAGAAGTCCTTCCGACCCAGTATCAGGAGGCCCCCTTGGACCGTATCGCCCGCACAATCGCCACCGAAATCAACGCGCGCGCGGATCAGGTCTCGGCCGCCGTTCGGTTGCTGGACGAAGGCGCGACCGTGCCCTTCGTGGCCCGCTACCGCAAAGAGGCGACAGGCGGGCTGGACGATACGCAGCTTCGAACCCTCTCGGACCGGTTGACTTATCTGCGAGAGCTGGAGGCTCGGCGGCAGACAATCCTGACGTCGATCAAGGATCAGGGCAAATTGTCGGACGATCTGGCAAAATCCATCGCCGGGGCCGAGACCAAGGCGCAGCTGGAAGATATCTACCTGCCCTACAAACCCAAGCGACGCACCAAGGCGGTGATCGCCCGCGAAAACGGGCTGGAGCCACTGGCTGACGCTATTCTGGCCGACCGCAATGCCGACCCCGAGGTCCTTGCTCAGGGCTATCTGTCCGAGGCTGTCGAAACGACCAAGGACGCCTTGAACGGCGCCCGTGACATCGTGACCGAGCGGCTGACGGAAAACGCCCTTCTGCTGGGTGAGCTTCGCAATTTCATGCAGCAAGAGGCGCTTTTGTCTTCGAAACTCGTTGAGGGCAAAGAAAAGGAAGGCGCGAAGTTCAGCGACTACTTTGACCATTCCGAGCTTTGGGCGACTGCCCCCTCACACCGGGCGCTGGCCATGCTGCGGGCTTCGAAAGAGGGGATCGTCACGCTGGATATCGCCCCTGAGCCCGAGGCGGGCGCGGCGCGGGCTGAGGCGATTGTTGCCTCGCATCTACAAACTCGCGGCGATGGCCTTGGCGACAATTGGTTGCGCAAGGTTGCGGGCTGGACCTGGAGGGTCAAGCTGTCCCTGTCGATGATGGTTGAGCTGATGGCCGACCTGCGCAGCCGGGCGCAGGATGAGGCGATTCAGGTGTTCTCGCGCAACCTCAAGGATGTTCTGTTTGCGGCCCCGGCGGGCGCACGTCCCACGCTGGGTCTGGATCCGGGCATTCGAACCGGCGTCAAGGCCGCCGTGGTGGATGCCACTGGCAAGGTTGTGGCAACGGATACGCTCTATCCGTTTCAGCCGAAAAACGATCTGCGGGGGGCGCAGGCGGCGATCTTGAACCTAATCTCGGCCCATCAGATCGAGCTGATCGCCATCGGCAATGGCACCGCCAGCCGTGAAACCGAAAGGATGGTCGCCGACACGCTCGGCCTGCTGCCCAAATCGGTCAAAGCCCCCACCAAAACAGTCGTATCCGAGGCCGGGGCCTCGGTCTATTCCGCGTCAGAACTGGCCGCGCGAGAGTTCCCGGATCTGGACGTATCCCTGCGCGGCGCGGTCTCGATCGCGCGCCGCTTGCAAGACCCGTTGGCCGAGCTAGTGAAGATCGAACCGAAATCCATCGGCGTTGGGCAATACCAGCATGACGTGGACCAGCATCGCCTGTCCCAGTCGCTGACCTCGGTCATTGAGGATGTGGTGAACGCGGTCGGTGTCGACCTGAACACCGCCTCGGCCCCGCTGCTGTCGCATGTGTCGGGCCTTGGCCCCGGCTTGGCCGAGGCCATCGTACAGCACCGCGATCACAATGGTGCGTTTCAGTCCCGCAAAGACTTGTTAAAGGTCGACCGCCTTGGCCCACGCGCCTTTGAGCAATGCGCAGGTTTTCTGCGCATCCGCGATGGAGAGGAGCCGCTGGATGCCTCATCTGTCCACCCCGAAGCTTACGACGTCGCCCGCCGCGTGGTCGCTGCCTGCGGCCGGGATATCCGGCAGATCATGGGACATGACGGGGCGCTGAAGGGCTTGCGGGCTGAACAATTCGCCAATGAGACCTTCGGCCTGCCCACCGTGCGCGATATCTTTGCCGAGCTTGAAAAACCGGGCCGTGATCCGCGCCCCAGCTTCGTCACCGCCTCGTTCCGGGACGGCATTGAGGAGATTACCGACCTCAAACCTGGCATGCTACTGGAGGGGACAGTGACTAATGTGGCCGCCTTCGGGGCCTTCGTGGATATCGGCGTTCATCAGGACGGGTTGGTCCATGTCAGCCAATTGGCGGATCGGTTCGTCAAGGACCCGCATGAGGTTGTCAAAACCGGTCAGGTCGTGAAGGTACGCGTTGTCGAGGTTGACGTCCCCCGCAAACGGATTGGCCTGACCATGCGCAAAGATGGCGGGGCGCAGCAACGACGCGGACCACGCTAGGCTCAGCCGTTCTGGTAGTAGAAAGACAGTTTGCGGCTGACACCACCGGGCGGCGGCGGGAACGGCGCGGCCCCCCTGACCTGCTCCTTCGCAGCCCGATCCACCTGGTCCGAGCCCGAGCTGGTGATGACCTCGACCCAGGCCAATGAGCCATCCGGGTCGATCTGAAAGAACACCTGCGCATAGCCGCGAACCGGTGCGTAAACCTGAGGCGCGCGGTTCAGATGCACCAGAACTTGTCCGGCATAGTTGGTCGTGGTGGAATTGCCCGGCCCTCGCCCGCCGGACTGGTTGCCCCGGTCATTGCGGGTGAACGCGTCAATCCCTTCGCGCTGATAGGCCGCCAGTGGGGATTCAATGGTTTGTTCGGGGAATTTCAGGTTGTCAAAATTGCGCGTACCGGGCAGCGCAGGTTGAACCTCGTCCGAGGGCGTCCGATTGGGCAAGCGCGGTCGAATGGAAGTTGCCACCGCCTGTTCGGTTCCTTCGCTGTCTTCCACGGGTTCGGCTTCCTCCGGCACAGGCTCTACCGCGATTTCCGGCTCAACAGCCTCTTGTTCCAGCGGCACTGGCGCGACCTCGACGGGCGGCAAGGCGGCCAGTTGCTCAGCCTCCGGCGTTTCAACCGGCTCGACTGGCTCTGCCGCACTGGCTTGCGGGATTTCGACGACATCAGATGGCTCGGCCAGTGGTGTTGCATCGACCTCATCACTTGCTGCCGTTTGCGTCTCGGACTGGTCAACGGATTCGGTCACTTCAGGCTCTGGCACCTCGGCCTGACCGCCGTTGGAGGGGCCGGTATCAGGTGCGAAAACCTGCTCTTGCGGGTCGGGTGACGCAACCAGAGCCTCGCTTGTCGGAATCTCCGCTTCTTCAGGCTCGGGCGAGGTTTCGACCGGAGGTTCGGGCACCTCCGCTTCTTCTGGCTCGATCGGTTCGGGCACCTGCTCGGCCAAATCCTCAAAGGCCGTGCCGAGGGTCACTGCATCTTCCTCATCGCCCACAACGCTTGCCGAATGGGTCAGACTGGCTGTGGTCATGCTCAGCCCCAGAATATGCAACAAGAGCGAAACCAGAACGGCCACAGCGGCGATGATGGCCGATGTTCGGATCATTCGATCGCCTGCTGCGTGACCAGAAAGACCGATTTCGCCCCTGCACGCCGCAGCGCACCTGTCACCTCTATCAGACGCGGGCCCGAGGCCGCGCGATCCGGCACGATGCGGACCTCTTCGCCCTCATGATCCGCCATGTAGGTCTCGGCGTCCGTGGCTTGCCCGCGAAAGCTGAGCGATCCGTCCGCATGCAGGACCAGCGCATCCGGCGGCTCACGCCCCTCCAGTTCTGCGGTATCGACCAGCTCAAGGTCGGGATCCAAAGGGGGGGCCACGGTACCGGCGATCAGGAAGAAGACCAGCATCAGGAACACCACATTGATCAGCGGGATCGTGGAGTCGCGTCTGCGGCGTTGCGGTGTCTGACGGATCATCGGCCTACTCCAACACCGTTACGGTCAACCCGTCCCGGCCTCGCAGAGGGACCAATACATCGACAAGACGTTGCGCCGAGGTATCGGCGTCGAGGCTGATCAGAACCTGCCCGGTTTCAACTTGCGTCAGCAGATCATCCAACGTGATCGAGGCCCCGTTCAGAACCAACCGATCCGGACCAAGCTGCAAGAACACTCTGTCCGCCGGTGCCGTGCCCGCGCCGCTACCAGCCTCGGCTTGAGTCAACTCGATCTCAGCAAATCGCGAGAATGTGGATGAAAGCATGAAAAACAGCAGCAACAGAAAGATGACGTCGATCAACGGCGTCATCGACAAGGGGCGTCTGACAAAGGGCGCCGTGTTACGCATGTTCAGGGGTGGCGCGCGGGGTCTGTGCCTGGGCTTTTGTCTGCAACGCGTGACCGGGTACCAGAATGGTCCGCAGCGCTTTGTCCGCAAACACCCGCTCACGCGATGTGCGGCTTTCCAACCACGACAGAACCATCGAGGTCGGCATCGCCACCGCCAAACCCACAGCCGTTGTCACTAGGGCGACCCAGATACCACCGGCCAACAGCGATGGGTCCACCGAGGAACCAGCGGTTTGCAGGCTCTGGAACGCGTTGATCATGCCAAGCACCGTTCCGAACAATCCAAGCAGTGGGGCAAGCTGCGCGACTGTATCCAACAGGCGAAAGCCGCGCTCCAACCCGGCAAGGGCAAGACCGGCCTCGGCATCGAGACGGTCATCCACGCCGGGTACGTCCACCCCATCCATCGCAGCGCCAACGATCGGTGCAAGGTAGCTGCTGCTGTCGTTCAACCGCATGCGCGCCGCGGCGCGATCTCCTGCGTCCCAGGCAGCCAGAGCTTCGGACAGAACCTTGTGGCGACCAACACCACAAGCCGCGAACTGCCACAATTTATACAACGTGACTGAAAGCGTCAGAACCGACATCACGATCAACACGCCAACCACCGGCCCGCCAAGCGCCAGAATTTCACGCAAATTGCCCAAGAAGTTCATCCCAAAAGCTCCACTTTGACCCGGCTGCTAAGGCTGAGCGTATCGCGACAAATAGTGCTATCCGCACCGTCGACCACGCAGGTGTTTGCACCGTTGATCAAGGCGCGGCCCACTTGCGCGCAATCTCTTCCCGGCAAATCAAACTGCCGCACGCGCGGGCGATCCGCAGGAAGATCTCGGAAATCGAACAGGGACAGGCTGACAACCCCGCCTTCTGTGTCGAAAATCACGGTCTCGAACACGGCTTTGTCGATTGAGACCCCGGTTCCGTTCTGCACCAAAAACGTCAGACGGCAGGCATTGCCCACATTCTGTGCTGTGTTCAATTCGACGGACAGCGCCTCAGACGATGCGCTTTCTGATTGCGCCCAACTGACGGCTGGCAACACGGCCGCGAACAATGCCGCAAAAGCGGTGCGATGAAACGACATGGACGGGCTCCTGCTGTTTTCTTGCCATTTGAGACCTCATACCCGAGGCTGCGAACAGGTAAAAGGGCCGCTCAGCCTGTCGTCAATCAACGGGTGGTCCCAAGTTGGCGAGGATCATGTCGTCTGCCAAGGGGTTTGGTGAGGTTTGAGAGGCAGTGACACGGCATACATTCTTGAAAATCAGCAATAATGACGCTATATACCGTGAAAGTAGCAGGATTGGAGGGTGGCATGCAGATTACTCAATTCGCCGAAGGCGGGCTGTTTGAGCCTCGGAAAATCGCGGCGGCTCTGCGTACATCCGCCGAAGAGGTTGCCTTGACAGTGGGGTTGGGCAAGGATGCCCTGCAACGCCGTACGCGCATTCAATCCGACAAGACCCAACGCCGCCTGCGCGAACTGGTCGAAGTTCTCAACAAGGTGCAACCGCGTTTTGGCTCGGATCTGATCGCATATGCCTGGTATCGCTCGGAACCCCTGCCCGGCTTTGACGGGCGTACCGCCATGCAGCTGGTGCAGGAGGGCAAGGCGCAGCAGGTGTTGGAGTACATTGATGCCGTCGATGCCGGTGTCTATGCCTGATGCCGCTTGACGAGGGCTGGTATCGCGGGCCGCTTTTTCGCGCATTAAACCCGGTCTACGCGCGTGAGCCCCTGTCGGGTCGTGGGGCTGAGAAGTATGGCGGTCGGTTCAACGCGAAGGGCACACCCGCGCTCTACACGGCGCTGGACCCGGCCACGGCCCTGCGTGAGGCCAATCAGGTCGGGGACTTGCAGCCGACGATACTGGTTTCTTACCACGCGGATCTGGGCCCGATCTTCGACACAAGAGACGCAGCCGCCTTGGCCCAATACGGAATGACCGCGCCCGTACTGGCCGATCCCGGTTGGCGATCGGCCATGCTGGATCGTCGCGCCGTCCCGACGCAAGATCTGGCCGCGCAATTGATCAAGGACGGTTTTGTCGGTTTGCTGGTGGGCAGCTTCGCGCAGGGGGCAACACCGACAAACCTCAACCTCGTCCTCTGGCGTTGGAGCGGGCCGGATACGCGGCTGACCGTTGTGGACGATGAGGATCGACTGGGCAGGCTATAGAGCTCCAATCTATCTGTGCAGTCCAAAATCCATGCGCTAAGGTGACGGTATGACTGGGTTCCGATTTTTGCTGGTTTGCCTAATGTCCTGTCTGGTTCTGGCGACAGGCTCGGCCCGGGCGGCGGATCGTGTGGCACTGCTGATCGGCAATTCCGACTACCGCGCCCCGGATATGGCCCTGCGCAACCCGGTCAACGATGTTGAGGCCCTCGGCGCAGCGCTACGCGAGCTTGGCTTTGCCGTGACCGAGGCTACCGACCAAAACGCAGCCTCGATGGATCGGGCCGTCCACGCCTTTGGGCAAGCGGCGCAAGGCGCTGAAATGGCTGTCTTCTTCTATGCAGGTCACGGGGTCCAAATCGGCGGCCAGAACCACCTTATCGGCACTGAATTCTCTGGCAGTGACCTGAGCGCCCTCAGCCGAAGTTCGATCACCATCGACCGCGTGCGTGATGTGCTTGCCAAGGCTGGGCCGGATGTCGGCATCCTTCTGCTGGACGCCTGCCGCAACAACCCGTTCTCGGACAAAGGGATCGTCGAACAGGGTCTGGTACGCATCCGGGGCGGTGCAGGTTTGCTGATCGCCTATGCCACTGACCCCGGCAACGTGGCGTATGATGGGCTGGGCGACAACAGTGTCTTCACCTCGAGCCTGCTGGATCATATCGCAACGCCAGATCTGGATGTGCGGCTGATGCTGGGCCGGGTGCGTCAGCAAGTGGTTCTGGACACCGAAGGCCGCCAGATCCCATGGGTCGAAGAATCTGTGCTGGATGAACATAGTTTTGCGCCGGGTTTGCCCACAGCCAGTCCCACGGACGCTTTTGAGGCAGATATGGCCCATTGGAGGAGCATTTCTGCAAGCAGCGATCCAGCTGACTTCAAAGACTATCTGCAAACCTATCCCGATGGATTATTCGCAGCTTTCGCGCGCGACCGGATTGAGCTTTTGCGTAACACAGAAACCGCCCCGGCGGCGCCGATCAGCGCCACGCTGGCCGCTGCGGAACCCGACAAGCTGGCCGCGGCTCTGTCCACCTTGGGGCTGATGCCAGATGGGCCAAGCCGCAACCTGGAACCGGCCCTCGATCAGTATCGCCGTCGCTTGCCGCTGCAGGAAACCGCAACGCCAGAGCGTCTGTTCGAAGACGCTGCCGAAGTCTCGGTCTTTCTGGCGGCCACGACATTGCAGAGCTTGCGTACCGATATCGTTGCACTGCGCAGTGTCGAACGCACTCTGGCCGTTGCTGAAAATGCCTTGGGCCAGATCGAAGAAATCGCCCGCTCGGACCCTGCCGCGCTGCCGGTGCTGCAACAGGCCCGCAATGATATCTACGACATCTATCGCTCACGCGGTGTCATTCTAAGGCGGCTGGATCAAAGCCGCAGTTACTACGATGAGCTTTTGACCCGCGCCGTGGTGTTCTTTCCATCCGAGCCAGGCGCAGATTTCTTTGACGCTGCGGCAACTTCGCGTAACCTCGGGCAAGCACACGCGCGCCTGAGCGAGGATGCCGCATTGTTTCTGCGCCATGTGGCGCAGGCAGAAGATAGTAAAAAAGGGAGTTATCAATGGCTGGCAGATCTTATTCCACCCGGCTGATCGCCGCCGTGTTAGGGGCATCGTTGGCTCTGTCCGCCTGCGGTGGCAGCAGCGAGCCGGAAACGCTGAGATCCGTAGGCGCTGGCTCAAGCCAGGCCGAGGCCGATCTGGCAAAGCAAGCGGCAGCCTTGCAAAAGACAATCCTGCAAGGGGCGATTGCAGGTGGTGTAGCGGGGGGCGCGATCGGCTTTGGGCTGGGCGGTTCTGACGACGTAGGCACAGGCGTCGCCCTCGGATTGGGTGCTGGCGCTCTGGCTGGTACCTATGTGGCTTATGTGCAGCGCAGCTATGCCGGGCGCGAAAGACGGTTGCGTCAGATCAAATCCGATCTGGACCGGAACGCCGCCGAAATGCAGACCACGTTGAACGTGATGAACGAAGTTCTGGTGGCTCAAAAGGCTGAATTGGACGCACTGAACGCTCGCGCCGCAGCGGGAACCGTAGATCAGGCCGAGTTGCAACGAGAGCTGACCGAGGCCAATGGCAATCTGAAACAGATGGAACTGGCCATTGACGGGGCAACCAGACGGCAGGCCGAATTTGCTGAGGCGCGCAGCCTGACGATCAAGCGCCGCCAGACCACCTCGCCTATTGACGGTGATCTGCAGGCGCTTTCCAACCAGATTTCGCAGATGCGCGGAATCGCCAGCGATCTGGCATCGTCGCTGTGAAAGAGCCGAACATGATCACACGCATTGCTCTGCCTTGCCTTCTTTTGACCGCCTGCCAAACCACGACAGACCCGGCGGACGGAGGGTTCTTCGCCGGAGTATCCGGCATTGCGACCGGAGCCTATGATGACCGGATCGAAGCCGCCGAGGGCGATGTGGCGACAGCTCAGGCCCGCAATGACGCATTGGCCGCGCAGATCAGGTCCTCGGAATCGGAACTGGCGCAGCTGAAATTGAAAATCCTTCAACAGCGCGATGCCATCGGCGGCGGAGACCCCGCCACAGCCGCCAGAATTGACAGGGTGCTGAATGCAAAGCCCCAAGGCACCACTGCCGAAGCGCAATTACAGGCCTTGCAGCGCAGTATTTCCGAGGCCCGCGCACTAAGCGCGGATTTGGCTCGGTTGTCAGGATAAGTCCTGCAGCGAAGTTCAGGTTTTTACGTCGTTGGAATGCCGCGATGTCGCAAATGCGCTAGCAGTGACGTAAAAACCGCCCGACAATTCCTCATGACTTGTCAGTGCACCCCGACTCGTATGGATCGCCGGGCGACCGGCTGTAACCTGGTGGCAACGCGTCGGTAACAGGCCGAACGGGCGCTATGCCCAAACTGTTACAGACGACAACGGACCCCTCCATGACAACTGCTCTGCGCCTCGCCATAGATATTGGCGGCACGTTTACCGATACCGTCCTCGTTTCAGGCAATGAGACGATACTAGCTTCGACCAAAACCCTGACCACGCACCAAAATCCGGCCGAAGGCGCAATGGAAGGGGCGCTTCGCGTAATGCAAAGCACGGGACGGTCCCTGGCCGAGGTGACCGGCTTCATCCACGGCACCACACTGGCCACGAACGCTCTGATCGAGCGGCGCGGGGCCACCGTGGCAACCGTCGCGACTGAAGGCTTCCGCGATATCCTCGAAATCGCCTACGAACGGCGCTATGCGCAATACGATATCAACCTAGAAAAGCCCGATCTTCTTGTCCCGCGTGAACGCTCTCTGACCGTTCGCGAGCGAACGTCCGCGACCGGTGAGGTTCTGATCGAACTGGAAGAAGGCGCTATTGACGCGCTTCTGGCTGAAATCGACGCCAGCGGGGCGGATGCGGTTGCGATTTGCCTCATGCATACTTACGCGAACCCCACGCATGAACGTCGGTTGCGCGATGCCCTCGCCAAACGTCGCCCCGATCTGACCGTGTCGATCTCATCCGATGTCAGCCCCGAGGCGCGCGAGTTTGACCGGCTCTGCACCACGGTTGCCAACGCTTATATCCAACCCCTGATGGAGACATATCTGACCCGCTTCGTCAAAAAGTTCGAAGCCGAAGGGGTCACCTGCCCAATCCTGATGATGACCGCAGGTGGCGGGATGTGTACCGTGCAGACGGCCATGCGTTTCCCGATCCGGCTGGTCGAAAGTGGCCCTGCCGGAGGGGCTATTCTCGCCGCGCACATCGCCGCTCGGGCCGGGTTGGATCAGGTTTTGTCCTTCGACATGGGTGGCACGACTGCCAAGCTCTGCCTGATCGACAACGCCCGACCCCAAACCTCGCGCCAGTTCGAAATCGCGCGGGCGGCGCGGTTCATCAAGGGCTCGGGCATGCCGGTGCGTATCCCCGTGATCGAGATGATCGAGATCGGCGCAGGCGGAGGTTCCATTGCGGGGGTGGACCGGCTGGGCCGTCTGACGGTGGGGCCAAAATCAGCAGGCTCGGAACCCGGCCCGGTGGCTTTCGGGCGCGGCGGGACCGAGCCGACTGTAACCGACAGCGACATCACTCTGGGCTACATCGTGCCCGACACATTTGCCGAAGGGTTCATCAAGATCGACCCCAAGGCGTCAAACGACACGCTGCAACGCGTGATCGGCACGGCACTTGAAACCGACGCGACAGGGGCCGCTGATGGGGTCAGCCGCATCGTGGATGAAAGCATGGCCAGCGCCGGGCGGATGCATGCGGTGGAGTCGGGCAAAGACCTCGGGCCGCGTACCATGATCGCTTTTGGCGGCAACGGCCCGCTCCATGCCAGCCGCGTGGCCCGATCTGCGGGTGTCAGCCGCATCGTGGTGCCTCCAAATCCCGGTGTTGGCTCGGCGGTGGGTTTCCTGTTTGCGCCCGTGTCATTTGAGATCGTGCGCTCGTACTATTCCCTGCTGGGTAAATTGGATTTCACGGCGATCAACGGCCTTTTTGACGATATGATCGCCGAGGCCAGCGCCGTCGTTGCCCAAGGTGCCGGAGATGCACCGACCGAAATCCGACGCTCGGCCTTTATGCGCTATAGCGGTCAGGGGCACGAGATTGAGATTTCGCTGCCTGACCGCACACTTACCGCCGAAGACCTCGCCCCGCTGACCGAGGCGTTTGAAACGGAGTACCGCAAGCAGTTCTCACGCCCCGTGCCGGGCATGCAGATCGAGATTTTGAACTGGGCCGTACAGGTCGCGACCCCGGACGCTGCCGTTCCCGAAATGCTTTCCACCCCGGCGGTGACCACGATGACGCCTTCAGAAACCCGACCAATCATTTGTGATGTAGACGGGCAGACGAAACAGGCTGGTTTTGTGGCCCGCACCAATCTCAACCCCGGCGACCGCATCTGCGGCCCCGCGCTGATCCATGAACCACAGACGACAACACTCGTCTCAGCCGATTTCTCGGCCCATGTGGACGCCATCGGAAACCTCGTCCTGATCCGCGACCAGAAAGGAGGCACGCAATGACCCCTGCCCGACTACAAGTGATGTGGAACCGGCTGCTGGCTGTTGTCGAAGAACAGGGCCAAACCCTGATCCGCGCTGCCTTCAGCCCGATTGTACGCGAATGCGGCGACATTTCTGCCGGGATTTTCGACGTGAATGGCCGGATGCTGGCACAAGCCGTGACCGGTACACCGGGCCATATCAACACCATGGCCGAAGCCGTTCAGCACCTACGCTCCGCCTTCCCTGTTCAGACAATGAAACCCGGCGACATCTATATGACGAACGATCCATGGCTCGCCTCGGGTCATTTGAACGACTTCCTTTTGATGATGCCCGCGTTCAAGGATGGCAAGGTCGTCGGCTTCACTTCCTGCACCTCGCATCTGGTTGACCTAGGCGGGCTGGGCATGGGGCCTGAGGGTTCGGACATATACGACGAGGGCCTGCTGATCCCGCCCTGCAAATTGGTCGAGGAAGGCACGCCGAACGCCCTTCTACTGGACATCATCCGCGCCAACAGTCGTGAACCGGTGGCGAATGAGGGCGATATCTACGCCTTGATCGCCTGCTGTGAGGCTGGGGTGAACCGGCTGGTGTCGATGATGGAGGAATTCGGCATCGACGATCTGGACGCACTGGGGGCCTACATCATCGAAACCTCACGCCGGGGCACTCTGGCCGCCATCGCCGAGGTGCCTACTGGCGTCTATAAGAACGTCCTGAAGATGGACGGCTATGAGAATGAACTGGAACTGCACGCCACCCTGACCGTCACCGCCGACGGGATGCATGTGGATTTCACTGGCACCTCCGGCTGTTCGCGCAAGGGCATCAACGTGCCGCTGAACTACGCCACTGCCTATACCGTTTTTGCCCTGCGCTGCATAGTCGGGTCGGACATTCCCAACAATGCAGGCTCTCTGGAGCCGTTCACCGTCGATGGCCCCAAAGGCTGTATCCTGAACGCGCAGCGGCCGGTGCCGGTGGCCATGCGGCACACGCTGGGTCAGGTGACCCCTGATTTGGTTCTGGGCTGCCTGCATCAGGCCCTGCCCGATCAGGTCCCGGCAGAGGGCGCATCCTGCATGTTCGACCTGCCCATGCGCCACGCGCCCGAGGTCGCCCGTGACGGAGGCCGCGAGTTCGCGGTTGAGCCCGTGCATAACGGCGGCACGGGCGCGCGGCCTCACGCGGATGGGTTGTCGGCAACGGCCTACCCTTCGGGCGTGTTCGGCAGCCAGGTGGAGATCACCGAAAGCGTCGCCCCCGTCACGATCTGGCGGCGCGAGCTTCGGCCGGACTCGGGGGGTTCGGGCAAGTACCGCGGCGGGTTGGGGCAACGGATCGAGATGACCTCGGCCAACGGCGCGCCCTTCATCGTCTTCCTCTCGGTCGAGCGGCTGAAATTCCCCGCGCTTGGTCGGATGGGTGGCCAACCCGGAGCACCCGGGCGCATCCGGTTCCGCGACGGCGACGCTGACATCCCCGGCAAGGGCGAGCTGAGGGTGGAAGACGGCGATTACCTTATCTTTGAAACCCCCGGAGGAGGAGGCTTCGGCGATCCGACAGATAGGCACCCGGAGGCGCTGGCACTGGATCTCAAGCGCGGTCTGCTCAGCGCCGAAGGGGCCAAAGCATACGGAGATGGCTCATGATCCGGCCCGTCCCTCATGTTGGTGCCCTGGCCGCCTATGCGCTGGCCGATCTTGGCGGTCCTCAGACAATTTCACTGGCCCAGAACGAAAGCGCTTTTCCCGCCAGCCCTACCGCCATTGCCGCCGGACAGGCCGCGATGGCCGACATGCCACTCTATCCTGATCCGGAATGGCCGGACCTGCGTTTAGCGATAGCCGAAGTGCATGGGCTGGACCAGAGCAACATCTTTTGCGGCGCGGGATCGATGGAGCTGATCGGTTGCCTAATCCGCGCCTATGCCGGGCAAGGGGACCGCGTGCTGGGTACAGACTACGGCTACGCCTTTGTCGCCTCGGCAGCCGTGCAGGTGCAGGCGGACTATGTCAAGGCGCGTGAGGTCGACTTGACTGTTTCGGTGGATGATGTTCTGAGCGCAGTCACCCCAAAAACCCGCATCGTCTTCCTCTGCAATCCCGGCAATCCGACCGGAACGGTCATCCCGAACGCTGAGATCGTGCGCCTGCGGACCAGCCTTCCCAAGAACGTTCTGCTGGTCGTCGATCAAGCCTACGCCGAATTCTCGGATGCCGAACATGATCCGGCAGAGATATTCGCTATGATTCAACGCGGCGATACGGTCATCACCCGGACGTTTTCCAAAGCCTATGGGCTGGCAGGCGCTCGGGTCGGGTGGGCCTATGCTCCCCCTGGGATTGGAGCAGAACTGCGCAAGCTGTTGAACCCAAACAATGTCTCGATCCCCTCGCAGGCTGCAGCTGCCGCGGCGATGCGTGATCAGACGCATATGCGAGAGGTTGTGGCAAAAACGGCCCACATCCGCGAAGCGTTCATCGAAGATTGCCGCGCTCTGGGGTTAACCGTTCCGCAAAGCCACACAAATTTCGTCTTGCTGCGTTTTTCGTCAATCGATCAGGCGCAGCGGGCCGATGCTGCCTTGCGCGCCGAGAACCTCTTGATGCGCGGGATGGGTGGCTATGGCCTTGGCGATTGCTTGCGCGCCACGATTTGCGCACCGGGCGTCATGAACCGCGCCCGCGACGTGTTGGAAGGAGTGCTAACATGACCGAGACCCGAACCGCCGCCAAGATCGGCGTTCTGGTGCCTTTCACCAACACAAATCTAGAGCCGGATCTTGCGTTGATGCGCCCGCCCAACACCACGCTGCATTTTCAGCGCATGGGTGGGTATGACGTGGACGAAATCCCCGGCTCGGATCAGATGGCCGGTTTGGGCGCGTCGGATATCAGCCATGATTTGCGGATGATCTCCGGCGTGCGGCCCGACATCGTTCTGTACGGCTGCACCTCGGCCACGCTGACCCACGGCCCATCTTTCGACGCAGAGTTGGCCGAGCAGATCAAATCCGGTGCCAATGCCAAATCAGTCACAGCGGCCAGTGCTCTGATCGCGGGCATTCAGGCGTTGGGGGCCCGCAAAGTCGGCTTTTCGTCGCCCTATCTGGGCGAGATCAATACGCAGGCCATCGCGTTCATGGCCCAAAACGGGATCGAAACGGTCAAATGCGCCGATGTCGGCCGGGAATTGGGCAATTACGGTCAGGGAGAATTGACCCCGGACGAAGTCTTTGACCTCGCCTGCCAGGCCGACCACCAACAGGCCGAGGCGATTGTTCTGAGTTGCACCGATATGCGGTCCGTTGAGGCCATCGAACGGATTGAAACCGCGCTAGACAAACCCGTTGTAACGTCCAACCAGGCGATGATGTTCTGCTTGCTGCGCGAACTCGGGCTACCACCGCATAAGGGGTTACCGGGGCGGCTGTTCGACTGTATTTGAGGGGCTAGGACCCGGAAGGAGCGTCATAGATCAACGCGCCAAGATCCGAGAACGCCGATACTGGATCTCTCAGCCCCAGAATGGCGTCGCGTATGGCGGAGGCCCTTGTTTCGCCGAGCGAAGGCGTTGCAAACTCCATGAATTTCGCGACCACTTCGGCCTGATCCATAGGAGCCTCGGGGCCGCCGCGCGCATGGACATCGCCAGTTTCCAGCACTCGCCCGTCGTGCAAGCGGATCGTGACATCGGCGATACGGCACTCGGGGAACCGAGCCGAATGGCGCTCGTCTTCGGCAACGGAAATACGTTCCAACAAAGACGCCACCAAAGGATCAGACAAACCCGCACCCGAGATATGCTCGACCCCGATCCGCCCATAGGCCATCATCACCGCCACCGCGAATGGCAGCGAATACTGCGCCTTTGAGGTGTCGTCGGGCATGCCCTGAAACAAACAGGCGCTCTCGCGGAACGTATTGACCTGGACCGAGGCGATGTCTTCATGGCCCAGATCATGTTCACGCATGAGCTGCCGGACAGCGTCGATCGCGGCGTGCGCCCAACGGCAGATCGGGTAGGGTTTCACATATTGATGCTGCATCTGCCAAAACTGGCCAAGGTCCTGCCAGTGGCTCGTGACCTCTTCGGCTTCAATTGTGATTGCGGGCGCGCCGGTAAAGCCTTTCTCGGCCAAAACCGCCGAAGACACACCGACCAAAGCCCCCCAGCCCGATCCGTCATGCAGCATTGTGGGGTTGGCGATCTCGCGCATCATCTGGCTGCGTGGCCCGTGATATTCGGCGATGCCCATGGCCTGCCGCAAATGGTCTACGCCCAACCCACGCATCCGAGCCGCGACGGCGACGACACCCAAGGCGTTCCATGCCCCTGACGTGTGATAGTCGCTGACCGTATCATGCAAAGATATCCCCGCGCGCCCGGCGACCTCATATCCGATGGTGACAGCGGTCAGAGCTTCGGGGCCCGAGAAATCCGGAACCGTTTCCGCCAGCGCGCATAGCGCCGGCACGACAGCGACACCGATATGCCCTTTTGTCGGGTTGTAGCCGTCATGCCCATCCAGATTGTCAGTCTGCGTAGCAGCGGCATAGGCGCAACCGGCGGCACTGACCCAGCGGCCATCAAACAACATCCGCGCGCTGAGCGCCGGATCACCTGCCCCATAGAGCGCAAAAGCCGTTTCTCGGGCGATTGACCCCGCCGCCATAGGACCCGAAGCAATCGTAATGCCCAGCGTGTCGAGCAACATCAACGCGGCGGCGTTCAGCGTCGCATCGGGGATATCCTCGGGTGTTATACTAAGGGTGAAATCAGCAACTCTCTGGAAGGTATCTGTCACGGCCTGCTCCTAACTCAACACCTCTCGAGGCAGGTTAGGAGGTTTCGAATGGGATGGCACGAAAACAATTGAGAACGAACGGTCCGGCGTCGTAATGCCGGACCGCCCTATGTTTAAGGTCCTAGGGTTACTGCCCCATCGGATCAACCAGCTTGTTCAACACACGGTCTTTTGTGACCTGACCGATGATCGCCCCGTCCTCGATCACGCCAACCGGTGCGTTGTTCTGGTCAAAGCCCTGAATGACGTCGCGGATATCCGTATCCGCGTCGATAGAGCGGTCCGGCGTACCGGTTGCAGGCTCCATCACATCCCGCGCGCGCAAAACGCCCAGAGGGTTCATATGCGCAACAAAGTCGGCCACGTATTCGTCCTGAGGCTTCGAGTAGATCTCGGACGGGGTGCCACATTGCACGATGCGACCGCCCTCCATGATGGCGATGCGATTGCCGATCTTGAAGGCCTCATCAAGGTCATGGGACACAAAGATGATCGTGCGTTTCAGCTTTTCCTGAAGGCGCAGCAGCTCATCCTGCAGCTTGGTCCGGATCAGCGGATCGAGGGCCGAGAACGGCTCATCCATCAACAGGATCGGCGCCTGAGTGGAAAAGGCACGGGCGAGACCGACGCGTTGTTGCATACCGCCCGACAGCTCTCCGACCTTACGGTCGGCCCAGTCGGACAGACCGACCAGAGCGAGCTGTTCATCGGTGCGCTGCAACCTCTCGGTGCGGGACATGCCCGACAGCTCCAGCCCCAGCCAAACGTTTTCACGAACCGTGCGCCACGGCAGCAGTCCGAATTGCTGGAACACCATCGCAATATGGTTCTGCCGCATCCGGCGTAGGGTGCGAGCGTCGGCGTTGGTGACATCCACCATCTCCGATCCGTCCGAGACCCGCACCGCGCCGCGGATCACCGGGTTCAACCCGTTCACCGCCCGCAGCAACGTGGATTTGCCCGAACCGGACAGGCCCATCAGCACCAGCGTTTCGCCCTCATGCACAGTCAGCGAGCAATTGTGGACGCCCAGCACCTGCCCACAGGCTTCTTTCACCGTTGCGCGGTCTTTGCCTTCGTCCATGAAGGGCAACGCACTTTTAGGATCGTTGCCGAACGCGATGGAAACATTGTCAAACTCAACTGCGGTCATGGATCAATGCTCCACTCTGAGGACGCGATCGAGGATGATCGCCACAACAACGATGACAAAGCCGGATTCGAAACCAAGGGCCGTGTTCACCTGATTGAGCGCCCGCACAACCGGCACACCCAAGCCGTCAGCGCCAACCAGAGCGGCGATCACAACCATCGACAGCGACAGCATGATGGTCTGGTTCAGCCCTGTCATTATCTGCGGCAGCGCGTAAGGCAGTTCGACCTTCCACAGGGTCTGGGATTTGGTCGCGCCAAAGGCCTCGGCCGCTTCAAGTAGCGGGGTCGGAGTCGAGGACACACCCAGATGGGTCAGGCGGATCGGAGCGGGCAACACGAAGATCACGGTTGCGATCAGGCCCGGCACCATGCCGATACCAAAGAATACGATCGCGGGGATCAGGTAGACGAAGGTCGGCAGGGTTTGCATCAGGTCCAGCACCGGCCGCATCGCCACGTAAAGCTTGGGCCTATGCGCCGCCGCGATGCCAATAGGCACGCCAATCGCCATACAGACCAGACAGGAGGATAGAACCAGAGTCAGGCTTTCCGTCGTTTCTTCCCAATATCCCTGATTGAGAATGAACAGAAACCCCAGCGCCACAAACAGGCAAACCTTCCAATTGCGCTGCAACAGCCACGTGATGCCCACGAAGACGCCCACAACGATCAAAGGATGCGGCGTTTGCAACACCCACAATATGCCATCAATCAGCGCCTCTAGAACCCAGGACAACCAATCGAAAAATGGCTCCCCTATCTCTTGGAGCCATTCAAAAACCGCTCGGGCCGTCTTGCCGACGGGTATCTTGTTGTCGGTCAGCCAATCCATCTGTCTGCCTTTCAGAGTATTCCGGGCCTGAGATCAGGCCACAAAAAGCCCTCCGCCACAGACATGCGGCGAAGGGCGTTAAAGATTATTGACCCAGTGCTTCGCTTACTGCGGCGACTGCGCCACCACCGTCGCGGGTCGTGACACCGTCCAGCCATGGGGTATAGGCATCCGGGTTGGCTTTCAGCCATGCGCTGGCTGCATCTGCCGGGTCTTCGCCACCGTCCAGGATCGCGGCCATGATCTCGTTTTCCATCGCCAGCGAGAATTCCAGGTTGTTCAGCAGCGCGCCAACATTCGGGCATTCCTCGGCATAGCCTTTGCGGGTGTTGGTGAACACGGTCGCACCGCCGAAGTTGGGGCCAAAGAACTCATCGCCACCGGTCAGGTAGGACATTTCGAAATTGGCGTTCATCGGGTGCGGTTCCCAGCCCAGGAACACGATCGGATCGCCCTTGCGCGAGGCGCGATCCACCTGCGCCAGCATGCCTTGCTCGGAGCTTTCAGCGACCTCGAAACCAGAGAGACCAAAAGAATCGCCGTCGATCATGGATTGAATCAGGCGGTTGCCGTCATTGCCCGGCTCGATTCCGAAGATTTTGCCGTCCAGAGCATCGGAGTGTGTTGAAATATCGGCGAAATCCTTGATGCCCAGCTCGGCGGCTGCAGCGTTGACGGCCAGCGTGTACTTGGCGCCTTCCAGGTTCGCGCGCACTGTTTCAACCGTTCCCGCCTCGCGATACGGCGCGATATCCCCTTCCATGGTCGGCATCCAGTTGCCCAGGAACACGTCGATATCGCCTTCAGCCATCGAAGTGTAAGTCACTGGAACGGAAAGGATCTTGATCTCGGTATCATAGCCCAGAGCGTCAAGAATCGTTGTCGTTGCGGCAGTGGTCGCCGTGATATCGGTCCAACCGACATCCGAGAATACGACCTCGTCGCAATTGGCCAATGCCGCCCCGGCAGATGCCAGAATGGCAAGGGTTGAAATGGTTGTTAGGGCTTTCACTGGAGCCTCCCTGTTTTTTTGATTGACTGGTTAGTTAGGAAAAATAAATGACACATAGTCAAGTCTAATTGTTCACATGCAGCCAGATTCAGGCAACAGTTTCTGTCGCGCGCTGAACAATTCACGGATTGCGTGGCATGGATTTCGGTTTGGCTGCGTTCGGGTTGTGGCGCAGGTTTGAGTTGCTGACGCCCCGTGGGGCAGGCGTGTCCTAATTCAATATGACACGAGCATGCAATCCGTTAGCAGGCCTCCCAAGCAACCGTTGGGCGCAGCTACTTGGGTGTTGCGGCCCCATCAAAGACGGAGCCGCTGAAAGGAGTCAGACCCCCAGATTTGCTTACTTGCCTTTCCAGACAGGATCACGCTTTTCCGCAAACGCACGCGCGCCTTCCAGCTGGTCCTCACTGGCATAGAGAGTGTCGACGGTGCGCAGCTGTCGCTTGGTAATACGGTTCATGGCGTCCTGAAACTTGCTGTCTTCGGCATCGCGCACGACCTCTTTGATCGCAGCATAAACCAGCGGCGGGCCCGAGGCCAACAGGCGGGCCAGTTCCCACGCGCGGTCCATCAGTTGATCCGCGGCCACGATCTCATTCACCAAACCCCAGCGGTTGGCCTCTTCCGCGTCGAACCAGCGGCCCGTGAGCAGCAGCTCCATCGCGATGTGATACGGGATGCGCTTGGGCAGTTTGACGCTGGCCGCATCCGCCACGGTGCCCGAGCGGATTTCCGGCAGGGCAAAACTCGCATGGTCTGCGGCGAGGATCATGTCGGCGGACAGCGCAAGCTCCAGCCCTCCCCCGCAGGCAATGCCGTTTACAGCTGCGATGACGGGTTTGTTCATGTCGCGCAATTCCTGCAAGCCACCAAAGCCGCCAACGCCATAGTCCCCGTCGACCGCATCGCCATCGGCTGCGGCTTTCAAGTCCCATCCGGGGCAAAAGAACTTCTCTCCCGCACCTGTCAGGATCGCAACGCGCAGGTCCGGGTCGTCGCGGAACTCGGCAAAGACGTCGCCCATGATGCGGCTGGTCGCCAGATCAATGGCATTGGCTTTGGGCCGGTCCAATGTGACCTCAAGAATCGCGCCATCACGGCGGGTTTTGATCGGGTCCATATCTCATGCCTTTCTGATGAGGGCATCCACGGCCACCGCCTTGTCGGGCGCGCAGAGGAGCGGGTTAATTTCGACCTCGCCAAGCGTGTCGGCGTTTTGCATGACATAGGCCTGAACGGCCTCAACAGCGGCCACGATGGCATCCATATCAGCCGCTGGTTGGCCGCGATAGCCCGTCAGAAGCGGTGCAATCTTCAATTTACCCAAGGCGTTGCGGATGTCATCAGCAGAACTGGGCACCAGCAGGGAGGCAGTATCGCGCAGCACTTCGGTCAGCACACCGCCTGCGCCCAGAGTCAGGACAAACCCATGCGCTGGATCGCGCACCACGCCCACAAGAAGCTCGGCCACTGTTCCGGTGATCATCTCTTCGATCAGAATTTCAGGGGTGCCGATGTCCGCGGCGACGTCGGCCACGTCTTCCGCAAGAACACCCAATCGCACGGCCGCGTGTTCTGACTTATGCGCCAGCCCCACGCCCTTGACCGCAAAGGGCGCGTCCATGTCCTGAGCGGCAGCGCGCGCCTGGTCGGCACCTGCGGCTGTGCGGTTCTGCGGGATGCGCATTCCACACTCAGCCAGAACGCGTTTGGACTCGCCTTCGGTGAGAGTCCTTTTGGCCTCAGCCGTTCCGGGCAGTGTGACCGGTGTGTCCGAGGGGGCTGTGACCTGACCTGCCGCTTCGGTTGCAGCAAGGGCTTCGCGCAGGCCCATGAAGGGCACCACGCCGCCGTCCATAAGCTCTTGCGCCACATCTTCGGGCAGCAATTCCGGCAATGTCGCGGCAACGGCAAATCGGGCGCCAGTTTCCGCGCGCACTTTCATCGCCGCGCGTGAGGCGTAGGCCCAGTCGCTCGCATCCGTGGTTGGATAATCGAGAATCGAGAACGTCAGGTCTATGTCGTCGCCCGTCATCCCAGCCCAGGCCTTCGCCATCGCTGCTTCATCGCGCCAGATATAAGTGTGGTAGTCCAGCGGGTTATTTAGTGCCACCATCGGTCCGAGTGCCTCTCGCAGGTGGGTTTTTTGACCGTTGCTTAGGCGCGGGAAGGACAACCCGGTTCCAACGGCCATGTCCGCGATCAGGCTGGCCTCCCCTCCGGAACAACTGATCGAGGCTATGTTGCTGCCCGAAAGCGGGCCATAGCAATGCAGCAGCTTCAATGTTTCCAGAAAATCGGGCAAGGCCGATAGGCGTGGAATGCCGAGACGCTCCAACAGGGCCTGCGCACCCGCGTCGCTTCCGGCCAGAGAGGCGGTATGCGACACCGTTGCGGCCTGAGCCTGTTCAGACGCGCCGACCTTGAGCGCCACAAGAGGGATACCTTTGGGGTGGGCCTTCTGGGCCAACGCTTCCCATTCGCGGATGTCCTTGAAACCTTCGATATGCAAGCCAACGGCAGTCACACGCGGATCGTCCAGCAAGGCCGAGGCAATCTGCGCCTGGCTGGTCTGCGCCATGTTCCCGCAGGTCACCATATAGGCGATGGGCAGCGCGCGTTTCTGCATGGTCAGGTTGATCGAGATGTTCGAGCTTTGCGTCAGGATCGCAACGCCAGAGTCGACCGGCTTGGCCCCGTGTTGGTCGGGCCATAGCAAGGCCCCGTCCAACGCGTTGATGAAACCATAGCAATTGGGTCCCAGAATGGGCATGTCGCCCGCAGCTGCCACCAGTTGCGCCTGCAGATCGCCGCCTGTGTCATCTTCGGCCACGGCCTCGGAATAACCTGACGCAAAACACACTGCACCGCCTGCGCCGGTGGCAGAAAGGGTTCGCACCGCCTCAATCGTGGCATGGCGGTTGATGCCGATGAAAACGGCATCTGGCGGAGCAGGCAGATCTTCGAGACTGGCATAGGCCGTATGGCCAGCAATCTCGGTCGCTTTGGGATGAACAGGCCAGATCTGACCCGCATAGCCCATGCGTTCAGATTGCAGAATGACCTGCTGACACCAAGCACCACCGCCGATCACGGCGATGGAGTTCGGGCGCAAAAGCCGGGTGAGGTCTTTGGTCATCGTCAGGCGCCCAATGGACGCAGAAGATCACGGCTGATGATGTGGCGTTGGATTTCGCTGGTGCCATCCCAGATCCGCTCTACCCGCGCGTCGCGCCAGAAGCGTTCGATGGGGAAGTCGTCCATCAGACCCATACCGCCATAGATTTGCAACGTCGCGTCGGTGACACGCGCCAGCATTTCAGAGGCGTAGAGCTTGGCCGAGGCGATTTCGCGGTTCGAAGGCAGGTTTTCGTCCAAGCGCCAGGCAGCCGACAGGGTCAGCCAGTCTGCGGCATCAATCTCGGTGATCATATCGGCGATCTGGAAACCAATGCCCTGGAATTTGCCAATGGGCTGGCCGAACTGCTTGCGCTCTGCAGCATAGCTCAGCGCATAGTCGAAACAGCGCCGCGCTCGCCCGACCGAGAAGGCCGCAACCGTCAGGCGGGTCGCATAGAGCCACTCGTTCATGACAGCGAAACCACCATCGACCTCGCCCAAAACCTGAGCGCCCGGCAGGCGGCAATTGTCGAAATAGAGGATGTAGTTCTTGTAGCCCTTGTGGCTGACCGAGTTATACCCCTCGCGCACCTCAAACCCGGGCGTTCCGCGATCCACCAAGAAGGTTGTGATCCGCTTTTTTGGCCCTTTTGGTGTTTCATCCACACCGGTCGCAATGAAGACGATGAAGAAATCCGCGTGTTCCGCGCCCGAAATAAAGTGTTTGGAACCGTTGATGACCCAATCGCCACCATCCTTTACAGCCTGACATTTCATCCCGCGCACGTCCGAGCCCGCATCCGGTTCGGTCATCGCCAGCGCATCCATCCTTTCGCCACGCACAGCAGGCAGCAAATAGCGTTCGCGCTGTTCTTCGTTGCAGGCCATAAGGATGTTTTGCGGGCGGCCAAAGAAATGAGTCAGAGCCATCGAGCCACGACCCAGCTCGCGCTCGACCAGCGTAAAATCGAGATGCGAAAGGCCTGCGCCGCCGACCTCTTCTGGGAAGTTGCAGGCATAAAAGCCCAAGTCGGTGCATTTCTGTTTGATCTCATCGCCCAGCTCATGCGGCACGTGACCGGTGCGTTCGACCTCGGCCTCATGTGGGTAGATTTCGTTTTCGACAAAGCTGCGGACTGTCGAGACGATCATGTCCTGTTCTTCGGTGAGACCAAACTGCATGGCGCGATATCCTTGGGTGGGTGATTGACGCAGGAAACGAGATTCCCCATGGTCGCGGCATGCAGTTTTCGCCTCTTGTCGTGCAGAGTTGGTAAAATTTTGAGTCACAGATTTAACATTCTGCTGTTCGATGGGTTCTCGAACCACTGCCTCGCCAACATGGTCGAGCCTCTGCGGGCGGCCAACACTCTGTCCCGGCAGTCTTTGTATGAGTGGCGGTTCTGCTCTGTTGACGGAGAATCCGTTCAAAGCTCCAGCGGGCTTGCGGTGACGCCGGATGTCGCCCTGACCGACCAGCGAGGGGATGTTCTGGTCGTGATGCCCTCCTACGGGTTCTTGCAATTGGGCAAGCCCAAAACCCTGCGCGCCTTGTTGGCGGCTGCAAAAAGGCACGCACAGGTGGCGGGGCTTGACACAGGTAGTTGGTTGATGGCGCGGGCCGGGTTATTGGATGGACACCAGGCGACCATTCACTGGGACGAGCTTTCCAGATTTGAAGAAGCCTTTCCCGCTGTGGACGTCGTGCAAGAGCGCTACGTCGTTGATGGCGCCCGTCTGACCTGTTCCGGGGCGATGGCGGCGTTTGATCTAGCGCTTGCGCTTGTCCGCAAGGATCACGGCCCGCTGTTGTCAATGGAGGTCGCCCATCTGTTTATGAGCCGTGGCCGAAGCGACCACTATGCCCTACCGATGCAAACCGAAGACACTCTGGTGAATCGCGCCCTGGCTATCATGCAGGCGAACCTTGAAACGCCGCTGTCGATCACGCAGGTCGCGCGCAAAGCGGGCTGCACTCAGAAACGGCTGGAAACGCGCGTTCAGGCGGACCTGAAAACTACACCGCAAGCGCTCTATCGTCGGTTGCGTCTGAACCTTGCGCGCAGGTTGACTGAAGAGACCGAGCAATCCATCGCCGAGATCGCCAGCCGGTCGGGCTACGAGAACGCCAGCGCGATGACCCGTGCTTTCAAGGCCGAGTTCGGGCAGACCCCCTCGGCCTTCCGCAACAGGGTGTAGAGGGACAGCGCCGCCCCAAGACGGCGCTGCTTTTATGTCAGTCGCTTAACGCGACAGAACGCGTAAGCGACTTTCGAATTCACCACGGTCCACATAGCAGCCGTGCAGGTGACGGTGGCCTGTATTGGGATCGAAGGACGACCGCCCATGCAGTACACGACGGTTGTCAAAGACCACCATTTCTCCCCCCTTCAGCTTGAGCTGAAGCAGGTATTTGGGGTCGCGCGTCATCGCCATGAACTTCTGATAGGCGCGGTAGTAGCGCGGCATCAGAGCGGGCTCGATATCAAGGAAATCCGCCAGATGCGCGTTGAAGCAGATCTCGATCACGTCGCCGTTTTCATCGCAGGTGATGACCCGTTTACGCGAGCGGATGTCCGTTTCTCCATCATGGAACCGGAACGGGATCGAGATGTCGCACAGGGCGTCAAAGGCATCGGGATCCTCCAATTTCAGGTCCTCTGCCACCGCATAGCCGTCGCAGAACAACGACTCACCGCCCTCTGCCTCATTGGCGAGACAGTGCAGGAACTGGAACCCCGGAGGCAGTTCCTGATTGGTCAGGTCGGTGTGTAGCGGCAGCGCAACCGGCGTATAGGCGAGGTTGTTTGGGTTGGGTTTGGATTTGACCTCGAAAGTCAGTCCAAAATTGGTCTCGCGCAAAAAGCCGATCCGGCGCGCGACATCCATGCCAGCCTCGGTGCTGTCGGCCAGATGGTCCACGATGCTCAACCCGTATTGACGCGCGGCGATCAGCCAGTCCTTCAAAGCACTGTCCTGTGTCAGCACTCCATCGGCGTTCGCACGCGGGACACCGGCGGGCGAAAGTTCAGCCCGCCATGTGACAATACCGGTATCGGCCGGATCAAAAGCCGGCTGGCCCGGACGGCGATCGCGTAGCCAGTCCAGATCAAAAACGGTGGGCGCCTGATCTTTGGCCCAAACAACATGCAGGCTGTTGTCGGACTGGAATGCCTGCGCGGGTTTGATATCCAGCGCAATGGCGGTGAGGTCGGTCAGGCGCTCCTGCGTCTGTGGGTGGAACCCAGCGGGGTCGTTTTCGCGCAGCCAGATGAACGGGAAATCCCCGGTCATATGGTCGGGCCAGGTGATACGCACATGTGTTTCGGCCAGTTCAACCTGAACCGGTTTCGAGAGAGTTTGAGTTGTCATGTTAGTCTTTCGCGTTGAGTTGAAATTCGGGTTCAATCTCAGCGCTGGGATGGGGGCGGCCACCAATCATAGGCCTTCCTGTAGGGATGCCCGGGTCGGCGGCCCAACGTCGCTGGTATTTCTAAGCTAGATGGCATGCGAAGGTCTGGATTGGGGGCTATCTCTTTGCGAAGGCTTAAATTGTTTTGCGGCGCAGTCAAACGGAAAACGTGCCGGCAAACGTAGAGCCTGCGGCAAACTTCAACCCTGCTGTTTTGCTGAGCAAACCCTGCGGCACGAAAGGTGTGAAAAGATTGACGCGCCGCCTGAAATACAGAACGGTGTGACAAAAACCGACGACCCGACGCTTGTGACGCGCCGACGCGACAAACCAGACTCAGCAGAGAGACAAGACCATGCCCCAGACCGCAGACACAAACCGCCGCATCGTTCTGAACGAACGCCCCAAGGGGGAACCCGATGGCAATACGCTGCGGCTGGCGAGTACGGAAATCCCCACTCCGGGCGCGGGCGAGATGCTGGTCCGCACCTGCTACTTGTCACTGGACCCGTATATGCGCGGGCGGATGAATGACGCAAAATCCTATGCCGAGCCTGTGGCGATTGGTGGGGTTATGACCGGACAAGTTGTGGGAGAGGTTGTGACCTCGAACCTCGACGGTTTCGAGGTGGGCGACTACGTACTGTCTGGCAGCGGTTGGCAGGACTACGCGATCTCGGACGGAACCGAGGTCATAAACATGGGCAAAGCGCCGCAAAACCCGTCCTGGGCATTGGGTATTCTGGGTATGCCCGGCTACACCGCTTATGCCGGGTTGCTACAGATCGGCGAGCCCAAACCCGGAGAAACCGTAGTCGTTGCCGCCGCTTCCGGCCCGGTCGGCGCAACCGTCGGGCAGATTGCCAAAATCAAAGGGTGCCGGGTCGTCGGTGTTGCGGGCGGGGCCGAGAAATGCGCGCATGTGGTGGAAAATCTGGGCTTCGACGCCTGTGTCGACCACAAAACCGCCGACTTTGCTGATCAGTTACGGGCCGCCTGCCCGGATGGGATTGATGTCTACTTCGAAAATGTCGGCGGCAAGGTTCTATATGGCGTACTGCCCCTGCTGAACGCTTTTGCGCGCATCCCGATCTGCGGCGTGGTCTCGTGGTACAACCTGCCCGGCTTGCCGGATGGCCCGGATATGGGGCCTGCGATCATGGGCACGCTGCTGCGGATGAAAGTGAAGGCTCAGGGCTTCATCATCTTCGACAGCTTCCCAGCCTCGCTCTACAAGGAGTTCGTCCGGGATATGACCGGCTGGATTCAGGACGGATCGGTCAAATATCGCGAGCACATGGTCGAGGGGCTAGAGGCCGCGCCCGAGGCACTGAACCAGCTGCTGCGCGGTGAGAATTTCGGCAAGATGGTTGTGAATGTCGGGGCCTGATTGCCCCGGCCAACATCCAGTTGGCACCCCACTCCGAATTAGAAATGACAGTCGCCGCGCCGAGCAGCGGCGACTGCTCTCCTTCAAGCCGTTTCAAGCCCACCAATCGCAGCCAGTGCGCTGACGATTTCGGGCACGCCCTGCCGTTGACGCAGCGAGGCGAACAAGAACGGCCGCCCCTTGCGCATGCGTGTGGCGTCTTCCTGCATCACCTCAAGCGACGCGCCCACATGCGGGGCGAGATCGGTTTTGTTGATGATCAACAGATCCGATTTCGTGATCGCAGGCCCCCCCTTGCGCGGGATTTCTTCGCCCGCAGCAACATCAATCACATAGAGCGTCACATCCGCCAATTCCGGGCTGAACGTGGCCGACAGGTTATCGCCGCCGCTTTCGATCAGCACGACCTCAATCTCCGGGTGGCGCGACTGCATCTCGGCCACAGCCGCAAGGTTGATCGAGGCGTCCTCACGGATCGCGGTATGCGGGCAACCGCCGGTTTCAACGCCGATGATCCTGTCCTGAGGCAGGATCTGCATCCGCATCAGCGCCTCGGCGTCCTCTTGGGTGTAGATGTCGTTGGTGATCACACCCACCGAACAGACATCGCGTAGCGCCTCAGACAACGCGGCGGTCAGGGTGGTTTTGCCCGCGCCAACAGGGCCTCCGATGCCGACGCGAAGGGGGCCGTTCGTACTGCTCATGTTCGGAAAATCCTTGAATACTGGGTTTCATGCTTCATTGCCGCGATATCCGGCAGGAACGCCGTCGAACTCAGGTCCTCCAGACCCGCGTCCCGCGCCTTTGCGGCAATCGTTGTGCAGAGGGGCGTTAGGTCCCGTATCAGCCGCTGCGCATCGGTTTGCCCCAAGGGAACAAGACGCGTTGCGCAGGCGACCAGATTGCTCAGGAACGCCTGCAGGAACATCTCAGTAACCAACGGCAACGGCAAATTCTGCAATCGTGCCGCGCGCCCTACCGCCACTGGATAGGTCAGGTGCTGCAAGTCCAAGCCCCAGACATCCCCGGTCACGGCTCCAAACGCCTGCCCGAGCAAACTGGTTTCCATCAACCGCTCGGATGAGGCGCTGAACACGCGGGCTGTGGCGTCGATGTCGGTCAGGTCGATCGGGGTTTCGGCGGCGTAAGCCGCCCCCAGAAAAAGCGCGTCGTTCCAGCCAGAGCCATGCTCCAATACGTTCGATACCCAGGCGCCCGTATCCTTAGGGCTGGCAACCGAACCGAGTTCGATCGCGGCCTCCAACCCATGAGAATATGCGAAGCCGCCAACCGGATAGGCCGGAGACAACCACTGTACCAAGGTCAGGATATCAGAATTAGTGGGCGTGGCCATGTGTCCTGCCATGACCATAAGCGCCGCCTTCGGGGGTGAAGGGTTCAACGACCTCTTGGATTTCGGCCCCTAATTTCAGCAGCATATCGCGAATGACATGATCGCGTTGTATCAGAAGCCGGTCGGCTTCGATCTGACAAGGCGTGTGGCGATTGCCAATATGCCACGCGAGGTGCAGCAAATTGTCCCCGCTGATTTCCAGCAACTCTTCCGGGGCGGCGATGATTTCAATCTCGCGCCCATCCTCCAGCACCAGAACCCCGCCATGGTCGAGGGATTTCGTGTGCGCCAGATCGACCAAAAAGGACTCACCATCATCGGTGGCCAGCATTTTACGGCGCAGGAAACGCCCGTCATAGTCCAGCGAGACCTGAGCATGCGCCGGATCGTGGTGGTGATCGTGATAGATACGGGCGGTTTTGATCGCAGTGGTCATCGTGGCCTCCTTTTCAAATCAGAACATGAAATAGCGCTGCGCCATCGGCAGCACTTCGGCAGGTTGACAGGTGAGCAGCTCCCCATCGGCTCGGACCTCATAGGTTTCCGGGTCAACCTCGATCTGGGGCGTTGCATCATTCAGCAGCAAATCCTGCTTGCCGATATCGCGCGTGTTGCGCACGGCGACGGTTTGTTTCGCCAGTCCCAGTGTATCACCGATCCCGCCCGCTTGCGCGGCCTCCGAGACAAATGTGATCGCCGAGTTCTCAACCGACCGGCCGTATGCTCCAAACATAGGGCGGCTATAGACCGGCTGCGGCGTTGGGATCGAGGCATTCGGGTCGCCCATCTGCGCACAGGCGATGGTGCCACCCAACAACACCATCTCGGGCTTCACCCCGAAAAAGGCCGGGTTCCACAGGACCAGATCGGCGCGTTTGCCTTCCTCGATACTGCCGATCTGATGGCTCAGGCCATGCGCAATCGCCGGGTTGATGGTGTATTTCGCGATGTAACGACGGACCCGCAGGTTGTCGTTGTCACCTGTCTCGTCGGGCAGGCGGCCGCGTTGTTTTTTCATCTTGTCCGCAGTTTGCCACGTGCGGATCAGAACTTCTCCCACACGGCCCATAGCCTGACTGTCCGAGGCGATGATACTGAAAGCGCCCATGTCGTGGAGGATGTCCTCGGCCGCAATCGTCTCACGCCGGATGCGGCTTTCGGCAAAGGCCACGTCCTCGGGGATGGATTTGTCGAGGTGGTGGCACACCATCAACATATCCAGATGCTCTTCCACCGTGTTCACAGTGAAAGGCCGTGTGGGGTTGGTTGACGACGGCAAAACGTGGTTTTCGCCGCAGATCTTTATGATATCGGGGGCGTGGCCACCGCCTGCGCCTTCGGTGTGGAAGGCGTGGATCGTGCGGCCCTTCATGGCGCCCACGGTGTTCTCGACAAAGCCGGATTCGTTCAGCGTGTCGGTATGGATCATGACTTGCACATCCATAGCGTCGGCCACCGAGAGGCAGCAATCGATGGCGGCGGGGGTCGTGCCCCAATCCTCATGCAGTTTCAGAGCGCAGGCACCTGCGTTGACCTGTTCCTCCAGCGCGGCGGGCAGCGAAGCGTTGCCCTTGCCCGCAAAGGCCAGGTTCATCGGGAACGCGTCGGCGGCTTGTAACATACGCCCGATATGCCATGGGCCCGGTGTGCAGGTGGTGGCCAGAGTGCCATGCGCAGGGCCGGTACCGCCGCCCAGCATAGTGGTCAGGCCGGAATGCAGCGCATCCTCGATCTGTTGCGGGCAGATAAAGTGGATATGGCTGTCAAAGCCCCCAGCGGTCAGGATGCGCCCCTCGCCTGCGATGGCCTCGGTGCCGGGACCGATGATGATATCGACGCCGGGCTGAGTATCGGGATTCCCGGCCTTGCCGATCTTGGCGATACGCCCGTCTTTCAGACCCACATCCGCCTTGTAGATACCCGAGTGGTCGACGATCAGCGCATTGGTGATAACCGTATCCACGGCCCCCTCGGCCCGAGTGGCCTGAGACTGCCCCATCCCATCGCGGATCACCTTGCCGCCGCCGAACTTGACCTCTTCGCCGTAGAGCAGCGCATTGTCGCCCGTCCCACCGGTAGCGGCAGCGCCCGCACGTTCAGCGGTCAGGTCGCGTTCGACCTCGATCACCAGATCGGTATCGGCCAGCCGCAGCTTGTCGCCGGTGGTCGGGCCGAACATGGCAGCATAGTCAGAACGTTTGATTGTTGCTGGCATCAGAGCGACCCCATGACCTTTTGATTGAACCCATAGACCTTACGCGCGCCGCCGATCGGGATCAGCGAGACCTCGCGCGCCTGACCGGGCTCGAACCGAACGGCGGTGCCCGGCGCGATGTCCAGGCGCAGCCCGTGTGCAGCTGCACGGTCAAAGTCGAGCGCCGGGTTGGTTTCGGCGAAATGATAGTGCGAGCCGACCTGAACAGGGCGATCGCCGGTATTGGCGACCATCAGGGTGATCGCCTCTGCGCTTGCGTTCAGGGTGATCTCACCCTCGGCCGGGAACAGCTCTCCGGGGATCATTTGTTCAACTTTACCATCAGCGCGATCGCGGCCACTGCGACAACTGCCAGACCAACGCCAAGGGTCGCGTAGTCCGTGCCGTGGGCATGGATATGCGTATCGGTGTGGGCGGCGGCAGGGCCTGCAACGATCAGGGCGGGGAAAAGCATACGGGTCATATCTTGGTTCCTTTGTTAGCGAATGGGGTTGTGGACGGTCACAAGCTTGGTGCCGTCGGGAAAGGTGGCTTCGACTTGAACCTCGTGGATCATCTCGGGCACGCCCTCCATGCATTGATCCCGGGTGATCACTTCGGCTCCGGCCTGCATCATGTCAGCCACAGAACGACCGTCGCGCGCACCTTCGACCACAGCGTCGGTGATCAGGGCGATGGCCTCGGGGTGGTTCAGTCTGACGCCTCGGGCAAGGCGCTTGCGGGCAACTTCGGCGGCCATGGCGACCATCAGTTTGTCTTTTTCACGAGGGGTCAGGTTCATCTCAGATCATCCAGCATCGGGGAAGAGTGTTGTTGTTGAGTTGCCGCAGAACCGGCATCAGCGCGCGGCGCAGGGCAAAGCTGTTTTCGGCCAGCATCCGGATCACCAGCAGATCGTTTTGGATCAGCGTGGCACCCGCCGTGTCGGGCAGCATCTGGCGCACCGTGTCCAAGTGCCCTTCGGCCGAACTGCAGGCAAAGACGACGAGCGCCATTGCACCCGCCCCGTCTGCGATATGAGGTTTCGCGAGATGGGCGTGCATGTCGCCGTCAAATCGCATTGTATCCAAGAACAGAGGGACTCCGCCGCGCCGAATTTCGATCCGGTCCCGCAGACGGATATCGGTCAGAGATTCGCCCATCGCTGCGCGCCCAAAGACTAAAGGCTCGACCATCAGCAGAGTCGCGTCCGGCTCCATTTCGACCAATAGTCGACGATCCAGAGCACTGCCGTTAAACAGGATTGTCTCTTGCGGCATCCAGTTCATGCGAGCACCGGGCGCGACGGTCAGCTGATTGACCACCTGACCATAGGGGCCGGGCTGCGCCTTGTAAGCGCGCTCACAGGCCTGCGTCGTCATCGTCAGCGTAGTACCTTCACCAGCTGTTCCGGAGAACCGAAACGCATCCCCACCGGTGACGCCGCCGGCTGTGTTCAGCAGAACCGCATCCAACGCGCGCGATTCAGCACGTGGGAACAGGCACTTAAAGGAACCAGATTGGCGGAAAACGTCCAGAACAGACCGCTTTCCCAAAGGCTTGGTGCTGATCGACACGGCCCCCTTGGCACGGGGAGGGGTTTTGTCCGTGATGGGCGTTATATGGGCAAGTTGCGTAATTGGTCACCCCCGAGGCGTCAGTTCATGCCCTGTGTTTCGGGCCTCGGATGGCGGAAAACCATTCTTGGGTGTCGCAATCGAACACAAAACCGATGCAGGTGACCAAATTTTTGGCACACAGTCGGGCAATGGATTAAAAATTAATCAGATGCGGCTGATTCTTGCATTTACCTGACCGACAGGTTGCCAAGATTGCCGCGATGCAGAAACCGTATGGGTGCTCGTCGGGGGAAACATCTCGAAGGGTGTGTGACGGCTGCGCGAATTGGACCTCGAACACAACCGCCACACGATAACGCAACAACAGTTGCGGGGATCAGGTAGAAGAGAAACGCGCCTTTGTGCAAGCCCTCTCTCCCGGCCCCGCCCAGGAGGATTACATGAAATCGCTCAAATCCACGCTCGCCGGATCAATGGTATTTGCTGCCATGGCCACCGCAGCATTGTCGGCTGAAGACACGATCAAGGTTGGCGTGCTGCATTCGCTGTCCGGCACGATGGCAATCTCGGAAACGACGCTGAAAGACACGATGCTGATGCTGATCGATCAGCAAAACGCCAAGGGCGGCCTGCTGGGCAAACAGCTTGAGGCGGTTGTTGTCGACCCGGCCTCGGACTGGCCGCTATTTGCTGAAAAAGCGCGCGAGCTGCTGACCGTGCATGAAGTGGACGTGATCTTTGGCAATTGGACCTCGGTTAGCCGGAAATCGGTTCTGCCGGTGATCGAAGAGTTGAACGGCCTGCTGTTCTACCCGGTTCAGTATGAAGGCGAAGAATCCTCGAAAAACGTCTTTTACACCGGTGCCGCCCCGAACCAGCAGGCGATCCCTGCGACTGACTACTTCCTGGATGAGCTGGGTGTTGAGAAATTCGCTCTGCTCGGCACAGACTATGTCTACCCCAGGACCACCAACAATATTCTGGAAAGCTATCTGAAGGGTAAAGGCATCGCGGACGAGGATATCTTCGTCAACTACACCCCCTTTGGTCACTCTGACTGGTCCAAGATCGTGGCGGACGTTGTTGCGCTGGGTGCGGATGGTAAGAAGGTCGGCGTGATCTCGACCATCAATGGCGATGCAAACATTGGCTTCTACAAGGAGCTGGCGGCCGCGGGCGTTTCGGCGGATGACATCCCGGTCGTAGCCTTCTCAGTCGGTGAGGAAGAACTCTCGGGTCTGGATACCACCAACCTGGTCGGCCACCTGGCCGCGTGGAACTACTTCCAGTCGGCAGATACCGACGTGAACGCCGAATTCGTTGAGACGTGGAAAGCCACCATGGGTGAAGACCGCGTGACCAACGACCCGATGGAGGCGCATTACATCGGCTTCAACATGTGGGTGAACGCCGCGACCGAGGCGGGCTCGACCGAGGTCGACGCTGTCCGCTCGGCCATGTACGGGCAGGAATTCCCGAATCTGACAGGTGGCACTGCCGTAATGCTGCCGAACCACCACCTGGCCAAGCCGGTTCTGATCGGTGAGATTCAGGAAGATGGCCAGTTCGATATCATCAGCGAAACAGACGTCGTTCCAGGTGATGCATGGACCGACTTCCTGCCAGAATCGGCGGTTCTGATCTCGGATTGGAAAGACCTGGGTTGCGGTATGTACAACACCGAGACCAAAACCTGCGTTCAGACCCTGTCGAACTACTAACCTTCTCGCAAGGCGGGTATCATCGCCCGCCTTGCCCTAAAGACACCTCGGGTTTCACCACATGTTACGACTATTCCTTGCGGGTCTCGCAATCCTATGCGCCTGCCTAACGGCCAATGCGCAAGAGAGCGGTTTGCAACCGATCCTGCAAGAGCATCAGGAAATCATCACCAAAAGCTCGCGCAAGACGATCAAACCGGCGATTGATGCGATTGCCAGCAGCGGTCTACCGCAAGCGCAGGTGATGCTTGAGACATGGGCCGCCAAAGACGTGTGGATGCGCAAGTCGGACGGCCTGTTCTTTGCAGGTAAAAAGGCCGAGGGCCGCTCGTATGAGCTGACCGATTTCGACACCGGAGAGGTCGTTGGAACGTTCGAGAAATCCGACCTGAAGCAGTTGAAACCCAATAGCGGCATCCGCGCGATGATTGGAACAGCTTTGGTCCAGTTCCAACTGACCGACCCGGACCGGGCAAAACGTCTGGCAGCTTTGACTTCTATTCAACGCGATCCCGAAGGCGCTCTGCTGGTGCCGCTGCGCGCCTCGATTGAGGACGAGCCCGATGCCGATCTGAAAGCGCAGAAGCAACGTCTCGAGCGGTTGCTGACCATCGGCTACGACGAAGATACCGCAGCACGTGTGGCTGCGATTGAAGACATGTCCGACGATCTGGGGGTGGACGTCCGCGCGGCTCTGAACCCTTTGGTCGTGACGAATCGACATACGGGCACAGATCTGCCCTCTGATGCGAATATCGCCGCCATTCTAGATCCCGGATCAGAAACCCTGTCGCGGGATGAGGCATATGATCTGTTGGTTGCCAATGAACTTGCCGCACCGCGCACATCGCCCGACGACATACGCGCCGCACTGGCCGCCAATATCGACGGAGGCCGCGTGGGGGGCACTCCTGTCGCGCAGCTGAACTCTGACACCACGCGTGCTCAGGCTTACGCTGTTTTAGCCGAAGCCGGCCTCGTGCCTGCTTTGATCACCGAGGCCGACATCGATTCTGCGTTGGAAACGCATGTCTTCTTTGAGACCTATGCCGAACCCTCACCCGAAATCACAACCGCAGCCGAAAAGGCGCTGGAACAGATCGAGCTGAAGGTCGGCCTGAACCAGACGCTCGATCTGACACTGGACGCAATCTCATTGGCGTCGATCTATTTCCTCGCTGCCATCGGTCTGGCTATCACCTTTGGCGTGATGGGTGTGATCAACATGGCCCACGGTGAGTTCATCATGATGGGCGCCTACACCGGCTACGTCGTGCAGCAGTTCATCCCCGACCATACGCTCTCAATCATCGTCGCCATCCCCATGGCCTTCGCGGTCACCTTCACCATGGGCGTCGCGATGGAGCGGTTGGTGATCCGCTGGCTCTACTCGCGCCCGTTGGAGACGCTGCTGGCGACGTTCGGCATCTCGATTGCCCTCCAACAGCTGGCCAAGAACATCTTTGGTACGCAGGCCCGACCGCTGACCGCACCCGGCTGGCTGGACGGGGCGTGGGTGCTGAACGATGTGGTCTCGATCAGCTATATCCGTATCGCGATCTTCGTTCTGGCGCTGATCTTTCTGGGACTTTTCCTTTACATCATGAAGCGCACCCGGCTGGGGCTAGAAATGCGCGCGGTGACTCAGAACCCACGCATGGCGGGGTCGATGGGGATCAATCCGGGGCGGTTGAATATGCTGACCTTCGGGCTTGGTTCCGGCATCGCAGGGATCGCCGGGGTTGCGATTGGTCTGTTCGCCAAGGTCACGTCTGATCTGGGCAGCGACTATATCGTGCAAAGCTTCATGACCGTGGTTGTCGGCGGGGTCGGCAACATCTGGGGCGCGCTGGCGGGCGCAGGCATGATTGGCTTCCTGCAAAAGGGCATCGAGTGGATGAACCCGTCGAACACCCTCGCGGCGCAGACCTACATGATCATCTTCATCATCATTTTCATCCAGTTCCGGCCACGGGGCATCATCGCCCTCAAAGGCCGCGCGGCGGGGGATTGAGCCATGGAACGCAGCTTTGTCGCCAAGAACCCCTCCGTACTTGTCTTTCTGGCCATCCTGTCCCTGTTCACATTGGGCGTGACCGTCCTGTCCGAAGGGTTCGGGATCGGCGTGATCTCAACCAGTTTCGTCAAGACGTTGGGCAAGACCCTGTGCCTGTGCCTGATTGCCGTGGCAATGGATCTGGTCTGGGGCTTTACCGGCATCCTCTCGCTGGGCCATTTCGCCTTCTTCGGGCTAGGAGGCTACATGATCGGCATGTGGCTGATGTACGAACGCACGCGCCTGATCGTGGTCGAGTCTCTGTCACAAGCCGAAATCCCCCCTACCCCGTCCGAGGTTGTGGACGCCATCGGTACACAGATTTTTGGCGTGGTCGGATCATCGGATTTTCCGCTGATCTGGGCCTTTTCCCATAGTCTGACCCTGCAACTGATACTGGTCGTTTTGGTGCCCGGACTTCTGGCGCTGATCTTCGGCTGGCTGGCCTTCCGCAGCCGGGTGACGGGCGTGTACCTGTCGATCCTGACCCAAGCCATGACGCTGGCGTTGGCCCTCTACCTGTTCCAGAACGACAGCGGATTGCGCGGCAATAACGGCCTGTCTGGCTTGCAGAACCTGCCGGGTGTGACCGCCTCGCAGGACGTGGTGTCGATCTGGTTCCTTTGGGCCTCGGCGCTGGCCCTTGGCTTGGGCTATATACTCGCGGCGTGGGTTGTGTCGGGCAAGTTCGGGTCGGTCATCCGTGGCATCCGAGATAATGAGGCGCGGGTGCGATTCCTTGGCTATTCTGTCGAGGTCTACAAACTGGCCGTGTTCACCCTGACCGCCTGTATCGCCGCCATCGCGGGCGCGCTCTACTACCCTCAAGCTGGGATCATCAACCCCGAAGAGATGGCCCCCATCGCTTCGATCTATCTGGCCGTTTGGGTCGCCATTGGTGGGCGTGGTCGCCTGTATGGTGCGGTGATCGGGGCGGCTTTCGTCAGCCTGCTCAGCACATGGTTCACCGGCGGACAGGCCCCTGATATCCCACTTGGGTTCTACACGATCAAATGGGTCGACTGGTGGCAGGTGCTGCTGGGCATCTCCTTCGTACTGGTAACTCTGTTCGCACCAAAGGGTATCGGTGGCCTGTTCGACCTCTGGACCAACCGCCGTGCGCCGCAGCGCCACGGTGCGCCGCTTGGCCCCGACGACAGCGCCCTACGCGAAAAGGAGGCAACGGAATGAGCACTCTGCTAGAGGTAAGCGGTGTTTCGGTCACCTTCGACGGGTTCCGTGCGATCAACAATCTGTCCTTCCAGATCGGTGAGGCCGAACTGCGCGCAGTGATTGGCCCGAACGGGGCTGGAAAGACGACCTTAATGGACATCGTCACCGGTAAGACACGACCAGACGAGGGCCGTGTGATCTGGGGGGAAAAATCAGTCTCACTGCTGCGGATGAGCGAGGCGAGAATCGCGCAGGCCGGGGTTGGCCGGAAATTCCAGAAACCCACCGTGTTTGAGGACCAAAGCGTTAGAGAAAACCTGCTGATGGCCCTGAAGAACAAACGCGGTTGGCTGGGCGTCCTATTTTATCGGCCCTCAACAGACGATCTGGAGAAGGTCGAGGAACTGGCCGATGAGATCGGCCTGAAGGACGAACTTGATCGCAAGTCGGGTGAGCTGAGCCACGGGCAGAAACAATGGCTCGAGATCGGGATGCTGCTGGCGCAGGAACCGCGTCTGTTGCTGGTTGACGAGCCTGCCGCCGGGATGACCCCGCAGGAGCGCGAACACACAACTGATCTGCTGGTTCAAGCCGCCAAGACCCGCGCCGTTGTGGTCGTCGAACATGATATGGAATTCGTCCGCCGCCTGAACTGCAAGGTCACCGTCCTGCATGAAGGATCGGTTCTGGCCGAGGGGTCTCTGGACCATGTGACATCAAATCAGGACGTCATCGACGTCTATCTGGGGCGTTGAGCGATGCTGAAACTGAACGATCTGACCCTGCACTATGGCCATTCACAAATCCTCAACGGTATCTCGATGGAGGCCGAGAGGGGTGAGGTGACCTGCGTGATGGGCACCAACGGGGTCGGCAAGACCAGCCTGATCAAGGCGATCTCGGGCACCCATCCCCGCTCTGGCGGATCGCTGATACTGGATGGTGAAGATCTTGGCCCGCTGCCTGCGCATCAGATGGCCTGGAAAGGTGTCGCTTATGTGCCGCAGGGGCGCGAGATCTTTCCGCTGCTAACAGTGCGCGAGAACCTCGAAACCGGGTTCGCCTGCCTTCCCGCAGCTGAACATTTCGTGCCGGATGAGATCTTTGGTTTGTTCCCGGTTCTGGCCCAGATGCAGCATCGGCGCGGTGGAGATCTATCCGGCGGCCAGCAACAACAACTTGCTATTGCCCGGGCACTGATCACGAAACCCCGGCTTTTGTTGCTGGACGAACCCACCGAGGGCATTCAGCCCAACATCATCCAGCAGATCGGCGAAGTGATCCGCCATCTGCGCGATCAGGGCCAGATGGCGATCCTTCTGGTCGAGCAGTATTTCGACTTTGCCTACGACCTCGCCGACCGGTTTGTCGTGCTACGTCGGGGAGAAATCCTGCTGGAAGGCCGCAAGCAGGATGTGTCACGGGATCAAGTCCTTCAAGGCGTCTCGGTCTGACCGAGACGTCACTTGTCAGTTGCCGCTGTTGCGACGTTCCAGCCGCTCAAGGTTGACCACGGTTGAAAGCATAAGCCGGTCTTGGCTCCACCCGTCGGTCTCGCGCAAACTGGCCGAGCCCCAAGCCAACACGATCGCAAAGATCAGGCTGAAAGACAGGACCATCGCATGCAAGGGATGCCCTCCTTTGGGTCCGTCCGCCAAAGCGATCACACGCTGTCTCAGCACCCGCTTCGCCTTGTTCCCATTGACCAGCGCAACATTCAGGACCTGCGGACGCTCACGCGAGACGGTGCGGGCGCAGTAGTCCAGCAGGCATTTGGCATAGTCCACCGTATCCAGTCTGCGTCTGGCCACAATGGCCTGATCGCAGCCAAGCTCGCGCAGCCGCTCGAACTGATAGCGCAGGATGTGATAGGCCGGATTCCAGAAGAACAGCGGGCGCAGAAACTCCAGCACAAGTTCCCATTCGACGTCGCCGCTGCGAACATGCTGGAACTCATGGGCAATCGCGAACCGCAATTCGTGGCGATCGTTCAGCAGGTTGCTGGGCAGGATTACGTGACGACGGCGCAGGCCCCGGACAGCGAAAGGAACTTTGATGTGATCCGAAAGGCGGACATCCACTTTGGCCGAACGTTTCCACAGGAAACTGTCCAGCACCGTCTGACGAATTTGCAACGCAGCCCAGATCACGCGGATGACCAGCATGGCCGAGACGAATGCCAAAGCCGCAAGTGTGGCTATCGCCCAGACTGAGCTACCATCCAAAGCAGCCTCGACCCAGCGCTGGCGCGTGTTCAAAAGCGTTTCAAACTGGGTTGCAGGCAGCGCGATCTCACCCCTCAGATAGGCCGCAACGGCTACGTCGCCGATGGCCATTGGCTGACCGGGCCAGACGAGTTCGAACAGATGCGCCACCCCAAAGGCCAGCACCGGGCTGAGCATAAGGCAAAGCACCAGAGCTCTGAGCAGGCGAAACTGATCGGAAAAGGACAGTCGCATCGAGGTTCGCGACAGGACAAATCGGGCTGCGAACCACAACACGACCGATAGGATCAGAACAAAATTCAGTTCGAGATAGGCATCGAGAACCGGCTTAACCGCTGTCATTTTGCAGTCTCCTTTCTACCAATGCCCGAATATCCTCAAGATCCGCCTCGCTCAGACCCGCATCATCCACCAAGCGCGCCACCAGCGAGGCTGGTGTGTTGTCAAACAACGTCCGCGAGAGATTCTGAAGCGAGCGGGCCTGGTACCGATCCTTGTCCAGAAGCGGGCTGTAGATCAGGGTTTTTCCGTCCTTGCGGCTTTCGACAAAACCTTTTTCGTCGAGAATACGCAGAATCGTTGCACCTGAAGTATACGCCAGATTCCGCTCCGGCGGCAGGCGGTCCAACACATCACGCACCGAGCCTTCCCCTAGGGCCCAAAGCTCGTTCATGAACTCCAGTTCAACCTCGGTCAGCAGATTTGTCGTCTTTTTCTTACGCATCGATCTCGGTGTCGTCATGATTGGTGTGCCTGTCAGACAAGCATCCTTTCGTGTTTTGTCAAAGCCTAAACTTTCCAGAAAACGAAGAAACCCCAGCCGATGGACAGAAACAGCGGTGTCCAGACCGGCTGGCCCACGAAACCGAGCCAGGCCAGAAAGATATAGGCCGAGCCAAGCAGCGTGATGAACAAGCGGTCGCCCAGCGTTGTGGTCAGACCCAGCACGCCCTTGCGTTCGATGCCGTCGCGGAATTTGAACCCTTCGAGCACGCCGATCAGGGCAATGGCCGAGAAGATGCCCACAAACAGCGCCAGCGTGGCTGGCGTCCATGCCATCCAGAAATCAGGCCAAAGCGGATCGGTCCACGAAAAGCCTTTTTCCTCTTGTTGGCCGACGCTGCCCCAACCCGCCTGCTGGGCAAATGCCACAGAGGGCAGGAAGGGAAGGATGATAAGAAGTTTGCGCATATCGAACCTCATACACGTCCCATCGCGAAACCACGCGCGATGTAGTTGCGGACAAACCAGATGACGATGGCGCCGGGGATGATGGTCAGGGTTCCGGCGGCTGCCAACAGACCCAGCTCATACCCCGCGCTTGAGGCGGTGCGGGTCATCACGGCGGCGATGGGTTTGGCCTCAACCGCCGTAAGCGTCTTGGCTAACAACATCTCGACCCACGAGAACATGAAGCAGAAGAAGGCCGCCACACCCACGCCCGCTTTAATGTTGGGCAGGAAAATCGTCACGAAGAAGCGCGGGAAGGAATAGCCGTCGACATAGGCCGTCTCGTCCAGTTCTTTCGGGATACCCCGCATGAACCCTTCCAAAATCCACACCGCCAAAGGCACGTTGAACAACGTATGCGCCAAGGCCACGGCTAGATGGGTGTCAAACAGCCCGATCGAAGAATAGAGCTGGAAGAACGGCAGGGCAAAAACCGCAGCCGGGGCCATCCGGTTGGTTAGCAGCCAGAAGAACAGCTGTTTGTCGCCCAGAAACCGATAGCGCGAGAACGCATAGGCCGCGGGCAAGGCCACACAGACCGACAACACCGTGTTGATCGTCACATAGATGATCGAGTTGATGTAGCCCCAATACCACGTCGGATCGGTGAGGATAGTGGTGTAGTTCTCCAGCGTGAAAGTCTGGGGGAACAGGGAAAAGCCCGACAGGATCTCGTTCGTGGTCTTGAAGGACATCGCCACCAGCCAATAGATCGGCAGCATCAGAAACGCGATATAGAGGATCGGGATAAGAGACCGCTTCTTCATTGAGCGTCATCCTTTGTCATCAAAGTGTAGAAGACCCAGCTGACCAGAAGCGTGATGGCGAAGTAGATCAGGCTCATCGCGGCCGCAGGGCCGAGGTCGAACTGTCCCAGCGCGATCTTCACAAGGTCGATCGACAGCAAGGTTGTTGAGTTGCCGGGGCCACCGCCGGTCAGAACGAAGGGCTCGGTATAGATGTTGAAACTGTCCATGAAGCGCAGCAGAACGGCGATGGTCAGGACGGTTTTCATCTTAGGCAGTTGGATATAGCGGAACACCGACCACGGGCTGGCGCCGTCGATCTTGGCGGCCTGATAATAGGCATCCGGGATCGACACCAGGCCCGCATAGCACAGCAGCACGACCAGCGAAGTCCAGTGCCAGACATCCATGACGACGACAGTGATCCAAGCCGACAGAGGCTGTTGCGTCATGTCATAGTTGATGCCCAGAACGTCATTCAGGAAGTAGCCCAGCAGGCCGATCTTGGGCAGAGTGAAGATGTTCCACATCGAGCCGACCACGTTCCACGGGATCAGCATCGGCAGGGCCATCAGGACCAGACAGACCGGCACCCAGAAGCCTTTGCGCGGCATCGACAGGGCGACGATGATACCCAAGGGCACCTCGATCAAAAGGATCAGGAAGGTGAACAGGAACTGCCGTCCCAGCGCGGCCTGAAAGCGGTCCGAACGCAGGATTTGCTCGAACCAGCCAAGCCCTTCCCAGAAGAACTGGTTGTTGCCGAAGGTTTCCTGCACCGAGTAGTTGACCACCGTCATCATCGGCACCAACGCGTTGAACGCGACCAGTGCCAGCACCGGCAGGACAAAGAACCAGGCTTTTTGGTTTTCTGTTCTCATCAGCTGCGCTCCTCGGTTGCGATCCAGCCGTCGCGGTAAACGCGGGATTGTTCTGGTTTGAATTGCAGGAAGACCTGTGAGCCTGGTTCAGGCACAGAGTGTTCGGTCACGGCCTTGAGGGCCGTGTTGCCGACCATCGCGCTGACCACATAGTGGCGGCCGATATCGGACACTTTGGTAACGTGCGCCGGAATGCCGGTATCGCCGAAGCCCACATATTCCGGGCGGATACCCAGATCGGTGCGGCCTCCGTCGCCATGGGTTGGGCCTTCCAACACCACTTCATGGCCCTCAAACACGGCCCGGTCGCCTTTGGCCTCGCAGGGCAGAACATTCATGCCGGGTGAGCCGATGAAGTGGCCAACGAAGGTGTGCTGCGGGCGCTCGAACAACTCCACCGGAGTGCCGATCTGCACAACCTCACCGTCTTGCATCACGACGACCTCATCCGCGAAGGTCAGCGCCTCGGTCTGGTCGTGGGTCACGTAGATCATTGTTGCCTGCACTTTCTGGTGCAACTCTTTCAGCTTCGAGCGCAGCTTCCATTTCAGATGCGGGTCGATCACGGTCAGCGGTTCGTCAAACATCACTGCGTTCACATCATCGCGCACCAGCCCGCGCCCCATCGAGATCTTCTGCTTGTTGTCCGGGCTGAGGCCGCTGGCGCGGGTGTTCAGCATATCCGTGACGTCCAGCATCTCGGCAATCTCATCGACGCGCCGCTTGATTTTGGCGGGATCGACGCCTCGGTTTTTCAGGGGAAAGGCCAGGTTTTCACCGACAGTCATCGTGTCGTAGATCACCGGAAACTGGAACACCTGCGCAATGTTGCGCTGATCGGGTGGAAGGGCTGTAACATCCTGACCGTCAAACAGAATCTGCCCCTCAGACGGTGTAAGCAGACCTGAGATAATATTCAGCAGAGTGGACTTGCCGCAGCCCGAGGGCCCCAGCAGTGCATAGGCTCCGCCGTCGCGCCACGTGACATCGACTTCTTTCAGCGCGTAGTCCTCGGGGCCTTTCGGCGCGGGCATGTAGCTGTGTCGCAGATTGGAAAGCTTGATCTGTGCCATGTCAGGCCACCCTTTGGCCGTCTTGGCCGAAATACCGGCAATGCGCCGGGTTCATATAGAAACTGTGATCCTCTCCGACCTGATAGGGGTGAACCCCTGCCGCCAAAGACACCCAGTCGTCCGAGCCATGCCGGAAATGCGCGCTGGAATCCGATCCCGAAAGCTCGGTCACGATCACGCGGCCTGTCAGTTCCACGTCAGCCTCGGACGTGCGGATTGGAGTGACGCGATGCGGACGCACGGCGACCATGTATTCGCCATCGGCCATGTCCTGAACCGCCCAGCCGCCGCCGCCAGCAAGCTGTGCCTGTGCTCCGGACACCGTGATGCGCGCCACATTGATCGGGGGGTCCGAGAATACGCGTGCGGCGGCCAGATTTTCGGGATTGCGGTAAATATCAGCCGTTGGGCCGAACTGCGTCACATACCCGTCTTCCATCAGCGCGGTATGACCGCCTAGCAAAAGCGCCTCTTCGGGTTCCGAGGTCGCATAGACCACCACCGCGCCGCGCCCGGCAAACAGATCCGGCAACTGCTCACGCAGTTCTTCACGCAGCTTGTAGTCGAGGTTGGCCAGCGGCTCATCCAGGAACACGGCGCGGCTTTCTTTCGCAATCGCACGCGCCAGCGCGGTGCGTTGTTGCTGACCACCGGATAGTTCGTGCGGACGGCGATGCAACATCGGGCGCAGTTGCAGCAGGTCGGCAGTCTCTTCCACGCGGCCTTCGATTTCGGATTTCGCCATACCAGCCACGCGCAGAGGCGATGCGATGTTGTCGAAAACGGTCATATGCGGGTAGTTCACGAAGAACTGGTGGACCAGGCTGATCTGCCGCTTCTGCGTGTTCAGCTTGGTGACGTCCTGCCCGTCCATAAAGACCTTGCCCGAGGCAATAGGGTCCAGCCCGGCCATCATCTTTATCAGAGAGGTCTTGCCCGATCCCGTCGCCCCCAGCAGCACATTGAAATGGCCGGTCTGCAGCGTCAGGGATGTGGGTTTGATATGGATGACGTTCCCGACCCGTTTGGTCGCGTCTTTAAGTTCGATCATGTCTGTGAATTCCGATCCCGCAGCGCCATGCGCTGTCTTGGTCTTGGGATGGGGATGCCGCAATCGGCACCCCCGGTTTCAATCGCTTACTGAGACTGCCAGCGCTGAACCAGTTCGTCATAGTTGACGGTCTGGCCTTGCGGCTTTTCGTTCTCAAGCTTGGCCTTGGGCGAGCCCTCTTTCTCCAGCCAGAAGGCAGGATCCTGCGGCTCGTTCAGACGTGGGCCGCAGCCACCGTAGACACCCGCGCTTTCATCCGCGGCCTGCATACGGGCCATGGTGATGTCCATTTCCTCGGCAAGACGATCCATCGCCTCTTGCGGGGTGAAGGCGCCCGAGTTCACGTCACCGATCTGCTGCCACCAGATTTGGGCCAGCTTCGGATAATCCGGAACGTTGATGCCGGTCGGCGACCATGCCACACGGTCAGGTGAGCGGTAGAACTCGACCAGACCACCCAGCTTGGGTGCGCGTTCGGTGAACGACTCGTGGTTGACCGAGCTGTCGCGGATGAAGGTCAGACCCACATGGGACTTCTTCACGTCAACAGTCTTCGACGTCACGAACTGAGCATAGAGCCAAGCCGCCTGGGCACGATCCTCGGGGGTCGATTTAAGGAACGTCCAGGAGCCCACGTCTTGGTAGCCGACCTTCTGGCCTTCTTCCCAATAGGGGCCGTGCGGGCTGGGCGCCATCCGCCACAGCGGCGTGCCTTCGTCGTCCACGGTGTTGTTGCCTTCGGACTTCGGCTTCACCATGTCAGCGGTAAAGGCGGTGTACCAGAAGATCTGCTGGGCCACGTTGCCTTGGCTAAGCGCTGGCAGCGACTGGTAGAAGTCATAAGACGCCGCACCCGGAGGAGCGTATGCCCGCAGCCACTCATCCCACTTGCGGATCGCGTAGACCGCAGCCGGACCGTTGGCCGCACCACCGCGCGAGACGGAGGCCCCGACAGGGTTACAGGTGCCCGCTTCCATGCGGATGCCCCATTCGTCAACGGGGATACCGTTCGGCTCACCTACGTCACCGGCACCGGCCATCGACAGCCACGCGTCGGTCATGCGCCAGCCAAGGTCAGGCGCGCGTTTGCCGTAGTCCATGTGACCGTAGATTGTCACACCGTCGATCTCTTTCACGTCGTTGGTGAAGAATTCGGCAATGTCTTCGTAAGCGGACCAATTGACCGGAACGCCAAGGTCATAGCCATACTTCTCTTTGAAGGCGGCCTTGTTGGCCTCGTCGTCGAACCAGTCTTTGCGGAACCAGTAGAGGTTCGCGAACTGCTGGTCAGGCAACTGATACAGCTTGCCGTCAGGACCGGTGGTGAACTGAATGCCCATGAAGTCACCCAGATCCAGCGTCGGCGAGGTCGTCGCCGCCCAGTCGCCCGCCATCATGTCGGTCAGCGGATAGGCCAGTTGCAGGCGCGAGTGCGTCCCGATCAGGTCACTGTCATTGACGTAACCGTCATAGAGGTTCCGGCCCGTCTGCAGCTGGGTCTGAACGGCCTGAACCACTTCGCCCTCGCCGAGGATCTGGTGATTGACCTTGATCCCGGTGATCTCTTCGAACGCCTTGGTCAGCACCTCAGATTCATACGAGTGCGTTGGAATGCCTTCTGACAGAACGTTGATTTCCATGCCGGCATAAGGCTGTGCAGCTTCGATGAACCACTTCATCTCGCCCATCTGTTCGTCTTTCGACAGAGTCGATGGCTGGAATTCGTCGTCGATCCAACGTTGTGCTGCGGCTTCGTCGGCCCAAACGGGACCGTGCCCCGCAATGACGGCAGCCGCCGCCACTGCGGAAAGTAGATGTCTCCGCATCTGTTTCCTCCCAAAAACTATGGATTCCGGCGCGAACCGGATGGCAACCAACATCAGCGATTTACCGCGCATCTGTCAAACTAAATTTTTAGTAATTGACGCGAGGGCAGAAATATTTCGCCTTAACAGCTGTTATCGTTGAGTTTTCCCGACATATCGAAGTATCCTGATTTCAGAACCTTGGCGGCAAAAGACCGGATTGGAACCAGGTCACAAAGCTGACAATCGAGAAAACAGGCAGCCCCGTCGCGCTTTGGATATCGGCCGCATAGGGGCACATATTGGTGCATTCCAGAACGATTGCGCCCAGCTCAGGATGGTTTTTTTGCAGCCGCAAAGCCGCCTCGACATTGTCAGCGCGCGCCTTTTCGACATCCAGAGACTCCTCGTTTCCCAGAATCGCGCGCGTGAATTCCTGCCCCCCTTCCGTCGTCCCGATCGGCGTTCCTTCGGGCACCTGCGCTTTCCGCAAATGGTCCTCGGTTAGGGTTGAGGCCGAGATGGTCAGGACCCCAGCACGCTTTCCAGCTGGCAGAATGCGATTAACCATCTCAACCTGCATCAACGACGAGGTCACGACCGGAACCGAAACGGCCTCGGACAATTCTTGCTGGAACAAGGACAGAAAACCACAATTCGTGGTGATGCCGTCCGCGCCATCGCGAACAAGGTCACGGGCCGCATCGACAAACGCGCTCAACATGCCCTCGGCGCCGCGCCGCACAACAAGGTCAGGCGAGGCATCGCGCACGATCCGATACAGCACCGGAAACGGCCAGGTCGTTGCGTTACCCATGTCGCCCGGAATGCGCGGAAACCGCGCATCGAGCATCAAGATACCCACCGACGCCCCGTAGATGGATTTCCCCCCTTGTGCGATCATCTGCCCCTCCTCCTGAGTTCTGAGCGTCGAATTCGCCCGACAGTTTCACATCCTCATGCGACTTGCCAACAGCGTTATCCGATCGCCTGCCTTTCGTCTGGCACAGCGCCCTCGGCAAAGGTCTCAATCGAGGTCATCAACTGCGCCAGAAACGCCTGCCCGATGGCGGAGAGCGGGCGGCCTTTGGCGGTGATAACCGCAAGATCCAGCATCACGGGCGGCTGAAACGGCCGGGTTTGATAACCGGCCTCACCATCAAAAGAGACGGTGAAAGGGTCGATCATAGCCACACCCATGCCTTGTTTGACAAAGCTGAGCAGGTTCTCTGACAGGTGCGTGTGAATCTTGGTCCGCCAGTCGCACCCGGCTTTCTGAAACACCTCGCGCGTCCGACGGTGGGTTTGATGCTCCGGCCCCATCACAATGAAGGGCTCGTTTTCAAGCAGTTCCGGCGTCAGGAGCTCATGCGCGGCCAGAGGGCTGTTTTCGGGAAACGTCGCCAGCGTTTCAAACCGAAAAACCTTGGCGTTCAGGGTGTCGTGCAGAATGGGCATCTCGACGATGCCGATCTCGAACAGGCCCGACGTCACCCATTCCTGAATTTTCGACGAATATTGCGATTGAAAGCTGACAGACAGATTTTGGCGGGATTGAGAGAACCGCGCAATCTCGCGCGGCATGAAGCCGAAGGACAGCATATGCGGGGCGGCGACTTGCAATTGGCCTGGGTGTTTGTTTTGCAAATCCGTAACCGCCTGCGCCACGTGATCCAGCCCGCGCACCACGGTATCGACCTCACGATAGAGAAGCTCGGCCTCGGGCGTGGGCAGCAAGCGTCCTTTGGTGCGTTCGAACAAAGGCAAGCGCGCCTCGCGCTCTAGCTGAGACAGAAGGTTGCTGATGCCCGGCTGTGAAATCCCAAGCACTGACGCGGCGCCGGTGACCGTACCTGTCTCCATGATCGCGTGAAAAGCCTGTAACTGACGAAATCTGAGGGACATTAGATCATCACTTTTTCTGATAGTATAAGCAAGATATAGTATTTGAAATGATATTCCGGTCAAGGCAGGCTGCGTCCTGACCGGAGGTGGGATGTCTGATCTACAACAGAAAATTACGGGCTATGATCTGTGGCACCTTGCGCTGCCGGTGACATCGCGTCGGGATCACGGCATCGGCTCGGTAGAGGGCGCGTGCGAGGTCGTCATCCTCAGATTGACCACTGAGGACGGCACGCAAGGGTTTGGTGAGGCCTCACCCTGGTCGGTGTTTACCGGCACGCCCGAGGCAACGTTTGCCGCGCTGGACCGCTATCTGCGCCCGCTGGTTTTAGGCGCGCGCCTGTCCGACCGGGCCGCGATCATGGCCCAGACCGCCCACGCCGTCGCCCATTGCACCGAGGCCAAGGCCGCGTTGGAGACCGCGCTGCTGGACCTGACTGGCCGCATCTCCTCACTTCCGGTTTGGGCCTTGCTGGGCGGCAAGTGCCGTGATGCGATCCCGTTGAGCTGCTCTATCGCCAATCCTGACTTCGCGCAGGATATCGACCTGTTGGCGCGATTGCGCGACGACGGCGTTCGGATCGTGAAGCTCAAGACAGGGTTCAAGGATCACGCGTTCGACATCATGCGACTTGAATATCTGGCCCAGAACCACCCCGAAATGGCCGTCCGCGTGGACTACAATCAAGGCTTGAGCATCGAGGACGCCCCGGCACAGGTGCGCGACGTGGCACAGTTTCAACCCGACTTCATCGAACAACCCGTGCGGGCGCATCACTTTGGCATGATGGCGCAGTTGAAGCAGATGATCGACGTCCCTCTGCTGGCCGATGAAAGCGTCTTTGGCCCCGAGGATATGGAACGCGCCGCGCGTGAGGGGATTTGCGATGGCGTCTCGGTCAAGATCATGAAATCCGGCGGTTTGACGCGAGGCCAGACGGTCGCCCGCATCGCCGCCACCCATGGGCTGAGCGCTTATGGTGGCGACATGTTCGAAGCAGGCCTGGCCCATCTCGCCGGAACCCACATGATCGCCGCAACGCCCGAGATCACATTGGGCTGCGAATTCTATCAGGCCATCTATTTCCTGACCGAAGATATCCTCGAAACCCCTTTCGAGGTGCGGGACGGTCAAGTCATCGTGCCAGACGCCCCCGGACTGGGCGGGAGGCCGGACGTGACCAAGCTCAACCACTATGCGATTGCGAAATCGGGGGCAGCATGAGCGACAAGAAAACAATTGCCATCATCGGCGCCGGGATTGTCGGCGTCTCGGCCGCGGTCTGGCTGCAGCGGGATGGACATGATGTAATCCTGATTGATAAAGCAGGACCTGCTGAGGGGACGTCTCATGGCAATGGTGGGGTACTTGCCTCCTGCTCGATCGTTCCGGTGACAGTGCCGGGCCTGTTAGGCAAAGCCCCCCGCATGCTGTTCAGCCCATCTGAGCCGCTGTTCATGAAATGGGGCTATTTCCCCAAGCTTGTGCCTTGGCTGACCCGCTACCTGAGCCACGCAAAAGCTGACGAAGTAGACCGGATCGCCGCCGCCCTGACCCCGATCATTGGCGACAGTTTGAACGACCACAAGGCCCTGGCCGAGGGGACAGGGGCTGAAAAGTGGCTGGTGCCGTCGGACTATCTGTTCCTCTACCGCGATCGAGCCCATTTCGAAGGGGACGCCTTTGGGTGGGGCATCCGGCGCAAGCATGGGTTTCACTGGGATGAGCTCGAAGGGCAGGCCTTGCAGGACTATGACCCGGTCTTCAGCCACGACATCTCATTTGCCGCTCGGCTGGCGGATCACGGCCATATCACCGATCCGGGCCGCTATGTGAAAGACCTTGCCGCCCATGTCGAGGCCAATGGCGGGCGCATTCTGCGCGCCGAGGTTGAGGATGTCATCCGAGACGCGGGCAAAGTCACCGGCGTGCGCGCGGGCGGCGAGACCATCGCCTGCGACTCGGCCATCGTCAGCGCGGGCGTCTGGTCCGGGCCTTTGGCCAAACGGCTGGGCATCTCGGTCCCGCTCGAAAGCGAGCGTGGCTATCATCTGGAACTGGTTGGACCATCGGCCATGCCCCGCAGCCCGGTCATGGTGGCCTCTGGTAAATTTGTTGCAACACCGATGGATGGGCGCATACGGTTGGCGGGTATTGTCGAATTTGGCGGGCTGGACGCTCCGCCCTCACGCGCGCCGTTTGAATTGCTGCGCAAGAACGCCCGCGCAGCCTTGCCCGGCGTGACATGGAAGGAGGAAATAGAATGGATGGGGCACCGACCGGCCCCTGCGGACTCGATCCCGATCATCGGTGAGGTTCCCGGTATTTCCGGAGCCTACATGGGCTTTGGCCACCACCATATCGGCCTGACCGGCGGCCCAAAAACCGGCCGTTTGCTGGCTCAGATGATCGCAGGGCGCACGCCAAACACAGATACCAGCGTCTACGCGCCAGCACGGTTCGCAACATGAATAATTCGGCTCAAGAAGCCAGTCCAACGCATAACAATAGGGAGACTATCATGAAGAAACTCACCAGCCTTCTCGCGGCAACCGCATTGACCGCCGCCGCGGCTGCCCCCGCCATGGCCGAGAAATGGGACATGCCGATGGCCTATTCGGCCTCGAATTTCCATTCGGCGACGGGTGCTGAATTTGCCAAATGCGTAACAACCGGAACCGGCGGCGAGATCGAGATCGTGACCCACCCGTCGGGCTCGCTGTTCAAAGGCGCCGACATCAAGCGCGCTATCCAGACCGGGCAGGCTCCGATTGGTGAGCGCCTATTGTCCGGACACCAGAACGAAAATGCGCTGTTCGGCTTCGACTCGATCCCCTTCCTTGCCACGTCCTTCGATGACAGCGCCAAGCTGTGGGAAGCGGCCAAGCCCTCGATCGAGAGCCTGCTGGCCGAGCAAAACCTGACGCTGCTTTACGCCGTGCCTTGGCCGCCGCAGGGGCTGTATTTCAAGAATGAGGTGAACTCGGTCGCCGATATGAAAGGCATCAAGTTCCGGTCCTACAACAACGCCACCTCGCGTCTGGCCGAGCTGACGGGCATGCTGCCGGTGACGATTGAAGCCGCCGAGATCAGCCAGGCCTTTGCAACCGGCGTGGCGGACTCAATGGTGTCCTCCGGGTCGACCGGCTATGACCGCAAGGTCTGGGAAAGCCTGAACTATTTCTACGAAGTCGACGCCTGGCTGCCGCGCAACTACGTGATGGTCAATTCGGACGTCTGGTCGGGTGTGTCTGACGCCAACAAGAACGTCATCAAAGCCTGTGCGGAGCTGGCCGAGTATGCCGGTAACTGGCGCGCCAAGGAATATACCGGCTTCACACTGCAGGGTCTGCGCGACGGTGGCATGACGGTTGGCCCGGCCTCTGACCAGATGGTGGGTGAGCTAAAAGAAATCGGCGTCACCATGACCAACGAATGGCTTGAGGCTGCAGGCGACGAGGGCAAAGCCATCGTCGATGCGTTCAACGCCGCACAGCAATAACGCCAAATCGGGCGGCAGGTCCTTCTGCCGCCTGCACTATCTCAAAAAAACAAACCAAGCGGGGACAGTATGGCGGTTATGCGTGGGCTTCGGTCCGTTCTGGATTTCATTTATCAAGCCGCCGGAGTACTGGCCGCGCTGAGCCTCATCGCCATTTTGCTGCTGATCGTAGTGCAGATGCTGGCCCGCTGGACCGGAGAGGTCTTTCCCGGCGCGCCCGACTATGCCGGCTACGCAATGGCGGCCGCGTCCTTTCTGGCTTTCGCCAATGCACTGAACCGAGGCAGCCATATCCGTGTGTCCATTCTGTTGAATGCTGTTCCAGACGGGTTCAGGCGTGTTCTGGAGATCTGGTGTTTCGCCATCGGCACAGCGGTCATGTGGTATTTCTGCTGGTACGCCTACCGCTTTGTCTATTGGAGTTGGAAATTCAACGATGTCAGTCAGGGGCAGGACAGAACCGCCCTGTGGATTCCTCAGTCCGCCATGCTGATCGGCGCCGTGATCCTCGCCATCGCACTAACCGACCATCTGCTCCACGTGCTGTTCAAGGGGGATCACCGCATCACCCCCGATCTGGCCGACCAAAGCCAGGGGGAATGAGCGCATGGAAAACCTTTCGATCATCATCCTGTTCATCTTCGTCCTCTTCACCCTGCTGGGCACCGGCGTTTGGGTCGGCCTTGCCCTGATGGGCGTCGCCTGGGTCGGGATGGAGCTGTTCACGACCCGCCCCGTCGGCGATGTCATGATAACCACGATCTGGTCAGCGTCCTCATCTTGGACCCTAACCGCCCTGCCCATGTTCATCTGGATGGGGGAAATCCTGTACCGAACGCGATTATCCGAGGATATGTTCAAAGGACTTTCGCCTTGGATGGCCCCTCTGCCCGGCGGGTTGGTGCATACCAATATCGTCGGCTGCACGGTCTTCGCTGCGGTGTCCGGCTCATCTGCGGCCACGCTGACCACTGTGGGCAAAATGTCGATCCCGGAACTGCGCAAGCGCAATTACCCCGAACGTATGATCATCGGCACCCTGACCGGAGCGGCGACACTGGGCCTGATGATCCCGCCCTCACTGACGCTGATCGTTTATGGCGTCACGATCAATGAATCGATCACCAAACTGTTCTTTGCCGGCATCCTGCCCGGCCTCGTTTTAGCCGCGATGTTCATGGGCTATGTCGCGATCTATTCGAAACTAGGCAAGGACTGGCAACCCAACGTCGAAGCCAAGCTGAGCTTCCGCGAGAAAATCCACAACTCTCGCTTCCTGTTGCCGGTGATCCTGCTCATCACGGTGGTGATTGGCTCGATGTATCTGGGCTATGCCACTGCAACCGAAGCCGCCGCATTTGGCGTGATCGGAGGACTATTGCTGGCCGCCGGTCAAGGGTCGCTCAACTGGAAAACCTTCACCGAAAGCCTGATGGGCGCAACGCGCACCAGCGCGATGATTGCCCTGATCCTTGCAGGCGCGGCCTTCCTGTCACTGTCGATGGGCTTCACTGGCCTGCCCCGAGGCCTCGCCGACCTGATCGCCGGGTGGGAACTGACACGGTTCGAGCTGCTGATGGTGCTGCTGGTCTTCTACATCATACTGGGGTGTTTTCTGGACGGCATCTCGTCGGTCGTGTTGACCATGGCCGTGGTCGAGCCGATGATCCGCGATGCAGGGATTGACCTGATCTGGTTCGGCATCTTCATCGTTGTTGTCGTCGAGATGGCCCAGATCACGCCGCCCATCGGCTTCAACCTATTCGTGATGCAGGGCATGACCAACCACGAGATGAGCTATATCGCCCGCGCAGCCATTCCGATGTTCCTGATCATGGTGCTGATGGTCTTTGTTCTGATCTGGTTCCCTGAGCTGGCCACCTGGTTGCCCGAGAACCTGCGTCAGAGCCCCGGCGGGTAGCGCCGCTTGAACCCGCTACATCTGGCGGCTCGCAACGGCCCCATTGTACTGGTCGCGGGGCTGGTTGCCGGTCTGCTCTTGCCCGGCCTTGCCGAGCCGATGCACCCGCTTCTGCCGCCGCTCGTCATGTTGCTGCTGTTCGTGACCGTCCTGAGGATGGAGCCAAAAACACTCATTGGCTCGCTATCAGACCTGCACAGCGTGATCCGCACGATTGCGGCACTGCAACTTGCGGTACCGCTGACGCTTCTGGCCATTGGATACACGGCTGGCTGGATGAGTTCGCCGATCTTCCTGTCACTGCTCATCGTCGCCGCAGCGCCCTCGATTTCCGGCAGCCCGAACATGTGCCTGATGATGGGACACCCGGCAGAACACGCGGTGCGCCTTGTGGTGGTGGGAACCGCGCTTTTGCCCCTGACGGCGCTGCCCGTCTTCTGGCTCATGCCAGAGCTGGAGGATCTTCGCGCCGTCACCGGTGCCTCGGCCCGCTTGTTCCTGACCATCGCCGTTGCGGCCTCCGCTGCGATCGTCTTGCGCCTGACTGTCCTCAGAAACCCGTCCGCGTCCACGCTCAGTAGTCTTGAAGGGCTAGGCGCGATCACCCTGGCGGTCTTTGTCATCGGCCTGATGCCATCACTCAGCGCGACTGCCTTCGAGGCCCCCGGCATAGCGCTGTTTTGGGTCGCTTTTGCCTGCGTGATCAATTTCGGCGCTCAGGTCGTGATGTTCAGTCTATTGCGCAGGCGAAGCGCCGCAGCACAAGCAACGGCTATTTCCTTGATCGCAGGCAATCGCAATATTGCCCTGTTCTTTGTGGCTTTGCCGCCCGAGGTCATCGCCCCGATCATGGTCTTTATCGGAGCCTACCAGATTCCGATGTACCTGACCCCGACCCTGATGCGGCGACTGTATCGAAGGAACGCGTCTGACCCATAGGCTGTGCCAATAGCTGCGCCTGCGATTGCCCGAAGATTACGCACTCAGACGTTGTTCGCCCAAAAATTGATCTAAGATTGCAGTCACTTTGCAAGCGCAGCAATCGATCTGTTGCCAACCCCATGCAGCGCGCCCAACTGACTCCGTATGAGCCAGAACCTGACAGTCGTTGTCGTAGAACAAAACCAAGACCGGGCCTTTGCCATCGTGGATGCGCTGAAGGAGTCCGGCGATGTCGATGTGTTCGTGATCGGCAATGCCTCGGGATTGGCGCGCAAGATTGCCACCCACAGCCCCGATATCGTCCTAATTGATATCGACAATCCGTCGCGCGACATGCTCGAGGAATTGACGGTCGCTTCTGGCCCACTGGAGCGTCCAGTCGCCATGTTTGTGTCCGGAGCAGCCGGAGGTTTGGCAAAAGCCGCAGTTGAGGCAGGTGTCTCGGCCTACGTGGTCGACGGCCTTCAGGCCGAGCGGATCAAGCCGGTGATCGACACGGCCATCGCTCGGTTTCAGGTCCTTCGCCAGATGCGGACGGAACTGGCTGAAACCCGCCGCGCATTGGAAGAACGCAAGGTGATCGACCGCGCCAAGGGATTGCTGATGAAGGCCAAAGGCGTGCCCGAGGATGAGGCCTATGCCCTGCTCCGCAAAACAGCGATGAACCAGAACCGCAGGGTGGCCGAGGTCGCCGAGGCGTTGGTTACGGCCTCGGGGTTGCTGTCATGAGGACCGTCACCCTGCCCGTGGCCTACATGCCGCTGGTCGACGCCGCCCCATTGATCGTCGCGCGCGAGATGGGGTTCGACCACGCCGAGGGCGTTTCGCTGGATCTGCGCCCTGCCCCATCCTGGTCGTCCCTGCGCGACATGCTGGCCTTCGGGCATGTTGATGCCGCGCATCTGCTGTCTCCGGTTCCGGTCGCGATGGCCTTGGGTCTGGGCGGTATCGCAACCCCGCTATCGGCCGTGTCCGTGCTGTCGATGAATGGAACCGTGATTGGAATTGGTACGCAATTGGCCGGACGGCTGGCGCATCAGGGATATGGTTTTGATTTCGCCGATGCCGCCAAAGCCGGCGCAGCATTGGCAAAAGCCGCCGGAGACGTTTTGGTCTTTGGCGTCCCCTTCCCTTTCTCGATGCATGTCGAACTGTTGCGCTACTGGGTGGCGGGAACGCCGCTGGCCTCGAAAAAGGTCGAAATCCGCACCGTACCGCCGCCATTGATGGCGCAGGCCCTCGCCGGTGGAGAGATTGACGCCTTCTGCGTGGGTGAGCCATGGGGATCCTTCGCGGTCGACGACAATGTCGGTACCCTACTTCTACCGGGTCAGGCGATCTGGACTTGCGCACCGGAAAAGGTTCTCGCCGTGCGCAACGACTGGGCTGAGACCGAGCCGCATCTGCTCGGCAGCCTGATGCGGGCCGTGTGGCGCGCCGGGCGTTGGCTATCAAGTGAAAACAGCCGCACAACCGCGTCCGAGATGCTGTCCCGCAAATCCTATCTCAACGTCTCGCCCGAACTGATCGACCGCGCCCTGATGGGAGAGTTCACGATCTCCGCCCGCGGCGAACAGCGCCATGTTGACGGGTTCGTCGAGTTCTTTGATGGGGCCGCCACCTTCCCATGGCGCAGTCAGGCGAAATGGATGGCCCATCAATTGGCGCTGCGAAACGGGCTGGATGTCACAACCGCTGAGCGTCAGGCCGCCAAGGTCTTTCGCAGCGATCTTTATCGTCGTGAACTGCAGGGTTTGGGTGTGGAATCACCGGGCGCCTCGGAGAAACTGGAGGGCGCGCTACCCACCTCGACCGCTGTGGCCTCAACCCATGGCAGCCTGATTCTACCCCCGAATGTCTTTTTCGACCGGCGCATTTTCGAGCCGACCGGTTAAGATTGCCTAATTTTTTTGCAGTGCAGCATTCATCAACGCTGCATTGCAGAAAAAGTACCTCTGAAATGCCAAAAAAGGATGACGGCCCAAGCCCGAAAAGGCTTAATCGGGTCAACGGCAGGCAACGACGCCCACCGTAAGAATTCGCCCGCCGAAATGGGCATCCACCAAGAGCAGAGCCGCTCGACCACCCGCCAATCCTCCCGGCGGTGTGTGTCGGCGGCTTTTTTGTTTGCCCAAAGCGATTGGGCTGAACCGAAAGGGATCGAGATGAAGAAGCTACTTCTGGGCCTTGTTGCGTCTACCGCGCTTGTCTCTCCGGCATTGGCCGAGCTGGAACTGGAAAAAGACGAGCTGACCTTTGGCTTTATCAAGCTGACGGATATGGCCCCGTTGGCCGTCGCCTACGAACAGGGCTATTTCCTGGAAGAGGGCCTGTTCGTGACGTTGGAAGCGCAAGCCAACTGGAAAGTGCTACTGGACGGCGTGATCGGCGGGCAGCTGGACGGCGCGCATATGCTGGCAGGCCAGCCTTTGGCTGCAACTATCGGTTATGGGACCGAGGCGCATATCATCACGCCATTTTCGATGGATCTGAACGGCAACGGCATCACCGTCTCGAACGAGATTTGGGAAGAAATGAAGCCCAATATCCCAAAGATGGATGACGGCCGCCCGCAGCATCCGATCAGCGCCGAGGCGCTTGCGCCGGTTGTTGAGAAATACAAATCCGAAGGCAAGCCGTTCAACATGGGCATGGTCTTCCCGGTTTCGACCCACAACTACGAGCTGCGCTACTGGCTGGCCGCTGGCGGTCTGCATCCGGGATATTACAGCCCCGAAAACGTGACCGGCCAGATCGGGGCGGATGTTTTCCTGTCCGTAACGCCTCCGCCGCAAATGCCCGCCACGTTGGAAGCCGGTACGATCTACGGCTATTGCGTGGGCGAGCCTTGGAACCAGCAGGCCGTGTTCAAAGGTATCGGCGTCCCGGTCATTACCGACTATGAGCTTTGGAAGAACAACCCTGAAAAGGTCTTCGGCATCACAGCCGAGTTCGCCGAAGAGTACCCAAACACCACTCTGGCCGTGACCAAGGCGCTGATCCGCGCGGCACAGTGGCTGGATGAAAACGACAACGCCAACCGCCCCGAGGCGGTCGAGATCCTCAGCCGTCCGGAATATGTGGGCGCGGACTATGACGTTATCGCCAACTCGATGACCGGCACCTTCGAATATGAAAAAGGCGACAAGCGCGAGGTTCCCGATTTCAACGTGTTCTTCCGCTACAATGCGACCTACCCGTTCTACTCGGACGCGGTATGGTACCTGACCCAAATGCGCCGCTGGGGTCAGATCGCCGAGGCCAAGCCCGACAGCTGGTATGACGAAGTCGCCAAGTCAGTCTACAAGCCCGAGATCTACCTTGAAGCCGCGCGCCTGCTGGTTGACGAAGGTCTGGCGAACGAGGCTGATTTCCCCTGGGACAGCGACGGCTACAAAGCCCCGACCCCGGCCGAGGATATCATCGACGGTATCGCCTATGACGGCCGCACCCCCAACGCCTATCTCGAAAGCCTCTCCATCGGTCTGAAGGGCGAGCAGAAGATCGTCGGTTCCGACGTACAAGGCTAATTCCCCAAAACGCCGCGCCCGGCCCTCGTCGGGCGCGGACCCAAAAGTGCCCCGCCATCGCAAGGACACATCAGATGACAACGGTCGATCCCGAATTCAACGCAGACGCTGCCAGAGAGGAACGTCGCGCCCGCCTTTTCACCCGCATCAACGCAGCCGACAAATGGTTTCAGGTGTTGGGCCTTAGCTGGGCCACGCCCGTCCTGAAGGCCGCCGCAGGAGACAACCCACGCGCCCAGATGACCGAGATTTGGCGATTGTTGATCGTTCCCCTGCTGTCGATCTGTGCCTTTCTGCTGCTCTGGGCCACGCTGGCCCCGAAAGTACAGACTTCGCTTGGTGCGGTCCCCGGACCCGCGCAGGTTTGGAGCGAAATGGTCAGCCTGAACGAAGACGCACAGGCCAAGGCCGCCAAACGCGCCAAATTCGAAGCGATGGTCGAAAAGCGCAACCAAAAGTTCATTGATGCCGGTCAGCCCGAAAAGGTGAAGGAAGTCGCCTTTACCGGGGCACCTTCGTACTACCAACAGATCTGGACCTCGATAAAAACGGTGTTTTTCGGCTTTCTGATCGCCACAGTGGTCGCCGTGCCGCTTGGCATTGCCGCTGGTCTTTCCCCGACCGCCAATGCCGCGCTGAACCCGCTGATCCAGATTTTCAAACCGGTGTCTCCGCTGGCTTGGTTGCCGATCGTCACCATGATCGTCTCGGCCGTTTATGTCACCAATGACGGCTGGTTCGCGAAATCCTTCCTGATCTCGGCCATCACCGTGACACTCTGTTCGCTGTGGCCCACGCTGATCAATACATCGCTGGGTGTAGCCTCCATCGACAAGGACCTGGTGAATGTCTCCAAGGTGTTGAAAATGAACACCTATACCAAGATCACCAAACTGGTTTTGCCTTCTGCCCTGCCCCTGATCTTCACAGGCCTGCGCCTGTCGCTGGGCGTCGGCTGGATGGTCCTGATCGCGGCGGAGATGCTGGCGCAGAACCCCGGCTTGGGCAAGTTTGTCTGGGATGAGTTCCAGAACGGCTCGTCCAGCTCGCTCGCAAAGATCATGGTTGCGGTCTTCACCATCGGCATCATCGGTTTCCTGCTGGACCGGGTGATGTACGCACTGCAATCCCTGTTTACCTTCACGAATAACCGGTGATCGAGATGAGCATTCTGAGCTTCAAGAACGCCTCGAAATCCTTCGGTGAAGGCACCGCACGCACCGATGTGTTGAAAGGCATCGATCTGGACGTGCAAGAGGGTGAGTTTCTGGTGATCCTCGGCTTCTCGGGCACCGGCAAGACGACGCTGATCAACCTGATGGCTGGTCTGGATACGCCGACCAAGGGCGAGGTCACGTTCAAAGGCGCTCCGATCAAGGGGCCGGGCCCTGAGCGTGGTGTGATTTTCCAGAACTACTCGCTGATGCCATGGCTGACGGTCAGCGGCAATGTGGGGCTGGCGGTGGATACGGTCTTTCCGGGCCTCAGCAAACTCGAGAAAGCCGAGAAGGTCGCGCATTATGTGAAGATGGTGGGCCTCAGCCATGCCGCAACGCGCCGCCCTGCAGAACTGTCCGGCGGTATGCGCCAGCGAGTCAACGTGGCGCGCGCTTTGTCGATGAACCCCGAAGTTCTGCTGTTGGATGAGCCTTTGTCGGCGCTTGACGCGCTGACCCGCGCCAATCTGGCGGATGAGATCGAACATATTTGGGAGGCCGACAAAAAGACCTGCGTGCTGATCACCAACGATGTCGACGAGGCGATCATTCTGGCTGACCGCATCATTGCGCTGAACCCTGATGGGACTTTGGGACAGGAGTTCCGCGTGTCGATTCCCCGCCCACGCGATCGGGGTGCGATGAACAACGATGAGACCTTCAAACGCCTCAGGGCCGACGTCACCAAGTACCTGATGGATGTGGGGATCGAAGCCAAGGTCGAAGGCTCTCGTATCCTGCCGGATGTCACCCCAATCCACGGTGTTCCAACAGCGGTCGCCGAGGCGCAGAAGGGGATGATCGAGAACCGCTTCCTCGACTTCTCGCAGCTGCACAAAGTGTATCCGACGCCCAAAGGCCCTCTGACCGTGGTCGAGGATTTCGACCTGAAGATCGACAAGGGCGAGTTCATTTCGCTGATCGGCCATTCCGGCTGCGGTAAGTCCACGGTTTTGACTATGGCTGCGGGTCTGAACGACATCTCGAAAGGCGCGATCAAGTTGGATGGCCGTCACGTCGAAGGGGCTGACCCGGAACGCGCGGTGGTGTTCCAATCGCCAAACCTGTTCCCCTGGCTGTCTGCCAAGGAGAACGTCGCGATTGGCGTCGACAAGGTCTATCCCAAGGCCAGCATCGCCGAGCGGCAGGACGTGGTGGAGTACTATCTGGAACGCGTCGGTCTGGCTGACGCGATGGACAAATCCGCCTCCGACCTCTCGAACGGTATGAAGCAACGCGTCGGTATCGCCCGCGCCTTCGCCCTGTCCCCCAAGCTGCTGCTGCTGGACGAACCCTTCGGGATGCTCGACAGCCTTACGCGCTGGGAATTGCAGGAAGTGCTGATGGAGGTCTGGTCCCGCACCAAGGTCACCGCAATTTGCGTCACCCACGACGTGGATGAGGCAATCCTTCTGGCCGACCGCGTGGTGATGATGACCAACGGCCCGCAAGCGACGATCGGTAAGATCACCAAGGTCGACCTGCCGCGCCCGCGCACCCGCAAGGCCCTGTTGGAACATCCGGATTACTACGCCTACCGGCAGGAGGTCCTCGATTTCCTCGAAGAATACGAACATGGCGCCAAGCCAAAAACACCCGCCCCCAAGGCGATCGCAGCGGAGTGAAACTATGAAGCAAAGACTTGTTGTCATCGGCGCAGGGATGGCCTCGGGCCGGGTGCTGGAGCACCTGACCGACGCCGCGCCGGATGCGTTCGACATCACCCTGTTCAACGCCGAGCCGCGCGGGAACTACAACCGAATCATGCTCAGCCCGGTCCTGTCGGGCGAGAAAACCTATGAAGAGATCGTCACCCATGACGACACCTGGTATGCCGAACGCGGCATTTCCTGCCGCTTTGGCGAGCAGGTGGCCAAGATCGACCGTGAGATGAAGGTGGTCGAGGGCGTCAACGGACATGTGCCCTACGACAAGCTGATCATTGCGACAGGGTCAAATCCGTTCATCATCCCGCTACCCGGTCATGATCTGGACGGTGTGATCGCCTATCGCGATCTCGAAGACACCCAGCGGATGATGGGCATGGGTTCGGGCAACAAGGTTGTCGTCATCGGCGGTGGCCTGCTGGGGCTTGAGGCCGCTGCGGGCATGGCCGCGCATGGGGTCGACGTGACCGTGGTTCACATCATGGGTCACCTGATGGAGCGTCAGCTGGACGAAGCCGCAGGCTACCTGCTGAAGAAGTCGCTTGAAGACAAGGGCATCAAGATTTGCCTGCAGGCGAACTCCAAGGAAATCCTCGGGCAAGATGGCAAAGTCCGCGCGCTGCTTCTGGAAGACGGGACCGAATTGCCGTGTGACCTGCTAGTCATGGCCGTAGGGATCCGCCCGAACACGGCGCTGGCGCAAGAGGCTGGTCTGGCCACCGGGCGCGGTATCCATGTGGATGACCAGATGCTGACCTCGGACCCGGATGTCTACGCCGTGGGTGAATGCGTAGAACATGACGGGGCGGTCTTTGGCCTTGTCGCGCCGCTCTATGATCAGGCGAAAGTCGCCGCGCAGGCGCTGTTGGGCGAAGAAGCTACGTTTGTTCAGAAAACCCTTTCAACCAAGTTGAAAGTCACCGGTTGCGATTTGTTCAGCGCGGGTGATTTCGCAGACGCGTCAGGGCGTGAGGATATCGTATTCCGCGACCCCTCGCGCGGGGTCTACAAGCGGCTAGTCATCGAAGAAAATCGTCTGATCGGCGCGGTCATGTATGGCGACACTGCCGATGGCAGCTGGTTCTTCGGGCTGATCAAGGACGGCACCAGTATCGAAGACATGCGCGAGACGCTGATCTTCGGGCCTGCCTATCAGGGGGGCGACACTGCGGACCCTCTTTCAGCCGTTGCAGCATTGCCGCCTGAGGCGGAGATTTGCGGCTGCAACGGCGTATGCAAAGGTGACATTGTCGAAGCGATCAACGCGGGTGCCAGCGATCTGGGCACCGTGCGTGCAAGCACCAAGGCCAGCGCCTCGTGCGGGACATGCACGGGGCTGGTTGAGCAAGTTTTGCAGGTCACTCTGGGTGATGAGTTCCAAATGCCAACGGCGCAACCGATCTGCGGTTGCACCGACCTGACTCACGAGGATGTGCGACGACTGATCAAAGGGCAGGAGCTGAAAAGCCAGGCCGCCGTTTGGCAAGAGCTGGGCTGGACAACGCCGAATGGCTGCCATGTCTGCCGTCCGGCGATCAACTACTACCTGTTGGCCGACTGGCCGCTGGAATACCAAGACGACCCACAAAGCCGGTTCGTGAACGAGCGCAAGCATGCCAATATCCAAAAGGACGGCACATTCAGCGTCGTGCCTCGTATGTGGGGAGGCATCACCACCCCCGATGAATTGCGCGCGATCGCAGATGCGGCTGACAAATACGATGTGCCGACGGTCAAGGTTACGGGCGGTCAACGTATCGACCTGCTGGGCGTAAAGGGTGAGGACCTGCCTGCGATTTGGTCGGATTTGAATGGGGCCGGTCTGGTCTCTGGCCACGCCTATTCAAAGGGCCTCCGGACGGTCAAAACCTGCGTCGGCACCGATCATTGCCGCTTTGGCACGCAAGACAGCACTGGCCTCGGCATCAAGCTTGAGAAAATCCTCTGGGGCTCGTGGACCCCGCACAAGTTGAAATTGGCGGTGTCGGGGTGCCCGCGCAACTGCGCCGAGGCAACCTGCAAGGATATCGGTGTTGTCTGCGTGGACTCGGGCTATCAGATCAGCATCGGCGGGGCCGCAGGTATGGACGTCAAAGAGACCGAATTGCTCTGTCAGGTTCCCACCGAAGACGAAGCGATTGAAGTAGTGATAGCCGTCACTCAGGCCTATCGCGAAGGCGGCAAGTATCTGGACCGCTTGTATAAATGGCTGGGCAAGGTGGGCATGGACTGGGTCAAGGCTCAGGTCGTGGAGGACCGGGAGAACCGCGCCGCTCTGGTCGAACGGTTCGAACTGTCCCAAAGCATCTACCGGAAGGACCCGTGGGCGGAACACGTCAAGGACAAGGCGCAGACCTATGCGCCGATCGCAGATTTCACACTGGAGGCCGCGGAATGAGCTGGATCGACATCGGACATATCGAAGACGTCCCCCTGCGCGGCGCGCGTTTGGTGAAAACGCATATCGGCTGTATCGCGGTCTTCCGCACCGCCGAGGCCGAGGTATTCGCCGCCACCAACACCTGCCCCCACAAAGGCGGGCCGCTGTCCGAGGGCATCGTGCATGGGCAATCGGTCACCTGCCCCCTGCACAACTGGGTTTTCGACCTGAACACCGGCCAGGCACAGGGCGCTGACGAGGGGCAGATCGCCACCTATCCGGTGCGTCTCGAAGGCGGGCGTATCTTGTTGGATGCCAGCACAGTCTCTCACCGGAGCGCCGCCTGATGGACGGCACTGGCCTGCCCGAGGTCCGCTCGACCTGCGCTTATTGCGGGGTCGGCTGTGGCGTCCTGCTGCGCCCCGACGGGGCCGGAGGGCTGGCCGTACGCGGTGACCCGGACCACCCGGCCAATCATGGTCGGCTCTGCTCCAAGGGCTTGGCTTTGGGCGAGACCGTCGGCTTGGATCACCGCCTGCGAAACCCGCGCGTGTTTGGTGAGGATGTCAGCTGGGATGACGCCCTTGAACTGGTTGCGGATCGGTTCTCATCGGCGATCAAGGCGCACGGGCCGGACAGTGTTGCCTTCTACGTCTCGGGGCAATTGCTGACCGAGGACTACTATGTCGCCAACAAGCTGATGAAGGGGTTTATCGGGTCGGCGAATATCGACACCAATTCGCGGCTCTGCATGGCATCCACCGTGGCCGGGCACAAACGCGCTTTTGGCACAGATACCGTGCCCGGAACCTATGAGGATCTAGATCGGGCCGATCTGGTTGTTCTGGTCGGATCGAACCTCGCTTGGTGTCATCCGGTTCTCTATCAACGGCTCATGGCGGCACGTCAGGCGCGTGGGACCCGGATCATTGTGATCGACCCGCGCAGAACGGCGAGTTGCGATCAGGCCGATCTACACCTGCCTCTGGCACCGGGCAGTGACGTGGCCGTGTTCAACCATTTGCTTGGCCGCATTCACGAAACCGGAAAGGTCGACACGGGTTTTCTGAGCCACACGGCAGGGTTCACGGACGCACTTGCCACCGCGCAAAAGGACAACCCGGCGGTGACCGGTCTGGACCACAAAGACCTCGACGCCTTCTGTGACATGTGGATCGGGACGGAACGCGTGGTCACGATCTTCAGCCAGGGAGTCAATCAGTCCTCCAGCGGGACGGACAAGGTCAACGCGATCCTGAATTGCCATCTGGCCGCGGGCCGGATCGGTCGACCCGGCATGGGGCCATTTTCCGTCACCGGGCAGCCGAACGCCATGGGGGGGAGAGAGGTCGGTGGGCTCGCCAATATGCTCGCCTGTCATCTGGACATCGAAAACGAAAGCCACCGCACGGCGGTTCAGAAGTTCTGGGCTGCGCCAAATATGCCCAAGAAACCGGGGCTGAAAGCCGTCGATCTATTTCGAGAGATTGAGAAGGGACAGATCAAAGCCCTCTGGGTGATTCATACCAACCCCGCCGTCACCATGCCCGAGGCCGACCGGGTGCAGGCCGCCATCAAAGCCTGTCCCTTCACGGTTGTCAGCGACCTGACCGAACACACAGACACAGCCCGCGTCGCAGATGTGGTGTTGCCCGCAGCTGGATGGGCCGAGAAAAGCGGCACCGTCACCAATTCGGACCGCACGATCAGCCGCCAGCGCGCCGTCCTGACCCCTCCGGGCCATGCGCGGGCCGATTGGGATATCCTCGCCGAAGTGGGCCGCCGTATGGGATGGAAAGAGGCATTCGACTATACCTCGCCCGCGCAGATTTTCCGCGAATATGCCGCTTTGTCATCCATTGCCAAACCCTTTGGGCGCGATTTCGACATCTCTGGATATGTGGACCTGTCGGACGACGACTATGCCGAGCTGCAACCAACCCGCTGGCCGGTGACGCCGGACGGCACCGGAGGTAGATTCTTTGGCGACGGGCAGTTCTTCCACCCGGACGGCAAAGCCCGCCTGATCGCGGTCAGCCACAGACCACCCGAGGCGAAGACCTCTAAACGCTACCCGTTCCTATTGAACACCGGGCGTACGCGGGACCAATGGCACACCATGACCCGATCTGGCCTGTCACCACGCCTGTCGTCGCACCTTGCTGAGCCTTTCATTGAGGTTCACCCCGAAGATGCGGCTCGTCTCGGGCTAGACCCCGACAGCTTGGTCGAGGTAAAAAGCGCGGTCGGGGCTTGTATCTTCCGGTTAAAGACATCCGATGCCGTCGCGCCCAGACAGGTGTTTGCGCCGATCCACTGGACGGGCGAAACAGCCCCCTCGGCCCGTGTCGATGCATTGATGCCCGGCGTCACTGACCCGGTATCAGGCCAACCCGAAAGCAAAGCCGCCGCAGTGTCCCTGCACCCCATGAAGGCGGGTTGGTATGGTTTTGCAGTCTCCGCAACACCTCCGTCACCATCGGCAGAGTATCGGGCAACGGCGAAAACCGAAAACGGCTATAGAACAGAGCTGGCAGGCTATGAGATGCCCACCGACTGGGAGAAAACGGCCCGAGACTGGTTCCAACTGCCTGACGCCCTGTCCACATCGGTCGAAGACCCCAAGCGCGGGTCGTTCAGGATCGCCCTGTCAGACGGTCCGCGCGTTCTTGCCGTTCTCTATGTATCTCGGGAACCTGTGACCCTGATGAGGGAGTATCTCGCAACCCTGCCTGATGCCGAGGCTCATCAGCTCCTGTCCGGACGATCCGCAAATGGCGTCGAGGATGGCGGGCCAATCGTCTGCTCCTGTTTCGGGGTCGGACTCAATACGATCGTCCGGGCCATCGGTACCCAGAACATCGGTGATGTCGATGAAATCGGCAGGCTACTGCTGGCGGGCACAAACTGCGGCTCATGCCGCCCGGAACTGTCAGGATTGCTTGCCAAGCATTCGGTCCCGATCTTGCAGGACGTCGAACCTTAGGCGCAGGACCTATTCTGGGTCCTGTAATGCCGCCAATTTCTCCACACAGATAAGCATATTTGGCGCGTGGCCCTGTGCGCCAACGCCGTGGCCGAAAAGACCAAGGCCGCAGCATTTGCTGCGGCCTCTTTTTGCTCTCAGATATCGAGAGTATGTTGTTTTTCCCAGTTTGAGAAGTGGGATACAAACGAGTTCCACTCCTGATGCTTCATCTTCAGGAAAGCGCTTGAGAACTCCTGCCCCATCATTTCTTTCAACTCGGCGTCCTTGTCGTATTCGCGCAGGCCATCCAGCATGTTCAACGGCAGTTTGGGCGCGTCGGTGACCTTGTGGCCTTCGGCATACATGTCGATGTCATAGCGCGGTCCCGGATCAGCCTTTTTTCGGATGCCCGAAAGACCGGCGGCGATGATCACAGCCTGCAGCAGATACGGGTTCGCCGCCCCATCGGGCAGGCGCAGTTCGAATCTGCCCGGGCCGGGGACGCGCACCATATGAGTTCGGTTGTTGCCTGTCCATGTCACGGTGTTGGGCGCCCATGTGGCCCCTGACATGGTGCGCGGTGCATTGATGCGCTTGTAGCTGTTCACAGTCGGGTTGGTGATCGCAACCAGCGCGCTGGCATGTTTCATGATGCCGCCGAGGAAATACTTGCCTTGCTCGCCCAGACCGACCTCTCCGGTCGGGCCGTCGCCGTCGCCCGCAAAAACGTTGGTCTTCGCATCCGCGCCCGGCGCGTCCCAAACCGAGATATGGGCGTGGCAGCCATTGCCCGTCAGCCCCTCGACTGGCTTAGGCATAAAGGTGGCGCGTAGCCCATGCTTCTCGGCCACGGATTTGGTCATGAACTTGAAGAAGGAATGTTTGTCGGCGGTTCTGAGAACATCATCGAATTCCCAGTTCATTTCGAACTGGCCATTGGCGTCCTCGTGGTCGTTCTGATACGGCCCCCAGCCTAGTTCCAGCATGTAGTCGCAGATCTCGCGTACCACGTCATAGCGGCGCATCACGGCCTGCTGGTCATAGCAGGGCTTTTCCGCAGTATCGAACGGGTCGCTGATCTGCTCGCCATCGGGGGTCAGCAGGAAGAACTCGGCTTCGATGCCGGTTTTTACATGCAGGCCCATCTCGGCGGCCTCGTCGATCAGGCGGCGTAGTACGTTGCGTGGGGCCTGGGCCACATCCTGCCCCTCCATCACGCAATTACCGGCAACCCAAGCGACTTCGGGCTTCCATGGCAGTTGGATCACCGAGGACGGGTCTGGCACCGCCAGCATGTCGGGATGCGCGGGGGTCATATCCAGCCACGTGGCGAACCCGGCAAAACCGGCGCCCTCTTCCTGCATGTCGGCAATGGCTTGTGCAGGAACCAATTTGGCCCGCTGTCCACCGAACAGGTCGGTGAACGAAATCATGAAATATTTGACGCCTTTTTCTTTGGCGAAAGCTGCCAGATCTGTCGTCATGGTCGGCCTTCCTTTCCCTGTTTATCAATCCCAATAGAAGAAAGGCGCAGCCCCGTGGGGCCGCGCCTTTCGAATGTCAGATCAGAACCCGGCCTTGCCCGGATACCAGTCGGTGCCTGCCAGAGGCACTTTTGCCATCGCAGCCGCCTCCATCGTCAGGGCACATAAGTCCTCGGGTTCGAGGTTGTGCAGATGGTTGTGCCCGCAGGCGCGCGCGATGGTCTGTGCCTCAAGCGTCATGACCTTCAGGTAGTTGCGCAGCCGTCGCCCGGCATCGACCGGGTCAAGACGCGCGGCAAGCTCGGGGTCTTGGGTGGTAATACCCGCCGGGTCCTTGCCTTCGTGCCAGTCGTCATAGGCTCCGGTTGTGGTGCCCAGCTTCTGATACTCGGCTTCCCATTTCGGGTCATTGTCACCAAGGGCAACGAGGGCCGCCGTGCCAATCGCCACTGCGTCCGCGCCAAGCGCCATCGCCTTGGCCACATCCGCCCCGGTGCGGATACCGCCCGAGATCACAAGCTGCACCTCGCGATGCACCCCCAGATCCTGCAGCGCCTGCACGGCGGGTCGGATACAGGCCAGCGTCGGCAGGCCCACATGTTCGATGAACACATCCTGCGTGGCCGCCGTGCCGCCCTGCATCCCGTCCATGACCACAACATCCGCCCCGGCCTTCACCGCCAGCGCGGTGTCGTAATAGGGCCGCGTCGCGCCAACTTTGACATAGATCGGCACCTGCCAGTTGGTGATCTCACGCAGTTCGAGGATCTTGATCTCAAGATCATCCGGCCCGGTCCAATCCGGGTGCCGACAGGCCGAGCGCTGGTCGATCCCTTTGGGCAGGGTCCGCATCTCCGCCACGCGGTCGCTGATCTTCTGACCCAGAAGCATGCCGCCTCCGCCGGGTTTGGCCCCCTGCCCCACCACGATCTCGATCGCGTCGGCCTTGCGCAGGTCGTTGGGGTTCATGCCATAGCGCGAGGGCAGATACTGATAGACCAGCTTGGTCGAGTGGCCGCGTTCCTCGGGCGTCATGCCGCCATCGCCGGTTGTGGTCGAGGTGCCTGCTGCCGAAGCGCCCCGGCCCAAGGCCTCTTTTGCCGGACCGGACAGCGCGCCGAAGCTCATGCCAGCGATGGTGATCGGGATATCCAGCTGGATCGGGTTCTTGGCAAAACGCGTGCCCAGCGTCACCGAGGTATCGCAGCGCTCGCGATACCCCTCCAGCGGATAGCGGCTCACACTTGCCCCCAGAAACAGCAGGTCATCGAAGTGCGGCACCTTGCGTTTGGCGCCTCCACCCCGGATGTCATAGATGCCGGTCGCTGACGCGCGGCGTATCTCGGCGTTGATCGGGTTGGAAAAGGTCGCCGACTGGATCGGCACGGTGCGCGGGGTCTGATCGTCCATATCTTTCATACCCTTCATCCTTAGTAAGCGGCCGAGTTGTCGACGTCGAAGTTATACAGCTGACGCGCCGAGCCATAGCGTTTGAACTCTTCCGGTTTGGCGTCACTGCCTGCGCGGTCCAGCAGGTCCTTCAGGATCTCAAGATGTTCGGGGCGCATTTCTTTCTCGATACAGTCCGCGCCCAGGCTCTTGACCGAGCCGCGCACAAACAGACGCGCCTCGTACAAGGAATCCCCCAGCGCGTCGCCCGCATCGCCGCAGACCACCAGATTGCCCGCCTGCGCCATGAAGGCCGACATATGGCCGATATTGCCATGCACCACGATGTCGATCCCCTTCATCGAGATCCCGCAGCGCGAGCTGGCATTGCCCTTGATCACAAGCAATCCACCATGGCCTGTGGCCCCAGCGTATTGGCTGGCATCGCCATCGACGATGACCTGACCCGACATCATGTTCTCGGCCACGCCCGGCCCGACCGAACCTTCGACCCGCACGGTGGCCTGCTGGTTCATGCCCGCACAATAGTAGCCGGTCGAACCTTTTACCGTCACCTCGATCGGCGCGTCCAACCCGACCGCGATAGCGTGGCTGCCCTTGGGGTTCACCACCTGCCAGCTGGTCTGGTTGGTCTCTTTGCTCTGGTCCTGCAGGGCGGCGTTCAGCCCGCGCAGGCCGTCGGCCTCAAGATCATAGGTCTGCATTTTACGCGGCCTTTTTGTTGGGTGTATTGGTGTGGGACCAGAAGTAGACCGTCGCCGGCTCCGGCTCCCACACGCGGGCGACTTCGATGCCGGGCAGGTTCACCAAGGCTCGGTATTCACTGCCAAAGGCCACATATTGATCGGTTTCCGCCATGACCGCCGGCTTGCAGGCAATCGGGTCACGGACCACGCCGAATCCGTCCTTGGTGCCGACGACAAAGGTGAAGAACCCGTCCAGATCCTCAAGGCTGCTTTCCAGCGCCTCGCCGAGAGACGCGCCGTTCATCATTTTCCACGTCAGATAGGCCGCGCCCACCTCGGTGTCATTCTCGGTCTGGATATGGACGCCCTCACGACGCAGCTTGCGCCGCAGCGAGTTGTGGTTGGACAGCGATCCGTTATGCACCAGACACTGGTCATCCCCGGTGTTGAACGGGTGCGCACCCATCGTGGTCACCGCCGATTCCGTGGCCATACGCGTGTGGCCGATGCCATGCGTGCCGGTCATGCCGCTGAGGTTGAAGCGCGCGGCAACATCTTTGGGCAGACCGACCTCCTTGTAGATCTCAAGGCTCTCCCCTCGGCTCATGATCCGGACCGAGGGGCGGATCTCGGCCAGCGCGGCGCGTGCAACCTCGAATTGATCGCCGGGGATATCTAACACCGCATGGGTATCGTTGATCGTCTGGGTCACGGAGGTATTCAGGCTCTGGCCCAGCTCATCCGCCAGTCCGGCAAAGTCCTGTTCGGGGTTTGCAGACTGAACGGTAACCTTCGTGATGCCCTGAGATGGATCGCCATAGATCGCGATACCAGCGCTGTCGGGGCCACGGTCGGTCATGGTGATCAGCATATCCGTCAGCATCTCACCCAGCTTAGGCGACAGTGACTGGTCTTTAAGGAATAGTCCGACAATTCCGCACATGGCAGACAGCTCTCCTTGCGTGTTTCGTTGCGCGTGTACGCTAGCAACAAAACTCCGGACCCTCAATAACTAGAGGAAATGTTTTTTCCTAGCAGGCAAATTTTGCCCAATTTCTGAGCACTCACTTACAAGCCACGGCAAGAGAGCCCGGCCAACATAGCTGTAGGCTTAGCGAATTGATCATCCGCTTTCTGCTAGAAGTCGGATCAGCTTGTCTGAGGGTAACTGATCACCGAGATATACCGCGCCGGCAGACTGACCAGTCGCTCAGGCCCATGCGGCGCATCCGCGTCGAAGAACAGAGTATCACCGGGTTTCAACGGATAAACCTGCTCCCCATGGCGATAGTCCACCTCGCCCTCCAGCATGTAGATCGTTTCAATCCCACCATGCTGGAAGGTTGGGAAAACATCCGATTCCGCTGTCAGGGTGATCAGATAAGGCTCGACAATTACGCCCGAACCATTGGCGCCTAAATGGCCGAGAAGGTTGTATTGGTGATGTGCCCGCGTACCTTCACGCTCTAATTCGACGCCTTCACCGGCCTTGGTGTGGACAGCGTCGCGACGCTCTTCAAACCGGCGAAAAAAGCTGGTCAGCGGAACCGACAACGCATCGGCCAGCAGTTGCAGCGTGGTTAGCGAAGGCGACGTGTTGCCGTTTTCGATCTTGGACAGCATCCCGATCGACAGGCCGGTTACCTGGGCAAGCTCGGCGACCGTTGTGTTCTGTTGCTTGCGAAAGGCCCGAACCTCGCGACCGATGGCCACTTCCAGAACCTTTTCCCGGTCACCGGACCGGATCGAATGAGGATCCTGCGTGAGTTTCATAATAGAGGCTCTGTCGTTTGGGTTGGCCGTCATATCCACTGCCCTTGCTACAAGTGTTTGAGCCTGTTCGGCAAGGCGCTGAGCCTGCAAGTTGGATAGCGAAGCCTTTGGTTAAAGTCTATCGCCCGCAAAACGGCAGGAAGAGCTGAGGGCATTTCCAAACTCAAACGCTTGGTGATTATGCATTAGATCGCGCGCGGTCACCTTCCAAAGCGCGACACCTAGGCAGCGGCGACCGCTCAATCTTGTGCTGTGGCTTCTATGCCTTTGACCATTCGAACGGACATATCACGCGGGCACCAGGAAACGCTTGCAAGACATCTGCCTCGGCTTTTTTCAGGAAAACCAGCTTGATATTCGCCCCCGCATCCATGGTCGCATAGGCTGCAAGACCATCTGTGCGGGCCTGCCACAGTCGCTGCAGGATCACCCAGCTTTGATCTGAAAGGTAGGTCAGCGCGGGACGTGCGGCTTGCATGGTCGCGTGCATGGCCAACGCATTTGCCTCGGCCGTTTGGCCTAGGGTTTCAAAGTCTCGCTCATTGATCGCTTTCTCGATGGTCTTGCAGTCCCGCTCGGCCATCTCGGGCCAGCTGAGAAACAGAGGGCTGGTATCGACCGTGTGGTTCATTCCATCGCGGGAAGAGTGCAGTTTCGGGCCTGTGTCCACCTCGACAATGGCAATGCGGAACTCCGGCCATACCAGATCCAGCGGCACACCGTGGCTGTCGCCACCGTCATCGCGCACGCCCTTGTCCCAGCGCACAAACCCATGCCAGAGCGAGCGTGTTGCGCTGCCGCTGCCCAATCGGGCGATCAGGCTCATATCCTGTGCTTGCAGGTCCAACCCAAAACTGCCGCATAGAGCGCGAGTCAACGCAGCAAAGCCCGAGGCGGAAGATGCCAAACCGGCCGCCGTCGGGATCGTGTTTCTGGTCGAAATCATCAGTGGCAGCTCTTGGCCACCGCGAAACAAATCCGCAAACGCAAGCGCCTTGCACGCAAAGCCCGAGGTCAGCGGCAGAGGCTGACCGTCCAGCAAGACCTGATCCGACCCGCTCTGGGATGGCTCGACAGTTGTATGAGACCCCCACTCCGCCAAAGAGATCGACAAGGAACTGTTGAGCGGCAGATTCAACGCTCTGCCCCGTTTGCCCCAATATTTCGACAACGCGATATTACTTGGGGCATAAGCGCTAAAGCTTTGTACCTCGCCCGCGTCTCGCATCGCTTGGTCAATGAGGGTCTGAACGGCGTCAGTCATGTATGATCAGTCCTTCGCTGGCCAGTGTCACCGGAGTGAACCCATCAGGCGGCACTCCCAGGGCCAGAACGCAATCGCCCAAGCCGGAGCCCGATATCTTGGCCGCCATGACACCTTCGGCCTGTCGGGCTGATGTGATGATCCGGTTCAGGGTTTCGTCGCTCACGCCCAAATCCTCCATGCGGGTCTGATAGCTTGTCAGGGCGTTCGCGAAGGCCACCCAATCGCGGTCCTTCGCGGCACTGATGGCATGATCGGCCAAGTCGCCCATATCCGTATAAAGTGATTTGAACTCGACTTCTCTTCCGATCATCCGTTCCGAAACCTTTTGCAAGACAACCGCAGTGGGGGTCTTGTAGCCGCAGTATCGCAGGCAGATCGTAGGAGGGTGAGGCAGTGCCACCATCTCTGGATTTGGTGGAGCGCGATAGGCCAGCATACCGCCCTGCAAGCTGGCAGCCAAATCGGCGCCACTGCCGCGGCCCTGAATGTCCTGAATGATCTGGTAGGCCTTAGAGTGAATACCGTTCAACGGCTGACCTGTGATAGTCAGAACGGCCCCCAGAGCGGCAATGGTCACGGCGGCAGATGACCCCAGCCCAAGCGTCGGGTCAATCTCCGACGAGATCGAGATATCCATCCCGACGTCAATCGCATCCCTGTGCATGGCGATTGCGGCGAGGACAAATTTGTAAGGCCCCACTGCCTGCACCTGATCCAAATCTACCGTTTGGGTTTCGGCAATATCTGAGGAAAGACGCACCAATTGATCGGTGCGTGGTCGCAGCGTCACCATTAGTCTTTGTTCAATGGCGGCCACTATCGCTCGGGAGCCGTAGACGACCGCGTGCTCTCCCGTAATCATGACCGATCCCGGTGCGCTGGCCCGTATCATGGACTGGCCTCGTCTGAGCTGTGAATAGGTGCCCTGCCCATCGCTGCACCTGTCGAGGTCAGACGCAACGCAGACCATTGCATCTGAGGATAGCCCGACATGAAATGGGCCATTTTGTTGTGGTCCTCCATATGCACCAGAACCACCCCACCAAAATCACCTCGCACAGACCCCGCGCCGCAGATTTTGGCCGCGCCACCAATGCCTTCGATCTGTCTGATAAACGTTTGGCACAGGTCCGGCACGACGCCGACTATCTCCAGCAATCGCTGGTTTTCGGAAATCGCATCGTCCGGGTCACGCCCCGAGGCGATGGCGGTCAAAAACGCGGTCGTACAGTCCCCGAAACGTTGCCAAAGGGTGTCGTTCTGCGCGTGTTCGACCTTGACCGCGCTGACACATTCGCCGGTGCTGCTTTCGGGCCTTCCGTGCAGGACCCAGTACCAACCGTTCCCCGTCAACAAGCCATGATCCGACGGTAACTCCGGCGCCGCGATACTCGTCTCGCCTGCACGCACAAGGCCACCTCGGACAACTGCCGCGGCATCAATCGGCCCCGCACGCCCATGCTTGAGGCGCTCGCAAAAACGGACCCGTTCATATCTCTCTTCAAGCGTTTTGGGCCGCTCCAACAGGTTTTCAAACAACACCGTTGTTGCCGCGACGATTGCGGCAGACGACCCCATACCCGCGCCAATCGGCAGCTCTGATCGACTGGCCAGCTGTCCGGGGGCCAGTTTGCTGTTCATCGCTCCAATGCCGGGGATCACGGACCCGGGCGCTGCGAGGCTGTCATGCAACAGTGAGGCAAGCGTATAGACCGCCAGATCATCGGGACGCGTGAGGATCTTGTGGACATCCAACTCGCCGCGCGTGAATTGATCAAAGCGCTGATCCAGTGACGCCTTGAACTGAGACAACAGTTTCAGAGGGTAGTATTCGCCTGACGACAGGTTCTCGAACGCGGTTTTCAAACCTTCACCCAAGCCCAGCGGCTGGAAAGACACTTCGGTGTAGCGGGCCACGGCCATTGCCAGTGCAGGCATGCCATACAGAACCGAATGCTCTCCGGACAGGATCAGCTTACCGGGCGCGTGGGCCCAGACTTTATCATGCGGTCCGGTCAACGTAGATGCGCTTGTTGTCGTCAATGCTTGCCAGTCTGTAGCGTCCTTTTGCCTCATCGGGCATGGGCGTATCAGTCCCGTCCTCGCCATTCCTCGCGTGCCAGAGGGCAACATATTCATCATACGAGACGGCGGTCCTGTCCTCCAGAATTTTCCGGTGGCGGGGTGCAAACAGGTGGTCTTGGTAGTCTTCGACAACTTTGGCGTCAAAGAATTCGCCCGTTGCGCCGGACCCATAGGAAAACAGCCCTAAGAATTTGCCCGCCAGATCGCTATCGCTGTTCTCCAACGTGGACAGGATCGCGAGGTACATCGATGCGGTATAGCTGTTCCCGACCTGACGATTGTAGATCATCCCCGGCAAAGCGGCCTGCATATCGGCCTCGGCTCTTGCCTCTTTCGCCAGACGCAGATGCGCCTTCTCGCCCATACGCGAGAATGGCAGGTGATAGCAGAACTGCGCAAACCCATCGTAGGGTAAGCCGCCATTTGCCTGATAATCGCGCCAGGACTCCACCAGCGCCCCAAGATAGCGCAGCGCCGAGTACTTACCGTCAACCAAGGGTGTGCGCCGGTGGTTGGGGCGCCAGAAATCCATGATGTCTTCGGTAAACAGGCCCGAGACAGTGCCGATCTCCAACAGCGTCGGATCAGCCGTGACCAGCATCGCAATGGCCGACGCCCCTTGCGTCGCCTCGCCCGAGCTGTCCAGATCATAGCGCGCGATATCCGAGGCGATCACAAGCACTTTGCGATCCGGTTTGCGCGATACATGAGCGCAGGCCATTTGCACGGCGGCGGTGGCAGAATAGCAGGCCTGCTTCAGTTCCACATTGCGCAGGTTCGAAGGCAGCCTAAGGAGCCGCTGCATATAGATACCCGCCGATTTTGATTGGTCGATCCCTGTTTCCGTTGCAAACAAGATGGTGTCGATCCCGTCTGCTCCGAATTGATCAATGATCGGCTTCGCGGCCTCGGTGGCCATGGTCACCACGTCTTCGTCATGCCCCGGCATGGCGATCTTTTCCTGCCCGATCCCGCGTGAGAACTTGGCAGGGTCGATGCCGTGATGCTGGGCCAGAGTGTCCAGCGAAATATAGCGATGAGGCGTAAAAAAGCTCATCGCGCTGATACCAGTAGAGATTACCAAAACTTTGACCTTGATCGGATCAGTGAGACATTTGCCTTCAGCTGAGATACATCGGCGCAGCCCAAAAGAAACATCGCCGTCTGAAATTCGCGACGTAACTTTTCGATTTGTCGGATGACCTGCGCGCTCGATTCCTGCGCTGCGGCCAAAAACGGCGCGGCCATTCCGCACAGATCTGCGCCAAGAATGATAGATTTGGCCATGTCCACACCGTCTCTTAAACCGCCACTGGCGATGAGTGTTGTTGGATCGGTCTTTTTGACCAAGACGTCCCGAGTTTCAAGCAAACTTTCGACCGTTGTCAGACCCCAATCCTGAAAAACCAGCCCTAGATCGTCCTGCTCGTCTGCGCGGCGGTGATATTCGATCCTGCTCCAGGACGTGCCCCCGCGACCGGCCACGTCGAAATGGCGTATACCGGCGTCATAGGCCAGCTCGACATCAGGGCCGGACAGCCCGGCACCAACCTCTTTGATCAGCACAGGCACCGGCATGTTCGACACCAGATCAGAGATCTTGCCAGACAGGTTGGAAAAGTCGCGATCCCCTTCGACCTGCACGGCCTCTTGCAGCGGGTTTAGGTGCAGGTAAAGCCCGTCGGCCTCAAGCGCCTGAACGGCCTGTTGGCAGTGGTCTGCATCTAGTCCTGCGTTCAGCTGCACGGCACCGATATTGCCGATCAACGGTATACTTGGCGCGGCATCTCGCAGTTGAAAACTGCCCCTCGAGGCAGGATCGGCGAATAACACACGCTGCGAGCCGACGGACATCGCGACCCTTGTCGCCTCGGCCGCCTCAGCAAGGTTGCGATTGATCCTTGCGATCTCGTCCCCGGTTCCACCCGTCATCGACGAAATCAGCAGCGGAAAGCTGAGCAGCTTTTCCAGAAACCGGGTGCCGGTGTCGACCGCATCCAGATCCAGTTCAGGCAAGGCGCGATGGGTCAGAGATATCGTGTCAAACCCGCTGCGCCTGCGTTCGACTTCGGGGTCTTCAAGTACAGCGCGCAGATGGTCCAGTTTGCGCCCGGCCACGCTGCGGTCGGCAGGTTTGGGGTTGGTCATCGCTCCAGTTCCATATGGGTGCGCACCAGCTCTCCGGGATTGGTTTGCGCGGCCATCAAGGACAGCTCACCGCACAACACCGCCCCGGCACAGATGCCAGCCAGCCGACGGGCGTTTTCGCCCGCCTCGCGCTCCTCTTTGCAGCCCATCAGACGCAGGTTTTCTTCGACCTGTTCATTGCCTTTTCCCGCCCCGACCGAACCGACGATCAGGTTCGGCAAGGTGCATGAGAAATACAGGTCTTCACCGCGCGCTTCGCAATGAACGATACCTTGGCTGCCCTCAATGATATTCGCGGCGTCCTGACCGGTGGCCAGATAGAAGGCCAGCAGAATGTTTGCGAAATGCGCATTGGCACTGCGCAGAGATCCCGCGAGATTTCCGCCAATCAGGTTCTTTTCGAGATTGAGCGCAACCATCTGCTCGGGCGTGGTGCGCAGCATGCGCCGCAGCAGTCGACCCGGAATTTCCACTTCGGCAATGACGTATTTGCCCCGCCCCAAAAGCCCGTTCGCAGCGGATGCCTTCTTGTCGGTACACAGGTTGCCCGAGATCGACGCGTAGGCCAATTGCGGCTGGTCATCCAAGACCCAGTTCAGCACCGCCTCGGCCGCCTTGGTCACCATATTGTGACCTGAGGCGTCCCCGGTGGAACACTCAATCCGAATAAACAGCAAGTTCCCAGCGATCTGACGATTCAGCTTGATCAGGCGGGCAAAGCGGCTGGTCGAGGAGATGATCTCGGCCACTTTGTCGGTCTGCGCCTCGATCCGTTGCCAGGCTTGATGCGCCGAGGCCGCATCCTGCGCACGTACGGCGATGGAGCGCGTCATCCGCTCATCAACCAGGGTGACCTGAATGCCGCCTGCATGCCGTGAAACACCTGCACCCCGCGCGGTGGAGGGCCATAAGGGCGTCTCGAACGTCGCCAGAGGGACGCTGACCTCGCCGGACACCAGATCCCCTCTGAACAGAATCGGCCCGACCCATTGGGTTGGAAGCGGGGTCACGAACGTAGATTTGGCGCGCACCTGGGGTCCCTTTTCAGTTTCGGTCGACAAAAGCGTCTGATCCGATGAGGGGTATCACCAGACCAAAGGGCCAATGTCAAACCGCCAAAGCCAAACATCGCGGCCGTCTCGGCGACCCCAATGGGTAAACGCATCCCGCATCAGCGACATGATGTCGTCGCGCGCGCCTAATCGTCAGCCCTCGGACAGGCGGGCCGACAGGACCTCGATCCCTTGGACCAGATCGTCATAGGTGTTGCGATCGGCCATGTACTCTCTCAACTGCTGGTTCAGCCCGCCCGGCGTGTTCAACGAGTCGACAAGATCGGCCATCGCGTTCTCGGTCTCCATCGGTGCGGCCATGATCGACCCTCCGATCAACAGGCGCAGGAATTTCTCAGCCTCATGGGTGCTGCCGGTTTTGTGGCCTAGCCAGTCAATCCCGACGGCCAGCGACTTTGCCACCACCGACAACAGGGCCTGTGCGGCCAGAAACTCGTTGAAATCACTCTCAGACTTCATGGTGATCACGGTGTTTGAACCACCATAGAGCGCCTCAATCGTTGGCGACGCGGGAAATACCAGAACCGGAGACCCGCCCGAGGCAATGGATGGGAACGGGATCATCAGCGTCTCGAACGTGGCCGGTGCAACGAGGGCCTGAACCTGTTCCGGCGAGATACCAACCATGAACGAGACAACCCGCTGGCCTTCGCAAAACCGCAGCGCGGACAGCATCGCCTCGGCCTGTTCGGCGGTCGATCCGACAAAGACCACATCGCTGGCATCCAAAACACCCTGATTGTCAGCCACGGTCACATTGTCAAAACGGGCCGACAGCTCGGATGAGTTGGCCCGGCCTCTTTCGCTGACAACAATGTCATGGCCATCGCTGACCAAACCTTCGGCGCAGGCCCGCGCAATGGTTCCAAACCCAAGATAGCCAAGCCTCATGTTTGCCTCCTGTTTTCCGGCACATGGTCGAGTCGCCCCGTTGATCGCGCTATTCGCCGCCGCACGCAAACCAATTCTCCACCGACCAGACATCAAATGGACGGAACGGACGGCTTCTTGCCCTGAACGATTGACGATCAGTTTCTCTGATGCTCAAAAGCTTGAATGATAAAGAACCAAATCACTCTCAAACAGCTCGAAGCCTTCACCTTCGTAGTCGATATGGGAACCTTCCGCGCCGCAGCGAACGCGCTTGCCACGACGCAGCCCAATATCTCTTCACGTATCGCCACGCTGGAAGATGCGTTGGGCACAAAGCTATTGTATCGCGATGCAGGCTCCGTGCGTCTGACAGCGAAGGGAGAGGCGCTGTTGGAAAAAACCAGAACGGTTCTCCGCGCAACCGAAGCCTTGCTGGAAGAGGCCGACCGACAGGATCTGATTCAGGAGCGGTTGCGTCTTGGCGTCACCGAATTGGTCGCCTGCACATGGCTGCAAGATTTTCTGCGTTGCCTAAAACAGCACTATCCCAATCTGAGCGTCGAGCTTGTGGTAGACCTGTCCAGCACGATTGATGAAAAGCTGCTGGAGGGGCAGCTTGATCTTGCGGTGCAGAACGGGCCATTCAAAACGGAACTGGACGGGACAAGAGAACTGACCGGCGAAGACTATGTGTGGGTGGCCAACACGACACTCGCCTCAGGCTTACCCGACGGGCGCAGCGTCGACCGGTTTTTCGCATTCTCCGTTCTGACCCATGCTCGCCACACAATTGCAGGGCACAGCCTGCACGCCATGGCGCAGGAACGCGGGCTGGACGCGCAAAAAATCGTGCATTCAAACGCTTTGTCCGCTTGTGTTCCGATGGTCTCAGAGGGTCTCGGGATCGCATTGCTGCCGCGCCCTCTGGTCCAGCGTGAGATCGACTCGGGTGCCCTGCTGGAACTCGAATCCGACTGGACAGCCGATCCGCTGCGGTTTTTTGCCCGCTATGATCCAACTCGGGCCGCACGGTTCGTGGAACATGCGGCGGAAATCGCCGCTCAGCTCAGGCCACAAAAAGGATAAATAAAACTGATCAAGGGTAGAAATTAAAGCAATTTGATTTTTCGTCCCGAGCTGGGTTTTAGTCGCGTTTGACAGGTACTCTTTCAAGCGGGCACGGGCATGACATCACATTCTTTCCGACTGGGCGTTGATATCGGCGGCACCTTTACCGATGTGGTTCTGGAAAAGGATGGACAGACATTTTCAACCAAAGTGCTGACAACCTATGCCGCGCCGGAAAACGCGATCATCGACGGGATGCAGCAGGTTTGTGCAAAGGCCGAGATCACTCCGGGCCAGATTGACCAGATCATTCACGGCACCACGCTGGCAACAAATGCACTAATCGAACGCCGGGGGGCGAAGACAGCGCTGATCACGACGGAAGGGTTCCGCGATGTGATCGAAATGCGGACCGAAAGCCGGTTCGAGCAGTACGACCTGAACCTCAAACTGCCTGACCCGCTGCTTCCGCGACACATGCGCTTTACCGTTCCCGGCCGCGTCGATGCGCGCGGCGAGGTTCTGGTTGATCTGACCCGTGCCGATGTCGAAGCCGTGGTGGACAAGATTGCACAAGCCGGGTTTGAATCGGTGGCGGTAGGTTTGATCCACTCCTACCTCAACCCAACGCATGAGCATATGGTGCGCGAGGTTCTGGCCGAGAAACTGCCTGACGTTTCGGTTTCGATCTCGTCCGAGGTTTCGCCTCAGATGCGCGAATATGAGCGGTTCAACACGGTCGTCGCCAACGCCTATATCAAGCCACTGATGGCCTCATACCTGGGTCGGCTCGAGGATCAATTGCGCGCCCAAGGCATAAAATGCCGGATCTTCCTGATGCATTCGGGTGGCGGCATCATCTCAATCCAGAATGCGGCGGAGTTCCCGGTGCGGCTGGTCGAAAGCGGCCCCGCTGGAGGTGCGGTTTTTGCGGCGCATATTGCGGCACGCTACGGTTTGGACAAAGTGCTGAGCTTTGACATGGGCGGCACCACTGCCAAGATCTGCCTGATCAAGAACCAGACGCCCAAAACCAGCCGCGTGTTTGAGGTCGCGCGGACCTATCGGTTCAAGAAAGGCTCGGGCATGCCGATTTCGATCCCGGTGATCGACATGGTAGAGATCGGCGCGGGCGGCGGCAGCCTGGCTCATGTGGACGGGATGCGCCAGATCCGCGTGGGTCCGGAAAGCGCCGGATCCGAGCCAGGCCCGGCCTGCTACGGGCGCGGTGGCACGCGCCCCGGTGTGACGGACGCTGATCTGGTTCTCGGTAAGCTGGACCCGAACAACTTCGCCGGTGGCTCGATCGTTTTGCACCCTGACAACTCCAAATCTGCGCTGACCGACCATGTTGGCAGTACGCTGGACATGGACCCGGTCGAGGCCGCCTTTGGCGTGGCCGAGGTGGTGGACGAAAACATGGCCAACGCCGCACGCGTTCACGCCGTTGAGAATGGTGAAGACCTGAGCGAATACACCATGATCGCTTTTGGGGGCGCGGCCCCTCTGCACGCCGGGCGTCTGTGTGAAAAGCTTGGGGTCGAACGCCTGCTGGTTCCGCCGGGGGCCGGGGTCGGCTCGGCTATCGGCTTCCTGCGCGCGCCTTTTAGTTTCGAGGCCAACCGCTCAGTCTATATGAAGCTCAGCGATTTTGATGTGGGACGGATCAGACAGCTTTTGTCAGATCTGAGAGACGAAACGATGGGCTTCGTGCGAACCTGCGATGCAACAAGCCCGATCCGGACCGATTTCAAAGCCTATATGCGCTATTCCGGTCAGGGATGGGAAATCCCGATCGAACTGACCGAAGAACAGGCAATGAACCCCGACGCCGCCACCTATCAGGCCCGGTTCGAGGAAGGCTATACGAAGCTTTTTGGCCGCCCGGTCGCGGGCATGGATATCGAGATCACGGTCTGGTCGGTCAACGCCAGCACGCCCCCCGAAGAGGTCACGCCGATTGCCGTCACGGGTGCAACAGCCCCGGCCATGTCCGAAGGCACGCGAGAGGTCTTTGACGCTGCATCCGGTCGCTATCTGGACGCTGATACTGTCGACCGCGAAAGTATGCAGAGCGGGCAGCGCGCCCAAGGACCTGCAATCGTGACCGAGGATGAAACAACCATCGTTGTCCCCGCCAGCCGGGATGCCATCCGCCAGCCGGATGGCTGCATCGACGTTGTGACCAAAGGAGCCGCGTGATGAGCAACGAGCAATCCAAAGTCACCTATCAGGTCATGTGGAACCGACTGATCTCGGTTGTTGAGGAACAGGCGCAGGCGTTGGTTCGGACGGCGTTCTCAACCTCGGTCCGCGAGGCCGGGGACCTGTCGGCGGGGGTCTACGACACGCACGGGAACATGCTGGCGCAGGCTGTGACCGGTACGCCGGGCCATGTGAACGCGATGGCAGATGCGGTTGCACATTTCATTCGCCGAATTGGCCGGCAGAACATGCATGAAGGCGACGTCTACATCACCAATGACCCGTGGGAGGGTACAGGCCACCTACATGACATCACTATGGTCACCCCATCCTTTCGCAAGGGCGCATTGGTCGGGTTCTTTGCCTGTACCGCGCATATCGTGGATATCGGCGGGCGCGGCTTCGGGGCGGATGCTCAAAGCGTCTATGAGGAAGGGCTGTACATCCCGATCATGAAGTTTGCCGACCGTGGCGATGTGGATGAAACGCTGGTGCGCCTCATTCGCGGCAATGTGCGCGAGCCGGATCAGCTGATCGGAGACATCTATGCTCTGACCACCTGTAACGAAATCGGCCATCGCCGTCTGATCGAAATGATGGAGGAGTTCGACCTCGAAACCCTCGATGGGATCGCCGCGTTCATCCTCGACAACTCCCGCCGAGCGACGCTGGAGCGTATCGCTGCCCTGCCTCAGAAAACCGCTGAGGGTGAAATGACGATGGACGGGTTTGATACTCCGATCACGTTGAAGGTCAGGATCAGCGTCGAAGGCGACAGGATCGTGACCGATTTCTCCGGCACTTCGGGGGTGGACAAGAAGGGGATCAATTGCCCGCTGGTCTATACCAAAGCCTATGCCTGCTACGCGCTCAAGGTCGCGATTGCGCCCGAGATCCCTAATAACGCGGCATCATTGGCCCCGTTTGAGGTCACCGCACCTGAGAACACCATCGTGAATGCACTGCACCCGGCTCCGGTCGCGCTGCGCCATATCGTGGGCCATTTCGTGCCCGATGCGGTCTATGACGCGTTCGACAAGATTGTTCCCGGCCTTGTCCCCGCCGAAGGTGCGGGCTGTCTGTGCAACTTTCAGGTTAGCCTGCGCCCCCGCACCGATGCTCCGGCCCCTAAAGGCGCCCGCCGGTCCGAAGTGCTGACCTTCAACTCGGGCGGGTCCGGCGCGCGGCCGGAACACGACGGGATGAACGCCACCGCCTTCCCCTCGGGCGTCATGACCATGCCGATTGAGGCCACCGAACATGCGGGTCCCGTTATCATTTGGCGCAAGGAACTCCGCCCGGACAGCGGTGGCGCAGGTAAAACGCGCGGTGGGTTGGGCCAGTATATGGAGGTCGGCGCGCAAGAGGGGTACGAGTTCGACATTCAGGCCATGTTCGACCGCAGCCAATATCCCGCGCGCGGTCGCCGTGGCGGGGGAAATGGCGCGCCTACCACCATTGCCCAGGACGACGGATCCGACATGCGGGTCAAAGGTAAACAGTTTGTACCACACGGACGCAAAGTCGTGATGGCGTTCCCCGGCGGTGCTGGCTACGGTGACCCGTCGGAACGGTCAAAACAGATGGTGAAGCGTGATCTGGCGCTCGGCTATATTTCAGACGAAACAGCATCACGCGACTATGGCTTGACGGCATCCGAGATCTCCGAGATCCACCTTGCCGTTGCAAAAGGAGAATACGAATGAGCAACCAAAGCCCGGCCCGGCAAAGCTATGACGTGGTGATCATAGGCGGCGCGATCATGGGGGCCTCGACCGCTTGGTTCCTGTCGGACAATGCCGATTTCAATGGCTCGGTTCTGGTGATCGAACGCGACATGAGTTTCGCCTCATGTTCAACCGGGCATACAAATTCTTGTATCCGGCAGCAATTCTCGGCCGAGCTGAACGTGCGGATCAGCCAGTTTGCCGCCGACTTCGTCAAGAACCTACGCGGCTATATGGGTGGAGACGACCGGGTGCCCGAGCTTTCGATCCATTCCTTTGGCTACATGTATCTGGCCGACAACGAAGGCTTTGCCAACGTGCTGCGCGAGAACCAGAAAGTGCAGTTGGCGGCAGGTGCGGCAACGCAGCTGATGAACGCGGATGAGATCAAGGCGGCCTACCCGTTCTACAATGTCGATGACATCCTTCTGGGCTCGATCAATCTGGTTGACGAAGGCTATTTCGACGGCGCAGCCCTCGATCACTGGTGGCGGCGGCAAAGCCGCGAGCGTGGAGTCGAATGGGTCCAGAACGAAGTCGTCGAGATCACCCGAAACGCCTCAGGCACCAAGGTCGAAAGCGTCACACTCGCCTCGGGCGAAGTCATTGCGTGCGGACAGGTGGTCAACGCATCCGGCCCTCGGGCGGCCAGAACCGCGCAGATGGCTGGGATTGACGTGCCAGTTGAACCCCGCAAACGCTATTCCTGGATTTTCAAGGCCGAACAGCCGCTAGACCGCGACCTGCCGTTGACCATTGATCCTTCTGGCGTTCATGTCCGCGAGGTCGGGGGCGGCACGTATCAATGCGGCGGACATTCCGACATCGACCCGGCGGTGGATTTCGATGATTTCAACATGGATCACGCCTTCTGGGAAAACCACGTCTGGCCCGTCCTCGCCACGCGTATCCCACAATTCGAAGCGATCAAACTGCAAAGTGAATGGGCCGGGCACTATGCGATGAACACCTTCGATCACAACGCGGTCATGGGTCCTCATACCGAGTTGTCGAACTTCATCTTCCTGAACGGGTTCTCGGGCCACGGGCTGCAGCAGTCTCCTGCGATGGGGCGTGGCACGGCCGAGTGGCTGACCTATGGCGAATACCGCGCGCTTGATCTGACGCCCTTCAACTACGAACGTATCCCGGCCGGGCAACCAATTATCGAAAAGGCAGTGATTTGATGGAGCTAACACCCAACCGTTTCACCCATGCAATCGCAAATGGCGACAAACAAGTTGGTGTGTGGGTCAGCCTGTGCAGCAACACTGCAGCCGAAGTCATAGCCACCGCAGGTTATGATTGGGCGCTGATCGACATGGAGCACAGCGCGAATGACTATCACAGCGTGTTGTCTCAGTTGCAAGCCTTCGAGGCGTATCAGACCACAGCACTAGTCCGCGTCGAATGGAACGATGCGGTCGTGGTCAAACGTCTACTTGATCTCGGCGCGCCGGGGCTTCTGTTTCCGATGATCCAATCGGTGGAAGAAGCCAAACGCGCCGTCGCGGCCACGCGCTATCCCCCGCGCGGCGTTCGTGGGATGGCCGGCGCAAGCCGCGCAACGGGTTTCGGCCGGATCAAGGACTATGTAACGCGCTGCGAAGACGAGCTGACGGTTCTACTGCAAGTGGAATCCCGCGCCGCCTTGGATCAAGCCGAGGCCATCGGCACTGTCGATGGTGTCAGCGGCATCTTCTTCGGTCCGGCGGATATCGCCGCCGATCTTGGGCATGTCGGCAATACCATGCATCCCGAGGTCTGGTCCGAGATCAGAAAAGCCGCGCAAAAACTGATCGCACGCGGGGTTCCCGTTGGCACCCTGGTCACCGACCCGGCCTTTGCGGCGGAGCTTTTGAACGAAGGGTTCACCTTCGTTGCCAATGCCATTGATACGGGCCTTCTGGCGCGCGCAGCTGACACGGCTCTGGCCCAGACGAAAGATCTCCTGAAATGAGCTTTGCCGCCTCGCGCCTTTCATCCGTGCACCCCTCGGCCTCAGCTTGGGTCAGCCAGGCCGCGAAAGAGGCCCGCGCGCGGGGTGAGGATGTCATTGATCTGGGCCTCGGAGAGCCCGACTTCGACACACCCGACCACATCAAGGAAGCCGCGCATCAGGCGGCTCTGGCGGGCGAGACCAAATACCCACCCACCAACGGCACCCTGACCATGCGGCAGGCTGTTGTCGACAAACTGCAGCGCGAGAACGATCTGACCTACGCCCCCGATGAAGTTATCGTGTCGAACGGGGCCAAACAGGTGCTGTTCAACGCTTTCATGGCCACGCTGGAGCCGGGCGACGAAGTCCTCCTCTGCGCGCCTTATTTTGGGCAGTACAAGGACATCGTGCTGATCCTAGGCGGCACGCCTGTAACCATCGAATGCCCGGCTGAGGACGGATTTCGCCTGACCCCCGACAGGCTGGGCGCCGCGATCACAACTAGGACACGCTGGCTGTTGCTGAACCAACCGTCGAACCCCTCGGGCGCGGTCTATTCGGACGCTGAGATCGCGGCCCTTGGCGCGGTTCTGGAACAACACGACCGCATCCTGATCCTGTCCGATGAGATCTACGAACACATCCTGTTCGACAATCGCATCTTCCGGTCTTTCGCAGCCCTGTGCCCGGCCCTGAAAGATAGGACGCTGACGGTAAACGGGGTCTCCAAGGCCTATGCGATGACCGGGTGGCGCATCGGCTATGGCGCAGGCCCGAAAGAGCTGATCGCCGCGATGACCAAGGTACAAAGCCAGATTTCCTCGGGCGCTTGTTCTATCGCGCAGGCCGCAGCGGCGGCTGCTTTGAACGGACCGCAGGATGAAGTGCGCCGTTTCTGTGCCGCGTTCGAGGCTCGCCGCGACCTTGTGGTCGAACGTATCCGCGACACTCCCGGCCTGACGCTCGACCCGCCGGGTGGGGCCTTCTACGGGCTGATCGGCTGCGAGGGCCTGATCGGGGCCACGACGCCCGACGGCGCAACCCTGGCCTCGGATGCCGATGTGACCGCCTATCTTCTCAGCGCAGCCGGTGTGGCGGCTGTTCCCGGCAGCGCCTATGAGCTGTCGCCCTTTTTCCGCATTTCAACCGCCGCGTCCGAAGACGTTCTGAACACGGCCCTGAACCGCATCTCTGATGCCGTTGCCAATCTGAAAGGAGTTCGCCCATGAAGAAACTTGTCCTCACCGGCGCAGCGGGGCGGCTTGGATCATACTTGCGCGGGCCGCTATCGAAACTGTGCGACGAGCTTGTCTCCTCGGACATTGCCGACAGTGTGCCCAACCTTGCACCGAACGAAAGCTACGTCAAAGCCGACCTTGCCGATCTTGAAGCTATGACAGAGCTGCTGAACGGCGCGGATATGGTGGTTCATTTTGGCGCCATCGCGGATGAGGCCCCAATGGATGTGCTTTGGGGCCCGAACTTCTACGGCGCCTATACCGTGTGGGAGGCCGCCCATCGCAACAATCTGCGGCGGGTGGTCTATGCCTCGTCGATCCATGCGGTCGGCATGCACAAAAAGACCGATTTCATCGGCATCGACGCTCCACACAGACCAGACACGTTCTATGGGCTTGCCAAGTGCTTCGCCGAAGACCTCGCCTCGCTATACTGGGACAAGCGCGGGCTCGAGGCCGTCTGCCTGCGCATCCTGTCCTGCGCGCAGGTCACGAACAACCGCGCGGTGGGAACGTGGCTCAGCTATGATGATCTGGTCCATATGGTGGAACAGGCAATCAAAACCCCGGTCACCGGATTCAGCATCGTCTATGGCGTGTCCGACAATGACCGTGCGCCCGTCGACAACTCCAAGGCGCGGCATCTGGGTTTCCGGCCCAAGGACAATGCCGAGCAATTCGCCGATGAGATCTTTGCCAAGAACGGCCCACTTGACCCCCTTGATCCCGCCAACATCCACCACGGTGGCCCATTTGCAGCCGTTGATCTGGGCAGCAGTGGTATGGCGCATCTGAACCTGAACGCAGACGATACGGCGAAGGAGTAACCATTAGTGCCGTCTTCCAAGTCTCTTTCTGTCCAAATCGAACAGGTCCTTTTTCTCTGAATACACCAGTTGCCGTGGGAGCATCGCAATGAGCAACGATCCACTTCTGCAGCCATACCAGTTGAAGCACCTCACCCTGCGCAACCGGATCATGACCACAAGTCATGAACCCGCCTATCCCGAAGACGGTATGCCCAAGGATCGCTACCGCGCCTATCATGCGGAACGCGCCAAGGCCGGTGTTGCGCTGGCGATGACGGCCGGATCGGCCTGTGTGTCCAAAGACAGCCCTCCGGCGTTCAACAACGTTTTGGCTTATCGTGACGAGGTGGTGCCTTGGATCAAAAACCTCACGGACGAGCTGCACGATCACGGCTGCGCAGTGATGATCCAGCTGACCCATCTGGGCCGCCGTACCGGTTGGAGCAAAGGGGATTGGCTGCCCTCGGTCGCACCGACGCATCATCACGAAACCGCGCATCGCTTAAATCCCAAACTCATGGAGGATTGGGACATCGCGCGGGTCATTCAGGACTATGCCGATGCGGCCGAACGCATGAAGGCAGGCGGCATGGATGGACTGGAAATCGAGTGCTACGGTCACCTGCCCGACCAGTTCTGGTCCCCGCTGACGAACGAACTTGAGGGGCCGTATGGCCCACAAACGCTGGAAAGCCGCACCCGTTTCGCACGTGAGGTTCTGGCCCGCATGCGCGACAAGGTGGGTGAAGACTTCCTTCTGGGTGTTCGCTTCTCGATGGACGAAACCACCCCCGGCGGCGTGAGTGAGGAAGAAGGGTTCCGCATCGCGCGTCTTCTCAGGGATGAGGGGCTGGTCGATTTCCTCAACTTGACGCGCGGGCGGATCGACAGTGATGCCGCGCTGTCAAAGGTGATCCCGTTGCAGGGGTCGCCCGCTGCGCCGCATCTGGCTTTCGCGGGCCGGATGCGGGCCGAGATCGGCCTGCCCACCTTCCACGCCGCCCGCATACCGGATGTTGCCACCGCCCGCCATGCCGTGGCCGAGGGGCGTCTGGACATGGTCGGCATGACGCGCGCCCATATGGCCGACCCGCATCTGGTGCAAAAGATCGTCGAGGGGCGCGAGGATGATATCCGGCCCTGCGTCGGGGCCACATACTGCCTCGATCGTATTTACGAAGGCGGCGAGGCGCTGTGTATCCACAACGCCGCAACCGGGCGCGAGCTGACGATGCCGCATCTGATCCCTGTGGCTAAGACCCCGCGCAAGGTTGTGGTCATCGGCACCGGCCCCGGCGGGCTCGAGGCCGCGCGGGTTGCTTCCGCCCGTGGTCATGACGTGACGGTGTTCGAGGCCGCCTCGGACCCCGGTGGGCAGATACGTCTGACCGCACAGTCCCAAAGGCGGCGCGAGATGATTGGGATCATCGACTGGCGCATGGCCCAATGCGCCGCACGGGATGTGCGTTTTCATTTCAACACCTGGGCCGAGGCCGAGGACGTCACCGCCCTGAACCCGGACCTGGTCATCGTGGCCACTGGCGGGCTGCCTCAGATGCGGCTGTATGAACGGATGGAGGATCTGCCACATGTCATCACCTCGTGGGACATTCTGTCGGGTGACGTAAAAGCCTGTGGCGATGTGTTGATCTTTGATGAGGCTGGCGATCACGCCGGGCTGCAAGCCGCCGAGATTGCCGCAGACACAGCGCAGGTCGAAATCATGGCCCCTGACCGCAGCTTTGCCCCCGATGTGATGGGGCTGAACCTCACGCCGTATCTGACCAACCTGCTAGACAAGGACGTGACTCTGACCGTGGCGCGCCGCCTCAAGGGCGTCCGGCGAGACGGGAACAGCCTGATCGCCGAGATCGGATCAGACTACAGCGCAAAATTGCAGGACCGGCCCTATGATCAGATCATTCTGAACTATGGCACATTGCCGAATGCCGACCTGTATTTCGACCTCAAGCCCCTGTCTTCAAATCTGGGACAGGTCGATCATGACGCGTTGATCAACGGCCAGCCGCAAAACCTTGTTGCGAACCCAGAGGGCCGCTTCCAGCTGTTCCGTATCGGAGACGCCATCGCCGCGCGCAACACGCACGCGGCGATCTACGATGCCCTGCGCCTGTTGAAAGACCTCTGACGCAGGACTTCTAGGCCTAGTGGTATCCGATCGACCTTTAGAGTCGCTGCGCACAGCGCGCTCGGGTCAATCTCTGTTCCGCAGCGATGTCACCTCAGAGAAGCGCGCGCACTTTTTCCAGCAGTGCCGCGTTTACGGCAACGCCTTCGGTTGCCGCCCGCTCGCGGCAGGTGTGGCGGCCGTCGCCCGGCAGGCGCGCGCCATCTTGGTCGCGGAACGCGGCAATCAGTTCACCCAGCTTCTCTTGGAATGCTCCGCCCGAGGTCGCCTGCGGGTCAATCGCTATGAAGAACTGCCCTGTTTTAGGCGGGCCACCCGCGGTGCCCGAGAACGGGCTGGCGACCGAACCCAGCGTTGCGCCGGTCATCGCGGCGGCCATCAGTTCAACCGTCAAAGCAATTCCTACGCCTTTGTAGTCGCCCGATGGGACCATGGAGCCCTTTAGGCCAGCCTCAGGGTCTGTGGTGGGCTGGCCGTCCGCGTCCAAAACCCAGCCTTCTGGTACGGGCTTGCCTTCGCGGGCATGTTTCATGACTTCGCTTTTGGCGATGGTGCTGGCGGACTGGTCGATCAGAAGCGCCGCGTTTCCATCCGCATCGGGGGCCGAGATCGAGAACGGGTTGGTGCCGACAACCGGCTTTGCCCCACCCGACGGCGCGATTGAGGCCGGCGCGTTGGTGAAACCGATCCCCATCAGGCCTGCCTGCGCCAGACGCTGGGTATGCACACCCAGAACGCCGCAGTTATACGAGTTGTTGATGGCCAGAACCGCAACACCTTGCTCGCGCGCCAGCGGGATCAGCTTTTCGAACCCCAGATCAATCGCGCTGTGGGCGAACCCGGTGACCGCGTCCACTGTGACGACTGCAGGGCGCGGCTGGGCAACGATAGGCTTGGCGGCTCCGTCAACCTTGCCGCATTCCACGTGCTGCGCATAGATCGGGATGTAGGCCAACCCGTGCGAGGCGACGCCATCCGCTTCAGTCATTGCTGTCGCAACGGCAAGAGGGCGCGCATTTTCCTCGGATGTCCCGGCTTTGACAAGAGCGCGGAAGGCCAGATCTTCGATCTCGGCTAGACTCAGGGTTTCGGTGGCGGTCATTCTTCTTTTCCGTTCGTATCTATGTACCCCTTTTCGCAAGGGGCGAAGTTTCAGTCGTTGTCGCTGAGGCCCGCGCCAGCACCGCGCAAGCGGCTTTCTTCGGTCGCGGGTGCGAATGTGCGGTGGGCAAAGGCGCCGAGCCTGTTCCAGTCAACGTCGGACACCTCGGCGCGCAGGACCGGCTCGCGGCGGCCTGTCATCTCGGCCGGCGCGCTGAAGACCATCTTGTCTGCGTGACGGGTCTCAAGCGCCTCGGGCGTGGCCTGAACACAGATCTGCCGCCCATCCGTCGCCAGACGCGCCCCCTGCCATTCGGCCGCAACCGGAACGCCCAAACGCAGCGCAGCCCCTCCCATGAAGGGAACGGCCAACAAGGGCAGGCTGACATTCTCCATGGTGATCGAGCCGCGATCCATCAGACGAACAGCACAATCGCTAAGTGAGGCCCCGGCGATCAGCGGGCTCATCCGGCGCGTGGGCGCATGCCAAATCTCAGCGCTCAGCGAGACAGGCGAGACATCGATCGACGGGATACGATCGTTCATCTCCAACAGGTCGGCCAGCAATTCGGCGCCCGAAAACCCGAAGGCCGACAGCCAGCGCGTTCCCTTGGCGGCCTCTTCCGCCAAACCCCAGGACAAGCCTGCACCGCGCGCAGCGCGTTTGCTCATGGCCTCGATTTCGTTCAGAGAGTGGCTCATGCAGCGGCCCCTTCAAGTTCCGGGAAAACCCAGAAATCGGCGTTTTCAGATGTCAGTTCATGCGGCAGTGGCGCGTTGCCATACATGCAGATGCGCACCCAACGGTCCGAGCGGGGATCGAACTTGGTCGCCCCGAAGAAGGACAGCTTGCAGCGCAGCATGTCGATAGGCAGCACCCGGTCTGAGATCGTGTTGTCGCGGATTTCGGCATAGGGCGCGCGCCCTACGATCTGAACGCGGCGCAGCACGTGGCGGTGTTCGGGGTGGCGCAACAGGAAATCAGCAACCTGCGCATCATCCGACCAATGGGCCAGCGCCTGAAACAGCTGCGCGGCATCCCGACCGGGGGCCAATGGCTGCTCGTATTCCTCGATCGGTTCCTCGAAACGTTCACCCAGACGCGGCTCCAGCTTTTCTTCCGAGACATACCAGGCGCGCGCTTTGCTGGCGGGTGTCGCCCAATCGGTCTCAATGGCCCAGCCGTAGATATCCTTGAGCAGCGCCCGCAGATCGCCGATCTTCATCGCCCCGGCGATGCGGAACGTGGCGGTATTGTCGGCTGCCATGCCTTCGGCAAAGGCGTCGACCAGTTCCCCATAGGGTTCCAGCATCAGCGAGGCAATCCATTCTTGACCCTCAAGGGTCAGTGACTGCTCGGCCCAGGAATAGAGCGCATCCCAGGGGTGATCCGCGCCAAGATCCGCGCTGGAGAGATAGTCCTGCAGCTTGGCGATATCGTCCCGCAGGGCGGCGAGTTTTTCGATCTGGATCGGGTGTTCGGACTGCCAGGTCTCGACGATCTGCATATTGCGCAGCAGCACATCACGGAACACCGCGATCTCCGCATCGCTGGCCTTCTCAACCCCGCGCACGACCTGAATCGCGCCTTCGCGCGCCGCCATCCAGTTGTTGAACAGCACCGGATGGTTCAGCAAGAACGGCGCCATACCCAGACCGGTCGAGTTTCCAATCCCCATCGAGCGCGCGATCCCGGCATCCAGCTTCGCGGCCTGTGCGCCGTTGGCCGCGGCGCGGGTATCAGCCATATATTGCACCAGATCGGTCACGAACCAGCGGGTCAGGTAGACCGACAGCATCTCAACCTGGAACGGAGCGCGGAATTCCGGACGGTCGGCGATCATTTCACGATCCGCAGCGCCCAGCTTGCCGGACCCGTAAACTGCAGTGGTCCGCATCAGGTAACCCACCGCGTCAATCTTCTCGGTCGAGGGCTGGCGACCCTCAGCCAGTTCGCTCACCACATGCTCCCACAAACGCACGGAGCGGTTGGCGCGGGACACTGACAGTTCAGACCCGGTGACACGCCCAGCTTCCTGAACGGGGATATTGTGCAAAAGACGCTCGATATCCGCGTCGGTCGGCACACCGTCAAACAAGGTGAAGGTAGCATCCCAGGCCTCGGCGATCACCCGATCCGAACGTTTCTCGGGCGGCAGATCATGGGCATAGGCGATTAGGGAATAGGACCGTTCGGGCCCATGCGCGGTGTAGACGGCATGGCCAACGCCGGTGCTGTCAATCTCGAACGCAGTTTTTTCAAACCGCCAGTTTTCCCGAGCCAGTCGTCGCGTCAGGATACGCATGAACGAAAGGCGCGACTGATGCATGGAGCCAAGACGGGCAAGGCGCATCACCATGTTCGGATCACGACGGGAAACGTCTGTCATTCGGTTGTGCCTCCTCAAGTGCTAATATCTGGTCTTCTCCTGAAACCTTCAGGCATTTTGGCGGGCCGGATTGCCCGGCCCAGCCTGGATCGCTTAGCTCTCTTTGCCCTTCGCCAGCGTGATGCGCAGCGCATCCCAAAGCGACGGTAGCAAGATCAGAGACACCGGAACAGCGGTCACCACGATAAAGCTCTGCAGCTTGGACACACCGCCTGATCCAACTGAGATCAGGATGATGGCCATGAGGCCCATCGCGATGCCCCAGAACACGCGCAGCGCTGCGGGTGGGTTGTTCTCGTTGCTCATGGTCGCAGAGATGACATAGCTCATCGAGTCGCCAGTGGTAGCAACAAAAATGGTCGTCAGGATCAGGAACAGGATCGAGATCACGAAGCCCATCGGCAGGTTGTTGGTGATTGCCAGCAGGGCGGCAGGCAGGTTGAAGCCTTCGAACGCGGTGGCGATTGTGCCGGGGTTCTCAAGCTCCATCGATATGCCGGTGCCGCCGATGATGGTGAACCAGAAGTTGGTCACGATCGGCGCGATGATCGACAGCATGATGATGATCGACCGGATCGAACGACCGCGCGACACCCGCGCAATGAACATTGCCATCAGCGGGCCATAGCCCATGAACCAACCCCAGAAGAACACGGTCCACCAGCCCAGCCAGCCGGGTTCGCCGAACAGACCGGCCTCACCCCGATAGAGTGCCATCTGGAAGAAGTTGCCCACGTAAGTGCCAAAGCCCGAGAAGAACGAGCCAAAGATGAACCCGGTCGGCCCTGCGATCAGAACGAACAGCAGCAGGAAAGCCGCCAGGATCACGTTGACCTTGGACAGAACCTGAATTCCACGCGACAGACCGGTCATGGCCGAGATCGTGTAAATCGCAGCCAGCCCGGCAATCACGGTCGCTTGGAGGGCAAATGTATCCGAAAAGCCGAACAGATCGGCCAGACCATAGCTCACCTGCAGACCCAGGAAGCCGATCGGACCAACCGTGCCCGCAACCACAGCGATGATCGAGGACGCATCCGCAATCAGGCCAATCGGCCCGTTGATCGCCTTGTCGCCGAACACCGGGTAGAGCAGCGTGCGCGGTGCCAGCGGCAGGCCCTTTTCATAGTGGTAGTGCATCAGCATGACCGTGGTCAGCGACCCCAGAATGGCCCATGCGAGGAAACCCCAGTGCATGAAGCTCTGGGCGATGGCCGGGTTCACGGCCTCGGCCGTTACACCTTCGACACCATAAAGCGGCGCGGGGTACAGGAAGTGGGCAATCGGCTCACCCGCCGCCCAGAACACGCCGCCACCGGCCAGCAGCGTGCACATGACCATCGAGCCCCACTGGAAGGTGGTGAACTCGGGCGCGGCCAGGCCGCCCATGATGGCGCGCCCACCGGGCAGTACGCACAGCAGCAGGCCGATCAGGAAGGTGGCGAGCAGAAGCACCTGCCAGTAAAGGCCAAAATAGGTGGCCGCGACATTGAATCCCCAATCCACAGCACCCGAAAGGGCGTTCAGATCGACAAGGGCCGCGACACAGAACAGCGCGATAAAACCGCCAGAGATCAGGAAAAGTGGTTTGTTCACCCGGCTTTCCTGTACAGGGGCAGTGTTCAAAGATGCCTCAGACATCTCTCCTCCGTTAATAGTAGTCAGACCGTTTCTTTTTGGAATACGGCCATAGCTTCGTCGTTTAGCTGACCTGCATCAGGTGAGCGGTTTGAAGTTCTCGTCAAAGAAGCGGTACCAGTTGCCTCCCATGATCCCGTCAACCTCATCGTCATTCATGCCGGTGGCACGTAGGCCTGCCCGGATGTTGCCGAAGTCACGGTTGTCATTGAACCAACCCGGCATGGGTGGGAAACCGGGGGCCGAGGCAGAGCCTTCGCCATAGTCGATTTCCTTTGTCCAACGACCTACGCGCATCCATTCCACGATGCTGTCGGGCTGGTCCTGACACAGGTCGGTGCCGATCCCCAGATGCTGCGCACCGTATTTTTCGGCCGTGCGCGCGATCATCTCGCAAAAGCTTTCCAGCGTGCACTCGGACTTGTCTTTCAGGTGGTGCGGGTAAACCGAGAAACCCAGCATGCCGCCGTTTTCCGTCACTGCACGGATCACCGCGTCGCGCTTGTTGCGCAGGGCGGGCGACCAGTCATAGGGGTTCGCATGGGTGATGGCGATGGGACGTTCCGAGATCTCGGCCGCTTCGATGGTCGAGCGGTCGGCCGAGTGGCTCATGTCAATCACAAGGCCCACGCGGTTCATCTCTTTGATGACCTGTTTGCCCATACGGGTGATGCCGGAATCCTCAGCCTCATAGCAGCCGGTCGCCAGCAGCGACTGGTTGTTATAGGTCAGCTGCATGAACCGCGCGCCTAGCGTGTGCAGGATCTCGATCAGGCCGATATCGTCTTCCATCGGGCTTGGGTTTTGGAACCCGAAGAATACTGCTGTCCGGCCGGTTTCCCGAGCTTTGTCGATGTCGCTGGCCCACTGCCCTTTCATGATCAGGTCCGGGTATTGTTCGAACCAGCGGTTCCACTGTTCGAAATTCAATACCGTTTCACGAAAGTTCTCATGATAGGCGATGGTGACGTGGATCGCGTCCACGCCCCCTTCGCGCAACTGGCGGAAGACCTTTTCCGACCAGTTCACATATTGCAAGCAGTCGATCAGCATCAGACGGGGCCTGCGCTGATATAGGCGGTTTTGACCGTGGTGTAGAACTCGGCCGCCGCCTTGCCCTGCTCACGCGGACCGTAGGAGCTGTCGCCACGGCCGCCGAAGGGCACGTGATAATCGGTGCCTGCGGTGGGCAGGTTTACGGTGACAACACCGGTGCGCGCATTGCGGCGGAAATGGGTGGCGCGGGCCAGCGACGTGGTCACGATGCCAGAGGTCAGGCCAAAGTTGGTGTCGTTGACGACGCTTAGCGCTTCGTCATAGCTGCCAACCTTGATGACGCTGGTGAGCGGTGCGAACATTTCCTCGCGGTTTATCGCCATGTCGTTGGTGGTGTTCAGGAACACGCCGGGCGACATGTAGTAGCCGTCATGCGGCATCTCGAGACGCGCACCGCCACAGGCCAGTTCTGCGCCCTCGGATTTGCCCAGATCGACATAGGCGAGGTTCTCGCTCAGTTGCTGTTGGCTGACGACGGGACCCATCTGAACGCCCTCTTCCAGCGCGTGGCCCAATTTCATCGCCTGCGCACCCGCAACGAGCTTTTCGACAAAGGCGTCATGAATGGCAGAGTGGATCACGAGCCGGGATGAGGCCGTGCATTTCTGACCGGTGCCACCGAACGCACCGCCGAGGGCCAGCGTTACCGCCAGATCCAGATCGGCATCGTCCATAACGGCCAGAGCGTTCTTTGATCCCATTTCCATCTGGACTTTGGTCAGGTTCTGGATGGCGGCAGCGGCGATACCCTTACCGACCGGAACCGACCCGGTGAAGGAAATCGCGTTGACCTTTGGGCTTTCCACCAGACGTTGACCGATGGAGCGGCCCGAACCCATGACCAGGCTGAACAGACCCTTGGGGATATCCTGACGGTTGATGATCTCCGTCAGTGCCACAGCCGAGGCCGGGGTGATGTTGGCAGGCTTCCAGACAACCGCGTTGCCATAGCACAGCGCCGGAGCAATCTTCCAAGACGCGGTCGCAGTGGGGAAGTTCCACGGGCTGATGATGGCCACAACGCCCACGGCCTCACGGCGGACATCGACCTCGATATCGGGGCGTACGGAATCCGCGTTCTCACCGATCTGACGCAGGCATTCGGCGGCGTAGTAGGTGAAGAACTGACCGGCGCGGAACACTTCGCCTTTGCCTTCGGCCAGCGGCTTGCCCTCTTCGCGGCTCAGCAGCGTGCCCAGTTCCTCGGCGCGGGCCATCAGCTCATTGCCGATCGCGTTCAGAACGGCCTGCTTGCGCTCCAGCCCATAGGCGGCCCATTCCCGCTGAGCAGCACGCGCCTGATCCAATGTTGCCTCAAGCTGATCCGCGCTGGCCTGTGCAAACATGCCGACCAGATCGCTCAGGTCCGATGGGTTGCGGTTTTCGATCTCATATTCACCGGTGACCCACTCACCAGCAATCAGGTTCTTTTGAATGTCAGCCATAGCCGTTTGCCCCATAGAGAATTTGCTGAGCGGGTATGGACTCTTTTTCGACAATCAATCAAACTAAAATTATTGAAGTTTACTTCAGAAAGTTTGAAGCTTCCAACATGACGCTCAAGATCGAAATGCTTCGCGGCTTTGTCGCGGTTGCCCGCACTGGCAACCTGACCGACGCCGCCGTTGTCCTGAAACGCACCCCGTCGGCGGTATCAATGATGCTCAAGCAGTTTGAGACACATCTAGGCGAACCGCTGTTTGAGACGGACCGCAAGAACAAGCTGACCGCATTGGGTGAGTTCGTGTTCGAGCAATCGCAACTGGAATTACAGCATTTCGACAATACGGTTCGGGCCATCGAAAACTTTGCCGATGCCAGTATGGGACATGTCAGAATTGCGACGGTTCCATCGGTGGCAGGCACGATCATACCACGCGTTTTTTCCAGAAATACAAAGGCTTACGAGAAAGTGAGGGTGGAACTGCGCGACATGGATTCCAAGTCCGTCCTGCACGAGCTGTCGCGGGGGCGCATTGATATCGGCATCGCGACACTGCGCGGGAACGGGTCGGGCCTGCACAGTCAGCTTTTGCTGACCGACAGGTTCGGCGTGCTGCTGACCCCGGACCACCCACTAGCCAGTGAAATGGGCCCCATCGACTGGGACGCGCTTGAGAATGAGCAGCTGATCGCCAACAGCCTGTCCGAAAGCATCCCCGGGCCCGAGGCGGAAAAACTGCACGCGGGCTCTCGGTTTTCGGCACATAACATCACCTCTATTCTGGGCATGGTCCGGGCCGGGATCGGGGTCACACTTCTGCCTGAGATGGCGGCAATTTCGGCCGGGCAATCCGATCTGGTGTTCCGCCCTCTGGCGGATAAGACCGCTAAACGGCAAATTCACCTGATACGCAAGGCTGATTCTGCGCTGTCGCCCGCTGCCCGGAGACTGGAAAATGACATCCTCGAAACTGTCGAGGACCTAGTGAAAGAGCAACGCTCATGAAAGATCAGGTCGAGAAAATTTCGCTGGGCATCCTGATCTTTCCAGGGTTCCCGATGGCATGCCTGACATCCTGCATCGAACCGCTGCGCGCGGCGAATGAGATCTCGGGGCAGGAGGCGTTCAGCTGGCATGTCATTGCGGAGCAAGACCAACCGATCCAATCCTCAGCCGGGGTCACCTTTTTCCCCGACTACACCCTGGCCGACGCCCAATCCCTGACGCATCTGCTGTTTGCCTCAAGCCCGAACAGCGTGTTCGACAACCCCTCCAAGGCGAACGCGGCCCTTCAGCGCCTGATGCGCAACAAAACCCATATCGGCGCAATCAGCGGCGGCGTCTTCCCCCTTGCCCGCACCCGGCTGACAGGTGACAACCCGCTGTCGGTGCATTGGTGCTACGAGGCCGCGTTTCAGGCCGAATTTCCCGAAATCCCGATCCACGGCACGGTGATCTGCGAAGAAGGGGCGTTTAGCACAATCTCGGGCGCCTCTGCCGTGTTCGATCACATGCTGGCCCTAATCGAAAAACGGCTTGGCGGTGATGTCATGGCCGAGGTCGCCTGCTGGTTCCAGCATCCCTTCATTCGCAGCGGGACCGTTACGCAAAAGGTGCCCGCAATCTCAACCGCGCAAAGTCAGGATCTTTTGCCCAAGCAAGTCGCAAAGGCCATTCAGCACTTTGCAGAACATATCGAAAACCCCATCCAGATCAGCGAAGTCGCCGATGCCGTGGGCCTTTCGGCGCGGTCACTGGAGCGGAGCTTCAAAAAGGCGACAGGGCACAGCCCTTTGACCTATTACCGGCGGATGCGAATGAACCAGGCGCGGCAATTGGTGCTGTACACGAACGACCCAATTGCCGAGGTCGCCTATATGGTCGGTTACGCCACGCCCAGCGCCTTCATGCGGCACTATCGTGAGACGTTCGGGGTCACGCCGATCAGCGACCGGCGTGCCAAGAACTCGATGCGGGTGGGCAGCGACGATGTGCTGCCCTCGGGCTAAGCTTCACGTGATAGATTTCGCGGCGGCCAACAGGCCGTGATGAAGCGACGCCGCCGAAGAGCGCGGGCCAAGAACGGCCATGTGATCCTCGGCCAGACGCCAAAGGAAGACACCCAGATGCTCCGCCGTGGTTCGGATCGCCGTGCCCGACCCCATCGTGCGGGCCGGCGCGTTGCTGAGCCGTTCGAACAAATCGCACAGACCCGCGCCCTGCACGTCGAACCGGCACCAGCCATCCGTCTGCTCGGAGACCGATGCGGTGTCACCGACGATCTGCTTCAATTCGGCGGCCAGCAATTCGTGACTGTCATGCGGGGCCATGACCATCCATTGCTCCGGCCCCATCCAGAGCGCGGCATAGGGTGCGGCCTGAGCGGATTGGCCCACCTCGGGCACGCTCAGACCGATCTTGTCGGCCAGCGCCTTTTGCACGGCACCAGCCTGATCGTTGCGGGCCGCGACCGACGCCAGCGCCTGATCCACGACCTCGGTGATCGTGATCGAACCGACCGTATCGACACGCGGCGTGTCGCCGCCCAGCGGGGTGATGGGTTTCAGTTTATGCACGAAGCTTCTCCCCTTCCGGGTCCACGAAATGAGCGCTGACAATCTCGACCATGACCTCTTGGCCTTCCAGCGGGTTCACCAGACGCAGTTTTTCACCCATCCGGTCAGAGCCACCTTTGACAAATGCCAACCCGATCGAGCTTTCCAGGATCGGCGAATAGGCGGCCGAGGTGACATAGCCCTGATCATGGGCTGCATCGACCGGGCCGGTGGCGTTCATCAGATGCCCGCCCGCAGGCACGCTGTCCTTAGCGTCCACCGGTTTGAGACCGACCAGAGCCAGCGCGTCCGGGGCATTCAGCCCTTCCCGACGGCTGAGCGTGTTGCCGATACAGTCCTTCTTGGTGCTGACCATACGCGCCATGCCAAGGTTCAGAGCCGTGGTCGTGCCGTTCAGCTCATTGCCTGTCGCGTGGCCCTTTTCGATCCGCATGACGCCCAAGGCTTCGGTGCCGTAGGGCATCACGTTGAACTCTTCGCCCGCCTCCATCAGCGCGCGCATCAGCCCATCGCCATAGCGCGTGGGCACCGCGATTTCATAGGCCAGCTCGCCCGAGAACGAGATCCGGAACAGCCGTGCCCGCAGGCCACCGCAGACGGTAATCTCGCCACAACCCATGAAGGGGAACGCCTCATTCGAGATGTCAAACTCGGGGTCCACGATCTTTTGCAGCAGTTTGCGACTGTTGGGACCGGCCACGGCATATTGCGCCCAGGCCTCGGTGGTCGAGATCAGCTGCACGTCCATATCCGGGCACAGGCATTGGCGGACGAATTCCATGTTGCGATAGACCAGAACCGCGTTGGCGGTGGTGGTGGTCACGACGAAATGGTCCTCCGCAAACCGCGCGGCGGTGCCGTCGTCATAGGCGATGCCATCCTCGCGCAGCATCAGGCCATAGCGCACCTTGCCCACGGGCAGTTTGGCGAAGGCGTTCGAATAGACCATGTTCAGGAACGCCGCAGCATCCGCGCCCTGCACGTCGATCTTGCCCAGCGTCGTCACATCGCACACACCGACCGAGTTTCGGGTCTGCAGCACCTCGCGATCCACCGATTGGCGCCAATGGGTTTCGCCCTTGCGCGGGAACCATTGGGCGCGCAGCCAGTTGCCGACCTCGACAAACACGGCGCCCTGTTCCTCGGCCCATTTGTGGCTGGGCGTTAGGCGGGTCGGGTGGAAATCCTTGCCCACTGCACGGCCACCAAAGGCCCCCATCGCCACCGGCGTGTAAGGCGGGCGGAAGATGGTTGTGCCAGTGTCCTGAATGGACTTGCCCGTTAGTTCCGCCATCACCGCCAAGGCACCCACGTTCGAGGTCTTACCCTGATCGGTCGCCATGCCCAACGTGGTATAGCGCTTAAGATGCTCGACCGAGGTGAAGTTCTCTTGGTGGGCCAGCTTGACGTCTTTGACGGTCACGTCGTTCTGGTAGTCCAGCCATGCGCGTTTTGCGCCTTTGACGTGCCAGAACGGGCTGATCGAGACCGGCGCATCGGCTGCAGCGGGCAGATCAGCGGGAGATGCCGTGATCCCCAGATCACCCAAAGCGGCCACAGCCGCCGCCGCACCGCCCTGCAGCGCCGCGTCGGTGGTCATCTCACCCTTGGCCGCGCCTGCTACGATCTGACCGACGGGCAGGCCGTCGCCCGGAACAAAGGCGTGGATATCCGCGTTCCAGACAGGGCGACCGCGCTGATGACAGGTCAGGCCCAGGTTGGGGTTCCAGCCGCCGGACATCGCCAACGCCTCGCAATAGATATCCGTTGTATATCCTTTCTCAGTGCGCACCTGGACCGAGGTCAAACCCAAGCGTCCCGAGGTGTTGATGATCTCGGCCCCTTTCAGAACCTCGGTGCCCTCCACATCCGCAGCATCTCGGCGCGTATCAACGATGGCCGGGACCTTAATCCCCTGCGCAATCAGATCGCGTGCCGTCTGGTGCGCGTCGTCATTGTTGGCAAAAACCACAACCGATTGCGCAGGCGTCGCCGCCCAGCGGTTGGCGTAGGACCGAACCGCCCCGGCCAGTAGGATGCCAGGCCGGTCGTTGTTCTCAAAAGCGATGGGGCGTTCGATGGCCCCGGTCGCGATCAGCGCGCGCTTGGAGTAGATGCGCCACAAGGTCTGGCGCGGTTTGTCCGCCTTAGGCGCGATAAGGTGATCCGCATTGCGTTCAACCGCGCCATAGATTCCATGGTCATAGGCCCCAAAGACAGTTGTACGTGGCATGACCCGCACGTTGTTCATCGACGCCAGTTCGGCCAGAGCCTGCGTGACCCAGTCCGCGCCGGAGATGTAGGCCAAAGCGCCAGTCTCAGCGATCAGACGCCCTCCCATGCGGAAGTCTTCATCGGCCAGAATGACCTGAGCGCCCGCTCGTCCTGCGGTCAGCGCCGCCGCCAGACCGGTCGGACCTGCGCCGATGATCAGCAGATCGCAATGCAGGAAGCCCTTGTCATAGAGGTCGGGATCATCCTCACCTGTCAGGCTACCCAGACCGGCGGCCTTGCGGATGATCGGTTCATAAAGCTTTTCCCAGAACGCCTTGGGCCACATGAAGGTCTTGTAGTAAAAACCAGCGGTCAGGAAATTCGAGAACCGGTCATTGATCGCCATGAAGTCGCGTTCCAGCGACGGCCAGCGGTTCTGGGAATTGGCGCTCAGGCCGTCATACAGCTCGGCCAAGGTGGCGCGGGTGTTCGGCTCCTGCCGCCCGCCTGAGCGCAGCTCGACCAAGGCGTTCGGCTCTTCGCTGCCCGCAGTCAGCGGGCCGCGCGGGCGGTGGTATTTGAACGAACGACCCATCAGGCGCACGTCATTGGCCAGCAAGGCCGAAGCCAGCGTGTCGCCCTCATAGCCTTGATAAGATTTGCCGTCGAAGGTGAAGCTGAGGCTGGCGTCGCGGTTGATCAGCCCGCCATTGAGTCGATTGCTCTGAGTCATTGTGCCGCCTTCCCTGCCGCCTTGGCCACGTCACGGGCCAGTTCGACCTTCAGGATTTCGTGGGTCAGCGTGTTGCGTGTGACCACCAGCCACGACCGGTCGCCTTGTTCGTGATACCAAAGCTCACGATGCTCGCCCGCCGGGTTGTCTCGCAGGTAAAGATAGTCGTGAAACGCTTGCGCCGCGTCCTCGGCCTGCCAATCGGGACGATTGATCAGCGAGGCATCGCCCAGATAGGTGAACTCCTGAGCGTCGCGCGGGCCAAGCAAGGGGTGATTGATCAGCATGCTTCGACCTCCGACCCTTTGTGAATGATGTTGATGTCGCGAACGCGTTGCATCCACTTGGCGCGCAGCTCTTCGCTGGTGACGCCCATGTCATAAGCGGGCGTGGCCAGAGGCTTGCACGCCGTTACCTTGATGACCACGAAACCCGAAAACATCGGCTCAAGCTCGGGCCAGCGGTTGGTATAGGCTGGGCGCAGCGACGGGTAGCGCGCATCGTCGCGCGGAACATAGCTGGCCTCACCCTGGATCAGGACGCCCCGACGGGTCAGGATGTCGATGAAGTTGACCTCGACCTGCGGACGCACCGCAATATTGGCCAGAGTGTCCAGAGACCGCATTTCTGCAAAGCTGATCGTGGTATCATCATGGGTCACAAACGTACCCTTGGGCGAGACATTCGGGTTCCCTTCGGCATCCGCTGTGGCGACAAAGCCAAGATGCCAGTTTTCGATCAGATCGCGTGCAAACTTGTTGATCATGGCGATGGTCCTCAGTGCAGGTTCGGCTGGGCGCCCTGCCCTTTTTCGTCGATCATGTTACCGGTCATGAACCGATCCAGCCGGTAGGCCGTAGCGGTTTCATGCGGACGGTCGGTTTTCAAAAGATGCGCAAAGCAATAGCCAGAGGCTGGCGTTGCCTTGAACCCGCCGTAACACCACCCACCATTGAAATAGAGCCCGTCGATATGCGTCTTGTCGATAAACGGAGAGCCATCCATAGACATATCCATGATCCCGCCCCAACTGCGTAGGAGACGCGCACGCCCAAGTGCCGGGATCAGCGCCATGCCGCTTTCGATCACATCCTCGACCACGGGCAGGTTCCCGCGTTGGGCGTAAGTGTTGTACATGTCGATGTCGCCACCAAAGACCAGACCACCCTTGTCGGACTGGCTGCAGTAGAAGTGCCCCGCCCCATAGGTGATGACGCCGTCGATGAATGGCTTCAGTCCCTCGGACACGAAAGCTTGCAACACATGGCTCTCAATCGGCAGGCGCATTCCTGCCTTCTCCATCACACGGCTGGAACTGCCCGCAACAGAGACACCGACCTTTTTGGCCCCAATGAAGCCACGGGTAGTCTCGACCCCCAGAACCTTGCCGTTTTCAATACGGAAACCCGTCACCTCGCAGTTCTGAATGATATCCACGCCGCGCATATCCGCGCCGCGTGCGTATCCCCACGCCACCGCGTCGTGGCGCACCGTGCCGCCGCGACGGTGTAGCAGGCCACCTTTGATCGGGAACCGGGCGTCATCGAAATTCAAGAAAGGGTACATGGCCCGGACGCCTGCGGTATCCAGCAGCTCGGCATCCGATCCGTTCAGGATCATCGCATTGCCCCGCCGCCGCGCCGCGTCCCGCTGCGCATCGGTGTGGACCAGGTTCAAAATACCGCGCTGGCTGACCATGGCGTTGTAGTTGAAGTCCTGTTCGAGGTTTTCCCACAGCTTCAGCGAGAACTCGTAGAATGGCTCATTCCCGTCCAGCAGGTAGTTTGAGCGGATGATCGTCGTGTTCCGACCCACATTACCGCCGCCGATCCAGCCTTTTTCCAGTACCGCGATACGCGCGGCACCGAATTCCTTGGCCAGATAGTAGGCCGTGGCCAGTCCGTGGCCGCCGCCGCCCACGATCACATAGTCATAAGCATCCGCAGGCTCAGGGTCGCGCCATTGCGGACCCCAGCCCTTGTGGCCGGTCAGGGCCTCTTTGAAAAGTCGCAGCGCCGAGAATCGCATGTAGGCTCCTATTCGTTGCAGCTTACTTTATGCACCCAGGTTGCCCCCGTTTTCAGTGTCGATTTCGGACAGAAGCTATCTCAGATGCGACAGATGCCATCAGAGTGTTGCCGTTTTGACGTTTCAAGCTCTAACAGTGGCCTGATGCACATTAGGTAACTTTTACTTAACTGTTTTTTATTGTTCATCATTATTCTTTACCGTTTTTAGAATCACGGCTACGACACCCCAAAGCGCGACACAGGAGGAGCGAGACATGTTCGACGCCAGCACCACGCATAAAGTCGTTTTGGGAGTGATCGGTGCAGATTGCCACGCCGTAGGCAACAAGATCCTCGATAGCCTGCTGACACGGGCCGGGATCGAGGTCGCTAACCTCGGCGTCATGGTCAGCCAGAGCGAATTCGTCGCCGCGGCCCTAGCTGAAAAAGCCGATGCGATCCTTGTCTCATCCATCTACGGGCACGGTGAGATCGACTGCCAGGGCCTGCGCGACCGGTGCGAGGCTGCTGGGATCGGGAACATCCTACTCTATGTCGGTGGCAACCTCGTAATCGGCAAACAGGATTTCGCGACCGTAGTCACCCGTTTCAAAGAGATGGGCTATGACCGCGTCTTCCCAGCCTCGGCCAATATCGACGAGGTCGTGGCGCTGCTGAAAGACGACATCGACATGAACCGCCTTCCAAACCTCGGCCACAACTCGGGCGCTTTCGCATCTGGGTTCTCCGACTGGGCCGCAATCTAGCAAAGGCAAATGGTGACATGACCGGTACGCTAGAAATCACGAATTCCAAGCTGCCTGATTCCGTTTTCGACGCCGAGCGTGAGGGCGTTTTGCAATCCTGGCACACCGGTGCCGACGTGGATTTTGAGGCGGGCCTTGCCCGTCAGCATGCGCTGCCCTCGGAAAAGCGGTTCTCGGCAGCCTTGGCGGATGCGGATGAAACCGGCAAGACTCTGCTGCAACCCCGTGCGGGCGTTGCGCTGCAGCGCGAACACACCGCGCTGATGGAGGGGCTGGCCCCCTATTGCGATGTGCTGCCCACCACCATTGACGCCTATACGCGCCACAACCGCTATGACGAGGCGCAGGATGGCATCGACCGGTCCCGCGCGGCGGGCACCTCGCTGCTGAACGGATTTCCGGCGGTTAACCATGGCGTTGAAGGCTGCACACGGCTGGTCGAGACCGTCTCAAAACCCATTCAGGTCCGTCACGGCACACCGGATGCGCGCCTGCTGGCTGAGGTCACGCTCAGCTCGGGTTTTTCGTCCTATGAGGGCGGCGGCATTTCTTATAACATCCCCTATGCAAAGAACATTCCGCTGGAGCAATCGATCCGCCATTGGCAATATTGCGACCGCTTGGTGGGCCGGTTCGAAGAACACGGTATCCGCATCAACCGCGAACCGTTTGGCCCTTTGACCGGGACGCTGGTACCGCCTTTTGTCTCGCATGTGGTTGCCATCATCGAAGGTCTGCTGGCGCTGGAACAAGGCGTGCGCTGTATCACGCTGGGCTACGGTCAGGCGGGCAATCTGGTGCAAGACGTCGCCGCGCTGCGGTCACTGCGGCGGCTGGGGCACCACTATTTCCAGAACGCGGGCTATGACGACTACCAGCTGACCACTGTGTTCCATCAGTGGATGGGCGGCTTCCCTGAGGATGAGGCCAAGGCCACCGCCGTAATCTGTCTGGGTGCACTGGCCGCGAAGCAGGCGCGGGCCACCAAGATCATCGTGAAGACACCGCATGAGGCCAGTGGCATCCCCTCGCTTGAGGCGAACCAGGCTGGGCTCAAGGCGACCCGCCAGATGGTGAACATGATCGCGGACCAGAACCGCAATGACGGCAACGAAATCCTGACCGAGGTCGAGGTGATCGAGGCCGAGGTTCACGCCGTCATGCGCGCCGTTCTGAAACTGGGCAAAGGCGACATCGCGCGCGGAGCTGTTCTGGCCTTTGAATCCGGCGTCATGGATATCCCCTTCGCCCCCGCCATCGGGAACGCGGGCAAACTGACACCGGTACGCGACAACCACGGCGCGCTGCGGATTTTCGAGACCGGAAATGTGCCGCTGCCCAAGGACGTCATGGCCTTTCACCGGGACCGCATCGCGGAACGCGCAAGGTCCGAGGGGCGCGAGGTGTCCTTTGACATGGTGGTCGACGACGTCCGCGCCATCTCGGCCAGTAAACTCATCGGTCGGCCCTCGGTTGCCGCTTAACGCACAGAGAGTGTCATGAAGATCAAGAACGTTGTTTTCGCGCCGGGGCTGGCCTCGTACTATTTCGACGATCAGGCGGCGATCAAACAGGGGGCCAAGCAGGACGGGTTCGTTTATTGCGGGCAGGCCCTGACCGACGGCTTTGCCCGCGTCCGGCAATATGGGGAAAGCGTCTCGATCCTGCTGGAGCTGGAAAACGGCCAGATCGCCGAGGGCGACTGCGCGGCCGTGCAATATTCCGGGGCCGCCGGGCGCGATCCGCTGTTTCTGACCTCCTCTGTCATTCCTTTCCTGCAGGAACATCTGACGCCGCAGTTGATCGGGCATGATGTGCGCAGCTTCCGTGAAAGCGCGGAGTTCTTCGACGCGCTGATTGTGGACGGCCAACCTTTGCACACCGCTGTTCGCTATGGCCTGTCGCAGGCTTTGTTGTCGGCGGCCTCGATTGCCAAAGGCAAGATGAAATTCGAGGTCATCTGCGACGAATGGGGGCTTGAACCCATCGCAGCCCCTCTGCGCCTGTTCGGGCAGAGCGGCGACAACCGCTATGAGGCCGTTGACAAGATGGTGCTGAAACAGGTCGACGCCCTGCCCCACGGCCTGATCAACAACATCCCTCAGAAACTGGGCCAGACGGGCGGGAAACTGGCCGAATATGTCACATGGCTGTCGCGCCGCATTCAGGATCTGCGCACAGTTGAGAGCTATCATCCGGTGCTGCATATCGATGTCTACGGCACGGTCGGCATGATCTTTGACAACGACGCGGTGAAAATCGCCAACTATCTGGCAACGCTGGAACAACGCGCCGCCCCGTTTGATCTGTATATCGAAGGGCCTGCGGATGCGGGTTCAAAAGACTGGCAGATCACCCTGCTGCGCGACATCCGTGCCTCGCTGCGGGCGCTTGGCAGCAACGTGAAAATCGTGGCAGACGAATGGTGCAACACCTATCAGGACGTAGTCGATTTCGTCGACGCCGATTGCTGTGACATGGTTCAGATCAAGACCCCCGATCTGGGATCGCTGCACAATACGGTCGACGCGGTTCTCTACTGCAAAGCCAACGGTGTCGCCGCGTATCAGGGCGGCACCTGTAACGAGACCGACATCTCGGCCCGCGCCTGTCTGCACGCCGCCATGGCCACCCGCCCCGACCGCGTGCTGGTCAAACCCGGCATGGGCTTTGATGAAGGCATGACCATCGTCGCCAACGAAATGCACCGCACCCTTGCGCTTTTGAACACACGAGCTGCCGCATGACCGATACCCAACTCAAACCCTACGAAGGCCTACTGGTCGTATCTCTGGAACAGGCCGTCGCTGCCCCCCTCGCGTCGTGCCACTTTGCCCAAGGCGGCGCGCGCGTCATCAAGATAGAGCGTGACACCGGTGATTTCGCCCGCAAGTACGATGGCGCAGTGAAAGGCTCGGCGTCCTATTTCGTCTGGGCCAATCACGGTAAGGAAAGCCTGTGTCTGGACATCAAGAACCCCGAGGATGCCGCTCTGCTGCACCGTATTCTGGACGAGGCGGATGTGTTCATCCAGAACCTCGCCCCCGGCGCCATCGCCCGCGCCGGGTTTGGCGAGGATGTCCTGCGCAAACGCAACCCCCGCCTGATCACCTGCGATATCAGCGGATATGGCGAGGATGGGCGTTATAGCGACATGAAGGCCTATGACTTTCTGGTGCAATGCGAAAGCGGGCTGGTCTCTGTCAACGGCGCGCCCGGTCATCCCGGTCGGATTGGCGTTTCGGTCTGCGATATCGGTGCCAGCATGAACGCGATCATCGGCATACAGAAAGCTCTGATCGCGCGCAGCATCAGCGGCAAAGGCAGCGCGGTGAAGCTGTCCCTTTTCGACACTGCAGCCGATTGGATGACCGTGCCTTTAATGCATACGGTTTATGCGGGCAAAGCGCCTCAGCCGGTCGGTCTGCATCACCCGTCCATCGCGCCTTATGGTGGGTTTACCACCAAGGATGATGAGGTTCTGGCGATCTCGATCCAGAACGAACGCGAGTGGAAACGCCTCTGCGCCGATGTCATCGGACAGCCCGATCTGGCAACCGATCCCCGGTTCTGCGACGCGGCCCAACGGGTCTCCAACCGTGCCGAACTGGATGCCATCGTCGCCGGGTTCTTTGCCCTCCACAGCCGGGACGAGCTGGAAGGCAAGCTGTTCGCAGCAGCCATCGCCTATGGGGCCGTGAACTCGGTTGGCACCTTTGCCATACATCCGCAGCTGCGCCGAACGCCGGTCACACTGGAAAACGGGGATGAAGCGCATCTGGTCGCCGCCCCTGTGCGCCACAGCTTCGATCCGGAAAAACCGCGCTTTGGCCGTGTGCCCGCGCTTGGCGAACATACCGATACCATTCGGTCCGAATTCGCCGAGACGGCCGCCGCATGATCCGGTCCTATCTGTTCACACCTGCGCACCGACCTGAACTGGTGGCCCGCGCGCATGAGCGGGGGGCAGATGCGATCCTGCTGGATCTGGAAGACAGCGTGCCGCGCGACCACAAACAGGCCGCACGCGATGGGCTGGCTGACGCCGTTGGCGCGCTGAAACAGCATGGCATGACAGTCGCAATCCGGGTGAACGCAGATTTGGGCGAATGCGTCCGCGATCTTGAAGCCGCAATCCTGCCGGGCGTCGAGGCGATCATGCTGCCCAAGGTCATCGGGGCCGATCATCTGCGTCTGGTGGATGACTACCTGTCGATGCTGGAACGCCAGGCGAAAATGCCCGACGGCCAGATCAAGCTGATTGCCCTGATCGAAACAGCGCAGGCCCTGCAAAACGGGGCGGACATCGCCAAAGCAACTCCCCGCCTGACCGCGCTGGCCTTCGGGACCGAGGATTTTTCAACCGATTGCGGCCATGCGCCGTCGGTCGAGGCGCTGCAAGCACCGGCTCAAACACTTGTTCTTGAGGCCAAAAGCGCCGGTCTACGCGCGATTGGCCTGCCCGGCAGCATCGCAGAGATCAAGGACATGGACGCCTTTGGTGACAGCGTCACCCTGGGCCGCGCCATCGGTTTCGACGCCGTGATGTGCATCCATCCCCGGCAGGTAAGCATGGTGAATGCCGCCTTTACCCCCAGCGCTACGGACATTGACCATGCGACCCGTGTGAGTCAGGCGTTTGATGCGGCTGTGGCACAGGGACTTGGCGCAGTGATGCTGGACGGCAAGATGATCGACCCGCCCATCGTGGCGCGCGCGCAGGCTATGTTGTAATCCCGGCGTCTTTGAAGAAATCGGCCATGAAGGCAGGGCCTTTCTGATCCACAAAATCCCGAAACGCCCGCGCCGCCGGGCGCAGAGGTTTGTACCGCATGTGCAGAACGAACCAGTCACGGAATTCGGGCATGCCCTCGACGTTCAGAATCTTCAGCTTTCCGGCCATCGCCTCGAGCGCAATCGTGTGCGCCGAGATAAAGGCCAGCCCCATATTCGCCATCACCGCCTGTTTGATATTGGCGTTGCTATCCATTTCCTGCGCCTTCGGCTGCGGAAGGCCGGAGTCCGAGAAAAAGAACTCGTGCACCATCCGCGTGCCCGATCCGCGTTCGCGCACGAGGAACTGATGGGCGGGCAAGTCTGAGCGGCGAATGCGGCTGGAGCGCACCAGCGGATGATCCGGGTGGCCGATCAACACATAGGGGTGCTTGGCGAATTGATGCGCCGTCGTCTCCAACCGGCGCGGCGGGCGCCCCATGAGCGCAAGGTCGATCTGATCGGTATCCAGCATCTCGATCACGCTGCGCCGGTTGGCGATTTTGAACTGTAGATCGCATTCCGGGTGTTCCTGCTGAAACTGCGCTAGCAGATGTGGGCCGAAATTGCGCGCAGTGGTCACCATGGCCACCCGAACCCGGTGGTCTAGCTTGCCCTGCATGATCTGCACAACATCTACCGCCTCGGCCAGCGTTTCGGTCATGCGCTCAGCGTAGGGCACCAAAGCGGTGGCAACCTCAGTCGGGATCACCGAGCGGCCAGATTTCTCGAACAGCGGCGCGCCGAATTCCTCGCTCAACCGGCTCATCTGCATCGACACTGCAGGCGGGGTCAGTGACAGGCGCTCAGCCGCTCGCACAAAGCTACGCGTCTCGATCGCCACCAGAAATATCTGCAACTGGCGCAGGGTGATCTTGTCCGAAGTCGGCGGCATTGCGGCTCCTGTGCGCTAGAAGGCTGGTTTGCGGGTAAAGAAGTCTCCTCCTTTGTCGTCAATAATCACAAATGCCGGGAAATCCACGACTTTTATGCGAAAGACGGCCTCCATCCCAAAGTTGGGAAAATCCAGCGTTTCGATGTTTTTGATGACGTCCTTGCCCAAAACCGCCGCCGCCCCGCCGACCGAGCCCAGAAAGAACCCGCCATGCTCCTTGCAGCTTTGCACGACCGAGGGCGCGCGGTTGCCCTTGGCAATCATCACGCGGGACGCGCCCAGCGCCTGCAGTTCCGGCACATAAGGGTCCATCCGCGCGGCTGTGGTTGGCCCGAACGAGCCCGAGGCATACCCTTCTGGCGTCTTGGCCGGGCCCGCGTAGTAGACCGGGTGGTCGCGGATGTAGTCCGGCAGTTCCTGACCCTCTCGGATCATCCGGGCCAGTTCGGCATGCACCAGATCGCGCGCGACAATCATGGTGCCGGACAGCAAAACCGGGCTGGAGACGGACAGTTTGGACAATTCAGCACAGATATCATCCATCGGCTGGTCCAAGTTAATCCGGGTTGCGGATTGCGCCGCGACATCCTGCGCGGGCAGGAACCGAGCCGGATCATGCTCCAACTGCTCGACCCAGATCCCATCCCGGTCGATCCGCCCCTTGATCTGGCGATCCGCCGAGCAGCTAACACCCATGCCAACCGGCAGGCTTCCTCCGTGTCGCGGCAGTCGAATGACGCGCACGTCATGACAGAAGTATTTCCCGCCGAACTGAGCGCCCAGTGACATGTTGCGGGTCAGCTCAAGTATCTGCGCCTCAAGCTTCAGATCACGAAAGGCGCGCCCATCAGGGCTACCGGTTGTGGGTAGGTCATCCAATTCCTTGGCCGAGGCTTTCTTGACCGTTTTCAGACAGTGTTCAGCCGACAGTCCCCCGACAACAATCGCCAGATGATATGGCGGGCAAGCCGTCGTACCCAAAGTCCGTATCTTTTCGTCGAAGAATGCCAGTATCCGCTCGGGTTCCAGCAGTCGCCTTGTTTCCTGAAACAAAAACGTCTTGTTGGCCGAGCCACCCCCTTTGGCCATGAACAGGAACTCCAGAGCATCCCCGCTGAGCGCCTCGATGTCGATCTGCGCAGGCAGGTTGGTGCCGGTGTTCTGTTCGCGGTACATACTGAGAGGGGCCATTTGCGAAAAGCGCAAGTTGCGCGACTCCCAGGTGTCCTTGACCCCCTGCTCGACCGCCGCATGCAGATCACCTTGCACCAGAACGTTCTGGCCTTTCTTACCGTGAATGATTGCCGTTCCGGTGTCCTGACAACTCGGGAATTCTCGCTCGGCCGAGATCACGGCGTTCTTCAGCAACTCCAGCGCCACGTAGTGATCGTTGGCCGAGGCATCCGTGTCATCGAGAATCTCGCGCAGCTGGGCAAGATGGCTGGTGCGCAACAGATGCGAGACATCTGCAAAGGCGGTTGAGGTCAAATTGCTGACAGCCTCGGACGACACCCACAGGAAGGTTTCATCATCGAACCGGACGGTTTCCAGCCCTTCATTACCGAGATGGCGATAGCAGGTTGTGCCGATTGTTTTCGTTGTCTGTGTCATGGCGCGCACCCTAGTGAGATACCCAGAAACACTCAATAGTTCTTAACTTAAATACCATTTTATTCACCAAAAATTACCAAAAGAGAATCGCGCCAGAATACGCGATTTCAGCAACCGCCGTTTCACACCACGCAACGCATCACTCCCCATAAACGAACCGGCTCAGCATTCGGAGACTCAACAGCCCTTCGTTCAGCGCGGGTCGATCTTGAGCAACATCAATGCCAAGATCTAGCTGTTACGGTCCGCGCGCAGACCCGTGCAAAGATTAACGCAAAATCAAGCTGACCAACTGGTGTCTAAGCTCTTTGGCGTCGATGGGTTTGTGTATTAACTCCAACCCGTTCGCCTTGCATTCTTCCGCCGTTTCAGGCGACCGGTTGGCCGAGATGATGCAGGCGGGAACATCACTGAACTCCGTTTTGATCCGACGCACAGCCTCAATCCCGGTTTTCCCGTGATCCAGCTGGTAGTCCGCGACGATCGCATCGGGTGCGATACCGATCTCGCGCAGCAGGTCCACGGCCTGTTCCTCACCGCAACATTCCAGCACATGAACGCCCCAGGACTCGAGTGTCAGCGTTAGCGCATTTCTGAGATTCGCGTCATTTTCAATCAGCAAAACGATCATGTCGGCCAGTTGACCCGTTTTCCTGTCAGCAGCAGCGGGACGGCCTTCACTGAACTGCCCCTGGTCCTGTACCACAGGGACTTCGACGGAGAACACTGTGCCTTTTCCCAACTCGGAGCGCAGATGAATCGGGTGGTTGAGCAACCCGCAGGCGCGCTCGACAATAGCAAGACCAAGGCCCATACCTTCGGCAGCGCTCGCGTCGGATTGTACCCGCTTGAATTCCTGAAAAACCATATCGCGCTGGTCGGCGGCGATGCCCATTCCGGTATCCAGAACCTCGATCGACACGCGGGTTTTGCGCCGCTTCACCCCGACCAGAACCCTACCGGTGTCGGTATAACGGATTGCGTTGGACAGCAGGTTCTGAAGGATGCGCCGCAAGTAGCTGGCATCACTGGACACAAGCGCGCTGGTCGGCACCACCCGTAACTCCAATCCTTTGGCATGTGCAACCGGCCGGAAAGCATCCTCCATCTGTTTGAACATGTCGCCAACCGACACGGTCGAGAGGTGGACTGTCGCGCTGCCAGAATCCAATTTCGAAATATCCAGTAGAGCCTCAAGGATATGCTCCACGCTGTTGAGCGCACTTTCCGCCTTTGTGGCCACATCATGCGTTTCCGCCTGATCCAACCCGTTTTTCAGCGAAGCCACATAAAGCTTGGCGGCGGACAGAGGTTGCAGCAGATCATGACTGGCGGCGGCAACAAAGCGGGACTTTGACGCATTGGCCCGTTCCGCCTCGCCCAGCGCGTCGGCCAGTTCAACGGTGCGCGCTTCAACGCGTTTTTCCAGAAGTTCCTTGGCGTCCTGCAATGCCTGCGCCGATTTTCGTTCCGCCGTCACATCGGTAAATGAAATCACATAGCCCTTGTCGGGCATTTCCTGCGCAAAGACAGACAGGATTTTCGACCGCCCCCGATGCAGCAGAAACCGCAAGGGCCGCCGAGAGGTGGCCCGCTTGGTCCAGTCGGACAAATCACCCCAGCTCATCCCCGGTTGGAAACTCATATTCGAACCGAGCCGGTCATAGAGCGTTTCAAACTGCGTGCCCATCTGGAATTGCCCGACCGGGATCGCCAGCAACTCACTGGCTCGGTTGTTCCAGCCAATCAATCGGTGCTTGTTGTCGAAGATACAGACACCCTGGTCGATGTGTTCCAGCGTGGCGCGGATCAGGCGCGATTTGTCATCCAGAATGCGGTCGCGTTCTAGCCGCTCGACCCGCATGATATCGGTCACATCCGTCTGCAGGATAACTGTGCCCGCGTCCTTTGTGCGATGTTCCGAGACCTGCATCCAGCGATTTCCGCTCAATCCCACATTGAACACCACATGGTCGTCCGCATGACGCGTGAGCCGAAGCTCGGCCCAGTCCACAGGTGCAACCCCTTCCGGCAGCAACAGAGAGCTCGACCGGCTGACGAGCTCGACATATTCGGTAAAACGCAGACCTGGTTTCAGCCGACCCTTGATATCGGGCATGTGCAACCCAAAGCGACTGTTGCACAGCACCAGTTTTTCATCGCGCCCAAACAAGGCAAAACCATCCTGCACCGCCTCAATCGCATTCGCCAAATTGGCCCGAGCAGCTTCGGTTTCCTCATTGGCCTTGGCCAATTGCGCGTTGGACGCGTTCAGCAGGTCGAGAGCGCGCTCCAGATCATCCGTGCGGGTGCGAATCTCTTGTTCCAACACGGCGGCGCGCTGGAATTGCGCATAGGCAGCACCCGAGGCATCGGTAGATTCCTCGACCCGGCGCATCAGCGCCTCGACGATCTTCAGCAGTTTTTCATTCTGGCGTTCGATCGGATCCAGCGGGTCGGTCAGATGCTCGATCATCCGCTAGTCGTCCCCGGGTGGATAGATCGCCACCCCGGTCATCGTCTGATTGACGTGGATCGAGTTGAACTGCTCACCATACGTCGAAAATCCGACCACATGATTGTCCGACAGGATGCGCGAAATTTCGTGCGTTTTCTGTTTCTCCTGCGCCTCGAGCCGCCGCAGGATACAGTCGCAGGCCAGGATTGTATCGGGCTTCTGCTTTTCGTTCAGCGCTGCGATCTCTTCCTGCAGATGCACCGTCATGTCGCGCGGCTCGGCCAGGGTCAGAACCAGCCCCTCATCAATGGCCGAAAAGAACACCAGATCGCCATTGCCCGCGACCTGCTGAATGGCCCGTACATGATGCTGACCTCCGATCTGAACGACGACAGGATGGGCCGCGAAGGTAAAGGGGGTCAGCTGTTCAGGGTCTTTGCCAAGGATGCGCGCATATTCCCGCGCTGCGGGTTCCGCGTTGATTTCCTGAACGATGCGGTTGGCGGGGTCGGCTTTGGTCACGACCATACGCTGTGCGGCGGGAACAAGATGATCTGTCTTGAACACCTTGATCGGGCACGAGGTTCGCACCTGCACCAAAATGGCTGCGTTCTCCAGCGCCTGTGATCCATGCAGAACATAGGTGTGGCCGAACTCGGTCCCGTCGCCTGCCGATCCACCGAACAGAGGCACCGGCCCCAAACCCATCGCCAGCTCGGATGTCAGCTCGTCTTCTTTGGTGGACAGGCCGTCGATCATCAAGAAGGTGAATTCGTATTCCCAAGCGGGAAAGCTGCGCGTCATTGCGGTTCGGTTATGGATCATTTCGGCAATGATATCTTGCGCACAGAAATCATTCAGGTCCGGCAACAGAATGGTGCGCGTTTCAAAATGCGAGCACGGCAAGGCAAGCGCGACGATCTGATCCTCGTTATAGCCACCTTCGGCAAGCTCTCCGGCGGTGGTGCATCCGACCACCATCGTGGGCGCAAATTCCTGTTCAGCCTCGGCGATCACCGCCGCGGCATCGGCATTGGGGCTAACAAACAGAATGATCAGCGCCATGGGGTCATCCCCCAGCGACCTGAACAGATCCCTGACTGCGTTGTCGGCGCTGCATTCCGCAAATGCCGTCTTTACGATGCCTGGCCTGACGGACTGGGCACTGGCCCATCCGAATGCTTGGTTCATCGCGACTCCTCCCTAAAGCCCGACGATTACTGAGAGGTTAGAGTATCTGACCCTATTCTTGCAATACGCTGGCAAAGGATGCTTTCTTGGCAATCAGAACCGCCTGAGTGCGGCTTTGAACGCCAAGTTTCCGCATGATTGCAGTGACATGCGCCTTAACCGTGGTTTCGGCAATCGACAGGTCATAGGCGATCTGCTTGTTCAACTTACCCTCGCAGATCAGTTGAAGGATGCGGCCCTGTTGATTGGTCAACGCGGCAAGCCGGTTGACCGCATCGCTATGTTCATCCTCTTCCGCATCTTCGATCAGAACGCAGCCGTCGGGGACAAAGATTCCCCCCGCATGCACCGTCTCGAACGCGGTGCGGAACACATCGCGCTGGCTGTGCTTGGGCACATATCCCGATGCCCCTGCCTTGATCACTTGACTGATCACACGGTTGTCGGTCAACGAGGACACAACAATCACCGGCGCATCCGCCGCGGATTTCAAGCGCACCAGACCATCCAGGCCATCCACATCCGGCAGGTTCAGGTCCAGCATCACCGCATCCGGCTTCAGCCCTTTAGCCACCAGCTCCATCGCGTTTTCCAGACGGTCTGCTGTGTGAATTTCGCCGATCTCGGCCACGCTGCGCAGGGTCATCGACAAGGCGTCGCAGAAAAGCGGATGATCGTCGACAATCAGAACATTCTCAAAATCAGTTTGTCTGGCGGGTTCTGCAAGCATGAAGGTCGCCTTTGCATTGAAACTCTCTTTGTTCCGAGCTTAGCAACACCGTTGGCATACGCCTACTGGCGGAAGGTCGTAGACCAAAGAAAACGCGCGCCCGGATGCCGAGCGCGCGATCTTTGGGGTCAGAACCCGCCTCAGTTCGCCGAGGCCAGCTCTTTCGGCAGGCGGAAGGTCCACAAGGTACCGCCCTGGTTCAGGTAGTTGACCTTCTTGGCCACTTCACCGCCCCACAGCGGAACCGCACCGCCCCAGCCGGAGATGATCGAGACATATTGCTCGCCATCCTGTTCCCAGGTTACAGGCTGACCGACGATGCCGGAGCCGGTCTGGAACGACCACAGTTTCTCGCCGGTTTCGTCATCGAGCGCGATGAACTCGCCCTCGGGGGTGCCGAAGAACACCAGGCCACCAGCCGTGGTCATCACGCCCGACCACAGCGGAGCGTCGTTCTTGTATTCCCACTTCCACTCGCCGGTATCGGGGTCGATAGCCTTGAGCGAGCCGATGTGATCTTCGTAGTTCGGCTTGATGGTAAAACCCGCGCCCAGATAGGCGGCGCCTTTCTTGTAGGTGATTGGCTCATTCCAGATATCCATGCCCCATTCGTTCGAAGGCACGTAGAAATTGCCGGTGTTCTGCGAGAAGGCCATTGGCATCCAGTTCTTGCCACCCAGGAAGGACGGCGAGGCAAAGATGACCTCACCCTTGTTGCCATCAGCCGCAGCGGCCGGATCACCGGGACGGTTGTTCTCGACAAAGATCGGACGTCCGGTTTCATCAATTCCGTCGGCCCATGTGATATCCTTGACGAAAGGTGTCGCCGAGACGAACTCACCATCCTCACGGTTCAGGACATAGAAATACCCGTTCCGGTCGGCAGTGGCGTAGCGCTGGTTGCCCTCGCGGTCGGTATAGGCAACCACTTCGTTCACACCGTCATAGTCCCAGCCTTCCCGCGGGGTGGTCTGGAAATGCCACTTGATCTCGCCGGTTTTGGGGTCGATCCCGATGCGACTGGCGGCATAGAGGTTGTCGCCCTTGTTGCCTTCGGTGGGGGTGCCCGCATTGCGCAGCCAGCTGTTCCACGGCGCCGGGTTGCCTGCGCCAAAGACCAGCGTGTCGGTGTCAGCATCGTAAGAGCCGCCCAACCAGGTCGCGCCGCCGCCGGTTTTCCACATGTCACCGGGCCAGGTTGCGTTCAGCTCACCCGTCATGGTGCTTTCTTCGCCATTCAGCGTGCCCATGTGGCCTTCGATCACGGGGCGTTCCCAAACCAGATCGCCGGTATTGACGTCCCGCGCCTGTACCGCACCAACGATACCGAACTCACCGCCCGAGTTGCCGGTGATGACCAGACCGTCGACGATCAGCGGGGCAGCCGTATAGGAATAGCCCGCCTTGTAGTCTGCAATCTTGTCGCGCCAGACCACATCGCCCGTGTCCTTGTTCAGCGCTACGATCCGCGCGTCCAGCGTACCGAAAATGACCTTGTCGCCATAGATGGCAGCACCTCGGTTGACCACGTCACAGCAGGGCAGAATGCCTTCGGGCAGGCGGGCATCGTACTGCCAGACCTCTTTGCCGGTCTCCAGATCAATTGCATAGAGGCGTGAATACGACCCGGTGATATACATCATCCCGTCATAGATCAGCGGCTGGGTTTCCTGCCCGCGCTGCTTTTCTCCGCCAAGACTGAAGGCCCAGGCCGGAAGCAGGTTCTTGACGTTGTCCTTGTTCAGCATGTCCAGCGGGCTGTAGCGCTGCAAATGCCGCCCCATTCCATTGGTCACAACCTGAGTGGTGATCGTTTGGTCATTGGCCAGATCGTCTTCGGTAACTTCTGCATAGGCTGCGCCGGTTGCGACAATGCTCGCAGCGGCGGCCATGATAAACCGGTTCATCGGTATCCTCCCTAGACTTATGTCTTTCCTCCACGCCGAATCTCCGACGCGTCGGGATTGTTGGCGAGAGTATTATTCGCAGGCAGGCACCGGTGTTGGAATTGCACATTGGTCGTAGGGCGCAAACAGCCGATTTCAACTAGGTTGGGCCATCTTTTTTGATGTGCGAGGCAATGATGCGGCGGCTTTTCACTTGGTTTATTCCTGCGGTTTTGATCTGCGCGCAGCCTGCGCTGGCCGATCCTCTGTCGGGGCAGAAGGCCATTTCTCTGGTCGATGGAGAAGGCAACAAGCTGTTGATCGGAAACGTGACTTTCGAACCCAAGGGCGACGCCACAGCCTATCAAATAGACCTGAGTGCGGGCCCCTTCGCAGACCATTTCCTGTCCATGCGCCCGTTTCGCTGTCTTGAGGGGGCGGACAAACACTGGTGCCATGTCCCCTACCCTTATGCTCTGCGGCGCGAGGTCTCGGACGGCGATCTGACCGATCTGGAATACGACCTGCTGTTTATCCACAAGGGCGCCACCGAATACGGCATTGATATGTGGAACGGGGTCTACTATCGCCTGCAGCGCGATGGCGACCGCCTGATCGGACAGTTGCACGAAATGGATATGGGCATCATTTCAGCCCCACCCGAAGACGGAGATCTGAGGCCCGTATCCGAGGCAGACATCCACGAGGTCGATCCCGATAGCCACTGGTTGCCTCAGGTCATGATCGACTGATCAGAGGTTTGGCGTCGGCTTGGGAAACCCCGCTCCATCGGGCGCCCGCGCCTCTTTCCAAGTGTTCGGCTACGTCAGCGGGCCCAGCTCAAAACAAGGGCGCGTATTTCCACTCATCTGCATCCGGCGTGACCTCATTCGGATCATAGCCAGACTCTTGCAGACGTTTGGCGATTTTCAGGCCGTCGCTTGCGGCTTCATCCACATAGGCTCGGCCCAGTTCCGGGTCTTGCGCCACCCCGTGGCCGCGCAGCAGGTTGAGGCCGTAGTTAAACTTGCCCACTGGATCGCCCAGATCAGCGGCGCGTTTGTCCCAAGCGGCGGCGGCATCGGGATCGTAGTCTCCGCCCAGACCGTTATTGTCGAGCTGCCCCATCCAAGTCATCGCGCCGGTATACCCGGCATTGGCGCAGCTTTCGAACAGCTTGCGCGCCATCTCATGCCGACCGGATTTGGTGATGTAGTAGCCCGTCGCGCAGGTCGTCATATCGGTGACGCCATTGTCAATATTGCTCATGACGCGGCCAAAGCCCGTGTCCTGCGGGTTGAGCGTGCCGTACTCATCCTCGACCGTCTGAGCCGAGGCGGCCGTGCCCAGAAAAAGTAATGCAATTGCGATACGGATCATGAAAGAACCCTCCGTTTGAAAGGTATCCTAGCGCATCGACGGGTACATTTCACGTCTGCCATGGTCGTAGACGGCCTAGCGACCGGGGCGTTTGATCCCGCGGGCCGGGTCGTAGCCCCACAGCGCGAGGCCCAGAAAGGCCAGTCCGGCAAGGATAGTCCAGCCAAGGGCCGGGCCGTTGAACTGACCATAAAGCGCAAAACGGATCAGCTCAACGGCGTGGGTAAAGGGGTTGAGCGCGCAGATATCACGCAACAGGGCCGAGCTTTCGGCCATCTTCCAAAGCGGGTAAAGCGCCGAGGACAGGAAGAACATTGGAAAGATGACAAAATTCATCACCCCGGCAAAATTCTCAAGCTGCTTGATGGCCGAGGACAAAGCCAGACCCAGAGCGCCCAGCATCAGCCCGGCAATGATCAGCGCGGGAAAGACGCACAGATATCCGTACCACGGCATATCAATCCCGTAGATCGCGGCCACCACCAGAAACGTATAGACCTGCAGGATCGAGATCGTGATGCTGGCCAGCAGGCGGCAGAACAACAGCCACCATCGCGGCAGAGGGCTGGTCAGCAGCAACCGCATCGACCCCATCTCGCGGTCATAGACAAGGCTGAGGGAGCTTTGCATGCCATTGAACAGCATGATCATGCCGCACAGGCCCGGTACGATGTAGATCTCATAGGTGATATAGGTCTGATAGGGCGGCGTGATTGACAGGCCCAAGGCCGCGCGGAACCCGGCGGCGAAGACGATCAGCCAGACCAGTGGGCGTACCAAAGCAGCGATGAACCGGCTGCGCTGTCGGACAAAGCGCAGCGCCTCGCGGATCAGGATCGCGCGCAGGGCGATCAGCGCGCCGGTCATACCGAGGCTCCGGTCATCGACAGGAACACCTGTTGCAGCGGTTGGTCGCCGGTGATGTCGCGGCAGGTGCCTTGTGTCAGCATCTTCCCTCGATGCAGGATGGCAAGCTGATCGTCAGGGTTGATCTCATCGGTCAGATGGGTCGCCCATAACACGGTCAGCCCATCCTGCGCCGACAGATCATGCACATGTTGGGTGATCGCGCTGCGGGCTGCCGCGTCCAGCCCCACCGTCGGTTCGTCCAGCAACAGAACCGAGGGCGCATGGATGAGGCAGCGCGCAATCTCCAGACGTCTGCGGTGGCCGCCATTCAGATCGCGGGTGCGTTCGCTTGCGCGTTCGGCCATATCCAGACGGTTCAGCGCGGCGGCGATGCGAGTCTCGGCTGTGCGACCCGACAAGCCATGCAAGGCGGCGAAGTAGCTGAGGTTGCGATGAACAGTGAGGTCCAGATCCAGCGTCGGCTGCTGAAACACGACCCCGATCTGCGCCAAGGCCTGACGGGGCTGTTTCGAGATATCGAACCCCGCCACCTCAATCACCCCCTGCGCGGTGGTGAACAGGCGGGTCAACAAGGAAAACAGCGTCGATTTCCCCGCGCCATTAGGCCCCAGCAACGCGCAAAACGCGCCCTGCGGGACGTGAAAGCTCACGTCATCAAGGGCGCGTTTGTCGCCATAGGCGTAGCTGACATTGCGGACCGAAAACCCTGTCACTTAATGGTAATCTCCAGCCGCTGCGTTTCGCCGGTGCTGCCCGGTACTTTCAGATAGTAGCTGCCCGGCTTGATCGCGACAAAGCCTATTTCCATCTCGCCCGCCTCGTCAAACTCAACGGAATCGACACCCAGAGGTCTGATTTCCAACCCTTCGACAACGATCTCATCCACCCAGATCGCGCGGAAGAACTCAGGCCCGACCAGAGCCAGTTCCTGACTGCCGTCGCCCTGAATTTCGAACTCATAATAGGTGCCGGATTTCAGCTCCCACGGGGCCTCGGCCAAGGGGACACCGGCGGAGAGAATGATCGGAGGCAGGTCTTCCTTGTTCTTGGCCGACAGGATACCGGCCAGACCAAAGCCGTCGTCATCATCATCGTCGGCCAAAGCCGCAGCGGGCAAAGCCATAGCCAACATCGCGGCCGCGCATATCAGTCGCTTCATCTCTTAAGTCTCCTCAATCGTGTCAGTTGGTCGGACGGAAGGCCGCGCCCCAGGGGAAACGCCCAACCTTGATCGTCTTGATCGGTTCGCGCTTGGCCACATCAATCACGGTCACATCGCCAGACACGCCATTGGTGGTAAACAGCAGCGACTTGTCGGCGTTGAAATCCATGTGCCAGACGCGGCGACCCACGAGGATGTAATCCTCGACCTCATAGGTTTCGGCATTCACAGCCGCCACGTGGTTCGACGGTCCCAGCGCGACAAAGGCGGTCTCATCGCCGTTGGACAGCTCAAATCCCACGGGCTGCACCCGGTCGGGGTGGACGCCTTCGACCTCGAACTCGATCTTGGCCTTTTCGGTCTGGGTTTCCACGTCGAACACGGTGATGGTGCCGCCGATTTCTGAGCTGACCCAAAGCTCGGTCCCGTCCTTCAGGAATTCGGCATGGCGCGGGCGAGAATCGACCAGAGTGTTGGCGAACAGCTCTTGCGTCTCGGTGTCGATCCAATGCGCCATATTGGTGGTCTCGGACGTGGTGATGGCAATCTTGCCATCGGGCGACACGGCCATCCCTTCGGGTTCGATCCCCACGTCGATCTGCGCAATCACCGTGCGCGATTCCGTATCGACCACCGTGGTGATCGCGTCGTCTTCGTTGGCGATATAAAGATGCTTGTCATTGGGGTGCAGCACAAACTGCTCGGGGTCCTCGCCCGAGGGCAGGTCATGGAGAATTTCGCCCGTCTCGGGGTCCATCACCTGCACCGAGTCACTGTCGGACGCGCAGATATAGAGAACTGAGTAGTCCTTGGAAAACGTGATCCCGCGTGGGCGCTCGCCGGTCTCAATGGTGCGGATCACCTCAAGCGTTTCGATGTCGATCACGCTGAGCGTGTCGTCCTTTTCATTGCTGATCCAGATTTCATCCGCAATGGCCGGAGCGCAGAGCGCGGTCGCTGCCAGAAGTGCTGCTAGTCTCATCGCTGTCACTCCTTAAATGCCTGACACTGGCTTTCGGCTTCATCAATGCCCAGCGTGTCCAGTTCGGTGCGTTGATGCAAAAACCCCTCGAGCGGAGCCATCGCCACCACGGCGCGATCCGTGACCAGAGGGATGGGTTGCCGCAACTGGCCGTTCCAGGCACGGAAATTCATCGCGCGGCCTTTGAAGCCCGCCAGTTCGAAATCATCCGACAGGATATAGTCGCGCAGAACCGCTGGATCATCTGATTGAGTACGCGTCACCGCCTCGCCCAACGCCCGGTAGGCCGCCCATGCGGCGTAATCCTTGGGGCGCATCGCCCGCCCTGCCTGATCTGCAAACCGGTTCTGCATCTGCACGGCGCCCCATTGTTCGACCACGCGCGACCAAGTGACGGGCTGCAAGCCCTCTGACCCAGCAACGGGGCGCGGCTCCCATGTGTTGAAGGGGATGTAGCGGCCGAAATCGTCCAGCTCATCAGCGACTAGCAGCACGTCATAATCGCCGAAGTCCTGCGTAAACAGTGGCACCTCTTGCGCTGCGTTGCGCCGAAGATCGGCATCGAAAACCCATGTCTTTTCCGCTTGTAGCTTCAGCCGGAACTTTTGCAGCGAGTATTTCAGCGCCTCGGCAAAGGCCTGATCCCCCGGATGTTCACCCGCGACCAGGACAATCTCGTCCCACCGGCGTTTGACCAGGAACTGCGCCAGAGCGTCAGTGCGCATCACGTCTGACGGCAAGGTGTGCAACAGGTTGGCGCGGCACTCGGCCTCGCGCAGCGATACATCGGGGGCCGAGGCGTTAAACAGCACTGCACCCGCCGCTTCGGGCAGATCGGCGACCTCAAGCTGCGCTTGCGCAGGCGCGTCCAGAATGACAAAGGGACCATTGGCCAAGGCCTGCCGCGCGGCTTGCGCCCAGTCCCCACTTTCGGGCACCGTGGTCACCGTCAGATCATATTTGTGACCCAGAAACTTGGCCGTTGTCAGGTTGTCGGCCAAGCCCAGCTCAGCACCTGCCATCCCTAAGTCTTCTGGAATAGGGTCGAGGTTGGACAGAACCGGAGGGCGCTCAACCTCTTGCTGCAGGTAGGTCACTGAAATCGCGACCTCGGCCTGCGTAGCGCCAGATGCCAGCGCCAAGGCTGCAAGAACAAAAGAAAACCTGAACATTCTGCGCCTCCTCCCCGGCCCTAAAAGTAAAAGCTGGTCGAAAATGGGAAAGCCATTCGACCTTAGTCGCAGATTTTGCCCATCTGCAACCAAGGTCGAATGTCGCGATGAATTTGCCTGCGCTATGACCGGGGAAAGCTTCAATAGGAGGATGAGATGCGTCTTGGTTTTTACAGCGCGGCGCTTGCGGCAACGGTGACAGCGGGAATGGCGCTGGCACACGGAGATGTCGCGCCCCAGCCGGTAAATACGGATGCCCTTCCCGACGTGAGCGAGGAATGGCTGATCGAGAACCCCTATCGCGATCAGGGCGAAGAGGTCTGGCAAGCTGCAATCGAAATCGGCGATTCCGGCTATAACCAGAACTGCGCGCGCTGCCACGGTTTGGGCGTCGTATCGGGCGGCCTGGCCCCCGACCTGCGATACCTCGAGGCCGAAGAATACGGCGATGAGTGGTATATCGAACGCTTCCGCGAGGGCTATACCCAGAACGGTATCACCAAGATGCCCGCCTTTGGCGATCTGCTGGGCCAAAAGGCCGCCTGGGCCATTCGTACCTATATCGAGACCCGCCCTGACGACGGCGCGTTGGATGATCATTCGGACCGGTTGAAGGAAATCCGCGACGAGCTGGCTGCTATGGCCGAGGGTGCGGATGGGGACACAGCCGCCCTGCAATCCGAACTGACCGAGATCGCGGGTACAATCGAAACCGGCTCGGGCGCGCCTGTTGCCGACTCGGTGGCTCTGCGCGCTGCGGTGCTGATCTCGGGCGAGGCCCCGGATTTCGCACAAGCGGCGGAGCAGCTGACTATCGGATTGTCTGCCGCGCAATAGAACGGCAGACTGGGGCACATGATCGGACGCCATTTCATTTTCTCCCTGTTGGTCGCCGCCCTGTCCGCCGGGTCGGCTCTGGCCAGGTGTGAAGACCATGTGCCCCAACCCAAACCCCAGAATGCCAGCCGCGACATCGTGGGCGCTGACCTCGATACCATTGTCGAGCGCGGTTATATCGAGTTCGCGGCCTACGAAGACTTCGCGCCCTGGTCCTTTGAGAAGGACGGCAAGATACAGGGCGTGGACATCGAAATCGGCAAGCTGATCGCGCAGGATCTGGGGGTCGAGCCCCGGTTCAATCTGGTCGCGGCGGGAGAAAACCTTGAGGCCGATCTGCGCAACTGGATCTGGAAAGGTCCTCTGATCAACGGGCGCGTGGCCAATGTCATGCTGCACATTCCCTATGACAGCGAATTTGCCTGCCGGGTCGAACAGGTGGTGTTCACCGGTCAGTATCATGACGAGGAAATCGCCATCGCCTTTCGCCGCGATGCCTATCCCGAAGACCCTCCGGTTCCGGCCTATTTCCGCTTTGACACCGTCGCTGTTGAAAACGATTCGATTGCCGATTTCTACCTGTCGTCTTTTCCCGGCGGGCAACTGTCGCAGAATGTCAGCCGGTTCCCAACCGCAGATCAGGCGATGGAAGCTCTGGCCGCAGGTGAAACGATGGCCGCAATGGGGCCCCGCGCCCAGTTAGAGGCCGGGCTGACTCCGGATCTGGATATCCACACCCCTCCGCTGCCTGGCTTTGCTGTCAGCACCTGGACCAGCGGAGTGGCCGTGCATTTTGCCTATCGCGGCCTCAGCTATGCGGTCGATGACGCGATCTATGCAGCGCTTCAGAATGGCCGCATCGCCAAAATCTTCGAGGATTATGGGCTGACGCACACCCCTCCGGAACTGCGCTGACTACGCCCAAGGTCGCATATGCTTTGCGGCCTCGAGGCCCTAGGTTGGAAAAAACTCTGGAGGAGTGACATGGAGTTACATGACAGCCGCACAATAGCCGCGCCACGATCCGAGGTCTGGGATGCCCTGCTGTCGGCAGATGTTCTGCGCGAATGCGTCCCTGGTTGCCAGGAGATGACCGGCACAGCCGAGGACGGGTTCGATGCCACCGTGGTGCAGAAAGTCGGCCCCGTCAAAGCCACGTTCAAAGGGAAAGTGACCCTGTCCGACATGGTGTCCGAGGAAAGCCTGAAACTGTCGGGCGAAGGCAAGGGCGGCGCTGCTGGTTTTGCCAAGGGCGCGGCCGATGTCACGCTGTCCGACGTTCCCGAAGGCACTTTGCTGACCTACAACGTAGACGCGCGCGTGGGCGGCAAGCTGGCCCAACTGGGTGGTCGTGTCGTGGACGGGTTCGCCAAGAAAATGGCGGATCAATTTTTTCAGAATTTCCAAAGCGCGGTCGAGGTCGAGCCAGAGGCCCCTGCCAGCGAAGCGGCAGCTGAACCTGAAAAACAAGCGGAAGAGGCAACCGAAAAGAAAGGCTGGCTCAAGCGCGTATTGGGCGGTTGAGCTACGGATTTAAGGGAGGAAAATGTGATGAAAATATCGCTGACTGTGAATGGCATGTCTGTGAGCGGTGATGTTGAGGGTCGGACGTTATTGTCTGGTTTTTTGCGGGATCATTTGTCTTTGACGGGGACGCATGTTGGCTGTGATACGGCGCAATGTGGGGCCTGTGTGGTGCATGTGAACGGCGAGGCCGTGAAGTCGTGCAACATGCTGGCGGTTGAGGCCGACGGTGCCGAGGTCGGCACGATCGAGGGTCAGGCGGCCGAGGATGGGACGCTCAATGCGATCCAGCAGGCGTTTCAGGATCACCACGGGCTGCAATGCGGCTTCTGCACACCGGGCATGGTGATGAGCGCGGCGGCCTTGCTGAAGGACAATCCCCGCCCGTCCGAGGCCGAGATTCGCAAGTATCTGGAAGGCAACCTGTGCCGCTGCACAGGCTATCACAACATCGTCAAGGCGATCATGGCCGCTTCGGGCCAGGACGTCAGCAGCATCGCCGCCGAATAAGCGGCCCGAGGGAGGAGAACAAGCAATGCCCAAAGACAGTGGCATCGGAGCCAGTTCCAAGCGGCGCGAGGACGTGCGCTTTCTGACCGGAGCAGGCAATTACACCGACGACATCAACGTGGCCGGACAGGCCTATGTTCATTTCCTGCGCTCGGATATCGCGCATGGCCGGATCACCAGCCTTGATACCTCGGCGGCCGAGGCCATGCCGGGCGTGGTCAAGGTGTTCACCGGCAAGGATTTCGAAGGCGTGGGCGGCATGCCCTGCGGCTGGGAGGTGACGGACAAGCACGGCGCGCCCATGCAGGAGCCTGCGCATCCCATTCTGGCCCAGGGCAAGGTGCGCCATGTGGGCGATCCCATCGCCGCCATCGTGGCCGACAGCCTGGAGCAGGCGCGTGACGCGGCCGAGGCGATTGACCTCGAGATCGAGGAACTGCCCGCCGTGATCGACATGAAGGCCGCAGCGCAAGAGGGCGCGACGCTGGTCCATGACGATCTGAAGAACAACATCTGCTATGACTGGCAGCTGGGCGAGACTGACGATGCAAAGGTCAATGAGGTCTTCGCCAATGCGGCCCATGTGACCACGCTGGATCTGGTCAACAACCGCCTGGTCGCCAACCCGATGGAACCACGCGTGGCGGTTGGTGAGTATAAGCGGGGCACGGATGAGTACACGCTCTATACCACGTCGCAGAACCCGCATGTGATCCGCCTGCTGATGTGCGCCTTTGTGCTGGGCCTGCCCGAGCATAAGGTCCGCGTGGTGGCCCCGGATGTGGGCGGCGGTTTTGGCACCAAGATATTCCACTATGCGGAAGAGGCGTTCTGTACCTTCGCCGCCAAGGCCTGCAACCGCCCGGTCAAGTGGACCTCCAGCCGGTCCGAGGCGTTCATGTCGGACGCCCATGGCCGGGATCATGTCAGCAAAATCGAACTGGCGCTGGATGCAGACAATAACTTCATCGGGTTGCGGACCAACACCTACGCGAACCTTGGAGCGTATCTGTCGACCTTCTCCAGCTCGGTGCCCACATGGCTGCACGGCACGTTGATGGCGGGCAATTACAAGACGCCGGTCATTCAGGTGAATGTGAAGGCGATGTTCACCAACACAGTGCCGGTGGATGCCTATCGCGGCGCGGGCCGGCCCGAGGCGACGTTCCAGTTGGAACGCGTGGTGGATAAAGCTGCGCGCGAGCTGGGAGTCGATCCGATTGCCCTGCGCCGTCAGAACTTCATCACCCAGTTCCCCTATGACACGCCGGTCGCTCTGACCTATGACACTGGGGATTACAACGGGACCATGGACAAGCTGGAAGCTGCGGCTGATCTGGCAGGCTTTGCCGCGCGCCGTGCGGCAAGCGAGGCCAAGGGCAAGCTGCGGGGTCTGGGCATCAACTGCTATATCGAAGCGTGCGGCATTGCGCCCTCGAACATCGTTGGCATGCTGGGGGCCCGAGCGGGTCTTTATGACGCGGCGACCGTGCGGGTGAATGCCACCGGCTCGATCAGCGTCATGGTTGGCGCGCACAGCCACGGGCAGGGGCATGAGACCGCCTTCCCGCAGGTTGTGGCCGACATGATCGGCATTGATGAATCGATGGTCGAGATCGTGCATGGCGACACCTCAAAAATCCCGTTCGGCATGGGCACCTATGGCTCGCGCTCTCTGGCGGTCTGTGGCTCGGCCATGGTGAAGGCCACCGAGAAGGTGATCGACAAGGCCAAGAAGATCGCAGCCCACCTGCTGGAGGCGTCTGAGGCCGATATTGAGCTGAAGGACGGTCAGTTCAGCGTCGCGGGCACCGACAAGTCGGTGGCCTGGGGCGACGTGACCCTGACAGCTTATGTGCCGCATAACTTCCCGCTGGAGGTTGAGCCGGGGCTGGAGGAGACCGCGTTCTATGACCCGGCCAACTTCACCTTCCCCTCGGGCGCTTATGCCTGCGAGGTTGAGGTCGACCCCGAGACCGGTCAGGTCAGTATCGAGGCCTTCACCGCGGCGGATGACTTTGGCAACATTGTCAATCCGATGATCGTGGATGGTCAGGTGCATGGCGGCATTGGCCAGGGTATCGGCCAGGCTCTGCTGGAGAACTGCGCCTATGATGAGAATGGCCAGCTGTTGAGCGCGTCCTTCATGGATTACGCCATGCCGCGCGCCGATGATGTGCCCTTCTACGGCGTGGATCATTCCAGCCAGACGCCCTGTACGCATAACCCGCTGGGTGTGAAGGGCTGTGGTGAGGCCGGGGCGATTGGCTCTCCGCCGGCTGTGGTCAATGCCGTTCTGGATGCGATGAATTCGGGCGGCAAGGCGGTGGATCACATCGACATGCCAGTAAGCCCGTCGCGCGTCTGGGCGGCGATGAACAGCTGAGTTGAGAGGGCGGACCGGGGGCCAGCCCCCGGACCCCCGAGGTATTTTTAGCCAGATGAAGAGCGGATCTGCGCTCTTCGGAAAGGAAAAGCGGAATGTACAGTTTCGAGTTTGAGAAGCCTTCGAGCATTGCCGACGCGGTTGCTGCGTTGGGGGCCGAGGATGCGCAGCCATTGGGCGGGGGTCAGACGCTGATCCCGACGCTGAAGCAGCGCCTGGCGGCCCCTTCGGTGCTGGTCAGCATGGGTGGGATTGCCGAGATGCAGGGTGTCTGTGTCGAGGATGACGGCTCGGTCGTCATTGGCGGGGCGACGCCCCATGCCACGGTGGCGCGTGAGGCGGCGGGGTCGTATCCGGCGCTGGCGGCTTTGGCGGGTCAGATCGGCGACCCGGCGGTGCGCAACCGCGGCACCATTGGCGGGTCGGTGGCCAACAATGATCCGGCGGCCTGTTATCCGGCGGGTGTGCTGGGCTCAGGCGCGACCATCGTGACCAACGCGCGGCAGATCGCGGCGGACGACTTCTTTCAGGGCATGTTTGCCACCGCGCTGGATGAGGGTGAGATCATCACCTCGGTCCGGTTCCCTGTGCCGCAGGCGGCGAGCTATCAGAAGTTCCTGCAGCCCGCGTCCCGGTTTGCATTGGTCGGTGTCTACGTGGCGCGGTTCGCGGATGGTGTCCGCGTGGCCGTGACCGGCGCCAGCGAAGACGGCGTGTTCCGGTGGGCAGAGGCCGAAGAGGCCTTGAACAAATCCTTCAGCGCCGAGGCATTGATGGGGCTGAGCGTCAACCCGATGAACATGATCGCCGACCTGCATGGCAGCAAAACCTACCGCGCGCATTTGGTTGGGGTGATGACGAAACGCGCCGTCCAAGACTGCGTGTAACCACAAAAACAACAAACCCAAAAGCCCCGGGCAAAACCCCGGGGCTTTTGCTATG
>NZ_JBNAFO010000008.1:0-249008 GCF_049800715.1 Ruegeria profundi
AGGTTCGGATAGATAGGGAATCTGGCGCAGAGGTCGGCGACTTCTGCTTTGACCTTGGCCTCGACCTCGGCATTGCCGTCTTCGCCATTGGCGGCCAGACCGTCGACCACTTCGATGATCCAGTCCGCGATCTGGCGGAATTCGACCTCGCCGAAGCCGCGCGTGGTGCCAGCTGGAGAACCCAGACGGATGCCCGAGGTGATGGTCGGCTTTTCCGGATCAAACGGCACGCCGTTCTTGTTGCAGGTAATATGCGCCCGGCCCAAAGCCTTCTCGGTCGCGTTGCCCTTCACACCTTTGGGGCGCAGGTCGACCAGCACAACATGGGTGTCGGTGCCGTGGGTCACCGTGTCCAGACCGCCCTTGATCAGCTGATCCGACAGCGCCTGCGCGTTGGTAATGACCTGCTGGATATAGGTCTTGAACTCGGGGCGCAGAGCCTCGCCGAAGGCAACCGCCTTGCCTGCGATGACATGCATCAGAGGACCACCCTGAATGCCGGGGAAGATCGCCGAATTCACTTTCTTTGCGATATCTTCATCATTGGTCAGGATCATACCACCACGAGGTCCACGCAGGGTCTTGTGGGTTGTCGTGGTCGCCACATGCGCGTGCGGGAAGGGGCTTGGATGCTCGCCTGCGGCCACCAGACCGGCGAAATGCGCCATGTCCACGTGCAAATAGGCGCCGACCATGTCGGCGATCTCGCGCATGCGGGCAAAGTCGATCTGACGCGGGATGGCCGAGCCACCTGCGATGATCAGCTTGGGGTTATGCTCTTTCGCCAGCGCCTCGACCTGATCGTAGTCGAGCATGTTGTCTTCTTTGCGGACACCGTATTGCACGGCGTTGAACCACTTGCCCGACTGGTTCGGGCGGGCACCGTGGGTCAGGTGACCACCGGCATCCAGGCTCATGCCCAGAATGGTGTCGCCGGGCTGGATCAGCGCCTGGAACACGCCCTGGTTCGCCTGGCTGCCCGAGTTCGGCTGCACGTTGGCAAAGCCGCAACCAAACAGCTCTTTCGCGCGGTCGATGGCCAGGTTTTCGGCAATGTCGACGAACTGGCAGCCGCCATAGTAGCGACGGCCGGGATAGCCTTCGGCGTATTTATTGGTCATCACCGAGCCCTGCGCCTCCATCACGGCGGCAGAGACAATGTTTTCCGACGCGATCAGCTCGATCTCGTCGCGCTGACGGCCCAGCTCGGACGTGATCGAGCCAAAAAGCTCAGGATCACGGTCCGACAAAGACTGGGTGAAAAAACCATTTAGACGATTGGGCGCGTTCATGACGCAGTCCTCCTGAGCGGTCCGAAGCCCGGCCCTATGGAGGGACCAGAGCAGGGAATTGATATACGCGAGGTTAGATCACGCGATCGCGCGGTTCGCGGCCTTCGAAAAAGTCGCTGAGGTTGTCCAGCACCCGGAACCCCATCGCATCGCGCGCCTCACGGGTGGCACTGCCCAGATGAGGCAGCATCACAAGGTTGTCGCATAGCAAAAGGTCGGGGTTGATGCGGGGCTCTCCGTCGAACACGTCCAGCGCTGCGCCTCCGATCATGTCGAAGGTCAAGGACTGGATCAGAGCGCGTTCGTCGATCACCTCGCCACGGGCCGTGTTGATCAGGAACGCATCCGGTTTCATCAGATCCAGACGGCGCGCGTTGATCATGTGCCGGTTTGCGGCTCCGCCGGGGCAATGGAGCGAGACGAAATCGCATTGCGGCAGCAGATCATCCACGGTTTCGACCTGAGTGGCATTGCATTGGGCCAGAGTCTCGGGCGCGATTTTGCTGCGGTTGTAGACAACGATCTGCATGCCAAAACCGTGATGAGCACGCCGGGCCATTTCCTGCCCGATGCGGCCATATCCGATGATGCCTAGCACCTTGCCACTTACCTTGGTGCCGATCAGATGCGTGGGGCGCCAGCCGGTCCAATTGCCGGCCCGCAGCTCGCGTTCCCCTTCGCCAGCGCGGCGCGCCACCATCAGCAGCAGGGTCATCGCGATATCGGCGGTGCATTCGGACAGCACGTCCGGCGTGTTGGTGACGGTCATGCCCAGCCCACGCACTGAGGGCTCACAGATGTGACTGTAGCCAACGCCGTAATTTGCCAGAATCTTCGTCTGCGCGCTGGGTACGTCCAAAGCCTCGGAACTGAGGGTATCGGTCACGGTCGGCAGGACCGCATCATAGGATTTCAGCGCATGCCGGATTTCTGCCGGGGACATGGGTTTGTCCCCGCTATTCAGCACCGTGTTGTAGTTCTCGGCCAGCTGCGCCTCGACGGCGGCAGGCCAGCGACGGGTGACTAGAACCGAGGGTTTGACCATCACGCAGCCTCCATCACGCGGGCGATTGTTTCGCCGATCACCGCGGGGTTTTCGGCCACGGTCACTCCTGCGGCGGACAGGATTTCAACCTTCTCGCTGGCGCTTTCGCCAAAGGCCGAGATGATCGCACCGGCATGACCCATGGTCCGACCTTTCGGAGCGGTCAGACCAGCAACATAAGCCACCACAGGCTTGGTGATGTGATCGCGGATGAATTCGGCGGCTTCGGCCTCCTGCGGGCCTCCGATCTCACCGATCATGGCGATGATATGGGTGTCCTCATCCTCTTCGAAACGCTGCAGAATATCTTTGAAGGACGAGCCGTTGATCGGATCGCCGCCGATGCCAACGCTTGTCGAAACACCGATCCCTCGTTCTTTCAACTGGGCCGCGGCCTCATAGCCCAGCGTCCCCGAGCGACCGATGATGCCCACGTTGCCCGGCAGGTAGATATGTCCCGGCATGATCCCCAGCAGCGCTTTACCAGGCGAGATAGTGCCCGCGCAGTTCGGCCCGGTCAGGACCATGCGCTTCTCTTTGGGATAGCGGTACATGTAGCGCTTCACGCGGATCATGTCCTGCGCCGGAATACCGTCGGTGATGCAGACACAATAGCGGATACCGGCATCTGCGGCCTCCATGATCGAGTCCGCCGCAAAGGGCGGTGGAACGAACACTAGGCTGGCATCCGCGCCGGTTGCTTCAACCGCCTGCTTGACGGTGTCAAAGACCGGAACGCCTTCGACGGTTTCGCCGCCTTTACCGGGAACCACGCCGCCCACCACATTGGTGCCGTAGTTCAGCATGTCCTTGGTGTGGAACCGCGCCATGCGGCCAGTGATACCCTGCACGATCACGCGCGAGTTACGATCTAGAAGAATGCTCATTGCACAGCCCTCATCTTGGTGCCTTGGGTAAGGTCGTTGCGCCATGCGCCGACAGCGCGTTCGGCAGCCTCCATCAGAGTGGTGGCGCGGATGATCGGAAGACCGGATTTGGCGAGAATCTTCTGACCCTCTTCCACGTTGGTACCGGCCAGACGCACGACGACAGGGATGTCTATATCCAGCTCTTTCAGAGCCTGCACGACACCTTCGGCCACCCAGTCGCAGCGGTTGATACCGGCGAAGATGTTCACCAGAATGGCCTGCACATTGTCGTCCGACAGAACCAGACGGAAGGCTTTGGCCACACGCTCCGGCGAGGCGCCACCACCGATATCAAGGAAGTTCGCAGGTTCGCCCCCAGCCAGTTTGATCGTGTCCATGGTCGCCATCGCAAGACCGGCGCCGTTCACGATGCAGCCGATATTGCCGTCGAGACCAACATAAGACAGGCCCCGGTCACCGGCACGGCTTTCGCGCGGGTCTTCCTGGCTTTTGTCGCGCAGTTCGGCGATCTGTGGGTGACGGAACAGGGCGTTGTCGTCAAAGCTCATCTTCGCGTCCAGTGCCAAAACGCGGTCGTCTCCGGTGATGACCAGAGGGTTGATCTCGACCATGGTGGCGTCCAGATCGCTGAAGGCCGCGTAGCAGCCCTGCAGCGTGCGGACCATGTGCTGGATCAGCTTCGGCTCCAGCCCGAGTTGGAACGCGATTTCACGGGCCTGGAATTCTTGCAGACCCACTGCGGGTTCAACGATTGAACGCACGATGCTGTCCGGGCGCTCGGCCGAGATATCTTCGATCTCCATCCCGCCTTCCGAGGACGCAACGATCATGACCCGCTGGCTCGAACGATCCAGTACGAAACCAAGATAGATTTCGCGATCAATCGGCACCGCGGCCTCCACGTAAACGCGGTAAATCCCCTTGCCTTCGGGGCCGGTCTGATGCGTGACCAGCTTGCGGCCGAACATGTCATCACAGGCTGTGTAGATCTCATTTTCGGTGTTGCACAGCTTGACCCCTCCGGCCTTGCCGCGCCCGCCTGCATGGACCTGCGCCTTGACAATCCACTTGTCACCCCCCAGTTCACGCGCCCGATAGGCCGCCTGTTCCGGGCTATAAGCCAAAGCACCGGGTGGTACTTCGACGCCGAAATTCGAAAGAAGCTCTTTCGCCTGATATTCGTGAATATCCATCTGCAATCCTCCCGTTCTTGCAGTGAAATTAAGCAGCCATCGAAGTGCCGTAGCGACTTTCCAGCAGGGCTTCGATCGCGTCCCGATCAATCTGTCCGCCCAGTTCGCGCATCGCCTCGGCAAACAGGCGCACGATCCGGCTGACGGATTTCCGGTTCAGCTGGTTGAGAATGCCGATCCGCACCTGAACAGGCGCGCTGAGCGTGGGCCAGATGCCAAAACCGCGCACACGGCAGTTCTGCACCAATTCCATCTCGCGACCGGCAAGCTCCGGCGGCAGGTTCAGAACGATCAGGCTGGGCATGTCTGAGGTGACCTCGCACCCAAGTTCGACCACGGCATCGCGCAAGACGCGTTCGTGAATGCGGTAAGACGCTGCGCGCTTGGCCAGCCCTTCCTGCAATGTCAGGCGCAGCGCCTCGTGGAAGGCGGCCACGGCATAGCCCGAATGCGTCCGGTGATAGGTGCCTTTCTCGACATCCTGGCCGTCGACGATACCCCAGTGGCGGGCCTCGAAGATCGGGTTGTGCACATAGGTGTAGGCACCGCTGGTCTTGAGGCTGTCGATGAAGGCATCGGTGAAACTAACCGGAGCGTAGGTCAGCGGCAGGCAGCACAGACCTTTCTGCGGGCAAGAAGCCCAACCCGCGACGCCGGGGAAGTCGTCGATCGAAAAGTCATCCACGCCCAGCGACGACACCGCGTCGATCAGACCCATCGCGCCGTGACGCTCACACGCGTCCGAAAAACCGCGAATGTCGTTGATCCGGCCGGACCCGGTTTCCCAGTGGGCCATGAACGCCCATTTGGGCTTGTGCTCGGCCAGGACTGCTTCGACGATTTCTCCGGTGACAGACTGGCCATGCGGAACCTCGATCACGGTGACGCTGGCAGCTTGTGGGTCAAGCGGATTGGCTGCGTGTTCGGCGGGCGTCGCCGCCTTGATCCGCAGGGTCAGCGCATCAATGCCCGAGAATGTGCCGTTGGCAAAAGCCACAACCTTGTCGCCCGGCATGACGGCCGAGAACATGGTGTCCAGCGCGCTCCAACCCGTGCCAGCGACGGCAAAAGTATAGGCGTTCTGCGTGCCCCAGATTTCGCGCAGCATATGCTTGCACTCGATCATTCCGCGCAGAACGTCGCCCTGCATGTGATCGGCGACCCCTGCCCCTGCAAAGGCCTGCAGAACGCGAGCATCCGTGTTGCCGGGTCCGGGACCCGCTGCAAGGGTTTCGGGGATTTCGAGCGAAGGGAAAATCTGGAAAGTCATTGTGCGGCTTCCTCGGCTGATTCTCAGGCTCAGCGGCCCGTTTGGTTGAGTTGCCGTGTAGAAAACGTGGTCTTGCCAGATCACGCAACGTAACTTACTACTGATTTAGCATGCCTAATAGGATGGGATATTACCTACCCAAAGGTGTAAAAATACGATAGTATACCAAAAACGTACCCACCCATTTGGGTAGTTTTTGAGCTTTAAGGGCAAATTCATATGGCTGAAGCTCCATCAAAGCCCATCGACGTCATGCTGGCAGACGGCAACCCTCTGGTCCTGTCGGCGATGTCAGAGATCTTTGAACGCGACCCGCGATTCTCATTGGTCGCGACTTCGGCCACGGCCGAAGGATTCCTTGGCACGGTCATGCGGGTGCCTGTTCAGGTCGGCGTGGTGGACTGGACATTGCCCGCCCTTGGCGCTGCCAAACTGATCGAGGTGCTGCGCGATCAGGTCAGTGCACCGCGCTTCGTGGTCTATGGCGACGCCAATGCCGACGTTCCACGACTGGCGATGCAGGCCGGGGCAGCTGGGTTTGCCGCACGCTCGGGCGAGGTTGAAGGGCTTCTGGACACCTGCGAGAAGGTGGCCGCGGGCAAGATGGTGTTTCCGTTCATAGACGTCCGGAAAATGCAGCAGGACCCAATCGAAAGCCTGTCGCGCAAGGAACGCTCCATCCTCGAGGCGCTGGCGCAGGGCATGTCCAATCGCGAACTTTCAAAAGAGCTCGAGATTTCGACGAACACCGTAAAGTTCCACTTGTCGAACATCTACGACAAGCTGGGCGTCAAAAACCGGACCCAAGCCATTGCACAATATTATGCAGCGCGGATGCAAAGGGACTGATACGGACCGTAATCTGGTAAACTCGGGGTTTTCCGGGCATGCTTTGGGTTCACACCCGCAGCCGGAGGACCTCAAATGCCGCAATATAATGACATGTTCGAACTCTCCATCGAGGATATGGAACTGATCGAACAGGCCCTGCGACAGGCGATGGCCTCTTATTCCATTGAGGGGGACGAGACCAACGAAGACACCATCCGCAGGATGCATGATCTTCTGGGCAAGCTGCATGATCAGAAGATTTTTTATCGCCCAAAGACCGGCAGCTATATCGGGGGCTGATCCGCACTTTGCAGACTCCTCAAAAACAGAATAAACCGTTTGCAAACATGTGAATTCAGAGGCGACGCAGTATGAGCTACCTTGGCATTGATCTGGGAACGTCCGGGCTGCGCGCCCTGCTCTTGGCAGAGGACGGCAGCGTGCTCGGTTCGGCAGAGCATTCCTGCACGTCCCAACACAAACATCCTGGCTGGAGCGAACAGGACCCCGCCGAATGGATCGCGGCGCTAGAGGGGGCGGTTGCCGCGTTGCGGGATGCCCATCCCGAATTTGCCGATCTGCGAGCCGTTGGCGTAGCGGGCCACATGCACGGCGCAACGCTGCTGGATTCCAACGGTGACGTGATCCGGCCCTGTATTCTGTGGAACGACACGCGCGCGGATGCCGAGGCCCGGCATCTGGACGCCCTGCCCGGTATTCGCGACATTTCCGGCAATATCGTTTTCCCCGGCTTCACGGCCCCCAAACTGCTCTGGGTCAGGGAACATGAGCCGGAAAACTTCGCCCGTATCGCGAAGGTTCTGCTGCCTGCGGCCTATATGAACTACTATCTGACAGGCGATTACGTCGCTGACATGTCGGATAGCGCTGGCACATCCTGGCTGGACGTCTCGCGGCGTACATGGTCCGAGGAGCTGTTGATCGCCGGGCAAATGTCGGACTCTCAGATGCCCCGTCTGGTTGAGGGCTGCCAGCCCGCAGGTACCCTTCGCGCCGATCTTGCCAGCCGTTGGGGTCTGCGCAATAGCGTCACCGTCGCAGGCGGTGCCGGAGACAACGCCGCGGCGGCCTGTGGCCTGGGTGCTCTGAACGAAGGGGACGGGTTCATTTCGCTTGGCACCTCCGGAGTGCTGCTGGCTGCGCGCGATGGCTACCACCCCGACCCCGCCTCGGCTTTGCACACGTTTTGCCATGCCGTGCCCGATCGCTGGTATCAGATGGGCGTCATGCTGTCTGCAACCGACAGCCTGAATTGGCTAGGGCAGATCACCGGCCAAAAACCCGCCGACCTGACCCGCGCATTGGGCGACGAGCTGCGAGCACCCGGCCGCGTGCAGTTCTACCCTTACCTCTCAGGCGAACGCACCCCGCACAACGACGCCAACATTCGCGGCGGCTTTACCGGGCTGGGAAAAGACACTGACCAGAGCGATCTGACCTGCGCTGTGCTTGAGGGGGTCGTCTATGGCCTTAGCGACTCGTATGACGCGCTGGTGCAGACTGGCGCGCGGATTGATCGGCTGATCGGCATCGGCGGCGGTACAAAATCGCGCTACTGGGTCAAGCTGATTGCAACTGTTTTGAACGTGCCAATCGAGCTACCTCAGGACGGAGAGTTTGGCGCAGCACTGGGTGCCGCACGTCTTGGCCAGATCGCAGAAACCGGAGCGTCGCCCGAAGACATCCTGACCCCTCCCAGCATCGGCGAACGCGTTCTGCCCGACAGCAGCAAAACCGCAGATTACGAGGCAGCCAAGGCACAGTTCAAAGCCGCCTATGGACCTCTTCGGCAGATCTCCTCGCGGGGTTGATAGTCAGGCCGTCGCGCGGTGACGGCCCGAGCCGCTCACACCCTCTGACAACATCTGGTTTTTGCCAGCCCAGCGCATGATATGTTAATGTAAAGGGTGCGTGGCCCTCATCCGACGCGCCTGTTGCAGGCTTTCTTTCGGCATTTTGAACTCTCATTTACCGAGGGCCACCGCGCCACAAAGATCAATCAATTTGACCCGTTTAGGCAGGGATGATCACGGATAAGACGCAGACCTGCCTCTCGAAAGGACTATCGATATGTATAGCATAATCGCGACCTGGTATTTGAAACCCAAACAAGAGGCCGAGGGGATCGCAGCCCTCAAGCAATTGGCCCAAGATGTGAAGCAGGAAGAGGACACCTGGGGCTACCTCATCCACACGGGCGGCGAAAACTCGGCACCGCCTTCCAGTGACGGCACCGTCGTTTTCATCGAAATCTACAAGGACTTCCAAGCCTTTATGGACCATGTGACCGGCCCGATCTTTACCGCATTCAAAAAAGACCATGGGCAGCTTTTTCAGCCCATACCAGGCTCTGACAGCCCGTTCTTTCTGGTCGAAAACATCGACAGAATTGGAGGGTTTCTGCGACCGCAAGCGGGGTCCTAACCACAGTACCAGCCCGCACCAGTGAGTAACCCTTTGCGGGCACACAAAACCAGCGCACAATTCAAGGGCGACGAATTGTAGATTGTGTGATACTAAAGAAAGCGAAATTGTTTCTTTGTTTCACATAAGGCGCAATTACAGCGCTCAGGGGCAGCCATATTGGGACGTCCGAATGTTAATTGCAGCGAATGCGGCGCGGCCAATCCTGCCGGGTCCAACTTTTGCCACGGCTGCGGCAATGCACTGACCCTAGCCTGTGGGTCCTGCGGTGCGTCAGCGATGGCGCACGCAAAGTTTTGCACCGCTTGTGGGGCTTCGCTGCTGGGTCAGGACAGTCCCCCACCGGCTGCCCCTTTGCCCTCTCCAAAGGACGCACCAGAAGACGTGGCCGAACGTCGCCAACTGACCGTCATGTTCTGCGATCTGGTGGGTTCAACGGCCTTGTCCGAAAGACTCGACCCCGAGGATTACCGCGAACTGATCACGCAATACCGCGAGTTGGTTGGCCGGACCGTCACCAAGTTCGGCGGCGAAATCGCCAACTATGCCGGAGACGGAGTGGTCGCCATCTTCGGCTATCCCACCGCGCAGGAACTCAGCCACTATTCCGCCGCTCTTTGCGCGCTTGAGATTGCGGGCGCGACACGCGACGGGAATGCGGGGCTGACGGACAAATCGGTTTCGACAAATGTGCGGATCGGGATTCACACCGGACCTGTGGTGGTGGGCACGGCGGCAGGCACATCAAGCTCGGAAAAGGTCTGGCTGTTTGGCGATACACCAAACGTTGCGGCGCGGATTCAGGCTGCTGCGGATGTGGGTCAGGTTGTGGTTTCGGAAGTGACCCGCAGACTGGTCGGAGAGCGTCTGGATTTCACCTCGATCGGCAGTCCGCCCCTGGCGGGTGTCAGCACACCGTTGCAGCTCTATGTGGTCGGTCCGAAGATTTCCGGCTTTGACACCGGGCGCAAGGACTTCGCGCACGACAAGACGCCGACTATCGGGCGCACTGCCGAGATAGCTCTGGTCCAGTCCAGATGGGACGGCGCGCTGGACGGAGAGGGGCAGGTTCTGCTGTTGACCGGCGACGCGGGCGTTGGCAAATCCAAGATCGCATTTGGACTGAAGGACAAGCTAACCGACGAGGCCTCCACCCAGTTCACCCTGTTCGGATCGCCTTTGCACCAAAGCAGCGCGTTTTTCCCGATCAAGAATGCGCTGACGACGCTGACGGGCATGTTGCCCAATGCGCCTCCTGAGGAAAGCCGGGATAAAGTCACCCGGTTTCTGACCAATCTGAACCTTGATGCTGAAACCTGCGCCGCACCTATCCTGCGCCTGATGGGACTGGAAGACAGCACCTCTCTGGTCGCGCCGATGGGCCCCGAGCGGGAGAAGGGCGCGCTGATCGAGGCCCTTTTGCAATTGTGCGCGGGGTTGGAACAGCACCATCCCTTGCTGCTGCTGCTCGACGATGTGCATTGGTTCGACGCCTCAACACTGGAATTCGTCAACGGCTGGATCGAACAGGTGTCGAACCGCCGCTGCCTGATCCTGATGACCGCCCGGACCGAGTTCCAGTCGCCATGGCGCAACCAGTCCCATGTCACCAGTCTGGAACTCAACCGGCTTGTGCGCCGTGACATATATAAGCTGGTTGAGAGCATTTCGGGCGTGCGGCCGTCGCCGGAAGTTCTCAGCCAGTTGGCCGATCGCACCGATGGCGTGCCGCTATTTGTCGAAGAACTGACCAAGATGGCGATGGAATCCGGTCTCTTGGTCAACCGCGGCCAGAGTCAGGCCGAATTGTCCATGGCGATCCCAGAATCGCTGCAGGACTCACTGATGGCCAGATTAGACCGTTTGTCGGCCAGCCGCGAGATCGTTCAGGTCGCCGCAGCAATCGGCCGAAACTTTGAGCGCAAGCTGCTGTCCGAGGTTCTGGACTGGACCGAAAACGACATCACCGAAGCGCTGAACCAGCTGCTTGAGACCGAACTGATCGTGCCCGCAGGCCAGCCGGGTACGGCAGATGCCTACCGGTTCCGCCATGCGTTGGTGCAGGATGCAGCCTATCAATCCATGCTGCGCTCAACAGCCTCACGATGGCATGGCCAAATCGCCGCGGTTCTCGAGGAGAAATACGCCGAAACCGTCGCGCGAGAGCCTGAAATTCTGGGCCATCACTACTGGCGTGCCGGCAATTACCCCGCCGCCGAAGGCAAACTGATGACCGCCGCGCGGCAGGCATTGGACCATTCAGCGAATGTCGAGGCGATAACACATTTGCAGCATGCTTTGGAATGCTTGCAGGAAATGCCGCAATCGCAGGAACGCGACCGGCGTGAGATCGACATGCAGATCATGATCGCCGTGCCTCTGGCCTTCGTTAGGGGCTATGCACATAAATCGGTTCTGTCGGCCTATGCGCGGGCGCAGTCCCTGTGCCGTGAATATGGCGAGACCGAGCGACTGTTCAAGGTGGTCTACGGTCAGTTCCGCTCGACCATGCTGGGCGGGGAATATGAGATCTCGAAACAGAATGCGGATCGGCTGGTCTCGCTCTGTCAGGATTTATCGAGCCCGCTGACCATTGTCTCGGCCGAACGCTCAATGGGGTCGCTTCAGACCTATCTGGGCCATCCGAAAGATGCGTTGAAACATCTTGAGGCCGGGCTTGAGGTCAATCTGTCCATCGAACATCGCTTCATGGGCCTCGATTTCGATGTGGTTGACCTTGCGGTGGCTCTTCAGGGTTATCGCGCACTTTCCTACTGGTTGTCTGGCGACGAAGCCAACGCCCTGACAGCGATCAAGGCAGCGCTGGTCCATGCCGAAGAAACCGCGCACCCTTTCAGCCAGTCCTTTGCCAATGCCTTCCTTGGATGGATTTCCCATTTCCGGGGCGATGAGGTGACGGTGCAGGACAGTTCGGCCATTTTGATCGCCCTGTCCGAGGAATATTCTTTCCAATTCTGGCGCGGTTGGGCGCGGGTCATGAATGGTTGGGTGCGCCGGAGCACTGATGGTGAAAAGGCCTTGGAGGAGATAGCCCTGGGCCTGCGCGAATGGCGCGATACAGGCTGCCGCCTTGGTCTGAGCTTCTTCCTTTGCCTTTATGCCGACGCGGCCATTCTGCACGGTAAACTGGAACTGGCCGAGGAACTGTTGGACGAAGCCGAAGCCTTCGCCAACGACAGCGGTGAGAAATTCTGGATCGTCGGCCTGACATGCCTGCGCGGTCGGTTGGCAATGGCCCACGGGGATGACAGCGCCGGGATCGGCCACCTTAAAGACGCTGCCATGGTGGCGTTGCAACTGGGCCATTACGGCCCGCTTTTGCATGTCATTCGGGAATTGGCCGAGCTTGAGACCTCGTCAAACTGCCTTGGTGAGATCTCGAAAGCCGTGGCCGCCGACAAGACCAAAGCACCCGCATTGGTCGAGGCAAAAGCCATTTTGAAAACCCTAAAAACAAAACAGCCGGAGGCATGATCGGGCGGAATTTGAGCAAGTAGAATTGTCACAGCCAGTGGGGGAGATCACAGCCAAATGACAAAGAAAAAAGCCAAAAGCGACCCGTGCCATCAGACGGATGTCACCGGCGTCATGCCGAAACTGCCAAAACAGTTTGACACGTTCCCCTTCTATTATGCCTCGCTGCAATGCCAATGGATGTATTGGTACACCTCGGTCGAAGTTGCCCGCCAGTTTGTGAAAGGCACCGGCCTGTGTGTCGCCGAATTTCCCGATGAAGACGGCGAGAACAAGGCCGTCATCCTGCTGAACTTCCAACGCTATACCGCGCACTATGATAACTCTCTGGGCTTCGTGAACGAGGTGGAATTCAACTTGCTGGCCTATCCCAAGAACCGGGTGCCAGGCGTGCCGAAGATGACCCTGACCGAGTATCTTCACGGCCGGGATCAGACAAAAACCATCGGCCATCTGCGGGTTCATGTGGCCGCCGACAACGCCATGGCTGTCAAGGCCGGACGCCAAGCGTTCGGAGAGCCCAAGTTTCTGGGCCAGTTCAACTACAAGGTTCCTTCGCTGAACGCCAAGATGAAGGGACACCCACCGATTTCGCCTAAGAAATGGTGGATTCAACTGGTCAATCCCGACGATCCGCAAACCATCGTTTACGATCTGACGGCCGATCTGGGCAAACTCAAGGGAGATCACTGGACTCTGACCAACTGCACTCCGATCCCTGAGTTCGCTACCGGGCTTGGACGCACTGTTTGGACTCGCTGGACCATCTCGGGCCTGTTTGAAACCGCGATGTTGACCACGAAAGAGGGCAAACGCATCGCAAAAAGCTTCAAGCTGAAACTGGGCAACAACGATTTCCCGATGACCCGCGACATGCGCACGCTTTTCACCGATATGACGCCGGTGGCCGTGCAGGTCTTTGAAAGCCCGCCCGCCTGCTTTGAGCCTCGTGGCTTCTATGTGGACGCAATTGATGGGGATCGCCATGAAGACGCATGATGACACCCCCGAGTTTCAAGCCTTTCTGACGGTGAGCGCCGCCCTGACCGGCTATAGCAGCGCAGAGTTGCAAGGCACCGGATGCGCAGGCGAATACTGGCATCAGTTCCAGCAGGTCTTGCCCGCCGAAATCCTCAAGGAGTTTCTGTCTCATTCCGACAAGTTGGGCGGGCAGGACGACGACCGGATCATGCGTCAAACTTATCTGTCGGACAAATGCCTCGGCCCGCTGTCGCGCACGCTGATCCAGCTTTGGTACACCGGCCAATGGGTGCCGCTTTCACAGGAATGGCGCGAAAGCTACGGCGCGTCGCGGTTTGATGTGGTCAAGATCATCTCGACCCGGTCCTACAAGGAAGGGCTAGTCTGGGACGCCATCGGCGCGCATCCCCAAGGGGCCAAGCAACAGGGCTTTGGCGCATGGGGCCTTGAACCTCCAAAACAGCGGGGGGCAGGCAAATGAGCGCAATTGCAGATGACGACCGGACCTATGATGTGGTCATCGTGGGGGCCGGGTTTGCCGGGGGCATTCTGGCAAAGGAGCTGGTCTCGGCCGGTCTTTCGGTTCTGATCCTCGAAGCCGGAGAAGACCACGGCAAGACGTGGGAGACGTATCGCTCCTACCTGGATCAATACTATCTGTCGCTGGCCAAGACGCCAAACTCTCCCTATCCGAACCTACCAACCCTGCCGTCGCCTTCGGTGCTGGACATCACCGCAGTACGAGGCACCGAGCCGGACACCAACGGGTACTTCGTGCAACGCGGCCCCCTGCCCTTTGGCAGCAACTACCTGATGGCCTTTGGCGGAACCTCGCTACATTGGCTGGGCACAAGCCTGCGTATGATGCCTGCTGATTTCGAGATGCAAAGCCGCTTTGGCAAAGGCGTTGACTGGCCCTTTGGCTATCAGGACCTGCGCGCAGACTATGAGCGCGCCGAGTGGGAGATCGGTGTCTCGGCCGATGCCGACGAACAGACGCCCAAGGCACTGGGTATTCGCACGTCAGGACGGCACGACAATGTCGGGTATTTCGACAAGGAATACGACTACCCGATGCATTCGATCCCGTCGTCTTACGTGGATGGCTTCTTTGCCAAGGCAGATGGGATGCCCATCGAAATCGGCGAGGATGCCACCAGCACGGTTCACCTGAAAGTCTCGCGCACGCCGCAGGGCCGGAACTCAACTCCGCGCAAGCCAAGAACTGCCAAGGGCATTCAGGTTGGCGACAAGCGCAGGCAGCAATTCCGCGCGCGCGGCGCGACCGGACCATTCGCCTATATGGGTCAGCGATGCGAGGGAAACTCAAGCTGCATTCCGATCTGCCCGATCCAGGCCAAATACAACGCGATGAAAACGCTCGAGGATGCCAAGCACGAAGCCAAGCATCAGATGGAGACGATCACGCAGGCCATCGCCTCAAAGGTCGAACTGGCCGAAAGCGGGCGTGTATCTGGTATTGTTTACAAGAAATACCCGTTCCCCGGTGTGCCTCAGTACGAACTGCGCCGGGCCAGAGGGAAGCAATATGTGCTGGCTGGCGGTGCGGTGGAAAACGTCACTCTGGCGCTGGCCTCGGGGATTTGCACCAGCAGTGACGAGCTGGGCCGCAACCTGATGGACCACCCTTACATGATGACATGGGGTGCCGCGCCAGAGCCGGTTGGCCCGTTTCGCGGGCCCGGATCGACCTCTAGCTATGCCAATTTCCGGGACGGAAACTTTAGGAACAAGAATGCAGCCTTCCGTTTGGAGATCGGTAATTGGGGATGGAACTTTGCCGCTGGCTCCCCGAACTCCGACGTGGCGCGGCTGGTCGAGCAGGACAACCTCTATGGCACCGCCCTGCGCGATAAGCTCTATTACGATGTCCAGCGGCAGGTCCGAATTGGCACGATGGTTGAGCAATTGCCCAGAGCCACAAACCGAGTCACCATCGACCCGGCCTATCGCACGCCAATGGGTGAATACCGCCCGGTGATCAGCTATGATCTGGACGACTATTCGCGCGCCGGGCTGGCCGCAGCCAATGACACCTGCGCGCAGATTTTCCAGCGGCTGGGTATTAAGAACCATACCTCCTACAGCCCATCGGATGCTGGGTATTTGACCTATGATGGCAAGGGTTACACCTTCTTCGGTGCAGGCCATCTGGTCGGCACCCACAGGATTGGGACGGATCGGCACAACTCGGTCACCAATGACGAGATGCGCGCATGGGATCACGACAATCTGTGGCTGGTGGGCGCAGGCTCGATGCCGACGATTGCCACGTCCAACCCGACGCTGACGATGTCGGCCATGGCCTTCAGGGCCGCCAGAGCCATCCAGAAGGCCGTTCGGAAAGGGGGTGCGAAATGAGTTCGAAAAAGAAACTGGACGCCGCGCGCAAAAATCTCTGCAAACATCTGCAAGACGCTTTGATGCTGGAGCTTTCGACAATCCCGCCCTACGCGACGGCCTGCTATTCGATCCTGGAGCAGGGGCAATACGACCGGTCCGAGCCGACTATCGTCAACGCCGAGCCGATCGAGGTGATCCGTCAGGTCATGGTCGAAGAGATGCTGCATATGGTTCTTGCGGCGAATGTGATGAACGCGATCGGGGGTACGCCTCAGCTGAACAATCCCAACTTGCTGCCGAAATACCCGACAGAGCTTTTGAACGGGGCCGGGCCAGAGGTGCGTCTGCGCAAATTCTCGCCCAAACAGGTCAAAAGCTTTCGCAAGATCGAAACCGCGCCGAAAGACCTCCGCAAGGCATTGAGGGGGCACTATTCCACCATCGGTGGATTCTACGCCTATGTCAGGAAGCTGCTGGAAGAAGCGTGTAAGGAGTTCGGGGACAAAGAGATCTTCATCGGCGACCCCGCGCGTCAGATCTCCAATGACGACTATTTCGGCGCGGGCGGTGAAGTTGTCGAAATCACCGGCACCCCAGCGCAACGTCGCAAGGCGGCTTTTGATGCCATCCAAAAGATCATGGAAGAGGGCGAAGGCGCAAATCTGGGTGGCAAAGCGGGTGACGGAGACACCATTCCGGGGCCAGCCGGCCATGAGGACGTTGCACACTACTTCAAGTTCAACGAAATCCTACATAGCCGCTACTATCGCGCCGAAGATCTTGTGACCGACCCTCCGACTGGCGGTGACCTGATCGTTGATTGGAGCGCGGTCTCGCCCATGAAAGACGACCCCAGCGAGGAGAACTACAAGTCCGCCCCCGAAATCGCCGCGATTTCGGCCGAGTTCAACGCCGCGTGGTCCGGTTTGCTGGACGGTCTGCACATCGCCTTCAACGAGGATAAATCCGCTTTGCGCGACCTTGTTCCAACGATGTATTCGATCAAGTCGCTGGCGCAAAAACTGATGCGCATACCGTTGCCGGACGGATCGGGCGAGACAGCCGGGCCGACATGGACCTACCTTGCGCCGAAAAAGCGGGGCTGACCTGTAGCCAAAAAACCGGCGAGACCCGTTTATGCGACTCAGTCGAAACAGGTATCTTCCGCTGAGGCCAACAAAGATTGTGCGGATAATTTCAGTTTGATAACGTCATGATCGCGCTGGGGAGGGCGCGGCATCTCAATGTTGGACTATTCGCACAATGCGTGGCTCGTGGCGGCCTCGTTGGCCGTGGCGCTGATGGCCGGCTTTACCGGACTGTACCTGACGCATGGCGCGTCGAAACTGGACAATCAACGGCGCAAATTCATCGTCGCCCTCGCAGCTGTGATACTGGGCGGCGGTATCTGGTCGATGCATTTCGTTGCCATGCTGGGCCTGCAACTGCCGATCCTGTTTTACTATGACGCACTGGTAACGCTGATCTCGGCGCTGGTTGCCATCCTTATGGTAGGGCTGGCGCTGCTGCTTTTGCATTTCCGTCCCAGAACCCCGCCGACCATCATTGGCGCGGGCGTGATCGTGGGGCTTGGCATCGTTGTCATGCACTATGTCGGCATGGCCGGGATGCAGCTGTGCCGACCCGTCTACAGCCTGTTCGACATCGTTTTGTCGACCGCGGCCTCGGTTGTTCTGTCGGTTCTGGCGATCTGGGTAGCTTACGACAGCCGAACCCATCGGAACATCCTGCTGGGCACAGCCTGTTTCGGCATTGCCGTGTTTTCCATGCATTTCATCGCAACCGGTCTCACGGATTTCGTGGCCACCGAGACTGCCGGGGCTGCCGGGCCTGCGCTGGACAACCAGATTCTGGCAATGGGCGTCACGGTTGCAGTCTTCCTGATCTGTGGCGCCTTCCTGCTGACCGGGATCACCTTCATCGAACCCAAGACTGAACCCGCCTCAGTCCCAACACCCGCCCCTCAACCAGAACCAACCCCAACCCTACGCGCAGGGGTGCCTTTTGAACGTGAAGGCCAGACCTTCTTTGCCGAACCCGCCCAAATTGCCGCCATCCGGGCCGAGGGGCATTACACCATTCTCTATATCGATTCCGAGAAACTGTTCTGCCCCTGGTCCATCACCGAGGCCGAGACACGCCTACAGCCAGATGGCTTCCTCCGCGCCCACCGAAGTTATCTGGTGAACCCCAAACATGTCTCAAGCTTCGAGAGGCATAAGGACAACGGGACATGTTATTTCGACTCTGTCGAGGCTCTCAGTAAAGTACCCGTCAGCCGATCTCGCCTGTCAGATATCCGCGACGCTTTGGGCCTGTGATCGCAACTCGTGCAGCTCATTCGCATTTCGTGAAACAAGCTGCGCGCCCCGTTCCCTACGGCTGGAACCGCTGAGCGCACCCCTGTTTCCTAACTGCAGGTACCCCAAGGTATACCGCTTGGACCCAGGGAGGAAAAAAATGATACCAGCCGGTTTTGAGTATCACCGGCCAGGCGACATCGCCTCGGCCATCGGCATTTTGCAAGAACACGGAGACGAAGCGCGCGTGATCGCGGGCGGGCACAGCCTGATCCCGATGATGAAGCTGCGCATGGCCGAGATGGGCCATCTGATTGACCTGCAGGCCATTGAAGAACTTAAGGGCATCGAGGTCGGGTCCGATACCGTGACCCTTGGCGCCATGGTGACGCAGCATGAGTTGATCACCCATGACGGTCTCGCCGCTGCCATTCCGCTGATCCGCGAAGCGGCGTTGCAGATCGCCGACCCTCAGGTCCGCTACATGGGCACCGTCGGCGGTAACGTCGCCAACGGCGACCCTGGCAATGACATGCCGGGTTTGATGCAATGTCTGAACGCGACGTTTGAACTGTCCGGCCCCGATGGGTCGCGCAGTGTCGCCGCGCGTGAGTTTTATGAGGCCGCCTATTTCACCGCACGCGAGGATGAGGAAATCCTGACCCGAATTTCGATTCCCGTACCTGGTGCTGGTGTTGGTCAAGCGTATGAGAAGCAAAAGCGCAAGATCGGGGATTATGCGACGGCCGCCGCCGCTGTGATGGTCGGTAGCGGCACGGCCTCGGTTGCGATGACCAACCTGGCGGACACTCCGATCTGGTCCGAAAGCGCCAGCGCTGCGTTGGCCGAGGGCGATGTGGACGGCTGTGTTGCCGCCATGCTGGATGCCATTGAACCCGTGGCCGACAACCGTGGACCCGTCGAATTCAAGAAACATGTGGCGAGCGTGATGCTGCGCCGCGCCATCGACCGTGCGCAAAGCCGCTCGGGTTGAGGGGAGGAAACCATGTCGAAAATGCACGTCAAACTCACCGTGAACGGTAAAGAGGTCGAAGGTCTGGCCGAGCCGCGCACGCTGCTGATCCACTTCCTGCGGGAAGATCTGAAAATCACCGGTCCTCATATTGGTTGCGAGACCAGCCATTGCGGGGCCTGCACCGTGGATATCGATGGCAAATCCGTCAAATCCTGCACGACTTTTGTGGCGCAGGTGAACGGAGCCGATGTCACCACCGTCGAAGGCCTCACCAATGACGACGGCAGCCTTGGCGTTTTGCAGGAAATGTTCCGCGAGCACCACGGGCTGCAATGTGGCTTTTGCACGCCGGGGATGATTACTCGCGCGCATCGCTTGCTGCAGGAAAACCCGAACCCGTCTGAGGAGGATATTCGCTTTGGCATGGCCGGGAACCTGTGCCGCTGCACTGGCTACCAGAACATCGTCAAGGCGATCTCGGCCTCGGCTGACATGCTGAACGCTCAGAAGGAGGCTGCGGAATGAACGATCAAACTCTGACCCCCGAAGAACGCGCCGCCAATCTCAAGGGGATGGGCAGCTCGCGCAAACGCGTCGAGGACGTGCGCTTTACCCAAGGCAAGGGCAACTATGTCGATGACATCAAGCTGGACGGGATGCTGTTCGGCGACTTCGTGCGCTCCCCCTACGCACATGCCCGCGTTGTAAGTGTGAACAAAGAGGCCGCCTTGGCGATGCCCGGCGTGATCGCTGTTCTGACAGCCGAGGATCTGGCCCCGCTGGGCTTGCATTGGATGCCAACGCTAGCCGGTGACAAGCAGATGGTTCTGGCTGATGGCAAGGTGTTGTTCCAGGGCCAGGAAGTGGCTTTTGTCGTCGCCGAAGACCGCTATATTGCCGCCGATGCTGTCGAGTTGATCGAGGTCGAATACGAAGAACTACCTGTTCTGACCGATCCGTTCGAGGCGTTGAAATCCGATGTGGTCCTGCGCGAAGACCTAGAAGGTCAGACCGAGGGTGCGCATGGCCCCCGCAAGCATCACAACCATATCTTCACCTGGGAACAGGGCGACAAAGACGCGACCGAAGCCATTCTGGCAGAGGCCGATGTGGTCGCCGAAGAGATGGTCTACTATCACCGCACCCACCCCTGCCCACTGGAAACCTGCGGATCCGTGGCTAGCATGGACAAGGTGACCGGCAAGCTGACGCTATATGGCACGTTTCAGGCGCCTCACGCGATCCGGACGGTTGTCTCACTGATCTCCGGCATCGCCGAGCACAATATCCGCGTGATCAGCCCCGATATCGGTGGCGGGTTCGGTAACAAGGTTGGGGCTTATGCAGGTTATGTCTGCTCGGTCGTAGCCTCGATTGTCACCGGCAAGCCGGTGAAGTGGGTCGAGGACCGGATGGAGAACCTTATGTCCACCGCCTTTGCCCGCGACTACTGGATGCAGGGCAAGATCGCGGCCACCAAGGACGGCAAGATCACCGGCCTGTGGTGTCACACCACGGCGGACCATGGCGGCTTTGACGCCTGTGCGGACCCGACCAAATTCCCGGCAGGGTTCATGAACATCTGTACGGGGTCGTATGACATCCCCACCGCTTACCTGGCCGTGGACGGTGTCTATACCAACAAAGCGCCGGGCGGGGTGGCCTATCGCTGTTCCTTCCGTGTGACTGAGGCGGCCTATTTCATCGAACGCATGATCGAGGTTCTGGCCATCAAACTGAACATGGACGCGGCCGAGCTGCGCCGGATAAACTTCATCAAGGCCGATCAGTTCCCGTATCAGTCCGCACTGGGGTGGGAATATGACTCGGGCGATTATCACACAGCGTGGGATAAAGCTCTGAAGGCCGTGGACTACGAAGGTCTGCGGGCTGAACAGGCGCAACGGGTTGAGGACTTCAAGGCTGGCAAAACCCGCAAACTGCTGGGCATTGGTCTGACGCATTTCACCGAGATCGTGGGTGCCGGGCCAGTGAAGAACTGCGATATTCTTGGGCTTGGTATGTTCGACAGTTGCGAAATCCGGATCCACCCGACCGGGTCCGCCATCGCGCGGTTGGGGACGATTTCACAGGGTCAGGGCCATGCCACGACCTTTGCCCAGATCATCGCTAGTGAGATCGGTCTACCCGCCGATGATATCACTTTGGAGGAAGGCGACACCGATACTGCGCCCTACGGGCTGGGAACCTACGGCTCTCGGTCCACGCCCGTTGCCGGTGCAGCGACTGCCATGGCCGCGCGCAAAATCCGCGCCAAGGCGCAGATGATTGCCGCATATCTGCTTGAGGTCCACGACGACGATGTCGAATGGGACGTGGATCGGTTCTCCGTCAAAGGCGCGCCCGAGCGGTTCAAGACTATGAAAGAAATCGCCTTTGCCGCCTATAATCAGGCTATTCCGGGGTTGGAGCCCGGTCTGGAGGCGGTCAGCTACTATGACCCACCGAACATGACCTATCCGTTCGGGGCCTATATCTGCGTCATGGAGATCGACGTGGATACCGGTGAGTGGGACGTTCGGAAGTTCTATGCTCTGGACGATTGCGGCACCCGGATCAACCCGATGATCATCGACGGGCAGGTCCATGGTGGCGTAACCGAGGCCTTGGCCATCGCAATGGGTCAGGAGATTGCCTATGATGAGATGGGCAATGTGAAGACCGGCACGCTGATGGACTTCTTCCTGCCGACCGCGTGGGAGACGCCGAACTATATCACCGACTACACGGTGACCCCTTCCCCGCATCATCCGATTGGTGCGAAGGGTGTGGGCGAAAGCCCGAATGTGGGTGGCGTGCCCTGTTTCTCGAACGCGGTGCATGATGCGTTCCGGCCCTTTGGGTTGGTGCAGAGCCACATGCCGCATGACCACTGGCGCATCTGGAAGATCGCCAATGGGTTGGGGATGCATGGGTGATTGGGTTCGGATCGGCTTGACCGATCCGACCGAACGGAGGGGGCCGGCCCCCTCCGAACCTCCCCCGGGATATTTTTAGCCAGATGAAGAATGGATCCTGGTTTTGACTTTGAGCGATGTGCAAAACGGATTGGCCGCGCAGGGCTATGTTGCTGATGACCGGTTGGCGATGGCGCTGCATCTGGCGCAGGCTTTGGGGCGGCCTTTGCTGCTGGAAGGTCCGGCAGGCGTTGGCAAGACCGAAGTCGCGAAGGCTCTGGCTGCCCAACACGACGCGCGTTTGATTCGCTTGCAGTGTTATGAGGGGCTGGATGCCAGCCACGCCATTTACGAATGGAACTACCAACGACAATTGCTGGCCATCCGCGCGAGCGAAGCGCAAGGCGGCACAAGCGAAGCGCAGTTGTTCTCGGATGATTACCTTCTGAAACGGCCCCTTTTGGAGGCGATCAGTGAAGACGACCCTCCGGTTCTCTTGATAGATGAGATTGACCGTGCAGATGAGGAGTTCGAGGCCTATCTGCTTGAGATTTTGTCAGATTTTCAGATCACGATTCCGGAGCTTGGGACAGTCAAGGCGCGCTCCCGCCCGATTGTGATCCTGACGGCCAATGGCACGCGGGACCTGTCCGACGCTTTGCGGCGGCGGTGTTTATACAGCTATCTCGGCTACCCTTCGCGCGAGACGGAGATGGCCATCTTGAAGGCGCGCATGCCCTCCATTGAAGGATTGCTTGCACGTCAGATCGTCGGGGTTGTTCAGGCCCTGCGCAAGGAAGACCTTGAGAAAACGCCAGGCATTGCCGAAATGCTGGACTGGGCCGCCGCCCTGTCGGGGCTGGGTGTGAACGACATGGCCCAATCTCGGGGCGAGGTGCAGGCGACGCTTGTCTGCCTGCTGAAAACGGCCGCCGACTATGACGCCGCCCCGACTGAGGTTCTGGATCGCTTGATCGGGAAGGTTGCGTGATGCAGGTCACCCGGTTTCCCTCACGCGCGGCGGGTTTGGCGGACCGCATGAGTGGATTCATGGCCCATCTGCGGATGAACGGATTGCGCGTGGGTCCCGCCGAAACCGGTGACGCGCTGGCCGCCTTGGCGGCGGTCGAGGCAACCGACGCGGCACAGGCCAGACAGGCCTTGTGCGTGTTGCTGACAGACAGCGCCGAGGATTGGCGACGCTTTGATGAGCTGTTCGACGCCTACTGGTTCAATGTCGGCAAGCAGCGCAGTGGGACAGCGCAGACCGCACATGTACGGGTGCAGTCCGCGAAACCGAAGATCTGGCAGCAGCAAACACAAGACGAACAGGATCCGCAAACGGATACAGATCAGGCAGCCGCCACTCCTGATCCGGGCGATGGGGAGGCCGAAGGGATGGATGGGAAGCTGATCGCGACCCGAACGGCCAACCTGTCGCGCCGGGATCTGCGTGAATTGATAGATGACGAGTCGCTGAGACAGGCCGAACGCGCTGCGACCCAGCTGGCTCGGGCGATCCGCGACCGTCGCTCGCGTCGAAATAAACAGGCACAGCGTGGTCGGACCCTGGACATGCGGCGGATACAACGGGCCAGTCTGGCGCGGGGTGGAGAGCCGATGGACCTCTATCGCCGTGCGCGACCGCCGCGACCGATGCGGATCGTTGCGCTATGCGATGTCAGTGGGTCGATGACCGTATATTCCCGCGTTTTCCTGGCGTTTCTCAAGGGCCTGATCGGCAGCGGAACTGAAGCCGACGCCTATCTGTTCCACACCCGTCTGATGCGCGTGACGGACGCGCTGCGCGATCACGACTCAATCCGCGCCGCCGGGCGGCTTTCACTGATGGCCGAGGGGTTTGGCGGCGGGACCGACATCTCTGGCAGTCTCGAAAGCTTTCTGGACGGCTACGGCGCGCGGGCGCTGAACGGACGGACGATCGTGCTGATCTTGTCGGATGGCTATTGCAGCACGGCTCCGCAGGCCTTGGGGCAGGTTCTGGAACGGATTCAACGCAAAGCGCGCCGGGTCGTCTGGCTGAACCCGCTGAAAGGCTGGCAAAATTACCAACCCGTTGCCGCTGCCATGCAGGCCGCAGAACCCCATCTGGACGCCCATCTGCCCGCCAATACGCTTGAGGCGCTTGCGGCGCTGGAACCTGAATTCAGAAAACTGTGAAAGGACATACCGATGGCAGATTTCGACATTTTCGACACGATTGAAGAACAGCGCCGCACCGGTGATGCCTTTTGTGTAGCGACGGTTCTGCGCACCGCCGATGCGACCTCGGCCAAGGCCGGAGGCAAGGCGGCCATCACCCGCGACGGTACGGTTCTAGGCCATCTGGGGGGTGCCTGCGTACAACGGGCCGTACGCGCCGCAGCGCAAGAGGCGCTGGTGTCGGGTGAGCCGAAAATGATCCGCGTCAAACCCTCGGACAAGGTTGTGTCGATGGCCGACCCGGACGGTGTTCAGACCTACAAAAGCGGGTGCCCATCCGGAGGGACAGTGGATATGCTGATCGAACCCTATCAACACGCTCCGCGCTTGATCATTTTCGGAGACTCTCCGATCGCGCAGGCGTTGGCGTCCCACGCGGCACTGGCTGGGTTGCGCGTGTGTTTGCCCGAAGGTGCTGAAAACACGGTGAAATACACCCCCTTTGATCCCGACGATCTGAACGCTTTGGGCGTTGAAGCGCGTGATTTTGTTGTGGTGGCGTCACAAGGCAAAGGCGACGGAGCGGCATTGAAAGCTGCACTGCAGTCACCCGCGCGCCGCGTGTCGATGGTTGCAAGCCGCCGCAAGGCCGAAGTGCTGTGTGCCAAACTAGAAACACAAGGGCTGAGCACAGAGCAGACCAAGCGACTGAAATCGCCCGCCGGGTTGGATATCCACGCCATCGACCCGCATGAAATCGCGCTTTCGATTTTGGCTGAAATCATCATGTGGCGCAATTCTGACAAATCCCAGGAGACATCCCATGATGAGAAAATGGCTTAACTGGCTGCACGCTTTCAAGGCGGCGCAGCCCGAGTTGACCGCGGAGGAGGCGACCGAAAAAGCCCTCCGTGTCTTTCCGAAATGTTGTTGAAAAAGGACCCCCCAGATGGAACTCACTGACGAAATACGCATCGCGGCCCCAAAGGACGTCGTTTACCGCGCACTCAACGATCCCGATGTGCTGCGCGAGTGTATTCCGGGCTGCGAAGAGTTGATCCAGCATTCGCCCGAACAACTCGAGGCCAAAGTCGTCCTGAAAATCGGCCCGGTCAAGGCCCGCTTCAACGGTGAAGTGACGCTGGACAACTCACAGGCGCCAGATGCGTTTTCGCTGTCCGGCGAAGGCAAAGGCGGAGCGGCTGGCTTCGCCAAGGGCGGCGCGGATGTATCCCTGACTACTGACGGAGATGAGACGGTTCTGTCCTACACCGCCAAGGTCACGATCGGCGGCAAGATCGCGCAATTGGGCAGCCGCCTGATTGCAGGGACGGCCAAAAAGCTATCCGGCAAGTTCTTCGACAAGTTTGGCGAGGTCGTTGCAGAACAATTCATTCAATAGGCGTTGCGTTTAACGTATATCAACGGGTGTGGCAGGGCCTGCCACACTCCCTCTGATTTCCCTTAGCCCTGTGCCTCATCCTCTATGTAGGCGATGACATTGGTGATATCGGCCTCTTTCTTCAGGCCGGGGAACTGCATTTTATTGCCGGGCAGAAACCCTTTGGGGTCGGTCAGAAACGCCGCCAGATTTTCTGGCGTCCAGACAAGATCGGTATTGGCAAGCGGGCCGGAATATTTGAACCCATCCACCTGCCCCGCAGATGCTCCCACCACATTAAACAGCGAGGGCCCTACGCCATTGCGGCCTTCTTTCAACTGATGGCAGGCTTTGCACTTGCGAAAGACCTTCTTGCCCGCTTTGAGATCCCCGTCTACTGCAGCGATTGCAACCGGAGCGGCGGGCGCGGCTTTGGCCTTGTTTTCATCCATGGTAAACACAAGCCGCGCGGTGATCGGTACGGTCCGCGTGATGCCTGGTAGGTCGGCCAGTTCCATCAGCTTGTCGACGCCTGCATCCACGCCTGCATCCTCGGTGCTGATAAAGACCATATCATTGGTGGAAACCATCACCGACGTCTCGGTCAGTCGCACCACGAACATCTCGGCGTCGAACTCGATCTCGGTCCCAACCAGAGACAACGCGACCTCGACATCGATGATCGACGATGCGCCCACAGCAAGGCCTGAGACCTCATCCATGTCGAATTCAGCGGTCAAGGCGGCGGTGCCTGCCTTGCGGAACACGTATTCGATCATCCGTTCGTTGCGAATGTCGATATTTGTCTCCACCGACGACAGATCAATCTCGATCTCAGCCTTGCCATCGGGGCTGACATGACCGCTCAGCCCGGTGAAGGAATTGACCTCGCCCACTGTTTCTTTCTTGATCGTTCCATAAGCCAGGTGCGAGGCATCCGAGGACAGAGTCCAACTTTCCGACAGGGCCGGGGTTGCAACAATTGCAGACGCAATCGTGACTGCTTTCAACAGAAGTTTCATTTCATTTCTCCTCAGGTTATGTAATTTCTGACCCCGCGGGCCCGGTCCGTGAAAGACAAACACACACAGGTCACGATTTATTCGATGAGTGGTGAAATCAGCTCGGAACAGGCCGTGCGCGGCGCGATCCAGACGCATTCGAAACGCGTGTGGCGGTTCGGGCTTGCCCTGTCGGGCACCTCGGATGTGGCCGACGACCTTTTGCAATCCACATGCCTGCGCGCGCTAGAGCGTCACCATCAGGTGACATCCCACGACAGGCTGGACAGCTGGCTGATGACGATCTGCCGTTCGATCTGGCTGAATGAAGTACGCGCGCGATCCGTTCGCAAGGCGCAGGCCCTGTCTGTGACCCCCGAAACTGAATTAATTGCAACAGGACCGGATTCAGAAACGAATATTTTCGCGGCTGAAGTGTTTACTCAAGTGATGCAGCTGCCAGAAGCACAGCGCGAGACCGTGATGCTTGTCTTCGTGGAAGGGTATAGCTATCGCGAGGCAGCAGCCTTGCTTGAGGTGCCGATTGGAACAATCATGAGCCGACTATCTACGGCTCGGCAGAAACTGAAAACCGTGATGCAGCACGAGGCTGCGGACGCCGTTCGACGGGGTGGCAAATGACGTTTTCCGATGAAACGCTGCTGGCGTATCTGAATGGAAATCTGGACGAGACCGACGCGCAAGAGATCGAGAGCGCGGTCGAAGCCGATCCAGAACTGGAACAGCGCCTGATGGCGCTTGATCCGTTTGCACCCGTTGTGCATTCGGTCTTCAAGGATGTTCCGCAGGATGTGCCTCAGATCACCTTGCCGGACCGCGCGACGTCTCAACCCGCGTCTCAACCTTTTCGATTGCTGGCCGTCGCGGCCTCGGTCGCGATTGTGGCGGTTTCAGCGACGTTGTGGGCGACACGACCCGCGCCGTTGGGCTGGGCGCAGCAGGCGGCGATCTACCAATCGCTCTATGTACCTGAAACAATTGCCACTCTGGACACCGCTCCCGAGGCGCTTGAGGCCCAGTTTGCTCAGGCCGAAGCCACGCTAGGCCGATCACTGAATCGCGAAGCCCTGAGCGCCTTGCCGGGGGCCGAGCTGAAGCGCGCTCAGGTTCTGTCTTTCAAAGGAAAGCCACTGGTTCAGGTCGTCTTTGCGGATGATCAGGGGCGGCCCTTTGCCTTTTGCGTGATCCGTCAAGGGCCAGGGGCACCTGACAAGGATGTGAACCTTGCCGTTCTCAGCGGGCTGGCAACGGCCACTTGGGCGGAAGACGGCTATGGCTACATGATCATCGGCGCCGATGGGCAGAGCGATCTGAGCGATCGCCTGACCGCATTTTCCGAGGCAATTTCCAGCTAAAATGCGCCTGGACCTTGGCCGATCGCGGAGGTTGAAGACTAAACCACATCGGACTTTCGAAACGAATAGCGAAATGACCGAGTTGTGAACAACTAATGCAGGCGGTTCGATGGCGTGGACGCGTCCTCGAGAACCAGCTTTCCGTTCTTCAGATGCCGCTCGACGAATTTCTTCTGCAAACGACCGGCTGGTACAGGATATGCCGTTTCCGCGGCGTAGCCCTGACGTTGCACTTCCGGGAAGAGGATAAAGATTTCTTCTCGGGCCTCCTCCGATATTGTCTTGATTGCTTCGGGGCCTGTAAACAAACTCTCCGAAGGAGCACCATCGGCGAAAATGACCTCGTGTTGATCGAAGAGAAGGTGGTAATAGACAACCTCGGTTATGTCTTCATCCACGTAGATCCCAGGTAACGCGGCCAGCTTTATTGCCGACACAAGGACATCGGGACTGCCGAACATACGCTCGGACACTTTGGAAGACACCAATATGCGGTGTTGTCTGGACACCAGCAGGTCTTTTGCTGGAAGCCCCTGCCCAAGTGCGCCGGCAGAGATACAGACAGGTCGCAATTTTTCCGCTGCGGCCCCTTGGGCCGCAAAGTCCACCGTTTTGGAACCAACCCACCGCAACCGCTGCGGGCCATTTCCCTTGGTCAGAACGGTGTCTCCCACGGACAGATTTTCAACAGAAGTTGGGCCGTTCGGCGTTTCAATCATAGTTCCCGCGCACAAACACAGAATATCGCCGGAGATATCACCAAAGCCGATTGCACCGGTATTGGCACCCGAAGACAGACCCCCTTCAAAGATGACCTCAATCCGGGACACCGGGCCTGCAATGGAAACGGTCAGCGAATCTGGCGCGCCTGGTCCTTCGACACCCGGAGACACATTCCCGCTGGCTTCGACCGTGTTATCGGTCTGGACGTGAAATGGGCTGAGGTTGGAGAAAACAACCGGGACCGGATTGTCGTTCACATCAAACGCCAGAACCGTCACTCTATCGTCGAAAGAGAATTCGTTGCTGTCCAGATCCAGAATTTCGAACGTCACGTTTTTAACAGCGGTTGAAAACGTCACCTCTGATGTCGCAGGGCCCGGGATGCCCGAAACAAACAGGTTTCCACCAAGAAACCCATTGAAGAATACCCCTGGATCAGAGGCCACGGTTAGCGTCGACGAGTTCGAACCGTCTGTCAGCACGGTCGAACTGTTCGCACTGCCCAGAGTTGACCAATCAAACAGGAATGGCACTACTGCGTCTCCCAAACCACTTAAACTGTGTAAAATAAGGGTACTCTATGCCATGCGTATTAACGCATCCTTAAATTGACAAGCCTAGAATTATTTTCCTGTAGTGTGATCAAAGTCAGCAAACCCCAATCAACCAGGACCGAAAATGGCCGTCGTTACCATGCCTGCGCAGACAGCCCTGCGGCTGAAGGACGAAATTCTCAAGTTATCGCAATCCGTTGAAGTCAAAATGTTTCTGGCCAAAGACGTTGTTCAACTGATCGGTTTCTCCGAAGAAGAGATCGCAGGTTTTGGCGGAGAAACCGGTGATGCCGTCGTTTTGGCAGTGCGGGACCTTCAGGCTCTCGAGCAGGCCATTCCACAATCTGCCAGCGGACGCTTGAATTATATCCCGATCGTGAACGAAAAAGCCCAGGCCAAGCTCGATCCGTTTTAACAAGCCTAAACCGCATTCTGCGTGTTTGCGGCAAAGGGTGAGGCATACGCCCCACCCTCCTTCAGATCACGCGTTGACGATGTTGTGACCCGGGCCGTAGGGGAAGCCGGTGATGTTCTTGGCCCCATCTTCTTCGACCACCAGAATGTCATGCTCACGGTAGCCACCGGCTCCGGGCTGGCCTTCGGGGATCCACAGCATCGGTTCGATGGACACGACCATGCCGGGTTCCAGAACCGTGTCGATATCCTCGCGCAGTTCCAGACCTGCCTCGCGCCCGTAGTAGTGGCTGAGCACACCGAAGGAGTGGCCATAGCCGAACGAGCGGTATTGCAGCAGGCCCTCATCTGCAAAGAAACGGTTGATCTCGGCGGTGATGCCGGAACAGGTCGCGCCGGGTTTGATCAGGCTCAGGCCAAGCTCATGCGCGGCGACATTGGCCTTCCAGATGCGCAGGCTGTCGGCGTCGGGTTCGCCCAGAAACAGGGTGCGCTCCAATGCGGTGTAGTACCCCGAAATCATCGGGAAGGTGTTCAGCGACAGGATATCACCCTTTTGCAGTGCCCGTTTGGTGACCGGGTTATGCGCGCCATCGGTGTTGAGGCCGGATTGGAACCAGACCCACGTGTCGCGGTATTCGGCGTCCGCGTAGGCGCGGGCGATCTCCGCCTCCATCGCGTCGCGACCGGCCATGGCGATCTCGATCTCGGTTGCGCCTTCGCGGATGGCGGCGTGGATGGCGGCTCCGCCCACATCAGCGGTGCGGGCACCCCCTTTGATCAACTCGATCTCCTCGGCGGATTTCACCATACGGGCCGCCATGGTGTCGGGCGCGATGTCGATCAGTTCAGGCTGGTCCAGCATCGACAGCGCCGTATCGCGCGCGGCCAGAGTCATGTGATCGCTTTCGATCCCGATCCGTTTCGCGCCTTGGGTCAGGCTGGCCACCGCGCGCCAGTAATTGTCGCGCTTCCAATCGGTATAGATCACGTTGTCCTCGACCGAACGGCGCCACGGCTGGCCTGCGTCGATATTGGCCGAAACCGTGGTGCAGGCGTCCTGCGTAACAACGCAGCCATAGGGCCGACCGAAAGCGCAGTACAGAAAGCCCGAGTAATAGGCGATGTTCTGCATCGACGTCAGCAGCACCACGGGAATATCCCGCGCGGCCATAATGTCGCGCAGTTTGCCCAGACGGCGGTCATATTCGCCTTTGCTGAACGGCAGGGGGGCTTTGTCGCCATTGTGGCAGGTGAAGAATTCGGGGCGATTTGTCATGTTCAGGTCTCTCATCTTTGCCGGGCGGCAAACCCGGCCACTTGTCCCGGCGTTCAGGACAGGCGGTCTCGGGGTCCGAGAGCCGATCATCCCAGTGCGTCCGCGACGCCATCGCGGCTGGGATGAACAGGTGAATCGTTAGATCAGGCGCGCGCTTGCGTCAAGCGGGGGAAAGCCCCCGCAGACGCTCGGACCGGCGGCGTAGCAATTCGACCGTTGTCAACAGCGCGATCGAGATCACCACAAGGATCGTCGCCACCGCCAGAATGGTCGGGCTGATCTGTTCGCGCAGGCCGGTGAACATCTGCCATGGCAGCGTCTTTTGGCTGGCTGAGCCGACAAACAGCACCACGACAACCTCGTCGAACGAGGTGATGAAGGCAAACAAACCACCCGAGATCACGCCCGGCAGGATCAGCGGCATTTGGATCTTGAAGAAGGTCCGTACCGGCCCTGCGCCCATATTCGCCGCCGCCCTAGTCAGCGAGCGGTCAAAGCCGACCAGCGTCGCGGTCACGGTAATGATGACGAAAGGGATGCCCAGAACGGCGTGCGCGAGGATGACCTTCACATAGCCAACGAAGTTCTTGTTCATACCCAGCGTGCCTTCCATAAAGCGACCAATATCGCTGTAGAAGAAGAACATGCCAGTGGCCGAGATGATCAGTGGCACGATCATCGGCGAGATTAGGATACCCATGATGGCACGGCGACCGGGGACATGACTCTGGCTCAGACCGATAGCCGCCAGGGTGCCCAGCGAGACAGAGATCACCGTGGCAATTGGCGCGATGATCAGTGAGTTCTTGAAGCTGCGCTGCCATTCATTGTTGGTGAAGAAGTCGCGGTAATGCTTCAGCGAATAGCCCTCGGGGTCCAGTCGCAACATCTCGGGCGTGAAGGTAAAGAAGTCCTGCGCGTTGAACGATAGTGGCAGAACCACAAGGATCGGCGTAATCAGGAAGACGAAGATTGCACCGCAGATCACACGGAACAGGTAGTGATAGAACACTTGTTTCGCAGTCAGATAGGGCAGCAGTTTGCGGCGATAGCGACCCTCATACAGCCAGTAGATGAACCATGCGAAGAACCAGCCGCCCAACAGGCCCAGAACGCCGCCCATAGGACCCGAAATCAGAAATCCGGCGATGCCGAAGCCCAAAATGGTGATCCAGCGGGCCAGATTCTCATTCTTCAGAACAGCGATGTAGATCCAGGCAAGTGCCGCGATCAGGGCGGCTCCGCCAATGATGCCCAGAAAGATCGAACCGTTCCCTGCGCCAACGAAGACACCGGCGAAGGCCCCTGCCAGCGCAACGCTTGGCAGGACCATGGACATTGGTTTGCGGGAAATCGGAGTAAGTGCGGCCATGTCGATTATCCCAGCTTCACGTTATCAATGCCGACGATCTTGTCGTAACACCAGTAGAGCAACAACACGACGGCCAGCAGGATCGTACCCAGCGCCGCGGCCAGCCCCCAGTTCAGCGAGGACGAGATGTGGTAGGCAATCCGGTTCGAGATGAAGACGCCCTTGGTGCCGCCCACGATCTCGGGGGTGATGTAGTAGCCGATGGCCAGAATGAACACGAGGATCGACCCCGCGCCGATGCCCGGAATGGATTGCGGAAAATAGATGCGCCAGAAGGTCGTCCAATTCGTCGCGCCCATGGATTTCGCGGCGCGGGTGTAGGATTCGGGGATCGTCTGCATCACCGAATACATCGGCAGTATCATGAACGGTAGCAGAATATGCGTCATCGCGATGATCGTACCGATCTGGTTGTTGATGATGACAAGTCGGGCGTCATCGGCTACCAACCCAAGCCAGACCAGCGTTTCGTTGATCACACCCTGTTGTTGCAACATAACCTTCCACGCCGAGGTTCGCACCAAGAGCGAGGTCCAGAAGGGTAACAAAACAAGGATCATCAGTAAGTTTGACACCCGCATCGGTAGGGTCGCCAGCAGGTAACTGACCGGATATGCCAACAGGATACAGGACGCGGTGATCACCAGTGACATGAACAAGGTGCGCCCGAAGAGCTTGATCAGGATCTGCTTGTCCTCGGGCTGCGCCTGCGCGCCTTCGGGTGTGCGGCGCATATCGACCGCGTTTAGGAAATAGCCGTTCGTCACAGCGGGCGAATGTGTCTTGATCACCGCCCAAGTCTGCGGTTCGCCCCAGCCCTCATGGATTTCGATCACCTGATCCTTGAACGGACCATCTGTTTCGGGGTCCAGCTTGCCCATTTTCCGACCCGAGCGACGGAACATCGAGGACATGCCTGTCTCTTCGTAGTTCAGGCGCGAGCCCAGCCGGGTATGTGTCTTGTTGTCAACGGCCACAACCATGTCGCGGACAAAGGCATCAAAGACGGCCTCGTCAGGCAGTTCGCCACTGTTTTCGTCCCAGCTTTGCAGGGCTTCGACCGTTAGGGGCAGAGTTTCCTGTACAATGCTGTTTTCCACCGACCGGAAAAGCATCGACGCAATCGGCACGATGAACGAGAACATCACAAACAGCAGCAGCGGAGCGACCAGCATCAAGGCCCGCAGCTTTTGACGTCGCAGCGACCGCGCCAGAGATTGCTTGAGCGGCGTGCCGTCAGCGGCCAGCATCGGACCAGAGTTTTGTTCGGTGGCGTCAGTCATCGCTGCCCCTTGGGTATTTTCAGAGTCGAGGGCGATCAGTCGCCCCCGACAGTCTTTAGAAAATCAGACGCTTATTGCGCCAGCCACGCCTGGAACTTGGCGTCGATGTCGTCGCGGTAGTCCGCCCAGAACTCGTAGTTATACAGGAACGTGTTCTTGGCGTTTTCCGGATCGGTCGGCATATGCGGTGCCATGTCGATACCCAGATCGGCATGCTGACCCACCAGCGGAGCCGACGAGGCACGGGCCGGGCCGTACGAGATGTACTTGGCCTGATCCGCCAGACGCTGGGTGTCAGTCGCGAACATGATGTAGTCCAGTGCGCGCTTCTGACGCTCTTCGCTCAGACCGGCGGGGATGATCCAACCGTCCAGATCGAACACCTGCGCGTCCCACAGCATGGCCACGGGCTGCTTCTGCTCTTCGATCACGCTGAACAGACGACCGTTATAGGTCGAGCCCATGATGACCTCGCCATCAGCCAGCAGCTGGGGGGTGTCAGCACCTGCCGACCACCAGACAACACTGTCCTTGATGGTGTCGAGCTTGGCCAGAGCCTGATCCTGACCCTCTGCAGTCGCCAGCACGTCATAAACGTCGTCTTTGGCAACGCCGTCACAGATCAGAGCCCATTCCATGTTGTTGATCGGACGCTTTTCCAGCGAACGCTTGCCCGGATAGTTTTCCAGATCGAACACAGCGCAGACGTCTGTAGGCGGCGTGTCACCGACCAAGTCGGTGCGATAGCCGAACGTGGTCGAGTAAACGATCTGCGGGATAAAGCAGTCGCTGACCAGCAGATCACCGAAGTCTTCGGATGCGGGCGTGCCATCAGGTGCCGGGGCCAGCATGGTGTCGGGATCGATTTCCATCGCCAGACCTTCGTCGCACAGACGGATCGCGTCCGCCGCAACAACGTCAACCACGTCCCAGGTGATGTTCCCGGCTTCGTTCATCGCGCGCAGCTTGGCAACCGCTTCGGCCGAGCTGTCGTCGTTCAGAATGGTGACGCCAGTCTTTTCCGAATAGGGCTCGTGATAGGCCTTAAGCTGTGATTTGGAATAGGCCCCGCCCCATGAGACGATGGTCATTTCTTCGGCGGAAACGCCACCGGCCGCTGTTGCCAGAGCCGCTGCAGTCAGCAGTGTCTTTGTTGGTTTCATGTAAAACTCCCAGTATTTCCCGTTTGTTGTATGGTCAGCCGACGCACGGGTTTTCGCCAGCCGGTCCCTCAGTGTAACCGCGCTTGTGCCGCGCGGCTTGGTCTATGCGTCAAGCGCACGACAATCCTTTGCCAGCCAACCGATATCGATCTCTTGACCGGGTTGCAGGCGAATGGCATCGGGGGCGTTCCGTGTCTTGACGATGAACTCGTCATTGCCCGCCACAGACATGCGGAAGCGGAACACGTCGCCCATATAGATGAATTCCTTGACCGTCGCCTTCAGCGTATGCGCGTCGGCATGCAGACGATCCTTGTTGAATTCGACACGTTCCGGACGGATCGAAACCTTGGTCCGTTCGCCCGGATTGTGCACATTGATCGGCACCGCATCAATTTCTGATCCGTCATCCAGCTGCACCACACAGCCGTCGCCGTCGATGGATTTGACCACACCTTCCAGCGTGTTGTTCTCGCCGATGAACTGCGCAACGAAGCTATTGTCGGGCTCTTCATAGAGTTGATCCGGCGGGGCCAACTGCTGAATGCGTCCATCGTCGAACACCGCGACCCTGTCAGACATGGTCAGCGCCTCGGTCTGGTCGTGGGTCACGTAGACGGTGGTGATGCCCAGCTCATGCGCCAGTCGGGTGATTTCGAACTGCATATGCTCACGCAGCTGCTTGTCCAGCGCGCCCAGCGGCTCGTCCATCAAAACCAGTTCCGGCTCGAACACCAGGGCCCGTGCCAGAGCGATCCGTTGTTGCTGACCACCGGAAAGCTGCGCCGGACGGCGCCCGCCAAAGGCACCCATCTGCACCATGTCCAAAGCGCGCTTGACCTTTTCGTCACGCTCGGACTTGCCCAGCTTGCGAACTTCCAGAGGAAACGAAAGGTTTTCGGCCACCGTCATGTGCGGGAACAGAGCGTAATTCTGAAACACCATGCCAATCCCACGTTTGTGCGGCGGGATATTGTTGATTGGATTTCCATCCAGCAGGATTTCACCATGGGTAGCGGTTTCAAACCCGGCGAGCATCATAAGGCATGTTGTCTTGCCTGAGCCTGACGGCCCAAGCATTGTCAGAAACTCGCCCTTCGGCATTGCAAGGTTGAGATCTTTAACGACGAGATTCTCGCCATCATAAGACTTCTGAACGCGTTGAAATTCGACAAACGCGGCGTCGTTCGTTGTACCGGTCACAAGACCCCCTGTTTCGTCAAATGATTACCCGAGGCTTTCGGATTTCATTGATCTGTGATCCACAGTTAAGACCAAGCGATACGCACTTGGCAACAAGTTATGGTGCTTTTGCCAAAATTGAGTTCACACTTACCTGTCAATGCACAGCGCTTAAGCGCCTCATATGCCACGCAAGGCTTTGATTACTCGACAAAACAGGTTTTCCGATCCGCTCTTGGATTTTCGGTATCGCGTCGAGAGTTCGCAGGTTGGTACAACTCAGGAACACCGCCTCGACCGCTGAATCTGCTCCCAGTTCGGAGGCTGCCTCGACCACGGATTCCGTCGATATCCGCGCCACCTTGGCCTCTTCTGCCTGCCCGAAACTTGCAAACACGTCCATGCTTATGCCATTGGCCTGAAACGCAGTACGCAGCGGTACGTTGACCTCTTCGATGTAAGGCGACAGCAGGGCAAATTTCGAAACACCGAGGTCGACGGCGCAGGCAATCGCCGCGCGCAGAGGATTCGTGACTTCACGGGTATTGCATGTCTGTTTAACCAGCTCTGCCACGCGCTCTGACCCGATCACCGAACTGGCCGAGGTACAGCCATAACCCACAACATTGTAGGGTCGCGCATTGGGAAGTAATTCCGCCGCCGCAGGCAGCGCCTTCTCCATCTCGGCAAGGCTTTCGGTCGTAACCTCAATACCGCTGGGAATGCGCGTGACGTGAAGGGGGTATTTACGGTCCGCGAAGTATGCGCCGAACTCAGGCTCAAGCGTCTCATCGACCTGCAAAACGATCAGCCCAAGCGGCGAGGCGTTTGGATCGTCTTCGTCCAGAGTGTAAGGGACATGGGTCATAGCTGCATCATCTCCGGCCCGATCCTTGGGCTGATAAACCGTGGGGCGCTGTCAGTAATGACGATGTTTTCCTCATGCACCAGAATTTTGTCACCGACAGCGATGCCCGGTTCCAGTGTCAAAACCATGCCCGGTTCCAGAACGGTGTTGTCCGTCGGAATCAGGGATGGCCATTCGGTGAGAGACATTCCCAAACCATGGCCCAAGCGCCCCGCATCCGTACCCTCTGCATCTGTTGTTAGAACGGTGTTCATAGCGTGAAACAAATCCGCTGCAGTTGCACCCAAACGCGCGATTTCGAACGCGGCATCCGAGGCGTCGATCAACCGAGCATGGGCATTTGCCACATCAGGCCGAGGCCGGCCGATTGACCAGTTTCGGTCGAAGTCGCAAAAATACCCGTCCCAGACCAAACCAGTGTCCAACATCAACACATCGCCCAGCGCCAGCGGTACGCGAGAGGCTGGTGAAATCACATCCGCATAGCCGCCCTGTTCGGCCCCGCCTGCAAGATAGGGCACCCAATCGGCGCCCTCCTCTAGGCACAACATCTGAAAGCGGCGGAACACTTCATCTAGTGGTACCCCCTCCCCGGCGATCTCGGGGACGCGTGCGAAGGCCCGACCGGCAATGCTGCAGGCGGTTTCGATCTTGGCAATCTCGGCCTCGGACTTGACCATACGCAATTGGCGCAGGATGCCACTGTCACCTGTCAGCGCCCGTGTTCCAAGTTGGCCGCGCAGACGTTCAAGGTCTGCCAAAGGCATGCGGAGGTGCGTCTCATGCCTATCCGGTATCCCAATTCGCCCTTCTTCGGGTGTCACTTCCGCCAGCGTGTCGCATAGCAGGGAGACACCGTCATCTTTCAGATCAGGCGCGCTCCAAGTGCGGATGTCGTCGATCCATGTCTGCGCCATGAGGGCTGCCCCGATCGACGGGATCACCGCGATCGGCTTGCCCGTAGCTGGCACAATGAGGAACCACGGGCGGGTCGGGCTTTCCCAGAACCGGGTCAGAAACCCGGTGAAATAGCGTACATCCGTCTCGGTTGTCAGCAAAAGCCCCGACAGGCCCGCCGCATCCATCAACTTCTGTGCGCGTCTGGTACGCGCTTCAAACTCGGATGGCGCGAAGCCCCTCATTCCGCGTTCTCGGAGAGGATGCACAGCACGCACGAGGCCTCGGTCATTCCCAATTCGGCCCGCGCCTGGTCATTCAGAACTGCTGCGAGCCCAGCGCCGCCCGAGGCTGTTGTCTCCAACCCCGCTGCGGCCATGGCGGCCAATTTCTCGGACACGCCCTCATCCGAAAGTGTCAGGAACAAGTCGGCGTCGCGCGCCAATCCGTTCAGCGCGATCAACGACGGCTCTTTACAGTCCAGACGCCCCATGATGCTATCCGGCCCATCGGCGAACACGCATGACCCGGCCTCGATACTGGCCTGCAGGGCGGGCGCGGCTTCAGGTTCGACCACGACTATTTTCGGCGCGTCACCCCAAGCTTTGCGCGCATAGGCAGCGACAGCCCCGGCCAGACCGCCAACACCGGCCTGCAACATGATGTGAGTCGGAGCTTCGGGGCACTGGTCGACCGCTTCGGCCGCCATTTGTAGATACCCCTCCATCAGGGTCCACGGCAGTTCATAGTACCCGTCCCACGAACTGTCCGAGAGAAGGATCCACCCGTTCTCCTCAGCCGCCGCGCTTGCCGCTTGCATGCTGGCCGCATAGTCAGAGCCACTGCGAACCACATCAGCACCTTGGCCATTCAACCGTGCGGCAAAGCTCTCGGGCACCGTCTCGGCAATATAAACAACAGCTTTTGCGCCAAACATCCGCGCGCCTGCCGCGACGCTCATCCCGTGATTGCCGGCACTGGCGGTCACGTAGGTTGACCCTGCCAATGTGTCTGCACCCGGCGCGTCCGAGGCTTCGGCAGCATGGCGCGCAATCACATAGGCCGCGCCGAGGGCTTTGAACGAGCCCAGATTCATGCGCGCGCGTTCATCCTTGACCCAAAGCTGCGCAACCGGGGCGAGGCCTGCGGCATCCACCAACGGTGTCTCTTTCGCCGCCGGGCACATCGACAACAATGCCGCAACGCGGGCCGCATCTGTCGGCGGATAAGGGGCCGAGGGCGCAAGTTTGGGACCTGCCCGGTGTGTATTCGCAACGATTTTCATGTGTCTCCCCGTCATTTTGCCTGACGTGATCCGATCGCCCCTGATCTGTCAACTCTCCTGATCGTTAGCCTACCTGATCCAACAACCAGTCATGAAACAACCCCGCCGCCGGGTTCGAGCTATTCGCGGATAGAAAATACCCCTCATTGCTGTCGATTGAGCCGTTATGCGCGCGCTCGACCAAGCCCGTATCAAGCGCGTGTTTCGCTAACAGCTCGCTCACCAAAGCCACGCCACCCCCGTGCGCCGCCAATTGAAGCGCCATGCCAAAAGTATCTACAAAAACAGTAGGCTGGCTTTGTAAACCTTGGCTTTCCAACCACCTGCCCCACCCGCCTGACGTCCCTACCGCCTCGATCAGTGGCAGGTCCAAAATGTCCCCCAACAGGGCCGGAGATTTGAAGGGAACAAGCCGGTCCGGCATCAGGCGAACAGCGCCCTGCCCCACCTGTTTCTGTGATCCGAACCGCACCTGCACATCCGCCTGGGATGCATTGAAATCGTCCGGCCATATCGCGCTGAGCAGCCGTACGCGAATGTCCGGGTGCTGATGGGCAAACGCGGGCAGATGTGGGGCGATGACCCATTGCGCGATGCTGACCGAGGTCGCAACTGTCAGAACGTCTCCGGACGCGTTGGTGTCGACCTGCCCGGCAGCAACAGCCAGCGCCTCAAGCGCCTTGCCGACCTCGGGCAACAGCTTTCTCCCCGAATCCGTCAGCGCCAGACTGCGCGGATGGCGCACGAAAAGGGATGCGCCCAACCGCAATTCAAGCGATTTCACCTGCTGGCTGACCGCCGATTGCGTCAGACCGATTTCCTCGGCCGCAGCGGTAAAGCTAAGCGTGCGGGCGGCGGCCTCGAAGGAACGGAACCAGGTCAGAGGGGGAAGTGATTTTGCCATAGGCCAAGCTGGTCATTAGTCTTGTTAATGTCAAAGCACATAATTCTATCATTTGTCAAAAATCAGCCCCGTTTCTAACGTCGGCCCGCGCGACAGGAGAAGTTTTATGCAGCCGGAAATACGCAAAATCGTAACCTATGACGAAGAGGTTCTGGTCGAGGGGTTTCGCCCCGCAAAATCCCCATGGCGAATGTTTGCAGTGGCCGCTGTAGTCACCAACCCATGGGCTGGCCGATATGTCGAAGACCTGAAGCCCGAGATTCAGGCCTACGGTCCCGTCCTAGGTGAGATGATGACCAAGCGCATGATTGCGCTGGCCGGAAGCGGAGATACGATTGAGGCCTATGGCAAGGCCGCAGTGGTTGGTCTGAATGGTGAAGTAGAGCATGCCTCGGGCCTCATTCACACCCTTCGCTTTGGCAACCACTACCGGCAGGCCGTTGACGCAAAGTCTTATCTGGCCTTTACCAACACCCGAGGGCCCGCGAACGCTCCGATCATGGTGCCGCTGATGGACAAGAACGACGCCGGGCGGCGCTCGCACTATCTGACTATCCAGTTTGCGATCCCCGATGCGCCTCGGGACGACGAGATCGTTGTGGTGCTTGGCGCGGCGACTTCAGGGAGGCCGCATCACCGCATTGGCGACCGCTATCAGGACCTCAAGGATTTGGGACATGACGTGGACAACCCGGCCGCGGTCTGAGATCGGCGGGCTCTCAGCAATCCAGACTGGCGCGGGACCGAATGTCCTTTTGCTGCATGGTGTCGGTTTGCGCGCCGAGGCCTGGGGCGCCCAATTGGACGCGCTGGCATCGGTGGCGCGTCTGACCGCACCGGACATGCCCGGTCATGGCGAAAGCCAACTAGGCAACATGAGCGCAGAACTGTCGGGATACACCGAAGCTACATTGAACGTTCTGGATCAACTGGGCGGACCAACCGTAGTTGTTGGTCATTCCATGGGCGCAATGATCGCTCTCAATTTGGCAGCCAAGGCACCGCAACAAATTGCCGGTGTCGTCGCACTGAACGCCATTTTCGAACGCAGTGCCAAGGCCACACAAGCCGTTAAAACCCGCGCCGCCGCACTTGACGGTCAAACACCAACCGATCCGACGGGCACTCTGAAGCGTTGGTTTGGTGATACTGACCCGCCCGAATGCGCCGCCTGCCGAACCTGGCTGACGGCGAATGATCCTGCGGCCTACAAGCAAGCCTATACAGTGTTTGCCAACAGTCCGATCCCGCGCCGGGACGATTTGAAGACGCTCACCTGCCCCGCCTTGTTTATAACGGGCGATCTTGAGCCCAATTCGACCCCGGACATGTCACGCGCCATGGCCGAGCTTGCTCCAAACGGGCGGGCGCAGATCATCAAAGGCGCCGCTCATATGATGCCGATGACCCATGCCGCAGAGGTTAACGCCGCCCTGTCATCCTTTCTGAATGAGGTGCAAAAATGACCAGTCTCGACCCTCGCGACCTGCGGCGCGCCTTTGGCAGTTTCATGACCGGAGTTACTGTTGTGACGACGCGCGATGCCTCAGGCACGCCGTTGGGGTTCACTGCCAACTCCTTCTCATCCGTTTCTCTGGACCCGCCGCTTTTGCTGGTTTGTCCGGGCAAGAACCTATCCTCCTACGATGCCTTCGCGAGCTGCGCGCATTTCGCAGTGAACATTCTGGCTGAAGGGCAAGAGGATGTCTCAAACACCTTCGCCGGGTTCAAAGGGGATCGATTTGCGAAAACCGCGCATCAGCTGAACGCTCATGGTGTCCCTCTTCTGGACGGCGCGGTCGCGACGTTTTCTTGCCGGGCACATCAGGCCATCGACGCCGGAGATCACTGTATTCTGATCGGAGAGGTTGAGGCCTATTCCTATACCGAAACCCGAGGGCTCGGATATGCCAATGGGCAGTATTTCAGCCTCGGCCTTGAACGCGGCGCATTCGAGGCCGCAGACCGAACCGTTGTCTGCGGCGCGATCATCGAATGCGACGGTCAGGTGCTGTTGGAGAAAACCGACGCCGGATATCGCCCGCCGCAGATCAGCTTGTCGGATCACCAAGCCCTGCGCGAAAGCCTGCGGCAAGACTTGGCAGCGCGCGGGATCGCAGCGCATTTGGGTGCCGTTTATTCCGTCTATGACGATGCCACGACCCACCATGTCTACACGCTCGCGTCGGCATCGACTTTGCCGCTAAACAACACCCTTGAAGCGATTGCCGTCGAACAGCTTACAGACCTGACATTCGCAACCCCGGCCATCGCCACCATGATGTCCCGCTTTGCGTTTGAAAGCCTGACCCGCGACTTTTCGCTATACCTCGGCGACGCACAGCGGGGCGATGTACATACTCTCTCGGAAAGGACTGAATGATGGAGTTTTCCCTCTTTGCTCATATGGAGCGGCTCAACCCCGAACAGCCTCATGAGAAACTGTATGAAGAGTTTATCGAGCTGTGCAAAATGGCGGATGACGCTGGCATGCGCGCGGTGTGGACGGGCGAACATCACGGGATGGATTTCACCATTGCGCCCAATCCATTGATGTCCCTCGTCGATATCGCGCATCACACCAAAAACATTCGCCTTGGCACCGGAACGGTCATCGCGCCTTTCTGGCATCCGATCAAACTGGCGGGCGAAACGGCCGCTGCCGACCTGATGACCGGAGGACGTATCGAACTGGGTATCGCGCGCGGGGCCTATTCCTATGAATATGAGAGATTGATCCCCGGCATGGATGCCTGGGACGCGGGCCAGCGCATGCGGGAAATCGCCCCCCTGTTGCCCAAATTGTGGGAAGGCGATTGCGCCCATGACGGGGAGTATTTCCAGTTCCCCGCCACCACCTCTGCGCCGAAACCCGTTCAGGACGGAGGGCCGCCGATCTGGATCGCGGCCCGCGACCCAAACAGCCATGAATTCGGCGTTCAGAATGGCTTCAACATTCAGGTCACGCCTCTCTGGCAAGGTAACGCGGAGATCGAAACGTTGATGGGCCGCTTCAATGATGCCTGCGCCAACTATGAAGGGCCGCGCCCCAAGATCATGCTGCTTCACCACACCTATGTCGGGCAAGACGCCGCCGATGTGGATCAGGCCACGCAAGAGCTTTCGCGTTTTTACAATTATTTCGGCGCGTGGTTTCAGAACAAGCGACCCGTAAATCAGGGGCTGATCCAAACTCTGACAGACGAAGAATTAGCGGCCAACACCATGATGGCCCCCGAAAACATGGGCCGTGATCTGACAGTTGGCACAGCTGGGCAGGTCACGGATCGACTGAAACACTATGAAGACCTTGGTTATGATGAATACTCGTTCTGGATCGACAGCGGCATGAGCTTTGAGCGCAAGCGCGCCTCGCTGGCGCGATTCATCGACGACGTCATGCCAAAATTTCAGTGAGGACCCGAGATGCAACAGAACCCGCACTATCAGCTTTTCATCGACGGAACCTGGACCGAAGGCGCCAACCGGCAGGTCATGACCTCGCAAAACCCTGCTACGAGTGAGGCTTGGGCCAGTTTCGCCTGCGCCGCGCCTGAGGATGTGGATCGCGCCATCTCGGCCGCGCGTCGATCCCTGAACGATCCCGCTTGGCGGGATCTGACGCAGACCGCACGCGGCAAACTGTTGTTCAGGCTTGCGGAACTGATCGAACAAAATGCCCAGCGCCTTGGCGAGATTGAGACGAAAGACAGCGGAAAGCTTCTGGCCGAAACGGCAAGCCAGACGGCCTATGTCGGCGATTACTATCGCTACTACGCTGGGTTGGCCGACAAGATCGAAGGTGCGGTGCTTCCGATCGACAAGCCCAACCTGCATGTCTTTACCCGCCGCGAACCGATCGGCGTTGTCGTCGCAATTGTGCCCTGGAACGCGCAGATGTTCCTGACGGCAACCAAGCTGGGGCCAGCCCTTGCCGCAGGGTGTTCAGTGGTGCTGAAGGCCTCTGAGATTGCGCCCGCGCCGATGCTGGAATTCGCGCGTCTGGTCGAGCAGGCCGGCTTCCCGCCCGGTGTCGTCTCGGTCATCACGGGTGACGCGGAAAACTGCGCGATCCCCCTGACCCGACATCCCGACGTGGATCGCATCGCCTTTACTGGCGGCCCGGAAACCGCGCGCCACGTGGTCCGCAACTCGGCCGAAAACTTCGCCGTCACCACTCTGGAGCTTGGCGGGAAATCCCCGATTTTGGTATTTGACGATGCCAATCTGGACGGGGCCGCCAATGGCCTGATCGCAGGTAATTTCGGAGCCTCCGGCCAAAGCTGCGTCGCAGGATCACGCGGTTTGATACATCGCCCAATTCTGGACGCATTGGCAGCCAGAATCGAAGAGAAGATGAAAGACGTTGTCGTGGGTGACCCGTTGAACGCCGCAACCCATATCGGGCCGCTCTGCACCAACGCGCAGATCACCAATATCAAGGCCGTTCTGGCAAAATCCAACGATCAGGGCGCGCGCGTCCGGTTTGGCGGCGCGCCCCTCGACCGGCCCGGAAACTTCATGACGCCCACTTTGGTCGAATGTGCATCCCCCGAGACCGAGACCCTGAAGGTCGAGATGTTCGGGCCCGTCATGTCCCTGTTGCCCTTCGACACCGAAGAAGAAGCAATCGCTCTGGCCAACGATACCCCGTTCGGATTGGGATCGGGCGTGTTCACCGAAAATGTCGCTCGCGCGCACCGGGTGTCGTCGCGGTTGAAGGCCGGCATTTGCTGGATCAACACCTATCGTGCGGTGTCCCCCATCGCGCCGTTTGGCGGCTACAATCAGTCCGGCTATGGCCGCGAAGCGGGGATCGAGGCCATTCAGGACTACACGCGCACCAAAACCGTGTGGCTGAACACCTCTGATCAACCCATGTCGAACCCGTTTGTGATGCGCTGAGGGGGGGCGATAGATTTCGCCCTCTTTTCCACAACTCTATGGCCCTTCGTAAAATTATCCCACACTATGTTGCAAGAATAGCGGTTGGAGACTGAAGAATGAGCGCACATGGATATGAAGGCGGTCGATTGAACTTGCCATTTGTCGGGATCTCGACCTTTGGCAAATATCCCTATGTCAGCGACTGGGATGCGATCGACGCTGATGTCGCGATCCTTGGCGCTCCGTTCGACTTTGGCACGCAGTTCCGGCCCGGCGCGCGGTTCGGCCCGCGCGCCATCCGCGAAGCCTCGACCCTGTTTTCCTTCGGGCATGGCGGTGCATACGACCACGAGGATGACATCACCTACCTGCCTGCGGAAACCACCCGGATCGTGGATCTGGGCGACGCCGATATCGTGCATACCAGCACCGAAAAAAGCCACCAGAACATCAAATTCGGTGTCGAAAAATGCCTTGAGTCCGGGGCCTTGCCCGTGGTTCTGGGCGGAGATCATTCGGTCAACATCCCCTGCATTGATGCCTTTGCTGCGGATTGCGAAAAGAACGGCCCCATTCACATTGTTCAGATCGACGCGCATCTGGATTTCGTGGATGAACGGCACGGGGTTCGGTTCGGCCACGGAAACCCGATGCGGCGCGCAGCGGAAAAACCCTATGTCTCGGGCCTGACACAGATCGGCATCCGCAACGTCTCGTCGACCGCAAAAGAAGGCTATGAAGACGCCCGCCGCATGGGTTCGGATATCCTGTCCGTCCGGCAGCTACGCAAACTGGGGACCGAGGCTGTTCTGGACCGGATACCGGAAGGCGCCAGGTACTATATCACCATCGACATCGACGGGTTCGACCCCTCCATCGCGCCTGGCACCGGCACACCCAGCCACGGCGGGTTCCTGTATTACGAAGTGCTGGAACTGCTCGACGGTCTGACCCAGCGCGGGGATGTGGTGGGGTTGGACCTGGTCGAAGTGGCCCCCGATTATGATCACACGGGCAGCACCGCCATTCTGGCGGCACAAATCCTCATGAACACGATTGGGCGTATTCTGCACCACAAAGGTTCGCCCAGCGCGGGGTAAGAGCAGGTTTTCGGACTGAATCTCGGTCTTTCAGACCGACTTCTGCTGCATATGCGGAGAGGTTCCGAAATACCGGCGGAAGCATTTGGAGAAATAGCTGGCTGAGCCAAATCCGCAGGCGATGGCCACATCCAGCACCCGCATATCGGTTTGCTGCAACAGGGTGCGCGCACGCTCGAGCCTCAGGCGCGTCATATAGTTCTTTGGGCTCGTGCCGACGTAGCGCTGAAACAGGCGCTCAAGCTGTCGGGTCGAGAGGCCCGCGCTTTCGGCCACGACACTGGGCGACAGCGGGTTTTCAAGGTTTTCGCGCATGATCATGATGGCGGTTGCCAGTTTCTCATGACGGCGGCCAAAGCGGAACAGATCCGTCTGCGTTTGCCTGCCGTCCTTTGGACGCACCGACGCATATAGCAATTGATCCGCCACGCAGGAGGCAACAGTCTGACCACAGGCCTGACCGATCAGCGATGAGAACAGATCGAGCGTGGTGACACCTCCACCACAGGTCGCAATCGGGCCTTCATCCACAAAGACCGAGCAGTTGGATTCCACGGTCGGGAACAGCTCAACCATCACGGGTTGCTGTTTCCAATGCGCGCTCAGGCTCTGGCCGCTGGCCACTCCCGCCATGGCCAGAATACCGGACCCACCCCCGATGCCGCAAAGCTGAACGCCGAACCGACGCCCCTGCCGCAACCAGGATTTCAACTCATTCGAGATCGACCGATCCACGGTCATCGGCCCGCAAATGACAATGCAATCGCCCCGGCGGGTCTTGATCAAACCGTCATCAACAGCAACCGTCATCCCCGAGGATGAGGTCACCGCCTCGCCGGTTTCGCTGACGATATTCCATTCAAAAATAGCCTGCTCGGAGGCGGCATTTGCCGCCCCCAATGAGTCGATCCCGGCCCCAAGGTCCAAAGCAGAGAACCCCGGCGTCAGCAGAAAAATGAAGCGGTTCAGCTCATTCACCCGTGTGCTTGCATCTGCAAAATTGATCTCGGGACGACCCATTCCGGCTTTCCTTTCTTACGTCCGCATATTGGCGCCATTGGCGTCATAGGCGGGTGCACCCAGAACTTCGGCGTCGTAGAACTCACCCAGGATTTCCACCTGCAGCTTGGTTCCCGGAGCGGCGCTCTCGGTTGCGACGTAGCCCATCGCCATCGACTTCCCGACGCGGTGGCCGTAGCCGCCGGACGAGACATAACCGACCGCTTCGCCATCTTTCAGGATCGCCTCGTCATTCGAGACATCGATGCCGTCCACGTCGATGGTCATGGTAACCAGCTTGCGGGCAACGCCATGTTCCTTGAACTTCAGCGTCGCGTCTTTGCCAACAAAGTCCTTCTTCCAGTTAATGAAGACATCCATGCCGGATTCGACCGCGTTGAAGTCAGGACGGAAATCGGTGGTCCAGACGCCCCAGCCTTTCTCAAGACGCAGCGACATCAGCGCGCGTGCGCCGTACCAGCGATAGCCCAAATCGGCCCCGGCCTCTTCGATCGCCTCGGCCAGACGCAGCAGGTACATCGGCTTGCAGTAGATCTCAAAACCCAGCTCACCCGAAAACGAGATACGGTTCAGGATCACCGGCACGCCACCCACAAAGGTCTGGCGCAGATCACGGAACTTCAACGCCTCGGCGCTGACGTCGTCGCGGGTGATACGGGCCAGAAGCTCGCGCGATTTGGGGCCAGACAGAGCGATCCCGTGCCAGTCATCCGAGACATTCGCATAGCTCACATCCGCAGGCAGGTCCTTTTCGAACCAACGACGGTGTGCATCCTGCATCGCGCCCGAACCGAACAGCATGAAGTGATCGTCGCCCAGACAGGCCACGGTCAAGTCCCCGTACAGGCGGCCCTTCTCTGACAGCATTGGGGTCAGCGCCAGACGGCCCGGTTTCGGGACATAACCGGCCAGAGTGCGGTTCAGATATTCGCGCGCACCTGCGCCCGTGAACTCGTGCTTGGCAAAGTTGGCGATCTCGATACCGCCGACGGCCTCTTGCACGGCTTTCACCTCACGCGCGACGTAGTCGTGGCTGCGGTTTCGCTCGAAAGTCGGGGTTTCATGGGCGTCCTCGGCGTTGTCAGCGAACCAAAGGGCGTTTTCCAGACCAAAGCCCTGACCCATCACCGCGCCCTTTTCGACCAGACGGTCATAGAGCGCGGTGGTTTTCTGCATCCGGCCTTTGGGCAGCGTTTCGTTCGGGAAAGTCATCACGAAGCGGCGCTCGTAGTTTTCCGAGGACTTGATGGTGCCCCAGTCCGGCGTTGCGAATTCGCCAAAGCGGGCCACGTCCATCGCCCAGACGTCGATCGAGGGCTCGCCGTCGATCATCCATTCGGCCATGGTCAGACCAACACCGCCGCCCTGACAGAAGCCTGCCATGACGCCCACAGCGACCCAGTAGTTCTTCATACCCGGAACCGGGCCGATCATCGGGTTGCCATCGGGGCCAAACGTGAACGGGCCGTTGATCGTGTCCTTGATGCCGGATTCACCGATGGCCGGGATACGCTCGAACGACATTTCCAGACGGTCGGCGATCCGGTCCAGATCGGGTTGCAGAAGCTCGTGGCCAAAATCCCAAGGCGTGCCATCCACTTTCCACGGGGTCGATTTCGGCTCGTAGGTGCCCAACAGCATGCCGTGGCGTTCCTGACGGAAGTAGATGTTGGCCTCATAATCGATGCCCGCGGGCAAACGACCGGCTTCACCCATGCTTTCCATACGGTCCTTGATCATCGGGATCGCGTCGGTGATCAGATAGTGGTGCTCCATCGGCTGTACGGGCAGGTGGATGCCCGACATATGGCCCACTTCGCGCGCCCAGAGGCCGCCGCAGTTCACAACCTGCTCGGCGTTTATGACGCCTTTAGGGGTGTTCAGATCCCAGCTTCCATCGGGGCGCTGGCTCATCGAGGTCACGCCGCAATGGGTGAAGTATTGCGCGCCGTGGTGACGGGCGGATTTGGCGAAGGCGTAAGTTGCGCCCGAGGGATCGACATCGCCATCCTGCTCGTCCCAGAGGGCGGCGTGATAGTGTTTGGGGTCGATCAGCGGGTGACGCTCGGCCAGTTCCTGCGGGCTGATGAATTCCTGATGCAGGCCCATGTAGCGCGCTTTCGAGCGTTCACGCTTGAGGTAGTCGTACCACTCCTTGGTCGACGCCGCGTAGAAACCGCCGGTGATGTGCATGCCTACAGAATGGCCTGAGGTTTCCTCGATCTCTTTATACAGATCGATAGTATAGCTCTGCAGGCGCGAGATGTTGGGGTCCGAACTGATCGTGTGGATCTGACCCGCCGCGTGCCAGCTGGATCCGGATGTCAACTCGTCACGCTCCAGCAGGACAACGTCTTTCCAGCCGAACTTGGCCAGGTGAAATAGGATCGAACAGCCGACAACGCCGCCGCCGATGACAACGACCTTGGCGTGGGAGGGCAGCTTTTTGCCAGACGTGGTTTCGTCTTTTTGAATCTCAGGCATGGGAATTTCCTGTGTCGTTTTCTTGTGGTGATGGGGGAAGGAGGCTGTCTGCCCCCCATCGCGCCGTTCGGCGCGATTCCCCCCGAGGATATTTCTGGCCAGATGAAGAGATCCCGGTTTTAGTACCAGGCGTCCGGGATCTCTTCTTTGCGTTTGGCCACATAGGCGGCCAGTTCGTCTTTCTTGGCCTCGTCCATGGCGGGGGGTTGGTATTCGCTCAGCATCTGGTTCCAGCGCTCATAGGCGCGGCGGCGCATGTCCTTGGAGCCGCCCTCTTCCCAGCTTTCGACGTTTTCGCTGTCGCTGAGCTTGGGTTCGTAGAATGCGGTTTGGTAGTTGCGCATGGTGTGGGCACAGCCCAGAAAGTGACCGCCTGCGTCGACCTCTTCATAGGCGTCACGGGCGAAGGTGTCGTCGCTGGTGTCTAACCCTTGGCTGAGGACCTTTTGGTATGAGCCAAGACGGTCCGCATCCATGATCAGCTTTTCAAAACCAGTACACAGGCCGCCTTCGAGCCAACCGGCCGAGTGTAGAACGAAGTTTGCACCGGCCAGCATGGTCGAGTGCATCGAATCCGCCGATTCATAGGCGGCCTGCGCGTCTTCGATCTTGGAGGCGGTCAGAGAGCCTCCGCAGCGCAGCGGCAGACCAGCGCGGCGGGCCAATTGGCCAATGGCGTAGTTCGAGATCACCGGCTCGGGCATACCAAAGGTCGGTGCGCCCGACTTCAGCGACATGGACGACAGGAAGTTGCCTAGAACAAAGGGCGCGCCGGGGCGCAGCAGTTGGACGTAAGCGCAGACCATCATCGCTTCGGCCATGGCTTGTGCGACGCTGGCGGCAGTGCTGACCGGACCCATTGCGCCGGACAAGATGAACGGAACCACGATCATGCCTTGTCCGCGCGTCGAATAGACTCGCGCCGCTTCGGTAACAACGCGGTCAACCAGCAGCGGAGAATTCGTGTTGACGTTGCCCATAATGACGCAATTGTCTTCCATGAAATCCGCGCCGAAGATGATCTCGGCCATGTCAACGCTGTCTTGCGCGCGGCTCATCTCGGTGATGGCACCCAGATGCGGCTTATCGCTGAGGGTCATATGCGCAAACATCATGTCGAGGTGACGCTTGCTGACCGGCACGTCGCAGGGTTCACAGGTCACGAAACCGCCATGGTGCAGGTTCGGATGCAGGTAGGTCAGTTTCACCAGCTTTTCGAATGACTCGATATCGCCGTAGCGGCGACCGCCTTCCAGATCACGAACGAAAGGTGCGCCGTAGACCGGCGCGAAAACCTGATTGCCGTCACCTATGACCACCGAACGGTCGGGGTTGCGCGCGACCTGAGTGAAGCTTTTGGGCGCCTTGGCACACAAGCTGCGAATCCATTGTGCGTCGGCCCGTACGATATCGCCATCGACCCGCGCCCCTTCGCGGCGCCACAGCTCCAGCGCGTCGGGGTCGTCGCGGAAGGCGATTCCCACATCCTGGAAAATCCAGTCGACCTGGGCCTCAAGGCGGACCAGATCTTCCTCGTTCAGAGGGTCAAAGAAGGCCAACTTTCGTTGGATATAGGGGGAGGCCGGGACCAAACCGGCCTCGGAACCGCGGGAACGGGATTGACGTGCGCGCCGAGCCATTAATAGCACTCCATTTTTTTGGTGCATATTAATCGACAAGAAAACGCATGTGACGCTTGAAAATTTGAATGCTTAGCATAAACACAGTTTATGCAAGAACTCTGGAAACAGCTTGGCTCCCCCCGCAATCTGGTCGTATTCGAGGCCGCTGCCCGTCTTCAGTCCTTTACCCGCGCCGCGCAGGAGTTGAACGTGCAGCAACCCGCCGTTAGCGTTGCCATTCGCAGGCTGGAAGAAGGCTTGGGAACGCCTCTGTTCACCCGCGGTCACCGCCAGGTCGTCCTGACCGGAGCAGGCGAGCGGCTGCTGGCTGATGTTTCGCGGGCGTTCGATCAATTGGCCCTATCGGTTGAGTCCATCAGACAGACCAAACAGGCGGGTTATGTCACCCTCAGCGCATCGACGGCCTTCAACAACTATTGGATCATGCCGCGACTGGCCGATCTGCAAAGACAGCATCCGAAGATCGACTTGCGCCTGCAATCCAGTGACCGGGAACCGGATATCGACGCGGAAAACATCAGCCTTGCGGTGCGTCTGGGGGATGGAAACTGGGCGGATTGCGAAAGCGCCCTGATCGCGCCCGAGGCGATCTATCCCGTGGCATCACCCCGCGTCATGGCCGCCGCAGTTGATCTGCGAAGCCTGCCGAATCTCATGTCCCAACGCCTCATTCACCTGGAAGAACCCATTCGTCAGCGTCCGAGTTGGAGCGACTGGTTCGCCAATTTCTCGATCAGGACGGCCGTTCCGAACACGGGGCTGCGGCTGAACGACTATGCGCTTGTCCTGCAGGCAGCCATGGCCGGTGAGGGGTTTGCCTTCGGCTGGAAACACCTGACCGACCGTCTTGTCGATCAGGGTCTGCTGGCTGCCCGATCCGATTGGCAATGGACGACGGGCAAAGGGTTCTATCTGGTCTGGTCCAAGAAAACCCCTCTGTCCGATGATGCGCGAAAGGTAAGAGATTGGATTTTGCGCACTCTGGACGAGACCGCCTGAGAGCAGCGAGCCATGACAAACGCCTGCCCGCCCAGCTTATGCGACGGGACCCGCCGCATGCGGTTTCCCACATCGGCAAAAGGTGATACCAAACCCAAAGGACCTGACGTCAGGGGCGAATTTTTCACAAAATGAACGAATTTCTGTCTTGAAGAGACAGGGTTTTGCGCCTCTACCTAAGGAATACAGCTTACAGGTTGAAACGAGACTTGAATGCCAGATTTCAGTATCAACGGCGGTGCCTCCACCACGTTTGTCGACACAACTCCCGGCGGGGGGTTTGTCATCGACTTCCGGCTGCTCGACAACAGTTTCAGCGTGCAGATCAACGGTGTGGATCTCTTTGTCGGCGGCCCCGCCGGAGCACCCAATGAACTGCAGTTTCAGGCACCCTCAACCTCTGGCCAAACCGTACGATTTGCCGATGGCGACCGGTATGAGGTGAACACGCCCGCCGTCTGGCAGCTTCAAAACTCGGACATAGATCCAATCGTCCGGCTGGAAGTGAACCCGGACGGGACCATCGCTCTGTCCGGCGTGAAGTCCAACGATGGCGCCCTTGTCCCGCTAGAATTGTTCAACGGCATGACGGTCAACACCGCCGCAATCGCGGCCGCGTGGAACGATGACGGTGACAACACCATCGAAATCGATCAGATCGTGACTGGCCCGACCAATGCGAGCGGCGAATTCGAGGATGTGCCCTGTTTTGCATCAGGAACACTGGTCGAAACGTCAGAGGGGCTTGTTCGCGTCGAGGACCTGAAGGTCGGCGATCAGATTCTGACATATGACAACGGGCTACGGCCGGTTCGCTGGATTGGCTCTCGTGACCTGAGCGAAACCCAACTTGAGGACAAGCCTCATCTCAAACCCATTGTGATCAGGGCGAATGCGCTGGGTCCTGGCTATCCGCAGCGCGATCTGATCGTGTCGCCTCAGCACCGGATTTTGGTTTCCTCAGCCATCGCCAAACGGATGTTCGACTGTCAGGATGTCCTGCTGCCCGCGAAGAAACTGCTGCCATTGAGCGGTGTCGATGTTTTGGACGACCTGTCTGGTGGAGTTCGGTATCACCACATCTTGTTCGATCAGCATGAGATCATTTGGTCCAACGGCGCGCCCACGGAAAGCCTCTTTCTGGGGCCGCTAACCATGCAGGCCATCTCGCCCGAAGCGCGGCAAGAGATCAAAGAGCTGTTCCCAGAATGCGCGGCGGTTGATTTTAGACCGCTAACGGCAAGGTTGGTGCCCGGAAAGGGCAAGTGGATTTCGAAGCTTGTCGAGCGTCACCGCGGGAACCGCAAACCCCTGTTCGACGGTCAGGCTGCCCATAACTGAGCAGGGACCCAGCCCCTGTACCTAAATACCCGCTCAGATCCCGTATATTCTGACTGCCGACGGAAACCCCTATAAGCGCATTATGATGAATCGCTGCGTGGCGGACCGGGTCGAATTTGTGGGCGGCAGCAAAGGCATTCCTCTTAATTTAGATCCGGCCAAACAACTCAGTAGCACATTTGCATTGGGAGGATAGGATTTTTAGCCGTGATGCCGGTGCGCGAAACAACGCGGACCTTTTGCACAAGGCGGAACAGTCGATTGAAAGCTACCGCGCGCATGGCGGTCGGTTGGTCTGGACAATTCACAATGCCCGCCCGCACAAAGTGATCAGCCGTGGAGGCTTTCGCCAAGCCTGCCAGTCGCTGGTCAAACGAGCCGACGCAAGCCGCATTCACGTGATTTCTCATCCAAGCTGTCTCGGGTCGTTTGAGCCACAGGACATCAAACTCGCACATCCTATTCCAGATCGCAGCCCAAACATGTTTTGTTTTTCGGCATGTTTCGGGTTGCTTATCATCGGCCCTGCCCCGGGCGACATGACAGAAGTCACGCCGCCGGAACTGCATGAGACAACACTCTATGACCCAAGCTTGCCCCGAGGGTTGATCCGCGCCATGATCCGATCGCTGCAGATGGAAACCTCAGAGTATCAGAGGCTGCGACAGGCCTGTTTGAAACATGCGCAAATGCACTCGCCCGAGGTGATAAGCCCCAAGCTTATGAACATCCTTCTTGAACACCAACCAGACCGGCCCACGACATGACACGTTCGACACCTCGCCTGTTCCTTAGTCACTTGCGTGAGCTGGGGGTAGACCTAGCGCCAAAAGAGCCGGGCGCCGAGATCCGACCGCGCAAGCTGTTTCGTGCCTTGTCGCGCCGTGGGTTTGAAATCGAACAGACCAAACCAACCGCCGCAGTTTTGCGGGGCTTCGGGTTTCAGCCTGAATCCGTCATCGATATTGGCGTAGATCAGGGCACCCCGATGATCTACGACGCCTTTCCGCAAGCAAAGTTCCTGCTTGTGGACCCGTTGATCGAATCCAAGCAAAGGGTCCAAAAATACGAAGGCAAACTGGATTTTCGGTTCGAGTGCTGCGCCCTAGGTCCCGAAGACGGCAACATCACGGTCAACATCCCCTCGACGGCTACGAAAACCCGCACAAGCCGAGCAACGGCCATGGAGTTCGAAGGGCGGAACAAAGCCCAGTTCGCATCGTTTGAAACGCGCGAGGTTCCGATGCGTAGGCTGGACAGTCTGACGGCAGACCTGCAGGGCCCGATCGGCATCAAGATTGATACCGAAGGGTTCGAGTTGGAGGTCGTGAAAGGCGCAACAGAAACCCTGAAAAGAACCGAATTTGTGTTGGCCGAAGCGAATGTGAAACGGCGCTATGTGGGTGGATACAGGTTCTCAGAGCTGGTCTCTTTCATGGGTCAGAACGGGTTTGAAATTCTGGATTTCCCCAGACCCATTCGACCGGAGTCTGATGACTGTGACGTTCTATTCGCCCGCTATGACAGCGCGCGTTTTGACTTTTGATGCTCTTGAGAACCCCATTGATCCAACACTGCCGAAGGCATAGCAGGGAAATGGTTTGTCAGGACAAGCTTGAGGCTTGAGGCCGGCGCAACGCATTGCATGATCGGCGCGGCCTCCGTGGATGGCTCGACAATATATACAATTCCGATTTCATGATTGTATGGTTCAACAAAACGTCCAATGCGACCAGAGGCTAACACCCGGAGGGACCCTGTGCTGAATTTGTCGATCCCCATACCTTTGATATTGGCGTCAATACTGCCTGCGGTTCTGGACCGATGCTCTGCCTCGGATACGAGCGTGGCCCTTGGCGTACTGGCACGCGACCGCGTCGCATTGACCGCGACGGCCAGCGAAATCATCGTCGATCTGCCCGTTGCCGAAGGCTCGGTCGTCATGGCCGGAGACACGCTGGTTCAACTTGATCCCACGTTACAGACCGCAAAGCTGAACCTGGCGCAAGCCGAACTGGAAAAAGCAAAAGCCACACTTTTGAAGCTGCAGGTCGGACCGCGCGAGGAAGAGATCGCAATTGCCCAAGCCAAGGTCGCCGGAGCTACCGCGCGATTGGCCGATGCCGAAGCTATCTATGAACGCAATGCCCGTTTGGTTGAAAACTCGGTCGTGACCGAGGCGCAGGTCGCAAATGATCTGGCCTTACGGGACTCGGCACGCGCCGAATTGGTCGGTGCTCAGGAAACGTTGAAAGAGCTGCAGAGCGGCACCCGCCCCGAAGATCTCGCCGTTGCGGAAGCAAACGTCCGCGCAGCCGAAGCATCGGTCGATGCGGAACAGACCGTCTTGGAGGATCTGACCGTTGTCGCAACACGCGACGGCGTCCTGGACTCGCTGCCTTGGAACCTCGGTGAACGGGTGACAACCGGCAGCCCCGTGGCCGTTCTGGTCACGGGGCAGACGCCCTATGCCCGCGTCTATGTACCCGAACCGCATCGCGTGACACTGAAACCCGGCGATACGCTGGAGGTGAATGTCGACGGGCTGGATGCCCCTCTGGACGGCGTGGTCCGGTGGATCAGTGACGACGCGTCCTTCACGCCTTACTATGGTTTGAACCAAGATGACCGGACGCGGCTTGTCTATCTGGCCGAGATTGATTTACCCACCGCGTCGCCGGATCTGCCTGCCGGGGTTCCAGTGCAGGTTCCCATGCCATGACAGACGTCGTTGTGTCGACACGCGGCCTGACCCGGCAGTTCGGAACAAACACCGCCGTCAACGATCTGGATCTTGAGATCCATACAGGCCAGATCTATGGGTTTCTTGGCCCTAACGGCTGCGGCAAGACCACGACCATGCGCATGCTGACCGGGCTGCTGACACCGACCAGCGGATCCATCTCGGTTCTTGGTCGATCCATGCCTGAGGCAGCAGAACCGCTGAAGAACGAGATCGGGTACATGACCCAGATCTTCTCCTACTACCGCGACCTGACCGTGCTGGAAAACCTCAGGTTCGCGGCGGAAATCTACGGTATCCCTGCAAAAGCAGCGAAAGATCGGATCGACGAGCTGCTACACACATACGACCTGACGACCAACGTAAATCAACTCAGCGGCAGCATGAGCGGAGGTCAGCGGCAAAAGCTGGCCCTTGCGGCCACGATCCTGCACCGGCCCAAACTGCTGTTTCTGGACGAGCCGACCTCGGCCGTTGATCCCGAAACACGCCGCACGTTCTGGGAGCAATTGTTCGATCTGGTCGATCAGGGTGCGACCATGATCGTTTCTACCCACTTCATGGATGAGGCCGAGCGCTGCCACCGCCTGGCCATCCTTCAGCATGGTGTCAAGAAAGCGGACGGATCACCGCGCCAGCTTATGAATGATCTTCAAGCCGACGTTGTCGAGATCGAAGGTCCGGATCTGCGTAGGGTCAAACATGAGCTGGACGGCACGCCGAAGATATTGTCGACCGCTCAGGTCGGCTCTCGCTTACGGGTTCTGGTGGACAAAGCCGAACCTCAGCCGGTGGATATGCTGCGCGCCCGGCTTGAGGGGTTCTCTGATCTGTCCCTGACACCCCAGCGACCAAATCTCGAAGACGTCTTTGTCAGCGCCACGCGGGGGGAAGACCAATGATCTCGGCCCGCCGGATCGCAGCCGTCCTGAGGAAAGAGCTGCTGCAGCTGCGGAGGGACAGGATGACCTTCGCCATGGTCATAATGATCCCGCTGATCCAGCTTTTATTGTTCGGATATGCGATCAACACCAACCTGCGCCACGTGCCTGTGGCTGTTGTCGATCAATCCCAAACCGAGCTGTCCCGCATGTTGACTCAGATGGTTCAGGCCACGCAGGTCGTGACCGTCACCGAACAACTGACCACCCCACAAGAGGCCGAGCGCGCGATCACACAATCCCGCGTGCGGGCCGCACTGATCATCCCCCCGGACGTCAGCCAACGCCTCGCCCGCAGCCCCTCTGTCGGGCTGGGCTTGCCCAATTCGACGGATCAAACCAGCAGTCGACCCGTCGCGCATTGGATCGTCGATGGCTCGGACACGATGGTGGCAAGCGCGATCAAATCTCTGCGGACAATGCCATTGACCGAATTGCTGAGGCTGCCTGCTAACCGGCAGGTTCCGACATTTGAGGTGACGCTGTACTTCAACCCTGAACAGCGATCCGCAGTCAATATTGTACCGGGTCTTGTGGGGGTGATCCTGACGATGACGATGATCCTGTTCACCTCGGCCGCGATCGTTCGGGAACGCGAACGCGGGAACATGGAGATGCTGATCAACACGCCGATCAAGTCGATCGAGTTGATGCTGGGCAAGATCATTCCCTACATCTTTCTGGGCCTGATCCAGGTCGCGATCATTCTGGGGCTCGGGCATCTTCTGTTTGACGTCCCCACTAACGGAGGGCTGGGCACATTGCTGGTGGTGACGCTGCTGTTCATCATCGCCAGCCTCTCGCTGGGGCTGGTGATTTCCACGCTGGCCCAGAACCAGCTTCAGTCGATGCAGATGACCCTCTTTATCCTGCTGCCGTCCATCCTGATGTCCGGGTTCATGTTTCCGTTCGACGGCATGCCTCAACCGGTTCAGATCATCGCACAGGTGTTGCCGGCCACGCATTTCATGGAAATGATCCGGGGCGTGGTTCTGCGCGATGCCTCTCTCTATGATCTGCGCTCGGAGATCCTGTGGATGATCGGCTTTGCCATTTTCGGATTGCTGGCAGCAACGCTGAGGTTCAAAAAGCGCCTGGGCTAACGAACCATCTGGCGCTTGAACTGCGTGTCAGGTAAATCGCCGCCCTACCTCGCTTTGCTTTGCAAGCGCTCAGCCGGGAGGCGTGGAAATCGGAGGCGTGTTGTTCAATCCAAGGCCCGAAGTCTTTTTAGCAAAGACGAGGTATCCCAGCGGCCACCGCCGAGTTTCTGCACGTCCTTGTAAAACTGATCGACCAGCGCAGTCACCGGAAGGCTCGCCCCAGTTTCATTTGCAGTATCAAGACAAATCCCCAGATCTTTGCGCATCCAATCTACGGCAAACCCGTGGTCAAAATGGTCGTCCAGCATCGTCTCATACCTGTTCGCCATCTGCCAGCTTCCGGCTGCGCCCTGACTGATAACCTCGACGACCGCGCGCCCGTCCAGACCCGCTTTCTCGGCGAAATGCAGGGCCTCGCTCAAGCCCTGAACCAGACCGGCGATCGCAATCTGGTTGCTCATCTTCGTCATCTGACCCGCACCGCTTTCGCCAATCCGACGACAGATCTTCGAATAGACCTGCATGATCGGCTCGGCCGCATCGTATACAGACTGATCCCCGCCGCACATGATCGAAAGGACACCGTTCTCGGCCCCGGCCTGACCGCCCGAAATCGGCGCGTCCACAAAGCCCAAGCCCTGATCCTTTGCCGCCGCATACAACTCGCGCGTGACTTTCGCCGAAACGGTTGTGTGGTCCACGAGCGTGGTGCTTTGCGACATCCCGGAGAACGCTCCGTCCGCACCCGTGCAAACGCTGCGCAGGTCATCGTCATTCCCCACACAGGTCATGACAAATTCTGCCCCCTCGGCCGCCTCGCGCGGGGTTGCGGCCATAGAGCCACCATGTTCGGCAACCCAGGCTTCGGCTTTGGCTGCCGTCCGGTTGAAAACCGTCACGTCGTGGCCTGCGGCCTGCAAGTGGCCTGCCATCGGATAGCCCATTACACCCAGGCCGAGAAAAGCAAGTTTAGCCATTACTTATGTCCTCTACTACAAAAGGTCTCGCGGTGTTTGACCCGCAAAAAAGGCATCCAGATTGTCCAAGGCGCGAAAGCCCATCGCGTCTCGGGTTTTGGTTGTGGCGCTGCCGATATGCGGCAACATGAAGATGTTTTCATGCGCTGCAAATTTTGGGTTTCCACCCGGTTCAGTCTTGAAGCAATCAAGCCCGGCAGCAGCCAGCTTGCCGCTTTCGATCGCGTGCAGCAGCGCGTCTTCGTCAACAAGCGCACCCCTTGCCGAGTTCACCAGAACCGCGCCGTCAGGCAGCTTTGCCAGGTTTTCAGCATCCATCAGGTTCACGGTTTCCGGTGTTGCGGGACAATGCAGCGACAGGAAATCCGCGACCGTCAACAACGTGTCGATGCCGTCGTGATATGTCGCGCCTTGCTCTTGTTCAGGTGACAGGCGGCTGCGGTTGAAGTAGTGAATCTCCATATCAAAACCGCGCGCCTTTTCTGCGAATGCGCGGCCCACACGACCCATACCGACAATCCCAAGCCGAGCGCCAGTGAGCTGTTTGCCGACCATGAAGGACGGGCTCCAGCTGTCCCAAGCACCGGTACGCATCAGGCGGTCCCCTCGGACCGCATGCCGCGCGGCACCCAGCATCAGCAACATCGCAAGCTCAGCCGTGGCGTCCGACAGGACGTCAGGCGTGTTTGTCACGACAATCCCCTTCGCCGCCAGCGCCGGAAGGTCGCAGTGATCTACGCCCACTGAATGGTTCGCCACAATCTTCAGCCGTGGAGCAAGCTTTGAGACGACCTCAGCCGAGAAATGTTCCGAGTGACACGGCATCATCGCGTCGACCTTCGCGCTCATGGCGATGATCTCGTCCGCCGTGCCCGGCGTGTCGGCCTCGTTCAGGATTACGTCATAGCCTTGTCGCGCGCGCGCAATCGTGGCATCGGACACCCGACGCGGTAGCCAGAGAACGGGTCTATCGCTCATGGGGTCAGTCCTTTTTGATCGCGTCTTCCCAGAAATTGTACAGCGCAAGGGCTATGACGAAGACCGCAATACACAAGAACGGAAACCCGCCCCAGAACCCGGCGAAACCGGTCGAGATACTGTGGGCAAGGCCGAGAACGAACACCATCATCAGGCCGGTGCCGATGAGGCCCATGAGAATATTTGTCAGTCGTGACATAGGATTACTCTCCCTTTTATTCTTGCGTTTTGAGGGTTCTTTGAACCCATGCAGCTGTCCGAAAAAGCCGGTCGTCTTCTTCGATCGCGCCGATCAACTGGACACCAATGGGCAGGTCATTCTGCCCCACCAACAAAGGCAGCGTGAGGCAGGGCAAACCTGCCAGCGTCCAGGTGAGGCAGAAAACGGAATCTCCGGTATGGCCCGCGCTCAGCGGAACGGCTTCGCCGGTTGCTGCCGGGGCCAGGATTGCGTCGAATTCATTGAAATACTCGGCAAAGAAGCCCTGAGCGGACGCCATGACGGCCAAGGCGTCTTCATATTCGGCCTCGCTGATATCTCCTCCACGGGTTATTGCGGATTGCATCTCGGGGCTGAGTTCCGGCCAATACGCATTCGAGATTTCGACCATGTTTTGGCGAATTTCGTAGTCATAGATCGTTTTGTGAACGGTGATCAGATCGGCCAGTTGCGACGATACCGAAAAACGCTCGACCCTTCCACCAAGCCCCTCGATAACGGCGTTCAGCCCCTCAAGTGCATCCTCATCAAGGCGATCGTTGAAGGGAAAATCAAGCCAGGCAATGTTCGGTTCGACCGGAACATCCGCCTGCGCGCCGGACAGCATATCCGCTCGCGGCCGGGCAAAGCTGGCGGGATCGCGCTGGTCATATCTAGACACCACATTTGTCAACAAAGCGATGTCTTCCAGCGCGTTGGCGAAACCCCCAACATGGTCCAAAGAAACCGAGGTTCTGAAAACCCCATGTCGCGAGATCATTCCGCGCGTGGGTTTGAAACCATAGGCACCGCAGTAAGAGGCCGGGCGGATAACCGAACCCCCGGTCTGTGTGCCGATGGCCAGAGGCACATGTCTGGCGGCAACGGCAGCGGCCGATCCGCTGGACGACCCCCCTGGTGTTCTGGTCGCATCAAAAGGGTTGGTGGTTTCGGTCGGATGCATAAAGGCAAGCTCGGTCGTCTTGGTCTTGCCCATGATAACGGCGCCGGCCTCGCGCAGGCATTCTACGAGCCTAGCATCTGCCTCCGGCTGTCGACCCGAAAAGATCGGTGTGCCCCTCTGTGTGGGCATGTCTTTTGTGTCGACAATGTCCTTCAGCCCCACGGGCACCCCGTGCAAGGGGCCAGTCGCTCGTCCTGCCTTGCGAATGCGATCCAGCTCGCGCGCCTGATCCAGCGCAACGCCCGCATCCAGGTAAGCCCAGGCGCGGATGGTGCTGTCGGTCTCTTCGATGCGTTTGAGACAGTCCTCAACCAGTGCTTCGGACAAGATACGCCCGTCCCGAATGCCCTCGGCGGATTGAACCGCCGAGAACAATGACAGATCGTGTTTGGTCATGGCACCCAGACCCCGAACAGGTAGTCAGGCAGCCACAGCGCGATGCCCGGGAACTGATACATCAGCACCATGCACAGGATCACGATGGCCAGATAGGGCATCAGACCTCGGAAGATCTCCATCAGCTGGATCTGGTTCTTTAGGACCCCCTTCAAATAGTAGGCCGACATGGCCATCGGTGGTGTCAGGAATGAAGTCTGCAAGTTCAGAGCTACCAGCATCGCGAAGAAATACGGGTTGACGCCAAACGTCTCGAGCATGGGCAGGAAGATCGGCACGAAGATGATCAGAATCTCGGACCATTCAAGCGGCCAGCCCAGCAGGAAGATGATCAACTGCGCAAGCACAAGGAACTGCCAGGGCTGAAGGTTCATCCCAACAACCCAATGCTCGATCACGTCATGCCCGCCGAGATATGAAAAGATCGACGCAAAGGTCCACGAGCCCACGAATAACCAGCACACCATGGCGGTGGCCTTGGCCGTGAGGAAGACACTTTGCTTGACCTTGTCCCAGGTGAGCGACCGGTAGAGCACTGCCAGCACAAGCCCGCCCAAGGCACCCATCGCCGCCGCTTCGGCCGGCGTTGCAAGACCGCCGAGGATTGAGCCAAGCACCAGCAGGATCAAAACGGTCAACGGCACGAACGAGATCAGCAGGTCCATGTAGATCTGCCGTTTTGGCGGAACATCATCCTCCTGCGGCTTGGGGGCCAGCGACGGGTTCAGCCAGACACGCACCATGACGTAGACAATGTAGAGACCCGCCAGCATGAGGCCCGGAAAGACCGCCGCTGCATAGAGGCGCAGCGGAGAAAGCTCGGCAATGGCGGCGTAGACGATCAACATGATCGACGGTGGGATCAGGATGCCCAACGTGCCACCGGCGCAGATCACGCCCGAGGCAAAACTGCGCTGATACCCCGCGTTGGCCATTGCCGGATAGGCCAGCAATCCCATCAGGGTGACAACGGCGCCCACAATCCCCGACGCTGTCGAGAAAACCGCACACGTTAGCAGCGCCGCGATCGCCAGAGATCCGGGCAAGTTGCGGGCCGCCATGTAGAGCGAAAAGAACAACCGGTCGACGATGTTCGCCCTTTCGACCACGTAGCCCATGAACAGGAACAAGGGGATGGCAACAAGCGTGTCATTCTCCATCACCGAATAGGTGTTCTGGTTCAGCAGGTAGAAGATGTTGTTGTTGAAGATGTCCGCAATGCTCTCGGGCGCGGACTGGTAGTAGGCATAATACCCGAACGCGACACCCATGGCGAGCAGTGTGAACGCAATCGGAAAGCCCAACAGAACCAGCACAATAAAGAGGCTGAGCATCAGGATGGCGACTTGTGGATCAGTCATCGCTGCGACCTCCTTGCTTGGTGCCTGTTGTATGAATTCGGTCGACGGTTGATTCCATCAGCATGTCTTCGGTCTCACGTACGTCATCCAGACGGTCGAGCCAGACGCCATTTCGCATCGCCAGCCAGCATCTTGCCATCTCGGCAAGCCCTTGCAGCATCAGCAAGACACCGGCGACGGGGATCAGAGTTTTGAAGAAATAAATCTGAATTCTGGCGGGGCTGTTCCAGCTGACTTCTTCATAGCGCCAGCTGTCCTTGGCGATTTCCCAGCCGTACCAGAACAGGGCAAACATGCCGGGAAAGAAAAAGATAATATACAGAACGAAATCGACCCGCGCCTGCCAGCGGACCGAGAAAAGGCGGTACAGCACGTCACCGCGCACATGCGCGTCTTGCGCCAGCGCATAGGCCCCGGCCATCAGGAACAAGGCGCCATACATCTGTACCATCATATCGAACGCCCAGACGGTCGGCTTGTTCAGCACGTACCGGACGAACACTTCGTAGGACACCGAAAGTGTCAGAATTAGGATGCACCAACCGAAGGCTTTGCCGACCCATTGGCTTAGCCCTTCGATGGCGTGGATTGTCTTGATCAAGGTCAGTTCCTCGCCTGTTCCGCCCGCAGTTCAGAAAGCCGCGCGCCGGCGCGACCTTCCGTTTTCAAAGAGTGTCAGGCCTCAGCCGAAGTAGTGCTTATACGCCAGCTTGTAGTCAGGCTGGTTGAGATTGAGGTAGTTCATGACAGTCTTCGCATAGGCCTTCTGGCTGTCGACAACCTTGGCAAAGAACGGATCTTCGTTCGAGATCCTTTCGACCACAACATCCCAAGCCTCGAGCTGGGCCTGCATCACGCTGTCAGGCGTGCGATACACGTTGACACCCTGCTCTTCGGCCAGCGTCACCAGATCGTCAGCGTAGCGCTTGGTGTTGTTCCAGTAGAAGTTCGAGTTCTCGGCCTCGGACGCGTATTTCAGGATCGCCTGAAGCTCGGGCGCAAGCGCGTTGAACTTGTCTTTGTTGAACGTGACCTCGAAGAACTCCTGGCTCTGGTGGAACGAGGCCAGATGATAGTGTTTGGACACGTCCTGCATACCAAAGTCGCGGTCGGATGTGGGGTTGTTGAACTCGGCCGCATCAATCAGGCCGGACTTCATCGCGGGCTGGATCTCGCCCCCGGGCAGCTGCACAACGGACATGCCCATCTCAAGCAGAACATCTGCCGCAAGACCAACTGTACGGTATTTCAGACCGTTCATCTGATCCGAGCTTGTGATTTCCTCTTTGAACCAACCCAGTGGCTGTGCGGGCATGGGCGAGTTGAAGAAGGACACAACGTTCAGGCCAAGGATGCCCATCAGCTCGTCAAACAGTTCCTGACCGCCGCCATAGTTCACCCAGCCCAGAACCTCTTGGCTGGACCAGCCAAAGCACGGACCCGTTCCGAACAGCGATGCCGTCTTGGATTTCGAGTACCAGTAGGCCGGAACGTAATGCGCCGCGTCCAGAACGCCGCGGTGGACCGCGTCCTGCATCTGGCTGGTTTTTACGACCGAATTCACAGGCAGAAGTTCGATCGTCAGTTTGCCACCGGACATTTCATTGACGCGGTTGACGTAGGATTGCGCGTTCTCAAGAAAGATGCCGCCGCCCCAGGCTGCCTGCATCTTCATTGTCGTTCCTTCCTGCGCATGGACAGCCGGAGCAGCAAGCGCACCAGCACCTACAACAGCGGACCCACGCAGAAAGTTTCTGCGGTTCAAAGATTTTGTCATGTTTCCTCCCTAGACTGGGCCGTCGCCGATATCCCTTCGGCATTGGCACCAAACCCGCCCTCCAGCGGATAGAATCTACGATAAGCCAGATTCGCAATTTTTCAAAATATTTTGGAAACTCTTTCATTTTTGGCGTCAAAATATACGCAATATATTGTTTTTGCTTTATTTATTATTTTCATTTTTTTGAACTTGCGAACAAGCTAGACTCTTTTCACTACAAGTCAGATGACAAACGCACCAAAAATGAACGAACCAAAGACAGTTGCAAGACGCGGGCGCCCGCGCCTGAAAGCGAATGAAGAAAAGCCCGCAGGTTCTCCGGTCGGGGCTCTGGATCGTGGGATTCGTGTCCTGATTGCCGTCGCAGATGCCCGGGGCGCGACGCTTGTCGACATTGCAAGAACGACAGGTATTCCAACGGCAACGGCGCACCGGCTTCTGACCACGCTCCATCAGCGAGGCATGGTGGTTAACGATGCCGAACATGGTAAGTGGCGCGTCGGACCGCAGGCCTATCGGATCGGCAACACGTTCGAGGAAACCTCGAATCTGCTGGAGGTCGCACCAGCCGCGATGCGCAAGCTGTCCAAGGAAACCGGAGAGACCGTGAACCTTGCCATCGAGGAAGGTGGGCAGCTGCTTTACCTGATCCAGGTCGAATCCGAAAATCCGATCCGCGCCTCGATCAAGAACGGAACCGCAGCTTACTTTCACACATCCGGTGTCGGCAAAGCCATCATGGCGCATATGGACGAGGCAGCGCTGGAAAAGCTATTGGCCCCTCTGACACTGGTCCAGCAGACTCCCAACTCGATTACGGACAAACAACGGCTCAAAGACGAGCTGCAGATATCCCGGCAAAGAGGATGGGCAATCGACGATGAAGAGCGTTTTCCAGGCCTGCGCTGTATCGCAGCGCCTGTCTTCGACTCGTTGGAGAATGTCGTCGCTGGCGTTTCAGTATCTGGGCCCATCACCAGATTCCCCGACAACAAGCTTGAAACCTTGGCTGCGTCAGTTGTTGAGACTGCGGCAAGCATCTCTGAAAAACTCCGGAGTTCCCCACCTCAGAGTTAATTTCTTTACTTTTTCAACCGTATTGAGCTTCGGGGGTCAGGTCCTGAGGTCACCTCAGACCGAGCCTTTTCTCATTCTGTGTGACAGCACCTCAGCCCGCAGGTGATGCAGTCGGGGCAGATCTTCCCGCGCGAGATTCCGGGTGCAATCGGGATCGTTTTCGACATCAAACAGCATCGGCTCGATATCCGTTGCGAAATGCGCAAGCCGATATCCGTCTTTCTCAAACGCAAGGGCGCGGAAATGATCGGGCGGGCATTGCCATGCGGTTTCAAAGCGCCCCTTGCCGTTCTCTGATCCAAGCTCAAGCTCGACCATGGCCTCGTGCCCGTAGGGTCGGTCGGGCGCCAAGAGGTTACAGCCCTGCATCTCGGAGGGCGGTGCAGCTCCAAGCGCCGACAGAACCGTCGGGGCCACGTCAATCGACTGGGTCAATGCGTCGATATCTTCAGGCTCAAGATCCGGATGCCCGATCATCAGGGGCACGTGGGACGCAGCGCGGAACGGGGTCTGTTTTCCCCAAAGACCAAGATCGCCCAGCATCTCTCCGTGATCAGCAGTCAACACGATCAGCGTGTCGTCCAACTGACCCACATTTCGCAACCATTCAAAAATCCGACCGATGTGATGATCAACTTCAGCAGCAAGCCCAAGGTAGGTGGATCGGCAAAGCGCGATCTGCTCCGGCGTCATGGCATCTTGCTGTCCGTCAAAACCCCAGAACATATCCGTGCCGCTTGGGCGGGAATGATAGGCTTCAAAGAACGGATGCTCAAAAGTGGCCTCAACCGGTGGCGGGATGTCCTGTGGGTTGATCAAATCGTTATACGGCGCAGGGGCAACAAACGGGGGATGCGGCCGGATATAGGTGACCATGGCAGACCATGGCTGTGATTTGCGAACGTCAAGATGCGCTAAAACCCGATCGGTCAGGTACGCGGTATCACTGTCCTGCGCCTCATAGAGCGCTGGCCCTCCGAGAATGTCGTTCTGAGGTTTGTAGAGCGCATTCAGGTCGCTCGCATCCGGCACGTCATAGCCACGCGATCTGAGATGGGCGAGCCACTCCCACGCTTCCTCGCGCATCTCGGTGACCTCGGTGATCCCCGGAATCGGCCCTGTGTAGGACAGATGCGCCGGGTCATTCGGGTGCAAGCCTCTGGGATCAGGCTGCGTATCCGTATAGCCGAACAGCAACAGCTCTCGCCCGATGGAGCGCAGCGCCGTTGCAAGGTTGGGGATATCGCGCCGCAGCGGAACGCCGTTCTGAACCGATCCATGGTGCATGGCGTATTGGCCCGTGAGCAAGCTTGCACGGGCCGGACCGCAAGGCACCACAACCGTATGATGGTTGCGGAAATGCACCGATTGCGCGGCCAGAGCGCGAATGTTGGGCAGCGGCACATACTGGCCCAAAGCGCCCGTCAGAAGGTCCGCGCGGAACTGATCGATGACGATGAACAGAAAATTGCGCGGAGCCTTCTTCAGCATGGGGTCAGGCCTCTACGCCGTCCAGTCCACGGATCAGCGCGGGCAGATCGGCAACCGTGTCGATCACATAGTCCGCACCAGCGTCCTTCAGGATTTTGGTCGCGTGCTGGCGCAGCGCGTCAACCTCCTCCGCCGACAGTGCAGCCAGTTCCTCCGGTGTTTTGCCCACAGCATTGCCGGACAGAGATACGCCCACGGTCAGACAACCAGCGGCGACACCCTCTTTGATTCCCGGTTCGGTGTCATCGACCTTGATGATCGCCGCAGGTGGATAGGCCACCAGATCGACCATGCATTTATACATGCCCAGCGGACCGGGGCGGCCTTCGGGCAGGTCGTCGGAACAGACCAGGTTGTCCGGCTCATAGCCCTGAGCGGCGGCAACCGGCAGGACGTTCTCCATGATTGAGCGGGTATATCCCGTGGTCGATCCGATCTTGAGGCCCATGGACCGCAGATCGTCAATCGCAGCTTTGCCTCCCGGAACCAGATCCGCGTAGTCGGCGGCGACTTTTTCGTTCATCGGCACAAAGATCTCATAGACCTTGTCGACATCCTGATCGGTTGGCGCATTGCCATATTTCGCCTCCCACTGAGCGGCGATTTCGGGCATGTCCATCATGGTGCGGATGTGATCCCATTTAGGCGCGCCCATCGGTGCGCGGGCCTGTTCGATCGTGGCTTCGATATCGAACTTGGCGAAGGCCTTCACAAACACGCCCATCGGCGCGAATGATCCGAAATCGACCATTGTCCCCGCCCAATCAAACACGGCGGCTTTGAATTTGCTCATTGTCTTTCCTTTCGTCAGGCAGGTTCAACCTGTTTCTGTTTGAGTGTTTCGTCCGAGGGGCTGGCACTGTCGACCCCCATGTCACGCAGCACCTCGGCTGCGGTGGCAACGACGGCTTGCATCACATGCGCATCGACCTGTCCGATGTGGCCAATCCGGAAGCTTTCGGCTGCTGTGAGTTTGCCGGGATACAGGATAAATCCGCGCGCTTTCATGCGGTTATAGAAATCCGGAAACGCAAAACGGGGGTGATCCGGGCAGAAGAAAGTGGTGATGATCGGCGACAGCCACTCATCGTCCAGCAACGTGACAAAGCCCAGTTCACGCATCCCTTTGACCAGCGTCTTGCGGTTTTCAAGATACCGCGCGCCCCGTGCGGCAACGCCCCCCTCGGCCTCATGCGCGCGCAGCGCTTCGATGAAGGACGCAACTACATGCGTGGGCGGGGTAAAGCGCCACTGGCCTGTTTTCTCCATCGCGGCCCATTGGGCGTGAACATCCAGGCTGAGCGAATGGCTGTTGCCTTCCGCCGCCTTGATCGCGTCTGTTTCAGCGATCACGAACCCAAAGCCCGGCACGCCCTCGATGCATTTGTTGGCCGAGCTGACCATAGCCTGAAACGGGATCACATGCGGCTCGAGCGGGACAGCACCGAAGGCCGACATGGAATCGACCAGAAGCTTTCGACCCGCCGCTTGCGTTGCATCCGAGATCTCTTGCAGCGGGTTGAGGATGCCCGAGCTGGTTTCGCAATGGATGGCCAGCACGTGCGTGATCGCAGGGTCGGCCCGCAGCGCCTCTGCCACCTGATCCCCGCGCGGGGGCAGATAGTCACCCATGTCGATCACAGCGAAGTCACGGCCAAGATAGCCCAGCGTTTGTACCGCCCGTTTGCCATAGGCGCCGTTGCACAACACCAGCACTTTGCCGTCCCTGGGCACAAAGCTACCCAGCATCGCCTCGACCACGTAAGAGCCGCTGCCCTGCAAAGGCACACAATCATAGCGGTCTTTGTCCTGCCCCAGAATATCCAACAGGCGGCGACGCAACTCAGCCGTCATGGCGCGAAAATCGGCATCCCAACTGCCCCAGTCACGCAGCATCGCTTCTTTCACCGGCAGCGACGTGGTCAATGGGCCCGGAGTCAACAGATACGGTTCACCGAAATGCGGCGAGGGCAGTTTTTGGTTGTGATCAATCATGTCATTCATCTTCTATATGAAGGGTGCCATAACATAGTTTTGAGCTATGTCTCGGCTACAGTTTTCCAGTGATCCCCGCAAGGGTGTTTCGACCGACTAAGCAGGCTCCAGCGCCTTGGTCCTTTCCGTGGTCACGTGCTGATCCAGATGGCAGGCCACGAAATGCCCCTCATCCACTTCCACCAGCTGGATCGACTCGTCCGAGGGCTGATCCGGGATGCGCAGCGACACCCCTTCCGGGCCAGAGGAGGCAACGGGATGGATCATGTTGCCCTCAAAGCGGATCGGTTTGAATTCGGCGTCAGGATCAGGGTGTGGGACAGCGGACAGCAACGCCTTGGTGTAAGGGTGCCGCGGGTTGAAAAAGATCTTGTCGGTCGGGCCATATTCCATGAACCGCCCCCGATACATCACCGCCACCCGGTGCGAGATTTGCGCGACCACCGCCAGGTCATGCGCGATGAACAGGAAGCTGACACCCAGTTCGGCCTGCACGTCCTTCAAAAGCGCGACGATCTCGGCCTGAATCGACACGTCCAGCGCCGAGACGCATTCGTCGCAGACAACAAATTTGGGCTTGGACACCAGCGCGCGCGCAATGCAGATCCGTTGCCGCTGGCCGCCGGAGAACGCATGCGGGAAGCGCCGCAGATGCTCCAGGTCGATCTTGCAACGCGCCGCGATCTCGCGCACCCGTTCGTCAATCTGGTCCCGGTCTGTCATCAGACCCGAGGCGACCAGCGGTTCGGCTATGATATCCCGCACCGTCATGCGCGGGTTCAGGGAAGAATACGGGTCCTGAAAAACAAGGCTCATTTCCGGGCGGAAGCTGCGCAACAGGTTGCCACCAAGGGTGTGCAACTGGACCGGGCCTTCATGGAACGCCATGTTGATCTTGCTGCGAACAGCGCGAAGTTCGGCCTCGGACGCGTGGGCAAGGTCGATATCGCCCTTTTTCTTTCGGTGAAAGATCACCTCGCCTTCGCTGGGATCAATGGCGCGCAGCATCGCGCGCCCAACGGTGGTTTTGCCTGATCCGCTTTCGCCGACGAGGCCCACGGTTTCGCCCTTGAGGATGTCGAAAGTGATGTCACTAACCGCGCGGACCGTTTCAACCTCGGTTCGGAACAGCTTCTTCTTTCTCACCTCGAATTCGACGCCCAGATTGTTGACGTCAATCAGCTTTTTGCTCTTCTTCAACGGCGCGGGCGGGACGACCTTGTCCAGCCGCGGAACCGCGTCTAGCAAGCGCTGGGTATAGGCCTGTTGCGGATTGTTGATGACCTCGCGCACGGTGCCTCGCTCGACAATCTCGCCCTTATACATCACCGCGATGTCATCCGCGACTTGGGCCACCACACCCAGATCGTGGGTGATGAAAATCATGCTCATGCCCAGCTCAGCCTGCAGATCACGCATCAGTTGCAGAACCTGAGCCTGAATGGTCACGTCCAGCGCGGTCGTCGGCTCATCCGCGATCAGCAGCTGCGGACCGGCTGAGAGTGCCAGAGCAATCATGGCCCGTTGGCGCATGCCACCCGACATCTCATGCGGGAATTGATCCACGCGGGCAGAGGGGTTGGTGATACCCATCTTGTCCAGCATCTCAATCGCAAGCTCGCGGGCCTGCCGTTTGTTCAGCCCGCGATGCAGCTGGATCGCTTCAATGATCTGGTTGCCGATGGTGTAGATCGGCGAAAAGCTGGCCATCGGCTCCTGAAAGATCATCCCGATCTCACCGCCGCGGATCACGCCCATGCGTGGGTCATGGGGGCGCACCTTGGCCAGGTCGACGGATTTGCCGTCCTTCATGACGTAGTTGATCTCGGACCGCTGATCGATGCTGGCAATGCCGGGCAGCAGCTGCATCACCGCCTTGGTCGACACAGATTTGCCCGAGCCGCTTTCGCCCACGATGCCCAGCGTCTTGCCCTTCTCTAGCGAGAACGAGACATCGCGAACCGGCTGGATCAGCCCTTCATCTGTGCGGAAAGACAGGGTCAGGTTTTTGACGTCGAGGATGTTTGCCATCACTTCGCCTCCGCATAAGGGTCAGCCGCGTCGCGCAGCCCGTCGCCGATCACGGTGAAAGCCAGAACGGCTACCACCACGAACACAGCAGGAATGAACAGCCAAGGGGTTTGCTCGATCGCACGGACCGATTGCGCCTGTTGCAGCAGAACGCCCCACGAGACCGACGGCGGGCGCAGGCCGAGGCCAACAAAGGACAGCGCGGTTTCCGACAGGATCATGTAGGGGAACGAGATCACCAGATCGACGATGATGAAGCTGGTGAAGCTAGGCAGCATGTGCTGACCGATGATGCGCTTGGGGCGCGCGCCGGCCAGTCGAGCCGCAACCACATAGTCTTCGTTCCGGATCGACAGAAGCTGCGACCGGATGCGCCGCGCCAGTGTCGGCCAGCCGAACAGGCCCAAGATCAACGTCATCGCGAAATAGACCTGCGTGGTCGACCACTCCTTCGGCATGGCGGCGGCCAGTCCCATGTAAAGCGGGATGATGGGTACAACGCGGATCACCTCGGTCACGCGCTGGATGACGTTATCGATGAGGCCGCTGAAATACCCGGCAGTCCCGCCGATGATCAGCGCCAGTACAAATGAGATCAGCACCCCGATCACACCAATCGAAAGTGACGTCCGCGTGGCATAGATGGTGCGCGAGAACACATCCCGTCCCAGATCATCCGTGCCCCAGAAATGGATCTTGGCGTCCGGGTTCTGCAAGCCGATCAGGTGGCGGTCGGTTGGGATAAAGCCCAGAACCTTGACCGGTTCTCCTTTGACGAACAGCCCCAGATAGTTGCGCACGTCGGGATCGGGCACCGAGACGGCCCGCAGGGTCACCGGATCACGCTCGGTCTTGGTGCCGTTGATAAAGGGCACGACAGAGCATCCGTTGTCATCGCAAAAGCGCGGGATTTGCGGCGGTCCTTCGATAAAAGAGGTATCGCGCGTGACCGGGCCAAAGGGCGCGACGATCTCGGCAAACAAACCGGCCAGCGCCATCAGCCCCAGCACGATCGAGGCATACATCGCAGCGCGGTGCTTTTTGAAGCGCCACCAGATCAGGGTCCATTGCGAGGCCGAGTAGTATTTCAGCAGCTGCTGACGTTCTTTTTCCGCAGCCCGACGCTGGGCCGGGGTCATTTCGGGATCTGTCATATCGGTCATGTCACGCCCCCAGCTTGATGCGCGGGTCAAGCCACGCCAACAGCAGATCGGAAAGGAAATTCATGAACACGATGGCAAAGGTCAGCATCAGCAGGATCGCACCCGCCACGTTCATGTCGAGGTCGAGATACGCTTTCAGCAACAGCTCGCCCAGCTCGGTCAAGCCCAGAACCACGGCCACGATCGGCAGCTCGGAAAAGATCCGGTTCACGTCAAACCCGATGGTCGAAACGACCGGGTTGATCGCGATACGGGCCGGGTATTTGATCAGCAGCTTCCGCTCGGGCACACCGCGCGCGCGGGCTGCGGTGACGGACAGCTTGTTCAGCTCATCCGACATGGTCGCGCGCACGGTCTGGATTTGGTAGGCGACCGCCGACCAGGCCAGAACTACCGCAGGCAACCACAGGTGTTTGAGCATATCCCAGACCTTGGCCACGCTCCAAGGCGCGTCCTGATACTGGGCCGAGAACAACCCGCCGATATCCGCCCCGAACCAACGGTTGGCGAAATACAGCATGACCAGCGCCAGCAGAAAGTTCGGCAGCGCGAGGCCCAGATACGAGAAAATCGTCAGACCGTAGTCAATGGCCGAGCCGCGCCGCACGGCCGCGTAGATCCCAACCGGGATCGAGATCAGATAGGTCAGGATAAGCGTTGCGAACAGGATGCCTGCGGTCAGCCAAACCTTGTCACCGATCACCTTGGTGACCGAGGTTTCAAAGGCAAATGCCTGCCCGAAATCCCAGCGCAGAACGATACCGCCAATCCAGTCGAAATACCGAAGCAACATCGGCTTGTCCAAACCCAGCTCTTGACGGATGGCCTGCACATCGGCCTCGGTTACGTTGACCCCGGTGCCCGAGTATTTCCGGAACGCGTAGCGGTCCGCGTAGTCTCCGGGCGGGATTTCCATGATCAGGAATACCATCATCGACACCAGAAGCATCGTGATGGCCATTCCTACTAATCGTTCGGCGGTGAATCTGAGCATGCGTCTGTCCCGAGATTGCAGCTTGGACTGCAAAACTCCGGGGCGTCTGCTGCAAACGCCCCGGAGGAAAATGTCAAACCCGCATGGGGGTTACTGTTCCAGCCACCACTGCGAGGGGCGGTAGGGATAGGTCCAGTAGAAGTCGTAGGTTTTCGACTTGATGGGTTTGACGTTCTGCAGGTCGTTGCGCCAAAGGAAGGGGGCAACGATGTCACCGACGGTGCCGATCTTCAGCATGTTGTCAGTGTGGATCTTAACGATTTCCGCACCGATTTCATTGCTGGTGTCCGAGCCGAACTCAGCCTGGATGAACCGCTCGCTCAGGTCCCACAGCTTCTGGATATCGGCCGGGGGTTCAACACCTTCAGCACCATCGGTCTGTTTCCATGTGGCCCATTTGGCACCGGTGCCTGGGTTGAAGAAGTCACCAAAGGGCGGCACGAAAACGGTGGTATCCTGCGAGATGGTCGGGCCGGCGTTGCCGTCATACTTCCAGGTCGTCAGGTCCAGATCGTTGTTGTTGCCCGATGCGCGGTATTCGTCCGAGGTAACCTCTTTCAGGTCAACGCGCACGCCCACTGCGGTCCAGTAATCCCGCACCAGCTCCATCATTTTCACTGGCACACCCTGCGAGGAATAGACCAGGCGAATGACCAGAGGCTTGCCGTCCGGGCGCTCCAACGTGCCGTCGCCGTCGCTGTCGCTCAGGCCCATTTCGGCCAGAAGGGCCTTGGCGCCCTCGACGTCATAGGCGATGTCCTTGTTCAGCACGTCATCCGAGATGAACGACACGGTCTTGGGCTCGGCCGGAACACCTTGCATCGGAGTACCCTGACCCAGATAGACGATCTCGTTGATTTCATCACGGTTCATCGCCAACGACATGGCACGGTTGAAGCGTACATCGTTGAAGATTTCGCGCAGCACCTCGTCGTTATGGGTGCGGTTGAACGAGAAGAACACGTTTTCACCCAGTGTCGGCGCGAACTGGATCGTGTAGCCGCCTTTGCCTTCGTTCTCTTTCAGCAGCGGGAAGTCTTCCAGGAAGATCGCCTGCTGTTTCCAGACAACCTCTCCGTTCATGACCTTAAGGTTCTGAACTTCCTTGTCGCCGACATAGCTCTCAACGATTTCGTTGATATAGGGCAGCTGGTTGCCCGCAGTGTCGACCTGGTGGAAATAGGGGTTCGCCACCAGTTTGCGACCTTCCGAGGTCTCTTCGACAACGATGTGGCTTTCCAGGGTCGGCACAACCGCACGGCCAATGGCAGCGGCTTTGTCGGCGTCTTTCAGCAGCGGCGAGGGAACGTCTTTCCAATCCGAGCCGCCGTAGTAGAAATCAACCGCTTCGGCGCCGTTGGCGAAACCGTATTCCTGCGCCAGCGCATCGGCGTTTTCGTTGTATTTGGGCATGAACTGACCCAGAAAATGCTTAGGCTGGAACGGCTGGCCATAATCGACGGCAAAACGGTTCAGAATGCCCGGCGTCGGCACCGGGAAGGTCATGCGGACGGTCACATCATCAACCGCCTCAACCTTGATCGGCTCGCCTGCAAACAGCCAGCGATCCGGGGTTTTTTCCAGAATGTCGGTGTTCAGCAGCAGATCATTGTACCAGAAGGCAACGTCTTCGGCGGTGAAAGGTTCACCGTCAGACCATTTGTGACCTTCACGCAGCGTGATCGTCAGAGCGGTTTTGTCTTCGTTCCAGTCCCAAGCCTTGGCGACGTTGGGCACAACCGTCTGCAAGTCATCCGCATAGCGAACAAAGTTCACATGGCGCACGGATAGAAGGTCCGACGTGCCCGACTCGGTCGCTTTCGAGATACCGGTGATCGCGCCGCCATACTGGCCGATGCTCTCATAGGGCATCACGACCAGAGGCTCGGTCGGCAAACGGTCTGCGACAGCGGCCAGGTCGGCGTTGCCCAGAATTTTGCCGTTCAGGTCGGCAATCGCGGGGTTTTCCGAGAATTCCAGGGTGCAGGATGCGGCCGATTGCAGCTCGGCCAGTTCCAACTGCTGCGGGAACGCGGGCTCCAGCCCCATTGGATCAGCGACGGTGGCGACCGGGCAATTTGCAAGCGCGGGAACCGCAATCATTGTTGCGGCAGTGGACATCAGGATATGACGGATCGTCATGACAACCTCCAGGTTTGTTCGACGATCCGGTTAAGGGGCCATTGTAACAATTTAATAATGAGTAAGAGTTTATAGCTTTAAACTATGTCACTCCTATTCGTGAACGCTCGCCAAAGTTTCTTGAGTAATTTCATAGAATTGCCGGACGGTGGCCGACGCAGCCATCGCAGGCATCGAAACCAAAAACTGATGAGCGCTTAGTTTTTGATCGTTAATCGGGATGAATTTCAGATCCTTATCTGCGGCCACCAACTCCGATTCGAAGCCTACCCCTTCGCCCACGCCAGCCCGGACCAGAGAGGTGATCGACCCCCAGGAGCCGAGGCCTAGAATGGTATCCGGCGCGATACCAGCTTCTGAGGCTGCGCGTTCGAAGATCTGACGCGTACCGGCATTCGGCTCCCGCTGTATCAGTCTCAGTTTCGCGACATCCGCCCAACTAAGGGTCTCGACGTCTCGCAATGCACCTTCGCTTTGGGCCACTATGCCGATCCGAAACGAGGCGACCTTTTGGCAATGCATCGTCTCCAGCGGTTCGAGCGCGGTGACAAAGGCGACATCCAGATCACCGGTGCGCAGCAAGGGCAACAGGTCAAGGCTAGCCATTGCACGCGCATTCAGGGTGATACCCGGATGGGTCTGGATAAATCGGGCAATAGGTGGCATGGCGATCTGATAGGTCGAATAGCCCACCCAAAAACTGCCCGACTTCAGGTCTTTCCGAGCGCCAATCGCCAGATCGACCTCGGACTTCAACGCCAGCAGAGCCTTGATCTGCGGACGCAGTGTTTCGAACATTTCGGTGGTTTCAATACCCTTGTTGCCCCGCCGCAAAAAGCGACACTCGGTTTGCCGTTCCAAGGCGACGATCAGGTTAGAAACCGTGGGTTGAGAGACGCCCAACTCTTCTGCCGCAGCCGTGAAACTGCCGGTTCGGGCAACCGCCTCAAGCGCTTTGAGCTGGCGGATGCTCGGTTCTACGTTGCTGGGCATGGTTGGCTTCCTTCGCTCGCGCTGTCGTGCAGGTGATCCGGAACGGGCACAAAGTTCGATGCCCGGATACACTTTCCTAGCTTTATCCGTTTTCCTTTCCCGCGCGTCCAGTGCACATGGGAGTGGGTTAAGTCAGGACTTACCGGTCTAAATTGCCTAATTCTTAATCGTTCTTGCCTGTCTGCTGATTTTTTAAACACTAAATCTGCATGTTCTTCTGATTTGAGATGTAGCCGCGCAATCTCGGATGCTAGTCAGAAGCCATGTCCCGACGCCTGCCACTTCTGGTTTTCTCCGATCTCGATGGTACTCTGCTGAACCATCACGACTATAGCTGGGACGCCGCGCAACCCGCACTAAACCGGCTTCGGGACATTGGCGCGGGGCTCGTGCTAGCCAGCAGTAAAACCGCTGCTGAGATTATTGGCTTGCGCCAAGACATCGGCTTTTCGAACATGCCGTCGATAGTTGAAAATGGTGCTGGCATTCTGGCAACGGGCCACCCAGAAACCGGCGGGCCATCCGAATATCTGAACATTCTGAATATCCTGCAACACCTCCCACCCGGCTTTCGCGGCTTCGCAGATATGAGCGTGCAGGAGGTGAGCGACAGGACCGGCCTTGATCTCGTCGAGGCAGAGAAAGCCCAGGATCGGCATTTCAGCGAACCGGGCGTGTGGGATGGCGCGCCAGAGGATCTAGGTACGTTTATCTCCGAAGCCGGGCGGTACGGTCTAAAGGCCAGGCAAGGCGGTCGATTTCTCACCTTGTCGTTTGGAAAGACCAAAGCAGATGCCATGTCCGACGTGATCCGCCTGTTCAAACCGGAAAGAACCATCGCGCTTGGCGATGCACCGAACGATCTGGAAATGATCCTTGCCGCCGACACTGGTGTCGTTGTCGCAAACCGGCATGGTGCATCCATTCCGGCCCAGGCGCTCGAAGACGAGCAGCGGATATTCAGAACCACACGCGAAGGCCCCGAAGGCTGGGCCGAGGCCATTCTGACCCTCACCGCAGCTGATCACAAAGACAGTTAACCAAGACAGGCAGCCCAAATGGCAGACTTCCATCAAAACGGAAACATCACCACGCTTCACAACCTGCGAAGCCGCCCGGCCGAGCATCTGGTGCACGAAATCTCGGTCTTTGCCGAAACGCGCAAGGTGACACTGATCCTGCCCTGTCTCTACTCTGAACTGGAAGGCCCTGCCCTTGCAGGGATTATCGACGAGCTGTCCAAGGTCAATTACCTGCATCGCATCATCATCGGGCTCGATCAGGCCGACGCAGAACAATACCAAAGCGCCAGAGCGTTTTTTGACCGTTTGCCTCAGAAACATGTTGTGATCTGGAACAGCAGCCCTCGGATGTTGCAGCTGGAAGAACGGCTACGCGACCTCGGCCTTGCACCACAGGAACCCGGCAAGGGCAAAAACGTCTGGTCCTGCATCGGCTATCTGCTGGCCTGCGCCGACAGCTCGGTCATGGCGATCCATGACTGCGATATCGTGACCTACAAACGGGATATGCTGGATCGGCTGGTTTACCCCGTGGTCAACCCAACCTTCCCGTTCCAGATGGCCAAAGGCTTTTATCCGCGCATCGGCGACGGCAACCTGAACGGCCGCGTCACTCGGCTTTTGGTCAGCCCTTTGCTGATCGCATTAAAAAAGGTGATCGGCGATCGGGACTACATCGATTACCTGCGCAGTTTCCGCTACCCGCTTTCAGGCGAGTTTGCCATTCGCACACCGACCCTGCCCGATCTACGCATCCCGTCGGACTGGGGGCTGGAAATCGGCGTTCTATCCGAAGCCTGGAGGAACCTCGCGCCCAAATCCGTCTGCCAGGTCGAGATTGCCGACAATTACGATCATAAGCATCAAAAGCTGTCGCCTGAGGATGCCAACACCGGGCTAAGCCGAATGTCTACCGACATCTGTAAGGCCATTTTCCGCAAACTGGCCGCAGATGGTACCGTATTCACCACAAACACATTCCGGACCCTCAAGGCGACCTATTATCGCTCGGCTCTGGATTTGCTCGAGGGTTACTATACCGACGCAAAGATGAACGGCTTGGCGCTTGATCGCCACACCGAGGAAAAGTCGATCGAGCTCTTTGCCGAAAACATCATCCGCGCCGGGCGGGTCTTTTTGGAGAACCCCCATGAGACGCCGTTTATCCCGACATGGAACCGGGTCCATGCCGCAGATGCCGAGTTCCTGCACCACCTGAGCGAAGCGGTCGCGCTGGATCTGGATGAGTTCACACCGCAGGGGCGTTCGTGATCCAGCGACACTGGTAAGGCGCCAGTGAGAATTCGGACATATTGGCACCAAAGACCTCGCCGGTCAGGGCGTCCATCCATGTTTCTTCGGCAATCAGGTTCACTTCTGTCGGATTAATCTGCACGTGATCCGAAGACACGTTGTGAAGGGCGAAAATGGATTGGCTTCGATCCAGACTCTGCCGCCAGATGCCGAAAACCCTTTCGTCGAGCCGTAGGGTAAACTGCGTCGCATTCGGGTGGAACGCCGACTGCTGCGCGCGAATGCGCAACCGGCGCGACATTTCCGACAACACTCGGGATTGATCCGATCCGGGGTCGGCGAGCTTTGACAACAGGTCCGGATAGTGCCAGCGATGCCGGTTGATCGCCCTGTTCATCCCGCGACGTTCCACCGCCTCATGGTCGTTTGGGGTGGCCAACAGAGAGTGAATGTAGAACGCGGGAATGCCCTCAAGGGACATGACGATGGTTTGCGAGCAGATGAAACGCGCCAGGTGAAACTGGTCTTCGCCGTCAAAGGTCGCGCGCATGGCCTCGAAGAAGGCGCAGTTCAGTTCATAGGGTTCTTCGCGACCATCCGGTAAAGCGCGCATGGAAACCAGCCCGCCCAGGTTTCGCACGGTGTCGATCATCCGCGCCTTTTCTTCGGGTGGCAGCAGGCCTTCTGCGGGCCGCATCCCGATACCATCATGGCTGGCGGTGAAATTCAGATAGGCACACCCCAATTGCGCCGGAGGCATGGCCGCCTGCCAGTCACGCAAGTACCGGGCCGTGCCGGACTGCATGGCGTGCAGAATCAACGGAGGCAGGGGAAAGTTGTAAACCGCATGTGCCTCGTTCCGATTGCCGAAATAGCTTAGGTTTTCGGTACGCGGAACATTGGTTTCGGTCAGCAGGACGACGGTCTCTGTCGTGAAATCGCAAAGCAGCCGAAGCAGTTGCACGATCGCATGCGTCTGAGGAAGATGGATCGAGGTCGTGCCCACCTCTTTCCAGATAAAGGCCACGGCATCCAGCCGCAGGATGCGCACGCCCTTGTCGATATGCAGTCGGATGATCCGAAGCATTTCGATCAGCACCTCAGGATTGCGGAAATCCAGATCAATCTGATCGTGGCTGAAGGTACACCAGACGTGACGGTCGCCACGGCTGGTTTCAACCTGACGCAAAAGCGGCGTGGTTCTGGGCCGTACCACCGGCTGCAGATCATCTTCGGGCGTGGCCTCGAAGAAGAACCTGTCATGCGGCGGCTTTCCCTGCAGGTAGTTGTTGAACCATAGCCCCTGACTGGACACGTGGTTGAGCACAAGATCCGACATCAGGTGGAAATCATCCGCGATACGCGTGATGTCCGGCCAATCCCCCAATTGCGCACTGACGCTGTAGTAATCCGAAACAGCAAATCCATCATCGGACGTGAAGGGAAAGAATGGCAGGATATGCACGCCGTTCACGACCCCTTGCAGATGACGCACAAGAAAATCGTGCAACAGGTCCAGCGGTTTATGAACCTGGTCCTCGATGGAATTGCCGTAAGTGATCAGAACACTGTCCCGCTCTGACCACAGACCATTGCCGGGCTTTCGCCCCTGCTTTCTCTGGTGGTGGCCGGGCGGCCAGAACGCCTGCACAATCTGCTCGGACAATTCTGAATGGTCATGGTCCGGGTAGATACGGATCAGAAGATCCGTCAGTCGCCGGGAGAAATTCTGGCTCATGGTCGTTGTGCTTGGCTCGGCTTCGTCAAATTTCAATTGTTCGCCAGAGCATTAGATCTGTCAAACAAGTCCAATTGCAAGGACGCGCCTTCCCGAGGTTTATCGATCCATCTGCCAGTAAATTGGTCGATGTCAAAGAAAATTGCGCGCCCACGATGTGGCCGTCGCACAAAGCATCCTTCGGATATCGATTATTTTTGACGGAATCATGGATGGGTTTTCAACGCGATGACCTCGAAAGCCATACTACGATTGGCCAAGACACTTTGGCCTTTCAAAAGTTTGCAACAGCTTTGGGACCGATGCTTTATCTAGCCCGAAACCTCACGGACATTGCCCTCAGCAGTCGGCTTTCGCCCTCAATGGCCAGCCACTTGTCAGATGCCGAATTTTTCATGACAGAGATCGGTGATCTGTTGCCAGATTGATTTGAATTCCGGCGTGTTCTCGGCTTCGTAGTGAAAGTTTTTCATCAATCCAGTGAGGTGCGTGAACACCTGCCGCACTTCGGCTTTGTCGGCGAAATCGGCTGTGGATTGGGTGACATCGTAGACCAGCTTAAAGGTCATCTTTTGCCGCTCCAAGGGCACGGTTGCGTCCACCTGGTCAAAGGCATCTTGCTGCAGGTAGACCATGTCCACAAACAGCGCTTTTTGTTGGGTGACAAAATCCTCGATGGTGACACCCTCTTCGCCGGTGACTTGCATCATTTGATCGACCTGCTCACCTTTTTCGATCAACGCCAGCAGGTCCCTGACCTTACCTGTCCAGCCGGGTTCCGCGTTCTTGTCATACCAGTCAGAAAGCTGATCTGTGTAGCGCGACCAGCTGAGCATCGGGTCAACGGCCGGATAGAACCGCTTATAGGCCCGCTCCGAGGACAGGCCGAGAAAGCATTTTACCGTAGACAGAGTGGACTGCGTGACTGGTTCATCAAAGTTTCCCCCAGCCGGTGACACAGTCCCGATCAGGGTCAAGCTGCCCAGATCGTCGTCATTGGTTTTCAACGCGCCTGCCCGTTCGTACAAACCCTTGATCGAGCTTTCCAGATAGGCCGGAAACCCCTCCTCGCCCGGAATTTCTTCCAGTTTGCCGGAGGTTTCGCGCATGGCTTGCGCCCAACGGCTGGTGCTGTCGGCGATCAGCAGAACGTCATAGCCCATCTGGCGGTAATACTCACCCAGCGTGATGCCAGTGAAGATTGAGGCCTCGCGCGCGGCGACCGGCATTGAGGACGTGTTACAGATGATGATCGTGCGATCCATCAGGCTGCCGCCGGTGGTCGGGTCGGTCATCTTGGGGAATTCGTGGATCGTCTCGACCACCTCACCAGCGCGTTCGCCACAGGCCACGACGATGACGATATCTACCTTGGCGTTCCGCGCAATCAGGTTTTGCAGCACCGTCTTGCCCGCTCCGAACGGGCCGGGAATGCAGGCCGTTCCGCCGCGAGCGATCGGGAAGAACGTATCAATCAGACGCTGCGAGGTCAGAACCGGCTCAGTTGGATAGAGGCGTTCGGACAGGGCGCGTTTAAGGATGCTCTCTGGCAAGGGGCGACGTACTGGCCATTTCTGCGACAGGGTGAGTGTGTGTTCACCGCCCTGCTCATCCTCCAGCCGAGCAACGATGTCGTGGATCGTGGCCGCGCCCTTCTGGACCCAAACGACCTTGTAGTCGCCTGTCCAATTGAAGGGCAACATGATCTTGTGGCTGAAGTGGCCTTCGGGCACCGTTCCAATGCTGTCGCCTGCTGTGACCGTATCCCCAACCTTGACCGACGGCGTGAACGACCATTTTGCCTGATCATCCAGCGGTGCAACGTCTGCCCCACGCGGCAGAAATGTTCCAAACTCGCTGGCCACCTTGGGCAGCGGCGATTGCAGGCCATCAAACACCTGCCCCAGCAAGCCCGGCCCAAGTTCGACCGACAGCAACTGGCCCGATTGTTCTACGGGATCGCCGACCGCGACACCGTCGGTACTCTCATAGACCTGCACATCCGCTGTATCACCGCGTACGCGCAACACTTCGGCCTTTAGACGCTCTTGCCTGCCGCCTGGGCCGGGGCGCGTGGGCAGGATGAAAACCACCTCGTTCTTGACCAGCTGTCCGGGTTGGCCCGAGGCGTCGGCGTTGGCTTGGATCTGCACAAGCCCCTCCTGCACCGAAACGACGCGGGCGGTGGCGGTCTGCGTGGCGGGGGTTGGGGCGGTCATGCGTATGCTCCCTCAAAGTCGATATCAGCGACATCGGCCATGGCCTGTTGCGCCAGATGTTCAAATCTCTTGGCCGCATCCTGCGCGTTGCTTTGCGCCCAGCGGTCGAAAATGTTCCATTTAAGCACGTAAATCGCCACCGCTTCGAAATCGAAGTAGTGACGAGATGCGTGCTGTTTCAGTTGCTTGTGACTGACCGATAAGAGCAACCGCTCCAGGCCCAATGGATCTTCGGCGTCCAATAACTGTTTCGCGTCCTTGATCCACGGCATCGCCCCTTCAAGACGGAAATGCGGGTCACCCCAATTCTCGGGGATGTGCCGGCTCCAACGCCCCATTCCGAATACCCCTGAAGGGGGGCTGCCGCCTTGCTTACGCAGGCGCAGTGCAGCAACGGCAGTGCGCAGATCCATGCGCTCCACAAGAATCTTCCGCAAAGTTGGTTGCGGCGTATCCTCCAATGCTTCTTTGCATCGCTTGATCGCCTGAGCATCCGTTACGTCCATGTCATAGCCGCCCCAGTTCAGAGCATGCTCCAACGCCTTCAAAACGCGCGCGTCCTCGGATGTCAGCGCCGTCAAGCGCCGCTCAAGGCGCAGGCGCGACAAGGGCGGCTGTTTGGCTACAAACAACCGTTCCGAGCCCGGTAGGCTGCTGATCAAAGCGATATAGGCGTCGGGGTCCGACATGTTACCGGATCACCCCTTCCAGCACGGCGCGGAAACGAGGTTGCAGATGCTGCATCAACAGCGAAGCCACGGCTTTGTCGGTCAGGTCCAGAACCACGCCCTGATCTTCGGCCCGAACTCGGATACCGCCCTGCGCGTCGTCTGCAGCATGCAATTCAACCTGTTCGCGCAGCATTTCGGCGGTCAAGCCAAGCACATATTTCGTCAACTTACCGGACTGGATGTCATCAGCGTTTTGCTTGATGTCTTCTTGCGTGGCGACCTTTGCGGGCAGGATGACCTGAATCTTGCCCTCAAGATTGGCGCCCTCAGAAGCGCGCCCGACAACCTCCAGGATCATCTGTTTCAGCAGGTCCGGGTCTGCCATTTCTTTGGTGACGAGGCGCGCCACGTCCTCTCGAAACCGATCCGTCAGACCCGCTTTCATGGTCAGAACCGCGTCCCGCATGGCGGTGTTCAGCGCCTCTTCGCCTGCCGCGCGATAGCTGTCGGAGTCGCTGCGGGCCTTTTTCTGGTAGGCATCCGCCTCACGCTTGGCGTTCGCCAGAATCTTGGCCGCCTCGGCCTTTGCATCCGCCCTCAGCTTCTCAGCATCCGCCTGCCCGGCGGCCACACCATCACTGCGCAGTTTGTCGATCAGCGCGTCAACGCCGTGCGAGATCATGCCATCCTGTGCCATCAACTGATCCCCGCGCTGATCACAAGGGCGAAGACGAAGGCGAAGACGCCAAAGCCTTCGATAATTGCCGCCGGAGCCAAGGACAGGCCGAAAATCTCGGGCTTCTCTTTGGTCGCATTAATCGCGGCGGCGCAGGCCCGACCCTGCCAGATGCCGCAATACATCAGCGCGATGCCGGACAGGATGCCGATCCCGAACAATCCGCCCGCGTTTTCCGGCGTTACATCGCGGTTGAGCGTGAACATTATGACGATCCCATAGATCACCATCGTTGACGGAAAGGCCGAGACGCCGACGAACCGACCATAGCCGCCCTCTGTCTCGGTCATGGCACCAATACTGGCCATGCCCGCAATCGAACAGCCAATCGCACTGGCCGCCGCGCCCAGCGCCATTGGGGCGTAGATGCCCAGCCAACCCAATGTCAGAACAAGCTCATTCATTCCTGAACCTCCTTGCGGGCGAACGGACGAAAGACGATGCCTTCGTCCGGCAGGCCCCATTTAAAGAACTCGATGTAATTGAGACGTAAACCGTGGACGACGCCGCTCATCATGGCGAGGGCGAAGTTCAGGATATGGCCGATGATCAGGATCAGCAGACCGAACAAAATGCCCGGCCCTTTCAGCGCGTGGATAACCGAGACGGCCAGATCGTTGAAAGTGATCGCAAGTGAAGCCGATGCCAATCCGAGCGCAAAGAGACGCATATAGCTGAGGACATCTCCGAATGCGCCCATGGCCCCGGCAAGACCCTGCACACCGTCAATAAGACGCCAGAGCCAGTCGATTGGTTTTTTGATCTGCCTCTCGCTGGTAAACAACAGGATCGCCAAAAGACCCGCGCCCAAAATCATCGCGCCCGGCGCCGCTGATTGGCCTTTCATGTTACTGAGCCACAAAACAAACCCGCCGATCAGCGCCGCGATCCAACCTAGATTGGCAACCGCTTTTCGCTGCCCCCATGCCGCACGCGCGGCTAAAGCGTTGGCCAGCACAAGATGTAAGACACCGACAACAATCGAGATCATCATCATCGCAGCGAAGTTATTCAGGTCCAGCAGTTTGGCCTTTGCCAGAAGGGACCCATCGGGCGGTGCGACCCCAAAATAGCTGCCGAGCAACACGCCATAAATGACTGTCGCCCCCGAAACGATGACGCCGTAGCGCCTCCAGGATTGTTGGCTAACCGTCCCGCCCAAACGCCTCCAGAACAGCAACAGGCCCAGCAGAATGACGGCCCCATATCCTGCATCTGCCACGATCATCGCAAAGAAGAACGCGAACGAAGCTGCGACGATCACGCTCGGGTCCCAATCCTTGTAGCCCGGCACTTGGTAAAACAGCGCCAAGTCCACAGCAGCGCTGCGCTGTTCCGGCTGCTCCAGCAATGTGGGCGGGGTGTCATCGGCGCCCGGGTCTTCGATCAGAACGGCGGCATCTTTCGCCCCCGCCATCTCCAGAACCGCATCGATCCGATCTTCTGGCACCCAGCCCTGCAGGGCGAACATCGCCTCTTCGTCGCGGACCTTCTGGGTGGCGTGGGCTAGCTCTGCCGCACTTTCAGCTACGGACAGGTTGCGCCGCATCAGCGTTAGATATCGGGTCTGCGCAACCCTTTCCGCCTCAAGCGCTTCGATCGCGATCTCTGCCTCTTCCAGCTGTGCTTCCAACTCGTGGATCGGCAAAGACCCGGTATGCGTGCGCGGGACCGGCAGGATATCATCGGCCGGTTCGTCTGGCGCAATCAGGACGGCATAGATGAAGCGGTGATCCTGTTCGAGAATGGCCCAAGGCAGCGCCAGACCTTCCAACGCACCCCGGTGCTTTAGGGGCAGTTGGTAAAACCACAACCGGTTGCCCGCAAGAACATCGTCGGGCGGGAAATCCAAATCCCCCCAAGGCTGCACCTGAGCAATCCGATGGGCTAGAAAATCCCTTCGGTCTGACATGTCACGCGTACGCTGCATCAGGTCCAGCACGTCTTTGACGAACTGATCCATCTGGAACTCAGGATCGCGTTGTATTTGCCTGCGAGGCTCGGCTACATCTGTCAGAAAGCGCAGCGCCTTGTATGCTTCATGCGCGCCGCGTTCGTTGACCTTTTCCGGCTCAGCCGGCGGAGGGACCAGGGGCAGCACATGCATACAACCAAGCGCCTGCAGCGCCTCAAGCGTTTCGATCTTCTGCGCCGCCCGTCCCACCAAAGACAGCTTTTTGAGCCGTGCAACACTCATGACACGGCCTCCTGCGCATGTTTGCGCTTGGAGATCTTCGAGCGCACGACGGCCTGCATCTGCTCATCACTCAGATAGATGCGGATCTTCTTGATATTGGCCTTGGCGCGCGGGATCAGAACCTTTTCGAACAGATTGACCCGCTGCGTGATCGTGGCGACGGCCTTGTCGAATATCTTCACCCGCTCTTCCGCCACTTTGACCCGCAGGCGCGCCTCGATCATGTCGTGCAGCAGTTGCGCGGCGGCGTCGACCCAATGGGGCTTGGCCAGCCGTGAATACGGCCGCACCGAAACCTCAATCCGGTCAAGGGCGGGCATCTTTACGCCCACGACATTCACTTCTTTGACCTTGTAGTCTTTCAGCTCGACCAACCCGTCCAGATCAATGCCCTTTTGCGCCAGCATGGGGAGCTTCGCCCCGACCTGTTGCGCCAGATCGCTCACTTCGTCTTCGAGACGCTTTACATCTTCGCGTGCTTTGGCGCGTTCGGCCATCAACTGCTGGCGCTTCAGGTCCAGCGACGGCAGGAACCGCTCATAGCTTTTCAGCTGTGTCTGCTCGCGGGCGAGCGACGACTTATTCAGCTGCAACCGCGCCATCACCATCCTTTGGGAAATACTTGTCGATCAGAGCTTGCTTCATCAGCAATTGCTCAGGCTCAAAACACTCGGCCAGTGTTTTCCAGCCCAGATCCAGCGCGTCCTCCAACGGGATCGAGACGTTGATATCCATGAACCGCTTTCGGAACAGCGCACCGAATTTCAGCAGTTGATGATCGTAGTCCGACAGATCAAAGGCCATCGCCTGTTTCTGCGCGGCATCCCGGCTTTCCGAATAGAGGCGGATCATCGTGTTCATGATCTGCCCGTGATCCTCTCGTGTGGTTTTGCCTATGACGTTCTGCTTCAGACGCGAGAGGCTGCCGAATGGGTCAATCACACCCGAATGCAGGTAGAACTGCCCCTCCGTGATGTAGCCCGTGTTATCCGGCACAGGGTGGGTCACATCGTTGCCGGGCATCGTCGTAACGGTGAGAACAGTCACCGAGCCCCCTTTGGCATAGTCACAGGCTTTCTCGTAGCGCCGCGCGAGCTGCGAATAGAGATCACCCATATAGCCACGCTGTGAGGGGACGCGCTCCTGACTGATGCCCACCTCTTTCATCGCATCTGCATAGGCGGTCATGTCGGTCAGAAGCACGAGAACGCGCTTACCCTCTTCCACCGCGAATTTCTCGGCCACGGCCAGCACCATGTCTGGCACCAGAAGGCGTTCCACCAGAGGGTCCATGGCCTGATTGACGAACATCACAGTGCGCGAGAACACCCCTGCATCCTCGAACGAAGTCCGAAACGTGTGATAGTCATCGAAGATCAACCCCAAGCCGCCGAAGACCACGATATCCGCGTCCGCCTGTATGCCGATGCGGCTGAGGAAGGCGTTGAACGGTTCGCCCGAGACCGAAAAGATCGGGATCTTCTGACTTTCGACCAGCGTATTGAACACGTCGATCATCGGCACGTCGGTGCGGATCATCTTGTTGGGTACGGCCCGTTCGGCCGGGTTCACTGTCGGCCCGCCAATATCGATCCGCGGCTCGGCCGACAGGTCAGGGCCGCCGTCAATCGGCTCTCCCGCGCCGTCAAAAACACGGCCCAGAATATTGGCTGAATACGGCGTCTGCATCGGGTGACCCAGGAAGGTCGCGGTCGCCTCGGTCGAGATGCCCTTGGTGCCCGAGAACACCTGCAGCGTCACCACATCCCGGTCGATAAAGATGGCCTGTGCCAGCGTTTTATGCCCATCGACCGTTTCGATCACCGCCAGATCATTGAACCGAACAGCCGGTGCGCCACCATCGTCAACCGGTACACGAACCTTTATCGTGTCTCCGACAATTTCCAAAACACGTGTATACTTCAAAAGACTCTGAGACATCGCCTACCCTAAGTCGCATGTTTAAGAGTTTAAATTCTTTCCACCTTCGTGCTGCCCACCAAAGCATCAGCGCCGGAGGGATTTATATTGATCTGGCAAACCTGGTTGCCGCCAAGTTAATAGAGATTTCCGGCCTAAAGCAATGAAATCGTTTTAATTCAGACTGGGTTTTGTCTTTACTCTTCGCTTTCTTGGTCGAGCTGGTGATGACTCTGACGCTGGCTTTGCCTCAGTTTCAGCATCCCCATTGTAGTCCAAAACCCGTACAAGCAGATTGGCCATCTCTTCCAGTTCTTTAGAGGGCGTTCGGACTTCACCTATGATGTGTTTGACGAGATCGACGGCTTCAGTGCGCCGCGCTTTGTCCGGCAATAGATAAGGCAACGTTTCGACCGCACCCTTCGGATCAAAAGTGGCGACCAGAGATTGCTCATGCAGAATACGTTGACGGTCGGTGACCGAAAGGCACTTGAACGGCGCTTCGTGGTGAAAGATATGCGCCCAACGGTGTAAAATCTCGGCACGAAAGCCTTTGTGACTGTCAGCCAATAGAACCAGTATACGAATGACCGCCTCGGGTACACCACCTTGCCGCATATGAGCAAGCACCGCGCTGACCTCGGGCAGATCGCGCAAAGTCGCCGGGTCTGGCAAGGTTCGGCGCGTTGCATTCCTTTGCCCGAACCAAGACGCAAACGGCCCACCCCAAATGGCGAAAAAGGACGTCTCATACCAGGCGTCGCGCAAATCTCGGCCAAGATCCATCGACTGCTCAATCCATTCACCGGTGAGTTTTTCCCATTTCAGAAACGGATTTTCAGCATCGGCGGGAGCGCGCTCCGCTCTGGCATTCTGCGCCAGAGTTTCGATTCCTTTCCCCAAAACTGTGCTCGAAGATATCGCAGCGCGTTGTGCTCGCAATGGATGTGCATTTCGCAAAGCCTGGGCCATCACCGGTGACGACAGGGCTTGCACTGCTGGGCGACCGAAGGTTTCATAGGCCCCTGCTTGCACTTCGGACATTTGCGCCACTGCGGCAAAACTGTTCTCATCCTGTCGACCGTCATCCAATGCCGCGACGTCCGACAGCGTTCGTTCGACGAAACGAACTTCGAAGGATTTATCGACCCCGTCCCCTTCGATGCTATCAATGACCATTTCATAGAGGCCGGGCGCCATTGCCTCGACCGTCTCAAGTGTAGAGGCCAAGCCTGCGTGCTCTTTGCGCGCGACTTTGGAGGAAACAAAGATGCCCAGATGTCCCACCTCATCATGAAGCATGTATATGATGCGCTGGCCGCGTACCCGTATCTCTTCTTCGTCAGCATACGTTTCGGCAATCCAGTTCAACGCCTGTTGCGGCGGCGTGATATTGTCGCCATGGCTTGCAAAGACAAAAATCGGCGCCTTGATCGCCTTGAGATCAACGGGAACTCCGGGTTCCAGTTGCGCGGTATTCTTGACCAGCCGGTTTCCGACGAAGAGCTGTTCTACAATCCATCGAATTTCGGCCTCGTTCAGAAGAAAGAACCCACCCCACCAGCGCTCAAAATCGATGAAGCGTTGCCTGCCGGCTTCGGGATCGCGATACAGATCGAAATATTTGCCAAAGTAGTTTCGGCTGGGATTTAGCTGTTCGAAATTCATCACCAGATTGGCGCCATCGAACTTACCATCCCCCAAATCTGACCAGAACATCGGCTGCCAGGTGCCGCCAAGCATACCACCATTGTAGCGCATGGGGTTTTCACCAACTTCACCCGACCATGGTGCAACCGGCGCTCCGTTGAGCACCAAAGGCCCGGTCAGATCAGGGTTGCAGGCCGTCATCAGCAGCGTCGCCCAACCGCCCTGGCAATTTCCTGTCACGACCGGTTGCGGGCTTTTGGGATGACGCGCGCCGACTGTGCGAACAAATCCAGCCTCGGCGTGCATAACGTCCGCCAATGTCTGACCTTCAACCGGATCACGGTCGAAGCTCACAAAATAGACCGGATGGCCCTTGGCTAGCGCCACGCCAACCTGGCTGTCGGACTTGAAACCACCAATACCACCGCCATGACCGGCACGCGGGTCAATGATGATGTAAGGGCGTTTGTGATCGTCCACGTCGATCCCTTGCGGGGGGACGATGCGCAATAGGTGATAGCTACAGGGCCGGTCGAGTTCGGTCCCATCAACGATCACGTCGTAGTCATAGGCAAGCACCGGCGGGCAACCTGCCGCTTCATGTTCGAGGAAAACATCACCACGCTCACGCAAGGCGTCCATCGTCAAGGCGACGCGCTGACCAGCATCCTTGAGATAGTCCGCCCAAGCCGAGCCAGCGGATTTCGTCTGCGTGAATTGCACCGCAAGATCGCGCAGATCGTTTGTCAGGTTCAGAACCCGATCCGAATGGTGCTCAGTTATTTTCTGAGCCTGAATGGTGGCGGCTCGGGACAGAATTTCATACTGAACACCAGATTGATCGAGCACGTTGGAAATCGCGTCAAACAGTTTGCTGTTCACGGCCGTTATGTTTTCACCCGTTGCAAGGTTCGATGCCTTTTCATTCGCGAATGAATTCCGAGCCATTGATCTATCCTTCCTCGGACGATGTTGTTATTACCGTCGATGGGGAGTATGCCCCCGGTCAAATTGAACGCCTCGCTGCTTGCAAGAAACGATGCACAGGTCGACATCTTCGATGGTCGCGAAGTGATGTGTGGGTGCATGCTTTGCTGCAGCGCACCAAAATTGGCTATCCCGGTGACGACGCGGGTTTTCAGAAGGCCTGGCGACATCTTCGCTTTGCGACTGCAGCGCGCGTGCATAACCCCACGCGATCGACCGATCGCTCGCTACTCCGATGACGACAGCTTTTGACCTATTCAGGTGGAACATCGTGGCGCCTCGATTTCTGCAGTGCAGCATAGCACTTCTCAATCGATTCGAAACATTTGAATGGTCAAACTACCTCGCCAACGCTGCGTCAAAGTCGTTCTGTAGCAAGGTTGTGGCACATTAGACTCCGCAACAATCTCTGACGACACGCGACCGATCCATTAGAATGGACAACGCTTAAAGCTGACCACAATACGCCAATCCAGGACCGCCCCTTACCGGAGCAGACGGCATTCATACGCATCAAGTGTGGGCGTCAATTGTCGGAAGCTTCGCAACTGACCTCACAAAAAACACATCTGCCCTAGAGGCCAAACAACACCTCATTCGCGACTTTTCCAAGCATGAGGGAACAAGCAACCAACTGTTCTTCGGAAACATACTCATCAGGCTTGTGGCCTTGTTCCGCCATAGACCCTGGGCCGCACACCACTGATGCGATGCCGAGGTTTGACAGAACGCCAGCCTCAGTTCCGAATGCAACGTGGGTTGTGTCGCCGCCGCCAGAGGATTTGACCAGTGAGACCACCGGTTCAGAGCTAGCGACCGACAGCCCCGGGTACCCCGCCAACGCTCGAAGCGAGATTTGGGCAGCCGGTGGAAACTTGGCTAACACCGTGTCTGCTGCCTGCTGAAGTTCGGCTTCGATCTCGTCGGGGTCATCTTCCGCCAGATGCCGGAACTCAAACACAAGTGACGCTTTGTCGGGCACAAGGTTGAGTGCCGTGCCGCCGGACAGCTGGCCAACATGGAAGGTCGTATAGGGAACATCGTAGGCGTCGTTGCGGATCCCGGTTTGTTGGACCTTTTGCTGCATCTGGCGCAATTCTGCGACGAAATCGACAGCAACGTGAAGTGCGTTGACAAATTGCGGGGCCAGTGCGGAATGTCCGGCCTCTCCTCTGATGTCCGCGCGGTATGCGCGCTTGCCCTTGTGACCAATGGCGACCAGCATCTCGGTCGGCTCGCCCACAATGGCCAGTTTGGGGCGTCCCAAAAGCGACGGTAGCTGCTTTTTCATGCGTGAAATCCCGACGCAGCCGATCTCTTCGTCGTATGACACCAAGAGCTTCAAGGGCGTTTTCAGTTCCCGACCCTGCACGGCATCGGCGAGGGCCAGCATCTCAGCTAGAAAACCTTTCATGTCGGTCGTACCACGCCCGTACAATCGGCCTTCTTGTCGGGTCAGTTTAAAGGGGCTTACGCTCCAGTCCTGCCCCTCGACCGGCACCACGTCGGAATGCGCAGAGAGTAGTAGGCCACCTTCAACGGACGGCCCGATTTCTGCAAAAAGCCCTGCCTTGGGTTCCTCAGGATCCGCGATGCGCTGCACCCGAAAGCCGCGATCTCGCAGAAAGGCTTCGATAAAGGCGATCATATCGAGGTTGGATCGGGCACTGACGGTTTCAAAGGCAACCAAACGCTCCAGAACCTCTAGCGAGACACTCATGAAAGCGCTTCTCCTCCGATGGCGCGGAAGGCGCCCGCGCGGGCCTGAGCCTGCGCATAGTCTATGAACGCAGACACAGTACGCGACTTTTCCGCACCGTGGGTGGTCAAAAGGCCCATTCTCAAGGACCGAACCGGTCCGGTGATCGGCACACAAACCAGCGGGTTACCGTCCGGTGATGTATTGCTTTGCGGGCGCACATTGGCGATGGAATAGCCAAAGGCGTTTCCAACCATTGAACGCATCACCGCCATGTCTCGCGTCAGCTCCACGATACGAGGCTGGCGCGAAGATGCGGTAAACAGCGACAGGAAGTAGTCGGTACTGATCGGCAAATCGAGAAGGATCATTGGCAGGTCCGCCAGGTCATCAATGGATACGGACGTCCGTGACGCCAATTCGTGTCCGGCATGCAGCAACGCAAACGGGTTCAGGCGCACAAGCCCGATGAAATTCAGATCGGTTGGAATATCCATGTCATAGGTCAGCGCAATGTCGATCTCGGACCGTTGCAACGCGTTGAATATCTCTGCCTGGTTCAGTTCTTTCTGGGCGATCCTGACATCGGGAAATCCGGTTTCAAACCCGCGCCGCAACCGCGGTAAGACAAGTTGCGCAAAGGTCAGGAGGCAGCCCACTGCGAGAGGGCCGCGCGCCGTACCTGAAATATCGGCGGCAATGTTTGCGATCTCTCTCGCGTCGTTCAGGACCTGGCGGGCTTTTTCAAGCACCCTCTGCCCACCTTGCGTCAGTGACAGGCCCTGCGCGTGTTGCCTTACGAACAGCGAAATCGCCAACTCCTCTTCAAGCTGAGTGATGGCCGATGAGATCGACGGCGACGAAACGTTCAACCGGTCTGCGGCCCGCGCTATACTACCTGTTTCGCCAACCGCAACGAGGTACTCCAACTGCCGGAGGGTCAGACGCGGCACGCAGACGCTCCTATTTTAGAGACGTTGGCAGAGGTTTTCAGGGCTCGCATACTCTCAGGCCAGATCAGGGGCACTATCCTGTTGGGCCAGCCAGGTCTGGAAATCGCGGATCGTGCCTTCATAGTCATCCCCTGCCAGCGGCCCCTCGATCGCGTGGGCTGAATGCAGCGCGACCTGCATGCGCTCAAGCTTTTCGCGATCCTCGCGGTTGACCTCTTCCCAGAGCGCGATTCGCCCCTGGATCGTGTCGTGATCGAGGTTATCGCGATAGACGGACATCGTCCATTTGACGCGGATCAGGTTCGCGTTGATCGGGAAAATAGACAGCGATACGAGCAGGCTGGCGGCTTGGCTGGCCACCTGCGTGGGAAACTTGGCAAAGAGGGATGACCGTTTTCGTTCTGCCTCGCTCAGGCCCGTCGCGCCGTCTCCGCGCGGTGTGATATTGTCCGGGTAATTGGCAGCATAGGAGGTGTAGCCGTCCCCGCTGACCAGCTTGCGCGACAGCCCTGATGGGGTGTAGCCGTGCAGGGTTTGCGGATGGACCACACTCAGATGGTAGCCTTCCATGAAGTTCTCAACCAGGCATTTCCAGTTGGTCTGCCAGTTCTCTTCAGCCACATGCACAAGGCGGAAGTCCTCTGTCTCATAAGGTGCCAGCATTGCATCAAGCTCAGGGTGCTCAAACGGCGGGGCGTCTGGCGTAAGGTTCACGTAAATGAACCCGTTCCAAAGCTGCACCTGGTGTTCCGGCAGCCTGCAGGATTTGGGATCAAAGCCCGCATTCTCCATTCGCGGCGCACGCAGCAAGGCACCGTCGCGCCCATAGGCCCAAGCGTGATACGAGCAAACAAATCGCTTTGTATTACCGCTTCCTTCTGCCAGAGGCATTCCGCGATGCCGACACACATTTGCAAGGGCGCGGATTTCACCTTCATCGCCACGCACGACAAGCAAGGGTTCATTCAGAAGTTGGACGGTGAAGAAATCACCGGGTTCCGGGATTTCGTCGACCCGACCCAAGCAATGCCACCCGCTGCGCAGCACAGTCTGCGCCTCGTGGTCGAATTGCTCCTGCGAGGTATAGAATGCGCCGGGCATACCCATCGGGCGATCCGCGGGCAAGGCGGCCAAGTCTTGAAGTTTCGTTCGCAAATGGGTCATCCCGGCCTCCCTTGTTGTTATGTCTTACGCGTCCCCCGGCACGCCATAGGAGGGCGCGGCGGAGGGATCGAGTGCGCGGCGCACGTAATCGTCCAGTTGTGGTTTGTAGACGTCCCAAGCGGTTGCAACCGCTTCAATGGGGCAATCCTCGGTCCAGTCGCAGCGCAGGTCGGCCACGGGCCAGCTGACTTTGTCGACCAACATCAGACCAGCGGAATGCACGGGCCCGGCCTCGCCCCCGGCTACAAGCCCAGCGCGCAGTGCAGCAATCAGCCGGTCACCCAAGTGACCTGTCGCATCTTCGAATGCGGACACGATGGCAGCGGGTACACCGTCATGGGCCAGAAGATTGCCCCCCGATGCAACATCCCTGCCCTGCGCCTCGTTCCAGTTGCCCAGTACATTTTGGCCGGAGTGGATGGCTGTGGTTCCGATTCCATCAATTGCCAGAAGCTGCCTGTACGCGATGTGCGCGGCCTCACCAGTGATTTGGCGCACCGCCACCTCAGCCGAGGCGCCCTGTTCCATCAGATCGAGCGTCTTTGGGCCAAGGCTCGGATCGGTGACATTCTGGCTTGCCACCGCACCAACGCCTGCACGGGCATAGGCGCAACGGGCTGCAACGGCCGGAGAGGAAGACGAGATCGCCATGCCAAACATGCCGGTCTGCGCGCAGCGGGCCACAAGAGAGAAAGTCACGGGGCTAGTCCGGGATCACGGCGGTGGCGTCAATCTCCACCAGCCATTCAGGCCGTGCCAGAGCCTGTACAACCAGACCGGTTGAGACAGGATGAACGCCTTTGATGTATTCGCCCATGGTCCGATACACAGCCTCACGGTGGCGGACATCGGTGATGTATACGACCACTTTGACGAGATGCTCCATTTCGCCGCCTGCTTCTTCGATCAATTGCTTGATGTTCTGCATCACCTTGTGGGTCTGCTCCGCGGGGTCATGGCTGTCGATGTTCTTGGAATCATCCAGGTTCTGCGGACACTGCCCGCGCATCCAGACAGTACTCCCGCCGCGTGTGACGACGGCTTGGCACAGGTCATTGTCGAGCGATTGTTCAGGGTAAGTATCGCCGGTATTGAAAGGGCGGATGCGGGTGTGGGCCATATTTAGGTCGCGCCTCCTGCGTCGATCTTTGACATCAGATACTGCGCAAAGTCATAGTTCGGGCGTTCCAGATGGCTGAGATGCCCAGGCGATGCTGCTTCTGAACATAGTCCCCGAAACACTTTTTCGGTACAGCCACGATCTTCGACATTCACGTCATCCAGAAGCGCCTTGAGCGCGGTGAAATTGTCTTGCGCGTCTGGGTCATCCGCAAAGTCATTCGACATGCCACCGCCAAAGCGGATATGCACCTGACCCGGCCCTTTGGGATGCAAGGACAGATACCAGAAATACCCTGGCGTCAGCGTGATCATCAGGCTTGGATAAAGCGCCAGAAGAAAGGTCGTGCGGCGTTCATCGCCTTTCAGCCGGTCATTGCTGGGGTGCGCCATGGCGATGCGTAGGGATTCATCCTTCAGAATCGTGTGGTAGTTGAAGGCTGCGCTGCCGGGCGGGCAAATCATGTCCTCCAGCCGCGACAATCCACCAATCGTGCCCGCGTGACACACCGGCAAATGGTAGCTTTCCATGAAATTCTCGGCCAACACTTTCCAGTTGGTATCCCAGACATGTTCTTCGTAGAACGCCTCGGAATAGTTGGCCATGTCATAGCCTTCGATCATGGTCGCCACTTCGGACAGTTGCTGGGCGACGGGTGCCGCATTTGGATCAAGGCAGACAAAGACCCATCCCAGCCATTCCTCGCAGCGGACCTGAGGCAGCGCGTAGTTGTCTTTACAAAACCCCTCGTTCTGCTTCATCGCGGGCGCACCGCGTAGCTTGCCGTCGAGGCTGTAGGTCCAGGCGTGATAGGGGCAGACGATTGTCTTTGCATTCCCGCGCCCATGCAAAAGTGTCGACATGCGGTGCAGGCACACATTGCTCATCGCGCGCAGATCTCCGTCCCTGTCGCGCAACACAACGATTGGCTGCCCGGCCAGTTCGCAGGCCACATAGTCCCCTACAGACGACAAGGCGTCGGCCCGGCCCACACAGTACCAGTCCTTTCGGAAGATGTGCTCAAGCTCTGCATCGACAAAGCTCTGCTCGGTATAGACCTCGGTCGGCATGGCCCGCGCACGTTCAAATGGGGCCGAGGTGTTCGCGCGCAGAGCGGCGATAGGATCAACGTGGTCTTTGGGCATGAACGAACCTCTTTGCCTGAGTCGCGGGCGGCCACCGCATTCACATACTGAGACGGCTTTTGCCGGAAACAAACCAAAAGTCTATCTTACCGGTGATTAGGTAAAATCTAATCGACATAAGATGATACAAAATTAGGGTTGCACAAGCAAAAGAAGCAGCCGGGCCAACAGATACCCAGCACGGCAAAAAAGGTGACGCGATGGAAAACTTCGACACGGTGGTGATTGGCGCAGGTCAGGCGGGCATTGCCACAAGCGAGCATCTCCGTGCCCAAGGCATTGAACACGTCCTTTTAGAGCGGGGCCGCATTGCCGAACGTTGGCGATCCGAACGGTGGGATTCACTCGTTGCAAATGGTCCGGCATGGCATGATCGCTTCCCGGGCCTCGAGTTTTCCGGCGACCGCGACGCGTTTCCGCGCAAGGAATGCGTGGCCAAGTATTTTGAAGACTATGCCAAAATGATCGACGCGCCCGTGCGCACAGGCGTTACGGTGACGCGTGCGCGCCCGCATGAAAACCGCGCGGGTTTTTTGATCGAAACGTCGCAAGGTCCCATAGAAGCGCGCCACCTCGTCTGTGCCACAGGGCCGTTTCAGAAACCGGCGATTCCGCCGATCATCCCCGAATCCTCTGACGTTCTGCAGATGCATTCCACCGCGTATCGCAATCCCGAGGCTTTGCCTGAGGGCGCCGTTCTGGTCATCGGCGGTGGTTCCTCCGGATCGCAGATCGCGGCCGAATTGCATGATGCTGGGCGCGAGGTTTTCTTCTCCATTGGCCCCCATGACCGACCTCCACGTCGCTATCGCGGGCGAGACAATGTCTGGTGGCTGGGAGTGCTCGGCATTTGGAATTTGGATACTCCGGCGCCCGGCACCGAGCATGTCACAATCGCAGTCAGTGGCGCGCATGGCGGCAAAACTGTAGATTTCAGGAAACTTGCCCAGCGCGGTATCACTTTACTGGGGATGTCGTCGGGATATGAAAACGGCGTTCTCCATATCGCTGATGACCTCAAAGCCAATCTTGATGCGGGCGACGCAAACATGTTGTCCCTGCTCGAAGCCGCCGATGCCTATGTTGCGCGCACCGGCATGGACCTACCAGAAGAGCCCGAGGCCTGGGTCGTAGGGGACGATCCCGCCTGTGTGTCAGACCCCATTCGCGAGCTGGACCTTGAGCGCAACAATATCCGCACCGTGATCTGGGCAACTGGGTTCCAGTTTGATTACGACTGGCTAGAGGCAGACACGCTGGACGACCGAGGCAGACCGATCCATCAGCGTGGTGTCTCTCAGGTGCCAGGGCTGTATTTCGTCGGGCTGCCATGGCAATCGCGCCGTGGGTCCTCGTTCATCTGGGGCGTTTGGCACGATGCAAAGTTCATCGCGGACCAGATCTCTATTCAGGAAAACTATCTGGCCTATGCACCAAACTCTCCTTGAGAGGTGTCGACTTGCAAAAGAGATTCAGGCCGTTCGCATGAGCGGACTGATCTGTCTGGCTCGGTTTTAATTTGAAGCCGAAAGTCGGGCTGTGATTGCCTGAAATGATGAAACCGAATGAATCTGGGCGTGCACTTATCTAAGCGTATCGCCCCACGCGGCACCCTCAATTGCAACGGGCCGATCAACTTCGAGAACAGTTTCCAACTTCACTCAAAACGGTAAAACCTCTTTGCAGTGTTGTGGAACACGCTGTCCTTATGCGCGTCAGGGATCAGTTCTTGAAGGCGCGAAACCAGCTCAAGGTAAGTCGAAGAAAGACTGTCGACCGGAAAGTTCGATCCGAACATGCAACGATCGGCGCCGAATTGCGACAAGCAGGTTGAAACGATTGGCGCGACGCTTTGGGCGCTCCAATTGTGATCAAACATGCCAAGCCCCGAGAGTTTGCAATGGACCTGCGGCAGTTTGGACAGGGAACTAAGCGCCTCTTCCCAGTGACTTAACCCCTCAGCGCTGCGGTCATGTGGTGAGCCAGCATGGCAAAGAGCGACAGGCGTACCTGGTGCCTGAGAAAGCGCTTCGGCAGTTTGCTCCATCAATTCGGGAAGCAATTGCAGGTCAAAGGAAAGGCCTCGCTCGCCCACAGTGTTCAACCCTTTCCGGAAATCCGGGTTTTCAAGCAATCTGTTTGTGCCGGTCTTGGCATCTTCGCCCGGCGCGCGCCCGACGATCTGACGCACACCCCGGACCGAGGGTAGCGATTGAAAGCGATCCAGCTGGTACTCCAGATCATCGGCCGTCAGATCGCAAAACACGACCTGAACCAGCGGCCAGTCCGGATATTGATCGGCCACGGATTGCACCCACTGCGCCTCGGCCCAGGGATCTGCAGCACCGACCTGAATATGGACCGAAGCCGAGAAGCCCTGTGCCGACGCATCCGCGCGATACTCTGGCAACAAGTAGTTACGCTGAATCGGCGTGGGATCGCCAAAGAACCGAACGGCCCCTTTTTCCATCAACCAAGGATACTCGACCGCGTTCAGATCCCACAGATGGTGATGTGCGTCTATCTTCATGGTGTTTTGACCCCAACAGTGCGGCCCAATACGTCGACCCCCTGTTGTTTCCAGAAATGCAGCAGGTCTATGAAAATCCAGTTTTCGGCCAGTTTGTCCTCGGCGCGGCGGTAAATGTCGATCACCCTGAACTCGCCCGGTTCGTCAGTGGCCGGCATACCCATGAACCCTCCTGAGGGCGTTGCGGTGAAGTTGGGCCAGCCAAAGAAGCCGCCATAGTGTCCTTCGGCCAGACGGCAGATATGCTTGGTCTTAGACCGGTCTTTGAAACCCGCACGGAACGGTCCCGAGTGTTGCTTGGCGTAGCGTTCGATCGTGTAGGTCGCACCTATCCCCTCGGGGCCCCACCAGATCATGTCTTGATGCCAGGTTCTGGCCAACTCTTCCTCAAGCGGTAACCCGCCTTGCCACTGGCCAAGGTCCGAGATCATCGCATTGATCAATGCCAGTGTTTTCTCACCCTCTGCAACCGGCTGTTCCGTGAGCAGCAGGCCGTCATGTGGCATTGGGCCGGGTTGCACCAGATGCGCCGCTGTTTGCGGAGGAAACGGGTTCTGCCCGGCCTGCACCATCAGGTGTGGTATGTCGAAATACATCGCCGTTTCCGTGATCTTGCCGTCGGCGACCTTGTAGAAGGCGCAATAGCGCAGAAACGCAAGCTTTCCGGTCGGGCGAATGCCCAACCAGGGATGGTCGAACAGGCCCATCAAATGCCCCATAGTGACGACCCACACATCTGATTCATCACGCAGCGAATTCTGCCCGGCGAACATGATATCCACCCGATTTTGCAATCGTGTCAGACTGGATTTCAGGGGCATCCAGAATTGCTGGGCCACTTGTTCTGCATCATTGATCAAGTTGAACGGGTGAAAACCGCGCCACAGTGAATCAAGCGTACAGAAACGGCTCATGACGCTGAGAACGTCTTGGGGCGTCGCTGAATCCAATGCGGAATGAAAGTCAGAGATAACTTTTTTCTCTTTCTGGAAGGTCACGGTATTTTCCATTTGTGTCAGGGTGTTGCGCGTTTTGTGTCGCTAGAATGAATCGGGTATTTTCCACATTCTTGCATACGTATGCAAAAAAGTCTTGCCTGATTTGATATATGCGAACTACAGTTTTGCAAACGTATGCAAAACGAATCCTAGTTGGGGGCACCATGGCGGAAATTCAACTGCGTAACGTCGGCAAACGATGGGGTTCGTTTGTGGGGGTCCACAATTTTGACCTAACCATCGCAGATCGCGAGTTTCTGGTGCTGCTGGGACCATCGGGTTGCGGCAAGACCACCACGATGCGGATGATCGCCGGGCTTGAGGACGTGACCGAGGGCGATATCCTGATCGACGGTAAAGTCGTCAACGATCTGGAGCCCAAAGACCGCGACGTGGCGATGGTGTTCCAAAGCTATGCGCTCTACCCCAACATGAATGTCTATGAGAACATCCGCTTTCCTCTGAAAGTGCGCGGCATCGACCCGGCGACCCATGACGACAAGGTGCGCCGCGCCAGCGCAATGGTCGAGCTGGACGATTTTCTGCATCGCAAACCCGCCGAACTGTCGGGTGGGCAGCGGCAGCGTGTGGCCCTGGCCCGCGCCATCGTACGTGAACCGAACGTGTTCCTGATGGACGAACCTCTGTCGAACCTGGATGCCAAGCTGCGGGTTTCGACCCGGGCGCAAATCAAGAACCTCAGCCATGAGCTGGCGGTGACGACGATCTATGTCACCCACGACCAGATCGAGGCGATGACACTGGCTGACCGTGTTGTGGTGATGAAACAGGGCGTGGTGCAGCAGGTCGGCAGCCCGACCGAAATCTATGACCGACCCGCAAATACATTTGTCGCCAGCTTTATCGGCTCGCCCGCCATGAACCTGATGGAGGGTGAGGTCGCGGGCGGCGTGTTCCGTGCGGAACATGTCGAGATCCCGGTCAACGCACCCGATGGCCCCATGACACTGGGTTTCCGGGCCGAGGATGCCAGCCTTGCCGAAGGCTCGGGCCAGATCACCGCACCGATCTACACGCTCGAGCTTCTGGGCGACGCGACCATGATCTCGGTCCGGGTCGGTGGGGCTTTGGTGTCGGTCAAGGCCGATAAATCTTTCCGCGCCGAGATCGGGGATGATGTCTCATTCTCGGTGCCAACAGAAATCTGTCACCTCTTCGAAGCTGGAAGCGGTGCGCGGATCGGGGGGTAACCCCGCCAACAGCCCTTCGGGGCATAACAGCGGTCCGGACGTCGACGACGGACCCATCCTGACAGGGAGAAACGCATGAAACTCAAGACGATCCTAATGGCAGGCGCCATGGCCATCGCGGCAAGCGGTGCATCGGCAGCCTGCTCCTATGAAAACGAAGTGCCGCTGAAATCGCTGTCAGCGGGTTTCGAAGCCTGGAAAGCTGTGACGGACGCAATGGCCGAGTGCGGCAATTTCAGCGCCTCGCTGGATCAGGAATTCCGCGAGAAGCAGCCCGAAGCCTTTGCAGCCGACCCTTCGCTCTATCAGATTGGCGGCGTGGCGAATGAAACCATGATCCCGCTTCTGAACGCGGGCACAATCCGTCCGCTGGATGATCTGGTTGCAAAATACGGGCAAGACCTGCTGCCCAACCAGCTGATCAAGGTGGATGGCAAGGTGATGGCGATTGCCATGATGGTGAACGCGCAGCACCTGATGTATCGCGATGATGTTCTGGCCGAGCTGGGCATTGAAGAACCCAAGACCTATGACGACGTTCTGGCTGCCGCCGCCAAGATCAAAGAGGCCGGCGTGATGGAATACCCCATCGGCGGCACCTTCAAAACCGGTTGGAACCTGGCCCAGGAATTCGTCAACATGTACATGGGCGAAGGCGGCACGTTCATCGGCGAGGGCAACATGCCCGCGATCAACAACGAAAAGGGCGTCAAAGCGCTTGAGACGATGAAGGCCATGACCGAGTTCATGGATCCCGAATACCTCGTGTCCGATTCCACCTATGTGCAGCAGCAGTTCCAACAGGGCAAGATCGCCATGGCGAACCTTTGGGCCAGCCGCGCCGCTGCCATGAATGACGAGGCCGAAAGCCAGGTGGTCGGCAAGGTCACCATGGCTTCAGCTCCGATGGGATCCGAGCGTCCCTCGACCACGATCTGGTGGGACGGCATCGTTCTGGCCTCGAACATGAGCGATGAAGAGGCGGACGCCGCCTTCCGTCTGGTCATGGAAGGGATCGACGGTGACATGGTCAGTGCGAACAATGACACTGCCGTCTGGCTGAACGCGGCCTACCAGCCCGGCGAACTGGCTGCAGGCGCTGCCGCCTCGGCGGAAAACGGTGCGGGGGCCTACCCGGCCAGCGCCGCAATGGGTGTTCTGCACAGCGCCTTGGGCAACGGTCTGGCCGATTACCTGACCGGCGCCAAGGACGCACAGACTGCGCTGGCCGATATCGAGGCGGACTACATCACTGCCGCGAAAGAAGCTGGCCTGATCAGCAACTGATCCTCCCCGGGGAGGGCCCCGTGCCCTCCCTGTTTCCCCACCCGAGAACCATGAGAAAGGCAGAGCCATGAATTTCAGGACATTTGCCGCCTTTGTTGGCCCCTCTGTCTTTATGATGCTTCTCTTTATCGCTTTCCCGTTGGTCAGCGTGTTCAAGCAGAGCTTTTACATCACCCAACCCGTCTATGAGATGGTCGAGGTCGAAACCTGCACCCCTGGCTTCCTGACCCAGACCTGCGTGACCGAGCAGAAATCGCAGCCCAAGCTGGACGAACATGGCGAGGTGATCACACAGACCGAATATGTCGGCCTGCAAAGCTATCGCAACGTGCTGGAGCCCGAACGTGCCTGGCGCGCGATCACCGAGGGCAATTGGTCGGTCCTGTCCACCATCAACTTTTGGAAGGCGCTACGATTCACGCTGACTTTCACGCTGATCACACTGCCTCTGGTCATTGGGTTCGGGTTGGGCATCGCGGTTCTCATCAATAACGCCGCGGGGTCGATCCGCGGGCCGGTCATCTTCATCTCGCTGCTGCCTTTCATCATCACGCCGGTAATCGGCGCGCTGTCGATCAACTGGCTGTTCCGTGGGGACGGCATCCTGACAGCGCTGCTGGAATGGTGGTTGAACCGCGACATCGCCCTGTTCGCGCAGGCCTGGACGATTGAAATCCTGATGATGTTCTATCGCGTCTGGCACGTGGCCCCGTTTGCGGCCGTTGTGTTCTATGCCGGGCTGCAGACCGTCAATCAAGACAGTCTAGAAAGCGCCGTGATCGATGGGGCGACGCGTTGGCAGCGGATGAAATACATCGTCATTCCGCATCTGATGCCGCTGATCATCTTCGTATCGATGATTCACCTGATGGACGCTTACCGGGTGTTCGAAGAGATCGTCGGTTTCTCCAGTCAGGCTTATGTCATCTCGCTGCAATGGCTGACCTTCGACTTCCTCGTGCCGGATCAGGCGGGCAACCGGTCGATCAGCCGGGCCTCGGCCAGCGCGATGCTGACCATGATCGGGATCGTCATTCTGCTGATCCTGCCGCTGCGCCGCACCTGGCGCGACCATAAAGGAGGCCACTGATATGTCCTCGCGCGCGCTTCGCCAACCTCTCAGCCTGCGGCTGACCTCAAACATCTTCCTGGCGTTCTGGTGCCTTGTCGCCGCCTTCCCGATCGTCTGGATCGCGATCATGAGCGTCAAATCCCCAGTGGACGCCTATGACAGCAACGCGCTGAACGTGATCTTTGGCCCGGCGACGCTGGCCACAGGGAACGGATTGTCGGTTCTGGATATCATTCTCGGGATCGCGGTGATCTGGGGTGCTGCCATGGCCGTAACCAAGGTGCTGCCCGCGAAGATCAGGGAATACACGTCGCCGGGTCAGGCATGGTTCGGCTGGGTGGTCGGCGTACTTGTCGCCTTGATCGCGTTCCTGCTGGTCTTCTTTGTGGTCCTGCCTGCGGTTCTGAACGTGCTGAACCCGCTCTTTGGACCCTTGGGTCGCGACGTGCTTGGCGTGACGACCGAGCATTACAAAACCGTCTGGGTCGACCGGGGCTTTTCCAACAACTTCAAAAACTCGCTGATCGTGACCGCCGGGGTTGTGACTGTATCGCTTACCGTGGGCACGCTGGCGGGTTATGGTCTGGCGCGGTCGGGCTCAACACTGGCCTTCTGGATTTTGCTGATTGCGCTTATCTTTCGCGCGCTGCCACATTCGGTTCTGGTGGCGGGCTATCTGCCGGTCTTCATCAACTCGGCCGAATGGCTGGCGCCAATTCTGGGTGAGAATGCACCGACGCTTTATGGTAAGCCTTTCGCCGTGATCGCGGTGCTGGTTGCGATCAACCAGCCGTTCACGATCTGGATGCTGCGCTCGTTCTTCCAGAACATTCCGGCCGAACTGGACGAGGCGGCGCGGGTTGATGGCTGCAACCACTTTCAAGCCTTCCGCCGCGTGATCATGCCGGTCATGTGGCCGGGAGTGATTACGACTGGGCTGTTCAGCTTCCTGCTGGCCTATAACGACTTTCTTGTGACCTCGCTGCTGCTCGATGCGCAGAACCAGACGATGGTCCCTGCCATTGCGGGCATGTTCAACCGCGAAACAACCACGACCGATCAGGTGGTCGCCGTGGCCGCTGCGGTGTCGATCATCGCCCCGCTGTTCTTCCTTGTGATGATCTTCCAACGCCAAATCGTAAGCGGGCTGACCGCTGGCGCAGTAAAAGGATAAAGAAATGAAGGGTTCCCGCCCGGAACAAGCCGTTCTGACTCGTGACACGGATCTGAGCAAAACCGAAGACACGCGCCGCGTGATCGAAACCATGGTGGACGGTTTGAACGACCACCGTATTGACGATATCGGCGAGTTCTTCTCAAAGGGTTTCCGCTGGATGGGCAATCAGGGCTGCGGCACCAAGACCGGCCTGAAGGAATTTCAGGATAACTGGCAGCGCCCCTTCCAGGCCGCGTTTTCCGACAAAACCTGTATCGACGAGGCACGCCTCTATATGGGCGAATGGGCCGCCGCCTTTGGCCGGCAAGAGGCCACCCATTCCGGCGAGTTTCTGGGCATCGCCCCCACCGGAAAGCGGGTCGAGATCCGTTACATGGATTTCTGGAAAGTGGTCGACGGCAAGATCGTCGACAACTGGGTGAATGTGGATTTCGCCCATGTGGCCGCGCAGCTGGGGGTCGATCTGTTTAACGGTGAGGGCTGGGAAGCCTATGACCGGGGTGAGAAAACCGCACCCCGCCCCGACAAGTAAGGATCAGGATTATGGCAATCGAGTATCTGAAACGCGGCAAATCCGACGCTGACCGGGCCGAAGATGACGCAAAGACCCGAGCCGTGGTCGAGGCCACGCTGAAAGACATCGAAACCCGTGGTGACGCCGCCGTGCGCGAGCTGAGCGAGAAATTCGACAACTATTCCCCCGCCTCGTTCCGCCTGTCGCACGAGCAGATCGACGATCTGATCGGCCAGCTGACCGACCGCGAGCTGGACGATATCAAGTTCGCCCAAGAGCAGGTGCGCAACTTTGCACAGGCGCAGCGGGACTCGATGCTGGATATCGAGGTTGAAACCCTGCCCGGCGTCATACTGGGCCACAAGAACATCCCCGTGCAGTCGGTGGGTTGCTATGTACCCGGCGGCAAGTTCCCGATGGTGGCCTCGGCCCATATGTCGGTGGCGACAGCCAGCGTCGCGGGCGTGCCGCGCATCATCGCCTGTACACCTCCGTTTCAGGGCAAACCGAACCCGGCGGTGATTGCGGCCATGCACCTGGGCGGCGCGCATGAGATCTATGTGATGGGCGGCATTCAGGCCATCGGCGCGATGGCGCTGGGGACCGAAACCATTGATCCCGTCCACATGCTCGTTGGCCCCGGCAATGCCTTTGTGGCCGAAGCCAAGCGCCAGCTGTTTGGCCGTGTGGGCATCGACCTGTTTGCCGGCCCGACCGAGACCATGGTGATCGCCGACGAGACCGCAGCAGACGCGGAACTCTGCGCAACCGACCTGTTGGGTCAGGCTGAGCATGGCTACAACAGCCCCTGCGTGCTGCTGACCAATTCGCGTAAACTGGCCGAGGATACTCTGGCCGAGGTCGACCGCCTGCTGGGCATCCTGCCCACCGCCGACACTGCGAAAGTGTCCTGGGCCGAGTATGGCGAGGTGATCGTGTGCGACACCTATGACGAGATGCTGAAAGTTGCCGACGACATCGCATCCGAGCATGTACAGGTGATGACCGACCGCGATGACTGGTTCCTTGAGAACATGACCTGTTACGGTGCACTGTTCCTTGGCCCGCGCACCAATGTGTCGAATGGCGACAAGGTGATTGGCACCAACCACACGCTGCCGACCAAAAAGGCTGGGCGCTACACCGGCGGGCTATGGGTAGGGAAATACCTGAAAACCCACAGCTATCAGAAGGTTCTGACCGATGAAGCGGCGACGCTGATCGGTGAATATGGCTCGCGCCTGTGTATGCTGGAAGGCTTCGTGGGCCATGCCGAGCAATGCAATGTCCGCGTCCGCCGCTATGGCGGGATCAACGTCCCCTATGGCGAGGCGGCGCCGTATCGGGACGCCGCGGAATGAGTGATATCCATACGCAGCACAAATCCCTGATCGCTCCTCTCAGGGCGGCTATGTATGACTTTACGGAAACGGGTGTGCGGAAAGCGCTGGCAAATGTCAGCGCTCCGGATGCCCTGTTTCGGTTGTGCCACCCGTTCGGCGACAGCAACGGTAGCGATGCGTTTTATGACACCGCTTACAAAGGTTTGCTGGACGCATGGCCTGACTTGGAGCGGCGCGACTACATCGTCACAGCCGGGCCGGATGAACACAGCGCGGATTGGGTCGGTTGCGGCGGCTACTATACCGGTACCTTCACCGGACCGTGGCTGGATATCCCGCCGACCGGCCATCAGGTAACGATGCGGTTCCATGAATTCTACCGCTTCAGCGACGGCAAGATCGTCGAGATACAGGCGCTTTGGGACATCCCCGAGGTGATGATACAGGCCAACGCCTGGCCCATGGCCCCAAGTCTGGGGCTCGAATGGCATGTGCCGGGTCCCGCCACGCAGGATGGTCTGGTGCCGGGGCCATATGATGCCGCCAAAGGCCAGCAGACATGCCAGCACATCATCGACATGCTGGATCACCTCAAGAAACACCCCTCGGAAGGCGGGCCAGAGGTGATGGAGATGGAGAAGTTCTGGCACCCCCGCATGAACTGGTACGGCCCGGCAGGTATCGGCACCGGGCGCGGCTATGCTGGGTTTCGCAATTGGCACCAGATTCCGTTTCTAAACGGGATGCCGGATCGCGGGAAGTATGTGGATGACATCACCTATCACTTCTTCGGCGATGGCGAATATGCCGCCGTCACCGGCTGGCCGAACATGATCCAGACGGTAACCCATGACGGCTGGATGGGTATTGCGCCCTCGGGCCAGCGGATCACCATGCGCAGCCTTGATTTCTGGCGGCTCGAGAATGGCCTGATCCGCGAAAACTGGGTTCTGGTCGATCTTCTGGACGCTTATCGCCAACTGGGAGTTGACGTGTTCGCCCGTCTGCGGGAATTCAACAAGGCCCGGAATATGGGCCGAATTGAAATACCGGATGGAATGAGCTGATGACTGAACTGCCCCGCACCCCCTCGTTTTCGCTGAGCGGTAAAACCGCGCTGGTTACCGGTGCCTCCTCGGGTATCGGTCAGGGCTGCGCCGTGGCGCTGGCCGAAGCCGGGGCGCATGTGGTTTGTGCGGCGCGCGGGGCAGATCGACTGGCCGAGACCGTCGCCGCACTGCAGGCGCAGGGCTGGTCGGCTGAGGCTGCTGTGGTGGATCAGGGAGACTTGCAGGCGCTGAAACAGTTGTTCGAAGGCCGCGCCTTTGACGTGGTGGTCAATTCCGCCGGAACCGCTCGCCACGGCCCGGCAATCGACACCACGCCCGAGGATTTCGACGCAGTGACCGATATCAACCTGCGCTCGGCCTATTTCCTGTCTTCTTATGCAGCAAAGGCGCTACTGGCGGCGGGTCGGCCGGGATCAATCATCCATATCTCAAGCCAGATGGGCCATGTTGGCGGCGTTGACCGAGCGCTGTATTGCGCCACGAAACACGGGCTTGAGGGCATGGTCAAAGCGATGGCTATCGAATGGGGCAAACAGCGCATCCGCATCAACACGGTCTGCCCGACCTTCATCCGCACGCCGCTGACACAATCCACCTTCGACAACCCCGAACGGGCCGCGTGGATCATGGACAAGATCAAACTCGACCGCGTGGGCGAGGTTGAAGACATCATGGGCGCGGTCACCTATCTGGCCTCGGACGCCTCAGCTTTGGTGACCGGCACCTCGATGCTGATTGACGGCGGGTGGACGGCGGACTGATGGCTGAAAAGGTCACATCCCTTCAGGTTGCGCAACTGGCCGGTGTCAGCCAATCGGCAGTTAGCCGGGTGTTCACGCCCGGTGCCTCGGTCAGCAAAAAAACCGAAGACAAAGTGCGCAAGGCGGCCGCCGAACTCGGGTACAGACCCAATGTTCTGGCCCGCGCCATGGTGTCGGGCAAAAGCCGGATCATTGGTCTGGTGGTGGGGTATCTCGAGAATTACTTCTACCCCGAGGCGTTAGAAAAGCTCTCCAACGCGCTGCAGGAACAGGGCTATCACGTGCTGATTTTCATGGCCTCACGCTCGGCCGGGAATATTGACGACGTGATGGACGAGATTCTGGATTATCAGGTTGACGGGGTTATTCTGGCCTCGGTTCCGATGTCGTCGGATATTGCCACGCGCTGCCAGCAGGCCGGTGTTCCGGTTGTATTGTTCAACCGTACGCAAGATCTAGACGGGATCACTACGGTGGCCTCGGACAACTATGCGGGGGGCCGCAAAGTGGCCGAGTTTCTACTGGCCGGAGGGCATAAGCGGATTGCCTATATCGCGGGCTGGCAGGGAGCCTCGACCCAGCGCGACCGCGAGGCCGGGTTCCGCGCGGCATTGGCCGAAGGCGGGCAGGATGTGTTCGCCCATGACGTCGGAGATTTCCACACCGAAAACGCGCGCGCCGCCGCCCGCCGGATGTTTGACGTTGCCCCCGGTAAACGGCCAGACGCAGTGTTTGTGGCCAATGATCACATGGCTTTAGCCGTGATGGACGTGATCCGCTTCGAATTGGGCCTGCGCGTGCCCGAGGATGTCTCGGTCATCGGCTATGACGATGTGCCGCCCGCCGGGTGGCCTGCCTATAACCTGACGACCATCCGCCAGCGCGCAAATCTGATGGTGGCTGAAACCGTCACCGCATTGCTTGACCATATCGACACCCCGGCCACGGCCGAACCGCGCAAAGTGGCCATTGACGGGCCGCTGATCGTGCGGACCTCGGCGCGTTTGCCGAAGGGGTGGAAACCACAAAGGACTGAGACATGAAGGGCTTTGATCCGAAATTCCGGGACTTCCCGGATTACATCATCGGGATCACCAAAGAGATCTGGGAGGATCGCGGCATCGCCACGCTGCACGACTATTACAGCAAGGATATCGTCGTGCGCTCGCCCGGGTCGGTGGTGCTGGGCAACCAGAACGTCATCGGCGCGACCATGGCGACGCTGGCCGAGTTTCCCGACCGTCAATTGCTTGGCGAGGATGTTATCTGGTCCGGTACGCCGGAAGAGGGGATGCTGAGTTCGCACCGGATCATCTCGACCGCAACACATTTGGCCGAGGGAGTTTATGGAAAAGCGACCGGAACCAAATTGCGCTATCGGATTCTCGCCGACTGCCACGCCATCGACAATCAGATCAACGACGAATGGCTGATCCGCGATCAGGGGGCGATCGTGCGTCAGATGGGTTGGGACCCCAAGGAATACGCCGCCGATTTAATTGCGCGCGAAGGTGGACCTGAGAACTGCGTCAAACCGCTGACACCCAAGATCGACCAGCCCGGCCCCTACAAGGGCACCGGCAACGACAATGAATGGGGGCAGCGTTACGCCGATATCCTGACCCGGATCATGAATGCCGATATGGGCGCAATCGAAACCGAATATGATCGCGCTGTTCAGTCCGAATATGTAGGCGGGATCACCGGTCACGGCTGGGACTCGGTGGATCGGTTCTGGATGGGCTTGCGCGCCAGCTTTCCGAACGCCGAGTTCAAGATCGAACACCAGATTGGCCGCGACGACCCGAACATGCCCCCTCGCGCCGCGATCCGCTGGAGCCTATGGGGCAAGCATGATGGCTGGGGTGTCTTTGGCGCGCCAACCGGTGCGCAGGTCTATGTTCTGGGCATCAGCCACGGCGAGTTCGGCGAGTTGATCAGCGGCCAGCCGCAGCTGCGCCGGGAATATACCCTGTTCGACGAGACCTCGGTCTGGAAACAGATCCTGCTACAAGACCAGGAGGGCTGAGTGGCTGCGATGGGCCTCTCCCTGAACGCCAGTCAGGCGGCGCGGCGCTTTCACACGCATCGCGCCTCGCTGCGCGCTCGGCGTTTGAATAATCGACCTCCCGGGGGACGGGATTGATCCCATCACCCCCATTTTCAAGGAGACCATCATGAGCACAATCCAACAACGCATCGTCCGCTACGGCGAGCTGCAGCCCTGCAAAACCGCCTTTATCGACGCCCATACGCCGGGCAGTGACCAGAAAGAGAACTTCACCATTATCGGCGGCGGCGTCTCGGAATCGCCCGACCAGCACGTCCACATCACCGACAAGATCGGCTTTAACATCGGCGCTGCGGGCCAGCCTCCAAAATGCCGGAACTCTCTGCACAGCCACACCACGGCCGAAGTGTTCTTTGTCGCCAAGGGCCGCTGGCGGTTCTTCTGGGGTCGCTATGGCACTGCGGGTGAGTTCATTGCCGAAGAAGGCGACATCTTCAACATTCCAACCGGCATTTTTCGCGGGTTCGAAAATGTCGGTCAGGATTATGGGATGATCATGTCGATCCTCGGCGGTGACGATGCCGGGGGTGGCGTGACATGGGCACCGCAAGTCATTCAGGACGCGCAGGCCCACGGGCTGATGCTGGGTGACAATGGCGTTCTGTATGACAGCAAGAAAGGCCAAGAGCTGCCCCACAACGTGCGCCCGATGCCGCTGCTGACCGAGGAACAGTTGAAAGACTACCCCGAGGTGCCGGTCGAGGATGTGGTGGGCAAATACGTTGCCCGCTACTGGGATCTGATGGCATTGTCGGCCAATAAACCAGCGCCGGTGATTGGCGAAAACGCTCTGATCAAAGATAAACCGGGGTTCGAGGTCGACTTCCTCGGGCGCGGGTCGAGTGTCAATGATCCGATTGTCGCTGAAAAGCCAGTTGTTCTAATGCCCGCCAGCGGTCACTGGCGCATCTCGATTGATGGATATGAGACCACTCTGTCAAATGGAGACACTGCCTTGGTTCTGCCAGGGGAACGCTATAGCGTTGAACCGTCGATGACCGGACAGGCAGGTCTGTACCGGATTACAGCGACCGATGACCCGGCAGGAGCCACCTGGACAGGATGACCGCAGATCCAAACGACACGCATGCCATTTATGAACGGCAGGCGACCGACTATGACAAGCGCCGTTCAAAGGCCTTGTTCGAAGCGCGCTGGCTGGCGCGCTTCACTGCCAGCCTGAAGCCAGGCGATCGCGTTCTGGATTTAGGTTGCGGGACAGGCGATCCCATTGCGCGGTGGTTCAAGGCCGAAGGGTTTGACGTCACGGGTGTCGATTTTTCCGAAGCGATGCTGACTATTGCCCGAACCCGATGGCCCGATGGCGATTGGCGTCATGGCGATATGCGCGATTTCGAACTGGATCAGACCTTCGATGGCATCATCGCCTGGAACAGCTTTTTCCATCTGACAGCGGACGAGCAAACGGATTGTATCGCCCGTATGTCCCGTCATTTGCGGCCCTGTGGAATGCTGATGCTGACCGTCGGTCCCCGCGCAGGAGAGGACAGTGGTACCGTTGGATCGGAACGCGTCTATCACGCCTCGCTGTCTCCGGCAGGCTATGCTGTTTGCCTTGAAGAGAACGGGCTGCAATTGACCGGGTTTCTGGCCGAAGACCCTGAAACCCAAAGCCACACAATCCTGATGGCTCACAAAATCTGAGGAGGCCCCGATGACCGTAAAGACCACGCATGTTGGATCCCTGCCCCGCTCGCAGGACGTGGTGGATTACATCTTCGCCCGTGAAAACGGCAAGCCCTATGATGCCGCAGGTTTTGATGCATGCATGACCAAAGCGGTCTCCGAGACGGTGCGCAAACAGGTCGAAGCCGGGGTGGATATCGTCAGCGATGGCGAGACCTCAAAGATTTCCTACGCCACCTACGTCAAGGACCGCTATACCGGGTTTTCCGGTGACAGCCCGCGCAATGCACCTGCGGATCTGAAGATGTTTCCCAGCTTTTTGCAGCGCCTGGCTGATGATGGCGGCACCCCGAAATATGCGCGACCCATGTGTACAGGCGAGGTGCGTTCAAAAGGGCAAGGCGAGTTGCAAAAGGACATCGCCAACCTCAAGTCGGCGATGTCCCAGCACGGGATCGACCGAGGCTTCATGAACGCGGCGTCGCCGGGGGTGATTTCGCTGTTTCTGCAGAATGACCACTACCCAACACGCGAAGCGTATCTGGCCGCGCTGGCCGATGCGATGAAAGAAGAATACGAAACCATCGTGGCCGCCGGTCTGGACCTGCAACTGGATTGCCCCGATCTGGCCCTTTCGCGCCATATGTTGTTCACCGATCTGTCGGACGACGCGTTCGTAAAGATCGCCAATATGCATGTCGAGGCGCTGAATCATGCTCTGCAGAACGTCCCGCAAGACCGTGTGCGCGTGCATATCTGTTGGGGCAATTACGAGGGCCCGCATTGCTGTGACATCGCAATGGAGAAGGTGTTCTCCACTCTGATGGCGACCAAATCGCGCTATGTGCTGTTTGAAACTTCGAACCCGCGACACGCTCATGAATGGACTGTGTTCCGCGACCGGAAAGATGAGATACCCGATGACAAGGTACTGGTGCCCGGCGTTGTCGACACGACCACGAACTTCATCGAACACCCCGAGCTTGTGGCGCAGCGCATCGACCGGTTCTCGGGCATCGTTGGGGCGGATCGGGTGATTGCAGGCAGCGATTGCGGTTTTGGTACCTTTGCGGGCTTCGGAGCGGTTGATCCGCAGATCGCCTATGCCAAATTGGCGGCGCTATCGGCAGGGGCAAAGCTGGCTGCGTCATGACGCCTTTGATCTTGTTGCCCGGCATGATGTGCGACGCGCGCCTTTTTGGTCCGCAGATCGACGCGCTGTCAAACAGAGTGCCGTTGATGAGCTTCCCGCTATGCCAGCAAGACAGCGTCGAGGCCATGGCCGCCGAGATTCTGAAAAATGCCCCTCCCCGCTTCGCTTTGGCGGGGCTGTCTATGGGCGGAATTGTTGCGATGGAAGTGCTGCGTCAAGCCCCGGCCCGGGTGGAACGGCTGGCTTTGCTGGATACCAATCCGCTGGCAGAGGCGTCCGAGGTCAAAGCCCGCCGTGCACCGCAGATGGCCACCGTGCGCGAGGGGCGCTTGCGGCAGGTTATGCGCGATGAGATGAAACCCAACTATCTGGCGGACGGTCCACGACAGGGCGCTATTTTGGATCTTTGCATGGCTATGGCCACGGATCTGGGGCCGGACGTCTTTCTACGTCAGTCGCAAGCGCTGATGGATCGCATCGACCAACGCGCGACCCTGTCGGCCTATACCGGCAAAACGCTGGTTCTGTGCGGGCGTGCCGACGGTCTTTGCCCTGTCGAACACCACCAACTTATGCACGATCTTCTGCCAAACAGCGTGCTGACGATCATTGAAGACGCAGGGCACCTGCCCACACTGGAACAACCACAAGAAACCACGGCGGCCCTGATCCGCTGGCTGGAGGACTCATGACCCCATCGCTTCTGTCTCTGCTTCGCAAGGTCGACACGCCCACCGTATGCAACGCCATCGAGGTGGCACAGGGCAAACGAGGATTTGATCAGTTCACCCGGGGCACCATGCAGTGCTCTGCTCCCGATGAGCCAGCAATTGTCGGCTATGCCCGCACCGCCAAAATCGCCGCCATTCACCCGCCAACCGAGCCAGCAGATGTGATCCGGGCGCGACGCATGGCCTACTACAAGTATATGGCCGAAGCCCCGGAGCCATCTGTGGCCGTGATTGAGGATGTAGACTACCCGGACTGTATCGGCGCCTATTGGGGTGAGATCAACACATCGGTCCACAAAGGGTTCGGTATGTCGGGGGTCCTCACCAATGGCGTGATGCGCGATCTTGGTGACTTACCCGAAGGATTTCCCGTTGTCGCCGGTTCGGTCGGCCCGAGCCATGGCTTCGTCCACATACGCGAGATTGATACGCCGGTTTCCGTGTTCGGCCTGACTATAAGCCCAGGTGATTTGGTACACGCTGACCGTCACGGAGCACTGGTGATACCAGAGGATATCATCGTGCAACTGGAAGCGGCGATCCAGAAACTGCTGGTGACAGAGCGTATCGTCTTGGATGCTGCACGCCAATCTGGGTTTGATTTTGAAACCTTTGAAACCGCATGGGCCGAGTTCGAAAAGGCAAGGGTTTGATTGCTGCAAACGAGTGACAGACCTCGCCCGAATAGTAGGCTACAGAGCTCAAGTCTCTGGAATGACATCACAAGTCCAAGTCTGACCTTCACATCTTGGTCGGTGCATGACAAAGGCAGCCTTATTGTAACGTTGCCAGAAACCAGGATTGACGGAGCATAACCGTTCGTCAGATGGCGCCTTAGAACCGGCCAGATTCAAAACCGTGTTGACTGAACAGCCAGTCCACTCTTTCTTTTAGGGATGATTGGGTTCCAAAACTAACAACACGACCAACTTGAGCAGCGGTAATGCAGAGATTGCGTAGACATCGTTAGGCCGTCACGAAGTCCAACGCTAAGTCCACAAAAAAGTAACTACCGCTGCAACCCGTATTTCAACGCAAATCCCCATCACAGAACAACCAACAGGGCATGAACGAAATTAAAGGCAAAGCCTTCAATTGGTTCAGGCGCGATCTGGTTGATCCCGATCAATAAGCAAAAACACAAAACCAAAGCATAGGGCAACTTGTGCATTGGAAGTTTCAAGCCATCCCGGGTCTCTGCAAGGATCAAAAGTAAAAAGGTCATTACAAATACCTGCATCGACAACCAACGGCTCCAGTCAGTGGCGATCGGATAAAGCAGAAATGGAGTGCAAGCACTCAACAGAAACAGACTCCATTCAAAGCCGCCACTTAACACCCGGGTCGCTGCCCACAAACAAGGCAACATTAACAGTATAGTCATCAACACTACGACAGGAACATTCACACGATCCAACACTATGATCTTGACCGCCGAGGTCGTACCTCCAAATCCGTCTACAAGCCATGGAAATATCCCGCCGCACAACCGGTCCGACAGCCCGGCGGCCAACAGACGCGAGCACATAGCGTCGGTATCCGGAACGCTGACATAAACTGTGGAGAACACGGCTGCTGTCAGCGAGATTATGCATAGGCATGCAATCGGACCAAACGACGCTTGTTTTCCGTGACGCAAATAAAACGCTACGCTCAATCCCGGAGCCAAGACTAAATTTCCTTCATGAAAAAAGACAGATACGCCATAGAGAATTAGGGCGGTCATAGTTCCGATAAAGCCGCTACTTCTGGCAAATAGCAATGGAAGGAACGCGGCTAAACCAATCAGCTCTTTGCGATACGCAGACGTAGTATCGTTGACCCAGAATAATACGAGTGCAGGGCTGACCAAAAGGATCACAACCACATCCGGCATTTTTAGTGAAAGACCTTTGCAGAAAAGGATAACAATTATCAGAATTGTCAAAGCCGCTTGTACCAGGCTTACCAACACCAAGGGACTGACATTCGACAATTCGGAAAGTTTCAGAAAGAACTCACCCGAAATGCCCCGTCGAACGATACCACTTGAGAAGTTCACCAACCAATCCGCGTGCTGAAACTCGCCCCCACCTGCTTTGGTCAAGTAAATCAGGCGCCGCAACAATAGCGCTATCGACACAAGAAAAACAAATGAAACAAGCAACACGTTAAAGCGCCTTGACCCAAACAGCATGTATTCCCACCCTTAATGATCAAATTTGTTCAAACATATTGTTGGTTAGGATGCTAAGCTGCGTTCAAGATGTTCTCAAGCAGGCGCCGAGTAGTCGTTGGAAAACGTATTGGTTCTGAAAAAATTCGGGAAATGTATTGAACAACTTTCACCGCGAAAAATTTGCGCGATTGCATCGGATTTGCGAGGTTCTGCTGACAGAGGCCAAGATAAGTCTAGGTTTCGGGTTAGATCGAAAAATTGAAGAGTTGCAATAGTTGTTCAAGCTTAAGGAGACCTTCAGTTGCTCCGACTCAAGCAAACAAGGCATCCAAGTCCCTGCTATCACTCTGAGTTTGGTTCAGTGGGGCGAAGGGTCACTAATCGAACTTTCGGTCTTAATTGAATATCGAGCTGTTGCTGGATTTCGACAACGCAACTAACTGGTATGCAACTCACGTGCATCGCGGGTTCACCCAGAAGGTCCTTCCATTTCACCTCGGGGGATGCAGTCACTTTTGGGACTATCGATCCTTGCCCCCGCGCATAGAAGTATATCCCAATCTAGCGATGCCTAAAATTTCGTCGCACAAGACAGATCTTTAGTCGGTAGCTTGCTTGATTGAATGCATCCGCATCAGCAAAGTTACATCTTAGAAATTTGATGAATTGTTTTTCCTTGCTCGGAAGCTTCAGCCCAATCTGGGTTTCAGAACGCCCGCTCTCAAACTGCTATGGAACCTTGCCAGAACATGTACCCGTTCTGGCCACTCTGCTTGGCAATTCAACAGAATTTTGTTTTTATCCAGCTTTTTTGGGATATCCACAAAACGGAGCGGGCGGTTCCTTGAGCTTTGTTGAGCAGGATAGCGTTGTTATCCAAATCATGGCAATCTATGCCGCAGTTATCTCCGAACCCATCACTTTGGAGTGTCAACAAGACCGAAAATGTATCGCGAAATCCACAGGAAGACGCGCACTTTCATAATCTATAAGCATTTTTCATTTGTGTAGCCGATTGAAGCGTGAGTGGTGAAGTTCTCGACATACTAGTGACTAAATTGCGTATAAATATGACAAGAATCGCCAACCCCGTAAGCTGTCAGTTTTTGTGTTTGAGGAATGCTTGATTTGGAAAACCGTCGTCCGACCTTTGTCACTCGGCCTGGCCTTCCGGAAATAGGTGATGTCCTGCCCTACCTTGAACGGATATGGTCCTCTCGTGTTCTCACAAACGGCGGTCCACTGGCGCAAGAACTCACAGTGGCACTACAAGACTATCTGGGTGTCGCGCATCTAAGTCTTGTTTCGAACTGTACCAGTGGCTGTATCGCGGCTTTGCGCGGCCTCAAGGTAAAAGGCCAGGTTATCACGTCTCCTTTTTCTTTTGTCGCAACAGCAAACTCGATTGTACTTGCGGGTGCAGAGCCGGTTTTTGCGGACATTGATCCGGTAAGCCTTAACCTTGATCCGGAACAAGTGGAAAGGCATCTAACCTCGGACACTGCCGCTATTATGCCTGTACACAGCTTCGGGAATCCCTGCGACCATGCCGCACTTGAAGAGATTGCCAACCGCCGAGGTATTCCGCTAATCTATGACGCTGCACACGCATTTGGAGTGAAGTCGAATGGTCAGAGTTTAACAAATCTGGGAACTTGCTCGGTTGTTAGCTTTCATGCCACCAAAGTATTCAATACCTTCGAAGGCGGCGCCGTCATCACGCACGACGAACAGTCAAAGGCAGCCGTGGAGCGCTTGATCAATCACGGTATAGAACATGAAACCTCAGTGCCAGAGATTGGTTTAAACGGCAAGATGAGCGAACTCCACGCAGCAGTTGGCTTGGCGCAACTGCCTTATGTGGATGAAATCATCAATCAACGGATGATGATTGCAAATAAATATTCTGCTCGGCTTAGTGGCACACAGGGAGTACATTTGGTTCAGCCGTCGCCGGACGTGCGGTATAACTATTACATGTTTCCTATACTTCTTGATACAACTTACCCGCTGTCCCGCGACGAACTTTGCGCGACAATGGAGGCGGAAGGGATTTTTCCTCGGCGCTACTTTTTTCCTTTGGTTTCCGATTTACCTTCTTTTCAACATCATTCTTCAGCTGAGCCGTCGAATCTTCCGGAAGCCCGGAGAGTTGCGAATAGCATTGTCTGCCTGCCGATTTATCCTGACCTCCCATCGGTTGTTCAGGACAGGATCATAGAGATAGTTTTAAGTCCAACGCGCTGATGTGGATTATCCTCCGGTCGCAACGAACAAATCGTGCCTTAGACAGCGCCCAAGTTCAGACGCCGCCGAACCAACTTTCACAGGCTGATGTACGCAGGCCTGTGAATCCTCCTTAAGCAATCTATCTGTTCGATATTCAAACAGATTGAGTAACTCTTCGAAGGCTCATGTTGGCTGGCAACACAAAGACCTCTGGGTCATTTGGCCGCCCGCGGAAAGTTAAGGTTTACAGCGACCCAAACCTGCCACGCTTCGCATGTGTGGCGCTCAGAATGTGGGCTAAGGTTATTCGATCCGTGCTTGGTCAGAGCAATCGAGTTCGCCATACCTGCACAAGAAAACTAGAATATTTGGATAAGCCCATTGAATTTCAGGTTGGCGAACTTCCGGATCATGGCTACGTTACACGCCGTCATGACTTCTACAATCCTTTGGAAAATTTTTTGATCGAGCGCGGCCTGTCTAATGAACTTATTCTAATACCGGTGTTGAAGGCTCATAGAGGACCCAACGGCGGATTGGTTCTAACGCAAAAGTATCTGGATGGCGCGGTTGAATATGCCAAACACTGGGATGGCCCCGTAACCACGCTTGCCGAAGTTTCTCAGACTCCCTCAACAGATATGGACCATGTTGAGGTGCAGGCAGATTGCGATGCGCAACACCGGATTGAGGAACAGCCAAAAACACTTGATACCTTGATCTCTCGCCTTCAAAACGCAGGGGCTGTGGTAGGATTTCTTGATCCCAGTCAGGGGGCGATGACGCGGCAGTGTTTTCAACTCGGGGTTCCGGTCATTCACGTGTGCGAATACACCCTGAAAACTGAATTTCAGATCATCGATGCATCGCCGGTCAACCCACTCATTAAGTTGCGCAGGAAAATCTGGATTCGGAACGCGGAGCGAACACGCAGAGCCTTGCTTGGCTCGCTGGCCGGACTGCAGTGCAATGGTGTACCAGTCTTCGAAGCGTATAAACCTGAGCGCCCCGACGCGTTCCTTTTTTTTGACAATCGCGTCAGAAAAGCCGATGTGGCGAGCGACCAGGACCTGGAAAGAAGGGCGGCAAGATTGAAAAAAGGCGAACGTCTCCGTCTTTTGTTCGGCGGTCGTTTTGTCCCAATGAAAGGGACGCGCTATCTTCCCCTCGTTGCGCATGAGCTTGTAAAAAAATGTGTCGACTTTCAATTTGATATCTACGGATCTGGACCGGAGCGAGGTCAACTGGTTGACGCGATTCGAAAACTTAAACTTGAAGATCGGGTAACGGTTCACCCACCCGTCGATTTCATGTCAGAATGGGTTCCTCTTCTGAAAAATGCGCCGGACTTATTCGTCAGCTGTCACCCACAAGGTGACCCGTCGAGCACCTACTCAGAAGTGATGTCGTGCGGCTTACCAATAGTTGGCTTTGATAACGAAGCATTTAAGGGAATTGTAGCGCATTCCCGTAGCGGATTCTTAACACCTTTGGGCGATACAGAAAAGTTGGCAGACCAAATTGCTAAACTTGATCAGCACCGTGAAGTATTGACCCAAGCTGCTCGCCGAGGTCGCGATTTCATGCGAAGCCACTGTTTCGAAGAGACTTTTGCGCGGCGCACGGCGCATTTTTCTAAAGCTGCAGAAACTAGGCGGCGCAATTAGAGTTGCTCATTCCTGGTAAAAAATCCTCATTTCTTGGACATCCAACAATTGCTTAACTACACGGGTGAAACAAGGAAAGTATGCCTTGTCACATGGAATCATCGCGTCCTCTTTTTGGGCTATAAGGCCGAAGCACAGACTGTTGAACCTGCCATGAAACTAGCCATGCTGCCGTAATTGAGGTAGACGTAAGGGGAAGTTTCGGTATCTGAAGGCACGTTCAGTCGAATATTTCCTTAACTGCAACAATTGGCGTAGAGAGACTTTTTTGTTACTCGAACCTGAGGAGATCCCCCTTTTTGGTTTTATCTTCTTAACTTAGAAGAAATTGCCGACTATTCTGATCACTGAAATTTTAACGTTCGCTATAGTTGGTGTTATGGTTCAAATTGATGTCCCAAAGCTGAATGCAACGGAAACTGAACCTTCGCTGACAAGCGTTGCCGTCCTTGTACCATGCTACAACGAAGAAGCTTCAATCGGTATTGTCGTACGCGATTTCAAAGCCGTGCTCCCGAACGCAACGGTATATGTTTACGATAACAATTCGAACGATCGCACTGTTGAGGTAGCCACAGAAGCCGGTGCTGTGGTGCGCAGCGAAACCCAACAGGGCAAAGGACATGTCATGAGGCGAATGTTCGCCGATGTTGATGCCGATTGCTATGTGCTGGTCGATGGCGACAACACTTACGAAGCAGCCGCGGCCCCGCGTCTGGTAAATATGCTGCTAGCACAGAATCTTGATATGGTAACTGGATGTCGTGTTACGAATATTGAGGAAGCTTACCGGCCCGGGCATAGGTTCGGCAATTGGGCATTGACCGGTTTGGTGCGGTGGATTTTCGGAGACCGCACCCGTGATATGCTCTCTGGGTATCGCGTTTTTTCGCGCCGATTTGTTAAAAGCTTCCCAGCTTTGTCACGAGGTTTTGAGATCGAAACCGAACTTACAGTGCACGCACTGGAGTTGCGCATGCCTATCGCGGATGAGGAAACGGCTTATATCGACCGGTTACCCGGATCCGAAAGCAAACTCAGCACATTTCGAGACGGCTTCCGCATCTTGCGGCTTATCCTCACTTTAATAAAGGAAGAGCGCCCGATGCCTTTTTTTTCGGCAATCGCCGCCTCCCTGCTGGTACTTTCGTTGGCGCTTGGATACCCAATTATCGCTGAGTTTATCGAAACCGGGCTTGTGCCACGTTTTCCCACGGCAATTCTGGCCGCAACCATCGCCGTTATTTCCGTCCTGTCGTTCTTTGCTGGCTTGATCCTGGACACCGTTACGCTTGGGCGGCGTGAAATGAAGCGGCTACACTACCTTTCGGTACCAATCAGAAACCACTGTGAGTGACTAGTGGATGCCAAGTTATACTAGTTTCTTTCGGTTCTGTGTCGTTGGCACAATCGGGTTCATTACTGATGCCACTGTGCTTGCTTTGTTGCTGGAAAACGGTGTTTCTCACTATGTCGCCCGGATACTCTCTTTCCCGGTAGCTGTCTTTGCCACATGGTGGCTAAACCGCGTTTGGACCTTCAGCACTGCGAACCGTACCAGGACTGGTCGACAAATTGTGCGCTACTTTACGGTTCAAATCCTAGGAGCGATTGTAAACTTAATGACTTACCTGTTGGTTTTGCTGTTTATCGAAAAAACAGTCGTCAACGCATTATTCGCGCTTTCGGTCGGTTCGGCAGCGGGGCTTGTCGTCAACTATCTTGGCGCCCGACGCCTCGTATTCCTGACCAACTGAGGCCGCGTCATGACACGTTCGTCATTTACCTTCTCTGTAGCCTTGTTTGTGTTCGGATGGGCTCTTTACCTGGCGATCTTATTTCCTGGCTTTTTGAGCGTGGACTCAGTTGTCCAACTACTTGAGGCCCGTAGTGGGGAAATCGGCGATTGGCACTCGCCTTTCATGACTTTGCTTTTCGGAGTGGTGGATCAGTTCTTTCCGGGACCAGTCGGCATGCTTATCCTGCAAATCACCTTGCTGTGGGGCGGGTTGATGCTGTTTTGGTACGCGGCGTTGGTTCCATTTGCCCCACGGCTTGGGGCAGTCTTGCTTTTTTTGTTAATGTTTTACCCGCCAGTTCTGGGTATCAACGGAGCAATCTGGAAAGACATTCTAATGGCGGGCATGCTCACTGTGTTGAGCGGTGCCCTTGCAGGTGTTTATTCAGGCCGTTTGCCTCAAGGGCCAATGATTGCACTTGTTTTAGTGACCGCGTTTGTGGCGCTTCTGGCCCGTGTGAATGCAGTCTTCTGCTTGACACCTCTGTTGTCGCTTCTAGCGATCTGCATCATCCGTCCGCACCGTGTCGTTGGGTTTACAGGCTCTATATGCCTGGGCGCCGGGCTGGCCCTGAGCATTGCGCTTGGGTCGATGAGTATTAATGGCCAAATTGCCGATCGCTCGGAAAACCCAATGTTGTCGGTAGCCCTTTTTGATGTAAGCGGCACAATCGCCTATCTGCCAGATGGAGAACGGCGAACCCGTTTGCACTCTAAATTACCAACTCCACTCACCGAAGGGCTTACACCTCAGAACCTGAGCGAAAGCTATTCACCGCGCGATTGGCAATCTGTTTTTTACGGGGATCAACCCGGATTAAATGCACTGAATCAATCCCAAGACACTCATGTCCCGACCGATACATTTGGTGCTTTGGACCCGGAACAACAATCCGAGATACTTGCCTCCTGGCGCCATGCCATCACTACCGAACCGAAGGCCTATCTAAGTCACCGCCTCGCTGCATTTGATTGGGTGTTGGCGTTCCGAAAAACACTTTGGCAACCGGTCTTATTTGATCCCGCAAACTATTCCGAAGAAATGCAACAGATTGTACCACCTATTTCAGAACAGACATCGCTGCAAAAAGAGTTGGCTTTGCTCTTCAACAAGCTGGCCTATTACCCGCCATACAAACCTTGGCTATGTCTGGCAGCGGCGATGACCTTGCTCGTCATTTTGTTGTTCAAACCAGCTGGCCATGGGCTGGAGATAGCCCTTTTACTCGCCGTTCCTGCACATTTGTTCGGTTTGTTTTTGTTGGCGCCGACACCGGACTTTCGCTATTCGCACATTATATTTTTGTTCACTGGGTTAGCCTTCAGCAGGGCAATATGTATCCTTTTTAAACCCCGTACCTGAAGTAACCTTTTGAAGGCAACGGTCGAAGTGGCCGTTCGCAGACAGGAAGGTTTTTTGGCAACCATCCTATCGTTTCTAAAACTGGCACCAGACAGCATTCAGCCCTAGTGATCTGGTACGTGAACCAGTACACGCTGCAAATTCACTAGGCTGCATTTTACTACGATCAGAGAACCCAGCCCACAGTAAAGCAACCCACAAACTGGGGTTGGGAATGTGGTCAGATTCGTTCGATATCGTCCTCAGGATCCTATGTAGGGAGTGACAACTTCAAAAACATGAGATGCGATTTCGTCATAGTTGTCCATGAATACCCCGTTGACGTCCAAGCCGGAAACATCAGGCCTAGGGGCCGTTTCTTCAAAGATAGTCGAATACACGATCATCGCTGCCAGCAGATGCAAAGTGTCATGCCCATGAGGGGCATCGTCTGCGAACCAGTCATCGGCTGAAAGCGTTGACGCAGGCGTGTTTTCCATCACGGATACCATTGTACGCGCGACAGGAATGAGTTTGATACGTGATGCCGCATCAGGAACGTTTTCCCTCACCCGCTTGACCAAGTTGTCGAACCATCCTGTATAGTTGAATTGGGTCGTCGTTCTTTCACGCCAAGCGGCAAAATCGCGCGACGATCCTGCACCTGTTGCCTCATCAAACAGTTTGCCCCCATCCGACCAACCCTCGTAGATCCAGTAATTCGGCTGACCAGACGTGTTTTCTTCGTGAGAGGAGACGACAACAGTAAACATCCCTGCCCAAACAGTAGACTGCCCTTCCGCAACTCTCCAGGGAATAGGGCCACCAACACTCGGATCGGGGTCAGGGCCTTGTGACGTGTAAGCAGGTGGCCCGGAAAAGTTATCCGTCACCATAAAGATATCCGTGACATTTGCCCGATCTACCGCAGGCCACGAATTTCCAGCTCCGGTGGATGGAACACCAAACCGTGTCCAGTTTTGGTCCCAGTTTGGCGCTGCAGGCGGCTGAACGCCATAGCTTCCCTGTGCCGCAAAAAACTGCTCGCCGTTTGCCTCGGTCAGCAGTTTCATCATGGGAGGGATACGATCGTACAGGCTGTTCATGTATGCACCCGTGGCGCGCCTTTGCTGTACTTCGCCGTTTGCATCAGTGGGTAAAGAAGAAAAGGCCATCAAAGAAACAAGGGCTGCACTCAAAAATCGCACTGCTTAAACTCCATGTCGGTTGGTTGTCTGTCAGAGAGAATATAGCGCTCTTTTTCAAAGTACATCCTGGATCAAGCGTTTACTGAATGCTCGCCTCTAAATTCACCATCAATGCGGTCACTATCGCCAAAACCGAAACAACCAGAACCGATGTTTGCCTTAAAATTAGGTGATGAAATGCCCTTTTGCGGCCATAGAGCCATACCTTTGACCTGTCTGTGAAATAGCTCCTCGCCAGACATACATCCGCCGTATTATATGCATATCGGAGTCAATTAGACTCTAGTTAGCTAAAAAAACATTTGAGGGGCCTTGGCCGTTAGTTCGCATGACGAGTGAAGCACGTAAACCAGTTCTGGTGGTTGACCTAGACGGAACGCTTTTGCGATCCGACATACTCTTCGAAACTTTTTGGAGCGCGTTGGGAAAAAACTGGCAAACACTCTTTAAGTCGGCTAGCGCATTGTCGCACAGCAAGGCCAGGCTGAAGCACGAGCTCGCCGAAGCAGGTCCTGTCGACGTCGAAACGCTCCCCTATGATCCGGAGGTTATCGCCTATGTCGAAGATTGGCGGCGAAAAGGCGGTCAGACGGCTCTGGTAACGGCCAGCGACGAGACCATAGCCAAGGACATTTTCGACCATCTTGGTATTTTTGACGAGGTCTATGGGTCAGACGGTGTGAGAAACCTCAAAGGCCCGGCGAAGGCCACCTTTCTGAAAAACCACTATGAAGACGGCTTCGCGTATATGGGGGACGCCCAGGCTGACATTCCGGTTTGGTCGCAAGCTAACCGTGCAATCACCGTCAACGCACCCACGAAGTTGCGCAGTACCGTGGACGATCTTAGCCCAGAGGTTGACCATTTGAGCACTCAGGTCACTTCCTTAAAGCCTTATATTAAAGCTATTCGGCCCCATCAGTGGTTAAAGAACATTCTTGTTTTCCTTCCGATGCTTGCCGCTCACCAGTATGATTGGGGGACATTTTGGGCGTCGTTGCTGGCGTTCATCTCATTTTCCATGGTCGCGTCCAGTGCGTATGTCATGAACGATCTTCTGGACTTAGCAGCTGATCGCGCACATCCGCGCAAGTGCAAGCGCCCATTTGCATCAGGCGCGATCCCAATCGCGCATGGAACTTGGATGGCCTTCGGAATGCTTGCCACAGGCGCTATTATCGCGGCCAGCGTCAATTGGGCTTTTCTGGGCGCGATGACCTTCTATTACGTCGCAACCACTGCCTATTCGCTAAACATAAAGCGCCGCATTGTAATCGATATCATTACGTTGGCTGGTCTCTACACTACCAGAATCATTGCCGGGGGGTATGCTACTCAGATTCCACTGTCTGTGTGGCTTTTGGCATTCTCAGTGTTTTTCTTTCTTTCACTTGCATCAGTAAAACGCCAGGCCGAACTAATCGACACCGCCAAGCGTGGCGCAATGGAAGCCACAGGACGCGGCTATCAGGTCGACGACCTGCCGCTAATCAGCCAGGTAGCTATCTCTTCCGGATATGTTTCAGTTCTGGTTATGGCGCTATACATCAACTCTCCCAACGTGATGGAATTGTATCGCTCTCCTACTGCGCTTTGGGTGGTGTGTTTGATTCTTCTGTATTGGTTGACTCGTGTCACCATGATCACCCACCGCGGGCATATGCATGATGACCCCGTCGTCTTTGCCGCGAAAGACAGAACCAGCCAGTTGTGTTTTCTCGCCATACTGTTTTGTGCTGTTTGGGGTGCCTTGTTATGACCTTGGGGAGTTTGATACTTCGGTATGGAACATTCGCGATCATCGCGACCGCCGGGAACCTTGCTACGCAACGGGTTTTCTTGATGTGGGGTGAAAGCCTAACCCATTTTGTTGTCGCACTATGTGCTGGAACCCTCGTGGGTTTGGTCATCAAATACCTATTGGACAAACGTTGGATTTTTTACGACTTGTCCTCCGGAGTGGTTGAGCACAGGAAAAAGTTCACGCTCTATACGATTATGGGGTTAGCTACGACTGCAATCTTCTGGGGTACTGAAACCGCTTGCTGGCTGATATGGGGGACCGATTTGGCTCGCGAGATTGGGGCTATTGTTGGTCTAACCATAGGCTATGTGGTCAAGTACAATCTGGATCGGCGGTTCGTGTTCACCGATTCAACCCTTTCGCTGGGACGTGCGACATGATGCTGAGTGGGTGGGGTCGATTTCCAGTCATTTATTCACCGATAGTCAAGGCCCCGCGGTCCGATGTCGAACTGGCTTCTGCGTTGCGTTACGGGGGTGTCATCGCACGGGGCAACGGACGCTCCTATGGCGACAGTGCGATCAGCCGGCGCGGTACAATTGACATGCGGCGCTTCAACCGCATGATTTCGTTTGACAATGAAACTGGAATCCTTGTGGCAGAAGCCGGCGTTCTGCTGGCCGACGTAATCTCGTCCTTCTTGCCGCGTGGATGGTTTCCTCTTGTGACGCCCGGGACAAAATACGTGACACTTGGCGGAATGATCGCCGCCGACGTGCACGGGAAGAACCACCACCGTGACGGTTCAATGGCCAAATCACTGGAATGGGTCGATGTGATGGACGCTTCGGGCCAAGTGCACCGTGCCTCGCGCGACGAAAATCAGGAGCTTTTCAACAGTATACCAGGGGCCATGGGGCTGACTGGGATAATACTTCGGGCCGCGATCCGGTTACAGCGGGTCGAGACAGGCTGGATCCAGCAGAAAATGATCCCCGCGAGCAATCTTGCTGAGGCGATGGAAGTATTTGAAGCCAATAACCAGAGTCTTTACTCGGTTGCCTGGATTGACTGCCTGAAGCGCGGCGCGAACCGCGGTCGATCATTGGTAATGCTCGGAGAGCACGCTTCGCTCGATATGTTAAGCGCTCGGCAAAAACTTGACCGCTACGCTATGAGACCTCGGCGAATGAAACGGGTGCCGTTTGACTTTCCAAGCTTTGCAATGTCGGGCCCTGCGGTGAAGGCTTTTAACGCGCTGTACTACCGTTCTGGGTTACGCAAAGCCGGTGACAGCATTGTGGACTGGGATAGCTATTTCTATCCGTTAGATGCGATATTGAATTGGAACCGGGTCTACGGTCGCAAAGGTTTGCTGCAATTCCAATGTGTTTTGCCCTTGGAGACATCCCGTGAGGGCTTAAACGCCTTACTGGACACGATCTCTGAGGCCGGCTCTGGCTCTTTTCTGGCGGTTCTTAAGCGTTTCGGAGAACAAATCAGCGCGTTTTCTTTTCCAATGCTCGGCTATACTCTAGCGCTAGATTTCCCCGCCACCGACAAGAACCTCAGCCTGCTGGAACGCCTTGATCAAATAACGATAGCGCACGGTGGAAGATTCTATCTTGCCAAGGACGCCCGTATGTCAGCCCAAACATTGATGGAAAGCGACGCGCGTACGGCCGCTTTTGTCGCACAGCGACAGAACAGCAATGCATCGGTGGCCTTTCAATCCTCACAATCCGAAAGGCTTGCACTATGAGCAAAGGCCCCGTACTCATCCTTGGCGCGCGTTCCGACATTGGTCTCGCCGTAGCAAAAAATTTCGCCAGCCTAGGACACCCCATCCAACTTGCCGCGCGCGAAGCTCAGAAATTGGCTCCTGATCGCGACGATATCTCCACGCGGTATAATGTAGAAGTCACGCTGCATGAATTCGACGCGCTGCACCCCGACAGATTTGCTGGTTTCCTCGACAGTTTGCCAGAACTTCCAGAGGTCGCTGCTTGCGCAATCGGCTATATGGGCGAGCAAGAGGATAGCGAAAGTAACCTGACAGCCGCCAGCCTTGTGATGCGTTCAAACTATGAAGGCCCTGTCGGCATTCTGTCCGAGCTAGCTAATCGGTTCGAAGATCGTGGGTCAGGTGTAATTATCGGGATCAGTTCGGTGGCCGGTCAACGTGGCCGCGCCACAAATTATTTCTATGGCTCGGCCAAAGCCGGCTTCACTGCCTTCCTTTCAGGACTGCGCAATCGACTGGCCAAGAAAGGTGTGCATGTAATCACAGTTTTGCCCGGGTTCGTTGCGACACGTATGACTGAAAATCTCGATCTGCCCAAAAAACTGACGGCTCAACCTGCAGAAGTGGCCGAAAAGATAGCGTTGGCAGTCAAAAAAAGCAGAAATGTAATCTACGTCCGCTCAATTTGGTTTTTGATCATGACAATCATCTGCAACATCCCTGAAAGCATTTTCAAGAAGATGAAGCTGTAATGTTCAAGGCGCTTCCGTCTTTCAGTCGGACGGTGGGCAATTGACTTCGAGCACATAACCCGGGCTTAGCAGAGTGTCAAAAACCGCAACTGGTTTATAAGAACATGATCTTTCGTCCAATACCTGCCTCAGTCCTGCGGTTGCCCGTCCCGGTAACCCAGGCCAGCTCGCATGTATCGACGCTATATAAAAAGTCCTGCCATCTGACGGCCTGGAATCCAGAACGAACCTTGCCAATGGACTGAAATCAATTCTTCGGCGCAACAAAATGTACATCTTTGCCCAGCCGATTGGATCGTTTTGCAAGATGTTCTCCACCTTTTCCGAGAACAGATGGCTATCGATTTCGTTCCATTCTGAATCGAAATAAGATGGGTCGATCGCACCACTTTGGGTCGAAAGACTAGGTGCGTACCGGTGCTGCGCAATTGGCGCGCCCCTTTCGATCATCAGCGGAATCAAACGGAAGGTTCCAAAATAATACAGCACGTCCGAGGGCGGCAAATTGGCAAGTGTCTCGACCACCTGTTCGCTTGAACCTTCGACCAATTGCGGCGGCCACTTCATCGCCACCCGTAACCCGGAGGCAGCGAAAGCAATTCCCAGAAAAACCAAGCAGCCCAGCGCTAGTCGGCGGCGTGGGTCATCGCGTGGCACGAGCAACGCATCGGCCACCGCTCCAGCTAGAACCCCTACGACCCCCAAAATCCAAAAAAGATGACGTGAGCTGACCGCAGGATATTTGCCTATTGCGGCCAACACTAAGAAGGTCAAAACGATAGTTGCGATGAACAGCAACAAACTGACAAGTTTTGAACGTCGAGTGTCACCACAAATAAAAAGTGCGGCGCCAGAACTTCCCAAAAGTACCAACACAATAAACACCCCTCGTGATTGCAACAAGAGCATGGTGGCTTCATCGAACCGCTTCAGGGCATCAAAACCCAGAGCCCCATAGGCGTCCGGAAATCCGGTTAATTGAATTTTTGTCGCGTAACCGATTTGCAAGTAATACGCCACGGCAACACCGCAGAAGAGCGCGGCCAAAGCGACCTCCTTCCACTCTAGCTGTCTCCGTTTCAGACGTTTGAGCAGAAAAAAAGCTACAACCAGACACCCTGCGACAATTGTAGATAGACCCAAAAACAATCCAACAAACAAAACCGCCATGTCCCGTAAACCAAAGGGTGCGTCACGATTTTTGCAGTAGATCCAGGCAGCAAATATGGCGAAACCAGCCGCATCGAACGCGTAGAACTTCAACATCGAGCCATTGATCAGGAAAGATGGCTGCGACAATAGCACAAATAGACCTGCAGCAATTGGAATAGGGCGCCTGTCGAAAGCGAAGGCCATAGCAATAGTGATGATGCCAAGCGTCGTCAGGATCACGATCCATCGAGCCGTTTGAATTGATAGGTGTGAAATCGAATGCAAAAACAGATTGAAAACGGGCGGGCCGGCTTGTTGCGCCTGCGGCAAGGGGCCAAAGGCTTGCGCAAGGTTGTCCAAAGGAAAGTTTAGAAGTTGAGAAACTTCATCAATCCAAATACTGCGATCTGTCCAAAAAAAAAGCTGCACACCCCCGAAAGCTATAACTAGAACTAATATCGCAATGCCAAACGGGCTGTCCGAGCGGGCAATATCCTTTGGCATCGAATTCTCTCTGAAATCGTTTGATTGTCTGTGATTTAATCGGAAAAGCGTTGTGGACTCAAGTTGGGGTTTCTGTTCAATCGCGACAGACTGAACACGCTTAAGTCCCCACAGTTTAAGGCGATGTACTCTGCGCTCTAACCAAGGCTGCCGACAAATAGCTCTGTTGGCCCTTTCGAGTTGTTTCGCCTACCAAATCACTGCTGTCAGCCAATCAGAAATGAGGTCTCGCCTGAAGGTCTGACCTTGATGGGAAATTGCCACGAGTCCGTATTTTTGTGCATGCCCACTAGCTTTTTTTTTCGTTTTAGCTAGCGATAGTAACGGTCATTGGAGAACGCCATGCTGCTTTTCAGGCTTTGCCTTGTCGTCGTTATTTTATCAGTGCTCCTGGATTACGCAGTTAACCTGTCCGACACACGCTGGAGCTGGGACATCAACCATATGATGTATTTCGGCCAACGTCTTCTCGAAAACGACCTTCATTGGACGGTTGAGTTTGATGACAAACTGCCAGTTAACCAATTCCTCTTCGTTATCCCAGCCGCATTCGACAGCGTTCTGGCATGGCAAATCCTTTCCATCTTTGCAATGCTGAGTGGCGCGATTGCGACGGCGTTTGTCACTCGGCAGGTTCTTGTCTCCGGACTGGATCTGCCGGATCGGGTTACGACGATGTGTGCGCAAACGTCAGCAGTCGCAAGCTTAGCGGGTTTTGCGTTCCTTCCCGGCGGGATTTACCACATCAATCCCTTGGCAAGCGCCTCGGCAATTGGTGCAATAGCCTTGCTTATGGCTGCGGTTGCGCCCATCCGCTTTGGAAAAACCCCGTCTATTTGGCTTTTCGCTTTTTCAGCTCTGCTTGCAAGCCTTGCCATAGGGATACGCCCCTATTTTTTGCTGTGTCTCTGTTGCGCAGCATTCTGGTTGACTTTGCGCCTTATACCAACAGGGCTTACTCTGCTAAAGGCCGTTTATGTCGCTACATTCTGGATTGCTGCCGTCGGTTTGGCCGGAGCGCTGACGAACGTCATGCCATACGTTCTCGCCGGCAACTTACAGGCCTTTTTGGATGGAATGCAGTTGCTACGACAAGACCTGATCCTCCAATCATTGACGAGCAATTTGAAAGAGCAACACAGCTGGTTCACCGATCGCGTTCTTCCTGTTTTTCCCTTCCTCGCACTGGCTTCGGTCTCCACTGCGATCGCAGCTGTTATACATTTGGTCCGAGGTCGAAAGACGCGACTATCAGACCAAACAAAGGGTCTTTGGACAGATATCTTAGTGCTAACCTTAATATTGCCCGGCCTGATCGAGGCAGCGATACTCTACAAGCATTTTTGGTCACACTACCTACAACTGTTTGTACCGTTTTTTGCTATCGGAACAGGGTTCTTCGCCGCTCTTTTGTGGCGTGGGCCGTTGCAAGCCAGAACAGGAAGCGAAGTTCTAAAGTTAGCGCTGGTCTTTTTGACAATGCTGCCACTATGGCGGATTTCGCTGGAGCATGTCCGTTGGTTTGCATCCCGGGACAATACAGCTGAGGAGATCGACCTGCTGTCCAACCAGATCGCGCAGGTTCAAGAGACACTGCCCAGTGGGTCACGCGATTTTCTGGCGCCGAATCTGATGTATGAACATTGGAGGTTGCGCGAACCGCGCCATGGCTTTCCTCATGCCGCCAATACCGATTTTATCGTTGGTAAGAACTGGTGGGGCGATCTAGAGATTCCAGCAGGATACGACCTGCCGAAAAACTACAATGAGTACTGCAACCAAATCGACCGCAAAGGTCCCAGCATCATCGTACTTAAAATCCAAGACGAGCTTGCAAACTGTCTCAGACAAAGCGCATTGTATTCGGCCTTTGAACCGGAGAACGCGACATCAGATGACGTCTTGTTTTTTTTACGCGGAAACGGAAGTTGAATCTTTGAAGCGTGTAAATGCAGTCGGATTAAGGAAGGGTTTCATAAGCGCAACCATCCCAATGCCCAGGGTAAGTTGGATTCCTAGTCCTCTTTTACACACGCTGGGCTTGGCTTATGCTGTTTACCCTTACTCAGGCGTAGCTAACCTTTGATACAGGCCATTACTTTGCAGAGATATATTTACTCCATTCCGATGCTTTTGATTTGGGGATTCACACTCTTCATCGCCTTGACTGCCTATCAGGACTTTCTGCTTGGCGGCAATTCCTGGAAACAGGGTGATTGGCTTATCAACAGTATAGAAATCACTATCCGCCGGGGGATGATGGGCTCGATGCTGCTTAAGGTAGCACAGGGTTTGTCGATTGATGTCCTGCTATTGGTTGTCGTTGTGCAGGTCGGCTTGCTGCTTGCAACCGTGGGACTAACTACTGTTGCGCTTAAGCGAAAATGCAGTCCTTCAACCCTTTGGCTTTTGATCCTGTCCCCGGGCTTTTTTATCGGTTTTTGGGCACTGGACAGTCAAGGTGGTTTGCGGAAGGAATTGATTTCCTTTTTTGCCTTTGCATTGATGCTGTTTGCCGCCAGTCAACATACTCCGAACAAGTTTTTGATCTATTTTTCGGCTGTCGTCTTCGGGTTCGCAACTATTAGCCACGAGGGAAACCTTTTCTTTGCGCCCTTCTTTGCGTTCTGCTTTTGGCTGGCTCGATCTAGACTGGTGATCTCGCGGTTGGACTTCGTCGCCTTGCTAGGAATTATCGGCAGTGCTTGCCTGATCGCCGTGCTAATTGCGTTCGCAGTTGGAGAGTTGACTGACTATATGGCCGTATGTCAGCCCATACTGAACGCGGGTGTTTCGGCGGAAATGTGTGAAGGCGCAATCAAGGCGCTTGAGATTCCCCTGAGCGAATACATGACGGCAACCTTTTGGGTTTTGTTTTCATCGAAGATCTTTTCGTTCGCGCTTTTGTATGCGTTGACTGCAGTCTCGATTTTGGTCATCGGATCCTACCTAATAGGCGGGCGCATTTTTGTGCGTGCCTACATTGCGTCGGCATTCCTTTTTCTCCCGCTTTACGTTGTTGCCTTAGATTGGGGCCGATGGGTCAGCTGGCATACAACCGCTGTTGTTTTCACTTTGCTAATTGCGATCAGCTTTGGTGTACAAAAACGAGCAAATGCTCAAGAAATGCCAATTCGGATGTTTTCGGTACTCTTGGTTTTCAATGTAGTTTGGGGATTTTCACACTTCGTGGACGTAATTTGGGGCGGTATTGCCTGGAAAACACTCAAAAGCACATTCATTCTCCTCGGTCTCGACCATGTTGCTCTACCGGCCACGTAGGCCACGAGCGACGGACAGAAGCGGCTTCCAATCAGGGTGTAGCCCATACCTCCTTCGTTTCGGCGCGAATAGGCCTTAGTACGACCCTGGCTGCCTTAGTCGCGACAATGAAACGATGTACTGAACCAAGACCCACCAGCAACTAAGCGATCCAGCCAGACACGCCTCCGTTACGCTTAAACTTGAGATTTCAAACGACGGAGCGGGGAACTTTCTGCGAATGGATCATCGGCAGACAACGAAGCAACGACCAAACAAATGGTAGATCGCGCCAGGTCGACGGCCCATTGATCACGTGGGTAGCACTAAAGTTTTCGACGCTACCCAACCTGGAAACAAACCGGCAATGAGTCCGGCCAGCATAACCAAAAGCCACGCACCTGAGATACCCTTTTGCACGATGGCAAGCAGGACAACTCGGCCAAGCATGGCTTTTGTAGGCAGTACGGCCTCTTAAGACATCTGCAGATTACGTGCGAAACTCAGATCATAGGTCCCACACCTCAACCACGACAGTCGCCTCAGACAGTTGACCAGACGAGTCCGCTACCCAGTACTCAAATGTGTCGGTGCCCTCGAAGTTGATGTTTGGCTGGTACAGCAGCTGCCCATCTTCTTGAACATATACATCGCCATTCTCGGGGTCGGTGAAACCACTTACATTGAGTTCAGCACTTTCTGCATCTGAATCATTGGCAAGCACGTCAACAAGAACACCCTGGTTCATTCCAGTGGAGAAATTGTCGTCCACTGCATCCGGAGCCGAACCTCCCAGATCAAGCATGCCGTTAAACCGGGCACCGTTCGCGTAGTTGTTAATCATCCAGTTGTTGGCTAGTTCACCGTCCGTCATTTCAAGCGTGACAACATGGGTGATCTTCATAACTTCGCCGGTTGCTCTATCGGTGATAAAGTCGTCGATCAAAAGCACATTCCGCCCGTCTTCTGTCCGGTAGTATCCGTTTTCGGAGATCAGATAGATGATGTGCTCATAAAACTCGATCTGAAGCGGCTCTTGCTCAAACGCCCGGTCTCGGGTCCCAATCGAGTCGGTTCTGACACCATCAAAGCTGAAGTTTTCACCTAGCGCGATGCTAAGACCACCGTCATGGACAAATTCCAGCCTGCCAGGAGTCAAATCATCCGACGTCAGTATCTGGTGAGCAGCGGGGTTGTAGCCAAGGATATCTGTGCCGTTATTGATCGATTCAAAATCAATCAGGATATTTGCGACATCGCTATCCGGGAACGAAGCTGTGAAATCCGAGCGGAAGTCAACGGCCGCATCAAAACCTTCCACACGCAGCCCATTTAGAACCATGTCGTAGATGTTTGTTCCGAAGTCTATCCCGTAATTATTGACGTCGCCCAGGCGCTCTCTCGCGTTGATGAGATCGAAGTCAATGAACGTATAGTGCGAGGTGTAACTCAGGTTAGCGCCGGTGGAAGTTTCCCAGTTCAGAAAACCGTCAAAAACAGTGCGAAGATCGTGCTGCGTCTGCCAAGGGAAATCCTTGATGACTATGATCCCTGTGTTGGTGCCAAAAGCCTCGTTGTCGCGAAACCCTTGAATCGGCGCCAGGTTGTTCAGAATGGTATCCCGGCCATACCCTATCTCAGGGTGATCCAAGTTATCGACTGAAGGATCGGCTTTGTTGTTGCGCATCATCCAGACGAAACCATTGTTGGTATTCGCTGCGACGTTTTCCGCTGCCTCAACCAAACGACCAGCGAAGAAGAACCCGTCGCCAGTATGTCCGATATCTTGACTCGAGACACGTGCTCCGTCCTTGACTTCCCAATCGCCCCAGTTCGTACCTTGGGCATTGATCGCCATGTTTCTGAACCAGGAGCCTGTCTCGTCACCGGCTTCAGCTACAAATGCAGCCCCGAAAACATCAAAGGCGACATTCTCTGCGAAGTTAGCATTGCTGGAATGGTGGACAAATCCCCAGCCAGGCGAGCCATCAACGGTATTTCCAACAGCAATCGCCGGGTTGTCCTGATCAGAAGTGCCCGTCAAGTGGAAATGGAATGAATAGCGACCTTGGATGTTACTGTCCGGTTCCACAACCGCCAAGTCAGCAGTGCTAAGTGCGGCGGGTGTAGATTTGTCGGTCCGTCCCAGGTCTTCGAATGCTGCGTAGCGGACGTCGACGTCATCATTGTGCATGAACATTACGTGCCCACGGTGATGAGTCTGGGTGGCATCCCCATCCTCACTCGAGAACGTAATGTTTCTGGACATGTTCGCGACGTAAGCAAACAAATCGTCACGCGGTGTATCGTGATCATGCTCCAGTGGAGGTTCAAAGGTGATCTGATTGCCGTTGATAGCGGTGATCGTGATCTCTTCGTCTTGGCTTTCGATGTAGCCAAGAGCTGTACCAGTATGACCAGTTTGGTGCGTTCCTGTCAGAACCAGATTGTCACCGACTTGCCATCCATCGGGGATTTCGGAAAGCGACAGAGTGTTCTCACCACGCATCGGGGCTTCCGACACGGTCAAGAACGCTTGCTTTTCTGCTCCGTGAATTTCGACTTGACCATGCGAGATCACACCGCGCGACAGCAGGGTCGGATCCCAACTGACGTCAATGTCACCGTTGTTGGCAATGACAATTTCGGCATTCACATTGGCTGCAATCGGATTGTCTTCTGTTCCAATTTCAAGTCGGCCGGATGTGTCGACAACCATCGTGTCAACGACCATGCGCGTGTTAATGTTGGTCGCGAAGGACAATTCACCATCAACACGAACTGTGAACAGTGATGCATCGCTCACACCATTGTAGGTGACTGCGATGTTCTTCGGAATCAAGACGTTAGCACCTTCGTCCGGGATGCGCCCTTCATACCAAGTGTTGGGGTCAAACCAATCGCCATCTGATACGGCCACATGAGTGGCGTCAGAGCGATCAACAAGATCCAGCAGCGCACCATGCTCCGTGGACATAGTCATATTGTCGCCATGCGCGTGCGCATTGGGCTCGGCCATTACCGCCGCAACAAACGCGTCATGTTCGGAAGGGTCAGTTGGCTCTGGGATCGTGCCAGGAAGGTTCTCACCACCATGATCCACTTCGTCGCTGTCGGCATGATCATCGTGGCCCGTATGGCCATCATCAGTCCCGCCATGATCGCCGTGATCAACCACATCATCGGTGGTATCCGAACCATCCGTTCCATGATCTCCGCCGTCGTGGACCATGTCGCCATCATCGGTCCCGCCATGATCGCCGTGATCAACCATGTCATCGGTGGTATCCGAACCATCCGTTCCATGATCTCCGCCGTCGTGGACCATGTCGCCACCGTCGGCCCCGCCCTGATCACCGTTATCAACCACGTCGTCGGTGGAATCCGATCCATCCGTTCCATGATCTCCGCCGTCGTGGACCATGTCGCCATCATCGGTCCCGCCATGATCTACCTGATCAACAGCGTCATCGGTGGTATCGGATCCATCCGTACCGTCGTGACCATCATGTACGGTATCGCCGTCCGGCAACGAATGACCGAGGCTATCTCCGGAAATGACTTCGGTTACACCGTTCGTGTCAGGACCACTCCACTCCAGCCTCAGGACCTGGTCGCCCCAAATCTCAAAATAGCGGACTTCGAGGTCGTGCTCGCCAGCTTCCAAATCGACCACGACCGGAATGGTCACAGCTCCATGAGGGCCATCATTGTCGATAATGCGCTCACCGTTCAGGTATACTGCGGACCCGTCATCGGATGTCAGGTAAATCGTGTATGAACCAGCCGTTTCAACATTCAGTTTACCTCTGTAACGGGCCGCGAATTCATCCTGTGCGCCATTTTCCCAGAACGGGTTATTTGAGTTCTCGAAATTCAGCTCCGAGACGGTGCTTGTCAGATCGGGCGTTGCGTCAAAATCAATTTCAGCAAGGCTCCAAGCCGCTGTCGGCAAAACAAAATACTGAGCAACCAGACCACGGTTCTGTGATGTTTGGTCGTCATTGCTGTCATGCCCGCCGTCGTGACCCATATCGCCACCGTCGGTGTCAACATGATCACCGTGGCCTGCGTCACCATCATCGGTCCCGCCCTGATCTACCTGATCAACAGCGTCGCCGGTGGTATCCGATCCATCTGCACCATCATTTCCGCCGTCGTGGACCATGTCGCCATCGTCGGTCCCGCCCTGATCTACCTGATCAACAGCGTCGTCGGTGGTATCGGATCCATCCGTACCGTCATGACCATCATGTACGGTATCGCCGTCCGGCAACGAATGACCAAGGCTATCGCCGGAAATGACTTCGGTTACACCGTTCGTGTCAGGACCACTCCACTCCAGCCTCAGGACCTGGTCGCCCCAAATCTCAAAATAGCGGACTTCGAGGTCGTGCTCACCAGCTTCCAAATCGACCACGACCGGAATGGTCACAGCTCCATGAGGGCCATCATTGTCGATGATGCGCTCACCATTTAGGTAGACTGCGGACCCGTCATCGGATGTCAGGTAAATCGTGTATGAACCGGCCGTTTCAACATTGAGTGTACCTCTGTAACGGGCCGCGAATTCATCCTGTGCGCCATTTTCCCAGAACGGGTTATTTGAGTTCTCGAAATTCAACTCTGAGACGGTGCTTGTCAGATCGGGCGTTGCGTCAAAATCAATTTCAGCAAGGCTCCAAGCCGCTGTCGGCAAAACAAAATACTGAGCAACCAGACCACGGTTTTGTGATGTTTGGTCGTCAGGGCTGTCATGCCCGCCGTCGTGACCCATATCGCCACCGTCGGTGTCAACTTGATCACCTTGGCCCGCATCGCCATCATCGGTCCCGCCCTGATCTACCTGATCAACAGCGTCGTCGGTGGTATCGGAACCATCCGTGCCATCATTTCCACCGTCCTGGCCCGTATCGCCACCGTCGGTGTCAACATGATCACCATGGCCGGTATCGCCATCATCGGCCCCGCCCTGATCTACCTGATCAACAGCGTCGTCGGTGGTATCCGAACCATCCGTACCATCATATCCACCGTCCTGGCCCGCATCGCCATCATCGGTCCCGCCCTGATCTACCTGATCAACAGCGCCGTCGGTGGTATCCGATCCATCCGTACTATGATCTCCGCCGTCGTGGACCATGTCACCATCATCGGTCCCGCTCTGATCTCCCTGATCAACAGTGTCGCCGGTCGTATCCGATCCATCCGTGCCGTCATCATCAGTAACGCTGCCTGGCAGCGAATGACTCAGGCTTTCTCCCGCTATCAGAGTTCTGCCACCCTGAGTATCCGGTCCGCTCCATTCCAAGACCAAGGTCTGTCGACCCTTGTTCTCGAAATACTGAAGCTCAAGATCATGCGAACCTGCAGTTAAGAACAGTGTCACCGGGATCATGACGTCGCCATGCAAGCCATCGTTGTCGATCACTTGTTCACCGTCGATAAACAGCGCTGAGCCGTCATCCGAGGTCAGATAAATTGTGTATTCCCCAGCTGTCTCGACATTCAATTGGCCCGTGATCTCGGCGGCAAATCTATTCCGAGCGCCACCGTCCCACCATGCATCCCGACCCCGTTCGAATGCGACTTCGGACAGGATCATCTCCGAAACCGGATCAGCGTTAAAGTCGATCTGCTCCAGACGCGAAGTACCGCCTTGGAGTTCGAAAAACTTGGCAACAAGTCCCAGACTCTCTGTCGCCTGCGGCGCAACATCTGCATCAGAAGAAGCTTCGTCAAATCCTTCTGTGGCTGTTTCTGCGGCATCAGAAATAGAGTAGTCCACGACGTTAGAACTGATCAGCTGCCTTTCGCCTCCGGTATCAAGACCCTCCCATTCCAACTTGAGCGTTTGTAAACCGCCGCTTTCGAAATAGCGGATCTCGATATCATGGGACCCAGCGTCGAGCAAAATGTCGGTCTGAATCAGCCTGTCACCATGGTTTCCATCGTTGTCGATGACAAGCTGTCCATCAATGTACAATGCCGAACCGTCATCAGACGTAAGGTAGAAGGTGTAGACGCCAGCCTGGCTTACGTTGAGGGCGCCCGAATACCTTGCTGCAAACGAGTCTTGGGGACCGCCATCCCAGAAAGCTTCAGTTGAGCGTTCAATATCCAGCTCCGAAACCACCTCAACCGCGTCAGGTGTTAGATCGAAGTTTACCTCCGAAATACTGGAAACCCATTGGGGTAACGTGTAGTACTCTGCGATAAAGCCCAAGCCTTCGGTCGGAATGCCGAAAATCCGAGTGTCGATGCTGCTCATTACGTTATCCTTGGTGCATTTGATGAAACCCTGGTGAGGCTCCAATCAATGTGGTGGTCGGTCAGGAGGTACAGGTCCAGAAGGGCGAAAGTGCGGCAGGAAGCTGGCACAAGATCATATCTGCGGCGAAACTGTGTCCATTTTGTAAACCGGGTGTCTCAAAGTTTGCCGTCGAATTATTATCCGAGGCTAAGTACTTCAGTTTAGGTGCCATCCCAGCCGCCTTTTCATTTTGTCCATTCCAAGCGTTTCCACGACCCGTAAGCCGCGAGAATCGAGTAACATTTGAAGTAACGAAAAAACTAGTTCACCATCCCTGAACAATGGCATACCCAGACCTCAAATTGCCCACAACCCGGAAATACTCAGAGCTATTCAAGCAAGCGAGACATTGCCGAGCGTGTCCAGATTTCCGCCGAGTTTCTAAGTGAAATCATGGTTTTTTTGCATTTTCGCCCCATTCCCGACCTCAATTCGCTCCAAATTTCATCGGTTTTTTAATGAAATTTCGTATACGCTCGAAAGTGAAGCACCCGGTAAGCGAGAAGATTGCTGATTTGGAACAATTTCCGACTGTTTTCGCTCTAAAACCGGGGCTGGAGCAAGGTTAAAAGCAAAGGCATACAAGCGCACTGCTGTGATGTTCGTCTTTTTTGTTGTTCTCGCAAGGACGCAGCTAGCGATAGACAATTCCGCTTCGCTGAGCCATCAAAGGGTATTGGTTATTAAGTAGTGGAATAGTTTTTGTGAATTCCGAGACTGACATCGCTTCGCATCAATTGGCACAAGGGCCCGAGTTTCTGTCGCTGATCAGCCAGCCCACGAAGGCAGCGCTTTTTGCGAGCGTGAGTGACTGCTGGAATCGGGGGCAGGGCTTTACTCTGGCGACCTTAAACCTGGACCACATCGTTAAAATGCGTGAGATGCCCGATTTTCGTTCGGCCTATATTTCGCACAGCCACGTGGTAGCTGACGGAAACCCAATTGTGTATCTTTCGCGGCTTGCGGGGCGCCCAATCGAATTGATCCCCGGCTCAGACCTAATCGCGCCGCTGGCAAAGTTGGCTGCGCAACATGGCGTACCTGTCGCGCTTTTAGGGGCAACACAGTACACATTGGACCGGGCGGCGGATCAGCTGGAGAACGACAATCCAGGGCTTTCCGTTGTTGCTAAAATCGCGCCGCCCTATGGGTTGGATACCAATGGGCCTGAGGTTGCCACCTACTTTGAGACCATCCAATCATCTGGAGCACGCCTTTGTTTCCTAGCGCTAGGCGCGCCGAAACAGGAAATTCTGGCGGCACGGGGTGCTCAAATTGTGCCGTCCTGCGGATTCGTCTCAATTGGGGCAGGCCTGGATTTCATAGCAGGCAGTCAAACCCGCGCGCCGTCCTGGGTACGAAAGCTGTCGCTGGAATGGGTTTGGCGCATGGCCAACAACCCGAGGCGACTTGCGGGCAGATATGCTCGGTGTCTCGCGATTTTGCCCAAACTATTCTTCCAGGCTTTGCGCGTACGCTTGGCACGTTGATCACCGTATGAAACGGCGTTTCCAAGGCATTGACTGAATTTTCGGCGCTTGCGCAATTCCTGATCTGTGTATTCATCAGGTGCCGGATCCGGGAACAGCAGTCAGTAACCGTATTTATCCAATTTCTCGAGGTAACGGCATTTGTTTAGGACCACACCCAGCAGATTGCAGCGCCCAGCGATCTCGTCCTTGCACTTCTCCAGTTCATCAGCCGAAGTATCTTCGGCCGCGGCCACTAACAAAACGCAATCAATCTGATCGAGAAATGCATATGTGTCGTCGCAAGCGAGCATAGGGGAAGTGTCAAAAATCATGATATCTGGCTGATACCGCTCTTCAATCCGATCAATAACGTGAGCAACGTCTTTGTCCTGCAGCAGTTCGGCAGAGTTCGCTACCGAATCGCTGTTCAAAGCAAAAGCCAGCTTCCGATCGTAACAGACCATGTGGTCCTCGGGCTGGCTTTGGCCTTCCAAAGCGTTGGCAAAATTGCATTTGCTTGTACCCAGAAGTTTGTGAGCTGATGGACGTCGCAGGTCCAAATCGACCAGCATCGACCGGATATTTCTCTGGCGGGCGATACTGAACGCCAGATTTAGACTCAAAGTAGTCTTTCCGCAGGCGGACCCTGGTGAAGTGATCGCAACTCGACGCCAATTATTACTAGCCATCTGATGCATCATACGTGTGCGCAAAACATCAAATGACGCAGAATCTGCGGACGCCTCGTAACCAGAGATTCGGGCCCGCTTCAATTGGCTGGGCTTCAGATCGTACTCAGGCAAGTCCGCCCACAGCTTATCAACGAGCGGGACAGCCGGATTCTCGGGCTGCAGAGCTTCCACGGTAGCGCCTGCAGGCTTCGGAGCGATTTCGTCGGAAGCCGACACACGCCGCGCTTCTCGGGCTTTTTGAATGGCAGACTGAATACGTTCCATAACCTTTGGATCCCGTTATCCCAGTTTCAACCGATCAAGCAAATCCGTCGCGCCTAGCTTTTCGGCTACTTTCTCGAGAACAAGATCAAGTGGTAGATAATATAGGTGAACTAAGTACAAAGCTGCAACCACTCCAACAATTGGGAGGCTCAGACCAGCTACAATCATGGCTCGCCGAACAGCAATCTCTCGTTTAGTCCATAAATACGGCACAGTCCCAAACACAGGCACATCAAAACGAGAAGAGATATCTGCCGGTCTGCGCAAGGTTGAATTGAGAATCTCCAGCAAAACAAACAATCCTCCCGCGATCGCGAATCCAGCTGCAATACCCATCGCTACGATCTTTTTTCGGCTGGGTTCTGCGGGAATTGTCGGCACTACGGCATTCTCTGCTACAGTGATGCGCTGACCACGAGACTGGGTTTCGATTTGATCGCCTGTACGGGCTTCGGCAAGGCTGGCAGTCGCCTGAGTGTATTGCAAACGCAGATTGTCATAATCCCGTTCGAGAGTACCCAGAGCAATTGCATTAGTTGGAGTCGCCTCGATGGAACGCGCCAGTGCCTCCAACTCTGCATCGACATCGGCCTTTTGAGTCTCGATAAAATCGATCTGCCCATCAATGTCCGAGACCTGCAGATCAAAGGGTGTGAAGTTGGGCGCTGTCTCGGTGCCAAGACCCAACTGGATATTGGCTGCCTCCAATGCCGCTATCTGACCATCCAATGACCGAATGCGCGGATGATCCGATGAATAGATAACCAGAGCCGAAGCACGTTCGTCCTGTAATTGCCTTAGGCGGCGCTGTTCCGGTGTCAGGCTCTCTCCGGCCAAATCTGAACGCCCAGTCCGTTCGTAGACCTCAACAAGCCGAGCACGGCGGTCGCGCAGACCTGACAATTCGCGATCCAGCTGAAGCATCCGTTCCTGCAACGAAGACTGACGCTCACGGCTGTAGTTCAGACTTTCTGGCAATGCGTCTTGATGGGCTTCCTTGAATTCAAGGATCTTGCGACCCTGCTCTGCCATCTCACCATCCAGTCGAGCAACTTCCTGAACAAAGAATTCCAGTGTCTGCGCCGCGACACCTGTGCGCATCGCAACGTTTTCCCTTAGTATCTGCGCGACCAATTCATTGGTAACCATAGCTGAAACCTCAGCATCGGCCGATGCAAAAGACACCGTCACAAACGCCGCCTGGTTTAGAGTATTATAGGGTATTTCAAGCTCAATTCGCTCTTGCATATCCCAGACTATCTCATCTGGAGTCAGTTCAGGCTGGTCATCATGCAGCGCAAACCGGCTCGACAAGTCTAGCAAATTGGATCGCGCCAAAACCCGCTGCTGGATGACTTGGAGAATTTCCACAACACTCGCCTGTACGGTGGTCGATGCAAGATCACCCGGAATTTGAGCAGATTCTACAACCAGTCGGGACTGCGCTTTGTACACGGGTGGCAGCGTAAACGCTGCGTAGACCGCACCAAGCGTACAAAACGCAATAATGGGAACGATGAAATAGAGCCTGCGCCAAACCAAAGAAAGGTAGAATTGGATGTCCCTGATCATGAACTTGAACCACCGCTATCTGAATGCAAGCTCGCGGCAAAAAAGGCGCCATCTTCAAGAACCATTTCGACCGTTTTCCGCACGACGCGCTGGCGTCCGCGGGTAGAGGCATACACCATCGACAAGTCGCAAAGCTGATTGACCAGACGCGGCACTCCATGTGTCGCCTCGTAAATCAGGTCCGTCGCGGCGGGGCTGAAAAAGTTGCGCTCGGCCCCAGCAACACTAAGCCTATGTGCCACATATTTTCGCACCGTTTTCCTATCCATCGCCTTCAAATGAAAACTGGAGGCAACGCGCTGCGCAAACTGACGCAACTCGGGGCGGCGGACGATTTCCTGCAATTCGGGCTGACCAACCAACACCAATTGCAGTAGTTCGTCTTTGTTCGCATTGATGTTGGTGAACATCCGGAGCTCTTCCAGCGATTCTGGCGTTAAGTTCTGTGCCTCATCGAAAATAAGGATCACACGGTGACCTTTAGCGTATTCCTCGATTAGATGAGACTGGAACATGGCAAACAGATCAACATACGTGGCTTCCGGAGGGGCCGGTTGATCAAGCGCCATCAATACCCAGCGCAACAATTCGCCACGGTCTCCATGCGCATTTGAGATCAGACCAATCTTTACGTCACTGCCCACACTTTTCAGGAGATGGTACAACAATGTTGTCTTGCCGGCTCCAACGTCACCCGTAATCAGTGTTATCGGAGCGCGTGTCAGGATACCATATTCGAGCATCGTGTAGGCCTGCAGATGCGCTTGCGACCAGAAAATGAAGTCCGGGTCCGGCAGCAACGAGAACGGTCGCTCGTTTAACCCGAAATGAGCGGTGTAGATATCAAGCGAGCTTTCGCTGCCGCCTGGTGTATCGTTGGAATGAATATTCAAATCCTCATACTCATATTAATCGCAATGCCATCTTCGGACACTCTGGTATCCTAATCCTGACAAGGGATTTCAGTCTTGTCATCGCAGTATACCAAACTACCTTGTTCACGTTTAGGGCATTTCGTAGCAACCGCATGTGACCTAGGCCACAATTTAAGATGCTTCCGGAGCAACGCAATCAATTATCTTGAACCTGCTATGGGGTATGTCCTGTCTGAAACCCGGTTCTCCAGAAAGCTAGCCAATATATCCAAGCTTCTCAGCATGTCGCAAGCTGAGCTTCAGCAAGGTGAACGCTCAACCCATTGTTTTCATTCTCATTGAGACTTGGATGTGTTTTGGAACTGCCTCCAAAGCGCGAAAGTTTCAGCAGTGTTTTGACCACGATTATCACGCGCCAAAGAGGCAAGATTACGACAATGATGCAGCCGAAACAGACGCCTCGCCAACTACAGAAGGCATGTAGAAAAACCTAGCAACTCTACAATTGGAAAATGCGAAATGGAAACAATCAACCCATTAGGCAGTGATTATCAAAGATGCACATAGTGCAGATCAGATTACATACAGCGCAAATAATCATTGAGATTTGCTTGTACTTAGCAAGATTCGCAAACTCCGGGACCGGCCCGTTAGACAATCCTGCATGCTGGACTGTTTCTCTTTGACAGAAGCCGAACCGGAGCGTAACCCAACTATTAGGTTGCTCAACTGATTGAAGGGCGCCGTGTGCAGTACCCGCCGGCCTGCCAGCAGGCCGGCTTTAGACTGCTGGGTGCTGATATATTTGTGACTCCGCGGCTCGCCCGCGTTATTAATAACGAGTAAGAAGCCGATTGGAGAATATCTGACCATGGCGCCACGATCAGATATCGGTATTTTGGGGTACTCCGGGTTTGTTGGGTCGACCCTCGCGCGGGCGCTCCCTGATGCAAGCGGATTTAACTCGCGCACCGTGAAGCACGCCGAAGAGCAGCGATTTGATACGCTCTACTGTGCTGCAGCACCCGGCTCGATGTTTGAAGCCAATAAGTATCCGGATCGCGACGCTGAACGCATCGACGCTCTGATCGCCTCGCTTTCGCGAATGCAAGCGAGCAGATTTGTATTGATTTCGACCATCGCCGTACTCGACCGCTTCGATGGAGGGTATACCGAGGCCGCTTCGAGTTTTCAGGAAACCGTTGCTTATGGCGTCAATCGGAGAAGGCTGGAAGAAGCCTGTCAGGCTCATTTCCTTAGGTGTTTGATCATTCGCCTACCCGCGCTGTTCGGGCCCGGTTTGATGAAAAACTTCATCTTCGATTTGATAAACCCCATGCCAACAATGCTGAATACCACCGGTTATGATAAGCTTGCAAACCAACTTCCAGCTTCGTTGGTTCCGGCCTTGGACAGTATTTACTCGATCAGTGACGCGCTCGGCATGTATGTGATCGATCGCGCTGCGCTGGCAAAACTGCCCGCACGAGCAGCGCTGACTGCCGAGGCAGATAATCTCGGAATTAACGCGGTAATGTTCCACAATCGCGAGACAACCTATCAATTCTATGAAATGGATCGTTTGAAAGGAGACATTGATCTCGCATTGGATGCCGGGCTGGACGTTTTACATCTTGCACCAGAACCAATCAAAGCGTCCGATGTTTATCGCTCTCTTCTGCAGAACGAGATGCCTGAAACCGCCGGAAAGATTCACAAAGAGGATATGCGTACCCAACACGCAGAGCTTTTTGGCCAAAACGGCCACTACAATCGCAGTGCAGATGATGTCATGGCCGCCCTAACCGCGTTTTTCAATGCCACTGTAGAAGTCTAGGTCATGAAGTACGCCGTTTCGAATATCGCATGGTCTGCAAGTGATCGCCTTAAAGCATATGCCAAACTTCAGGCAGCAGGGATCACTGGGCTGGAAATCGCCCCGGGACTGTTATTCAGCATGGCTGATGATCCTTTTGACCCAACCGAGGCGGAGATCGCATTGGTCCAGAATGAACTGGATCGTTTTGGGCTGTCACTGGTTTCGATGCAATCGCTACTGTTCGGCGTCGAAGGGGCTGAACTGTTCGGTGACGCCTATGAGAGGGCTGCTTTTGAACAGGGATTGATGCGAGCCATAAAGTTGGCAGGTCGGCTTGGAATCCCAAATCTTGTCTTGGGATCGCCCAAACAACGACAGCGACCGTCGGGAATGGAGCCAAACGCAGCAATCGACAAAGCCATCGAAATCCTGACACCGCTGGCCGATGCTGCTGCTTTTGCAGGTACAAAAATCGCGATGGAGTGCAACCCAGCGGAATATGGCACCAATTTCCTAACAACGCCTGATGAAACGCTTGCTTTCGTCAAACGTGCTAATCATGCTGCGATTATGCTAAATTTCGACGTTGGTGCTACGCTGCTAACTGGCACATTTGATCACGTGATGGATCAGTTGATCGCGGCGGGTCCAGTTCTGAACCATGTCCATATCAGTGAGCCGTATTTGTCACCTGCGCCAGCAAACCCGCAGGACGCCGCGAAGGTGTTGCAAACTCTGGAAACGCTAGAGTATCAGCACGTTGTTTCAATTGAGATGCGCCAACCGCAAGATGGTCTGGCCGGTTTGGACACGGCGCTGGAAAATTTGCTGGAGGCGCGTGGCCTAGCCGGAGAGGCCCGATGAACGGTCCAACACTGCGCGATGACATTCTTGTATCCGTGTGTTTCACAGATGCACACGCCCCTGACGCCGCAGTCCCGCGGATCGCTGCAACTGCAAATCTGTTGAAAAAGCACTACCGTTACTGGGAGATTCTTGTCGTCAACGAAACCGACTACGATGCTGCTTTGGAAGAAGCACTCGTTGCGGTACCGAACGTCCGCTATCTTTCGGTTGTGCGCGGGCTGGACAACAGCCAGCGCCGCGTGATTGCAGCTTCTGAAGCGATTGGAGACTTTGTGGTCATTACTTCGGTAAATGAGGTCACAAGCTTCGACATTCCTGCAATGATTGATGACGCACAGGATCGCAATGCCGTAATCCTTGGACAACGCAAAGCCACTTTTTTGGCCGAGCCATTTATCGCTCTTCTTGGCCGCGCCAGCGGGTTTCACGCCAGCACTCGTGATATGCAGACCACTGCGATCCCGCGTACCGTTCTTAATCGGCTGCTGAACGATCCGAACCCGGTTCTTGCCCTGCGCTTTCCGCCACGAGACAATTCTCTGACGGTGCTGCGGCGAAGGCCTGATTTCAAAGACTCAACAAAAGTGCATGAGCCTACCTGGTCAGGACGCATGGCCAGCCGGTCCGATCTGATGTTGCGAATGGTGACTGAAGCGGGACCATCACTGCTCAGCGCAGTGGCCTTGTTCTCCGCATTCATGTTTGTCAGTGCAGTATTCTTTGCAATCTATGTGGTGATTATCTATCTGACCAAAACCGATATTGCGGAAGGCTGGACCACCCTTTCGCTATCAATCTCAGGGATGCTCGCCTTTTTGGGTGCCGCGTTGTTTGCGATTTGTGTCACCCTGCGCAAAGCGATGGAAATCATGCGCGGCCGAACGATCGACTATCTGGTGGCTGAGCGAAGCTCCGTTGATCTGTTTGAAAGCGTGTCAAACGCGCTGAATGTCGACACGGATGGCACCGAAAGCTTGGAAGATCGGCGAGAAGCCACGCCAGACTCGAAACTGGTCCATAAGCAGACGGCTGGAGGTGCACCGTGACATCTCCGCGACGCGTTAAGTATCTGGTGATCGGTGGTGGATTCTATGGCTGCTGCTTGGCTCTTTTCTTGCGCTCGACCACGCAGGATGTGACTTTGGTAGAGGCAAGCTCCGAGATTATGACTCGCGCATCACGGGTCAATCAGGCGCGCTTGCATTCCGGATTCCACTACCCGCGCTCAATGCTAACCGCACTAAAATCGCGTAAGCTGTGCCAGCGCTTTGCAACAGATTTTCCCGACGCAATCGTATCGGACTTCCAGATGCTCTATGCTGTAGCGCGTCAGCGGTCCAAAGTATCTGCCAATCGATTTCGCAAGATGTTTGAAAACATGAAGGCCCCAATCGCGTTGGCGTCGCGTCAAGAAGCCGCAATGTTCGACGACGACAGGATCGAGGCGGTGTTTCGCGCAGACGAATTCGCGTTTGACTACTCTGTTTTGGCAAACCAACTGATGGCGCAAATTGATGCGTTCGACCTCGATCTGAGATTAGGAACCGAGGTGGTATCGATCGATGACAACCCTGATGCCGAGGCGGCGATCGTTCACCTTTCTGACGGCAGTGAAGTCCTTGCTGATCATGTCTTTAACGTCACCTATGCGCAGATCAACCATGTTTTACGGGACTCCGGGCTGCCGCTGGCAAGACTCAAACATGAGATGACCGAGCTCGCTCTCGTTGATCCGCCGGACGAAATGCAGAATCATGCCGTCACGGTGATGGATGGACCGTTTTTTTCCCTAATGCCCTACCCGGCAGCGGGCAAATACTCGTTAACGCACGTTCGCTATACCCCGCACGTAAGCTGGACGGATCAAGCTACTTCGGTTTCACCGTATAAAGCATTCGACCAAATTGAACTCGAAAGCCGCCTCAGACACATGGTTTTGGACGCCGCGCGTTATTTGCCATGCGTTGGTCAAATTACGAGTGGCGAGTCAATCTACGACGTCAAAACCGTGCTTGTGAAGAATGAAGTCGATGACGGGCGCCCTATCCTGGTGCACGAAGAGCCACCAGGTGGACGGGTCACATCCGTTCTGGGCGGCAAGATCGACAATATTTATGACCTGTTTTCCCATTTAAGGGCGCGGCATGATGCCTTAAAATATGCCGATTTCAGATACATCCTTACGGGCTCAGACATACATGTCACGGCGTCGGCATGACTTCTTGCGATACGGCGCCACCGTGGCGCTCGGCTTGGTCGTCGATCTGACCGCCGCACGAAGCGCTCTGGCGTTTGGCGTACCACTTGAATTGTCTGCCATAATTGGTGTTGCATGCGGTGCACTCTTCAATTTTATCGTACTCGATCTTTGGGCTTTTGCAGGTCAAAAAGCCAAAGGTGCTGGATCGCGGCAGCTGCGCTACCTTGGGGCTCTCGTCGTCACAATGGCAGTTCGGGCGGCTGCTGTTTGGAGCCTCGCTGCCATTCTTCCTGCGCAAACTGCACCCATGATCATACTGTGTCTGGCCGTCGGCGTGTCGTTCACCATCAATTTCTTGCTTTCAAAACACTGGGTTTTTCAGCGCAGCGACCGGCCGCAATCAACATCTGGAGAATGATTGGATGCACTCCGATACAAATACCGAGGCACGCGAAGACGTGCATTCATTTCCCTCCTGTGACGACACAAATTGGCAGGTTCCCGAGTTTGATGTTTTGGACCTAGGTTCGAAACAGCACAAATTCGTCCTCGTGATACCTGTCCTGAATGAGGGCCAGCGGATTCAAGGTCAGCTACGCAACCTCGCCGCTCTGAACCACCCGATTGATATTATTATTGCCGATGGAGGCTCGACCGATGGCTCTTTAGAAGCCGATTTTCTAAGAGAAGTCGGCGTTCGTGCGCGTCTGACGAAAACAGGACCCGGAAAGCTCAGCGCGCAGCTTCGAATGGCTTACGCCTGGGCATTGCGGCAAGGGTATGAAGGTATAGTTACCGTTGATGGCAACGGGAAGGACGGGATGGAGGCCATACCTCTGTTTTTAGAAAAAATGTCCAACGGTTACGACTATGTACAGGGCTCACGCTATCACACGGATGGTGCTCACGAAAACACTCCGCTTGAGCGCACTATGGCCAACCGGATGATTCACGCGCCAATTCTCAGCCTTGCGTCTGGCACAAAGCTGACTGACACCACAAACGGCTATCGCGCCTATTCCGCTCGATTTCTGATGAACCCTGCCGTGCAGCCTTTCCGAAACGTGTTCGACGCGTACGAACTCCTGTTCTACCTGAGTGTGCGAGCGGGCCAACTTGGCCTACGCGTCACAGAAGTGCCTGTATCGCGCAGCTATCCTCGGAGCGGTAAAACCCCGACCAAGATCGCGGGATTTTCCGGCAAGTTGAAGATCCTCAAACAAACACTTGCCGCTGCGCTGGGTTCGTTTTCACCTAAAGACTGACCAAGCAATGCGGAAAACATGACTGTCTTGAATGGAAATGACATAAGGCCCACCGTCAAGGCCTGTTACGTACACCTGAACAATTGCTGTCTGTGGTTAAATGAATGTCAAATCTCGCCATACGTTAAGGGGGTGAGTATCGCCTGAAGGCATTTCTTGGGCTCCGCTAGGTGTTCAGCCCAAGCGTCCCGTGAGTTGAATTTGGGACGAACCGGTCGTTCAATGATGTCCAGAATTTGCAGGTTTATTCATAATGGGTGAGTCCGCTCGGCGTGTCCAATTTGCGAGCACAATCATAAGCATCCAGGCAGCCATCAAACGACCGAAGGCCAAATCTCGGATCGATGAAATCAATTGGGATTTTCTGCCAGAGCAAACTCTTAGTCTCTCGTCCTCGCTGACATCTGAACAGTCGGTTCATTTTTCGGTTCATTGACAAAGGCTTATGTGATAGAAACAACTGTCTGAGCGCTGCCGAGTGATGAGCCGGCGCGCAAAAGGAGAGATTCAAATCCATGGACATAAAGCCTCTTGGTATTCCTGATATAAAACTGATTACACCTCGGCGTTTTGGCGATGATCGTGGTTTTTTCGAAGAAACCTATAACCTGGACAGCTTTGTCAGCCATGGGATCGAAACAGTTTTCGTACAGGACAACCATTCCCTGTCAGCAACTGTTGGAACCGTACGCGGACTACATTTTCAGGCTCCGCCAATGGCTCAGGCGAAACTCGTGCGATGCGGGCGCGGCCGATTGTTCGACGTGGCCGTAGATATCCGCAAAGGTTCCCCCACTTTTGGCAGATGGGTCGGCGCAGAACTCAGCTTTGACAATGGGCAGATGCTATTGGTTCCCGAGGGTTTTGCCCATGGTTTCATGACATTGGAGCCGGACACCGAGATCGTATACAAGTGCTCAAATACCTACGCTCCGGAAACAGAGGGTGCCATACGGTGGGATGATCCTGATATTGGAATTAATTGGCCCCTCGACGTGGCGGAAATCAAAGTATCCGATAAAGATATCAGAGCCCTGCTTTTGAGAGATTTTGATTCCCCGTTCAGGTTCGAGGATGTTTTATGAAGATTTTAGTCACAGGCGGCGCAGGCTTTATCGGCTCTGCTGTGATACGGCGTGCAATTGCTGACGGCCATTCCGTAGTGAATGTCGACGCTCTGACCTATGCGTCCTGCCTCGATAATGTGGCTGAAGTGGCTGACTCAGCAGACTACACTTTTGAACATGCTGATATTCGCGATTCAGAAGCTATGTCTGGCGTTTTGCGCAAGCATAATCCATGTGCGATAATGCACCTTGCGGCCGAAAGTCATGTGGACCGTTCTATCGACGGACCCGCCGCCTTTATCGAAACCAATGTGACTGGGACCTACGTGCTGCTTGAGGCGGCACGCGATTTTTGGGTGACTTCAGGCCGTCCCGAGAACTTCCGTTTTCACCACATCTCTACCGATGAGGTTTTTGGTTCCTTGGGTGAGACAGGTTTTTTCACCGAAGACAGCCCTTATCGGCCTAACTCACCTTATTCAGCTTCAAAGGCGAGCTCAGATCATCTTGTCCGAGCCTGGCACGAAACCTTTGGATTGCCCGTCGTGCTGACCAATTGCTCTAACAACTACGGCCCCTATCAGTTTCCGGAAAAACTGGTCCCCGTGGTAATCCTGAGCGCGCTGTCGGGAAAGCCCATTCCCATTTATGGCGCTGGCGATAACATTCGCGACTGGCTGCATGTCGAAGACCACGCCGAAGCGCTGTTATTGGTTCTGGAAAAAGGTGCGATTGGGCGCAGCTACAACATTGGCGGAGAGAATGAGATGACCAATCTCGACTTGGTAAAAATGCTCTGCGCTATTCTCGACCGATTGAAACCACACACAACTCCCTACGCTGACCAGATCAAATTTGTCGCAGACCGGCCGGGGCATGACCGTCGGTATGCCATTGATCCAACACGCATGCGAGAAGAGCTAAAATGGAGCCCGTCCTACACACCCGAAAAGGGCCTTGAACAAACCGTACGCTGGTACTTGGACAATAGCGCTTGGCTAAGTGCATTGCAGGCCCGCAGCGGCGTGGGTGAACGGCTCGGTATTGCGCAATGAAAGCATTGGTCTTTGGCCATGGAGGTCAAGTAGCGACTGAACTCCGAAGGCACGCGCGCCGACAGGGCATTATCCTTGAAGCCTTGGATCGATCTCAGGTTGATTTGTACAATCCTGCAGCGTGCGCGGAAGCAGTCCGAGGCACAAATGCTGAGGTGATCATCAATGCTGCCGCTTATACTGCGGTGGATCAAGCCGAAGACGAACCGGAGCTGGCTCAGTTGGCCAATGGAGACGCTCCGGGTGCTATGGCGCAGGCGTCAGCCGAGTGCGGTCTGCCGTTTCTCCACCTCTCTACCGATTATGTTTTTGACGGATCCGGCGAGGCACCCAGGTCTGAGGCCGACCCCACCGGACCACTTGGGGTGTATGGCCGCACCAAACTCGACGGAGAACGCCAAATCGCCGAAACCGGAGGTTGGTACGCTGTTCTACGGACCAGTTGGGTTTTTTCGTCGCACGGAAAGAACTTCGTCAAAACTATTCTACGGTTAGCCGAGACTCACGACAGACTTACTGTCGTTGCGGACCAGATCGGAGGACCAACGCCTGCCGCGGATATTGCCGAGGCTCTTCTTTTGATCGCCGCGAAAGCGCGCACGACTGAAGGCGGCATCTTACATTATTCCGGCGCTCCAAGCGTCAGCTGGGCAGATTTTGCGCGCGAAGTGGTTTCGCAGGCAGGATTGACCGCTCAAATCGAAGATATCCCGACCGTGGACTACCCCACCCCGGCCAAAAGACCATCGAATTCGCGCCTCGATTGTTCGCTGATCAAGGATATCTACGGCATTTCTCAGCCCAATTGGCAAACCGGCCTGACCCAAGTTTTGGCCGACTTGGAAGTGGCAGGCGCTAGGTTTTGAAAGGACGAACTATGCAACGCAAAGGCATTATCCTTGCCGGTGGATCGGGAACTCGGCTTTATCCAACCACCATTGCCGTTTCAAAGCAGCTTTTGCCCATTTATGACAAGCCGATGATCTTCTATCCGCTCAGTGTTCTGATGTTGTCGAACATCCGAGAGATTGCGATCATCACGACTCCGCAGGACCAAGAACAGTTCCAACGCCTATTGGGCGATGGCAGCCAATACGGTCTTTCCCTGACATGGTTGACGCAGCCTTCGCCGGATGGCTTGGCGCAAGCCTATATCCTTGCCGAAGAGTTTCTGGCAGGTGCACCATCGGCAATGATTTTAGGAGATAACATTTTCTTTGGTCATGGTTTGCCCGACCTTTTGCGATCTGCTGACGCGCTAGATCAAGGTGGCACCGTCTTCGCATATCGGGTGACCGACCCCGAGCGCTACGGCGTAGTCGACTTCGACGACAACAACAAAGCATGCGCCATAATCGAGAAACCCAGCGTGCCGCCTTCGCATTATGCAGTTACCGGGCTGTATTTCCTCGATTCAGAAGCACCGGCTCGCGCCCGCAAGGTGCAACCATCTGCTCGCGGCGAACTTGAAATTACGTCGCTACTTGAAACTTACCTGGTCGAAGGGCGTTTGGATGTCCAAACGATGGGTCGCGGCTTTGCATGGCTGGACACTGGCACCCATGGGTCACTTTTGGATGCAGGTAATTTCGTCCGCACTTTAACCGACCGGCAAGGTATGCAAACCGGAAGTCTAGACGAAATCGCTTGGGCAAATGGCTGGATCAGTGATGACGCTCTAGCCGATCGCGCGAAGCTCTTCGCAAAATCTACCTATGGCGCATATCTCGAACTGCTTTTGAGTTAAGAACGAAAGCAAAGACGACGGCGGCGTCGTTTCGGCTGGCATCAACTCACTTCAGTTTTGCCAAATAGCATATGGTGTTCACGGGCTTTCGATACGCGACTAAAAAATGGGCGATTCGACCTCGAAAACACGATCTCGTTTAAGCATAGACAACTGAAACTCATTTGCCCGCCACGTATAGGCTCAGCGAAGACTTGAAACTCAACTCAAAATTGATCCCGTTTCCGATAGAGAGAACAATGCCCGAGAATGTGCTCAATTGTGCGGCGAATGCGGCGAAAAAATGTCGAACAGGCCCGATTCACTCTTTGAGAAGTTATTTGTAACTGTATAAACTAGTTCACGTACTAAGGGCACAGTTTCGTGTTAGGTCTTGTCTACGGTAGTTCGTGTGTTGGGGAATTTTTTGGTCCCCTTGAGTTACCGCTTAATTGGTGAAGCCAGATTTGGCTTAAGGTTAAAGGTTGAAATGTCTATTCAGGATACGAACTTTCGCACCGACACCGTTACATGCGGTTCAGTTGTTGAGGCCGGCAAAGCCTCGGTAAACGCCGCTCAACCCTACCGCAACACATTCAAACGCCTGATAGATTTGGCCATTGTGTTGGTGACCCTACCAATCGTGGCGTCAGTAGTACTGGTTCTCGCGCTTATGGTTGCGCGAGACGGATCAAATCCCTTCTACGCCCAATCCCGCGTTGGTCGCGGTGGAAGAGTCTTCAAGATGTGGAAGTTGCGCTCAATGGTTCCGAACGCGCAGTTATTGCTCGAAGACTATTTGACAGAAAACCCGGCTGCTCGGCAGGAATGGGACGAAACCCAAAAGCTGCAGAATGACCCCCGAATCACGCCGTTCGGTCATGCCCTTCGCAAGACTTCTCTGGACGAACTGCCGCAGTTGTGGAACGTACTGATGGGTGAAATGAGCCTGGTCGGACCGCGCCCGATGCTTCCTGAACAGCAAGAGCTGTATCCGGGCGTAGCATATTTCACCCTGCGTCCCGGCATGACCGGATCTTGGCAGGTGTCCAAGCGCAATTCCAGCTCCTTCGCAAGCCGCGCCGAGTTCGACACCTCATACGCCGACAATCTAAACTTCAAAACCGATCTGGGTATTCTGTATTCGACGGTTGGTGTAGTCGTACGCGCCACGGGCATCTGAGCGAATACTCTCAACTGCAGCGGAGTTGAATCGCGTCAGTAAATGGCTTGCCGTGGCTGGCGCAATAATTCTTCTGGCTTCAGATTGTAGAGAATTCGGAAACCATCGAAGAGCGCTTTTCATTCCCGGAAATCCACGGTCCAAAGCTCGCGTGTGGTGTTTTTTTTGGCATTATGAGGCCCCTACACCATAATGCTGGGGATTGCGGGCAGCACAGGCCGTAAAATTCAGCGCACACGCATCACTTTCGTTTGGCAATCCCTACAGCGGGACTTAAACTCAAATCGGTTTATTTATGGATGGTTCTACTGTGAGTATTTCTGCCAGGGACGGCGACATCGCAATCGTTGGCATGGCCGCGCATTTGCCCGGTTCGTCTTCGATTGAAGCATATTGGTCCAACCTGTGCGAGGGGGTGGAATCTATCCACCAGCTCAGCAGGGAACAGCTCATTGCGAACGGTGAGACTCCACATTTGCTTGAGCGGCCTGACTATGTGCCGTTTGCCGCGCCGCTGGATCGGTTCGAGGAATTTGACGCCGAGTTTTTCGGTCTTTCCCCAAAAGAAGCCGCCATCATGGACCCGCAACACCGCCAGTTTCTGGAGGTGGCTTGGGAAGCGCTGGAAAACGCTGGCCATCCGCCTGAAAACTTTCCCGGACCTATCGGCGTGTTCGCAGGCTGCGGCATGGGCAGCTATTTTTATTTCAATGTCTGCTCGAACCGGGATCTGGTCGACGATGTGGGCATGTTCTTGTTGCGCCATACCGGCAATGACAAGGATTTCCTGTCGACCCGGCTGAGCCATATCCTCGACCTCAAGGGGCCGAGCGTGAATGTGCAGACAGCATGTTCGACCTCGCTGGTCGCAACGCATTATGCAACGCAAGCTTTGTTGACCGGTGAGTGCGATATGGCGATTGCTGGGGGGGTTACGATCGAACTCCCTCATAACAGAGGTTATGTTTATAAAGAGGGTGAGGTTCTCTCACCCGACGGCCATTGCCATGCCTTCGATCATCGCGCGCAAGGCACTGTTTTTGGCTCGGGCGCTGGCGCTGTCATTTTGCGGCGTCTGTCTGATGCGATTGAGGATGGCGACCATATCTGGGGCGTGATCCGCGGCACGGCGATCAACAATGATGGTGCGGCCAAAGCCGGGTACTTGGCGCCATCTGTGGATGGTCAGGCCGCCGCGATTTCCGAGGCCCATGTGATGGCCGATGTTCAAGCCGACACGGTGGATTACATCGAATGCCACGGCACCGGCACCTATCTGGGTGATCCAATCGAAGTGGCCGCGCTGACACAGGCATTTTCGGAGACCACACAGGAAACGGGCTTCTGCCGGCTGGGCTCGGTCAAGACCAATATCGGCCATCTGGATACCGCCGCCGGGGTGGCCAGCTTGATCAAGACCTCGCTGGCGCTGCATCACAAACAGATCCCGCCCAGCCTGGGCTACGAGAAACCCAACCCGGCGATCGATTTTGAGAACAGCCCGTTCCGGGTGAATGACACTCTGACCGATTGGGTCTCGTACAAAGGTCCGCGCCGAGCCGGGGTGAATTCTCTGGGCGTCGGCGGCACGAATGCTCATGCCATTCTGGAGGAAGCGCCCGAGCAGGCCGCATCCGAGCCGTCAGATTGGCCGTTTCAAATCCTTACGGTCTCGGCGCGGGGCAAGAAAGCGCTGGATGCCAACAGTGCGGCACTGGCCGAACATCTGCGAGCCAATCCCGATCAGGATTTGGCCGATATCGCATGGACCCTGAAAAACGGACGGCGCGGGTTCGAAAAGCGGCGCGTTATCGTCGCTGAAACCCATGAAGAAGCCGCCGCGATCCTTGAGGAAAGCGATCCACGTAGGGTGTTCACCCATACGGTGATTTCGGACGCACCAGAGCATGTCTTCATGTTCCCCGGCGGAGGCGCTCAGTACGCCGGTATGGCGCGCGACCTCTATGAGACCGAGCCGGTCTTTGCCGATTGGATGGATCGGGGTCTGGATATCCTGCAGGCCAAGCTGGACTATGATATCCGCGCGATCTGGCTGCCTGAACCGGGCCGGGAAGAGGCTGCGGATGAGCGGTTGAAGACGCCCTCGGTGCAGCTGCCGCTGATCATGATCACCGAATATGCGCTGGCGCAGCTTTGGATGGAATGGGGTGTTCAGCCCACCGCTCTGGTCGGCCATTCGATGGGCGAAAACACCGCCGCTTGCGTGGCCGGTGTGATGTCGTTTGAGGATTGCATCGGTCTGGTGCATCTGCGCGGGCAACTGTTTGATACGGTGCCCGCTGGCGGGATGCTGAGCGTCCCCCTGCCCGCCGATGATCTGCGGCCGCTACTTGGCGATGACCTTGATCTGGGTGCCGTGAACGCCCCCAGCCTGAGCGTTGCAACCGGACCTCAGGCGGCGCTGGACGATCTGGAGGACCGCCTGCGCAATCAGGGTGTCGACTGTCAGCGTATCCCGATCGATATCGCCGCACATTCGCGGATGCTGGAGCCTATTCTGAAGGAATTCGGCGACTATTTGCGCTCGATCGAGTTGAAGGCCCCGCAGATCCCCTTCCCCTCGAACCGCAGTGGCAACTGGATCACCGAGGCCGAGGCCACGGACCCCGAATACTGGGTCGGCCATCTGCGCAACACCGTCCATTTTGCTGATTGCATCACCACGCTGTCCGAGAACCCTGAGCGCATCTTTATCGAAGTCGGCCCCGGCAAGGCGCTGGCCTCTCTGACCGGACAGCATGACAAGGTCGACGCCAATCAGGTGATCAGCAGCCTGCGTCACCCAAATGATGATGTGGCTGACGATGCTTATTTCATGGCCATGCTGGGCCGGATCTGGGCTTTGGGCGGCGCGTTCGACTGGGAACAGATCTGGGGCGAGGCGCGGCGCAACCGCGTGCCTCTGCCCACCTATGCCTTCCAGCGCTCACCTTACTTCATTGAACCCGGCACGACACAGATCGAGACAGCCAGCCAATGGCTGATGCGCACCGAAGACCCTGCCGATTGGGGCTATCGCGTGGCCTGGACACCGAAATATGCGGCCTGCGATGTGGATGTCACCGGCGATCTCTCGGATGCGGCACAGGAAAGCTGGCTGATCTTTGCGGATGAGGCTGGGCTGTGTACCAACCTGACCGAGCGCCTGAAGCAAGCCGGTCACAAGGTGGTCACGGTCATGCCCGGCGATGCCTTTGCGCGCATCAGCGAGGATCATTACCAACTGGCCCCCGAACGCGGGCGCGAAAGTTATGACGCGCTGATCCGCGATCTGGTTGCACAGGAACACCTCCCAACCCGAATTGTGCATGGCTGGCTGCTGACACAGGCCGAGACCTTCCGCCCCGGCGGTAGTTTCTTCCATCGCAATCTGGAACAGGGCTTTTACAGCTTGTTCTTCCTGGCGCAGGCCATTGGGGACGAAGATCTGCCGATGCCCCTGCACCTTCATGTCCTCAGCTCGGGCGCGCTGCAGGTGAGGGATGAAGCCCTGCCCTATCCCGAGAAAGCCACGGTCACCGGCCCGACCCGCGTGATCCCGCGCGAAATCCCCGGCCTGACCTGTGCGCTGCTGGATATCGATCTGCCGCAGAACGCTGGCAAGCGCCGGACCCCTGCCCTGCCCGACGGCCTAACCGATCAGGTGCTAGAAGACCTGCTGGCTCCGCCCGCTTCGTTTACAGCGGCGATCCGCGTGGGCAAGCGTTTTGAACAAGGTTATCGCCCGCAGGCTCTGACAGAACCGTCTCTGGACGATCTGCCGTTGCGCGATGGCGGCAACTATCTGATCACCGGCGGTTTTGGCGGCATTGGCCTGACTTTGGCCGAGGCGCTGATTACGAAGGTGAATGCCAATATCGTCCTGCTCGCGCGTGGAGACCTACCGCCACGGGATCAGTGGGAAACCGTGCTCAACAACTCGGCCCCGCAGAACAAGACGGCCCGCCGTATCCGCGCCATCGAAAAGCTGGAAACGACCGGGGGCAAAGTGCTGCCGATGTCGGTAGATGTCAGCAACGTTGAAGAGATGCGCCGCTGCGTCGAAAGCGCCACGCAGGAATTCGGCCAGATTAACGGTGTGATCCATGCGGCTGGCCTGATCGACGATGCGCCGATCATGACCAAGACCATGATGGAGATCGAGGATGTCTTTACGCCCAAGATCCATGGCACGCAGGTCATCGACCAGATTTTCCCCGATGGATCACTAGACTGGCTGGTTCTGTTCTCGTCCAGTTCGACCGCAACGGCACCGGTGGGTCAGGTCGATTATGTGGCCGCCAATGACTACCTGAACGCCTATGCGCGCGCGCGTTCGGGCGACAAAACGCAGGTTGTGTCGGTCAACTGGGGCATCTGGGCCGATGTGGGCATGGCTGCGGATGCGATGGAGGCTCGGACCGGCACTGCCGAGCCTGCGCCGGTCACGTCGGCAGATGTGCCAATGCTGGATCGGGCAACATTCGATGACACCGGAAACCGCCTGCTCAGCGCAACCTACAACGCCCATGACCGCTGGTTCCTGAACGATCACCGGACCAAGGCCGGGCATGCTCTGGTGCCTGGCACCGGCTATCTGGAACTGGCGTCTGAGGCACTGCGCGTGCAAGGCGAAACCGGTCCGTTTGAAATTCGCGATCTGTATTTTCTGCGCCCCCTTGCAGTGTCCGATAGCGAAGATCAGCAAGTCCGCCTGCGCCTGCCGCGCAGCAATGTGGGCTATGACCTAACGGTCGAGAGCGGGTCGGACGATGCGTTCGAACTGAACGCCCAAGCCAGCTTGTCTCTGTTGCCGTTAATCGCGCCCGCACCGCTGGATGTGGCGGCCATCGCCGCCCGTTGCGGCCCGGCCCATCAGGCCGAAGGTGCAGGGCGTCTGCGATCCCCGCAGGAGGCACATCTGAATTTCGGCCCGCGCTGGCGAGTGCTGACCTCAACCGCGCTGGGGCAGGATGAAGGTCTGGCCCATCTGGCTCTGCCCGAGGGCTTGCAAACGGATATCGAGGCAGGCTACCACCTGCATCCGGCCCTGATGGATCTGGCCACGGGCTGGGCGATGGAACTGATCGCGGGATATCAGGCCTCGCACCTTTGGGTACCAGTCTCGTATCGCTCGGTCCGCGTTTATGCACCGCTGCCCGCGCAGATCGTCAGTTGGGTCCGCAACGCGGGCGATAACCGCGCCGAAGGCGAGGCCGCCAGTTTCGACGTCACCATCGCCGCCCCGGACGGCACAATCTGTATCGAGGTCGAGGGCTTCTCGATCCGTCGGATGGAAGATGCGGTGGATTTCGCCTTTACCGAAAGCGCCCCGACGATCACCTCTGAGGTCGACGCCCCCGCCCCCCTGTCCCCGGCCGAGGAACGGCTGCGTCACAACCTGTCTCAGGGTATTCCGGCGACAGAAGGAGCGGACCTGTTCTTCAAGGCACTGGCCAGCGGGCAATCGCAGATCATCCTGTCCTCGCTGGATCTGGAGGGACTGATCGCGCAGGCCGCCGATAGCGGCGCATCCACCGAAAGCTCGGATCAGAAATTCCAACGGCCCGAGTTGGACTCGGATTACGTTGCGCCGGAAAATGACATCGAACGCCGCCTCGCCGGGTTCTGGCAGGAACTACTGGGTGTTGATGAGATCGGTGTCGAGGACAGTTTTTTCGATCTGGGGGGACATTCCCTGATCGCGGTGCGCCTGTTCGCGCAAATCCGGAAAGCCTATAATGTGGATTTTCCGATTTCGGTCCTGTTCGAGGCCCCAACCATCCGCAAATGCGCCGACCTGATCGCTGCCCGCGGCGTGCCGAAAGAGGGCGACGAAGGGGACGCACCAGCAGCGGCCCCGGCCACACCGGAACGTCGCTTCACCCATCTGGTGCCAATGCATTCCGGCGAGGGTGGGCCAAAGACTCCGTTCTTCCTGGTGGCCGGCATGTTCGGAAATGTGCTGAACCTGCGCCATCTGGCGCATCTGGTGGGCACCGACCGTCCCTTCTACGGCCTACAGGCGCGCGGTCTTTATGGTGATGAGGAACCGCACCGCGATCTGCGCGAGGCCGCCAAGGACTATATCGCAGAGATGCGACAGGTACAGCCCTCGGGGCCGTACATGCTGGGCGGTTTCTCGGGTGGCGGTATCACGGCTTATGAGATCGCTCGTCAGCTCACTGAGGCCGGGGAAGAGATCGCGGCACTAGTCATGCTGGATACACCCCTACCGGTACGGCACCCACTTAGCAAAGCGGATCGTTTCAAGATTCAGCTGCAGGAGATGCGGAACAAGGGCGCAAGCTACCCCATTCAATGGGCCAAGAACCGGATCGCCTGGGAAATCCAAAAACGCCAATCTAAGGAAGAAACAGCTGAGACCGGCCAGCAATTCCACGACACCGAGATTGAGGCCGCATTTTTGGAAAGCGTCAACAGCTATCCCTTGCACCCATGGGATGGCCCCCTGACCCTGTTCCGGCCGCCTTTGGTCGGGAAATGGGAACTGGGGCCTGGGAAGCTGGTTCACCAAGAACGCTACTATCTATCTCATGACAACGACTGGACACCCTGGGCCCCAAGTATCGAGGTGTTCGAGGTGCCCGGAGACCATGACTCGATGGTGCTGGAACCGAACGTGCGGGTGCTGGCAGCACAGATGAAAACCTGCCTTGAAAACGCAGAACGCCGAATATTGCACTTCAGACGCACTCTGCAAGAGGCAGCGGAATAGCCATGTCTGATCCAGTACTCCTTACCATTATTCTTAACTACAAAACCGCGGACATGACGTTGCGCTCGGTAGAGGCCGCTCGGAAGGCCATGGAAGGGATCGCAGGAGAAATCATCGTTGTAGACAACGACTCACAGGATGGATCGTTCGAGGCCATCTCGAAACGCGTTCAAGAACAAAATTGGGATCAGGACAGTCGCGTTCGGACCATCCAGTCTGGGCACAATGGTGGCTTCGGTGCTGGCAATAATGTAGGTATTCGCGCGGGCCTTTCCGATGGGACGCGACCGGACTACGTCTACATCCTGAATTCCGACGCCTTCCCTGCTACGGACGCCGTCCGCATATTGATGGAGCATCTGGAAACCACGCCGGAAGCTGGTTTTGCAGGCAGCTATATCTTCGGCGATGACGACGAGCCGCACCTGACAAGCTTCCGCTTTCCTTCTGTCGCAAGCGAATTTGAAAGCAGTATCAACTTTGGCCCTGTCACTCGGTTGTTCAAGAACCGGATCGTGCCCATTCCCATCCCGACCGAGACCCGGCCCGTTGACTGGTTGGCTGGGGCCAGCCTGATGATGCGGCAGGACGTGTTGGATGAGATCGGCCTCTTTGATGAAACGTTTTTCCTGTATTTCGAGGAAACCGATCTCTGCCTACGGGCCGCGCGCGCCGGGTATCGCACCGATTACGTGCGTACCAGCGCTGTGATGCACATCGGTTCGGTGACCACGGGTATGAAAAGCTGGAACCGGGTGCCAACCTATTGGTTTGACTCCCGTCTTCATTACTTCGTCAAAAACCATGGCGCAATTTATGCCGCATGCGCCACCTGTGTGCATTTGACAGGTGGCTTTCTGCACTGGCTACGATGCTTAATAACACGCAGGCAAAGCGGTGTGCCGCCCCATTTTTTGCGTACTCTTGCTTGGCATGACTTGTCCGCATTCATGCGCGCGCCTTGGCGCAAACGCAGTTCGGACCAACAAACCAGGCCTGTTATTGGAGAATAAAGATGCCTTTCAGCACTTTTCTTGTTGGCCATGAATCCCTTGTCATTCAGTGCGGGGAATTACTGCTAGAGGCGGGGCACGAAATTCAGGGTCTGGCCACACGCAATCCGGATGTGGAGGCCTGGGCCAAGTCTCACGACCTACCTCTATTTGCACCCGGTCCCGATATGTCGGATCGGCTGGAAGGCGTATCGTTTGATTGGCTGCTCAGCATCGCAAATCTCGAATTGCTACCACAATCGCTGCTGGACAACGCGCACAAAGGGGCCGTCAATTTCCACGATGGCCCCCTCCCGCGCTATGCAGGGTTAAACGCGCCGGTATGGGCCATTCTCAACGGGGAAACACAACACGGGATCACCTGGCACATGATCTCCGGCGGTGTGGACGAAGGCGGAATCGTTGCTCAAAACCTATTTGACATCAGTGACAACGAAACTGCCCTGACCCTGAACACCAAATGCTACGGCGCAGCCATCGATAGCTTTAGCGATGTCATCGGGGCGCTTGAAACGGATCAGCCCACGACCCCGCAAGACCTGTCGCAGCGCAGCTATTTTGCAAAGAACGACCGCCCCGAGGCAGCCGCTCGGCTGGATTTTACAAAACCGGCGCATGAAGTGGCCGCTTTGGTGCGCGCCTTGGATCACGGTGACTATTGGAACCCCTTGTGCCGCCCCAAGATTCAGCGGGATGACCAACTTTGGCTGGTCGGCGCGGCCAAGGTGAGTGATCAGCCATCCGATGCCGAGCCGGGCACCATTCTGTCGAGCAACGCCGATAGTTTGACCGTTGCAACGAGTGACGGCGCTATTGAGATCAGCGATCTGCGAAATGGTATTGGTGCGTCTGTGGCGACTGATGGCGTTTTGAACGGCGGCAGCGCTTTGCCCCCGTTAACTGCAGAACAGGCGACAGCGATCAGTCAGTCAATTGCTGACACGCTGAAATCGGAACCACAATGGCGCATACGTCTTGAAGCGCTGCAAGAGAGTGACATTCCGCTGTTAAATTCAGCTATGCCATCTGGCGCGCCTCGGTCACAAACACTGCACGTGCCAGATGGGCTTGCTGATGCGACGGCCAAGGCTGCGTTTGCCGCCTTGATGGCGCGCCTTGGGGACGCATTCACCCTTGATCTGGCGTTCCGCCTGAACAACGTGTCGTCCCCGTATCTCAACGACTGGGTTCCGGTCCGCTTTTCTGCGGATCAGACATTCTCAGCGGCGCATAAGGAGTTTGAACAAACCATTGCACAGGCCCAGGCGATTGGTCCGTTCGCCTATGATCTGCCGGCGCGTCTGCCAGGTGCGGCGGCCCTGCAAACGCCTGTGATTGGTTTGTCTGATGACGTTTCGGAAGGTCTTGTTACAGGCACCAGCCTGACGCTGGCCACTTCTGGTCGAGAGGCGACGCTTTTTGCCGACAGCGGACATGTCTCTGAAGCTTCACTCCGCTTGTTTGCTGCACGGGTCGAGAGCCTGTTTGTGTCGCTGACAGATCAAGCCAACGCGGATCTACCGATCGCTGAACTTCCCATTCTCCCCGATACGGAACGCACACAAGTCCTGCAGGACTGGAACAAGACTTCCGTCGCCTATGATGAGGTCAGCTGCGTGCATCAGCATTTCGAGGCACAGGTCGCGCGCACGCCAGATACCCAGGCGCTGGTCTTCGAGAACCTCAGTTTCTCCTACGCCGAGTTGAACGCTCTGGCCAATCAGGTTGCGCATGTTTTGCGTGAGATGGGTGTGGGCCCCGATACGCTGGTGGGTTTGCATGTCAAACGATCCCCGCTGTTGCTGATCGGGGCGCTGGGGATCCTGAAGGCGGGCGGAGCTTATGTGCCGATGGACCCCGCCTATCCTGCGGACCGGACGGCGCTGTATCTTGAGGATAGCGGCGCGAAGGTGGTGCTGACGGAATCTGCTCTGGCCTCAAGTCTACCTGATCACGGCGCGCAAGCCTTGCTGCTGGACACGGACCCACGGCTGGGAACGGCTGCGACGGACAATATCGACAGCGGCGTGCGTTCGGAGAACCTCGCCTACATGATTTACACCTCTGGCTCGACCGGACGCCCCAAGGGGGTCATGGTCGAACATCGCAACGTGTCGAACTTTTTCACCGGCATGGACGATCGCATCAGTCATGATCCGGCCGGGGTCTGGCTAGCGGTTACCAGCCTGTCCTTCGATATTTCGGTGCTAGAGCTGTTCTGGACGCTGGCGCGCGGCTTCAAGATCGTCCTCAGCGATGATGAAAACCGCGCGTTGGTCGCAGGCGATGCGAGTACCGGGAAATCCATCACCGGCAAGGGCATGGAGTTCAGCCTGTTCTACTGGGGCAACGACGATGGTGTCGGACGCGACAAGTACAAACTGCTGCTTGAAGGCGCGAAGTTCGGAGATCAGAACGGCTTCTGCGCCGTCTGGACGCCCGAGCGTCATTTCCATGCCTTCGGTGGCCCCTACCCCAACCCGTCCGTTACGGGCGCAGCCGTTGCCGCCGTGACCGAGAATATCGGTGTCCGTGCGGGCAGCTGCGTCGCGCCGCTGCACCATACCGCGCGCATTGCCGAAGAATGGGCGGTGATCGACAACCTGACCAACGGGCGCGCGGGACTTGCCATCGCCTCTGGCTGGCAGCCCGATGATTTTGTCCTGCGGCCCGAGAACACGCCGCCGGAAAACAAACCCGCGATGCTCGAAGCGATCAGCATTCTGCGTCAGCTCTGGGCTGGCGAGACAGTAGAGTTCCCCACCAAGTCCGGGGATATGCACGGCGTGGTTACACAGCCGCGCCCGGTCTCCAAAAAACTGCCCGTCTGGGTCACCACTGCGGGCAATCCGGACACCTGGCGCGAAGCTGGGGCCATCGGCGCCAACGTGCTGACTCACCTTCTGGGCCAGAGCGTGCAAGAGGTGGCCGACAAGATTGGTATCTACCATGCTGCGTTGCGCGAAGCGGGCCATGATCCCGATGATCACACAGTCACCCTGATGCTGCACACTTATGTCGGGCAGGACCGCGAAGAAGTGCGCGAGGTCGCGCGCGAGCCGATGAAGGATTACCTGCGCTCGGCGGCCGGTCTGATCAAGCAATATGCCTGGGCCTTCCCAGCCTTCAAGAAACCCAAAGGTGTCTCGAATCCGTTCCAACTGGATTTGGGCAGCCTGTCTGATGAGGAGCTCGAAGGCATCCTCGATTTCGCTTTCCTGCGCTATTTCGAGGATTCCGGCCTGTTTGGCACTGTCGAGGATTGCCTGAACCGGGTCGAAGAACTTAAACGCATTGGCGTTGATGAGATCGCCTGCCTGATCGACTATGGTATCTCGGTCGATCAGGTGATGGAGGGTCTGAAGCCTCTGGCCGAGGTTCTGCGCTTGTCCAATCAGGATACAAAACTGGCCGAGGATGACTATTCCATCGCCGCCCAGATCATTCGTCACAACGTCAGCCATCTGCAATGTACTCCCAGCATGGCGCAGATGATCCTGATGAGCGACGAGGCGCGGTTCGCCTTGTCCAAGATCAAGCACATGTTGATCGGCGGTGAGGCTCTGCCCGGTTCGCTGGTTAAGCAGATCAATAAGCTGTCGCCAGCGCATATCGAAAACATGTACGGGCCGACGGAAACAACGATCTGGTCAACGACCGAAACCGCCGCTTCTGCCGAAGGCGTGATCAATGTCGGCACGCCCATAGCCAATACGCAAGTCTACGTGCTGGACGAACACAGACACCCCGTTCCCATCGGCGTGGCAGGAGAGCTGTACATCGGCGGCGCTGGCGTTACCCGCGGTTACTGGCAACGCGATGACCTGACCGCCGAGCGGTTCGTGCCTGACCCGTTCTCAGATATGCCGGGTGCACGGCTCTATCGCACCGGAGATTTGGTACGCTGGCAGACTGATGGTAAGCTCGACTTCCTGGGCCGAGCAGATCACCAGATCAAACTGCGCGGCTACCGGATCGAGCTGGGCGAGATCGAAAGCCTGATCGACGCGCAAGCCGGCGTGCGCCAGTCGGTTGTCATAGCGCGCGAGGACACGCCCAATTTGGTGCAACTCGCAGCTTACATGACCGTCGATCAAACTGTTGATGAAAAGGCATTACGGAAGGCACTGGCAGCGCAACTGCCAGACTACATGGTGCCCACGCATTTCGTGACGCTTGAGAGCTTCCCGCTGACACCGAACCGCAAGGTTGATCGAAAAGCCCTGCCTGCCCCGTCAGTGCAGAAGCCCCGAGTTGCGCCTCCGGTCACAGCCAAATCCGAGGCTACCGTCAGCGACTCGGGCAGCACAGGCGGGTCGGCGTCACAAAAGATTGCGGCGATTTGGTCCCGTATTCTGGGAGTTGCCGAGATCAGCGGGCGGGACAATTTCTTTGAATTGGGCGGTCACTCACTTCTGGCCGTGCAAGCCCATCGCGACATACGCAAGGAATTAAATGTCCCTGGCCTGAGCATCACAGACATATTCCGGTTTCCAACCCTCGCAGCTTTAGCCGAAACAGTGGACAAGAAAACTGGCGGAACCAAACTAGAAGCAGAACCTGCACCGCATGCCTCGGAAAAAGCCAGTACCCGCAGCGACGCCATGGCGCGGCGGCGCGAGATGCGGGCGCGCAGACGCTCGGCGTGACCCTCAACTAAGATCGCTATATGGCGCAGAAAAGCATAGGGTCGCGACCGTGATAGCGACACATAGCATCAGAGATGAATCGTGCTGAAACGCTTTGTTCCCGGGAGTGTGCTGGTGGCAGTGGCGGCCATCGCTGGTTTGCTGCGGCTGAGGGGCACGCAGCCAATCGACGACGCAACGTTCAAAGGCTTTTATGATCAGTCAGGACCGGCACCTGAAATACCGCAAATAGTGTTCCATCTGGGGCACAGTCTGGTCGGGCCGGACATGCCCGAGATGTTGAAACAACTGGCGGGTGACGCGCACGATTACAGCAGTCAAATTGGCTGGGGAACCCCGCTTAGGGCGCATTGGGACCCGAACGAGACTATCAATGGTTTCGAACTTCACAATATCCCGCACGAGTTCAAAGGTGCAAAAGAGGCATTGTCATCCGGCAGATACAATACGCTGGTTCTGACCGAGATGGTCGAAATTCGCGCGGCCATCAAGTATTTCGAAAGCGCAAAGTACCTGCACAAGTGGATTCAGCTTGGGCGGCGCGCAAACCCTGAGATGCGGATCTTTTTGTATGAGACCTGGCATCAGCTGGACGATCCGGAAGGCTGGCTAAACCGGATCGACACGGACCTGGATCGCTATTGGGAACAAGGCATTCTGCGTCGTGCCCTGTCTTTCGAAGACACTCCCAGCCCGGTCTACATCATCCCGGCTGGGCAGGTCATGGCCCGTTTTGTCCGCGAGATAGAACGCCGTGGTGGCGTTGGACCGATTGCAGGCAGAGGCGATCTGTTCACTGATGAAATCCACTTGAATGACTATGGCACCTATCTCGTAGCTCTGACCCACTACGCGGTACTGTACCAGACCTCTCCCCTGGGACTACGCCATACGTTGACTAAGTCGGATGGCAGTTTCGCAGCGGACCCGGGACCCGAGTCTGCGCTGCTGATGCAGGAAACAGTTTGGGATGTCGTGAAAAACTACCGCCCTTCAGGGCTGGGTCTGTCCTGAGTCCATTTGTTGCGCAACATTCGCGCCACAAAAGCTCGATTGCGCTTCGTAATCGTGAGGACAAAGATATCGGCGCCATGATATGACTGGCTGAACCCTGTAAACCCCACGGCCGGATCGATGCCTAACACGTTCGCTTATTTGATGCTTGCTCTCTGGCCGATTGTCATGGTCGTGCTGTTTAAAAAGCTGCCGCCTGCGCGGGCGTTTTGTATCTCGATTTTGGCGGCTCACACGATTTTGCCAACGGCGACATATTTCGACCTACCACTTGTCCCAACGCTGGACAAAAAAACCGTTCCAAGCATTTTCGCGCTATTGCTTTGCCTGACGATGTTCAACCAAAAAATTAGGTTTTTTCCGGGCTCGCCTATCGTTTCGGTCTTAATGATTGGCTACATCTTAAGTCCCTTTGTAACTTTTGCGAGCAATCTGGAACCAATCTTCGCGGGCACCTTGTACTTCCCCGGATTGACGGTCCGAGATGCAATCTCAGAATCCCTTAAACACGTGATAACCCTGATCCCGTTTGTCTTGGGATTCAATTTATTATCGACGCCGGATAACAAACGAGAGTTCCTTGCACTCTATATGATGACGGGCCTGATCTATTCGATTCCGATTTTAGTCGAAATCCGAATGAGTCCACAGTTCAACAACTGGTTCTACGGCTTTTTCCCACAGCTTTTCGCGCAACAAGTCAGGTTTGGCGGGTTCAGGCCCGTTGTGTTTATTGGTCACGGTTTGGGCGTCGCCTTTCTGATACTTATGTCGATGCTGGCTACGGCTGCTCTTTTGCGCGGATCATCCCGCAAGGATAGTGGCAATAAGTTCGCAATTCTGGCCTATCTGTCTCTTATCCTAGTACTGTGCAAAACCGTAGGAGCGGTTTTGTTCGCTGTTCTATTTGCTCCGATCGTCCTGTTCGCGCGACCCAAGGTGCAGCGATGGGTCATGATGGTATGCGCGGTATTCGTGCTGACATACCCAGTCCTGCGCGCCGCAGATGCAATACCGGTGGAACGTTTGCTCAGCTATGCGAGCATGATCCAAGCCGAGCGGGCGCAATCCTTGGGCTTCAGGTTTGAGAACGAAGAACAACTGCTAGAACGCGCCTTGGAAAAACCTCTGACAGGCTGGGGTTATTGGAACCGGAACCGGAACTATGACCCCGAAACCGGGCGAATTCTGACAGTTCCTGATGGCTACTGGATCCTCATCATCGGTGTTCTAGGGTGGTTCGGTTACATCTGTATTTTCGGGCTATTGACCTTTCCCCTGCTTAGGTTATGGGCGCAACGAAAGGAGTGCACTGGTTCAGCGGATGAGTTTGTGACGCATGGCGTCGCAATCATGCTGAGCATCAACTTGCTAGAACTGATCCCCAACGCCACTAACAACAACCTCACCTGGCTTATGGCCGGACTTTTAATGGCAAAAATTACCGAAACCGTTCAGGAAAAAAATACCCAACCCACGGAGACCCGCCCAGAATTGGCCACCGGTCAACACCCTAAACATGTGCGCAAGCCCCGTGGTGAGCAAAAAAACAGCACAGCCGAATATCCTGAGTTTCATCGCAGGAAAAGACATCCACGAACTTCGCAGAGTTAACGATTCAGCACCTTTGCCGGAACACCAGCAACTGTTGAACCTGACGCGACATCCCGGGTCACAACACTGTTCGCCCCCACCGTTACATCATCGCCGATTTTAAGTGGACCGATGATTTTCGCGCCTGCCCCCAGATCCACATGTCCGCCAAGCTCAACGGTTGAAACAAGCGTAACTTGATGAAAAATCATACAGTTTGGCCCAATGCGGGCAGTTGGGTGGATAATAATACCGGTCGGGTGCGGCAAGCGCAGCCCACCTTCGATATGGGTGTTCAGGTGGATTTCGGACTGTGTGATCACCGACCAGAACCTGTGAACCACAGTCCAATATTTGCTAAAAAGCGAGCCAAGAATCCCGCCACGCGCTTTGGCGGCCTGATACCGCCGTATCGCGCGCAACAGTTTATAGCCTGGGTCCCAGAACTGTCGAACCTCTTCACGCGACCAGTCCGGCACCGTGGCTGAGACGACTTGCGGCTGTTCTGTTGACTCTACCTGGAGGTTGCCTTGCATGAGCCTGACCTTTTGAACTGATGCGCATCCGTCCGGTGACACGAGGCGCGCATATCGCTGTTCAGAAGCCTAGTCGCGCAAGACGCGGATAGACCCGGCGGTACACAACTGGCGGCAACCAGTTTTCCAATATTTCCTGCCGGCGCGATTGACGGTCGAACTGATCCTCGGTTCCCGGGCGAGGTTTGAAGATCGTCGAGTGTGCCTTGCGGCTAGGGTCCCAGGTCGCCGTGTAATAATAAAGTGCGATCGACTGGCGGGGTTCACCTTTGGGATGGTTCACTTTCTCAGGATTGCCGTGAAATGTGTTGGACCCGGTTGAAAAGCAGCACATGCGGTTGAACGTGGGCACGAAGCTTTTGATCTTCGTGCTCATATCATTGCTCCAGATCTCGAAGGAACCACCCCATTCTTCGCGCCAGTCATCGTTGAGATAGATCAACACGTTCAGCCGACGTTCAACCGACATTTGCTTGTGCAGATTGAAATCTGCGTGAATATCCAGATGGCCCCCGTTGCTAACGCGGTGGATACCTGCGCCTATGTAATAGGGATCTGGGATCAGACCCTTGATCCCGGTCATTCCCTCGAGAAACTGGATGAAGGGGCGCGAGTTGAAGGCATGAAACAACTCACGCGAATAGGTCGGTAAACGTTCGGGATTGTACTGGGTTTTCAGGTTCTCCTGCGCGCGCTGAAATGTGTCACTGTCTTCGTTTTCCTCAAGCGACATCAAATCCTTCTGAACTTTGCGCAAAACCTCTTCAGGCAGAAAATTGTCGATGCAAATGTGATTGTAGGGCTGACCGCTCTGATATTCTTCTGCAAAGGGCGCAGCAGCCGCGCGGGCACTTTCAGTGCTGATACTCAAACGTTCGGGATCAATTTGATAGATCGCCATCTTCTTTTCCTATTTTAACAATAACGAAACTCTAATTACCGGCCAGCCGCTGCTGTTACAGAGCAAGGTAGGGATCGAAGTCTTCTACCAGAAATATGAGGGGATGCCCCCCTATTCCGCAATGTGACATATCCATCCGACGCTGACAAATACATGATTTGGATCAATGACCCAGTCTCCGACCAAAAGTTTCGCATTGCGCGACAATTGAATTTACCTCTCTAGATCGCTGAAATCCCTGATTCCGCGCTGAGGAACATGGAGATAACGAACCATCTTGGACCCAATTGCGATCTGTTACCTAATTTACAGTGGTGCAACCCTATTTCTGCCAATATTACTGGGTTAATCGTTTGTGAGTTCTTGTCCGTCGACTAAGAGTTATTCCTGTTTATGCCCAGTTTGTTCATTGTTGGTACTGGTTACGTCGCGGATTTGTATCTGCGCTCACTCAGGCTCTACCCTGAAATCGAAATTGCAGGATGTTATGACCGTGACCCCAGTCGTCTGGCCGCGTTTTGTGAACATTGGTCTTTGCCGGCAATCGACAGCCTGTCTGCTTTGATGGAGCAGGGCGAACAGGGTGATGTGTTGCTGAACCTGACCAACCCGTCCTCGCATTACGAGGTTTCCTCCGCAGCGCTGAAGGCCGGTTTTCACGTCTATTCTGAAAAACCATTGGCGATGCAAATGGAGCAGGCGCATGCACTGACCGAATTGGCAGAAAGCCTAAATCTGCGCCTGGCATCGGCACCCTGCAGTTTTTTGGGGGAAGCTCCGCAAACAATCTGGGCCGGGCTGCGCGCTGATTTGCTTGGACCCGTCCGGTTGATTTATGCTGAGATGGATGACGATTTCATTTCGCAGGCTCCCTACGGGAAGTGGATGTCTGAAAGTGGAGCTCCCTGGCCCGCGAAGGACGAGTTTGAGACCGGATGCACGTTGGAACATGCCGGTTACTACCTTGCCTGGCTGCTACCGATGTTCGGGCCTGTCAGAACCGTTGTGGCGGCCTCGGCCGGGTTGGCTGATGTTTCGGATGTCACGACAAATGCGGCACCGGACTTTTCCGTGGGAACGTTGTTTTTCGAGAGTGGAGTGGTCGCGCGACTGACATGCTCGATCTTGGCCGTGCACAACCACGAACTCAGGATCATAGGCGACAAGGGCGTGATCGAGATGGACGAATGCTGGAACAACTCCGCCCCTGTCCGCTTAAGGAAACGGTTCAATTTGCGTCGGCGGCTAGTAAATGCGCCGGTGGCGCGGCGGCTCAAGCTCAAGGGCCCAACTCATGCCAAATTGGGTCGCAAGGGAGCCGCAACGATGAATTTCGCCCTGGGTGTTGTTGAACTGTTTGATGCCATCCTCGAAAATCGCCCCTGCCGGCTTTCCTCCGATCTATCGCTGCATATGAATGAGGTTACTCTGGCCCTACAAAACGCGGGAGAGCACGCCGGGTCGGTCACAATGAAAACCCGCTTCGATCCAGTGGCCCCGATGCCCTGGGCCGAAAGTCTGGCAAGCTAAACTATGTACGATATCTCGGTCATTATTCCTGCCAATAACGAGGAGGCCTACATCAGTAACTGTCTTGAGGCCGTTTTGGCACAAGTGACTGAACAGGCAGCTGAAGTGATCGTATCGGCAAACGCCTGCACCGACGCAACGACCGAAATCGCCATCAGCTATAGCCAACGTTTCGCTGACCGGGGCTGGCATCTAACTGTACTGGACTCGGAAATCGGTGGAAAGCCGGGGGCGCTGAATAGAGCAGATGAAGTCGCGACCGGGGACATCAAGGTCTATCTTGATGCTGATGTCGTCATGTCTCCGCAGCTTCTGGACGAATTGGCGAAAGTGCTCAATCGTCCCGATCCCGCCTATGCCAGCGGAGCGCTGACCGTGACACGAGCCAAAAGCTGGATTACCCGCGCCTATGGGCGTATTTGGACCCGCCTTCCGTTCATGACAAACGGCGTGCCAGGGGCCGGTCTGTTTGCCGTCAACGCTGCGGGCCGCAAGCGTTGGGACCAGTTTCCTCAGATAATCTCCGACGACACCTTTGTGCGATTGCAGTTCACACCGAAAGAACGCTTGCCAGCGGAGGCGCCTTATTACTGGCCCCTAGTTGAAGGATTCACCGCGCTGGTGCGTGTGCGAAGGCGACAGGATGCGGGTGTGTCCGAACTTGCTCGGCTTTATCCCGGCATTTTGGACCGTGAGGGCAAGGACCGGTTGACAGCGGGTTATCTTGCGCGTCTCGCCCTGACTGACCCGGTCGGCTTCGGGGTCTATGTTGCAGTCAGCCTTGCGGTGCGCCGTCGGAACAGTGGCGAATGGAGCCGGGGCCGATGAAACCAAAACAAGCCCTTTCGCAAGCTTGGGATGTAATCATCATCGGCGCTGGCATGGGCGGCGGGCTGGCAGGGCGTCGCCTGACCGAGCGCGGCCTGTCGGTTCTGTTTCTGGAAAAAGGCGTGGCCGGCTATCGCAATGAACGCCAATCCTATTCTGATGGTGGCGATCCACTGGCCCGGCGGTTGCGCGGTTACTGGCCCAAACCGGTGGAGGCGCATGACGGTTCTAAAGTCTCACACTATTTCGCTCCGCTAGGCAGTGGAGTTGGTGGATCTTCTGTCTTTTACGCTGCGGCGCTCGAGCGACCGGAACCGCATGATCTGGACGCAATGCCCGGCTTGGACCACCCCACCGGAGGATGGCCTGTCGGGTTCCAGTCCTTTCTACCTTATTTCGATCAGGCTGAAGACATCCTTTATGTGCGCGGTGGCGTTGATCCCTTGTCGTCTGTCCCATCTGTCAAACTGCATCCAGCACCCGAATTCACCCCCGAAGAACAGGCGATGATCGAAGATTTTTGTAGTCGTGGGATGCACCCCTATTATTCGCACATTGCCCGGAAGGCCCTTGAGGGGTGCACCAATTGTCTTGCGGGTAAATGCCCGCGCGCCTGCAAGATGGACGGCCGTTCGGCCGGAGTCGAACCCGCTCTTGCCAGCGGCCACGCGGCCTTGATCACGGAATGCGATGTCGAGGAGTTTTGTGAAGATCAACCCGGCCAGATCACCAGCGTACGCGTTCGTCATGAAGGTGAAAGCTATATGCTGAGGGCTCGCACTTATGTTCTGGCCGCCGGTTCCTTTGGCTCGCCCACCCTTTTGTTACGCTCGACCGGACGCGATGCGGCGGGATGCGCCAATTCAAGTGATTGGGTCGGACGCGGCCTGATGTTTCACATCGATAACTTCTTTGCCGTCTGGCCCCGGCGCGGCGCAAAACCCATCGGCAACAGCCGGGCTGTGTCCACCCGAGATTTTTATGTCGTGAATGGCGAGCGTAACGGTCTTGTTCAATCTATGGGCTATGAAGCAAATTACGGCACTATCCTGCGGTTTTTGCTGATGCAATATGAACGCTCCCGCTTTGCCAAATACAAGAAATTGCGCCGTCTTTTGAACTTCCCCGCCTTGCTGGCGGAAAAACTGTTCGGAAATGCGGATGTCTTTGTTGCCCAGATGGAGGACTTTCCGGTTCGCGAAAATCGCGTGATACTGAACGCCAAAGACCCCGAGGTTTTCACTTTCGAATACAAGGTCGCGCGGGATGTGTTTACGCGACAGGTCGGTTTACGCCGTGCCATCCGTCGGGCGGTTGGCTGGTGGCGGATGATGTTTCTGTCCATCAAGCCCATCGTCAATGTTGGTCATCCGCTTGGCACGTTGCGCTTTGGAAATGATCCGGCAACATCGGTGCTAGACCCCGATTGCAAAGCCCATGACCTGCAAAACCTGTATGTAGCGGATGGGTCGTTCATGCCGACATCCATGGGAGTGAATCCTAGCCTGACAATCGCCGCGAATGCCTTGCGGGTGGCGGACATCATCGCGGACCGGGCCGAGCAGGCGAAACACAAAACGGAGGCTACATGACAGATACAAGCGACCGTATTCGCGAAGGAATTGCCGTTGTCACTGGCGCAGGTGCGGGGCTGGGCCGCGAGCTGAGCCGAAGGCTTGTTGCCGAAGACGTCCGCGTTGCTGGGATCGGGCGCAACCCTGACCCCTTGTCCGATCTTGCGGCCGAATTGGGCGACGCGTTCATGCCGGTCACCGCAGATGTCGCGGACCCAGAAGCCGTTGCGCATGCGTTCAAGGACATTGAGGCCGCTGCGGGGGTTCCCACTATCCTGATCAACAACGCCGCCGTCTATCCCCGCCGGGACCTTCTGGACGAGACACCTGAAAGCTTCATGCAATCGGTGAACATTAATCTCGGCGGTGTATTCTACTGCTGCCATGCAGTCCTGCCTGGAATGGTCGAGCGCGGATACGGGCGTATCGTCAACCTCAGCACCTTTGCACATATCGCACCTGCCCCAACAGCGGCGGCTTATTCTGTGACCAAAGGGGCAGCGCAGACTTTGACCAAGTCGCTCGTGGCCGATCTTTCGGATCGCTTCCCCGATATCGTCATCAACGACTGGATTCCCGGAGCACTTAAAACGCGCATGGGCATTCCCGACGGGATCGAACCGGCAGACGCGGCCAAATGGGGTGTCAGGCTCGCCCTGTGGCACGATCCCATGCTCACCGGACGACTGTTTGACCGGGATATCGAATTCCTCGAACCGATTTCATTAAAACGAAAAATTTTGAACAAGGTCACAGGCAAAAAGCGTGTACCCCTGCGCCTGTCATGACCTCTAATTAAACGGCTGCATTCGCGGACCGTTGGAAAGGGATTAGAATGCGCATTGGACTAGTCACGCCCTCTTGGCCTGCCAGCGTTGCTGCAAATGGCATCGCCACCGCCGTTGCGCATATTGCTGATGGCCTGAAACATCACGGCCATCAGATCACGGTAATTCCCCACACGGGTGCGGCCCCTGATGACCCGGATGTGATCAATCTTCCTGAGCCGCGCGCGTGGACATGGTCCGAGAAACTGATTGGCCGATTTGGCCGCAATACCGCCTCGATCCCCATTCGGGCCGAACAGATCGCGCAGGCCGTGAATCAGGCCATCAAGACACGCGGAATCGAAGCCCTGATCATGGAAGAAACCAACGGCATCGCTGGCATGGTGCAAAAACATGTGCCGATCCCTGTGATCGTTACTCTGCATGGGCCTATTGAGCTATACACCGACTTTCTGCCGGAAAAACCGGACGGATGCGTCATACGAACCCGGGTCAAACGTGAGGCTGAGACGTTTCGAACCTGCAGAGGAATTACCTCGCCCTCCAAAGCCGTGCTGGACCAGATGATCGCGCGCTATGGTGAGCCTGCCTGTCCCACCGCAATTGTCCCCAACCCAATGCCAATGGCCGCCCCAATCCCAGAAAAGGCGATCCGCGAGACGATCCGCAATATCCTGTTCATCGGCCGCTATGACTCGATCAAGGGCGGGGATACAGTGCTAGAGGCATTTCAACAGATCGCCGAACAGGACCCAAACGTTCGGCTGACCTTCGTTGGATCAGACCCCGGTGTCCCCCTGCCCGGGCAGGTGCTGCAGCACATGGATCAGGCCTTGTTGGCCTATCCCGAGGCCATTCGAAACCGTATCGACTATCGAGGGCAGTTGGACCGGGACGCGATCGACACCCTGCGGATGCAACACGGCATCACGCTCATTGCGTCTCGGTATGAGAACTTCCCCTATGCTGCACTCGAGGCATTGTCCTGCGGTGCGCCAACGGTGGCGACGGCAGTGGGCGGCGTTCCCGAGATCGTTGAAGACGAGATATCTGGTCTGTTGGTGCCTTCCGGTGATCCCGAGGCTATGGCAAAAGCCTGTCTTCGCCTGATCGCAAATCCGGATCTAGCCGTTCGGCTAGGCGCCAAGGGCCGAACCGAAGTTGTGGACCGGTTCCAGCCTGAAACAATCGCGAAAGACGTCGAGGCCCTTGTCCAACAGGTTTTGAACGACGTGTAACCCGCGTTCAGGTCAAAGCCTGCACAGCCCAGGCCATACCCCAACCCACCAACGCGCCCGCTGGAACCAATGGGATCAACCTGACCTCGTGCAGGAGTGACACCCAGTTTTCGCGTCCCCCCTTGATGAGTAACAGGATGATCTCGGGGATGCGGTGCAAGGCAACCACGAACAGCGCTGCGGTGATCGAGTTAAAGCCCCAAATCGCAACCGACAGACCGATCCAAACGGTCGCGGCGCTGACAAGGCTCAGCATCGTCATTTCCCGGAACCGGCGCTGCGCGCTATATGCCTCGCGCAACAGGCCCGGTCCGATCAAAATTAAACCAATGGCGAGGATCTGAATCATACCGGCCACATCGGCGTATCGGTCATCGTAGAGAATACGCACAAGTGTCGGCGAAAACGTCATTAACGCACCGGCACCGAACATCGCCAGACCGTCAAAAAGAATGCGATAGCGGTAATACCGACGACGCAACTCCTCAGCCGCATTGTCCTTCTGCAAGGCGGTAAAAACCTGCAGCCCCATCTGCGCGTGGATGGAATTCAAAAAGGTCTGAACCATATCCACGATCTGACGCGCGATGTAGTAAAATCCGAAAGAACTGGCGGACATGGCAAAGCCAAGAACAAAACGATCCGCCATAGTCATCACTGCCGTCAGGGCGGAATGGCCGATAATCCACTTGCCGCGGTCAATGATCACGCGAAAGTCTTTCCTGTTCCAGCGCATCCGCATCGCCGGGCCTTTGAACATTATGTAGCTGAGCGAAACCGTGATCAGGGCATTCGCGAAGTTGCCAAGGACCAAGGCCCAAATGTTTTTTAGCCAAAAGGCAAAGGCAATGGTCAGTACGGTTGTGCAAACCACAGTAATCAGCATGGCAATGCTGACCTCGCGGAATTTCATCTCGCGCTCATAGACAAACTTTGCGGGCGAAGCGAATCCGTTGATGATCGAAAACCCGCCAATCGCGGCTATCGCGTATGGCAGTATCGGGTCGCCATAGCTGGATTGGATATCAAACAGCTGTGCATCTTGGCCCCACGCGACACAAAAACCCAGAAGGACGCACACCAGAAGTATTAGAACCCCACGCAAAATTTGTGCAGTCCAGCATGAACGCAGGAACCCATCATCCAACTCGCCTTCGCGAGTCAGGATAAGCGACCTAACCCCAAGATCGGAAAACATCTCAAGCACAAAGATAAAGGTCATCACTACCGCGAAGACCCCAAAAATCTCAGGCGTCAATATCCGCGTCAGAATAACGGTCGAAATGATCCGCGCCAGCACCTGCATAGCGAACACCATCGTTGACAGCGCTGCTGAGGCCAGAATCTTGTGCCTCAGACTTTCGCGGTCGGGCAACAGCCCGGATATGCGCTGGCTAATGAACTTCATTCCTAAACCCGCAGCACGCTAGAACCCGAATAGGTTGGCATCAGTGATGCCTTTGCGGACAAAGGCATCGCGGTCCGACTCGGGAGCCCAGCCCAACACCTCTTTGGTGTGCTCATTGCTGAAAGGTGACAGATGTCCCCGCGATTTCCAGTCGCTGTAAGACTGATTTTTCAGATCGCGCAGACCCACCACATATCGTTTGAGAAGGTATTTGACGCTGCCGGACAGATAAAAGGTCCAGAACGCCCCTTTCTTGACCTCGATCCGCGCGCCCAAGGCCTGATGGATCGCGTCAAAATAGTCTCGCGCGCTCATCATTGGTTCGCCGATGAGGTTGAACGACTGACCCACGGCCTCGTCCTTGTCGATCATCGCGATCAACGCGTCTGAGATGTCGTCGATCAACACGAAAGGTAGGATGTTGTGCCCATCACCCCAGATCCGCACAGCACCGGCCCCGTGCCAGCGCCCAATACCCCAATGTTGCAGCGGCCCGCCTTCGCCGATCACAATTCCGGGGCGCGCGATCACCAGCGGCAACCCTTGCGTTCTGTGCATCTCCAAAAGCCGCTTTTCGCACTCAGCTTTTGACCGGGCATAGAGGTTACGGTCGCTCATATCGTCACCAAAGCTGGTCTGTTCGGTGATTGTTTTTGCCGGATCGGACATGTCATAGGACGCAATGGTCCCGGTATAAATCAGCCTTTTGACACCGGCCTTCTGCGCCGCTTCGGCCACACGAACGGCCACACCGACATCGTTTTCCAGACAGCCCTCCCATGTGCTATCCAGCGACTTGGCAAGGTTGTAGACAACTTCGATCCCATCCATCGCGGCGACCAAGCCATCTTTGTCGCGCAAAGAAACCGCAACGGTTTCAACCTGATCCGCAATGTCTTCAAAAGGTCCGTGGCGACCCCGGCTGAGCACCCGCACCTGACGGCCGGTTCTTACCAACGCACGTGTCAGATGCCGTCCGATGAAACCGGTGCCGCCTATCACCATGACAGTGGGTTTCAAAGGAACTGTTGGAACAACCGGGTCTGGGAAAGCGGTATATTCATCAGGGATCAATGCCGCAGTTTTCTCGATAGCCCCGATGACGGCACCGGCGGCCTCGGCCGAAAACCGGGCATCCACCGGTGTTTTGGACCGGATCGCTTCGTAGAACCGATCGAACGCTCCAATAAAGCTCAGCGCGTATGGGGATTTTCGGTTCAGCGAACTCAGTTGCTTGGCACCATTGACTATGCCTTCGCGCAGATGCTGACCTGCTAGACCCATTTGCTGACGAAATGGATTGATGACAATGTCCGATGTGTTCTCGCGCCGGATGGTTAATGTGTCGCTAGCATAGTCAAGCCGCGCCATCGCCGAAGACCCATGCACCACAACCGACCGGTCGTCCATAGTCTCGACCAATTCCAAATTGATCGTCAGATCGACATGCCCGGCCCGCGCTTGGATTTGCAGGCTTTGCGGCCGCACCTGACCGCCTTGCAAAGCCACTGGCTTTCCGACCTGCAACCGAAGATCCTGAAGCTCACCAAATAGATCAACCGCAAAAGCATAGAGGTGCGGGCCTAGTTCGAACAACAAATTTCGTGTTTCTTGCAGCATCCAAAGGCCATAAGGGCCGGATCGCAAAGGCGCTAAGGGAAAACGCCAGTTGAACTCGGCACTGTTGATGCGGCCCAGCGCGCCCGATCGACAGGTTTGTTTTAACCTCTCATACGAAGGCACGCCCAGGAAGTTATGACAGACGGCGGCCACACGCGCGGCCTCCTCGGCTGCCGACGCAACCACCTGGCAATCGGCTTGTGACAACGCAAAGGGTTTTTCGACCATAACGTGAAACCCCAGCTCAAGGCAGCGCTGCGCCAAATCAGCGTGGATATGCGGTGGGGTCAGGATATGGACCGCGTCACAAACATCGGCAGCGGCCATCTCCTCAATCGAAGTGAACGACTGCAAACCATAGGTGCCTGCGAAATCTGATGCCGCGCTAGGTGAGACATCACAGATCGCTGTGAGGGCAATACCTTTGCAGGCCCGCAATGCATTTGCGTGCCAGGTTGCGATATATCCGGCCCCGATCAGGCCGACACGAATTTGGTTAAGAGACATATTCTTTTTCAACATAAATAACTATTTATACTCTATTATTTTCATGGGCGCCGCCCGTTTTCGGCGCCACAGATAGGTCAGCATTCCAATTACATTGGGCAGTTTGGACAAGGTAAGTAGAACGGACTGGCGCAGCGCGGACTGGCGCGTTAGCCCGTCACGCATGAGCCCCTTTGAGGTTCGCAGGTACGAAAGGATATAAACGACCAACACCGCCAGCGTGATCCAGATGGAGAGGGCAAGCCCGAGCAAGGCGACGATTGGAAGGAACGCACCAAAGAACCAGACGCGCTTGCGTTCGCGCGTGAAATACTCACGATGCAGATCGCCGACCTGCGCGAACCCGTGCCCGGTGCGCACCGCGCGCTTCCACCATTGCGAAAACCGGGTCATCTCGGCGTCATGGCGGGTCATATTCAGCGGCAGGCGCTCGATTTTCCAGCCGGCCTTGCGAATGCGCAAACAGAATTCGTCATCCTCGGCCGCAATAACTGTATCATCAAATCCACCCACGCCGTCAAAGGCCTGAACCCGCACCATCATGTCGCCGCCGCAGGTCAGAATCGAACCCGCAGGGCGGTGCCATTCGAAATCACACAGCGCATTGTAGACGCTCGCGTCAGGATGGATTTCCGCCCTCCAACCGGTCACAATCCCCAAGTCAGGGTTGGCAACCAACGCTTCGGATGCCGCCTGGACCCACCCGGTTACAATTGCGCAGTCTCCGTCGATGAACTGAACAAAATCCAGCGGCTTGCGCAGCTCCTTCAACGCCGCATAGCCCGCGTTGCGGGCCCGTGCCGCGGTGAATGGGCGGGACAGGTCAAGCTCGACCACTTGTGCGCCTGCTTTGGTCGCCTGGTACACGCTGTCATCCGAAGAATTCGAATCCACATAGACAACAGCGGCTACACCTTCAGGCACCGACGCCAGACAACGAACCAGTCGTTCGCCCTCATTGCGACCAATCAGTACCAGACCAATTGAAGGTTTTTCACCGTTCATCTGGAAGCTCCTGATCTGTCGTGTTGATAAGCTTAGCCAAACGGCTGGCTTCGGTCTTCTGATTGAACTCTGCAGTTACCTTGGCCCGGCCTTCCTGTCCCATTCGAGCACGCAAATCAGCATCGCTCAAAAGGTCTCGCAGCCGCGCAGTAAGTGCATCGGCGTTGCCAGGCGGCACAAGGTAGCCGCTGACCCCATCCTCGACCAATTCCGAAATGCCGCCAACGCGGGTGGCAAGCACAGGCAGACCGCTGGCCATCGCCTCCATCAGCGTCACCGGAACACCTTCGGCGAAACTAGGCAGAACCAGAACATCGGCTTCAGACAGCATATCGGCCACCTTGCTTTGCGAAAGGTATCCCGCAAACTTCACAACCGAACTGAGCCCGAGCGCATGTGTCCGCGCCTCAAGATCGCCGCGCTCTGGCCCATCACCAATCAACGTGACGCGCAGGTCCGGGACGTCCGGCGCTAAACGCGACAGCGCTTCCAGAAGAACCGGAACGCCTTTTACGCCCGCCAACCGGCCAATAAAGAGAAGATGCGGGCGCGAGCGTTCAGACGTGCCTTGGCTTAAGTATTTCTCAGGGGTTATGCCGCAGTGAACAATTTTCAACTTATCCCAATGCTGCGGATCTGAAAAAACCATGCACTGACTGCGGCAGAAATCGCTAATACAGGCAATAAACTTAGCCTCTTCGATTTTTGCGTCGATCCGCCAGTGTTTTGGCTCGAAAAAAACGTCCGGCCCATGGATTGTGAAGCTGAACGGTATGCCACTGACGCGGCTGGTCAGCATGGCCACCGTACAAGTCGCCGTAGCGATGTGATTGTGAAGGTGACGCACGTTCCGGCGAGCCAAATGGTCCGCCAGCACAGCGGCTTCGGCAAAATAGAAGAGCTGATACAAAAGACCTTTCAAACCGGCGGGACGCGTCCTAAGGGCCAGCCCTAGGGAAGCAAAATACCGCCCCGGGGCCTTCACAAGCGCCTTTAGATGGCACCCGATCAGGCGCAGCGGTGATTTCGCAGCAGCAATGACGTAAAACGTTTTCTCGAACTCTGCTTGTTGTTCAAGGCCTACATGATGCTCGACGCCCGTTTTGCGGATCGAGCAGGTTTCAACCTCGATCCCTTGATCCCGCAACGCAAAAATCTCTCGCTGAATGAACGTGTCGGTGGCACGCGGATACTCTCCAGTCAAATAGGCGATGGGTTGAGACGTGCTCATTGCTTCGACCCTTCGGGCAGCGATTGTGTCATCAGCTCAGCAAACGGTTTTTGTTTTGCGATATCAAAATGCTCATGCAGGCGGGTCGTCTCAAACCGCAGCGGTTTCATGCGCGCATGCAATGTGGCCGAGCGCAATAGCCCGGGCAATTTTGTACCAACGACGGGTACCTTCTCCAACACTCTGCCAAAGGCGTCCAACAGACGCCAACTGACCGGAACCACGAAGCGCGGCCATCCTCCTTTGCGCAGCGCAGCAATATATCCGGCTCGATCAGGTCGGTCATCATCGATCACATTAATCACCTCGACACCGTCGGCAGGGGTTGCCGCGGCTTGCACCAAAACTTGCGCAGTATGACTGACGTAGCTAACCGGAACCTCCCCGCGGCGTTCCATTTCCAGCAGCACAGGCCCGACCGGATACCCAAGATGCCCGTTCCAAAGATGCCCCGGTCCAAACACCGCCCCGGGGCGTAAGACCCACAAGTCAAATCCTGCGGCCTTAGCAGCTGTACGTACCTGCTGTTCCTGTTGCAATTTCAGCCAGCAATAGGCATCACGCGACTGTGGCGCGGATTCAAGCGGGCTTTCTTCGTTCAGCACAGCCCCCGGAGGCAACTGTTTACCATCATAGACTGATAGCGAACTGACCAATACCAAACGCGGCGCAGGCGTGCATGCCGCCATCGCAGAGAGTACCGATCCGGTAATGGCCTTGGTTTCCACGACCTGGCGATCAGCCGGCCCACTCATTATCGCCGCCGCGTGAATAATCGCGACACAACCCGACAACTGTTTCGCCAAAACGTCAGCCGCGTCTGGTCCGGCAAGATTCACCTCGACGACCTTAATGCCATGATCACTATCCCAGAATTGAGGAGCAGTTGCTGTATTGCGGACTACGGCGATCACTTCATAACCCGCTGCGCGGGCCGACTCGACGGTTTGACGACCGATGAAACCCCCTGCACCGGTTATACAAATCTTAAGACTTTTCATGACGCTATCACCAGACGTATGCCCTTGTGGCGTCTTTGCCTCAATTCAATTCCAATATCCACGTCACCAATCAACCTGACAAAATCAAAACAACTCAACCCTCTGCCTAAACGGGGAATTTGTCTATTTCGAGGGTTTTATAGAGTGAATCTACATTTATTCGAATGGCCGCGACCAGATTTTCCCTCGCCTCTGAAAAATGCGCTTCAATGCCAAAAAGTTGTGCTCTTGCAGTCGCAAGCGACTCTTTTACATAGAGACATTGAGCGCGGACCGAGTTGAAACGTTGATCCAGACTAATCCCATGCTGCCGCAGCGGTACTTGATTGGAGTTGTTTCGCCTAGGTGTCGGTAGTGGAAGAGGCGATGCTGAGACGCCTTATCAGGATGCCGCGTTGATTGCCCTATGCCACGCTGAAAGTCTAATGGCGTGAGACTTCGAAAAATTGGCCTGATCGCTACCATCAATCCGCGCTACATTTGTTTGAGAACTGTGCCGCAATCCGCGTTTATTCTGAGTTGCGCTGACGCAGAACAAGACTGTCCGCCCAAGGGCGCACATCAACGTGTGTCCAGAAATCTCGCTGATCCAAATACGGATTCCGAGGCTTGCAATTAGATGCTTCACCTTACTGAGCAAAACCCGAACGACGTCAAACTCGGCTCTCCCCAATAGGATTTTCTTTGAATCAGAACAGTTGAGAGGATTTACGGCGTCACTAGGGTGGGCACAGCAACTCCAGCAGCAAGGAAACGACGACGGTACGTCCGTCGCGAATAGATCAAACCTTGCGAAGTATTCTGGTAAACCGGTTTCTGCCCACACTCTGGCCAGCTTGGTGGTCACCTTTCTCAGCGGTACAGATGGGCAGCCAAGCCTCTTTTCAGATGCGAGCGTGGCTTATGTCTCTGCCAAAACGATATATCGGGAATCAATTTGCTTGGATAGAGTGTCGGTAGAAACATTCGTCCTATACACAATCCGCAGAAACTCACCGCGGCCGCGTAGGTGGCAACGGCAGCTCCCAATGAAGCGCGGGAAATAATCGCAACAACACTCAATGCGCCTCCTGTCATCGAAACAGCCAGTATTGATCAGACGATCATCGCACTTTTGGTCTCCCTAAACGTAAGAATACGCATAGAGTCATGCGGCAGGATGAGATAAAAATTAAGTTGTGGTTCGAAAGATTCCCTCCGCCGGGAACGTTAAAACCAGCACCCCTGGCGGAACGTGGAGTCGCCCTGAAAAAACGGGGTAACTTCGACACAGTCGGTAAGAAATCATCGTGGTCATAAAGAAATTTCAGCAATGTGCCGCCAAAAGAGGGTACTCGTTTCTACAGCTACGACATTCAGTATCCTTCAGCAGGGATGAAAGAGTTTGGATATGAAATCAATCTACACGTTGCTTGCTTCGGTCTTGATTAGCCTTCTGGCCATACCAGCAATTGCACAGGAATACCGGTTTCAACCGGGGGACACATTGCGAATTGAAGTGTTGGAAGACGAGACTCTGAATCGTGACATCCTTGTAGCTCCAGATGGACAGATCAACCTGCCACTGGCTGGTAGCTTGCGGGCTGGTGGTCGGACGGCCGAACAAGTGCGCTCCGAATTGGCCGGCCGGCTGGCACCAAATTTCGCTTCACCCCCAAATGTCTTTGTTTCACTAGCCACGCTTAACGTTCCGGTACCACCACTGCCTGACGAAACTATCAACGTTTATGTAATTGGCGAGGCAGGCTCACCCGGCCGTCATTCACCTGTTCGAGGTACGACCCTTTTGCAATTTTTTGGCGAAATGGGCGGCTTCTCTCCCTTTGCTGCGACCAAGAGGGTTATGCTCCGTCGGACTGACAATTCGGGACAGGAAAGGGTGTATCAGTTCAACTATGATGCGATGCTGGACGGAACAGGGACCGGCGGGGCCACAAGACTGGTGGATGGCGATGTCATCGTGATCCCGCAACGTCGTCTGTTCGAATAAACCGGAAAGTATCTGACTCTTGAACTGCAATCATGTCCAACATGCCCTGCTAGTCGGTGCCACATGTGTCGTGGCACTTTCAAGCAATAGAGCTATTGCACAATCTGTTGAATTGGACCCGGGCGGCACGCAGTACGAATTAGGCATCGGCCAACGGGTTGAATCCGGTCGAAACCTTGGCCTGGATGTACCTGAAGAAGGACAGGGTACAATCCTATCGACCCTTTTGTCCTTTGGCATATCTAGCGAAACCCCGATCCAAAGTTTCAGTTTAGACGCGGTCACCGCTCTACGTTGGTCCGACCTTCCGGACCGGGGCAGCGAATTCGACATCGGCGATTCGATATTTGATCTCGACTACGGCCGCGAAAGTGCCAATTCTGGATTAAATCTTGGTTTGGATTTCTCAAGCTATGATATTGGATTTTTGAGATCTTTACGAGATTTTGTCGATGAGGACGGTGTCATTGACCTCCCTTCGGATTTCGACGACCTGACAGGTGACGGGACACGGAGAGAATACGCGCTTTCCTTCCAAATGGACTTCGGACGTCAGGACTTGGTAAGTTACTTTTTTAGATTTGATACGTCGAATCTGGATTACATCGATCAGACCAATCCCGACCTATTCGATGAATCCAACGTCAGCGCTAACGCTGGAATTGGTTTTCTCCTTTCACCCAGCACCACTGCTAGCCTGGACTTTTTTGCCGAGCAGTATGACCAAGACGATCCTGATGAAACCGATCGACGGACTTGGGAGGTAGTTTTTGGACTCTCACAGGAAATTGACGAAGCAAATCGATTTGGCGTTACACTGGGCTACACGGATATCGACGAACGAAATGAAATCTCGGACGACATTCTGGTAAGTGGCATTATTGGTAGCATCAATGCAGAAAGAGATTTGCCCAATGGCAACGTCTTTTTCACGGCTGAATCCGAAGTCGGCACCGCTGGACGACTGAACCGCGCGCGTGTCGGGCGCAGTCGCGACGTGGCAAATGGAAGCTTTAGCGCCAGTTTGGGCGTCGCTGTTGCCGGCGATGGAAAAACCGAACCGATTGGCAGCCTTTCCTATATGCAAGAATTTGGTGAGGATGAGGTGCGAGTGTACTTTGATCGCAACGTCGTCAATACAGCTGATGACGTTTTTCGTGACGAATACATCTTGGACGTCGGCTACATCTTCGGACTTGGGCCGTCTTCACGCCTTGGGCTCGGAGCGACGCATATCCTCACCGACGATACGGCGGTTGACCCGCGCACCCAGCGAACGGACTTAAATGCTGTGTACAGTTATGAACTGGAGTCTCAATGGATTATCAATACCGGAATCAATTATAGAGTCCGTGACGAAGACGGGCTTGGGCGAGCCGAGAGCCCTCTTGCTTTTTTCGCGATTGGACGCAACTTTGCGTGGCGCCCATAAGTCGGCAAATTCCTTTCTGAGTTTCGGTTAAAAATCTGGCGCTAGACCTAGGCGCAGAATTTGTAACTGGTGTGGCGCACGCTACCGCTAGACCCAAAGCGAGACATCGCAACAATTTGGAATTTGCCGCTTTCAGACCGATTTGGCGACCTCAAAGCCATCCATAGTTGGTACGGCGGATCTGAACGATTTGACCCCACCAATGTACCGGATGCGACGTTTGACGAAGCGATAGTTGTCAATCCAGGAACAAAAAAGGAGACATGTGCCAGTTAAATATGGGGCAATTGGGGTTGTGCCGTGCCGCGCCTTGGCCATGCCCCTCACGAATCTCCCGGGCACTAGGTTGCACTGGCCGTAGGCCGGTTCTTTGAGTTGGATTTGCGGCTTTCACGCAGGCGGAAACCTTCGTCGTTCATCTCAATAGTATGGCATGGTGATTGAGCCTATGGAGGATGGCCCCCGTTTGGCCCTAAGTTCCCAAAGTTTCCGTCCATTCCTCGAATGGCAGGATTGATGTGATGACTATCGAACCACGTTCATAGCGTTGGCTAATGACCTCGAACAGCAATTCGGTCTAGCGTGCTGCACAAGTCGTTGCCTATACGTGACCAATACTTCGAATTGGCTGCGGGGTGCTGGGCTGCCTTTCAAATTCAACGCGTCGCGGCAGGATAGGTTGGCGAATGCAAAGTCCCGCGCGACGAACCGGGCGGAATACAACGAGGCGCTCCGCCTTCGTGGCGATGTGCGGTCTCGTTTGCCGAGGGCACGATGTCTGGATGGTACGCCGCACGCAACGCCCATATCGACATAATCGCCGAGAAAGGTCGTAGAACTGGAAGAAGGCCGCCGGCTATGGCCAACGGCCACGCGGCGAGGCCCATACCGGGCGCTAAAAACAAGTTAACGGATCAGAGCTGCGCAGCCGCAATTTGGAGACAAAGACAACCGAAACTGAGATCGCTGTCAAAATTCTCAACCGCATGGCTCATCTCGGTCATGCCACCTATAAACGTGTCGCACAACGAACCGGAGAAAGGAGCAAATGCAGCCCTAGCGCTATTCGGTCAACGCGGTCCTGACCCACCTAAATTTTTGCGTCAGAATCTCTCAGAGGATAGTGGTTGAAATGTTAGTATTTTGGCTAGGCTTTGTTCATTGATTTGACTTAAATATTTTCGCCACAGGTCTAAGGAGGCGCAATTGTGACGACACGACGCAACGTGCTTGCAGGTAGTCTGGCAACGGTCGCGTTGTCCGGATGCGGCTGGCGCGGACCCGATCGTGATGTCAGCGCCGAGGGCTTACCCGCAGTTCCGGTGGATATCCACAATCACATTTTCAATGCCACCGACGTACCTATCCCCGGATTTCTGGAACAGGTGTTGCTCCGTGACCCTGAAACCCCAGTCCCGGGGAGACCCTCAGTGGTGCGATCGATGGTTGGTTTGATTGTCGACATCGTGTTGGCCGCGCAGCGTACACCAACTGCGTCGCAGGAGCTTGAGGACATCGAAGGGCTGGAACGCCTAGTGATGCGCGATGGCGGCGATCTGTTGATAGAAGACCGAAGCGCCGTTGAAACCGGCTTACGCATACTCGAGGACAAAGTGGATGCGGCCGGGCGCAGGCGACTGGGTGCGTTTACTACCACGGGTACAATGCCAGACGAAACCGGTGATGAAGAGTTGTTTTCACTGTTGGCGGCGGAAACGAATGTCGCCGTGAACCCGGTTGGACTGGCTGGCAACATTCGCGAGGCTGGGCGCGAAGGAGAACAGGCGCGCCAGATGGCCGATGCGATCTATCGCGACGAGACCATCCGCGAAGCACCCACTTTCAAAACGCTTTCAAAACGCACCAATCCGGATCAGAGTTTGGCGCAGACACTGCTTTGGGCAGGGCTGCTGACGCGCAGTCGCGTGGATATACTTGGTGAATTAATCCGCCTCTACGCACATCAAAGCGTCAATGCTGATCCCAACGATCCCACTGGGTCAAACGGGATCAAACTGTTCTCTCCATCGCTTGTTGATTTCACATATTGGTTGCGTTCGGGGCAAGACAGCGATGCCGATCTCACTGGGCGCGACATTACTGACCAGATCACGCTTTTGTCGAAAATGTCGAAACTGGAACGCGGTGCCCTTTTGCTGCCGTTTGCTCCTTTTTGCCCACTGCGGGCCGCTTATTACAAGAGAAACGGCAACCCGAACTGGTTGGGGACCATACAGAACGCCGTCGAGAGTCAGGGTTTCGCGGGCGTCAAGCTTTATCCACCCATGGGATTTCTTCCACTGGGCAACGAAGAATTTGACAAGCCAGGCGCACGAAGGCCTCGAGCCATGACAGACCTTGGTATCAAGGGCGCTGAGATCGATACCGAATTGCGTGCTCTTTACGATTGGTGCGCCGCCGAAGATGTTCCGATCAAGACGCATGGCAACAACTCGTTGGGGGCGGATGCTTGCACCGGGCAGAATGCCTCGGCTGCAAACTGGCGCCCAGTATTGGAGACCTGGGCTTGGCGCAATCTTCGCATCAACATTGCCCATTTCGGCGGGTTTGACGAGGAAAGGTTCGAGGGTGATGACGGTTGCCCGACCGAAACAGAGGCTTACGAACGGCAGGCTGCCGCACTGATCGCGAAACATGAAAATCTCTATGTTGATCTGGGCTATTGGACCGACGTGACTGGTAGTAACCGGGACAGATCCACGGCGGTCACAAGATTACTGGATGCACTTCTGCGGCAGGAAGGTAAGCTGAAGCACCGGCTGATGTATGGCTCTGACTGGACGATGCTGGGCCGCGAGGACCAACATGCAAGCTATTACGACGATGTGCGAATTGCATTGAGCAAAACCATTCTGAGTGAAGATGAAAAGGTCGCAATTCTGGGGTCCAACGCATTGAGGTATCTGGGGCTGGACCGCCGGGGCAAACAGTATGATCGGCTGACGCAATTCTTCAAAAATGCCCCACAATACGCGACGGTCATCTCGCTGATACGACCATCTTCGAACCTGGCGGCACTGGCCCGCGACGCATTCGGACAGCGCTGACCATTCGGTTGGTGTTGACGGATACGGCACCTTTTTTTGGAATTTTCCAGATCAGCAGAAGAATGTGCTAGGATAGGACAATTTTTCGGTGTCTGCACTTCCTGTCTTGATCCGGGCCGCACGCATAGCGCCGAACGCTAGAGTGTGACCCGCGTGCAGTCTCAGGTCAGGTCGACGTTTCCCGAGCTAAGACATTTTCGCCTTTTTACAGAAATAAATTGGAGTAATTGAAATGAAACTCAGTCTGCTCAAACAATTTCTCTGCACCGCGCTGCCTTGTCTCGCTTTGTCGCTACCTGTCAATGCGCAAACAGTTTTTCTGGACCAGGGAGCTGACTGGACACCGGAAAGCCGAGAGAAATTCTATACTCAGGATCAAGGATCGCGCCTAATTCCACTGGCCTGGATCGACGCGCTGACTATTCCGAGCGGAGAACCCTTCTTGCACGACGGCCTGGCGCGCTATGGTTATCTTACCAATCCCAACGGGATCGATCCGCGCATTCCCGTGGGCTTTACAGTCGCCGGATCGCCAGATCATCTTGGCATGACATGCTCAGCCTGCCACACGCGTCAAATCGAGGTCAACGGGACCCCCTACCGTGTCGATGGCGGGCCGGGGATCGTCGACTTCCAGAGCTTTCTTGCCGACCTCAATGCAGCGATGGCCGCCGCGGTTGCAAATGACAGCTCGTTCACCGCCTTTGCAGATGCAGTTCTTGGCGCAGGCGCGACAGACACTGCCAAGGCCGAACTGCGTGTCGCTGCCGAGCTGTGGCACCTGAGGTTTGACACGATCATAAGCCGGTCGCTACCGGACCCGGCCTGGGGTCCATCGCGGCTGGACGCGGTGTCGATGATTTTCAACCGCGTTGCCGGTTTGGATATGGGCGAGCCGCCAGATTATATCATCGCCGATAATATAGCTGTCGCGGATGCGCCCACTCGCTATCCGTTTCTGTGGAACGCGGCGCGGCAGGATCGGACTCAATGGCCTGGTTTTGCCGAGAATGGAACCGACCTGCTGGGGTTGGCGCGTAATCTTGGTGAAGTTTACGGCGTGTTTGGAATTTTTCACCCCGAAGTTCAATCCGGAGCATTTCGACTTAATCGGAACTACGTGAAGGTTAATTCTGCCAATTTCGACGGCCTGCGCCGGCTTGAAGATCTTATCTGGAAAATTGGCCCGCCCAAATGGCCTTGGGAGTTGAACCGTGGTCTTGCAGAACAAGGCAAAGAGGTTTTCGACCGCGACCCCGAAAACGGAGGGTGCAAGGAATGTCACGGGATTAAACGCGGCGACCGGCTGTGGACATGGGCGACGCCGGTTCAAGATGTGGGCACCGATACGGCCGAGTGTCGCATTCTGGCGCGTACCGTGGATACTGGTGTAATGAACGGGGCACGAATTCCGGTACTCGGCGTGGACCTTGGCGCGCGCGCAAGCGCTTTCGATCTGCTGAGCGCTTCGGTAATCGGCGCGATCATTCAAGATATCCTTAGCGTCGGAGATCAGTCGACGGTAGCACTGACGGCGGAACCTGAGTTGCCATCAGGCGTCGTGGATGAGCTAAAAGGCGCGTTCCGTCTGGACAATCCTAACGCTTTGACCGCCGGAGGCTGCGCCTATGAGGCCCGCGTTCTCGAAGGTATCTGGGCCGCCGCGCCTTACCTTCACAATGGCTCTGTCGCCACGCTGGATGATCTTCTGAAACCGGCTGACCAACGGCGGGCGTCGTTCAAGATTGGCCCCAATTACGATATTGAGGCAGTGGGTCTGTCGGTCGAGCAGGATCGTTTCGACTATGAGCTTCAAACCACCGATTGCAACGATCTTGGCAGCGGCAACAGCAATTGCGGCCATGAATACGGCACCGATCTGACTGATGATGATCGCCGCGCACTGCTGGAATACTTGAAGTCGCTGTAGCGTGTACCTAATCGCCAAGTGTTGAGTTTGTCCCTTCCGATGTCGCGCCATCGGAAGGTGATTGGACTATGCCCTGTTGCTGCAGCCAATCGGTTATACCGCTCATCCGCACGGCGCGGTTTTCGGTCCATTCCTCAATCTGACCATCGTTGAACCCATAGTGATGCAGGCCGACCAATACTCCGTTCGCATTGAACACCGGCGAGCCGGATGAACCGCCTGCGGTATCGCATGTATGGCTGAAATCCGTTTCGTTTGCCCGACCATCAACCGGTAGTGCCATCACAGTGCAGTTGATGAAGGAAATCTGTTTTTCGTTGCCGCCGGGATGCTGGATGATCGCCAATTCCTCGGATATCACCGCATCGGTGGCCACCGGATCGATTTTGTGAAAGCCGAACGTGTCGCCGGGAGTGCCATCCAGCCGGATCAGGCTGGCATCGAGCTCAAAATTCACCAGCACTTCCTTCACTTCGGCACAGTCGAATTGCTGACCGAGTCGAAGGCGGTTATCAGCGGTTCGTTCGTATCCGAAAACCGCAATTGCGCTGCGGCAGGTAGCGGCGTCCGCCACGCAGTGCTGGTTTGTCAGAAGGTGGTCCCGGTTGATCAGGGTCCCGGTACAGCTGCGTGGTTTGCCACCCAAGAAAAAGGAAAGTTTGGCCACTGGTGCGCCCAAGTCGCGAATAGACTGCGGCACGGCCGCGTCATTAATATGCGCGGTTTCATCCTCACCGCCCCATATCGAATAAAGCGTGCCTGTTTCTGTCTCGATCGCCATTTCCTCAATCATCAATGACAGACCGTCAGGCCGTGTGTCCGAAAGCAACGAGATGACGACCCGCCCGCCGGGGAACATGCCGGTCCAACGCCCATCGGTTCCGATATCGGCAATGTCGTAGGACCGCGCGACGCCGTCCTCGCCTTCCAATTCGATTACCGCCGGCAACTCTGTGCCTTCGACCACGCGAAGAAACAACCGTATCGATTTCGCACCGACTTTGGAAAAGTCACTGCGCCACCAAATCGGACCATTGTCCCGAAAATCGTCACCGGTGATGTTTACAGACAGATCAAGTATGCGGCCATCCACATGTGGCTCAATTGCCTGTTCCTGCGCCGCAGCAGAGCTGCACATTAGCGCCAGACTGATAGCCGCCAGTCGTCTCACTCTAACAGTGCCGAAGTGTAGTCCACGACATCTCCTAAGCGGAATTCGATCTCATCTCCACCACGCGGCTTGATCTTCCCCTGATGACTCAGAGTGTTCAGGTTGCAGCCGTCGACCCGCCGGAGTGGCTGATACCTGTTGTCCAAAGTGTCGCCCACATAATTGTCGTTCACGTACAGGATATATCTGTCGCGATTGGGCACATAGATCATTCGCCGGATCGAACCCCAGGCGTATTTCGTGACATCGCCGCTGGCTTGTAGGCATTGGATATGATCAACCGGAATCGCCTTGAGGCTGCCCTTGTAGGAGACCGGCCCGTTTTCTTGCTCGACAACGATCTGAGTGTCCACAACGTTGATGGCCCGACTTACGTTCAGGCGACCGGATTTCAGCTTGCTCTGCAGGCCAAGAAAATGATCGGCGGTGTATATCAACCGATCCTTGACGATCTTGGGGGCAAGCTTTTGCTCAATCAGATCAGGATAAAGGAATTCAGCCGCCGAAAAAATAAGCGACGCGGCTGCCGTTACCTGAGGAGCAGCCTGGGAGGTTCCGGACATGCGGCCCAATCTGTCGCCGGGAATGGTGCTGAGTACGTTGTCGGCGATTGCACCAATGTGAAACTCGCTGTTGTAATTTGAGCCTTTGGTCTGATCCCGCTGCCAAAGGGAAGGGTTGCTTGGATCGCGGTCAAGCCCAACAACTGTAAGAACGTTGTCGAGCTGATGCATGCAAGCCGGAAAAATCCGGCAATCTTCGCTGACATCTTTGTTTTCATTCCCGGCCGCTGCCACCACAAGCATCGTACTGTCCAACGTGGCGATTTGGTCGCGCAGAAAGTCACTGCTGCCGACTTCTCGATCAAAACCCCAGCTCATATTGGCGATGCGCACGCCCTGGAATGCGTTGCTCTGTAGTTGTTGGATTACATTCAGGATGTCCGCGGGCGACGTGAACTCGCGGTTAATCGACCCAAAAATAACATTGGCTTCCGGATTGAGACCGACGATACCACGCTGGTTCATAGGCGCGGAAATCAGGCCTACCACATGCAAACTGTGATCTCGGATTGGATGTGGGGCAGCCTCGATCTCGCCGCAAGTGTTGGTCCCCTCTGGCAGAGCGTCCAACGTCAGATCGCAGTGAGTCCCCGCGCCGTCGGCATCCAGCACCAGAATACCGACATTGCCGCGATACTCTTCTGGTAGTTCCTCCTGTTCGGCGAATGGATGCTGGATAAGACGGAACAGTTCAACCTGCTGATCAAACAGCGGCTCATCTCGCACACCAAAATCGCTGGCTCCGCCGATGCTGACGATGTTGCGTTCTAGCGATTGGATCGCCAAATCCGTGCGTGAAATGTCCGGCGCATGGCTTTCAAGTGTCAACCCGGACTGTTTTGCACTGGGACCAGCGAATTCCGTTTCATTCTTGGGTTGCTCATCTCCCATTTTGCTGAGCAGATCATAATATTGCGACTGCTCTTCTGGGCGCAACGGAACTTGAACTGAAAGCCCTGCCACCGGCAAGACCACTGTCTGTGATGTTGATCGGGTTTTTTTACCATAGAGTTGCGGATTCAATCGCTCGACCAGTGATTGGCAATCCGTCTCCCAGGCCGAGCAATCCACCATGTGACTTGGCGTATATTGCTTGGGCACCCAGTCCGAGGGCACTTGGGTTTTGGTCAGTAAGGTGTAGGATGAGAAGTCATAGTCCGGAATACGCACTTTCAAATCCGGATGCCCTCTGAACCGCCATCTTGATGGCGAGCTTTCCAAACCGCCTACATGGGCTGACAAGTCGAGTAGCTGTTTTTCACTGACCGGATAGCGTTCGCGGCTGCAGATATGTGTATTGAGATCGCACAACACGTTGTCCAGATTTTGCGGGAAGTATGCACCAAAAAACACGCCTTCCTGCCGCATCAAACGTTCTAAAAACAACCCTTCTGGGTTTGGAACCTCACGTGTGGCCAGGTTCCCCGTGTTGTAAAGTGTCTGATAAAGAAGTGAAATTTCGGCTGCTATTTTTACTTCGTCACCTGGCGACGAACGCCAGTCAAGTTCTGCCAAAGGACGAGCCGTGACGATTTCTGCTAGTGCCGGCGTTCCTGCACTGGCCAAAGCAATCATCAGAACACGTAACATTTTCTACCTCCTCAAGGAGCAACAAAACTCAGGTCCAGCGAGAAGCGAGCATCGGCAAAGCCATGCACCATGACGGATGCGACGCTGGCATTTATCGGAACATCAACGTCGCAAACTTCTTCAGGCCCGTCGGCGAACGGTCGACAGTCAAACTCGCTGAGCGCCGCAAGCGCGTCGAATTTAAGATAGAGATCGGGATCTCCTTCGCCCGACTGGCGCACGACAAAGCGTGTCCCTCCCACAACGTCAAATGGGCCAAACCTGACACTTTCGTCTCGCGCAACCGTTACCGGCCCCTCAGTGAGCGTCGTGGGCTGTCCTGACCCGCCCAGCACGGCAGGTGTGCAAATCGTGGTGTCGATGACAAATCCAGGCGCGGGTCCGTAGAGGCAGGCAATCCCGTTCATGTCAGAATGTGTGAGCGTTAGCGAGAAATCCCCCTGACCGTTGCAATGCGGGTAATGCATAACCGACAACGCGTCGTAGTCTGTAACTTCGCGCCAGTCCTGATCTTCGAAACAGGTTCCGGCATCGGGGCGTGTATGTTCGTGCCGGAAGCCCAACACATGACCAAGCTCGTGTCGCAGAATGCCTCGTAGTGTCAGTGCTCCGTTGGGATCGAGCGTAAACGAGCTTGGATCCATTGCGACCGTGCGTCCCGACCTCACCTCGTTCGGGAAGAAGGCGACGGCCAAAAACTGACCGCCGAAATCGAACGGGCTCACGTCGAACACGACATTGTTGTTCGAGGGCGTACAGGAACTGTCTTCGGTAGCCACGTGAATGAAGTCGATATCCGCCGCTGCTTCCCAAGCAGCTGTAGCACCTGCCATTTCCGCGACCATCGCGGAATAGTTGGGGCCGAAACCTGTATCTACACAGTAGGTCAGCGCCCGTTTCTGCGCATTACTCCACAGCAGATCAAGCCCGCCTTCTTGCGCCACGATAAGCTCTGGCACTTGGTCCCCTGTTGGTGGCACGACCAGAACATTTGCTTCGAAAAATTCACGCAGACGCTTTTCCCCTCGGATCGGAACATCGCCGTTAACGACCCACAGGTTGAGATTCTCGAAATACGGAATCTGCGCCTTGAACTCTTCAAAACTCATTCCTGCAAATTGCTGGCGCGCTTGTTCGGCCAACTCACCCGAGGTGGCCCTTCCCTCTTCGGGTGAAACCGCTTGCGCATAGGCAGGTCCAACAATCAGGCAGGATAAAACAGAATATAAAAATACACGCATACTTAGCCTCCGCAAATAGTAGAGGATGACTTGCCTGGATGAATAATAATAGTGCAGGCCTCTTTCTACAGTATATCACAAACCTTGGGTTGAGTCGTCCTTTGCCATGAATCCTCAGCCCCACCACTGGCTACCTACGCTCTGTGATGCGTTGAAATGGAAGTTAATTGCTAAATGCTCCCGAGGTTTCCAGGGAAATCAATACGGTCCCGTCTTCCGCATCAAACCGGATTTCATAGCAATACTGATCCTCAACCGGAGCCTGACGGGGCAGAAAAAACCTGCGCGGCGCATCTCCTGCCTGGCTGTTGAACGGTGTAGCAGGAAAGAACCCTATTCGATTGCGCACTTGGTTCTCTAGCGCGACGACCGAGAGATTTGCGTTTTGAGACCTTTGCGGATCAAACATGTCGACAACCAAAACTGCCCGCGCTGATGGATCGGGCGGGGCTTGGACACAGATCTCGGTCGTGTCACCCGGCCCCAACCGCAGTTTCTCGGCTTTATCGCCTTGCGCGAGCCAAAGCGCGGTTCCTGCAAGCAACAATCCAATCGCAGTAATCATCAGGCGCATTCAGGGTCAGACAATCGCAAGCTCCACTTCTTGCACCGAGACAGCCGACGCCTCGGCTGAGCCTTGCAGGGGCACCGGAACAAGTTGCACCGAAATACTGTCACCCGACAACGCTCCTTCGGCGTCAAGTCGGCGCAATGCGCTGGTCAGGTCAACGGCAACCGATCTGTTCATGTCCATGCCATCATGGGTCTTGGTCGGCCCGAAGAACCCAACAGATGTCACGAAGTTGGGGTTGCCCACGGCCTGCGTATCGGCGCCAGCCTCTGGCAGATTCACGAAGACCCGCAATTGCGTGCCATCATTGGTCGGCAGGAGTCCTCGCAGAAACGCGTAGACCCGCTTTTCTTGTGCGCCAGCTGCTGTCAGAGCGTTGCTTGCATTCGGGTCGATCGCGGCGTTGAGCCGTTGCACATTTGCACTAAGCTGAACGTTGGCAGATTGGCCGGGGTCAATTGTGGCTTCAACCTCCTGCACCTCGCGCTGTACCAGTCCGGTCGCCGATCCCGGTGCACCATAGAGGTTGGCAAGATAGAGGTACCGCCCCGGATCGATGGGATCGACAACAGGTGGCGGCTCCAAACCGTAGGTATAACCCAGTGGAACCACCTCAAGCAGTTCATTGACCGTATCGGTATAGCTGTTGCCGTCAGGATCAAAGAAATTGTCTGTAAAAGGCATGTCCAACCAAAGTTGATCGCTGCTGTTGGCATTGCCGTTTGCGTTCCATTGATCCCAGATTCGGTCAATGTTGCAGTGATGCATTTGGAATATCGGGTCCTGTGGTGAAGCGCCAGAACACATGAACGGCCCCAAAACGATGCAATGCACGTTGTTGTGTGGGTTACTCTCCAACTCGCCCTGCGTTCCATTCATCATGATCCACATTGGCGAGGTATCGACTTGGCCGGCCGGACGAGATGAGCCGAATTCCTCGAAGGTCTGGCTTCCATAGATTGTGTCCATGACGTCTTGTCCGGTGATATCCTCACCGAGTTCATCTCCGGTGCCAAGATTCCGGCCTTCCACGAACAATGGGTTAGGCTGACCATCAAATTCGGCGTCACCAAAGGCAGCCGGGAATCCGGGGTTCGCGGTCCAGTCCCAATAGGGCATCGCGAAATCGGTGTTTCCGGTCAATGCCCGAGCGGCCTGTTCGTACATGCGGATGTAACTGCGATGCCATGGAAGGAAATACCAGTTCCCGTGCGGACACAGGTTGAACCCCACTGTGAAATCTCCGTGGATATTGGCAAAACCTTCCCAACTCACATTTTGACTGTCCCGCGTTGGGTCCTTCATCATGGTTACGAAACTGCGCAGGGTAACTAGGTCGGGATCATCAAGATCCATATCGGCTAGGCTGCGCCGTAAAGGTGTCCCGGTCTGCGCCGCTGCCCGCAAGCCGGGCAAAGTACCCGAGAAAACTACCGCGCCATAGGCGGTGGTGCGTGCTAGAAAAACTCTGCGCTTCATGGTCAATCTCCTCGTTGAAAATTCTCTATTCTTCCCTCGCGTTTTTTCCGGCCGCATCGGCTCTGAAATAGCATTGGGTAGATCGCCGACTGAGGCGGTGCCTGACGAGATAGAATTTGAACAATTCAACTGTCTGGACGGAACGGGTCAGCCCCGATCTTACTTGTGAAAAACGCGTAAATTACGCGGCCACTAGTTTCTTGCCGCCGACGAACTCAAAGATTTATCAATCTCAATCGGCTGCAACCGGCAGTTACTCATTGATATGATACCACACGCACCAGTTACCTGGCCAAGGTTTTCTCATTGCACGGTTTGTCGGGTCAGTTGGGCAGTGGCCCGAGCCAGCTTACGTCATTGTGTGAAATGGAAGGCCGATATGCAGCTATTCGTTAAGGGGACTGCAACTTTGCGAGCGCCCCGCAGTCCAATCGAAGGACCAGCCACGCGCCGGAAACGATTTGTGCGACACGCTCGACCGGATCATCGCTCAATAACCTGATGGGTTCTTCGTTTGCCAGTTCCAAGCTGTTCTACAAACGTCGACTAGATCTTTCTCAGCCCTCCATCCCAGCAATTTTTGTGCTTTGGTTACTTTGGCAAAACTGCGCGCCACGTCACCTTCGCGTTTTCCTTTGATTTGGAAGGGGATTTCTCTGTTTGATGCTTCTTCGAACGCTTTCACCATTTCAAGAACCGTAACGCCTTTTCCGGTCCCGACGTTGATTGCTTCACATCCCCGGTTATCGAGAGCAAACTTAACTGCTTGAATATGGGCTGCCGCCAGATCATCGATATGGATGTAATCACGTTCGCCCGTGCCATCCCGCGTTTCATAGTCGTTGCCAAAAATGCTGAGTTCCTTGAGGCGGCCAACGGCAACCTGAGAAATGTAGGGCAGGAGATTATTGGGAATGGTGCGCGGATCTTCCCCGATTTCGCCGGATTCATCCGCTCCAACCGGATTAAAGTAACGCAATAGAACAGCGCTCGCGTCTGATTGTGAAGCAACCCAGTCGCGTATGATTTCCTCAATAAAGTACTTTGTACGACCATATGGGTTGGTGGGGTTTAGTGGATGATCTTCATCATAGGGGAGGTACTGTGCCTCGCCATAAACAGTAGCTGAGGATGAGAAGACAATTTTTTTGCAACCGAAACGCTGCATGCAATCAAGAAGGCCGATGCTGCCGGAAACATTCTGGTCGTAGTAAAGGAGTGGTTTTTCGTTGGATTCTCCAACCGCCTTCAATCCTGCAAAGTGAATGACCGCATCGGGGCGAAACGAGTCAAAGACCGAGTCAAGCACGTTGGGCTCGCGATAGTCGCCGACATGGGTCTCAAAGTTCGAATTGCTAAGTTTTTGAACCCGGCGCAACGCTTCAGGAGAGCTGTTGGAGAAGTTATCTAATGCCATTACGGAATTTCTGCCATCTTGCAGCAGCTTTAACAGAGTATGGCTTCCGATATACCCAGCGCCGCCGGTCAAAAGTACACGCATTCTACCTGCTTCCTTGTCGCTTTGTCTTGCCAGAGCGGTTCCTGAGCCCCAAACGTCCATACACTAACGTTTTTGTATCCGCCACAAATTGGTTTGAGCTGGGAGCGGACGACATGTCCATTGTCATCGCACTAGAGGTTTATTGTCTGACGTCTGCGCCACTGAGACAGTTTAGGTCGATCTGATAAGAAAGGGTTTCTGGCACATCGCGACCGCCCAAGTTGCTATCAATCAAACTGGCCAGCTCATCCCGCGCGGTGGCATCCTGCGCGTGGATATCCGCCCCGTCCAGCATGTACAGAGAAACACTGCTTAGCATGATGGTCTGGTTTTTGGAGGGAACTGCTAAAACCACTGAACCGCTCGCCTCAGTGATCTCAAGCGCGTCGGCACCGATCCAGACGAAGAAAATCGGGTCGCTGGTCGGGTCGAAATCATTGATGACAATGTTGCTGCCCGAAGCCCATGTCACCACGACATCGGCGTTTTCCTTGGTAATGGCCGGATTGTCGAACCCACCCCCAGACCCGTGCGTGGGAGGCGTCGGATCAGGCCCTTTCTGGGGTTCGAACCTTTCGATTCAGTAGTTTCTCCAGCTGGCGGGACAATTGCCTTGCCAATTCCATTCACACATTTCTGAGAGAAATTTGCGGCAGAACCGTCAACAGGCAAAGGTTTGCAAGAGTACCTGGCTACCCAACGCAAAATAGCCATCCAGAATGCAGTGCTCATTATTTTGATATTTTGCATACTTCTAAAAAATCGCTTTTCTTCCCTCCTCTCTACCAGCCTCCTGCACCACAACTATTGCCTATTCAAATTGCTCACAAAGTTGGTTCACCAAGTCTTCCGCATCTGCCAGCGCCAGTTCACGTCCTTTGATTTTCAACCGCAATTCACCGGATGCGACTTCTGCCCAAACCTCTCCTCCACCCTTCAATGGTCTCTTTGGGAGGCGTAGAACTTCTGTGGGTCGACCGCCTCGGCTTTTGCTCTGAGACGCATCCGACGAGTCACTCATTGCTTTCTCAAGGATACCCCATTCGGCCTTTGCATCCAGCGGACCGACTCCTGCCAAAGCGTCGCGAAGCACCGCTTGCGCACCATTTCGAATGGCCGATGCCAGCTTTAAACCCGCCTTCTCTGACAAGGCAACCGGGTGCTGGAGAAGATCGCCTAGGCTTTCATGAACCATTGCAAAGCTGCGGACCTTTGATCGCTTTGCTTTTGACGCAGCAGCGAACAGCACATCAACAGCCGCTTCAGTCGACGGGAAAACCCCCTGCCCTGCCGCCAGTACGGCTATGCGTCCTCTCTCATACGGCGTGAGATTGGCGCGCAGCTCGTTCTCTTCGACCATGGAGACATAGGCCCCTTGCCCCGCCCCCGCGTTGCGAACAAAAGCTGGGATTTCGGCGAACCGAGGATCCGTGCCCGACAGCCGTCGGAACGCTTCAAGCCGCCGAAATCCGGAAATCAGACCGAAGCCGTCCCCTTCGGGAGTGACTTCGATCGGTGTTCTCAGCCCATTGAGGCGAAGAGATTCCAGAAGCTCAGCCATGGCTTCTTCGTCTTCGACCATTCGGTCTCGCCGAATGAAATCGGCGTCGATCTGGTCAAGTGGCAGCATCTGAGCCACCAACCCCGCCTCTTGCGCATCGCGCCAACGCGCGGCGTCGCCCTGATCCTGAGCCAGCGCAACACGGTCTGTAACAGCTGCCATTCCCCCAAGCGATGCTGCTTCGGCCGCGACTTGGGCGATGGGTGGCGGGGCGGAGTTGGTCTCAAACGGGCTGAGCGAGGGTTTCGCGGCGAAACCGGCCTCCAACTGTTCAAGCTCCTCTGTACCTGGTGCAATCAGTCTTCTGCGTTTAGCCATCTGCCTGTCCTCCCATCTGCGCATCGCGCCACCAGCAACCGATCAGAACTTCTTTGAATTCGGCATAGGTTCTGTCAAAAGTCTCACGTCCGCGCACATATGTCTCGCGGTTGAAATCGCGATAATCCGCTTCGTAGATGCCGTTCACTTGTTCACCCGCCTGCCCGACCAGCGCCGTATAGTCCTGCCTGTAGGCGTTCATGAAATCCCCGAAATACGCCTGAATGACATTGGCCATATCGGTCTGCTGGCTCGCGTCAAACCGCGTGATTATCGCGCGTACTACATCCCATTCGAACTTCAGTTCGGGTAAACCCGCCGCACGTTGCGCTGCGTTCTCACCATCTTCGATACTGGCGAATGTCGTATAGAGCATATCGAAGAAACGACCGGTGGAATCGAATTCCAGGAACGAAGCCCCCAGCGGCACCAACAAAATGTCGGCCGCAGCCAACGCATTGATCGTTAGGTACCCAAGAGCAGGAGGCGTATCTAGGAAGACAACGTCATAGTCATTCAAAACGCCTTCATCCTGAAGGAAGTTCGTCAAGCCATCCCACAAGGGCCAGCTTCTCAGGCCCATACGCCAGACGGGGATCTGGAACTCGGCCCAATACAGGTTAAGCTGCGCCCCGATCAGGTCGATATTGGGCCAATGCGTTTTTTGAATCACGTCCTGAGGCGTAGTTTTCAAAGCTTCCTGCAGGGTTTCATCCAGAGGAATTTCGGGCTGTGCTGCAGCCGAGCGCACCCGGTTCTCCTCCTGCACCGCGCGGGCATAGTCTTTGGCGACCAAAGGGAAGACGGTTTGCCACTCATCAGCAACCTGCCCTCCGAGTATTGATGTCATCGAACCTTGGCTATCAAGGTCGATAACCAACACCTTATACCCATCCAAGGCTGCGGACATCGCCAGATGAGCGGCAGTGGATGTCTTGCCGACACCTCCCTTGAAATTGGCTACTGCCACGACCTTGGCCGGCAGGCCTTCGGGTCGGTAGGGCAGGTATTCCTTCGTGCTTACACCTTCCGCCGCAAAGCGCTTGCGCAGCGTTAATACATCTTCAAGGGTGAACCACTTGGAGCCCGCCTCACCTTCGCCTTGTGGCAAATCTGGGTTCGCTTTTAAAACACGCCGCAGATGAGCCGGAGCAACCGGAATTAGATATTTTGTGATTTCCCAAATTGAAAATCGGCGCAGTCGCTTTTCGCCATCCGGCGCATAGCCTCTACGGGCAAGGTCCTCGCGTCCTTTTGCACAGAAAGCCGCTGCTTTTGCGAATCGAGATGTGCCGATAGGATTGGGCAACTTCTTCGCTGCGATTTCCGGGTCGAGGTTAAGATATGGGGGCAGGGGAGGTTGGTTGGTTTTACTCACTGTCGATGCCTCAGAAAATGTTCGTCTTAGCGACGTATATCGGGAAATGTAGCGAACATTGTTGGAGATGACTATCCTCTTCCGGTGTTTTTTCCACAGTTGATTGTGGCTAGAAGCGGTTTCGTGGCGAAACCAGTCAAAATCAAAGAAAATCGACACAAAAAACGTTTTAGTATTTTAGAAGTTTTAGAATCTTTACTTAGTAGAAATGTAGTGAAAACAAAGAAATAGATGTACTTGAGTACCCTCTTACGGTTCCAAAGGAACCATTTTACGGGATCAAAGGTATCTGTTTACGGTACATCAGGTGCCAAGGATCAGGAAGTAGGGGACTGATTCTCGGGATACTGAAAATCTTCGGAAAAGAGACACTAATTCGATGGGTTTTCTCGCAGAGTACCGGGGACGAAGTCGGGATCGGACTCGGATTGATTCAATTTCTGTGGATAACTTGCTTGCGTGATTCTTAAGGTACCTGAATACGGGATTGCCTTCATCCCGTGTTTGGGTACCCAAAAACTATTGAAGCAAAGGTACCTTTTGTGTCAGGGTTTTTGCAAAATGAGCAGCCGGGCAGAATCATGCCGGATACACAATTGAACATGGATCAGCTTTCGGGCGCATTGCGTCGAGAGACTGTTAAGAAGAATGTCGCAGCGATACACATCAGCGGCAAACTTTCTCTGCTGCAGAGAAAGCTTTCTAATGTTTTGTTGATGAACGCCTATGATGCACTGACGACCGCGCAGACCCACACGATTGATGCGCGGACGCTTGCTATGATGGTCGGGTACAATTCAAACGACTTTGACACTCTGCGTGCCAGCCTGCGGGCGTTGGCGGAAACAGTCGCGGAATGGGACATGCTGGATGAGCAGGGGCGTCAGGAATGGGGCGTCTCATCCCTGCTGAGTTTTGCCAAACTGAAAGGGGGAGTTTGCGAGTATTCATACTCACCCGCCTTGGCGCAAAAACTGTACGATCCGAAGATCTATGCGCTGATCAATGTTCAGATACAGCGAAATTTCAGTTCAGGGCATGGGCTTGCTTTGTATGAAAACTGCTACCGATTTGTGCGGACAGGGTCGACTGGTTGGTGGCCCCTGGACGTGTTCCGAAAGCTGATGGGTGTTGATGGCAGCGACTACTACGCCAGTTTCAAACATCTCAACGCGAAGATCATCAAACCAGCAGTCACGGAGGTGAACAAAAGCTCGGATATTTTGATCGAGCCCGAGTTTCAAAAGAAGGGTCGAACCGTCACTGACATTCGTTTTCTGATCAAAGGCAATCCGCAAAAGGCGATGTTTGAGATCGACGATAGTGATGGGGTACGCAATCTCACCGTGTACAAAACTCTGAGGAAGCAGGGTGTGTCTGACCGCTTGGCGCGGCAATGGATCGCGGAGCACGGCGAGGACTATGTCCAGAAGAAGCTCGATTACGTAAAAGGGCAGGGCGGTGTAAAATCCACTGTCGGATATTTATCCGCTGCTCTGCGGGATGACTACGAAGACCCGAAGGAAATTCCAACACCTGAGCCTAGCCCCGAAGCCATCGAAGCTGCGCGTAAGCGGGTCGCGGAAAAAGCCTCAGAAGAAAAGGCATATGCTGTCCGGACAGCCGAAAGGCAGGCAAGGGCGCGCAAGCTAGCCATCGTTGAAGACCTGGTTTCGCGGCGAAACCCTACACAGCGAGATGCAGACAAGCGGTTGTTCTTAGCGGGTTTGGACAATGATCTCGACCGAGAGCATTTTCGATCTCATGGCTGGCGCTCGGGCTTGAACGCCACTGCTATCTTCGAGTTTTGGGAAGACTTGGAGCCAGAAGCGTTCGCCGTTTGACGCGCTGTCGTGAAGTTCCTGACTGAAAGAAAAGCTGACGCCGAACTCGCGGCTCATGCCTTCAGTACTGTAAACTAACGGAAGTGAAAGTATCTGGGCGTGAATTCAACTTTGCAGATCATGAGTACCACCTCGCTTCCTTCTGGTGTTGTTGTCACTGACGCGAATGTCTCCAACCACAATTTCTGTATAGTGTGTCTTTTGTTGGAGCGATGGTTCTTTCCCTCGACCTCGCTCAGATGTTTCCCCGTGACCCTCTTGTTTGGGATTGGGCCGCCTAAGCCAATCAGCAAGTTTTCTTTTGCTTTGATACCTGCTGTGTTCGCTCCGCTCATATCGACACAAACTGTCGCGCAAGATCACTGCGTTCAAACAATTGAGCGAAGAATTCTAGAGCGGAAGGCTTGTTCCGACGCTCTGAAAACATGAAGCTCAGCGTATTGCCGTGTTTGTCCATAGCTCTGTATAGAATGACCCGCGCACCTTTCACGCTTGTTTAAGTTTCGTCTATCCGCAAGGAACGGCAACTCGATCCATTGAACCTGCGCGCGGCGTTGGCGATTTCACTAGTGTATTTTTTGTCACCCAACGCTTCAGCGTCGTGTGATTCACCCCAACGCCAGGCTAGGACGTGATTTCTTTTAAACCATGGTACGGCACGCCGAATAGAACACAAAAAAAGTAAATAGGTTCACATCCTCGGGATGTTGCGTGCCTTCGAAGGAGAACACGAGTTGGCTTTCGACCAGTTGGGACTGAAAGCCCACCACACACTAAACCCAAGCCCGTCAAAAACCAGAACTTTGCAGTAAAGCCTCAAAACACTGGCAGAATCTGGGTCTCCGTTGTAATATGCAAAAAAAACAAAAAAGTATCATAAGAGTGGATGCCATCCTAATTTCGAACATTCGGAGGTTCTGTTGCAAAGTTTCTGGCTGAGCCAAGTAGGTTCTTTGGATGGGTTTTGTCGCATACTCCGAATGTACCTGTTGAGTCTATTGAAGTTTTGATAGACGCTTGCCCAAGACAGATCGGGGCAGGCCGTGAAAATTTCGCTCAAGGGAGCGCATTTTCCAAAAGACGTGATCTTGCACGAGTTCTTCTTCCATCTTCGGTATTCGGTGTGGCACCGGGATCTGGAAAAAATCCTGGCTGAGCGAGGCGTTTCGGTCGAGCATGCGACCTTGAACCGTTGGATCGTGAAGTATGCACCACTGGTCGCCGACCAGGCGCGTCATCAGAAGCGCTTCTTCGATCGATCTTGGCGAATGTACGAAACTTATGTGCGAGTCAAAGGTAAATGGGTTTACCTGTATCGCGCGGTCGACAAACACGGAAAGACCCTTGATTTCATGCTGTCCGAGCGCCGGAATAAAGCTGCAGCGACAAAATTCTTAGCTCGTGCACTCGAGCTGAATGGGCTCCAGAGAAGGATAGTGATCGACAAAAGCGGAGCCAACACGGCTGCTATCAAAACCATCAAGAAGATTCTGAAGGGCTATGGTTGTCCAGTTCCGATTGAGATGGTCAGGCGAAAATTCCTCAACAATATCGAGGAACCGGACCACCGATCCATCAAACGTCGAATCCGCCCTAGGCTCGGGTTCAAATCGTTTGCGTCCGCCTCCGCAACGCTTGACGGAATTGAAGTTGCGCAGATGATCCGAAAGGACGAGTTCGGAGTCGGAATCTACCCATTCAAGCAGTTCGCCAAGTTAGTCGCCTAAACACAGAAATTCCTAAACCACCTTCATTCTTCAGAGAAGTTTGCGACAAAGCCCTTTGGATATTTCTCAGACATTTGGGACGGCCAAACTCAGCGACTTACTGGATACGCTTATCCTGCGATCTCGGCGAATAGCTGAAAGCCGGAAGTCATATCGCTTGAGAATTGCTGCTTCCGGCTCATATAAGCGACTTCGACGCCGTCCAAAGCGGCTGATGCTGATCTGAACGATTTGAACCCACACATGTGACGTACGCGACGCTTGATAAACCGTTGATCCTGTTCGATCAGGTTATTCAGATACTTGGACCTGACTGTTTGGGTTTAGGCTATTCAGCCTCCACAATTAGTTAAATTTCTCGCGTCTAGACGCACATCATTGTCGTTTCAATCGGCCGTTTGTCAAAACTTGCCAAGTGTTTCCAGTATCAAATTCCGCGTAGCGTTGTCGTTGTTGAATATCCTGTCAGCGAGAAACTCAGACTGAAAATCGGGCCACGTTTTGCGCATTTGAACAACGAGCCGTTGTGCGTCTTCCGTGTTTCCCAACTGATCTTGCGCGACGGCTTGGAATAAGAGCGAAGGGGCACTAACCGGCGCTCCGGCAGCTGGCGCCCCCTGAAAGGCTTCGACAACACTCTCGTAATTCCCGAGCATGAGTTGTGACACGCCCCAGATGTTTCTCGCACCAAACCTACCCGATCCAGACCTGGTTCTTTCCGGGTTGCTGACTTCGGCAGCAAGTTCCGGGGCATTGGCAACTATGGCAGTGATACCAACAAGATCGAGAATATGGCCGTCCTTCGGCCCCAATTCGACGGACATTCGGGCGTATTTTAAAGCCTCGTTTGGCTGGTTATAGACAGCCAACATCCAACCATTTGCGCCATTTGCCCACGCATCAGCAGGGGACAATTCAAGGGCCTTTTCAGATAGTTCTGAAGCTTGACCTAAGAGATCTTCTCTTTGCGCTTCATCCGGGGACAGCATGGCCAGAGTCGCCAAAACCTGTGCCGATCCCGCATAGCCATCGGAGAGTGCTGGGTCGAGCTCGGCTGCATGCTGGAACATTCCCAGCGCTATTTGCTGGCGCTTGACGTCAAAAACGGGAAAAAACATGCCTCGGGCTTGATCTGCAAGGTTGGCCGCCTGAAGTCTTGTCAAAGATTGCTCACCAAGTGCTGCACGTTCAGCTTGTTCAATGGATTGAGCCGTTGGCGGTACTTCTGTGTTTTTTTGGCTCGTCCAGATGCCAAGCACAACGACTACTGCGAGGACCCCCAATCCAACTGGCAGCAGTCGCAGCGAACGCCGACGCCCGGCGGGCTCATCGCCGTTCCATGCATTTGATACGCCGTCTTCAATTGTAGGCTCGTATGAAAACCGCGGCTTGTATCCGCCAGGATCAACAAAAATGCGAACCCCTTCGCCGTCCCATTGATCTTCGTAAAATTCGCGCAATAGCCGACGCAGCCGCCTGGCTTCGACGCGAACGAGGTTTTGGCCGCCACTGCCATCAATGCGTCGTCCATAGACCTCTACGGCAATAGCTTTGCCTCGGATCTGGGGACCACGACCCGCGATAGCTTCCTCGACTACGTATGTAAGAAATTGTTGGAGGCGGGGTGAAGCTTGGAACTCGTCGCTCGATACAACGCGCTCGAGCGCTTCCCGGACAAGATCCGGCGACGGCTGCTCAACATGTTGATCTATCGGCAATTCATTAGCTTTGTTCAAGGCAAACTCACCCCCAACTCACGGTGACTCACTTGGCCTGCACGGTCAACCACACTCATCTCGATGTGAGAATAGATAGTGGGAGCCGGGATTTATCCAGTGGCAGTGGACCTGACAGAAGAGATTCCAGAACTGTCCGATGCGCTGTCAGGGCGTATCGAGACGGATGCGTTGCTCAAAGAGGTTGTCGAAGACCTGAAGAAAGCTTCCGAGTTGCTGGATGATGTATCGATCACAGCCTCAGAGCGCGCGGAGTGGGCCCACATAAAATCTGAACTCGTGAACGAGCTTCGCCGAATGGTGAAGCGCGATCTTCGCAACATTTCCAATTGAGGGCATGGCCATGACAAAAGAAGACAACGGCAAAGATCTTAAAAACGAACCGAACCAGCAATCTGATGACATCGAAAACCCTTCCCGGCGACACGTTATGCAGGGGCTGGCAGCAGGTGCGGTCGCAACCGGTGCCGTTAGCTACGGTGCAGGAACCGCACAGGCGCACCCCGGAGAAGGACCACTAGGCGAAAGCCTAAAGAACCCTTACGGAGGCAGACCTGCGGGCGGTATCACGCTGCCGGAGTACTTCCGCCCCACAAAATACATGACTGGTTCGAACGCGAACTACTTCCCGCTGTCCGAAGAGCTCGGCCCCGACGAAATGCGGATATCGTTTTGTGGTTCCACCCCGTTTCCGCCCCGCGAAGATCAGGCTGGCACCTGTATCATGGTCGAGCTGGGGAATGGAAAGAGGTTCTTCTTCGACTTCGGATCCGGTTGTGTCCGCAACATTATCGGGATGCAGGTTCCGGGTCAGTTGATCAACGACATCTTCATTACGCACCTGCATGTCGATCATTATGCCGACATCCCTTACATCTACCCGTTCCGGGCTTGGTCTGGTGGATACACACCGCTTCGCATTCACGGTCCATCAGGTCGGACACCCGAGCTTGGCACAGCCGGAATGGTTAAAGGCATGCAGCAAATGCTCAAATGGCATCTGGAGGCCTTTGATGTATTCCCGATTGGGGACGGCTATGAGATTGAGGTCAACGAATTCGATTTCCGCCAGGAAGGTGGCATCGTTTATGACGAAGATGGCGTGACTGTTCGGTCCTGGCCTCGTAGCCACGCCAAGGACGGAGCTGTGGGGTATCGGCTGGATTGGAATGGCCTGAGCTTTGTTTGGACCGGCGATGGCCGCCCTGATGAACTGAGCCTTGAATACGGAAAAGGCGTCGATGTGTTTGTGACCGAAATGTCCGGACAGGATATCGGTCAGTTGATGACCTACAAATACGGTTTGCCGCAAGAGTTGTTCAACTACACAATCGATACGCATCATACATCGCACTATGCGGTCGGTAAGATGATGGCTGAGGCGCGCCCACGGCTTGCAATGGTAACCCACTATACGCAAGACGAGGATATCGATGCTGAGATGTTGGCGGGAATCCGAGCGCACTATGATGGGTTGTTCGCCTGGGGTTTGGATGTCGCCGTCGTCAACGTCACAAAGGATGCAATCTGGTATCGGAAGGCTACTCTTCCCGGAAAGTCTGGATCTGTCGCCCCCTTCCGCGAATTGGGCAAGATGGAAGCAGAAGGCAAAATCACGTTGCCGGACGAAATCAAGCCGCCAGCGCCGCGGTCATCACGTGCCGAACAGCAAGATCAGAAGTACCGAGACATGGAGATCGATCCCAAAGAATACTACCCAGCTGATGTATTCCGGGCTCCTGATCCAGAATGGCCCAGCGATTTCGTCATCAAGGTCGATGACGTCATCCCGAACCGAAAAAAGAAAGCGGAGTAACGACATGATCGAATTCGGTTCGACTTCCGCGATCCCCGTAACGATCCTTACCGGCTTTCTAGGAGCCGGTAAGACAACGCTTCTGAACCGCATCCTCACCGGCAATCACGGATTGCGAGTGGCAGTCCTGGTGAATGACTTTGGATCCATCAACGTCGATGCCGACTTGGTGGTCGGCCTCGAAGATGATGTGATGAGTTTAGCGAATGGCTGCGTTTGCTGCTCAATCCGAGATGACCTGATCGAAACGGTAGAAGCTGTTCTCGCCCGGCCTGAGAAACCGGAATACATCGTTCTTGAAGCAAGTGGAGTGTCAGACCCATCGTCAATCGCGATGACATTCACAGATCAGAAGTTTCGGGACATGATCCGCTTGGACAGTCTTATGTGTCTTGTCGATGCGGAACAGCTATTTTCTGCGCCGGAACAAATGGAACTGAAGCTCCGTCAAATCGCGTTCTCGGATATGGTTATTTTGAACAAGGTTGATCTTGTCGATAGGGCCACTGTTCAGAAGGTGCATGATTGGCTTGGCTCTCGCTTCCGTCGCTATCGTTTGGTCGAAGCTGTCAATGCGAACGTCCCTCTGGACATACTTCTGTCAGTCGGCCGCTTTGCCTCAGAACAACTAGAAACAGAAGTACCTGACCATCATGAACATGGCCCCGACTGCGGCTGTCACCAAGCTGATCATTCAGACAGCTTTTCGACAACTATGATGAAAGCTGATCGCCCGATAAGCCTCTCTTCTCTCCGAAGCGCTATTCGGACGCTTCCCGGTGATGTCTATCGCCTCAAGGGTTTTGTCTTCAGTGAGGAGGATCCGGATCATCGTATTCTTGTTCAGGTCGTCGGAAAACGCATGGACATCGCGCGGGATGAAGTGTGGGGTGAGCGTAAACCCGAAACCAGGCTTGTTGCAATTGGTGCACCAGGAGCCCTTTCAGAGCACACTCTTTCAGATACGCTACTTGAGACTGTATAATGGCCAAATCGGCCGAACCTGGTCTTGTGCGTTTTTAGTAAGCCCAGATACTTCGGTTCCTGGTCCAATGAATTCAGTGGAGTATCTGATATGCTAATCGTTCTGGCGCTGTATTTTGGCCTGGCATGGTTGGTGTTTTCCAAACTCCGCCTGTTGCCTTGGAACGCGGTTTCAAAGACCTTCATCTATGGCGGTGGTGTCGTGATTGCATTGGTGGTTATCGGCGCGCTGAACCACACGACGCCAAGCGGGACGGTTTCGGTCCAAGGTGCAGTGATCAGCATTGCCCCAAACGTTGCGGGACCAGTGACAGAAGTCGCAGCAGAGCCCAATGAGCTAGTATCAAAGGGGGATGTTCTTTTCCGGATAGATGATACGGAATTCGCAGCCGAGGTCGCTCGACTTGAAGCGTCACTGGCCTCAGCCCAATCTGAGGCGGATCAACTGGGTCACGACCTTGAGGCGGCTGAGGCTGACATTGCCTCACTGTCCGCGCAACTGGATTTTGGCGTGGCGCGTCGCGATGACATTATCCGTCTCACCGAACGGGGAGCGTCCACTGAGTTCCAGCTTCAGGAAGCCGTTTCAACGATAGAGCAACTTGAGGCGGGCTTGCGCGCCGCAAACGCGCGGAAGGCGGGTCTTGAAAGGCGTATTGCCGCCCAAGTGGATGGGGTCGATGTTGGCGTTGCCGAGGTAGAGAATTTGTTGATCCAAGCGCGGTGGGCATTGGAGCAAACAGTTGTACGCGCACCTGCAGATGGCATGGTCACAGGCTTGACCCTGCGCCCTGGGAACCGGGTATCGACTCTACAAGGCGCAATCAATTTTGTTGTACCGGGCGACAGGGTTCTGGTTGCGACACTTCCTTTGAGTAGTCTGCAAAACATATCCATTGGCGATACTATTCGTGTTGCCCTGCGCAGTATGCCTGGAGCGGAGTTTGTTACCACGATTTCGGACATACCACCCGCTACCAGCGAAGGGGCGTTGGATGCCAGAAGTGGGCTTCCTTCACTGCGTGAGTTGATTGGCGCGGCGGACTTCATTGTTGTTGCAGAAATCCCGGGTGATCTGAGTGCAAAGGTGACCAAATTGGGTGCATCAGGTACAGGCTTGGTTGTCACCGAGGAAGCAGGCGCAATTTCGGTGTTGGCAGAAATTTTATTCTGGGTCACCAAGAAACTGAATTACCTTTGATTTAACTGAATTGCGCAAGGAACGACCTATGTCGCTACCTGCAAAATCATACTTTTGCTTTGAGCTTCACTAACTGAGCCGTTCGCACCTCTGGACTTGCTGAGCTCACCTTTGAAAGTCTGCTTTAGCCTTAGTAAGACCATTTATTGCTCAGCATCCGTTGACAATTTATCCCGCTTTGTCGTTATCAGCACGTTTGAAATGCTGCGCCGTGTCGGGGGTCCGGACGGAGCCTATTTCGACCAATGCGGTCCGTTCAACGAAGGTCAGCTTGACGAGGCTAAGCGCCAATCGTTTGCCCGACGAAACTTGAACATAGGCGCGAAGCCAGCCTCATGCTATTTTTAAGAAGGATTCGTAGGACGGGAAGCTGTTGGATCGCCAGCACACAAAAGAGATTGACCGTGTCTTAAGCGGGTTCGATACGGGGCGGGACCGACTTGTCGCGGATAGCTGGCAGCGATGTGTTGAAACCTACGGTATGGATCCCTCACGACAGGAACCTGCGCACATCCTCCCTGACACCAAATTCCGAGAACACCTGGAACAATCCGAACGTCTGATCGCAACCGCGCGTTCGGGGCTGCAATCGCTGTTTGCGCAGGTGGCAGGGCAGAACTACGTCCTGCTGCTTGCGGATGCAGATGGCGTCTGCGTCGATTTCTTTGGCGACCGGAACTTCGAGGACGAGCTCAGAACTGCGGGTCTTCATCTGGGGTTCAAGTGGACGGAAGAGTTGGCAGGAACCAACGGAGTGGGGTCGTGTATCGTTACGGGTCAGCCGGTGACTATCCATCAGGGAGATCATTTTTCGATCACGCATACGCCGCTGTCTTGCACGGCAGCGCCTATTTTTGACACCAAAGGTGCTCTTGCGGCTGTTCTGGATGTGTCCTTGTTGCGTGGACCCTCTCCCAAAGCGTCGCAGAATCTGGCCATGACATTGGTGACGAACTCCGCCCGACGCGTCGAGATGGCAAACCTGATGGCATCGACGCGGCGCGATTGGGTCCTGCGCTTTTCAGCCAGCCCCGAATTTCTTGAGGTCGATCCCGAAGCGGCGGTTGCAGTGGACGGAAGCGGCAAGATCATCGGTATGACCTCGGGGGCCCGACGTGCGCTGGACCCTGACGGTTCGGGCCACCTGATTGGGTCGCAATTGCAGGACTGGCTTGAAATCAGCGTTGATGACATGCCCGAATTCATGCGCGGCAGACCGTCTGAAGACCGCGTTTTACACCTCAAGGACGGGCGCGCGCTCTATGGTCATGCCGTTGCTCCGCAGACGCCTCAGATGACGGCAGCTCTGCGCAAACGGGAACAGGTTCTGCCTGGTGCCCTTGGCAGCTTTGCAGGGCCGGATGCGGGCCTTCAGCAACTTTTGAACAAAGCGGCCCGTCTTGCGCCGACCAATCTGCCGCTTTTGCTGACCGGCGAAAGCGGGACAGGCAAAACTAAACTGGCGCGCGCTATCCATATGGCCGATCCTGCGACACAGGATTTCCACACCGTGATCTGTTGCGACACTCCGACATTCAATTTCTGCCGTGCTATCGAACCCGGCACACTGTTTCTGCGCGGCGTTGAAGACCTGAGTGAGCCTGCGCAGGCCTCTCTTTTGGCAGTGCTTGAGCGGCGGGCTGATCTGCGGATCATCGCGTCATGTCGGCAACCCCCGGCAGGATTGCAGGGCGGTCTTCGTGAAGATCTTCTGCACCGGATTGCGGGGGCCACATTGTCTTTGCCGCCTTTGCGCCACCGTGCGGATCTGGATTGGCTGATTGATCGTCTGCTCCGACGGTTTGCCAGCCATGATATTCGCCTCTCGACCGCTGCCCGCGCCGACCTGAAATCACGATTGTGGCGCGGCAATATTCGTGAACTGGAACACCTGCTGCAAAGTTCGGTCGCCCTGTGTCAGGACAACATCATCGACTTAACGGATTTGCCCGCCCCGGCGCTCGCCCCTACGCAAAAGCAGGACTCAGATGATCTGGAAGCACTTCTGCGTGCTTGCGATTGGAACATGTCCCAACTGGCAAGGCGCCTTGGTGTGAACCGATCGACGATCCTGCGCCGTATGCGAAAAGCCGGGCTTAGACCGCCCGCTTAAACGCATATGTACCCGTGTTGCGCCCTTGTTGCGCGCGCAACAAGCATTGGCGTATTTGGACCGAACCAAGTGTTGATGCGCCAAATCCGCTTGCCCGAAGGGTCGCGGATTTGCCAGCCTTCTGCTCCGTGGAGATAGGGAGGATAACATGCTCGACACAACACTCTCGGATCAGGTGCAGGGATTTCTGGATGACTTCGGTGCGGCGTTGTCCCAAGGTGATATCGATGCCGCCTGCGATATGTTCCAGGACGATTGCTATTGGCGCGATCTGGTAAGCTTTACCTGGAATATTAAAACGGTCGAAGGCAAGGCGCAGGTAGCAGATATGCTCGCGCTTCAGTTGGCTACAACCAAGCCGAATGGTTGGAAAATAGCCGAAGGTGAGGTTCCCACTGAAGACGGCGGAATAACCACCGCATGGATCGAGTTCGAAACCGAAGTGGCACGCGGCTACGGGTTGATCCGCCTCAAGGATGGCAAGATATGGACCCTGCTGACCACGATGGTCGAGCTGAAAGGTCATGAAGAGCCCAAAGGGTTCAACCGCCCACTTGGGGCCAAGCATGGTGCGGGTAAACACAGGACCACATGGGCAGAAGAACGGGCGCAGGAAGAGGCTGAACTGGGCTACGAAACACAGCCCTACTGCGTCATCATCGGCGGTGGTCAGGGTGGGATCGCCATGGGCGCGCGGCTGCGTCAGCTGGGTGTGCCGACGATCATCGTCGAACGGAATGACCGGCCCGGCGACAGTTGGCGCAATCGCTACAAATCCCTCTGCCTGCACGACCCGGTCTGGTACGACCATCTGCCCTATATCAAGTTCCCGGAAAACTGGCCCGTGTTCTCGCCCAAGGACAAGATCGGTGACTGGCTAGAGATGTACACCAAGGTGATGGAGTTGAACTATTGGACGCGCACGACGGCCAAATCCGCCACGTTCGATGAAGACAAGGGCGAATGGACCATCACTGTCGACCGGGACGGTGAAGAGGTTGTACTGCGGCCCAAGCAACTGATCATGGCGACAGGGATGTCCGGCAAGAAACGCATGCCTGATTTTCCGGGTATGGATGTTTTCAAAGGCGAACAGGTGCATTCGTCGGAACATGAAGGTCCCGACAAATGGGCTGGTAAAAAGGTCGTTGTGGTGGGGTCCAACAACTCGGCCCACGACATCTGCGCGGCGCTTTGGGAAAACGATGCCGATGTGACAATGGTGCAGCGGTCCTCAACCCATATTGTCCGCTCTGACACCCTCATGGAAATCGGACTGGGCGATCTCTATTCTGAACGTGCGGTACAGTCTGGCATGACGACTGAAAAGGCCGATCTGATCTTTGCTTCGCTGCCCTATCGCATTCTTCATGAATTCCAGATTCCAGCCTATGCCGCGATGAAAGAACAGGACAAAGCGTTCTATGACGGGTTGGAAAAGGCCGGGTTCTGGCTGGATTGGGGCGATGATGACAGCGGGCTGTTTATGAAATACCTGCGTCGCGGATCGGGCTACTACATCGATATAGGGGCCAGCCAGTTGATCATTGATGGCGAGATCAAGCTGAAACGGGGTCAGGTCACCGCGCTTGATGAAACCGGAGTTATCCTTGATGACGGCACGCATCTGGATGCCGATCTGGTGGTCTATGCGACGGGGTATAATTCGATGAACGGCTGGGTGGCGGACCTGATGGGTCAGGAAATGGCGGATCGGCTTGGGAAATGCTGGGGTCTGGGCTCTGACACAACCAAGGACCCGGGGCCTTGGGAAGGCGAGCAACGCAATATGTGGAAGCCGACACAGGTTCCAAACCTCTGGATGCATGGTGGAAACCTGCATCAGTCCCGGCATTATTCACAGTTCCTGTCGCTGCAAATAAAGGCCCGGATGGAGGGTATCCCGACGCCGGTCTACGGCCTTCAAGATGTGCATCACCTCAGTTAATGCGTGCGCCACAACCAAGAAGTGGACTTTCAATTTACCCGATTGAAAGTCTGCTTTATCCGTTCTGTCGGTCTCCGAATGTAACCCAACTTTGCGCTTGTAGCGAATGGCTAGTTCGACGGCCACATCGCTGCCCGTGCTACCCAACCGTTCAGCGTCGTTTGATCGACCGACACGCCGCGCTCTGCCATGATCTCTTCCAGATCCCGATATGAAACGCCGTATCTGACATAGAAAAACACGGCGAACAGGAAAACGTCCTTCGGATAATACGTACCCATGAAGGAGAACGTGAGAAGACTTCCAGCTGAATAATGTTATTTGCGAATCAGGTGCCAACTCCGTGAAGGTCAATCGGCAAAAGTTTGCAACAGATCCTTCCATCGAAGCCAATGAAAAGCCGTCAATTGAAAGAAGTGTGCTTCTCGCCTAAAGCTTTCGAATGCCGTGGACCGTCAGTGTGCTGACCAGATCAGCGTAGTCTTCACGCGCCTTGGTTCCGGCTCCTGTATTCCACATGTAATACCAGTTCAGCATGCCGAAGACTGACATTGTAGCGCCGCGCAGCTTGGTCTTGTCATCACCCAACGTCTCTGGAGACAACTCCTTTAGGATATTGTTAATGAAGTTGACCATATCACGCTGGTACTCACGCAGTTTCTTTTGCTGGTCGTCGGCGAGGGCGTTCATACCGCTGATCTGAACCCGGTGCTCGTCATCAGCACCTTGATAGGCGAACAAGATTTCGCGGACAGCCTTTCGAAGTTTCTCTTCAGGCTCAAGCCCTTCGAAATCAACGTTGCAAATGCGGTCACGTAAATCCCGAAGATAGGTCTCAAGGATGTCATACAAGATGGCATCCTTACTGTCGTAATAATGGTATATGTTCGCCTTGGAGATCCCGCACTCTTTTGCCAACAGGGTCATTGAGGCGCGGTCGAACCCCTGGTCCGCAAAGATTTTCGCAGCTCTTTTGAGTATCTGTTCCCGCTTCTGGTCGTGGTCTTTGGCGATTGTCCTGGCCACGGCTTATTCCTTATCGCGGTTGTCGATGACGCGCTTCGCCTTGCCCTGAGAGCGTTCGACGTCGCCCGGATCACCTACAACAATTTCCGTTGAAACGCCAACAACGTCCTTAATGCGCTTAGTAAGCATTCGGGCTGCGGCAGTCTTTGACATCTCGTCGGTCGAGTCTGCTGATGCTTCGACAAACACCCGCATCGCGTCCATTCGGCCGGATTTGTAAAGTTCGATCTGATAGTAGGGGGCCAGACCGCCTGTCGCCATGACCTGTTCTTCGATCTGGCTGGGGAAAACATTCACGCCCCTTAGGATCATCATGTCGTCACTGCGGCCAGTAATCTTTGCCATCCGGCGCATCGAACGCGCGGTTCCGGGCAACAGGCAGGTTAGATCGCGCGTGCGGTAGCGGATCATTGGCAAACCTTCTTTGGTCAAAGTGGTGAACACCAACTCGCCGGTTTCGCCGTCGGGCAGTACTTCGCCTGTGGCCGGGTCAATGATCTCTGGTAGGAAGTGATCCTCCCAGATCACGGGACCATCTTTTGTTTCGACGCACTCGCTCGCGACGCCGGGGCCCATGATTTCAGACAGGCCGTAGATATCGACCGCGTGCATGTCGAATGCAGATTCAACCTCCGTTCGCATTGCATCTGTCCAAGGCTCTGCTCCGAAAATGCCGACCTTGAGAGAGCTTTTTCTGGGGTCGAGCCCGGATTTGTGGAACTGTTCAAGGATGTTGAGCATGTATGACGGCGTCACCATGATCCCGTCGGGCTGAAAATCATTTATCAAGCCGACCTGTTTCTCGGTCTGCCCGCCGCTCATGGGGACAACGGTTGCACCCAAACGTTCGATCCCGTAGTGGGCGCCCAGGCCGCCGGTGAAAAGGCCGTAGCCATAGGCGTTGTGGACCAAATCGCCCTTACGCAAACCTGCCGCCCGCAACGACCGCGCACCCAAATCTGCCCAGTTGTCGATATCAGCTTTGGTATAGCCAACCACAGTTGGTTTGCCGGTTGTCCCGGAAGACGCGTGCAGTCGAATAATCTCACTGCGTGGGACCGCGAAAAGGCCGAAAGGGTAGTTGTCGCGCAGATCGTTTTTATACGTGAACGGGAACTTCGAAATATCCGAAAGCTGTTGCAAATCATCCGGATGGACACCCGCCTCATCAAAGCGCTGTTTGTACATCGCCACGTTTTCGTAGGCATGTCGGACCGACCATTTGAGGCGTTCAAGCTGTGTCGCACGGATTTCGTCGATCGATGCGATTTCGATCGGGTCCAATTCAGCTTTGTTGGGGGACAGGGCGTCCATTGCGTTGCTCCTCCAGCGTATTTCTATTCGACAAAATTCTGACCACCAACCGCGCGGGACATGCCCCGGAATTCGGCGACAGTCATGCCATCTTGATTTGTGATGCGTACGTCATAGACGCCGCTACGACCTGCGACAGCGGTTTCTGTCGCGGTTGCGGTCAGGCGGTCTCCCAGGCGGCCAGGTGCGAGATAGCTCATCATTGTATGCTGGCCGACGGTCGCGACGTTGCGACTGTTGCAGGCAAAGGCAAAGGCGCTGTCTGCCAGGGCATGGGTGACGCCGCCGTGGCATATGCCATGGCCGTTGCAGTGATGAGTTGCGACGGTCAGTGCCAGAATAGCGCGGCCTTCGTCGACGTTAACGAGTTCCATGCCGAACCATTTGCTGGCCTCATCATTGGCCCACATAGCAGCGGCAGATTTAGCGGCGCGTTCTTGCGGGGTCATCGTCATTTGCCCTGAAAACTTGGCGCGCGTTTTTCGAGGAAGCTGGACACGCCTTCGGCATAGTCCGCACTTTCCCCGCAGATCTTCATATCGTCCGCTTCAATTTCAAGATGATCAGAAAGAGTGGTGGTCGCCGCGGTCTGAATGCACTGCTTTGTCTTACCCAGCCCAACGGTCGGACCGTTGGCAAATTGGTTCGCCAATGCGCGACTTTCGGTCATCAACTGATCATCGGGCAGGGCTTTCCAGATCAGGCCCCAGTCTTCAGCTTGTTTTGCTGGTAAAGGTTGTGCCGTAAGCGCCAGTCCTTTTGCTCTGGCCTCTCCCAATAGGCGGGGCAGGTGCCAACTGCCGCCAGTATCAGGGATCAGACCGACCTTGGCAAAACTCTGAATGAACTTGGCGCTTTCACCGGCCAAAACCATGTCACAGGCCAGTGCCAGATTTGCCCCGGCTCCGGCAGCAACACCGTTCACAGCACAAATAACCGGGAAGTTCAGCGACCGGATCAATCGCACTAAAGGCGCATAAAAGGTCCGCACGGTTTTGCTCAGATCAGGCGGGCCGTCCATTTTCGATGGATCGCGGTCACCAAGATCCTGTCCGGCGCAAAATCCGCGACCTGCACCGGTCAAAAGGACGGCGCGCGCGCCGTTGTCTCGGGCGGATTTCAGCGCGTCTTGCAGCGCGTAATGCATCTCATCATTGAATGAGTTCAGTTTGTCGGGACGATTCAGTGTAATCTCAACCCAGGTCCCGTGATCTTCTACAAGAATCGTATCGCTCATGACTGCTCTGCCAGATGTCGTTTCATTTTTATCATTGCATTAACCGAACGGTTGGTCAATATATAAACAAGACTCGAATCCAGAGCGCTTGAAGGGCACACCCATGTCTCAGACCTCACTTGTGAATGTTGAACTCAAAGGCGATGTCGCCTGGGTCACCATTGACAACCCGCCGGTCAATGCGACCTCGCAAGCGGTCCGGCAGGGGCTTGCAGATGCTGTGGATGCGGTCAAAGGCGCGCGGGTGGCCGTGTTGCGATGCGCTGGCCGGACTTTCGTCGCGGGCGGGGACATGTCCGAATTCGACAAGCCGCCGGTCGAGCCGCATTTGCCCGATGTCGTCCAAATGATCGAAGACAGCGATGTCCCTTTCGTCGCCTGTATGCACGGGAATGTTCTGGGTGGGGGACTCGAAATTGCGATGGCCTGCGCATGGCGGATTGCAGCGCCCGAAACGGGATTTGGTCTGCCAGAGGTCAATGTTGGATTGATCCCCGGCGCCGGCGGCACGCAGCGTCTGCCACGCCTTGTGGGGATGGAAGCGGCAATTGATCTGGCCTGCACAGGCAAAGTGCTGAAGGCCGAGGAGATGCTGCAGCTTGGTGCCGTCGATTTGGTGGCCGACGATCTTGAAAAGGCGGTCGAGAGATTTGTGGCCGATCTGCCGGACCGTCCTGTGCCGGTCAGCCAACGTATTGTCGCTGATTTTGCGCCGGATCTGATCGAGACCTCTCGGGCATCGCTGAAAAAGCGTGCCAAGGGGCAGCAGTCGCCGTTGGAGAACCTGACCGCGCTAACCTGGTCGCAGGAACCGTTTTCCGAAGGGCAGCCGATGGAGCGGGCGCGCCATCTGGCGCTTCGCCAAACCGCGGAAAGCCGTGCGCTGCGTTATGCGTTCTTTGCGGAACGCAGCGTATCAAAGCCCGCGCTGATCAAGGATGTCCAGCCGCGCGATATCAGCCGTATTGCTGTGGTGGGTGGCGGCTTGATGGGGGCCGGAATTGCAACCGCCGCTCTGACGGCTGGCCTGTCTGTCACGTTGATCGAGCGCGACTCCGAGGCCGCATTGGCAGCCCATGATAGGGTTGAAGGCCTGTTGAAGGGCGCGATCAAACGCGGAAAGATGACCGAGGCGCAATGCAAGGCTTGCCTGTCCCGATTTCGCGCCGTTGACAGCTATGCCGAAGCAGCCGACGCGGAATTGGCGATAGAAGCCGTGTTCGAGGACTTATCGGTCAAACAGCAGGTCTTTGCCGAATTGGCCAAGAACATGAACGCCAGTGCAATTCTTGCCACCAATACATCTTATCTGGACCCTGCAGAAATCTTTGCGGGCATCGAAAACCAGACACGGTGCATAGGGTTGCATTTCTTCAGCCCGGCTCATGTCATGAAATTGCTCGAGATCGTGCACACCCCCCAAACCGCCCCCGAAGTGGTGGCCACGGGGTTTGCACTGGGCAAGAAGCTGCGCAAGGTTTCGGTTCTGTCAGGCGTTTGCGACGGGTTCATTGGCAACCGCATGCTGGCCGCTTATCGGCGCGCAGCAGATTATCTGCTGGCAGACGGGGCGCTGCCCCATGAAATTGACCAGGCGATGCGGGATTTCGGTATGCCGATGGGGCCCTACGAGCTGCAGGATCTGACCGGGTTGCAGATCGCCTGGGCAAACCGAAAACGCAACGCTGCCACGCGCGACCCGAACGAACGCTATGTCATCATTGCCGACCAGCTATGTGAGATGGAGCGGTTTGGGCAGCGATCCGGCAAGGGCTGGTACCGGTACGAAGACGGAAATCGCAAACCGATCCGCGACCCCGAGGTTGAGGCTTTGATCGAAGGGTATTCCGCTGCGCAGGGCATTACCCGCCGGACCTTTACGGCCCAGGATATATCGTCTCGCCTTCTGGCGGTCATGGCGAATGAGGGAGCCTTGATCATCCAAGAAGGGATCGCCGAAAACGCAGAAGTCGTCGATATAGTTCAAATCCATGGCTATGGCTTTCCGCGTTGGCGCGGGGGGCCGATGAACTATCGCAAGGAAATTGGGAGTGACGTGTCCCAGTCGGTTATGCTGGCTGTGGCTAAGGAAAGTCCGGCGTCTTGGGCCATCGCGGCCCAAACTATAGCGCTTTAAAAGTGTTGATGGTTACAAAAGCAACCATTAACGCATTCAGAATGCATGTTTCACAGGGAGGAGACAGAACATGAAACTCAGCAACTTGAGCACCTTGCTGGCTTCGGCGGCACTTGCCATTTCGGGTACCGTTGCGATGGCGGCAGACTATACGCTGACTATTTCCAGCTGGGCGCCGCCGACCCATGGCATCAACGCCAAGATGTGGCCGAAATTCGTCGAAATGGTTGAAGAAGCCACCGATGGCCAAGTCACCGCCGAACTGAAACTTGGCATCGCACCGCCGCCGGCTCAGATGGACCTGATCATGGATGGGGCGGCGGATGCCTCGATCATTTTCCACGGCTACCAGCCCGGCCGTTTTGTCACCACCAAGATGATCGAACTGCCTGGATATGAGGGCTCGGCCGAGGCCGCATCGGTGGCCTATTGGCGGGCCTATGACACGCACCTGAAGGCGGCCGACGAACATCGCGGCGTCAAGGTGATCGCGTTGCATACGCATGGACCGGCCCAACTACATTCCAGCAGCCCTGTTACAACGCTGGACGAGGTGTCAGGCCTCAAGGTTCGCATCCCCGGCGGTGTTGGTGGCGATGTTGGTACAGCACTGGGCGCAACCGGTATCCAGGTGCCCGCTCCGAAAGTGTACGAAACGCTGGCTTCGAAAGCAGCCGATGGAGTCGTGATGCCATTTGAATCCCGCAAGGGCTTCAAGCTGACCGAAGTGGCGCAGAACGTGTACGAAGTTCCGGGCGGTCTGTATCGCGGTTCTTTCGCCTTCATCATGAACGAAGACACATTTGCCGATCTGCCTGCCGAGCTGCAGCAAGCGCTGGAAGAGCAAGTCTTTGGCGAGCCGCTGAGCCGTGAAATCGGTAAAATCTGGGACGAAATTGATGCCATCGGGCGCGAAGCCACCGAAGGCACAGACGGCAACGCGATCAACACCGCATCTGCCGAAGACCTGGAGAAGTTCAACGCAATTGCTGTCGATGTCCGCGCCAAGGTCATTGACGAAGTCAACGGTGCCGGGGTCGATGCTCAGGCCGCCTATGACATGATCGTCAGTGAAATGGCCGCGCAATAACGTGAGCTGGTTGGCGGTCTCGCACCGCCAACCGTTTCGAACTGGCGGGAATTCCTCATGCAATCTCTGGTATCCTTCGCGCGCCGCATCAGTGTTTTTCCGACAGTGATGGCCTGTGTGGCGCTGTTTATCCTTATGGTTATGACGTTTTGCGACGTCATTCTTCGGTCCATGTTCAACGCGCCGATCGAAGCGGCGACCGAGTTGACACGTATTCTGATGGCGATCCTTGTATTCTCGGTTCTTCCGATGATCTCGGCTGGAAAAGGTCAGATTGCAGTGGACCTGACGGACGGTTTGTTTGCGCGACTGCGCCTAAGCCGCGCCAGGGATGCGATTGTCTATCTGGTCTCGGGCATCATGCTCTTCTGGCCGATACAGCGGGTCTGGATCTTGGCTGAACGGGCGCGGGACTATGGTGATGTGACCGAGTACCTGTCGATCCCCGTGTTCTATATCGGCTGGTTCATTGCCGCGTCCGCAGCGATCACCGCCGTCGCGATGATCACGACCGGCCTTCTGCACATCTTCGCCCCCCATACTTTGTCGGAGCACCCTCAATGACTGCCGCACTGATCGGCTTTGGCCTTGTTCTTGTTCTTGTGCTTCTGCGCCTGCCGATTGTCTTTGCAATGGGCCTCGTCGGAACGCTGGGTTTTGCATACGAACGCGGAGGCAGTATTCTGTCCGAACGCGGCTTGAAAGCAGCGATGTCGATGGTGGGTCGTCAGATCACCGACACGGCGCAGGACTACGGCCTTTCGGTTATACCACTGTTTATCCTGATGGGTTTGTTCGTGAACAAAGGCGGGCTGGCGCGCGAGCTTTACGCCGTATCAAACGCGTTTCTGGGCCATTTCAAAGGCGGGATCGCAATGGCTACGGTGGCGGCCTGTGGCGGGTTTTCGGCCATCTGTGGCTCGTCCCTGGCAACGGCGGCAACGATGTCCAAGGTCGCCATGCCGGAAATGCGCCGCTATCGCTATTCGGATGAGCTGTCGACAGCCTCGATTGCGGCAGGCGGCACGCTCGGCATTCTAATCCCGCCCTCCGTGATCCTTGTTATCTATGGCCTGTTGACCGAGACATCCATCGGCAAGCTGTTTGTGGCCGGTATCATTCCCGGCGTGCTGGGTATCCTTCTGTACCTGTTTGCCGTTCGCTGGACCGTCTGGCGCAAACCCGACTCCGGACCCGCAGGAGAAAAACACGGCTGGGGCGAGAAGCTGACGGCGTTACGGTCGGTTTGGGCGGTGTTGCTGTTGTTCTTTCTGGTCATCGGCGGGCTTTACGGCGCGTTTGATTTCCATCCGCTGAACCTGACCTTCAGCCCGACCGAAGCCGCCGGCATGGGCGCCATGGGGGCGTTTCTGATCGCCTTGTCCCGCGGTGGGTTGACACTGAGTTCGACCTTCGAGGTGTTGAAAGAAACAACTTTTACCGCCGCGGCCTTGTTCTCGGTCCTGATCGGGGCTCAAATCTTTTCGAACTTCATCAACCTCGCTGGCCTGCCCGAGGCGCTGATCGGTCTGGTCACGGCTTATGACGTGGAACCGTTCGTGGTGATCCTGATGATCCTGGGCATCTACATCATCTTGGGCTGCGTGTTTGAATCCCTATCGATGCTCTTGCTAACTGTGCCGATCTTTTTCCCGCTGGTGACGTCGCTGGGCTATGATCCGATCTGGTTTGGAATCGTGGTTGTTGTCGTGACCGAGATCAGCCTGATCACCCCGCCGGTTGGTCTGAACGTATTCATCCTGAAAGGGGTGGTCGGGGACGTTTCGACCGCAACGATTTTCAGGGGTGTTACTCCATTTTGGGTCGCCGACATTTTCCGTCTGGCCCTGATCGTTCTGGTGCCCTGGCTGGTACTGGTGCTGCCCGAACATATGGGGGCGATGGGTCACTGATGTTTTCCCTGACGGCGCTTCCCGACGGGTTTCACGAGGACCCTTATCCAGCCTATGCCGCGCTGCGCGAGGATATGCCGGTTTGCCCCCAGTCCGACGGCTCGGTGATCCTGTCGCGATACGAGGATCTGGATCTAGTCTATCGGGATACGACGCGGTTTATCTCGGACAAAAAGGCGGTGTTTGAGCCCAAATACGGGGTCGACAGCCCCCTATACGAACACCACACCACAAGTCTGGTGTTCAACGATCCGCCCCTGCACACCCGCGTCCGCAAGGTGATGGTCGGAGCGATGAACCCGCGTGCCTTGGCGCAGATGGAGCCGGGATTGATCCAACTCGTCGACAGTTTGCTGGATCAGATGCAAGCCAAAGGCACAGTCGAGTTGATCGAGGATTTTGCCGGGGCGATCCCCATCGAAGTGATCGGCAACCTGTTGGGCATTCCCAGGTCCGAACGCGAACCACTTCGGGACTGGTCTCTGGCTATTCTTGGGGCTTTGGAACCACAATTGACGCCTGAGCAGGAAGAGTGGGGCAACCGCGCCGTCTCCGAATTCAAAGAATTTCTGCGCCATATCATTGAGGATCGAAAAGCCAACCTGGGCAATCCGGAAACGGATGTTCTGACACGGCTGATGCAAGACGATGCGGATGGAGGCCTAACCGACGTTGAACTGTATCAGAACTGTATCTTTATCCTGAATGCCGGGCACGAGACCACGACAAACCTGATCGGCAACGCGCTGGATCTGCTGGATCGGCACCGAGATAAACGTTCGGAATTGCTGAACAATCCCGACCTGATTGCCACGGCAGTGGACGAATTCTTGCGCCTCGAAAGCCCAAACCAGTTTGGCAATCGCCTGACCACCGAAGACGTGACACTCCACGGCCATACCATTCCGGCAGGCACGGATGTTCACCTGTGTATCGGCGCCGCCAACCGCGACCCAAGGCAGTTTGACCGGCCCGACGAAATGCTGCTGGACCGCCGCCCGAACAAGCACCACGCCTTTGCCGGTGGCCCGCACACCTGCGTCGGTCTGACTCTTGCTCGGATGGAGGGCAAGATTGCGGTCATTCGGTTTTTGAACCGCTTTTCCAACTATCAGGTCACAGAGGGCGCAAAGCGTGGTGGGCGAATTCGCTTTCGCGGGTTCGCCCAGCTTCCTGCACAGGTTTGACGTGACCGAACAAGAAAATGAGTCAGTCTTTTTATTGACCGACCGTACGGTAAATATTATAGCTACCATAACCGCGTACATAGGTCCGCGTAGATCATCTCAGGACTGAGGAGAGGCACATGACGATCCAACAGATTTCAAGTTTCGCGGCAGGTGAGTGGATCGCGCCGGGCGAAGGGGCCCGCAACATTGCCAGTGCTGTGACCGGAGAGGTGATCGCGACCGCTGGCAACACTGGCTTAGATGTACAGGGCATGTTGGACTATGCGCGCAACGTTGGTGGTCCGGCACTGCGGCAGATGACCTTTCATGAGCGCGCCAAGATGCTCAAGGCATTGTCGGTGCATTTGGGGCAGCACAAGCAGGCCCTGTACGACCTGTCATTCAACACGGGCGCGACCCAATCGGATCATCTGATCGATATCGATGGTGGGATCGGTACGATGTTCGTATTTGCCTCGAAAGGCCGCCGCGAAATGCCCGATGGTCACGTTTATCTGGATGGCGACGTCGAACAGCTGTCGCGGAATGGGACCTTTGTCGGTCAGCACATCTGCAACCCGCTGCAGGGTGTGGCGGTTCATATCAACGCGTTCAACTTTCCGGTTTGGGGCATGTTGGAGAAGCTGGCTCCGACCTTGCTGGCCGGTGTTCCAGCTATCGTCAAACCGGCGACGAATTCCTGCTACGTAACCGAATTGTGCGTGCGGTTGATGCTGGAGTCTGGCATTTTGCCTGCCGGGGCGCTCCAGCTTGTGTCGGGTGGTCTGGGTGACATGTTGGATCGCCTGACCATGCAAGACGTGGTCAGTTTTACCGGCTCGGCCGATACTGCGCTGAAACTACGGTCTAACCCCGTCATTCTGCAAAACTCCGTCCGTTTCGTGGCGGAACAGGACAGTCTGAACTGTTCGGTACTGGGCACTGACGCCCAACCGGGGACACCGGAATTTGACCTTTTCATCAAGGAAGTTCTGCGCGAGATGACCACAAAAGCGGGTCAGAAATGTACCGCGATCCGCCGGATCATTGCGCCCGAGCCGCATGTGCAGGCGGTGATCGAAGCGCTTTCCGCGCGGCTGGCAAAAACGGTTATCGGCGACCCTAGGCTTGAGACAACGCGCATGGGCGCGCTGGTCTCGAATGATCAAAAACTGGATGTACTGGAAAAGGCTGCGATCATTTGCCAAGAGGCAGAGCGTGTGTTCGGCAACCCGGATAATTTTGCCGTTGATGGCGCAGATGCCGATAAAGGGGCTTTCCTGCCGCCGATGCTGTTCCATTGCGCCGACCCGGACGCGGCACAGCGCGTTCACGACACCGAAGCTTTCGGCCCGGTCAGTACGATCATGGGGTATCGCGACACCGACCACGCGATTGAGCTGGCGAACCGGGGGCAGGGGTCTCTGGTCGCGTCGATCATTACCCACGACCCGGTTGTAGCGCGAAAATTCGCCATGGGGGCCGGGGCGTATCACGGGCGGCTCTATTTCAACAACCGCGACTCGATGAAAGAGGCCACGGGCCACGGCTCTCCCCTGCCGCATATGGTCCACGGCGGCCCCGGTCGCGCGGGTGGCGGCGAGGAGATGGGCGGTGTGCGGGGCGTGAAACACTACATGCAGCGCACCGCCATTCAGGGCTCACCTGACCTGTTGACGGCGATTGGCTCGAAATGGGTCTCGGGCGCGACCGAGATCGAAGGCCCGGCGCATCCCTTCACGCGCCGCTACCACGATCTGGCTATCGGTGAGACAATTCACACGGCGCCGCGCACCGTCACGCTCGAAGATATCGAACACTTTGCGGAATTCACCGGCGATACCTTCTATGCGCATATGGATGAGGCCGCCGCGGAACGGAATCCGTTCTTCCCGGGCCGCGTTGCGCACGGATATCTGCTGTTGTCCTTCGCCGCCGGTTTGTTTGTCGAACCGAACGAAGGTCCTGTTTTGGCCAATACAGGCTTGGATGGGTTGCGTTTCATGAAACCGGTTGTGGCCGGGGACAGCATCAAGGTGCGCCTGACCGTTAAGTCAAAGACCAAACGCAATGATCAGTATGGCGAGGTTCGCTGGCACGTCACGATGACTCAACAGGATGATGACCTTGTTGCCGAATACGAGTTGCTGACAATGGTGGCCTACTGACCGTGTCGGGCCGGATGGTAATTCGACCCGGCCCGCCTATACTGCGGCCATGAAAGACGCTTCCACAGACTGGTTCGACCATTGCGTTCGCCATTTGACCTCCGAGGGTTCTCTGCGGGTGTGGTCTGTGCTTGTCACGATCTTCGGCGATCTGGCGCAAAACAAATCCGATCAAGTAAGTGGGTCATTGATCACTGCGTTGACGAGCCTTGTGGGTATCAAGGCCGAAGCGACCCGAGTGGCGTTGCATCGATTGCGCAAAGAAGGCTGGATCGAAAGTACGCGAGTTGGTCGTGCGAGTGTCCATCGGCTTACGGACTATGGCCGCACTCAAAGTGCAGCCGCTGCGCCACGTATTTACGCCCGCGAAACGGCCAAACCAGACATCTGGCATGTGCTGATGTCGAGCAACTCGGAAACATCCAGAAAGGAATTGTCCGATCTGTTGCTGACTGGGGAATATATCTTGTTAAACCCGTCCACAGCGATGGCAGCGGGATCCATGCCGCCCGATCTGGAAGACCTGCTGGGTTTTGAGACCACAGCGATTTCAGTACCAGATTGGCTAACAGAGCTATGCGGACCAGAGTCGCTGAAAACCGCGTATGACGAGTTTTGGACATCAATCCAGGTGATCGACGATCTGCTGCCGACGACCGGTGTGGATGATCCGATGAAAACGGCAGCTCTGCGTGTCCTCCTTGTGCACAATTGGCGCCGCATCATCTTGCGACACCCGGCTTTGCCCTCGGATTTTCTGCCAAGTGACTGGAAGGAGCCCGCCTGCCGCGAGGCGGTTTCCAGGATCTTGGACAGGTTGCCCCGACCGCAACTCGCAACTTTGGAAGCAAGGTTGAGCACATAGGTTTTGGGACAAAATCCCTCCTGATATCGCGAAGGATAATGGCTTGCTTCAACAGCAAGCCGATTTCTTTTTATGTTACGAAAATGTGCAGATGAACCAAAATTTAGTAACATAATGCTTGCCTCGAATCGATGACGGCAATATAAACCGACCATACGGTCTATAATTAGACGTGAACGTCTAGGAGAATTCACAGATGGATGCATTCATTTGCGACGCGACGCGCACTCCCATAGGACGCTACGGTGGGGCATTGTCGTCGATCCGCACGGATGATCTGGCGGCCATTCCGCTGGCTGCGCTGAAAGAGCGGAACCCGCAAGTCGACTGGTCCAGCGTGGACGATGTCATCTATGGTGATGCCAATCAGGCCGGTGAAAGCAACCGGAACGTCGCCCGTATGGCGGCCTTGTTGGCTGGATTACCGATTGATGTTCCGGGGACCACAATAAATCGCCTGTGCGCCAGCGGCATGGATGCTGTCGGAATGGCCGCCCGAGGCATCAAGGCGGGTGACTATGATCTGGCGATAGCGGGTGGGGTCGAAAGCATGTCCCGTGCACCCTTTGTGATGCCCAAGGCGACATCTGCATTCACGCGCAGTAACGCGGTTTACGACACGACCATCGGCTGGCGCTTTGTGAACCCGAAGATGAAGCAGGCCTACGGCATCGATTCAATGCCCCAAACCGCTGACAACGTTGCCGACGACTATGGCATCAGCCGCGCAGATCAGGACAGTTTCGCAGCGCGTAGTCAGGCCCGATGGGCCGCCGCGCATCAAGCGGGGTTGTTCGCGGATGAGATCACTCCGGTCTCGGTTCCACAACGTAAGGGTGACCCGATAGTGGTCGATACCGATGAGCATCCCCGCCCGGGAACAACGGCCGACAAGCTGTTGGGCCTCAAGGGAGTGAACGGGCCCGACAAAACTGTCACGGCGGGCAATGCTTCCGGTGTAAACGACGGAGCCGCAGCCATTTTGATGGCGAATGAGGCGGCAGCCGCAAAGAATAGCCTTACTCCGATTGCACGGGTTGTGGGAATGTCGGTAGCTGGCGTCGCGCCGCGCATCATGGGCATTGGGCCTGTACCAGCCAGCCGCAAGGTTTTGGCGCGGGCTGGGCTAACCATAGAGCAGATGGATGTGATAGAGTTGAACGAAGCTTTTGCGTCGCAAGGGCTGGCAACACTTCGTGAACTGGGCCTTACTGACGACGCACCGCATGTGAATCCGAATGGCGGTGCCATTGCTATGGGGCACCCTTTGGGCATGTCCGGAGCGCGGCTGGTGTTGACTGCTGCGTATCAACTACGGCGGGCAGGTGGGCGGTATGCTCTTTGCACGATGTGCGTGGGTGTCGGGCAGGGCGCAGCCTTGATCCTGGAACGGGTTTGATAGTGGAGCACTGTTTTGACTGAGGCGATCCAGATAATCGACCACAGCGAACGGGTCGAGCGGCTGTTTGAGCCGTATCAAGATGTTCTCGGCAACGACTACAAGGCCTATCGAGGCCATGTTTACCGTGTGATTACATATGCCATGCACTTCCTTGGCGGCGATGACACGCATCGTGCATTGGTCGAGACGGCCTTCGTCTACCACGATATCGGACTGTGGATGAAACACGATCTGGCATATCTGGAACCATCCGAAGAACTAGCGCTGAGGGACAACGCTGAAAAGGGTTGGGGACTGGATCCAGAGCTGCTGCGCAATTCCATCCACTGGCACCACAAGGTTACACCCTACCGGGGACCGCATGCCGATGTGGTCAACGCTTGCCGAAAAGGTGACTGGATCGATGCGACAGGGGGCAAGGTGCGAAAAGGACTGTCGCGCGATCAAGTCGCCCAGGTCGAAGCCGCCATTCCCAGCTACGGATTTGCGGATGTTCTGCAGCGCTTGGCAAAAGACCTTGGTGGCTCAGCACTAAAAGGAAACATGCGGGTTCTAAGCCACGTATTCAAAATCTGATCCCATCCGAGAGGAGGAAATACGATGTACGCACAAATGGTTAAGTCTGAGGCCACAAACGATGACCCTGAAAAGCTTGCCGAGTTTCAGGCAAAGATTGACGCGGACATCAAGATCGAGCCCAAGGATTGGATGCCGCAAGGCTATCGCAAAACGCTGATCCGCCAAATCGGGCAGCACGCACATTCCGAAATCGTCGGGCAACTACCCGAAGGCAACTGGATCACCCGCGCACCCACGCTGGAACGCAAGGCGATCCTGCTGGCCAAGGTGCAGGATGAGGCCGGACACGGGCTTTACCTTTATTGCGCGGCAGAAACACTGGGCGTCAGCCGGGACGAGCTGACCGAGATGCTACTGGACGGTCGGATGAAGTATTCGTCGATCTTCAATTACCCCACGCTGAACTGGGCCGATATTGGCGCGGTCGGCTGGTTGGTCGATGGGGCCGCTATCATGAACCAGGTGCCGTTGCAGCGGACGTCCTACGGGCCGTATTCGCGTGCCATGATCCGGATCTGCAAGGAAGAAAGCTTTCACCAGCGTCAGGGTTACGATGCCATTCGCAAGATGGCCGAAGGGACGCCCGCACAGAAGAAGATGGCGCAAGATGCCCTGAACCGCTTTTGGTACCCGTCGCTGATGATGTTCGGACCTTCGGACAAGGACTCGATCCATTCGACCCAATCCATGGCTTGGAAGATCAAGATGAACACCAACGACGAGCTGCGTCAGAAATTCGTCGATCAGACCGTGCCGCAGGCCGAGTTCCTTGGGCTGACCGTCCCAGACCCGGACCTGAAATGGAACGAAGAACGCGGCCACTACGATTTCTCGGAACCCGATTGGTCCGAGTTCTTTGACGTCATCAAAGGCAACGGGCCTTGCAACACCGACCGCTTGGACGCGCGCAACAAGGCCTGGGACGACGGACAATGGGTGCGGGACGGCCTGCTGGCCCACGCCAAAAAGAAACGCGCCGGTCAAGTGGCCGCTGAATAAGCCTGACCTGAGGAGGAAACCCGATGAAAAACGAATGGCCCCTTTGGGAAGTCTTTATCCGCGGTCAGCACGGTATGAGCCACCGTCATGTCGGCTCACTGCACGCACCGGACGCGGAAATGGCGATCAAGAACGCGCGCGATGTCTACACGCGCCGCAACGAAGGCGTGTCGATTTGGGTGGTCGAAGCGAACAATATCTCGGCCTCATCCCCCAGTGACAAAGGCCCGCTATATGAGCCCAGCGAAAGCAAGGTTTACCGCCACCCGACATTCTTCGACATCCCCGATGAAGTGGGGGCGATGTGATGACCCGCGACGAAGCCTTCCTGCAGTTTCTGCTGAGAATGGGTGACAACACGCTCATCCTTGGCCACCGCGTGAGCGAGTGGTGCGGCCATGCGCCCGTGCTTGAAGAAGATATCGCATTGGCCAATACCGCGCTGGACCTGATTGGCCAAACCCAAATGTGGCTTGGCCTTGCCGGCGAAATCGACGGTGGCAAAAGCGCCGATGATCTGGCGTTCCTGCGCGATGCCTGGGATTTTCGCAATGTTTTGATGGTTGAGGTTCCGAACGAAGACTTTGGCCGGACCCTGATGCGCCAGTTCCTGTTCGATGCATGGCATTCGATCATGCTCGGGCGTCTGATCAAATCGTCAGACGACCGTGTCGCGGCCATTGCGGCCAAAGCCAGTAAGGAGGTCGCCTATCACCTGGAACGCTCTGGCGACACGGTGGTTGGCTTGGGTGACGGAACGGCGGAAAGCCACGACCGGATGCAAGCGGCGCTCGAGTATCTGTGGCCCTATGTGGGTGAGATGTTCGCCAGCGACGATGTGGATACCCAGATGGCAGCCGCTGGCATCGCCCCCAATCCCGCCGATCTGCGCGATGAATATGACGCTTTGGTTCAGCGGGTCTTGGCGGATGCGACGCTAACGATCCCAGACAGCGATTTCGCGCATCAGGGCGGGCGTACCGGGCAGATGCACACCGAACATCTGGGGCATTTACTAACCCAGATGCAATGGCTGCAACGCGCCTATCCCGGCGCAAGCTGGTAAGCCGATATGGAACGGGTGCCGACAGATCAGATATGGGACTGGCTGGATGCCGTGCCCGACCCTGAAATACCAGTCATTTCCGTGGTTGATCTGGGGATTGTACGCGATGTGTGCTGGGATGCCGGAACCTTGAAGGTGACGGTGACACCGACCTATTCCGGCTGTCCAGCAACGTCGGTCATCAGCATGGACATTGAAACCGCGCTACGGCATCACGGGATCGAAGACATCCGGATCGAAACCACAATTTCACCCGCCTGGACCACCGATTGGCTCAGCGAAAAGGGCCGTGCGCGGCTGGAAGAATACGGCATCGCCCCGCCGCAACCGGCAGGCGGCCCGGAGCGGTGCCCGCATTGTGGCAGCAAGGCGGTTGAGAAGGTCAGCCAGTTCGGCTCGACCCCGTGCAAGGCGCACTGGCGCTGCAACGACTGCCTGGAACCTTTTGACTATTTCAAGTGCATCTGAGGAGGAGCACCGGATGGCACGTTTCCACGACCTGAAGGTCACCGATATCCACAAAACGATCCGCGACGCGGTGGTCCTAACGCTGGAGCCCATGAATGGTGCCGCGCAAGAGTTTGACTTTACCGCAGGCCAATACCTGACGTTCCGCCGCGAGTTCGACGGCGAAGAACTGCGCCGGTCCTACTCGATCTGCGCGGGCAAGGACGACGGAGTTCTGCAGGTTGGCATCAAGCGCGTCGATGGCGGGGCGTTCTCGAGCTGGGCGAATTCGGAACTGAATGTCGGGGACATCGTGCAGGCAATGCCGCCGATGGGTAGCTTTCACGCTCCCATCGATGCAGATTCAGAAAAGCAATATCTCGGTTTTGCCGGTGGGTCCGGGGTGACGCCTGTTCTATCGATCCTCAAAACGACGCTCGCCCGTGAACCCCGGTCGCGGTTTACGCTGATCTATGCCAACAAAGGCATCAACACGATCATGTTCCGCGAAGAACTAGAGGACCTCAAAAACCTGTATATGGGTCGCCTTAACGTGATCCATATTCTTGAGACGGATTCCCAGGAAATCGACCTGTTCACCGGGCTGGTCACGCGGGAAAAATGCGCCGAACTGTTCAAGCACTGGGTCGACATCGAAAACGTCGATACGGCGTTCATTTGTGGTCCTGAACCCATGATGCTGGGGATCGCAGCGGCCCTGCGCGACCACGGGCTAGACGACAGCCAGATCAAATTCGAACTTTTTGCCAGCGCCCAGCCGGGTCGAGCAAAACGCAAAGCAAGTTCGGCAGATGCCGGTCGGACAGACAATCAGACCAACGCGTCCATTACGCTGGATGGGTCAACCCAGACTCTGACCATCCCCAAGGACCTGTCCATTCTGGATGCTGCTTTGGAAAACGCGTTGGACGCCCCCTATGCCTGCAAAGCCGGGGTCTGTTCGACCTGCCGCTGCAAAGTGCTGGAAGGTGAGGTCGAGATGGTCGCAAACCACGCGCTTGAGGATTACGAGGTCGAGAAGGGCTATGTGCTCAGTTGTCAGGCCTATCCGATAACGGACCGTGTGGTCGTGGATTACGATCAGTAGAGGAGAGGTAGACATGACCGATACGATGACTCTCGACAGCTATCTTGCCGCAGGCGGCGTGCTGACCAACCCTTCAAATGTTCCACCGCGCTATCGCGCTGAGTTGCTGAAACTGATGGCAACTTTTGTTGACAGTGAATTAGCAGGCGCTGCCGGTTTTGCTGACGTAATTAACCTCGGGCCGGGAATTAAAGAACGTATCGCTGCCGCGAAGATCGTGCTTGAGAAAACGGATCATGCAAATCGCGTTCTGAACATTATGGGAGAGTTTGGAGCCGACACGGAACGCTACGCAAATCATCATCCTTGGACGGCCCGGCTAAGCCGGGAAGCGGACATCGGAGCAACGCGTTCCGAACATGATATGCGCTTGGCTGTGTTCAACTATCCATTCTCAGGTTGGACGGATGCCGTGATCATGAATTTGCTCATGAGCCGCGCCGTCGCCGAACAACTGGCTGAGTATTCGACGATTTCCTACCAACCCCTGGCCGAGGCGTTCCGCTCAATTGCTCCGATCGAAGTACACCATGGTGAATTGGCGATGGAAGGCGCAATTAAGTTGATCGAACGAGGCGAAACTGAGCAAATGCAGGTTTCGATCGACTATTGGTGGCCTCGCGTCGCGGTGTCTTTCGGGGGCGACGATCCGAAACGGTTCGAGTTATTGAGATCTCTTGGTCTGAGGCGGAATAATAACAGTTCTCTGAGAGAACGCTGGAGCCAGACGATGGATGACACGCTGAAGACTTTGGGACTGAAAACGCCTTTGTGAATCGCTTGACTGGACCGAATTTGGGTCCGTCCTCTAGTCTGATGCGAGGCCCAAGTTTCTGGGATGACAAGAAAAATAGCAATGTAGGGCTGGGGTTTGTCGGACGTGGCCTGACGACTGATCGCAATGGGCCATTCGGCAACACTTCAGATTCTCGACTATCCGGGGGTTCAGAAATTCGCTCAATGGGGAATGAAAGACCAGTTGGACTATGCGAATTCACAGGCTGAAAATTTGGCTCCTAGCTATTCACAACTGAGAACGCGCCGCAACCAATTTGCCAGCCCGTGGTTAACGTCCTACCGCAAACAGTTTGGGCCGAGTTACATATAGTCCGGTGAGTACAAGCGAAATCCCTGCAATCATTCCGGTTTGTAGCCACAAGGGCCAAGTCGGCTGGTCTTCGGTCTGGACTGACGCCAAAGCCTCGGGCCTATCTCGCCAAATCCACCAGTCTTACAAATTGCAAAACGTTTTGCTGAAAACTCACATCACGGGTACTCTTTACGCCGATCCAGTCACAACAAGCCCAACACCCATGAAGCCACAACCAGATAGCGCATATTTTAAACCGCTTGTGCGGACGAATTTGCGTTCACGATCTGTAGAAGGTTTTTCTCGGGATCTGGAAAAGATCTGCGGGCAGTTTGCTGTCGAGTCCAGTTTTGCCACGCGCGGACGTATTGACGGGGATATCTCCACCTTGCCGGTCTCACGCTTTGAGACGGCAATCGTATCACTGGACGCACAAAGGGTTTTTCGGGACGAGCGTATGATCCGACAAGACCCCGGAGAGCACTTGTTTCTTCTCATCCAGGATAAGGGAAACTGCCGTATCCACCAGAATGATACATCGGTTTTGCTGGGACCGGGCGACATGTATCTGGTCGACAGCGCGAAACGCTCCGAGTTTGTTTATGACGGGATGAACTCGCGTCAGGTCTCGATCCATTTGCCACGCGACGAGATGGTCCACAGGTTCGGTGAGATCTGCACGGGCGGTATTTCGGTAGACCGAAACGACCCCCTGTTTTTCGCCATGCGTGCCGTGCTGGCCAAGATATTTACCAAGGAAGCTGCTGTAGCCCCACATTTGGGCGAAGCCTTTCTGAGCTTGTTAGGCGCGTATTTCCGCTGTGTCAGCCATCAGGAAGACCAACGCGGGCGAGAAGCAAACGCGGTCCTCTCGCGCGCTCTTCAAGTGATTGAACAGAACGCGATGGATCCTGCATTCGGACCGCAGGCATTAGCCGAAGCATTGCAGGTTTCGCCTCGGACACTTCAGCGTCATTTTGGAACCCTTGGGGAAACCGCCAGCAAACGCCTTATGACCGTGCGGCTTGAAACAGCGAAAGCCCGGCTAAAAGAGGTGCACTCTGACGTAGGGCGCGACACGATCGCTGCGGTTGCGTATGATTCCGGTTTCAACGACCTGTCGCATTTCTACAAGGTCTTTCGGGAACGATTTGGTGTCTCACCGGGGGCGGTGCGGAAGAATATGTCGTCCTAAGCCATAATATTTGGCGCAAAACCCCAAGACTCGACCGACCGGTCGGATAATAGTGCTCCCCAGCCTTGCTGCGTTCGCGCACAGGCATCGCGATTTAGGGAGGACAAGCCGTGATCGAATACGATCTGACTATCGGGGGTCAACCGGTATCTACCGCCACCAGCTTTGACGTATTTAACCCGTCAACCGGTGAAGTCGCAGGGCGTGCGCCCAACGCGACAAGCGCTGATCTGGATAATGCTGTCAAAGCTGCGAAAGTTGCTTTCGAAAGCTGGTCGGCCAAATCGGACGAAGAACTGCAGGCCGCATGCGAGGCCGTAGCGCAGAAGATCGGAGAGCATTCCGAGGAACTCGCACAGATTATTACAGCCGAACAGGGTAAGCCGCTTAACGGGCTTGGATCGCGCTGGGAAATGGGCGGGGCAGGGGCTTGGGCAGGATACACTGCCGGGCTGTCCTTACCAATGAAAGTGCTGCAAGATAACAACGAAGGCCGCGTTGAACTGCACCGCAAGCCGCTGGGCGTTGTGGGGTCGATCACCCCTTGGAACTTCCCAGTGATGATTGCGATCTGGCATATCATGCCAGCGCTGCGCACCGGCAATACTGTGGTTATCAAACCCTCGCCTCTGACCCCATTGTCGACCCTTCGCCTTGTTCAGATCATGAACGAAGTACTGCCTGCGGGCGTCGTGAACGTGATCACAAGCGACGACAAAGGCGACAATATCGGAGGGGTCATGTCGGCCCATCCCGATATCCGTAAGATTGTCTTCACTGGTTCTTGCGCTACTGGGCAAAAAGTCATGGCCTCGGCCGCGGAAACCATGAAACGCCTGACCTTGGAACTGGGGGGCAATGATGCCGGTATCGTTCTGCCCGACGCAGACCCGCAAGCGATTGCCGAAGGTTTGTTCTGGGGCGGTTTCATCAATAACGGCCAAACCTGCGCTGCGATGAAACGTCTTTATGTCCACGAAAGCATCCATGACGAGGTTTGCGACGCCCTAGTGGCCTTCGCCCGTAATATCCCGGTGGGAGATGGCATGGACGACAATGCGATCCTGGGTCCGGTCCAGAACAAGATGCAGTTTGACAAGTTCAGCCGCCTGGTGGCCGATGCGAAAGAACGTGGCCAGGTCTTGCTGGGCGGTGCGCCGGGCGACGGGCTGTTCTTCCCTCCAACGATCATCGCGGGTCTGAATAACGGCGATCCGTTGGTCGATGAAGAACAGTTCGGCCCGGCGCTGCCAATCATCAAGTATTCAGAAGTGGAAGACGCAATTGCGGCCGCCAATGACAGCCCGAACGGGTTGGGTGGCTCGGTTTGGTCGTCCGATATCGACGCCGCCAAGGCCGTTGCCAGCCGCATGGAGTGTGGCTCGGTCTGGATCAACAAACATGGCGCCATTCAACCCAATGCCCCGTTCGGCGGGGTCAAATCATCTGGCGTTGGTGTCGAATTCGCGGACGAAGGTTTGGCCGAATACACCGATATCCAAGTCGTATTCAGCTAAGAACAAGACAGGAGAGGAAGAGATGAAGATCAGAAGTATCCTTGCCACAACTGCACTGGGCGCCGTTTTCGCCGGCAGCGCTTTGGCACATCCCCTGGACGGGTTAACGCCGGACGAACTCCAGCAAATCAACACGATCCTGAAAGAAAGCGGCACCGTCACCGACGAGACACTGTACCCTTTGATCGATCTGCACGAGCCGTCGAAAGCCGAAGTTCTGGTTTGGAAAGAAGGCGAGGCACTGGATCGCAAGGCGATGGTGCAATACACCACCGACGAAGGATTCAGCGAAGCTATCGTGAACATCACGCAAGGCACCGTTGAAGAAAACTTTGCCATCGAAGGCTCGGGTCAGCCGATGGTATTGTTTGCGGAGTTCATCGGTGCACTGGAAGGGGCTTTGGGTCACCCGGATATGATCGCGGGGCTCGAAGCGCGTGGCCTGACAAATGAAGACGCGTTTTGTCTGCCGCTGACAGCAGGTAACTTCTTTACCCCCGAATTCGATGGCACCCGCCTGATGAAGGTGCCCTGTTATCAGAACCCGACGGGCTCGAACTTCTACGCAAAGCCGATCGAAGGATTGTTCGCAATCTACGACATCGGCAAGCAAGAGGTTGTCGAGGTCATCGACACCGGTGCGATCCCCCTGCCGCAAGACGCCTGGGGTTACACGGCCGAAGAGGTGGCCGAACGGGTCGAGTTGCGCCCGGAAGCCAACAAGGTTCTGCTGACGCAGGAAGGTGGCCCGAATTACACTCTGGACGGCAACCATCTGGATTGGGACATCTGGCGCATGAATCTACGCGCGGAAAAGCGTGCGGGGCTGGTCGTCTCGAACATAGATGTCAACGATCAGGGCAATTGGCGTTCGATCATCTATCAGACGCATCTGTCCGAAGTGTTTGTCCCCTATATGGACCCGACAGAGGGGTGGTACTGGCGGACCTATATGGACAGTGGCGAATATGGCTTCGGTCTGTTCCTGACGCCGTTGCGTGCGGGTGTGGATTGCCCTGAATATGCAACCTTCCTTCCTGCCGTAATCGCGGATGACGCAGGTATGCCGCTGGAAATTCCGGATGCGATCTGCATCTTCGAGCGCAACATTGGTGACCCTGCTTGGCGCCACTTTGAGATCTTTGCACAGACGCCGGACAACTTTGTACCCGCAGAGGGCCGCTCGGAAACCGAATTGGTTGTGCGCACTGCGTCAGAGGTCGGTAACTATGACTATCTGATCGACTACCGCTTCAAGCAGGACGGTCAGATGTTCATCAAGATCGGCGCAACCGGTCTGGACGCGGTCAAAGGCGTGGTTTCGACCTCGATGAATGATGAAACCGCTGCGGAAGACACCAAGTATGGCACGTTGATTGCACCGCATCTGGTTGCGGCCAACCATGACCACTATTTCAACTTCCGGATCGACTTTGACATCGACCAGCCGGTCAACCACATGGGGTTGATGGAAATCGTCCCGGCCGAAATACCTGCGGACAGCCCGCGCAAATCGATGTGGACGTGGCAGCATGTTATGCCGGACAGTGAGCTGGACGCGCGCTATCGCTTCAGCGCCTCCAAACCGCGTCACGTCCATATCTCGAACCCGCAATCGGAAGGGTATCTGGGCCACACTCCGGGCTGGATGATCCACCACGGCTCGATCGCATACGGTCCGTTCGACTTTGAAAGCGACCCGCCGTTCAAGCGCAACGCCTATATCGAGTACTCCTCGTGGACGACTGTCTATGACCAAGAGCAGCGCTATGCAGGTGGCAAATATGCGATGCAAAGCGACGGTTCTGACACGCTGGCGGAATGGGTCAAAGAGGACAAGACGCTGATGGGTCAGGATATTGTGTCCTGGTTCACCGCAGGGTTCCACCACATCCCGCGTATGGAAGACTGGCCTGTGATGTCGACCGAATGGAAGACGGTTCACATCATGCCGTTCAACTTTTTTGCACATAACCCGGCGTTGACGATCCGCGAGTGATTGATGGCAAATGAAACTAAAAGCGCGGCCTGCAATAGGCCGCCCATTCATTTTGTGTCTTCTTGTTTTCTGTTAGTTTTGCTGCATCGAATGCAGACCATTCAGGATCTGATCAGCCTACTCGATCGGTATATGATTAGAGGCGGGGGAAGGATGATGCTGTTGGCGTTGATCCGTACCAAAACGCTATCATCGTATAGCTCTTGATAGATGTGGCGCATTTCGGGCACGAGTTCGGGGTCTTTCGGGACGAAGCTGTTTCCTTGGTTCCAGTACAGCCGAAAAGTTGTCGGGCCGGCAACCAAGAGGTTAGCTTTTCTTCGCGGCCTCCAGTGCCTGTTTTAGTGTTTCTCCATCTCCGATGTGATTGGAGAGGATGAGAATGAGGCGCGCGTTTAGGGCTTCGCTTTCCTCATCCGACAGCCCTTCATGCACTGCGATGAGGTCTGCGTAAAAATCATCCGGGGAATACAAATTTGGTTCGGTAATCAGGGGCATAAGCTTATTCCTTTCCGCAGGCTTTAAGGACTGCTGAACGCAGAGCAGCTTTGTTGTAATCGCGCCATCGCGCCGCGACATGCTGATCGGGGCGGACGAGGTAGACCGCCTGGCTTTCGGAGCCAAGGTAACGCTCCGCCAATGCGTCCGAAGCTGTAAGGGACACGCTTCTGACCTTGATACCGTCGATATTGAGGCTATTCGGAACTTGGGTGTTGAGTGCCAAAACCACGAAGTCGTTTCCAAGCTGATCTAGAAGGAAGCCGTCGCCAACCGGGGCATCCTTGCATGGAGATCCTACTCTGGACGTGTCAGGACCTCCTGCGAGGTCATCTGCTCCGTTCAGGGACGAGTGATCATAGGTACAGGGCACTGACAGACGCCCCGAGTTCACCAGAGGCCGCGCAAATGTGTGGCGTTCCGCCAGGCTAAGCACAGCGTCACGGAAATTCTTGCTCACCTTCGATTTTGGTGTGATGAAATCAGTCGAACGCGTCGAATTCAGGATATTTTCATCCGCTCCGTAGATCCGTTCGTCATCATAGGTGTCCAGAAGGCTTTCTGGCGCGTTGCCGGAAATCACGAGGCCAAGTTTCCAGCCAAGGTTATCGACGTCCTGAAAGCCGGAATTCGCGCCGCGTGCCCCGAAGGGCGACACTTGATGTGCCGCGTCGCCAGCAAAAACAACGCGCCCGTGGCGGAATTTGTTCATACGCCGGCACTGGAAGGTGTAGATGGATGACCAGACCATTTCATATTCGACGTCATCGCCCAACATCGCATCCAGCCGCTTGCGGATGTTTTCCTCTTTCAACTCTTCCTTGCGATCGACATCCCAGCCGATCTGGAAGTCCACGCGCCACACGTCATCAGGTTGTTTGTGCAGCAAAGTCGAGGCGCCGGACTTAAAGTAGGGCTCGAACCAGAACCAGCGCTCTGTCGGGAACGTGTTGTTCTTCATCCGGATGTCAGCGATCAGAAAGCTGTCCTGAAAAACCCGGCCTTCAAAACCCAGATCCAGCATGTCGCGCGTTGGCGATCCAGCGCCATCGCAGGCGATCATCCAGTCCGCCTCAAGCTGGTAAGGCCCGTCCGGAGTTGTGACGGACAGAACAACATGGTCGTCCTTGACGTCTACAGCTTCGACCCGGTTCTTGCCTCGGATTTCAATCGGCGCGCCGCGTTCCTGTTCCGCGCATATCGCTTCGAAAATAAACTTTTCGAAGTAGGGCTGCTGCAAGTTGATGAAGGCAGGGTTACGATGGCCGGATTCTGGCAAGAGGTTAAACTCAAAGACCTTTCGATCATCCTGAAACACCTTCCCAACATTCCAGACCACCCCTTTTTCGAGCATCGGCGCGCCGCATCCGTAACGGTCGGCGATTTCCAGCGTTCGCTTGGCAAAGCAGATGGCGCGGCTTCCCATGCCGATCCCTTCGTGATCGTCCAGAACCAACGCCGGAATGCCCTGTCGACCAAGGTCCAGCGCGGCGGCCATGCCGATAGGGCCGCCTCCGACTATGACAACCGGGTGGCGCACCGCAACGGGCGCGTCTTGATCTTTTGATTTCTCATAAGGGTAAAGCTTGAAGGCGAGGGAATATCGGTCCTGAAGCATCGAAATACCTAGCTTGTTGAGTTCGGAGGAGATGAGTGGGTTCAGCCTTGCAACTGTTCCCACATTTCCAGATCACGTTTGTCAGTCCAGATGCGAGGGTGGGCGATCCCCCGAGCTTCGTCATAGGCACGGCTGACGTTGAATGGCAGGCAGTGCTCGTAAATCGCGTAGTCCTTGAACTTGGGATCGCAGGCGTCGCGTACGGCATCCCAGGCGTCTTTCAGGCTGCCGCCTTTCATCGCAACCTTTTTGGCGGGTTCGTAGGTGGAGTTGACAAAGTCGCGAGTGCTTTCGATGGCCCGTTCGACTGCCTCTTTGCCGATCAGCGCGCCGCCGCGCCCCGGTGCGATGGCGTCGACGTCATAGGCTTTGATATTGTCCAGCGTCTGGCCCCAATCGGCAAAGTGACCATCTCCGCAATAGCAGGCCGAGTGGTCCTCGACGATGTCGCCGGTGAACATGACGTTCTGATCAGGCACATGGATCACCGCATCGCCTGCCGTATGCGCGCGGCCGATCTGTTGGATATCCACGCGGCGGTTGCCCAGATAGACCGTCATGCTGTCGCTGAAAGTGGTGGTGGGCCAGGTCAGGCCGGGGATGCTTTCATGACCTTCGAACAGGCGTGGGAAACGCTGGAATTCGCTGTCCCAGTCCTCTTGCCCGCGTTCCACGACCATCGATCGCGCTACATCCGACATAATAACCTGCGGAGCGTTGAAGGCCGAGGCGCCCAGAACGCGCACCGCATGATAGTGCGTGAGCACAACATGGCTGATCGGCTTGTCGGTGACTTCACGCACCTTCTCGATCACTTTGTTCGCCAGACGTGGGGTGGCCTGAGCTTCGACAATCATGACGCTGTCGTCGCCTATGATGACGCCCGAATTCGGGTCACCTTCGGCGGTAAAGGCCCATAGGCCCTCGCCGATCTCATCGAAGGTAATTTTCTTTTCTGTCATATCGCCTTGCGATGCGAATGCTTTAGCCATGGGAGTCCTCCGGTGCCCGAGAGGGCGATTTTCGTGTCAGTTGCGTTTGTAAGGATCGTCGAGTGCTGCGAGGACTTGCCCCGTGCATTCGCCGAAACCGATCCGATAGCCGTCGCCTTTCGCCGCGCCCGTCAGGGTTAGGGTGTCGCCGTCTTCAACAAAGCTGCGGGTCTCACCGGTGTCGAGCATAAATGGCTCCTTGGCACCCCAGCTGAGTTCCAAAAGGGAGCCGCGATTGTGCTTTTCCGGGCCGGAAATTGTGCCCGAGCCCAGCAGATCGCCGGTATTCATCGGGCAACCGGACGTGGTGTGATGGGCCAATTGCTGAGCCGCCGAATAGTACATCTCATTGTAATTGGTTCGGGCAATGGTTGTCGCCGCCTTACCCTTGGGAGCCAACGTGACCGTAAGGTCGATGTCGTATAGCATCGGGCCACAATCCTTCAGTTGGTCCAGCAATTCGAACTCGCGCGCAGGGGTGTTGCAGCGGAATGGCTCAAGCGCAGCTTTGGTCACGATCCAGGGGCTGATCGAGGTTGCCGTGGCCTTGGCCTGGAACGGCCCCAAAGGCTGGTATTCCCAAGCCTGAATGTCGCGGGCAGACCAGTCGTTCAGCAGTACGTAGCCAAAAATGTTGTTATCCGCCTCTTGCACGGAGATCGGACCATCCGAAGGGGTTCCAACGATGGCGCCCATCTCAAGCTCAATATCGAACCGTTGCGACGGGGCAAACCGGGGCAGGGCGTCGCTTGGACCTTTCAGCTGACCCCAGGGGCGTCGGATGTCCGTGCCCGAAACAACCACTGACGATACACGACCGTTGTAACCGATTGGGATGTGCAGCCAGTTCGGGGGCAGCGCGTTTTCTGGCCCCCGGAACATGGTGCCAACGTTGAAAGCATGATGTCGACCCGCGTAGAAATCTGTGTATTCGCTAACGGCGAAAGGCATATGCATCTCGGCATCGTCTTGCGCGACGAGCAGGGGCTCAACTTTATGCTGTTCTTCGGCGTCTTCGGCCAACAGGCTAATCAGCCGGTCCCGCAATGCCGCCCACACAACCGGACCCTCTTCCATCAATGGATTCCAGAAAGGCAGATCGAAAAGAGGTTCGTTGCTCAGCACGATCAGGCCTTCGACCTCGGCGGAAGAGACGTCCAGTATCATATCGCCGATGGCCACGCCACAACGAGGTTCGCCGCCTTCGGTCGAAAAAACCCCGTAGGGCAGGTTGTTCAAGGGAAAAGGATGGGCTTCATCATTGGCCGATATCACCCAGGAGTTCATCAAAGGCATTCTATATCCAGACTTTGTCACGAGCGGATTAGTTGTTTCACTTTTTGCCGGGCGTGCCGTCGAATTTCTTTTCGATGTCTGCCCAGCAGTCAATATAGTCGTCCTGCAAAGGGGCCTCGGTTGCGGCGAAGGCAGTCAGATGCTGTGGAAAGCGGGTTTCGAACATGAAGGACATCGTGTGGTCCAGCTTGTCCGGCCCCAGATTGGCGTTTGAGGCTTTTTCGAACGCTTCGCGATCCGGACCATGCGGGATCATCATGTTGTGTAGGCTCATGCCGCCGGGAACAAAGCCCTGAGGTTTGGCGTCATACTGGCCGTAAATATTGCCCATCAGCTCGGACATGATGTTCTTGTGGTACCACGGCGGGCGGAAGGTGTCTTCGGCCACCATCCAACGTTCGCGGAACAGGACGAAGTCGATATTGGCCGTGCCTGGCTGGCCCGATGGGGCTGTCAGGACGGTGAAAATCGACGGATCCGGGTGGTCGAACAGGATCGCTCCGACAGGGCAGTAAGTGCGCAGGTCGTATTTGTAAGGTGCATAGTTGCCGTGCCATGCCACCACGTCCAGCGGGCTATGACCGATCTGAGTGACGTGGAATTGCCCGCACCATTTGATCGTCACGGTTGAGGGCACCTCTCGGTCCTCGAACGCCGCGACGGGTGCTTTGAAATCGCGCGGATTGGCCATGCAATTGGCACCGATCGGTCCGCGGCCCGGCAGTTCGAATTTCTGCCCGTAATTCTCGCAGACAAATCCGCGTGCCGGACCTTCCAGCACTTCAACACGGTAGAGCAACCCGCGCGGCAGGATCGCGATTTCCTGTGGCTCCAGATCTATGATCCCCAGCTCGGTCACAAAGCGCAGGCGGCCGTCTTGCGGTACCACCAGCAGCTCGGAATCGGCCGAGAAGAAATAGTCATCCACCATCGAGTCGGTGACCAGATAGACATGGCTGGCCATGCCGACCTGCGTGTTCACATCCCCCGCCGTCGTCATGGTGCGCATTCCGGTCAACCAGCTCAAAGGGGCGTCAGAATGCGGAACCGGGTCCCAGCGATACTGGCCCAGGCTGATCACATCCGGGTCGATACAAGGCGCGGATTTCCAATAGGGCAGGTCGATTTTCTCATAGCGATGCGAATGCTTGACTGACGGGCGAATGCGATAGCACCACGTCCGCTCGGGTGGGTTGGCGGTGAAGGCCGTGCCGCTGAGCTGTTCGCCGTAGAGGCCATAGTTGCAGCGCTGCGGGCTGTTCATGCCCTGCGGTAGCGCGCCAGGCAAAGCCTCGGTCTCAAAGTCATT
>NZ_JBNAFO010000009.1:2500-234688 GCF_049800715.1 Ruegeria profundi
ACATCGGCAGCGCGGGTTCCAGGATGGAAGGCGGGAAAGTATGCTTTTGGTTCAGAAGAAAGATCGCCTTTAGTTACCAGCTGGGCGGTCGCGATTGACATACTTGTGCTCAAGTAGCCGAATAGGCGGTAGCACAAATATCGTGTGTCTTTCTCTTTCTGGATCAAATCAAGCGCGAGAAGGGCGTTTGGTGAATGCCTTGGCAGCAAGAGGCGATGAAAGACGTGATACTCTGCGATAAGCCATGGGGAGCTGAGAATAAGCTTTGATCCATGGATCTCTGAATGGGGCAACCCACCTGAAAGTTCGTTGTAAATTGCTCCGCAATATTACAACGGATTTAAACAGGTACTTAAGACCTGAATACATAGGGTTTTAAGAGCAAACCCGGGGAACTGAAACATCTAAGTACCCGGAGGAAAGGAAATCAATTGATACTCCCCTAGTAGCGGCGAGCGAACGGGGACCAGCCGAGCCAGATAAGTGACTAGAACACGTTGGGAAGCGTGGCCATAGCGGGTGACAGCCCCGTATAGGAAGCTTTGATGGACGTATTAAGTAGGGCGGAACACGTGAAATTCTGTCTGAAGATCGGAGGACCACCTTCGAAGGCTAAGTACTCCTTGCTGACCGATAGCGAACCAGTACCGTGAGGGAAAGGTGAAAAGCACCCCGACGAGGGGAGTGAAACAGTACCTGAAACCGAACGCCTACAATCAGTCGGAGGATCCTCGAGATCTGACGGCGTACCTTTTGTATAATGGGTCATCGACTTGGTCTCACGAGCAAGCTTAAGCCGTTAGGTGTAGGCGTAGCGAAAGCGAGTCTTAATAGGGCGCATGAGTTCGTGGGATCAGACCCGAAACCGAGTGATCTAGGCATGGCCAGGTTGAAGGTAAGGTAACACTTACTGGAGGACCGAACCCACATCCGTTGAAAAGGATCGGGATGAGCTGTGCCTAGGGGTGAAAGGCCAATCAAACTCGGAGATAGCTGGTTCTCTGCGAAATCTATTTAGGTAGAGCGTCATCCGAATACCCCGGGGGGTAGAGCACTGGATGGGTAATGGGGCCCCACAGGCTTACTGATCCTAACCAAACTCCGAATACCCGGGAGTACTAGATGGCAGACACACTGCGGATGCTAACGTCCGTAGTGGAGAGGGAAACAACCCTGACCTACGACTAAGGCCCCCAATTCATGGCTAAGTGGGAAAGCAGGTGGGACGACCAAAACAACCAGGAGGTTGGCTTAGAAGCAGCCATCCTTTAAAGATAGCGTAACAGCTCACTGGTCTAAATAAGTTGTCCTGCGGCGAAGATGTAACGGGGCTCAAGCCATGAGCCGAAGTCTAGGGATGCGTAAGCATCGGTAGCAGAGCGTAGTGTGACATAGAACTCATCCGTATTTGCATCCACCTGGATGTAATGACGGATCGAGTTCTTTCGATGAAGCCGGGGCGTGAGCCATCCGGTGGAGAGATCACTAGTGAGAATGATGACATGAGTAGCGACAAAGAGTGTGAGAGACACTCTCGCCGAAAGTCCAAGGGTTCCTGCTTAAAGCTAATCTGAGCAGGGTAAGCCGGCCCCTAAGCCGAGGCCGAAAGGCGTAGGCGATGGGAACTAGGTTAATATTCCTAGGCCAGGAGGATGTGACGGATCACAGGTGTAGTTCAATCTTATCGGATTGATTGGGCTGCTGAGTGGTTCCTGGAAATAGCCCTCCATCAGACCGTACCCTAAACCGACACAGGTGGACTGGTAGAGCATACCAAGGCGCTTGAGAGAACGATGTTGAAGGAACTCGGCAAAATACCTCCGTAAGTTCGCGAGAAGGAGGCCCGGTTCCTAGGCAACTAGGGGCTGGGGGCACAAACCAGGGGGTGGCGACTGTTTATTAAAAACACAGGGCTCTGCGAAGTCGCAAGACGACGTATAGGGTCTGACGCCTGCCCGGTGCCTGAAGGTTAAAAGGAGAGGTGAGAGCCTTGAATTGAAGCCCAGGTAAACGGCGGCCGTAACTATAACGGTCCTAAGGTAGCGAAATTCCTTGTCGGGTAAGTTCCGACCTGCACGAATGGCGTAACGACTTCCCCGCTGTCTCCAACATCGACTCAGCGAAATTGAATTGCCTGTCAAGATGCAGGCTTCCCGCGGTTAGACGGAAAGACCCCGTGCACCTTTACTACAGCTTCGCACTGGCATCAGGATTGTGATGTGCAGGATAGGTGGTAGGCTTTGAAGCGGAAACGCAAGTATCCGTGGAGCCTCCCTTGAGATACCACCCTTCGCACTCTTGATGTCTAACCGCGGTCCGTTATCCGGACCCGGGACCCTGCGTGGCGGGTAGTTTGACTGGGGCGGTCGCCTCCTAAAGCGTAACGGAGGCGCGCGAAGGTTGGCTCAGAGCGGTCGGAAATCGCTCGTTGAGTGCAATGGCAGAAGCCAGCCTGACTGCGAGACTGACAAGTCGAGCAGAGTCGAAAGACGGCCATAGTGATCCGGTGGTCCCGAGTGGAAGGGCCATCGCTCAACGGATAAAAGGTACGCCGGGGATAACAGGCTGATACTGCCCAAGAGTCCATATCGACGGCAGTGTTTGGCACCTCGATGTCGGCTCATCTCATCCTGGGGCTGGAGCAGGTCCCAAGGGTACGGCTGTTCGCCGTTTAAAGAGGTACGTGAGCTGGGTTTAGAACGTCGTGAGACAGTTCGGTCCCTATCTGCCGTGGGTGTAGGAGACTTGAGAGGAGTTGCCCCTAGTACGAGAGGACCGGGGTGAACGATCCACTGGTGGACCAGTTGTCGTGCCAACGGCAGTGCTGGGTAGCTATGATCGGACAGGATAACCGCTGAAGGCATCTAAGCGGGAAGCCCCCCTCAAAACAAGGTCTCCCTGAGGGCCGTGGAAGACCACCACGTCAATAGGCCGGAGATGTAAGCGCAGTAATGCGTTCAGTTGACCGGTACTAATCGCCCGATAGGCTTGATTTGATCCAGTAACAGAAAGACAAATCAAACCAAAAGCATACACCGACCTTGACAATGGATGACGTCGTAGCGCCAAGCCGCGATGTTGATTGAAAACACAACCGAGTGGCAACGCACATACGCTAACTGCCACCTCGTCGCTTTCTTGCACAGCAAGAAAGTCAACATGGGCTTTTCCTCGGTTTGGTGGTCATAGCGCAAGTGAAACACCCGGTCCCATCCCGAACCCGGAAGTTAAGCACTGCCGCGCCAATGGTACTTGGGCTTAAGCCCCGGGAGAGTAGGTCACCGCCAAACCTAGTAAAAGCCCACAGTCTCTCTAATACGATCAGAAGAACACTACACGGCCTCAAGTAGCGTAAGCGGTAGGCCAACAAATGGTCTCAAGTAGCCGAATAGGCGGTAGACCAACGCAAAGTGTCGCGGGATGGAGCAGCCCGGTAGCTCGTCAGGCTCATAACCTGAAGGTCGCAGGTTCAAATCCTGCTCCCGCAACCAGCGTCAGAAAATCCAAACAGCCCGATCAGACTACAAACAGTCAAGCGAACTGTTTTTGTAGCAAAAATACCTCGTCAGGCTCAGGCAGTGGGCAGGGTTGTTACAAGCTGGGTTGACCAAATTGTTGGGCAAGCCGCCGTCTTATGTGGGAAAGTATGAATTGGTGGAAAGCCGGTTGGAGATCGTGGAAACGAAGGCGTTGAAAGCCGACGCCTCGATTGTCATCCGCGCAGTTTCCGATTTGGCTCCAGACCATCTACGGTGACGTGCCGCAGAGGAAAGAAGGAGTTTCTACAAAGGTCGTGCAGTTATGGTGCATTTCGGGACGTCATGATCAACGCTCTCGAAGCGTGATATAGTCCTAAGAGGAGCGTGGGGCAATGCGTTGCAATAATTACCATTCGAATCCAAAAGCGGACTCGCGACCTATGGGTGCCGTCAAGCCGGTGCGCAAAAGCCACTGGTTTTGCGGGTTGGCAGCGTGGTGGCCTGGGACAGTATAGGCAACTACATAGGTATTGCTAGGAAGAAGTGGCAGGTAGCTGAGAACCGCTCGGACCGCTTGGGGCAGGGGAACCTGGTACGATTCAGGTTGATAGAGCCAGACCAATGTGAGTTTCTTCCGCCCATTTCAGAAAATCGAGTTTTCTGTTATTATCATCAGGTCTAATCTGCACGAACTATTTTCACAATAAAATCAAGACCTTTCAAAAGCTGTTTTCACAACTTTGAGAATTGTCAGAAGTTTCTAATTTCTGACTATCTCCGAAGTTCGGAGGGGAGAGATGGACCAACTCAAAGCCTGGCTAGAAAGTCATTCGCTAGACAAACACTATGATGTGTTCGCCAAAAACTCTGTCGACCTAGAAATAATAGCAGATCTGGAAGAGGTTGACTTTACAGAGTTGGGTCTAAACGTGGGTGATCGAAAACGCATAATGCGTGCTTTGAAAACTCTCAAAGGGGCCTCCAAGAGTTCTCTGACGTCAGTCAAGACCAACACACTTATTCAGAGTGCTACCGGCCAACTTAGCAATACCCAATCTGGCAACATAGTAGACACAACGGAGAAGCTGCATCTGACAATGATGTTTGTGGACCTAGTAGAGTCGACCGCACTTTCCAGCGAGCTTGATCTGGAAGACTATCGCGATGTGATACATCAGTATCAAAGGGTCGCACTCGAGGCGATTGGTCACCATCACGGGCACGTAGCTCAGTTCATCGGAGATGCGGTCACTGCCTATTTCGGATATCCCACTGCCGCCGAGGATGATGCAGAACGAGCTGTGAAAGCTGGTTTGGATATTTGCGGTGGACTGAGCAAGCACCTTTCCGCAGTGGGCCGCACCATTCGAGCTAGGATTGGGATAGCTACCGGTGATCTTGTTGTTGAAGAGCAATCGATGCGCGAGGGGCTGGCTTACGGCGATACGCCGAACTTGGCAGCCCGGATTGTGGCTGTCGCTCGGCCAGGAACAGTCGCGATAAGTGACCGAACGAAGAGGTTGTTGGGCACGTCCATAGAGTGTGAGTGGCTCGGTGAGTATAAATTAAAAGGCTTTCAGAAACCCCAAGGCGTTTGGTCTGTCAACGAATCTCCCGATACGGGATTGCGGTTTCGTTCGCGTCAAAAACGTGCGATTTCGCCAATGGTCAACCGCGAAGAGGAAATACGCTTGCTCGAAAGCCGATGGAGGTCAGTTTGTGACGGCCAAACACAAACTGTTCTACTCTCTGGTGAAGCCGGTATAGGCAAGTCGAGGCTTGTTGAGGAACTATGGAATAGGATTGGCGACGATGGCGGGCAACGTCTGAACTTTCAGTGTTCTGTTCACCACCAAAGCAACGCGTTATTCCCTCTTGTCTCGCTTGTTAACCAAGCTGCAAAAATTCGACGCTCGGACACGCAAGAACAGCAAGAAAGCAAACTCAGACGCCTATTGAATAGTTGGTTTTCCGGACCGGACTATGAGCGTGCATTCGCATCATTTGCAAATCTTCTATCAATCCGTACGGGTGTTAGTGATCGGGCAATCGACCTTTCGCCAGAGCAACTCAAATCTCTACTGAATCAACTATTGGTAAATCTTGCTGTCCGGCTTTCAGATCAGAGCCCTGTACTACTGCTGTTTGAGGATCTTCATTGGGTAGATCCATCTACTGAAGAACTAATAGATATACTGATTGAGCGCCTTCACCAGCATCGAGTCATGATCTTGTGCACGTCGCGACCTGAATATCAGCTACGTTGGACTGGGCTATCACGCGTCACGTCCCTCACTATACCGCGACTAGATGATTTCTGTGCTCGCGAAATGATGCGCAACGAGCTTTCAGGTGAAATAGCCGCTCCTGAAATAGAAAATCAAATCATCCAAAAATCCGATGGTGTTCCGCTGTTTCTCGAAGAACTAGCCCATATGGTCCGGCGGCGCCTGAATAACCCTAGCTCGGCGCGCAATGATGGTGAGTTAATCTCGCTGCCTTCGACTTTGAAAGATCTACTACGCGCGAAGATTGATGGGCTGGTGACCGCCCGGGAGGTGGTCCCCGTTTGTGCCGCGATCGGACGAATGATCTATCCATCCATGGTTCAGGCCGTCACCGGGTTGTCCTTCGAGCAAGCGCGCAATCAACTAGACTATCTCTCTGATGTAGACATTCTCGTGCCGAGAGGAAATCAACCGGATCGAATTTACTCGTTCCGGCATGCTTTGATTCAAGATGCAGCTTACGATCTGATGCTCAAAAGCCGTGCCAAAACACTACACCGGCAGATCGCCAGAGTGATTGTGGCCTCATATCCTGACTTGGCGCTCCAACAACCAGATTTGCTTGCGCAACACTACACGCTTGCGGAAATGCCCGCCCAGGCAAGGGACGCATGGCGTGATGCAGCAATCCATGCAGCGAACCGCTCTGCAACCGAAGAGACAATCCAACATCTTGAAAATGCTCTAAACCAAAACAAAATATTAGGTGATCAGGAAACGGGTGCGTCCGAAGAAATCGCACTCCGTAAGATGTTTAATGTCGCGTTGAATACTCGTGCGTTTGGCTCGCATCCGGTTCTTGAGAACATGGCTCGATTGCATGAGTTACTTCTCAGTTCAGCAACGGCACCTGAGGATGCATTTCTCGCCATTCACGTTCAATTTGGCGTGCAGTTGATGCTAGGCGACGCTGCAAGCGCGCTTAAGATGTGCGACGATTTTGATCGAATTGCGGAAGAATGCGACGATGTTACTATGAAGTCGGTCGGCAACCACAATCGCGGAATGGCAATGTTTATGCTGGGGAATTTCTCAGCTGCGATCGCCCAATTTGACAGAGCGCTCGCGTTTCGTCGACACTGTACGGTCGAGGATATACTGCGATTTCACGCCGCAGACATTGGCCCAGTCGATGCGGCGATGCGCTGTTGGGCCCGAGCCTTGAATGGCGATGACCCCGCCGATGTTCGCTCCGGGATCGAGACCGCAGTCATAGAATTGAACTCCGAAGAACACGAGTTTTCGCGATGCTATGCTCTTAATATTCTTGCCACATCTTATCAACCTTTGGGTGACATCGACGCGTTGCTAGAATTGGTTGACGAAGCATCTAAGATCAGCAGCGAACACAATTTCAAGTACTGGGACGCTTGGAGCGCCATAGTTCGGTCATGGGCTCAAGCCTGTTCTGGAGAGCCTACGCTTGCAATTTCTGGTCTTTTAGAGGCGATTGATGCTTATCTGGCTACAGGCTCAACGCAGATCACGCAATATGCATACACGCTGCTGGCGGACGCATATCTTCGCGATGGCGATGTTGAACTCGCTCTCTCTACGATCAATAAGATGAAGGCAAACCAGAAAGAGGGCGGAGTTGCCTATCATTTGGGTGTTGCCGCACGAATTGAGGCCAACATCCGCGCTGCAGTGTAGCATTGCGGCGGAGAGGGAATAAGGCGCGGCAAGCGTCTGGCATTTTCGGCGAACTACCTAAATTCGTTCATCGAACTCCATCGATGAGTATTGCGCAATGCCAACCTCTGGCAAATCACGTGCAAATTAGGCTTAGCTGTGCTAATACCGCTTACCATGGATGGTGGGCGCAAAGCACCCGGATTGCAGGGACAATTTCTGCTAGTGCGCTAAAACTAGATGCAAATTGTTGATTATTGGTGCCTTTTTCGACGGTTTATTGCTTTGTGGAGGGTTTCATGACCACAAATTTTTGTTTTGGGATTCAGCGAATAAAGTTTCTGATAGCTCCTACAATGTTGGCGGTTTCTACTGTTGCTGCGACCCAAGTCCATAGTCAGGAGCAGGAAGTTCAACGTTTACCTCCAGTTAGTTACAGCTACATTACCGAGACCGGTGGAGAACGACAGAACATTGATCTTGGAATGCTTTCGGAGGCACTTTCCAATCAAGAATTCAGCCTCAAAACTGTAAATGAGCTATCAGTGCAATCTGTCGATGATCTTGAGGTAATGAGAAACGAACCACCTGCTGAGCTTCAACGACTCCTAGATGATGACACATCAGCGCCTCTTGGAGAGGCGTTGCTATTGGGGGGGATGTCGAGTGCCGCGGCGATTGCAATTCTCAACGTCACATCCATCGGTGCGGAAAAATGTGAGGCATTGGGTAAAAAGCTATATGGAACGCCACTACTCGGGAGCAGTTCCATGCGTGCTGTCCAGAATGCACTTCACGTTGGAACAGGAATAGGTCTTGGCCGCGGAGAGTTCGACATTCGGACAACTAAGTATGTTATGTGTCGAGATCCAAAGACGAATACTTTCGAAGGAATTCCTATCAACGTTCGTTGGACCTTCAATGTGAATGGCAACAGCCTTATATCTGAGACTACAGGAAACTTTTCAGATCCGCCGCCCAACAACGGCAACTACAAACAGCGTTTTCTAGCCGAAGGACTCGGGATTCAACTCGTACTGATGGAAATCGACGGAGTGCCGCTCGCGCCAGACAACCCAGTTTACTTGGTTGTTGAAAACGCCTGTATTGACATTTGGTTTGTGGACGAAGTCAGTGGTCACGATATCTGGGTACCAGCTTCGATGCCTGGCAGCGGTGTGTTTTGCGCGGGTGGTTATTGCAAAGACGTTCCGCCGGGCTTGGATGCAACCCAATAACAAATGGCGTTTTTGTCTCATGGATTTTTACGTGATGTTTAACACAGTTGACGCTGAACCGGGTGCGATGGAATTAAGGGTTACGGCTTCGGCCGTAACCTTTGGGTGGTGCGAAAGAGATTCTTCGCCACCAAGACTGGTCAGTTGCAAGGAATATGGTCAACCAAGTGTTGTGGAAAGCAATCGTGCTAGTCGAAGCCGAAGTATGGTTCTAAATCTCATCTGCTGCAAACCCATTCACTTGACGGTTGACTAGCCCCATTATTGTCAATTTCGTTTCCTAAGTAGATACTTCAACGGTGTTCGACAACGCTGGTTGCGTCCTCCCGCAACCAATCTTTAGTATCAGATAACAAACACTTAGCGCCGCCTTCGGGCGGTGTTCCTATTTACGCAAACCCTCTGGAAGCATTGTCAAATCAACACGAGCGGAAACGGTACGTTTTCGGGCGGGCAACAAGAAACTCTGCACGATACATACCCATAGGGCCGGGATGAGAGCAAAGCAGAAATGGCGTGCCATTTGAATGCTACGGATACATTCGAAAGCTACAACCTCAGAACGGACCCAACAGTAATCTTAACATATTTATGGCGGTTTCTATGCACCCGAGACCCACAGTTTGGTGGTCTAGCAAAATTTTCGATGGTGCGTTTGAACAAACCCAAAAGCCTCAACGCAAATTGGTTTTCTTGATTTCCATAAGTTATATTCGAATGTGATTACCTGAATGCGGGGAGGGGCAGGTGAACAGTTCTATTTCTGATGAGGCAATGGCAAGGCTCCCATTTTGGGTAACACCCCCGGGGGAGACAGACGGTTTTCTGATCGTTGTTGGGTTGGTTCTAGTCATAGTGCTGCTGGGTTTTGGTGCGCTTTACTTCACCGTACAGGCCATTCCAGACCGCATGGCAGCAGGTGCTCACAAAGTGCAAATGCAGTTAGTCGGTGTGCTTGGATTGATCTCCCTCTTCACCCTCAACAACGCTTTCTGGATCGCAGCAATTCTGATCGCCGCCGTGCCCTTGCATGAAATCTTTCCGCTCAAGACCGACGTAGACATCTCGGAGAGCCACGATGCTTGAGTTGGTCTTCTCTGCACTGATCACAATCGTTCCGGACTACCTCTATCGCCGCTACAAGCAGGGCAAGCGGTGGGGCCAAGAAATTACCCTGTTCAATGTCTGGTACGAGTTGCGGTGGGGTCTGACTGCCTGTGCAATATTGGCTGTGACGCTGATCACGGTGATCTTCTATTTCCACCCTTCAACGCGGAATGTCTCAGCTGCATTTCGCACAGTTACCATTCTCTCGGATCGCGTGGGGCGGGTCGCGGAGGTCTACGTTGCCAATAATGAGGACGTTATGGCTGGCGAGCCGATTTTCCGACTGGACACCACACGGCAGGTGGCGGCAGCAGAAACGGCTCAGCGACGTATCGAAGAGATTGAGGCGGCTTTAGGCCTGACCGCAACGGAAGTTGCGAATGCCACCGCCAGGGTTGAAGCGACAGAAGCTGACCTTGCTCAGGCGACGAGTGATTTGGAGCGACGCCTGGAGCTTGCGGAGCGAAACAACACCGTTGTTAGTGAGCAGGAACTGGAACGGTTGCAAACCGCAGTGACCGGCGCAGAAAGTCAGCGCGCAGCCGCTATTGCCTCGTTAGACGGTGCCAAATTGCGCCAAACCACCCTTCTCCCTGCACAGCTTGAAACTGCGCGTGCGGTTTTGAGAGAGGCTGAGAACGAGATATCAAAATCCACCGTTTTTGCCGAGGTGGATGGGACGGTAACGCAATTTCTCCTCAAGCCGGGTGATATCGTTAATCCAATACTACGCCCTGCCGGGATTTTGGTGCCTGAGGTTACGGGACAGGGGCGTTTTATCGCAGCTTTTGGTCAGATTTCTGCCAGTGTACTAAAGCCGGGTATGCTGGTGGAAATTACCTGCGCGTCTAAACCGTTGACCATAGTCCCGATGGTTGTCGATGACGTGCAAGGGGCGATTGCCGCGGGGCAGTTCCGACCGGGTGATACGCTGTTGGATCAGCAGGATCGAGCGCGACCCGGTACAGTTACAGCGTTCCTAGCACCTATTTTTCCTCAGCATCTTGATAGCATCCCGCCAGGTAGTGCGTGCGTGGGCGTTGCGTATACGAGCCGAGCAAAGGAGATCGACGCTGGTGAGATCACGGGCCTGTCTGCCTTCATCGCAAGGATTGTGGATGGCATGGGTATAGCAAATGCAATTGTCTTGCGTGCGCAGGCCATTCTGCTTCCTGTTAAGACATTGGTATTCAACTAGGCCCACAACTGGCAGTGAGGTAGAGTTTCGCTATGGGTTGCGACGCCAGCTACATTTGCACGTTTCTATCGGTTTTCCTTTGGGACCTGATCTACCTGTCACCGATACTTCTTTTCCTGTTGGTTTTGGTTTGCATGCTCGGGATATCAATTGGTCGGATCGAAGGCTGGTCGACCGGGGTGAGCCTTTACCATGCGTTCATAAACGCAACTACCGTTGGCTACGGAGACATTAGGCCCGAGAAACCCACGAGCCGGGTTTTGTCGGTTATCAACGCATTTGTTGGGCTTATCTTTGCGGGCATTGTCGTCGGTATAGGTGTACATGCCGTCGAGACCTCAATGAATATCGAATTTTGATTTGTCTAGGTTTCAAGAGACGCGAATGACCGTTTTATCCGCGTTGTGGCCGTCAATGACGACGAGTGCGGCACCCGTAGCAAACTTCAGCTTGGTAGCCACTTCAAGAAAACCAGAACTTCTCGCGCGCCTTGGCAAGCCGTTCTTTACGCGGAGTTGTAAGTCGTCGCTGACTAGAGGCGCAGAGGTACAAAGTAGCCCTTCGAATGCGGATAGATCCCCAAAGCGATCGCTCAAAAGAACAAAAAAGCAAAAAAACCACAGACTAATCTCCGGCTGGATAAAAAGTCCTTAGCTGCTACTCTGATCCTATGGTACCGCGCTTTGCACTTGGTTTAAGGAGTTTTTCCGTAGGTTGAGAATAATTCTGATCATATTGGCGACTATCTTCGGGCTTGTTGAACCGCGAGCCGGACACGCGTGTGGGGTTTGTATCGAGCGGCCCGAGGCGTCGCTTGCAGATCACATCCTGTCGGCCGAATTCATAGTGTTGGCTGGTCCTGCGATCGAAAACCCGTTCAGATACGGTGTGCAGGAGGTTCTGAAAGGACGGTGGGAAAGCCTTGGCGACCTGCCGGATATTCCCTTCCTCATTGATAGCGTAACGCGGCGCGCCCTCCGCTTGGATGCTACAAGATCTGTTTTGTTGACCTACGGGCCGGACTATCAAGAAAGCACTGATCGAAGCTTCTCGAAGGCATGGCGGCGTATTTTTCTAGTCGACCCGGAAAGAGCTGAATTTTTCGAGAACCTACGCTTGGCCGGTGCATTGTGGACCTACGGCGAAACGGACACTCAGGACCGTGTTCAGTTTTTTGCCGAATATTTGTGGCACGCGGACACCGCGCTTCATAACGCGGCCCTGATAGAAATCGGGCGGGCACCCTACAAGCTTGTGCGCCCAATCGGTGACACGTCCACGACCAGGCAGATTCTGCGGGACTTCAACGATTTGAACCGCTTCCCCTACAGATCCGTCGCAATTCGCCTGTTGGGTCTGCAAACAGATCCACAGGCGCGCTCGATAGTGAAGGCGCGTTTTGCTGATGTGCTGGCCTCGGGCGACTTGCATTCTTATGAGTGGGCACTTGCCGGTATAGAAGCAGACGAGGAAGCCGCTATCAACGCGATCGGATTGGCGCTGCAAGACAGGCAAAGGACTTCGGTCGACAGACAGCCACTTATTCGCGCTTTGGCTGAGGCCGGTGAATCGCAGGCAAGATTCAAGCCTCAGATCATCCAGATATTCTCGGAAGCTTTAGGAATGGACTCGGACCTGGCCCTGCAGATTGCAATTGCTACGCGGCAATGGGGGAGTACTCAGTTAAACCAGCAGTTTGAGGCTTTGCTTGCCCGGGCTGATACAGATCCGGCCACTCAGTTTGCCCTCAACCTGGCTTTGGGGACTGGTGTGGCGACTGACTAAGCTGCGTTCGAACGGTGTTTGTGTTGCTTGGGTTTCGAACAACAAGGAACGCTTCAACCGCTTGGTGAAGGGCCGAAGCAAAGCGCGCCATAGAGCAGATCGAATTGGCGGCGATGGACGTTCAAATTACGACTGAAGCACGCTTTCAAAAAAATTTCAAAGAAAGCAGAGACCTATGATATAGGTAAATTCTAATATGTTTTTCGCATGGGTGCCCGAAGGTACCTGACTTCATTTTTTGTATAGGGAGGTGAATATGTTTCGGCTATCCGTCTGTTTGGTTTCGCTTGTGTTGGCACCAACAAGCGTACTGTCTGACGCGGTTCCAAGCGAAGAGGCCGCAGAAGGCTTGTTCCAGGACCAACCATATTCACCTTACGCCAACCGAAGTTTCCCTGAACGTCCACTTTGGGGGGATACGCATCTTCACACGGGGCTATCGCTGGATGCCGGTGCGTTTGGCAACACATTGCTGCCCGATGAAGCCTGGCGCTTTGCCAAGGGAGAGCAAGTCATCTCATCCACAGGTCAACCTGTCAGGTTGTCACGACCGTTGGATTGGATGGTACTGACGGACCATACTGACCTGATGGGCTTTGCCCCGGACCTTCAGGCCGGTAAGCCGGGCGTTCTGTCTGATCCCAAAGGCTTGGAATGGTACGAAGGCTACAAGGCCGGAGGAGAAGAGGCTGGAAAAACGGCCTTTGATATCATCACCAATTTTTCGCAGATGACTTTGCCCGAGGTGCTTCTGGAATCCTACAGCCCGGGCGCGGACGCGTTTGCGTTTACGTGGGAACATATTGTTCTCGCCGCCGAGCGACACAATGACCCCGGCGAGTTCACGGCCTTCATAGGGTTCGAGTGGACCTCGGTCCCGAAGGGGTTCAACCTGCACCGCAATGTCATGCTGCGGGATGGCCCCATCCGAGCGCTTCAGATGGTGCCTCCGGTCACGCAACCGCCCTATGGTGATACGGATCCCAAGTCGCTCTATGCATGGTTGGAGGAGTATCAGGAAAAAACCGGTGGCCGGGCTGTGGCCTTTGCCCATAACGGCAACCTGTCGAATGGTTGGATGTTCCCGACAGAAGATACCTATCACGGCGGCAAGGTCGACGAGGACTACGTCGCAGCCCGTGCGAAATGGGAGCCACATTATGAGGTCACGCAAATCAAGGGTGACGGCGAAGCGCACCCCTTCCTCAGCCCCGATGACGAATTTGCAGACTACGAAAACTGGGACGTAGGCAATCTTGATATCACCGAGTTGAAAACCGATGACATGCTGGCCGGAGAATATGCCCGCGAAGCGCTTAAACGCGGTTTGATGCTGGAAGAGAAGTTCGGCGTAAACCCCTACAAGTTCGGAATGGGAGGGGCGACAGACAGTCATACCTCTTTGGCCACCGCGGAGGAGGACAACTTCTTCGGCAAGTCCGTCAGTGTTGAGCCTTCGGCCTCTAGGATCAAGCATCCGTTCATTGCCAATGATCTTGGCGAAATCCCCGGCGATCTGCTTGTGGCGTCCGGGTACACGGCCGTTTGGGCGACCGAAAACACACGCGCTGCGATTTTTGACGCGTTCAAGCGCCGCGAGACATATGCCACAACCGGCCCCCGTATTGGCCTACGGTTCTTTGGCGGATGGGATTTCAGTGACGCGGATGTGGAAACCCGCTTTCTTGCGGATGTTGGTTATACCAAGGGTGTCCCAATGGGGTCTGACCTGCGTCCACGCGAAGGGGATGGGGCTCCGTCCTTCCTGATCGCAGCGCTGCGTGACCCGGTTGGTGCCAATCTGGATCGCGTGCAGGTGGTCAAAGGGTGGCTTGATGCCGAAGGCGCCATGCAGGAAAAAGTCTATGATGTAGCGTGGTCGGACGACCGCGTCGCGGACGGCAATGGCAAGATCCCTGCGGTTGGAAATACGGTTGACGTTGATACCGCCAGCTGGACCAACACAATCGGCACGGCTGAACTGGTCACCGTTTGGTCCGATCCTGATTTCGACCCGAATGAGCGTGCCTTCTACTACGTCCGGGCGATCGAAATCCCCACCCCGCGCTGGATCCTGTATGACAAACTGCGGTTCGGGGCCGAATTGCCTGAGGACGCGATCCTGACACATCAGGAGCGCGCCTATTCCTCGCCGATTTGGTATACGCCGTCCGAGTGAACTGTCTTGAAAACACAGCCGACCGCCGGAGTCTGGAATATCACTCCGGCGGTTCCCTTGTGGCTCACCGCAGGTCGGGCCTAGATTTGTGTGCAAACCGTTTCCAAAACCGACGGTCAGAACCTGAGTGCATTTCCCGCAGGAGCCTTCATGCGTTTGCTAAAAGAACCGCTGTTCCATTTCTTCCTGATCGGGGCGGCCATATTCATCTGGTTCCACATCGTTTCTCCGGAATCCGAAGCCGCAGTAGACAGTGAGAGGATAGAAATTACCGAGCAAGACGTCACGCTGCTGTCTGAACAGTTCGAAGCCCGCTGGAAACGCCCACCCAACACGGCCGAGCTGCAAGCCTTGGTCGACGCCTCAATCCGGGAAGAGGTTCTGGTGCGTGAGGCGAAGAAGCTTGGTCTTGATCGTGGTGACACAGTCATCCGATCCCGACTCAGTCAAAAGATGGGCTTTCTGACCGAAGCGATCGCCGCATCAGTTGTTCCGGAAGACGAAGTTTTAGAGGCGTTTCGTCAGCAAAATCTGGACCAATACACGACACCTCACAAGATTGCTTTCACTCAGGTCTTTCTGGGCGAAAACCCCGCTGATGGCGAAGTCGAACGGGCCTTGGAAGCGTTGCGTGCGCAGCAAGAACCCGCTGATCTCAGCAGATCGACCCTTTTGCCCGCGTCGATGCCGTTGTCAGCCACACGGGTTGTCGACTCGGTTTACGGAAATGGGTTCTCGGATGGTTTGACAACCCTCGCAAAAGGGGAATGGGCCGGTCCGGTTCTGTCGGGCTACGGTGTTCATCTGGTCAAGGTCCTTGAGATTGAACCCAGCAAGAACCCGCCATTGGAAGACATTCACGAGGTTGTTTTGCGGGACTGGCTGCGTGCGACAAGCGAGGATTTGGCGCAGGCGCAATATGAAACACTGGCCCAAGGCTATGAAATCATCGTTCCAGACTTTGCGGAGCTGTCTGAATGAAGGCTGCACTTTGTTTTTTGATCTTGCTGCTGTTTTCATTCACGGCAGGCAAGGCCACCGCGCATGCCCTTGATCCCGGTTACCTGGAAATACGCCAAATCGCGTCGGATAGTTGGAGCGTTCATTGGCGCAAACCGGATGTGAATGGCCGACCGATGGCGATTGACGCTGTATTGCCCGAGGTCTGCACCCCGGCCCGAGGGCCAGACCCGGTGGCCGGGAACAGGGCCTGGGTCTCGTCGTGGGTCACAGAATGCAGCGCGGACATTGCAGGTCAGCCCATTGCGATTGAGGGCTTGGAGACCCAAAACAACGATGTTTTGGTGCGCTTGCATCCGTTGCAGTCAGAACCGCTGACCCTTCGTTTCACGCCGGATGCTGCCGTTCAGACCATACCGGTGGCACAGTCAACATGGTCCGTTTTGGCCGCGTATTCCGTCTTGGGGTTCGAGCATATCCTGGAAGGCTGGGACCACCTTCTGTTTGTCCTTGCCTTGTTTATTCTGGTGCGTGATCGCTGGCGGCTGGTCGGGGCCGTCACCGCGTTTACCCTGGCGCACTCGATCACTTTGGCGCTTGCGACCTTTGGCGTTCTGAACGTTCCTGGGCCACCAGTCGAAGCTGTCATAGCGCTCTCGATCGTTTTTCTGGCGATGGAGATTGCAAAGGATGGCGAAGGCAGGTTCCGACTGTCAAAGGAGAAACCATGGATCGTCTGCTTCGGCTTCGGGCTCTTGCACGGGCTGGGCTTTGCCGGGGCTCTGGCAGATATTGGTCTGCCTGCCAACGACATTCCTGCGGCCCTACTAGCGTTCAACCTTGGCGTTGAAGCCGGGCAGCTGTGTTTCATTGGGGCTTTGGCTCTCGTGGTCGCAGTATGGCGGCAGGTTGCGTTGCCACTGGGCCAAAAGGCCACGATCGTTGCTGCCTATGGCATTGGTTCCGTGTCGATGTATTGGTTGATTGAGCGCACGGCCGGATTTTGACGCGAGGCCCTGCCTTCGGATACTGAACGCGTCTCTGCTTTTGATGACAGCTTCGCGACCTATGTCCAAAACCTGTTTCGTCAAAAAGGGAAAAGGACCCGTAAAAATGACGAAATCATCCGTTAAATCGTCAATTTAGCTCCTGCGAAATGACGATATTCTCCGCCACTCTGGACTGAAAACCAGAAGGAGGAGGCGCGTTATGGGCTGGAATATTTGCATCGTTGGGGCTGGCAAGATTGGGCAGATGATCGCCACGCTGTTGAAGGGGTCGCCAAACTACAGCGTCACGGTTGCGGATCATGATCTCAAGGCCTTGGGCGACATCGCTAGAATTGGGGTAGCGACCAAGCAGATTGATGCCTCGGATATTGAAGGTCTGGCGCAAGGCCTGAAGACGTTTGACGCGGTGATTTCGGCCGCTCCGTTCTTTTTGACACCGAATATCGCGAAAGCTGCTCAGCGGGCCGGGGCGCATTATTTTGACCTGACCGAAGATGTGGCCGCAACCAATGCCGTGCGTGATTTGGCAGAAAACAGCAAGACCGCATTCATGCCCCAATGCGGGTTGGCACCCGGCTTTGTCGGCATCGCGGGGGCGTCCTTGGCGGCCGAGTTTGATGAGATTGACAGCCTGCATATGCGGGTCGGGGCCTTGCCTCTCTTTCCGACCAACGCTTTGAAATACAACCTGACCTGGTCGACCGATGGGCTGATCAACGAATACTGCAACCCGTGCGATGCCATCGTGAACGGCGAGCGGGTGAAGACCGCTCCGTTGGAGGACTATGAGGTCCTGGGCCATGACGGGGTGGAGTATGAGTGTTTCAACACCTCAGGCGGCCTTGGAACCCTTCCCGAAACCCTTGAGGGCAAGGCGCGGGCGGTGTCCTACCGCTCGATCCGCTATCCGGGTCATTGCGATATCCTGAAACTGCTCTTGAACGATCTGGGGCTGGGTCAACGCCGCGATCTTCTGAAAGAGATTTTTGAGGCCGCCCTGCCGCGCACGGATCAGGATGTGGTGCTTGTCTACTGTACTGCCAAGGGCAAGATCGACGGTGCCCTGCGCGAAAAATCCCTGATCAATAAAAGTTTCGCGCGTGAGATCAACGGACAAGTCTGGAGCGCCATTCAGGTCACCACTGCAGCGGGCGTACTCGGCGTGGTTGATCTGATGCGTACGGGCGTTCTGCCTTCGACCGGCTTTGTCCGGCAGGAGCAGGTGAAGCTGTCCGATTTCCTCAATACCGAATTTGGCCGGCTCTATCGGGCGGGCGACGTAACCCCACAGAACAAGGCGGCGTAAAAGATGAAAGACGTTGTGATGACTGCAGAAACCACTCTGGCAAACCTCGATCTGACCGCAGCGGAGCTGACAGGCGGAACCTTGGCGGTAAGGTCTCCGATCGACGGGCGCACCCTGGCTGACGTGCATGAAACACCGGCCTCTGACATGGAGGCCATTCTGGCCAACGCCAAAACGGCCTTCAAAGCGTGGCGCACAGTGCCTGCCCCGCGGCGGGGGGAACTGATCCGCCTGCTGGGTGAGGAATTGCGCGCCGCCAAGGACGATCTGGGCGCTTTGGTCAGTTGGGAGGCGGGAAAGATCACCTCGGAAGGTCTGGGCGAGGTGCAGGAGATGATCGATATCTGTGACTTTGCCGTTGGCCTGTCGCGGCAGCTTTACGGTCTGACCATTGCCTCGGAACGTCCCGGCCACCGGATGATGGAGACATGGCACCCGGCAGGTCCGGTCGGCGTGATCTCTGCCTTCAATTTCCCGGTCGCGGTCTGGTCGTGGAACGCGGCGCTGGCGCTTGTCTGCGGCGATCCGGTGATCTGGAAACCGTCTGAAAAGACGCCTCTGACCGCGATGGCTTGCCAGAAGATCTTTGAACGTGCGCTGGCCCGGTTTGAGGATGCACCCGACCACCTGCTGCAAACGCTGATTGGCGGCGCTGCTCTGGGTGAAGCTCTGGTGGCCAGCGAAGACGTGCCAGTGATCTCGGCCACCGGCTCGACGCGTATGGGTCGCGCGGTTGCGCCGATTGTGGCGGCGCGGTTCGGCAAGTGCATTCTGGAGCTTGGCGGGAACAACGCGATGATTGTCGGTCCGTCGGCTGATCTGGAAATGGCGGTGCGGGCGATTGTCTTCTCGGCGGTTGGAACGGCGGGTCAGCGCTGCACGACACTGCGCCGCTTGATCGTCCATAACTCGATCAAGGATGAGCTGGTCGCACGTCTGAAGAAAGCCTATGCCGGATTGCCCATTGGTGATCCGATGGCCGAGGGCACGTTGATCGGCCCACTGGTCGATGAGGCCTCGGGCGCGGCGATGACAGCGGCGCTGAAGGCGGCTGAAGCCGAAGGCGGCGTGGTCTTTGGTGGAAAGCGCGTCACCGACGGCGTGCCGGGCGGCGTCTATATGGAGCCTGCCATTGTTGAGATGCCCGGCCAGACAGCAACGGTAAAAACTGAGACCTTCGCGCCGATCCTGTATGTCATGGGCTATGACGATTTCGACGATGCCATCGAGCTTCAGAACGGTGTGCCGCAGGGCCTGTCCTCATGCGTCTTCACCCTGAACATGCGCGAGGCCGAGCAGTTCCTGACAGCCGCCGGATCGGATTGCGGTATCGCCAACGTCAATATCGGCCCGTCCGGCGCCGAGATCGGTGGCGCCTTCGGTGGTGAAAAGGAAACCGGCGGCGGGCGCGAAAGCGGCTCGGACGCGTGGAAGGCCTATATGCGCCGTCAGACCAACACGGTGAACTATTCGGCGGAGCTGCCGCTGGCGCAAGGCGTGAAGTTCGACATCTGAACACTCGTCCGGCGGCGGGGTCACGCCGCCGGGCCGTCAATCTGAAAACAGGTAGTCCAGTTTCATGATGGATTGGGCTGTCTCGGTTTTCACCCCAAGGAACTTGGTGATTGCGGCCTCATTCTCGGCCCGATCCGATGTCTCGCGCAGGCGCAGATAGCCATCAATCCCGGCCTTGCGGATTTCCTCGGACTCGTGTTCCAGATCATTGCGCAGGGTGGGCAACAGGCGTGCGACGGTCTCGGATGGGCTGTTTTCACCTGCCAGGCCGACACGGCGCGCATGGCCGATCAGGTAATCGTCGGAATACTGACACTCGATTTCCAACACATGGGTCTTGGCGGCGTCGCCGCAGAAATCCTGAATGGCGTCCAGATTGGCTGGATCGAGGCAAAGCGCCAGTTGGTTCGATCCGAAATGATCAAACAGCATGCGCACAACGGCCCGCCTGTGGCGTGAACGTTTGGTCAGGGTCGTCTCGATCCCGCCCAGATCAGGCAGCGGAGTGTCCTGCTCGTTGAACAGATATTCGACGCAAGGAATGTCGGTGACCGAAGCGATCTGATCCACCAGCCGCTTTGCAACATGCCACTTCTTGCAGACGATCAGAAACAGCTCTCGTTCCGGGCCCAGCGTATTTCCGGCCTCCCAGAACCGCTGGCCGAACCGGCGGCCCACACGCCCACGCCCGGCAAGGAAGGCATAGAGGTTGCGCCCTTCATCCGAGATTGGGAAATCGGCACCGGTACTGGCGTAGAGCGTTCCGAGACGCTCTTTCAACTCATGCGCTTCCGGGCTGATCTTGCGGGCGAAAAGGTAATTCTGCCCCAATAACATGTCGAAGTGATCATTGTAGAAGGTCACCGGCATGCCGTAATCCGAGAACATCAGGAACGTCAGCGTGCGGTTTTCAATCTCGTTCTTCGGGATCAGATGACGGACGAGCGTCTGAAAGAAGGTCTCGTCCGGGATCCAAGTGGAGGAGAAAAACCGGACCACATCGCGCCGCTGTTTCAGGAAATCCAATATCATCTCGACCGTGCGGCGGCGCAGGCACCACCACTGGCTGCCGATCATCACCTGGATATCGTCGGGGACGTTGCGTGTCACGTTGAAGCGTTTCTGCAACTCGTAAGAGGTATAGAACCGTTTGGGCTGAGTCCGTTCGTTGAAGTAGTGGCGGTAGATCAGCCGGTCTTCTTTCATGCCGGTCTTGATCCAGTTGCTGGCAAAAAAGTCGTGGCTTTCGATGAAGTCCGTGTCGTGTTCGTCCAGAAAGTTGTGGGCGTATTCTGCCGTTTTGATGGCCATGCAATCGCCCGACAACATGTAGAAATGCGTGGCACGGGGAAAGGCGCTTTCTGCTGCTTGCAAGGCGTGCAGGGTGGCCTGCACCAAAGACCACTCACCCCAGCCGCATTTGATGCGTTTAGCGGCGAAGGTGACGTTCGGGTTGTCCTTCAGGGAGGTGTGGATGCGGTCATAGTCCGATGCCTTGGCCCGCGCATCGAAATGGATTGCCATATAGTCGCCGACGGCGGTCAATTGCTCAGCCTGCGCGATGATCGCGTCGGGGTCCTTGTGACACAGCAATATGTAGGCAATCTTCGCCATGTGGGTCCGCTATTTCCGTTTCTGCCCGTTTACACTCGTGATACTGAGGATGAGCGATTGAATAAACCGAATAGTTTTGGTTCTTTGCTTGTAAAACGACTTGCGCGTAACAAGTTCCGAGATTTTGAGGAGGCATAGCAGATGGGGTTCCCCGGCACTTGGATGACCGAGAGCGAAAGCATGGTGTACCGTGTTGTGCCGAAATGTGCCTGCTCGACCATTGGTCAGATCATGTACTATTCCGACCATGGCCAGTTCTTTGATGGCGACATTCACGATGCCAAGGACGGGATGCACAAATGGGCCTTTGACCACAGCCAGGGCACGATCTCGGCCAATGTGCGCAATCATGGGTCTTATGCGTTCACCTGCGTGCGCAATCCCTACACGCGGATCCTCAGCTCCTTCTTCGACAAAATCTGTGGCATTCAGCGCAACGGTAAGCGGTACCGGGGCAAGCTGGTACCGACGCTGGTCTATAACTACGGGATCGAGGTTGGCGGTGACGATGGAAAGGGTGAGTTCGACCAGATCGCCAGCTTCCGCCGTTTCCTTCTGTTTGCGCGGGATACGATCCGGTGGCGCAGGCCGATGGACCCGGATATCCACTGGTCGGCCATGTCGGGCCACGTGTCGACCTTTGTGGTCAACGGCGGGCGCTACGACAACATTTTCTGGACCGAGAAGTTCAACGACGGAATGCAGGACGTTTTGAACCATATCGAAACCGCGCATCCTGTGACGCTATCCGAGATCCCAAGATTCAACGAATCCGAAGGCCACGGACCCAAGCGCGCTCACCCGGTCGAGGACTATTTCGACGATCTTTCGATGCATCTGGTCTATGAGATCTACAAACAGGATTTTGAGCTTTTCAAATACGATTTCGAAAACCCGGCAAACAAGATGCCGGTGGGTGAGATCGACTTGGATGAAATCCACGCAAAACTCGGGTCGTAGCCCTAGCTGATTTGGGGCAGGGGAACGCTCCCGCCCATCGTCAATGTCTCTGACGAGACATCTCCTCTTGTTGGGCCCGGGGGGGGGGGGGGGGGGGGCGGGCGGCGCCGCCGCCCCCCCCGAGGGGAGGGGGGGCGAAGAGGCGGCGCCCCCAAACCCCGTGGTGGGGGCCCCGGCCCCGGGGTGGGGGGGGCCCCGGGCCCAAGTCCGAACGGGGTATCGGCGTAGCCGATGGCACGGATCGGGCGCGGGAGCGTTTGGGATTGTGCCATTGATTGGCGAGGTGTCGATTCCCATCGTACTGGGAGTTGCGTATCCCCACGCTCAGTGCGTGGCGGAGGGGTTGACAACCAGTTTCTGTAGTCTGGATGGGACCCAAGATGTATCGGCCACCTGACTGTATCCCTAAGCCGAACGTCCAACCGTGGAATTGCTCCATCCGCCTCAAAAAAGGCCCCATCCGCCAGGCGGGTGGGGCCTTTGGATTTCGCTCCCGAAGACGTTACAGTTCTCGCACGGCTCCCTTTGCTGCGCTGGTGGTCAGCTTTGCATAGGCTTTCAGCGCGGTGGACACCTTGCGTTTGCGAGGTGTCTCTGGCGCCCAGCCTTTTTCGTCCTGAACTTTGCGCCGTTCGGCCAGATCCTCATCCGAGACCGCCAGATGGATCGAGCGGGCAGGGATATCGATTTCGATCTTGTCGCCGGTTTGCACCAAGCCGATGACGCCACCTTCAGCCGCCTCAGGCGAGACGTGACCAATCGACAGACCCGATGTACCGCCCGAGAAACGACCGTCAGTCAACAGGGCGCAGGCTTTGCCCAAACCTTTGGATTTCAGGTACGAGGTCGGGTACAGCATTTCCTGCATACCCGGCCCGCCGCGCGGACCTTCATAGCGGATAACCACCACATCGCCCTTTTTCACCTTGCCGGTCAGGATGTCGCTGACCGCCTGATCCTGGCTTTCGCAGACGTATGCCGTACCGGTGAATTTCAGGATATTCTCATCCACACCCGCAGTTTTCACGATACACCCGTCACGGGCGATATTTCCGAACAGAACCGCAAGACCACCGTCCTGACTGAACGCGTGCTCCTTGGAGCGGATGACGCCACCTTCGCGGTCGGTGTCCAGCTCTTTATAGCGGCTCGACTGGCTGAAGGCCTGCGTGGTACGGACGCCGCCGGGGGCCGCTTTGAACAGCTCTTGCGCCTTCGGGTTGTTGGCAACCTTGATGTCCCAGTTCGCAATCGCTTCGCCCATGGTAGCTGAGTGCACGGTGCTGCAGTCTTCGTGCAGCAGCCCGGCGCGGCTCAGCTCTCCGAGGATCGAGAAGATGCCGCCCGCGCGGTGGACGTCCTCCATATGCACGTTCTCGGTGTTGGGTGCGACCTTGCACAGACACGGCACATTGCGGCTAAGGCGGTCCATGTCGGACATGTCGAAATCAACGCCGCCCTCATAAGCGATGGCTAGCAGGTGCAGAACGGTGTTGGTCGATCCGCCCATCGCAATATCCAGCGACATTGCGTTCTCGAACGCATCAAAGGTGGCGATTTCGCGGGGCAGGAAGCCCTTCTCGTCCAGATCGTAGTGCCGTTTGGTGATCTCGACGATGCGGCGACCGGCCTCAAGGAACAGCTCTTTGCGGTCCGAATGGGTCGCCAGGGTCGAGCCGTTGCCGGGCAGGGCCAGACCCAGCGCCTCAGCCAGGCAATTCATCGAGTTCGCGGTGAACATACCCGAGCACGAGCCGCAGGTCGGGCAGGCGTTTTCCTCGATATGTTTGACCTGTTCGTCGGTATATTTGTCGTCCGCTGCGGCAACCATCGCGTCGACCAGATCGATCTTCTTCACGTCCAGATCGGCGATGTCGATCTTGCCGGCCTCCATCGGTCCGCCTGAGACGAAGATCGCCGGGATGTTCAGGCGCATCGCGGCCATCAGCATGCCGGGGGTGATCTTGTCGCAGTTCGAAATGCAGACCATCGCGTCGGCGCAGTGCGCGTTGACCATATATTCGACCGAATCCGCAATCACCTCACGCGAGGGCAACGAATAGAGCATGCCGTCATGGCCCATCGCGATGCCGTCATCCACGGCAATGGTGTTGAACTCCTTGGCGACGCCACCGGCGGCCTCAACCTCGCGCGCGACCATCTGGCCCAGGTCTTTCAGGTGGACGTGGCCGGGCACGAATTGGGTGAATGAGTTGACGATGGCGATGATCGGTTTGCCGAAATCGTCATCCTGCATACCGGTGGCGCGCCACAGGCCGCGGGCACCGGCCATGTTGCGGCCATGGGTAGAAGTTCTGGATCGGTACATTGGCATGATGCTGTTTCCCTTTTGCCCCGGTTGCGATATGCGGGGTGCGTACGTTATAGCGCACGTACCACATGTGCGTTATAACGCACAAGACAAATCGTTGGGCGCGGATATGGAATCGGACGAAATTACGCTGAAACTAAAAGAAGTGCGGGCGGCGTCGGGCCTAAGCCTGTCCAAAGTGGCCGAGTTGACGGGTGTCAGCAAAGCCATGCTGGGCCAGATTGAGCGTGGCGAATCAAGCCCCACAATCGCGACCCTGTGGAAAATCGCCAAGGGATTTCAGGTTCCACTGAGCGCCTTGATCGGGACTTCGGACGCGCGTGCGCAGGGCGTGTTCCGGACCGTGACCTTTCCGGGCAGCATTCAGGTCAAGATCGTCTTTCCCTTCGATCCCGCCCTTGGGGCCGAGACCTTCCATGTCGAACTAGCCGCCAATCAAAGCCACGAATCCCCGGCCCATGCCGCCGGGGTGACCGAGGAGGTCTTTGTGCTGAACGGCGCACTAGAGGTTTTGCAGGATGGCAAATGGGTCGCCCTCAAGGCCGGTGAGGGGCTGCGCTTTGCCGCCGATCTGCCGCATGGCTATCGCGCCGGGCCAGATGGGGCGGCTTTTCTGAACATGCATCACTATTTTCAACCGGCCGAGTTGGCCTCGGTCGGGTAGCCCGGCCTTTCAGGGTAATTTGCAATGACGGACGTGCTGAACAGCCTGACTATCGTGGATGCCGTGGGATCAGCCGGTGCGCTAGTCGTGGTCGCGGCCTATTTTGCGACGCAGATGCGGATGATGAATTCCGACGATCTGGCCTTTCCGGTGATCAATCTGCTGGGGTCGGTGCTGATCGCCTACTCTCTGCTGCATAACTTCAATCTGGCCTCGATGCTGATCGAGGGGTTCTGGATTGTCATCAGTGTGATCGGGATAATTCAGTATTTCCGGCTGAAACGGCGCGCGGAATAGCGCTAACCCGGCTTGAATACGGCCCTTTGCGCGTATAGGGAAAACTCAACCGCGCTTAGGGGAGGCTTTGATGCAAGACGATCCCAAAACCCTCGTTTCAACCGACTGGCTTGCCGCCCATCTGAAGGACCCGGATCTGCGGATTCTGGATGGTTCGTGGTACTTGCCTGCGCAGAACCGTGATGCCAAGGCGGAGTATGACGCGGCTCACATCCCCGGCGCCCGGTTCTTCGATATCGATGACATTTCGGACCACCGTTCGGACCTGCCTCATATGGCCCCTCCGGTCGAGAAATTCATGTCGCGCCTGCGTGCCATGGGTGTGGGCGATGGCCATCAGGTGGTGGTCTATGACGGGGCCGGGCTGATGTCGGCCGCGCGTGTCTGGTGGCTGTTCCGGCTGATGGGTCAGGAAAACATCGCTGTACTGGATGGTGGTCTACCGAAATGGCAGGCCGAGGGGCGCGAAGTCGAAGACTTGCCGCCTGTGATCCGGGATCGCCACATGACGGTGCGGGTGCAGAACCATCTGGTTCGGGACGTGACCCAGGTCTCGGCAGCCGCCAAGCTGGCCGATCATGAGATCATCGACGCCCGCTCGGCCCCGCGTTTCGCGGGTGCCGAGGCCGAGCCGCGGGAAGGTTTGCGCTCGGGCCGCATCCCGGGATCGCGCAATGTGCCCTTTGGCCAATTGCTGAACAAGAACGGCACGATGAAATCGCCCGAGGATTGCCGCGCCGTGTTCGAGGCCGCAGGTGTGGATCTGTCGAAACCCGCGATCACCTCCTGTGGGTCGGGCGTCACGGCTGCGATCCTCAGCCTTGCGCTGGAGCGCATGGGCAAAAAAGACCACTCGCTTTATGACGGGTCATGGGCCGAATGGGGTGCCTTCCCAACCCTGCCCGTCGCAACCGGAGAGAACTGATGTTCGAGAACCTCAAGCCACAGCCAGCCGACAAGATCCTGGCGCTGATGCAGATGTACCGTGAAGACCCGCGCGACCAGAAGATTGATCTTGGCGTCGGCGTCTACAAGAACGCCGAAGGCGTGACCCCGGTGATGCGCGCCGTCAAGGCCGCCGAAAAGCGCATTCTCGAAGAGCAGGAGACCAAAGCCTATACCGGTCTGGCAGGTGATCCGGCCTATGCCGATGCGATGATCGGTCTAATCCTCGGCGACGCAGTACCGCGCGCCAATATTGCCGCCGTAGCGACCCCCGGTGGTACCGGCGCCTGCCGTCAGGCGTTTGAGATGATCCGCATGGCCAACCCCGAGGCCCGCGTATTCGTGTCGAACCCGACTTGGCCGAACCACCTGTCGATCCTGAACTATCTGGGCATGGAGACTGTCCAGTATCGCTATTTCGATGGCGAAACCCGTGGTGTCGATTTTGATGGCATGATCGAGGACCTGAAAACCGCCAAGGCGGGCGACGTGGTTCTGCTACATGGCTGCTGCCACAACCCGACCGGCGCAAACCTGAACCTCGTACAGTGGCAAGAGGTGGTGAACCTGATCAACGAACTGGGCCTCGTGGCGATGATCGACATCGCCTATCAGGGTTTTGGTGACGGTCTTGAGGAAGACGCGCAGGCGACCCGACTGGTGGCCTCGTCGGTCAAGCGCTGCCTGATCGCGGCGTCCTGCTCGAAGAACTTCGGCGTGTACCGCGAGCGTACCGGCCTTCTGATGGCGATCAGCGATGATGCGGCGCAAACCTCGCTGAACCAGTCGACGCTGGCCTTCCTGAACCGCCAGAACTACTCGTTCCCGCCGGATCACGGCGCGCGCGTTGTAACCACGATCCTGACCGATGACGCCCTGCGTGCCGACTGGCAAGCCGAACTGGAAGAGGTGCGCCTGTCCATGCTGGGCCTGCGTCAGCAGCTGGCGGATGAGCTTCAGCGCCTGACCGGGTCGGATCGGTTCAGCTTTGTCGCCCAACACCGCGGTATGTTCTCACGTCTGGGTGCTGCACCTGAGCTGGTTGAGAAACTGCGTGCGGACCACGGGATTTACATGGTCGGCGACAGCCGGTTGAACATCGCGGGTCTAAACGCGACAACTGTGCCTATTCTGGCAAAAGCAATCGTGGATGTAGGCTGCTAAGTCATCCTTTGGAAATCAAGAAAGCCGCGAAATTCGCGGCTTTTTTCTTAGGTGGTCAAGACTTGATCCAAGCCCACGCCTTATCAAGTTCGTCGGTGGTAAAGTGCTTTTCACCGATGTCGAGCATAGCGGCAAATTTCGCGTCAATCTCGACAAGATGACCCAAAAACACGCTGTCAGCGACAATCGCTAGCTTACCAAGTTTCTTCACATTCTTGATGATCCATTTCAGATCAGTCATTGCGGCCTCAAATGTGGCAGAGACCCCTTTGTCAACGACCACGAGCACGCTGATCTTGGCGTGATCTTTTAGTATGTCTTCGGCTTTTGCGATCAATTCACGTTCTTGCGTGATGTCGATTTTGCCGGAGATTTCTAGGCCAAGTATATTGCCCTCGCTTTGGTCCAGCACCTTGTACATAATTCTCTCCCGATCAGGTGTACGTCTTTGCGACCGTTGATTGGTCGGCTGTGTTCAGTGTTCAGCTTTATACCAGAGTTAAGGGTGCAAGGGATCGGACAAAAGTAAAATGGCCCGGCATTGCGCCGAGCCATTCCAATGGTTATTTGAGTGGCACTTACCCTTTCGAGAATTCGGGGTACGCTTCCATGCCCAGCTCTGCCATGTCGAGACCGTTGATCTCGTCCTCTTCGCTGACGCGGATGCCAACGATGGCTTTCAGGATGGTCCACAGGATCAGCGCGCCAACAAAGGTGAACACACCGTAGGCCGCGATACCCAGCAGCTGGGTGCCCAAGGACGCCTCGCCGTAGAAGATGACGGCGATGGTGCCCCAGATACCTGCGAACAGGTGAACCGGAATTGCGCCGACAACGTCGTCCAGCTTGAACTTGTCCAGCAGCGGGACAGTGAAGACCACGATGATACCGCCAACTGCACCGATCCACAGCGCACCAAACAGGGTCGGGGCCAGAGGTTCAGCGGTGATCGAAACCAGACCGGCCAGAGCGCCGTTTAGGACCATGGTCAGGTCAGGCTTTTTGTACAGCAGTTGGGTCAGGATCAGTGCTGTAACAGCACCCGAAGCGGCGGCCATGTTGGTGTTGGCAAAGATGCGCGATACGTCTGTTACGTCACCCACGGTGCCCATCGCCAGCTGCGAGCCGCCGTTGAAGCCGAACCAACCCAGCCACAGGATGAACGTACCCAAAGTGGCCAGCGCAAGGTTTGAACCGGGCATCGGGTGGACTTTGCCGTCCTTGTACTTGCCGATACGCGGGCCCAGAACGATCACGCCTGCCAGGGCTGCCCAGCCACCGACCGAGTGTACAACGGTCGAACCGGCGAAATCCGAGAAGCCAGCTTCAGACAACCAGCCGCCGCCCCACTGCCAGGAGCCCGAGATCGGGTAAAGGATACCGGTAAGGACGACGACGAAGATCAGGAAGGGGAACAGCTTGATCCGCTCGGCCACGGCACCCGACACGATGGACGCGGTTGCAGCCACAAAGACCAGCTGGAAGAAGAAGTCCGACCCGATCGAGGCATAGTCCAATGCGGCCTCGGCAGGGTCAACACCAACCGGGTCCAGCACGGTTGGGCCGCCAATGGCAAAGAAGCCGTTGAAGTCGCCCGGGTACATCGTGTTGAAGCCAACCAGCCAGTACATGATCGCGGCAATGGAAAACAGCGCCACGTTCTTGATCATCTGCATGGCCACGTTCTTGGAACGCACCAGACCGCCTTCCAGCATGGCAAAGCCTGCCGCCATGAAGAAGACCAGGAAGCCCGCCATCAGGAACAGCAGGGTGGTGAAGATATACTGGGTGTGCAGCGCAGCTTCGCCTTCGGCGGCAGCCTCTTGCGCCAGACCCATCTGCGGCAGCGCAACAATCGCGGCAGCAGGGATGAGAGATTTCATCAGGTTCATAGTTAGTCCTCGAATGATAGTGAGTGTGGGCGCCTTACAGCGCCTCTTCGTTCGTTTCCCCAGTCCGCACGCGCATGGCCTGCTCGACATCGAGGACGAAAATCTTGCCGTCACCGATCTTGCCGGTCTTGGCGGTGTTGGTGATGGTCTCAACGATCTGATCGGCCATCGTTGCAGGTACCACGATCTCGAGTTTGATCTTGGGTACGAAGTTCACGGCGTATTCCGCGCCACGGTAGATTTCAGTGTGACCGGATTGCGAGCCGAAGCCCTTGATTTCGGTCACCATCATGCCGCGTACGCCCGCTTCGGTCAGTGCCTCGCGCACCTCCTCGAGCTTGAACGGCTTGATTGTCGCAATGATCAGTTTCACGTCTGTCCCCTCTACTACTCCGGATCGGGCCGGCTTGTTTGCACGTGCAGAAAAAGAGCGCGTGTCGGGGCGTTAAGGAACGATTCCCCGACGTGAAACCGACTGAAAATGACGCAATATTGCACAATTTTTGCACAAACAGTGCTTGATGATTAAAAAATAGGCGAAAATGGGAAGGGCAGTTCCGGAAAATCGGACCTCAACATAGGCGGGACGTCAGGGTATGGTGAGGCAAAAGTATAAACGGGCAGAGTTTGAGCATGTCTGAGTCCAAGCGCCGCAAACCGACACTGGTCGCGGATAAAAGATACCCTTCGAAGGCGCGCAAACCTTCGACGACCAAGCGGGCTGCCAAGCCTGCGGGCAAGAAGTCGACCGCCCGAAAAACCACGACGCGCAAGACGGCGCGGAAGAAAACGCGCAAGCGGTCGGGCGGCAATGGTGGTGGTTTTTTCCGTCGTCTGTTCCGCTGGATCTGGCGGCTGATCTGGGGCGTGACATGGCGCGTTGGGGCCGTGGTCGCCATGCTGATCGCACTGGCGGTGGGCGTGGTCTATACTTCTCTGCCCGATGTCGATGCCTTGCTGGATGGTCGCGCGCGCGGGTCGGTGACGATGCTGGACCGCGATGGCAAGGTCTTTGCCTGGCGCGGGGACCAGTTCGGCGGGGTGATCACCGCCGATACCGTCTCACCCCACCTCAAGAACGCGGTCATCGCGACCGAGGATAAACGGTTCTACCGCCATTTCGGCGTCAGCCCGCGCGGTGTGGCCAGCGCGGTTCGCATCAACCTGAGCGAGGGGCGCGGCCCGCTCTCGGGCCATGGCGGCTCGACCATCACGCAGCAGACGGCCAAGCTGCTGTGTCTGGGTGTGCCTTACGATCCCACCGAGTGGGAGTCGGAGGCCGCCTATGAGGCGGATTGCCGTCAGGGCTCGCTTTGGCGTAAGGGCAAAGAGGCGATTTATGCGCTGGCGATGGAGGTGAAATACTCCAAGGACGAAATCCTGACGATCTACCTGAACCGCGCGTTTCTGGGTGCAGGCGCACGTGGGTTCGAAGCGGCCAGCCAGCGCTATTTCGGAAAGTCCGCGGCCGAGGTTTCTCCGGCAGAAGCCGCGATGCTGGCCGGTCTTCTGGTGGCCCCATCGCGCTATGCGCCGACGAACAACCTGCAGCGCTCGCAGGATCGCGCGCGACTTGTAGTCGGGCTGATGGAGGCGCAGGGCTACCTGTCGGGTGCACAGGCCAGTGAAGCGCGTGCCCGTCCTGCGCAACTCTCCGAAGCCGCTGCTGCCCGTGCAGGCGGCTATTTCGCCGATTGGGTCATGGCCAGCGGGCCCGAGTTCTTCACCCGCAACACCACCGAGGATGTGGTGATCCGCACGACACTGGATCCACGCATCCAGACCTCGGCGGAGGAAGCGCTGCAATTCATCTTTCAGGAGAAGGTCCGGGAAGGGTCGAAAGCACAGGCCGCGATTGTCGTGATGTCGGCGGATGGGGCGGTGCGGGCCATGGTCGGTGGCCGCAAAACCCGCGTTTCGGGCGCGTTCAACCGTGCGACACAGGCGCTGCGGCAGACCGGGTCGTCGTTCAAGCCTTTTGTCTATGCCACCGCGTTGGAGCTTGGGTATTCGCCCTATGACACGGTGATGGATGAGCCCTACTGCGTGAACATCCCCGGATCGGGTCAATGGTGCCCCAAGAACTACACCAACAAATACTACGGGCAGGTCACGCTGGCGGATGCGCTCAAGAACTCTCTGAACATTCCGGCGGTGAAAGTTGCCGAGATTTCGGGTCTCGACAATGTACGTACGGTTGCCACCGGTTTCGGGATCGCCAGCGATCTGGCACAAGGCCCCGCGCTGGCGCTGGGCGCCTCAGAAAGCACCCTGATCGAGATGACGGGTGCTTATGCGGGTATTCTGAACGGCGGCTCGTCGGTTGAACCCTACGGCCTGACCGAGTTGAAACTGCTGGGCGATGAAACCCCGGTGATGGTGACGACTACAGGGATTGGTGAGCGGGTGATCAATGACAAAGCCGCCAAGGAACTGATCTGGATGATGGAGCGCGTCGTGTCCGAGGGCACAGGTGGCCGCGCCCAGCTGCCGGGGTGGCAGGTGGCAGGCAAGACCGGAACAACACAGGCGGCGCGGGATGCGTGGTTCATCGGGTTCACGGCCGACTACGTAGCCGGTGTCTGGATGGGCTATGACGACAACACGCCCCTGTCCGGTGTCACCGGAGGCGGGCTGCCGGCCGAAATCTGGAAAGAGACGATGCTGCGCGTGACCGAAGGGATGACGCCCACGCCTCTGCCGATGATCGCGCCAGAACCGCCTGTGCAGGTCGCGCAACCTCAGCCCCGCCGCAAACAGGGCGGAGGGTTTGAACGCGCCATCAACAACCTGATCCGGGATATCTTCGGCGGGAACTAACGCGTCGCGGTCCAAACACAAAAAAAGGCGACACACTAGGTGCCGCCTTTTTCAATTCAAACGGATCGAGGATCAGACACTGGCGTCCAGCGCGGCCAGGATCGCATCGCCCATTTCCGAGGTCGAAACCGGGGTCACACCTTCATCGGCCAACAGGTCTGCGGTGCGAACACCGTCGGCCAACACTTTCTCGATCGCGGCTTCCAGACGGTCGGCCTCGGCCCCCTGATCAAAGCTGTAGCGCAGCGCCATGGCAAAGCTGAGGATACATGCGATCGGGTTGGCTTTGCCTTCGCCCGCGATATCCGGGGCCGAGCCGTGGACCGGCTCGTACATCGCCTTCGGGCGGCCATTCTCCATCGGGGCACCCAAGGACGCCGAAGGCAGCATGCCCAGTGAGCCGGTCAGCATTGCAGCGCAATCCGACAGGATGTCGCCGAACAGGTTGTCGGTCACGATCACGTCGAACTGTTTGGGCGCGCGCACCAGCTGCATCGCGCCGTTGTCGGCATACATGTGGGTGACTTCGACCTCGGGGTAATCTTTGGCGACCTCGTTCACCACTTCGCGCCACAGAATGCCCGATTCCATGACATTGGCCTTTTCCATCGAGCACAGCTTCTTGTTCCGGCGCATCGCCAGTTCAAAGGCCGAGCGCGCAGCGCGTTCGATCTCAGATTCGGTATAGCGCTGAGTGTTAACGCCCACGCGCTCATTGCCTTCCTCGAAGATGCCGCGCGGCTCGCCGAAATAGATGCCCGAGGTCAGCTCGCGCACGATCATGATATCCAGACCGGCTACAACATCGGTTTTCAGCGACGAGAAATCCGCCAGCGCGTCAAAGCACTGGGCCGGGCGCAGGTTGGAATAGAGGTCCATCTCCTTGCGCAGGCGCAGCAAGCCACGTTCGGGCTTCAGGCTGAAGTCCAGATCGTCGTATTTCGGGCCTCCAACAGCGCCCAGCAGAACCGCGTCTACCTCTTGGGCTTTGGCCATGGTCTCATCCGACAGGGGTTTGCCATGGGCGTCATAGGCCGCACCGCCGACCAGATCCTCGCTCACGTCAAAGTGAAGGCCGCGATTGGTGTCGAACCAAGAGATGATTCTGCGCACTTCGGCCATAACTTCCGGGCCAATTCCGTCTCCGGGCAGGATGAGGAGCGAGGGGTTGGACATCGACAGTCTCCTTGCGTTTTGTCGCAAAGGGCCTAGCGTCTGCGCCGCACCGGGTCAATGAGACGATCTGGATGAATCACGAGGAAAATACATGTTGATACCGGGAAATCCCGCCCCAGGCCTAAAAATTGAAACAGTCGGGCACGGGGTGTTCGATCTTGAGGCCGACAAAGGCGAAAACGGAACGCTGGTGATCCAGTATCGGGGATTGCATTGCCCGATCTGTATCAAGCAGATGACCGAGGTCGAAGCGGCGCTGGATGATTTTGCCACGCTGGGCGTCGAGGTCATCATGATCACCACCGATACCGCCGACCGCGCGGCCGAGGCTGCTGAAAAGGCCGGTGTGTCCCGTCTGCGTGTCGGGCACAGCCTGCCTCTGGCCGCCGCGCGTGAGGATTGGGGCCTGAACATCTCAACCGCGCGTGAAGGCAGTGCCGAGCCCGCTTTCTTTGCCGAGCCGGGGCATTTTTACATCGCTACGGACCGGACGCTGTATTACGCGTGGCAGCAGACAACGCCATTTGGACGTCCGGCCATGGCGGATATTGTTGGCGGTCTGAAATTCACCCTCGGAAACAACTATCCTGCGCGTGGCACTTATACAGGCCCGCTCTAGGCCTTACTGAAACGTGATATCAACCCACACCAGCCGGTGACGGCTGGCGCGCTGGGCGGTCTCGCGCATCGGGTCCTCAGGGTTGGGCCAGAACACGCCCGAGTTAACAACCTGCAGGTCGGCTGAGGGCAGGACATAGTCCACCCTCAGCTCTCCGACGGCTTTCCAGTCTACAGTTGCGGCGTCACCCTTTGCGGTCGTGGGCTGGGGGTCCTGCAGGCGGGGATCGGAGAGAAGCGCGGCGACGGTCTCGGTGCGTCCGTCGCTCTCGCGGGGGTCCAGGTTGGCGTCGCCTGCGATGACAAAGGAGCCTTCCGGTGCGGGGCCGAGCTGACCGTCGAGCAGCAGGGACCAGAACCGGATCTCATCGCGATTGCGCAGGCCGTTGCGGTCCTCTGGCCCATCGAAGACCGGCGGAGTGGCGTGAAAGGTCATCAGATTAAGATGACCAAAAGGCGTGGTGACGGGAACCACCCAATGCCCGGTGGAAGACAGCCTCTGCGCCGCCTGCGCCTGTGCTGAGGGGTAGGGCGCGCCATTTACGAGCGGCAGTTCAGCCCCCGGAAGTTCTGACCACAGCAGGGACGCGAAATTCTGTGCCTCGTCCTGTGCGATCTCGTATCGGGACAGAACGGCTAGCCCACCATGACCCGTGAACAAGCCCCAACCCTGCGAGTCGCCCGGTCCTTGGGTACGTCCGTCTCCGTCCAGATCCAGACCGCTATCTATCCCTGTATTGGGCTGCGCTGTAAAACGATGTGGGTAGTCCAGCCCCGCCGAGCGCAGTGCCTCGGCAAAAGCGGTCAACGCCAAACCATCCATGTCCCAGTCGATCCCCTGCAACGCCAGAATGTCAGGCTGGACGGCCACCAAGACGTCGACGACGGCCTGAACCTGTGCGTCATCGCGTTGAATATCACGCAGCAGCAGTCCGGGGCCTTTACGGCTGAGTTCGGTGTTATAGGTGGCAACGCGCACTGCCTCTGCCTGTGCTGCCAGAGGCAGCATCAGCAAGATCAGGGCACGGGTCATGCGGTCTGAGTGGACTCGGTCGTGGAATAGGCGCGGCGTTTCTCAACGATCAGCCCGGCAATCCGCAGGGTCGCCATGCCGCGCATGATCATGCTTGCGGGCAGGAAGGCCCAAGCGCACATGGTCCAGATCAGGGTCTGTGGGTTGCTCAGCGAGATCGGGAGCAAGACATTTGTCAGCAGCTTCATCACTGCCGGGATCAGGAAGGGCAACAGAATGCCGATGCATATGTTCAGGCGCCCATCGCGCTGCAGGCGTGTTACCACGTCACCGCCCTTGGTCGGGTCGAACAGAGGCAGGTTTGTCCACACATTGAACGCCCCGTTTCCAGTCGGCCAGCCGCGCAGTTTCACAGCATAGGCGAAGCTTGCGATGGTCACCAATGCGGCCATGTAGGCGATGCTGGCAGCGACACGCACAAGCTCAACCAGCGGCTGGGCAGCATCTGCGGGCAGCATCAAAACGATCAACCGAACCGGCGAATAGGGAAAATCGACTACATTCGCGACGGACAAGCCCATCGCGTAGGAAAAGCGGGTCATTTCAGTCGGCGCATAGGCGTTTTTGCAGACCAGCGTCAGGAACGTGACCATCGACATCAGGCCAACGAACCGCAAACGGTTCACCGGCGGCGCATCACGGAATTCGATAAAGCTGGGGAAGGCCGAGTTATATTCGGCAAAGGTCAGGATGAACGCGAGGATCGCGAGGAAGACAATGACCTCGGTCCCGTTCGTCGATGAAACTGGCAGGTACAACGCGGGGGTCAACACCATAACGGCGACCAAAATCCCACGTATCGCCGCCCCTGTCGTGCGTGCAATCACTATCCGAACCCTTTTTCAAACCGGAACCAGCCAATTCTGTGTCGGCTTCATTCCAACTTGTGCCCGTCGCCTGCGTTTTATGACGGATACCTCTTTCGACCAAACATGGACGATAAGCGGTAATTCGCTCAAGCCAGGGTGCAGATAACACGTGATTTCGGGCAAAATGATGGCGCAACTGGTGCGGGATTGCATCAATTTCGACGCAAATCCGACGTGTATCTCAATTTGAGACCTACATGTTGTGTTTCTCGGATTTTCAACCCCAAGAATGCGAACGGAGCCACCTTGGCGACTCCGTTAGGTTGAGTATCAACAGATTCGTCCCCAGAATCACACCCAGGGACGGGCCTGACCGGCGTGATCCTCGAACTTGTCGATGTGATGGTCTTTTTCCATCGTCAGGCCGATATCGTCCAGACCGTTCAGCAGGCAGTGCTTGCGGTGCGGGTCGATGTCGAAGGTGATCTCAACACCGTCCGAAGTGGTAATCCTCTGGTCCTCCAGATGCACGGTCATGCGGGCGTTTTCACCCTTGTGCGCGTCATCCATCAGAACCGCGTGATGCTCTTCTTCGACCACGATGGGCAGGATGCCGTTCTTGAAACAGTTGTTGAAGAAGATGTCGGCGAAGCTGGTCGAGATCACGACCTTGATGCCGAAATCCTTGATCGCCCAAGGTGCGTGTTCGCGCGAGGATCCGCAGCCGAAATTGTCGCCGGCCACCAGAATCTCGGCCTCGCGATAGGCGGGTTTGTTCAGAACGAACTCTTCATTCTCCTGCCCGTCGTCGTGATAGCGCATCTCGTCAAACAGAACGACACCAAGGCCGGACCGTTTGATAGTCTTCAGGTGAACTTTGGGGATGATCATATCGGTGTCGATATTGATCAGCGGCATTGGGGCGGCCACCCCGTGGACTTTGTCAAACTTTTCCATGTCTACACTCCTGCGGGGTAGGGCCGCGCCCGTGCCTCGCGTTTAAGCTTCTTTCGCTTCAGTTGTTTCGTCTTTGGGTGCGTTCTTGACGAAGAACGCCATGAAGACCAATCCGAACCCGTTAAACAGCATCTCGATGCCCAGGAAGATCCCCAGAATGCTCAGCAGAGCCTGCGGTTGCTGCCCGACATAGCTCCAGATGATGCCTGCGAGGACGATCGACAAGATGCCCGAGATCATCGTGGGCCAGAAAAACTGCGTTCCCTTCATCTGGAACGACAGAATGATCCGCGCGATGCCGCCTGCCATGAACAGGATCAGCATTACGGTCGCCAGCGTAAGCGTACCCTGCAGCGGGTGATCCAGAAAGGACCAGCCCAGAAACAGCATGACCGCACCCATGATGAGTGACAGGATTTTGTTGCCAACGCCTTCAACTGTGAAGCCGCCAACAACCTGCAGCACGCCCGAGATCAGTAGCAACACGCCGGTTACCACCGTCACGGCGACAGATGCCACGACAGGTGCGCCCAGCACAAAGATACCGAACGCTATGGATAGGAGCCCCAGCAGGAGCCATTTGATCCAGTCACTCATTTGTTCAATCCCTCAAATATCTAGATATGAGGGGACCTTACATCAATTCACGGACGTCTGTCAGCCGTCCTGTGATTGCCGCGGCGGCAGCCATTGCCGGGCTCAGCAGGTGAGTCCGCCCACCACGCCCCTGACGACCTTCGAAATTGCGGTTCGAAGTCGCGGCACAGCGCTCGCCCGGTTGCAGCTGGTCGGGGTTCATCGCCAGACACATCGAGCATCCCGCCAGACGCCATTCGAAACCGGCCTCTTTGAAGATATCCGCCAGACCTTCTTCTTCGGCCTGCAGGCGCACGAGGCCCGAACCAGGCACGACCATGGCGCGCATGCCGTCCTTGATCTTTTTGCCCTTCAGAATCTCGGCCGCGGCGCGCAGGTCTTCGATGCGGCCGTTGGTGCAGGACCCGATGAAAACGGTGTCGACCTCGACATCGCTGAGCTTCTGACCGGCTTCCAGACCCATATATTCGATCGAACGGCGGGCCGCGTCGACTTTGCCGCCCTCGAAGTCCTCAGGGTGCGGAACGGTCGCGGTGATCGGCAGTACATCCTCGGGGCTGGTGCCCCATGTGACGACCGGCGCGATATCTTCACCGCGCAGCGTGATGACCTTGTCAAAATGCGCGCCTTCGTCGGTGTAGAGCGTTTTCCACCAGTCCAGCGCCGCTTCCCACTGAGCGCCTTTCGGAGCATGCGGGCGACCTTTGACATATTCAAACGTGGTTTCGTCCGGCGCGATCAGGCCAGCGCGCGCGCCACCTTCGATCGCCATGTTGCAGACGGTCATGCGTCCTTCCATCGACAGATCGCGGATCGCTTCACCGCAGTATTCGATGACATAGCCGGTTCCGCCAGCGGTGCCGGTCTCACCGATCACGGCCAGAGTGATGTCCTTGGCGGTCACGCCCGGCTGCAATTTGCCGGTGATCTCGACCTTCATGTTCTTGGACTTCTTCTGGATCAGGGTCTGGGTGGCCAGAACGTGCTCAACCTCGGACGTCCCGATGCCGTGGGCCAAAGCACCAAAAGCGCCGTGGGTCGCGGTGTGGCTGTCGCCGCAAACAACGGTCATGCCCGGCAGGGTCCAGCCTTGCTCGGGGCCCACGATGTGGACGATGCCCTGACGCACGTCGTGCACTGGGTAGTAGTGAATGCCGAAATCCTTGGCGTTCTTGTCCAGCGCTTCGACCTGAATACGCGATTCGGGGTTTTCGATCCCGTTCACACGATCCGGAGTGGTCGGAACGTTGTGGTCCGGCACGGCAATCGTCTTTTCCGGCGCGCGCACCTTGCGGCCCGCCATGCGCAGGCCTTCGAACGCCTGCGGGCTGGTGACTTCGTGAACCAGGTGGCGGTCGATATAAAGCAGGCAGGTACCATCATCGGCTTCATGCGCGACATGGGCATCCCAGATCTTGTCATAGAGTGTTTTGGGGGACATCGGTCCTCTCCCGTATGTAATGAGAAATAGCTGGCGAGGTGGCTTAGGTCGCCGATAGGCGGGCCAGAACCGTGCGGGCAGCCCCATAGAACCGTTCGCGCAACCGCGCGCGGTCTTCCAGATTTTGAAGTTGGGCTACATTGAGTCTCATATTCCGGTCAGATATAGACACTGGCCGAGTCTATCAAGGTCTTGTAAGGCCCCCAGATGCCATCAGGGCACATTCATGCGAGGCATCAGGCCTGCTTCATTGAAATGTCATGGGTCGCTTGCTACCTTGATTTTACCCTGCGCCGGGTTTTACGGCGCGCAGCAAAGGAGGACTATGTCCTGTCTCTACATACCCAGGCGGGTTTGCCCGCCGATGACGGGGCCAGTGTAATGGCCCACTCTCAGTCAATCAGCGACAAGCTGCTTGAGCGTATCCTTTCCTCACTTTCCGACGACAAGGCCGAAGACGTCGTGCAGATCAACCTGCAAGGTAAGTCTTCTGTTGCGGATCATATGGTGATTGCCTCGGGTCGGTCGACCCGTCAGGTCGCAGCCATGGCGGAAAAGCTGACAGATCGCATCAAGCAGGAATTCGGTTTCACCTCGAAGGTCGAAGGCAAGGATGCCGGCGACTGGGTGCTGATCGATACGGGCGACGTGATCGTCCATATCTTCCGCCCCGAAGTGCGTGAATTCTACCAGCTGGAAAAGATGTGGCAGCCTGCGGGCGGCAGCGCCTCAGCCAACTGAGGCGCCATCCCGGCCTTTATTGAAGGGCCGGAGGCGAGAGAGATATGCGTATCAGCATAGTTGCGGTCGGGCGATTGCGCGCCGGACCCGAGAAGACCCTGCTTGACGATTACCTGACCCGTTTCGACCGCACCGGCCGTGGCTTGGGCCTTGGGCCTGCGCGGGTGATCGAGGTTGAAGACAAGAAAAACGCAGGGATGGGCGCCGAGGCCGGTCTGCTGCGCAAGGCACTGCCCAAAGGCGCTGTGATCTGTACGCTGGATGAGCGCGGACGGCTGATGTCTTCACCGGATTTTGCCCAAAAGCTGGGAAACTGGCGCGACGCCGGGCGGCAGGATTTGGCGCTGATCATCGGTGGAGCAGATGGAATTGACCCTTCACTGCGCGCTGAGGCGGATTTTTCCATCTCATTCGGGTCCATGGTCTGGCCCCATATGCTGGTCCGTGTGATGTTGGCCGAGCAACTCTATCGGGCCGCAACCATCCTGTCGGGCGGCCCCTATCACCGGGTCTGAAACGGGTCTGACATGGCGCAGCTTCTGATTGTCTATCATTCGCGCACCGGCGGTGCTCGGCAAATGGCCGAAGCAGCGGCCGAGGCCGGTAGGGATGAGGCAGATATCGTCCTGAGAACCGCAGATCAGGCCGGGTCCGACGATCTGCTGGCCGCGGACGGCTACATTTTCTGCGCCCCCGAAAACCTCGCCGCGATTTCGGGCCTGATGAAAGAGTTCTTCGATCGTAGCTACTATCCCGTTCTGGGCCGGATCGAAGGCCGCCCCTACGCCCAGATGATCTGCGCCGGGTCTGACGGAGAGAACGCCGCCCGCCAAACCTCTCGTATCGCCACCGGCTGGCGGTTGAAAGAGGTGCAGCCGCCTTTGATTATTTGCACCCATGCTCAATCGCCTGAGGCGATACTGGCTGAGAAGACAATCCCCGAAGACCAGCTGGATCAGTGCCGCGAGATCGGCGCGGCTATGGCGGCTGGGCTGAGCCTCGGGGTGTTCTGAACCTCAGTTCAGGTTGATGACCGTGGTGTCTTCGCTCCAACCGCCGACGTTGTCGCGAGCCTGAATTTGCACCTGCGTGGTGTCTTCGGGAATCGAGACGCCGCTCAGTGAGCGGGTGAAGGGCTGTTCGTCCACATGCGGGTGATGCAATACGCGCATGCCAAGCTCGGCCCCCTCCATGTCCAGCACGCGCCAGCCGTCGGCGTAGTCATCCCATCCGGTATCCGGATGCCGGATCGTCACATCAAAACGCCACGCATCCCCGCTGCGGCTGGCCGAGACGCTCTCGATGGTCGGCGGATCCGCAAGAACGGGTGTGGCAAGGAAAGCGGTCAGAATCAGGTAGCGCATGGTCAGATCCTAAGGAATTGGTTGCGAAATAGGGATCACGTCTTGGTGTCAGGGGGCAAGGTCAGAAGCACCGTTCTCGAATGTGATGCGAACTCACGCCGGTAGAGAACACCAAATGTGATCACGGTGCCGATGATCAACGCGATGGGGCCAAGAAACCACGCGAGCGAGGCAAGCGCGAAGTAGGTGGCCCTGAGCGCGCGGTTGAAGCTGCGGGCGGCGGTCACACAGATCTCGGCGGCTTGCGCGGCGCGCGGGTAGGCTTCCGGGTCATCGGGTTCATTCGGCACGGCGGCCATCAGAACGGCGCAGTAGCCGAACAAGCGGTGCGCCCAGACGTATTTTAGAAATGCGTTTGCCAGAAACAGGATCACGACGAGGATCTTGATCTCCCACACCAACGCAGGGGCGCTGCCGATGGCCAGATCGCTGGCAACGCCCGCCAGCTGTTCGGTATTGCCCAACAAGGCCAGCCCGCCGCCAATGGCGATCATCGTGGTTGAGGCGAAGAAGGTGCTGCCCTGCCGCATCGCCGCAACAACCTGCGCGTCGAACATGCGGGGCTGGCGGGTGACCATCTCGTGCATCCAGCCACGGCGAAAGTCGTCCATCATCATCGCAACCGAAAGCTTGCCCGGCGAGGGGTGTTCGATCTTCCAGCCGATCCATTGCCATGCCGCCAGCAAAAGCAAAACGGCGGCATAGTCCAGCGTCGAAAACATAAGCGCGCGATCAATCCAGGTCATGGCGCGACAGTAGGGTCAGATCATAAAACTTGCCAGACGGAGAAATTGGTAATATTATTTTACCAAATTTGAGGATCAGCCATGGAAATGCCCCAGCCAAATCCTGAAGTGCTTGCGCGAAAGCAGGCCGTTCTGGCGCGATTGCTGCAGGTTTTGCCTGAGGATGCGGTGATTCACGACCCGTCAGAGACTCGGGCCTATGAGTGTGATGCGCTGACCGCGTATCGTTGCCCGCCCATGCTGGCGGTGCTGCCATCGACCACGCAGGAGGTCTCGGACGTGCTGCGAATTTGCCATGACGAGGGCGTGCCGGTGGTCCCGCGCGGCTCGGGGACTTCGTTGGCCGGCGGGGCGCTGCCAACGGCGGATTGTGTGATCCTTGGCGTCGCGCGCATGAATGACGTGCTGGAGACCGACTATGACAACCGTTTCATCCGCGTTCAGACCGGCCGCACCAATCTCAGCGTGACCGGCGCAGTAGAAGAGGAGGATTTCTTCTACGCGCCCGACCCATCCTCCCAGTTGGCTTGCGCAATTGCGGGGAACATCGCGATGAATTCGGGCGGAGCGCATTGTCTGAAATACGGCGTGACAACCAACAACCTGTTGGGCGTGACCATGGTGATGATGGATGGCAGCGTGGTCGAGATCGGCGGCGCACATCTGGACTCCGGCGGGCTGGATCTATTGGGCGTGATCTGCGGCTCGGAAGGGCAGCTTGGCGTCGTGACCGAGGCGACGCTGCGCATCCTGCGCAAACCAGAAGGCGCGCGGCCTGTTCTGATGGGGTTCGATGACAATGAGGTCGCCGGTCAGTGCGTATCGGACATCATCAAGTCGGGTATCTTGCCGGTCGCGATCGAGTTCATGGATACGCTCTGCATCAGGGCGTGTGAGAACTTCGCCCATGCCGGCTACCCCGATTGCCACGCACTGTTGATTGTCGAGGTTGAAGGCGCGGATGCCGAGATCGACTATCAGCTGTCAAAGATCGTCGAGATCGCGAAACGTCACAACCCGGTGGAACTGCGCGAAAGCCAGTCCGCTGAGGAAAGCGCCAAGATCTGGCTGGGTCGGAAATCGGCCTTTGGCGCGATGGGGCAGATGAACGACTACATGTGTCTGGACGGCACGATCCCGGTCTCGGCGCTGCCACAGGTTCTGCGCCGCATCGGCGAGTTGAGCGAGGACTATGGCCTGCCCGTCGGCAATGTTTTCCACGCAGGCGACGGCAATATGCACCCGCTGATCCTGTTTGATGCCAACAAGCCCGGTGATCTGGAGAAATGCGAGGCGTTTGGTGCCGATATCCTGAAGCTTTGCGTAGATGTGGGCGGCTGCCTGACCGGAGAGCACGGGGTGGGCATCGAGAAACGGGATCTGATGTCGCATCAATATAGCGCGGCCGATCTTGAAGCGCAGATGGCGGTGAAGGATGTGTTCGATCCGCAGTGGCTGTTGAATCCGGCCAAGGTGTTTCCGCTGGACGTGTCACAGGCGCGCCGGATGGCTGCGGAATAGGGGGCGCTGCCCCCGTCCCCCCGAGGTATTTTGGAACAGAAGAAGTGTCATGAGACCTGAGACAGAAACGGAGCTGGCCGAGATCGTGGCCGGGTTGCAGGGGCCGGTGCGAATTGCAGGTGGCGGGACGCGCGGGGTGGATGGCCCGGGGTCGGTTTTGAATGTGGATGGGTTGCGTGGGATATCCCTCTATGAACCCGGCGCGCTAACTTTGGTTGCGCAAGCGGGAACCCCGGTGGCTGAGATTGACGCCGCGCTGGAGGCCGAAGGTCAGCAACTGGCGTTCGAGCCTGCGGACTATCGCGCGCTGCTCGGCGCCTCGGGTGAGCCGACGATTGGCGGGGTTGTTGCAGCCAACATCTCGGGGCCACGGCGGGTTCAGGCCGGGGCGTGTCGGGATTTTCTGCTGGGCGTGCGCTATGTCGATGGGCAAGCGCAGGTCGTGAAGAATGGCGGGCGGGTGATGAAGAATGTCACCGGCTATGATCTGGTCAAGCTGATGGCGGGCTCCTGGGGGACGCTGGGGGTGCTGACCGAAGTGTCTTTGAAAGTGTTGCCGAAACCCGAAGCGTTCGTGACCCTGGGCGTGCCGGTTGCCCATGCCTCGGGCGCGGTTGAGGTTCTGTCTGCCGCTTTGAGGTCACCTTATGAGGTGAGCGGGGCTGCCTTTGCCCCCGAAACAGGTCAGGCCTTGTTGCGGGTTGAGGGGTTTGCGGACTCGGTTGCGTATCGTGTCGGGCGATTGCAGGATGTGCTGTCCGGGTTCGGCGAGGTCGCCGTTGTTGAGGATTCAGATGCCACCTGGCGCGCGATCCGGGACGTGACCCCGTTCGCGGGGAAAGAGGGCGATGTCTGGCGTATCTCGGTCAAGCCCAGCGATGCGCCGGAAATCACTGCGCGGCTTGAGGCGAATAAACTCCTGCTCGATTGGGGTGGCGGTTTGATCTGGGCTTTGGTGGATGAGGGCACCGATGTTCGCGCGCGTCTTGGCGGTTTTCAGGGCCACGCCTCTATTGTGCGGGCGAAGGCCGAGACCGTTCAGGCGCTGGGCCGGTTCCAACCGGAACCCGCACCGGTTGCAGCCTTGAGCCAAGGTTTGCGGCAGCGGTTCGACCCAAAAGCTCTGTTTAATCCGGGATTGATGGGGTAGGCCGATGCAGACGACTTTCACCGAAGAACAGTTGCAAGACCCGGCGATCAAGCGCTCGAACGAGATCCTGCGCAGCTGTGTTCATTGCGGGTTTTGCACCGCCACTTGCCCCACCTATCAAGTGCTGGGCGATGAGTTGGACAGCCCACGCGGCCGTATCTACCTAATCAAGGATATGCTTGAGAATGAGCGTGTGCCGGACGAGAAGACGGTCAAACATATCGACCGTTGCCTGTCCTGTCTGGCCTGCATGACGACCTGCCCGTCGGGCGTGCACTACATGCATCTGGTTGATCACGCGCGCGAATATATTGAAAACAACTACAAGCGCCCATTGTCCGATCGTGTGCTGCGCTGGGTTCTGGCGCAGATTTTGCCCTATCCGATGCGATTTCGCTGGGCCTTGATCGGGGCCAAGCTGGGGCGTCCGTTCCGGTTTCTGATGCCAGATGCCCGGCTGCGGGCGATGCTGGACATGGCGCCGAAACATATCCCTCCGGTCAGTCGCAATGACGACCCGCAGAGCTTTGCGCCCAAAACGCCGCGCAAAAAGCGTGTGGCTTTGATGACGGGCTGTGCGCAAAAGGCGCTGAACACCGATATCAACGACGCAACGATCCGTCTTCTGACCAGGTTGGGATGCGAGGTGGTTGTCGCCGAAGGGGCCGGATGTTGTGGTGCGCTGACCCACCACATGGGCAAAAGCAAGCAGAGCCACGCGGCGGCTGCAAGCAATATCCGTGCTTGGGTGCGTGAAATGGATGGGGATGGGCTGGACGCCATCGTCATTAACACCTCGGGCTGTGGGACGACGGTCAAGGACTATGGGCACATGTTCCGAAATGACCCTCTGGCACAGGACGCGGCACGGGTGTCGGCCCTTGCCATGGATATCAGCGAGGTGCTGATGCAATTGGATCTACCTGAGCAGTCGGATCAAGGGCTGACCGCGGCCTATCACGCGGCTTGTTCCCTGCAACATGGTCAGCAGATCAAGACCTTCCCGAAAGACCTGCTGAAACGCGCTGGCTTCAAGGTTGTTGAACCCGCTGACAGCCATCTATGTTGCGGCAGTGCGGGCACGTATAACCTGATGCAGCCCGAGATCTCGGGCCAGCTAAAGCAGCGCAAGGTGCGCACGCTTGAGGCGAAGAAGCCCGACCTGATTGCGGCGGGGAATATCGGCTGCATGATGCAGATCGGATCGGGAACCAAGCTGCCGATCGTCCATACAGTCGAGCTGCTGGATTGGGCTACCGGAGGTCCCGAGCCGCGTGGTTTGCAGGCGGGTGGAGCGACCTCCGAGGTACCTATTCTGCGCTAGGCAGGCATGATGCGCCTTGGCATCAGTTGAACAGGAAATTTCCGCCAAGCCGACCTGCCCTATTTTCGCCCCACGCGACCCGTAGAACAGTTGACCGGAACGGATAGCCGGAGAACCGCGTGCGCAACTGGATCAAGGCCATCGTGCTGAGTGTGCTGCCAATGGCTGCCTCGGCGCAGGATACCGGGCTGAAAAGCCTCGAGACGTCGGATTCCGGGCGGCAATGGATGGCCGTGGGGCGGCTGGATATTGATGGCACCGGGTTTTGTACCGGCGCGCTGATCTCGCCCACGCTGGTGCTGACAGCCGCGCATTGCCTGTTCGAAAAACACACCAAGAAGCGAATCGACCCGTCGCGGATCGAGTTTCTGGCAGGTTGGCGACGTGGAAGCGCCTCGGCCTATCGTCCAGCGCGTCAGGCCGTGATTCATCCGAAATATGTCTATAATGGCAGGGCCACCAGCGACCGTGTCCGCTATGATCTGGCCTTGATCGAACTCTGGCAGCCGGTCCGAAACACCACCGTTATTCCTTTTGAGACCGGCGCGCGCCCCGACCAAGGCGAGCAGGTGGGGGTCGTGTCCTACGCGCATGACCGGGCCGAGGCCCCGTCGCTGCAGCAGGTTTGTTCGGTCATGGCCGGGCATCGGGGCGTTTTGGTAATGTCCTGCGATGTCGATTTCGGGGCCTCTGGCGCGCCGATTTTCTCTCTTAGTGGTGAGCGTCCGCGTATCGTGTCTGTGGTGTCGGCCAAAGCCGAGCTTAACGGGGAAAACGTGTCGCTGGGCACCGCGCTGGATGGATCGCTGCAGCTGCTTCAGGCGGAACTGTCCAATGGAAATGGGTTTGGCCTGTCTTCTGGCAACACCGGGTCTGGCAAGAATGTCGGGGCAAGGTTTATCCGGCCATGATGCGCGCTATTGCCCTTTTCGTCCTGTGCGCCTCTTTGGTGGCCACGGCAGCGCAGGCCCAAAGCAACAAACGCACGCTTACCGATCGCGATGACCTCTACGGGTGGGAGGCGATCGGCCGGCTTGATGTCGGCACGCGGTCTTTCTGTACGGGAACGCTGATTGCGCAGGATATGGTGCTGACAGCCGCCCATTGCGCCTTGGATAAACGCACCAGACAGGCCTATGAGCCGGGCGAGGTGACGTTCCGCGCTGGGCTGAGCAATGGCGTCGCCCTGGCCGAGCGCAAGGTGGTGCAGATTGCCACGCTTCCAAGCTATGGAGCCAATGACCCTCTGTCGTCTCAAGGCGTCCGCGAGGATGTGGCGCTGATGCGGCTGGATGAGCCGATACCCTATTCGATTGCCGATCCGTTCGTCTTGTATCAGGGGCCCGTCATCGGCTCGGAACTCAGTATCGCCTCTTACGGGCGAGGCAGGTCCGAGGCCATAACGCGCGAAAAATCCTGTCGAATCCTGGATCGGCAAGACGGGCTGATCACCTTTGATTGCGACGTCACCTTTGGCTCATCAGGGTCGGCTGTTCTGACCAAAAACGGCTCGCGCTGGCAGATTCTTTCGGTTGTCTCCGCCATTGGTGAGAGTGGGGGGCGCAAGATCGGCTTTGGAATGGAACTGTCTCCGGTCGTCTCCGAACTCAAGGCGATCATGCGGCGCGATGCCCCCCAACCCAAAGCCACGATCCGCAGATTGCAGGTGGGTTCGGGCAAGTCCGGTTCAGGCGCGAAATTCATCAGCTCTGGCGGGGGTTGAACTTACCCAAATTGCTACCCATGTGATTTGTATCGGATTGCCACAAAGGGGTCCGGTATCACAAAGGGCCCGTCCAGATCGGAGGGCTGAACATCGTAAATCGCTCTAGGATGAGGATAACGACACATGCGTACATTTGATTTTGCACCGCTGCACCGCGCCACCATTGGTTTCGACCAGATCGCCGACATGATGGACCGCGTTCTGACCAACGACGTGGCACAGCCCAGCTATCCCCCATACAACATCGAAAAAACCGACGCCGACACCTATCGGATTTCCGTCGCGGTCGCCGGTTTTTCCGAAGAAGACCTGTCCGTCGAGGTGAAGGAAAACGCACTGATCGTGGCTGGCAAGAAAGCCGCCGAGGACAAGGACCGCAGCTATCTGCACCGCGGTATCGCCACCCGTGCGTTTGAGCGCCGCTTTGCTCTGGCCGACCATGTCCGCGTGACCGGTGCCAGCCATGAGAACGGCATGCTGAACATCGACCTAAAGCGCGAAGTGCCCGAAGCGTTGAAACCACGCCGGATTCAGATTTCCTCGAGCAAGGCCATCGAAAAAGATGTGGTTGATGCCAAGGCCGTGAACTAACGCGCCTTAAGTTCCTGCGGCGGTCTCCTCCTCCCTGACTGCCGCAACACCCGCCCCGCGTTCCTCCAGACGCGGGGCGTTGTTTTTTGACGCCCGTCAAGGGCATCCTTACCTGATCAACCGCGTGGCTTTCCTGTTCCGATCTGCCTATAAGTGAATGAAAAGACCAAGAGCAGTCAGAGGTCATGCATGACCCTATTGGGCATCACATGTCAGAAGGATGACGGGCCGTTTCTAGTGGAATGGCTGGCCCATCACCTTGCGGCAGGCGTCGACCGGTTTCTGGTGCTGAGCCACGATTGCTCGGATGGGTCCGACGCGTTGCTGAAGGCGCTGGCACAGGATGCGCGGATTGAGCATCTTCCCTTCACCCCAAAGGGCAACAAGGCCGTGCAGTGGCAGGCGTTGAAACACGCCTCAGGTCACCCGGCTTACGCTTCGGCCGACTGGGCGCTGTTTTTCGATTGTGATGAATTCTTGTGTCTGCGGGATGCCACTCTGCCGGATTTGTTGACCCGGTTCGAGGCGGCGTCGGGATCTTTCGATGCTCTTGCCTTGCCGTGGCGGTTCTTTGGCACGGGTGGTCAAGTACAGCGTGAAAGCGGGTTAACGCCCGAGAGGTTCACGCAAGCCGCGCCCGAGGACCTACATTTTCCTCTTGGCCACCTGTTCAAGACGCTCCACCGTCCGGCGGCGTTTCAAAAGCTGGGGGTGCATCGGCCCCGCAGCAAACCGTCAAAACCTGCGCGCTGGATCGGGCCGGATGGGGCGGACCTGCCGGTGGGCTTCGTGTGGAATGATAGCGCGATTTCGCTCTATGGTCTGCCTGTGGACGCGCGTCAGGTCTGGTTGAACCACTATGCCTTGCGCTCGCGCGAAGAGTTCATGGTTAAACGCGCGCGCGGTTTGCCGAACCACACGGAGCGCGAAATCGGGGTGACCTATTGGGCCGAGCGCAACTGGAACACGGTCAAAGAGACAAGCATTTCCGCAATGATGAACGCGACCCGTGCTGTTTACGCCAACCTGATGGAGCTGCCCGGCGTAACTGCCGCGCATGAGGCCTGCCTGAACTGGCACCGCGCCGCCTATGCGGCCTTGCAGCAAGATATCGAGGCCGTGCGGCTGGAGTTCCGCCTAGGGCTGGTCAACAGCATCCCTCCCTCCGCTCAAGAGGGGGCTGCGTTTGTTGCCCGACAGGTCTCGCTTTTGTCAAAGGCGGCCGAGTGATGGGGCTGATCGAACGGCAGCTTGCAGGTCAGGATTTGGGTGTCGCGATCCTGCTCGATGCGGTCGTGCATCAGGACGATGGCGCGCAGGTCGTCACGTTGTTCTTCGATCGTTTGATTGTGGCTGAGGAAGTCATCCCCCCTGATGGCAGTACGCTTGAGGAGATGGGCGCTGTGGGCGACGCGCGAATCCTGCGATATCGCCTGCCGCAGGACGCCCACCCTAGATTTTCGATCCGCGGGGAGGCCTTTGATCTGAGTTGCGCGCCCTCCGAATGCGCGTTGTTTGAGGAGAAGAACGCCTTCATCGCCCAACGCAACGGCGAAAGCGCAGAGATCGTGTTGGAGTGGCTGGCCTACCACATCGAAACGCAGGGGCTTGAGGCCGCGGTGATCCTCGACCGTGCCCCTCCGGGTGCTGAGGACGGGTTTGCCGCTGCGCTTCGCGAGGGTCTGGAAAGCCATGCCTTGGCCTGTCAGGTGGTTCTGGTCCAAAGCCCGGTGCCGCTGGGCAAACCCGACCTTCCGCCCGAGGCGCATCCCTATTGCGTTAGCGAGTCTCCGGGCAAGGACCGGATGGAGATCCCGCCCGCTAGCCCGTGGGACAGCCCGCTTGGCGCGTTTTCGGTCTATGAGATCTTGCGCACACGGTTTCTGGCGCAGGCGCGCGCCGTGGCAAATATCGACGTGCATGATCTGATGGTCGAAACAGATACATTCGTCTTCGACGCAGCCGTTGCATCCGAGGGTGGACTGATCGCGTTGTTCGGACGGCATTGCTATCCGTGGCGCGTGCGTGCGGGACAAAAGGCGCATTTCGGTGATCATATCTGTGTGCAGTTCGATGCCACGGGCGGTCGGCAGCGCTGGTGCATCGCGCCGGCCAAGTCTGCCCCTGATGCGGTCTGGCGGTTGGTCCGGGTCGGAAATGCGCGCCCGGATTCGACCCTAACTATGGGGTTTTACCGCCATATGCTTTTGCGACACCCGACACGCTCGATCTCGAAAATCGTGCCAAAGACCTCTCTGATCGAGCATGAGCCGCTGTTGCATTTGTCCACCACGACCTGGGGGCACAAACCGGTGCGGATGCCCGAGTTGGAGGTCACCTCAAAGGAAACAGGGCGCGGACGCTGTGCCATCGTGACCACGATGAAGAACGAAGGCCCGTTCATTCTGGAATGGCTCGCCTATCACCGGGCCATCGGGTTCGATGATTTCCTGATCTACACCAATGACTGCACCGACGGCACTGATACGATGCTGGAGATGCTGAAAAGCAAAGGCCTGGTTCAGCATCGCGACAACCCGTTCCGTCAGATGGACATGCGCCCGCAGCACGCGGCCCTGCATTCCGCAGATGATGAGCAGATCGTCAAAAACGCCACGTGGGTCGCCTGCATTGATGTGGATGAATACGTGAACATCAAATGCGGCGACGGCACTCTGGACGCGCTGTTTGCCGCCGTGCCTGACGCCAACATGATCGCGATGACCTGGCGATTGTTCGGTAACGGAGACCTACACGGGTTCGAGGACAGGCCCATAATCGAACAGTTCCAGCGCTGCGCCCCGGAATATGCCCGCAAGCCGCATCAGGCCTGGGGATTCAAGACGCTGTTCCGCAATATCGGCCTGTTCCGAAAGCTCGGCGTGCATCGCCCCAAGGGCCTCAATCCGCAATTGTGGGAGGAGATCAACTGGGTCAACGGGTCCGGTGCGCCGATGCCGCGCTCGATGTTTCGCAATGGCTGGCGGTCCACGATAAACACCTATGGCTATGATCTGGTGCAACTGAACCACTACGCCGTCCGCTCGGCCGAGAGCTTTCTGGTCAAGCGCGACAGGGGCCGGGTGAACCATGTTGAGCGGGATCAGGGCCTCGCCTACTGGTTCCGCATGAACAACAACTACGCCGAGGATCATTCCATCGCGCGTATGGTGCCAGCAATGCAGGCCGAACTGGACCGCCTGCTCAGCGATCCCGAGATCGCCGCCGCGCATGCCCATTCGGTAGATTGCCACCGTGCCAAGATCGCAGAGCTCAAAGCTACGCCGAACTACGCCGCCTTCTACGTCGAATTGACCGGCGCGCGCCTGGAAAAGCTTGCGCGCCTGCACCGGCATTTCGGGGCGAATGTGTTCCTCAAAGGCCCTTCATCCATTCCGGATGACGTGCTGGAGCGTGACCCCGACAAAGATTGGTTCTTTACCGTCGATCATGATGGGGAAACCCAACATTAGAGCCTAAAGGGCGGCTTTTAGCCCGTTTACAAGTTCATCCATTTCCGGATCCAGCTTCATTGAGGCTGCCTTGCGCCGGTGCCATTCGACCGCCCGTGCATGCAGATCGCCCAAAACCGGGTCCGATTTCAACTCATCCGCTAGCTTGTTGCTTTTGGGGGCGTATCGCTCAATCGAGGTGTCTTTCTCGTCGTTGAGGTTGAACCTGTCCCAGTATTCCATGCCCAGCACGTGGTGGCTGTGGTTCGCCCGTCCGCGCGCGCGTTTGATCAGAAAACTCTCCATTGAGCGCAACGCATAGTGGTTGACCTGCGCATGGGTAAACAGGGGCGGGTTCTCGGTGCGCTTACCGTCGATGACATAGTCCCCGCCACCGGGCAAAACTCGTTTCGTGTCCGGGATATGCTCATCCAGAGACACCGGCGCATGCAGGCCCATCCGCTTGAATTTGTGCTGGTTGGTGTAGAGGGACTTGACGAATTTACCGGTTTTGGGACGATCCTTTGCGTCCCATTCGAATTCGCCCATGGTGAATTGCTGGGTAACGGGCGCATCGTCGAACCGTTCGATGTGGTCTGGGCCGAATATCCGCCAAGGCACAGAGATCACATCCGCATCCGCACCGGACCCTTCGACCAGCGCACGGGCCGAGCCATCGCCCATATGGATATTCAGGTACTCATCCACATCGCAGACAAAGACCCATTTGGCGTCCATCACGATGTCGTAGCGGCGCGAGGCCTGCCGCAGGGCCGAACGGTGAATCCCGCCGCTGCGAATGATTGTGTTGTGCTGGGTGACCAGCCCCATCTCTTGTAGGCGCACAAGGATTTCGACGGTGGGATCGGTGCAGTCATTCGTGCAGACCAGAATATGGTCAAAGCCCAGCGTTTTGTAATGCGCCACCCAATCAATGATGTAGGGGCCTTCGTTTTTCATCGTGGAGACGACTGTATAAGTCTCATTGCTCATGACTGTCTGCTCGCTTGCCTGCTTTGGCGCCTGGGTCTTGTCTATGCGGCGCAAAACGGGATGCAGCAAGGTCACGCCCGGCCAACTATTCGCGCCTGCTGCGTAATCTGGCGGTACCCAAGCGCGGCGCAAGACCTTAGGATCAAGAAAACGACGCGTGTGCCAAAATACACGCAGGCACAAGGATACGCGGATGGCACGCACGCGCGAGGTCGGCACGTTATGGATCGGTGGCCCGCTCAGTTGGCTTGAACAGCTGTGCCTGAAATCCTTTGTGGATAAGGGGCAGAAGATCACCCTGTTTTCCTACGAGGATATCCCCAACGTCCCTGATGGTGTGATCCGCCGCGACGGGCGCGAGATCATAGATACCGACGATTTCATCAAATACGAACAGAAGAACTCCTTCGCGCTGTTCGCCGATTGGTTCCGGCTGCACATGATCCAGAAATGCCCCGGCATGATCTGGATCGACACGGATGTCTTCTGCCACCGTCCCATGACCTATGACAGCGACTATGTCTTTGGGTATGAGCTGCCGGACTCGCCTCGGATCAACAACGCGGTGCTGGGGATGCCTTCGGACAGTGAGCTGCTGCGCCAGATGCTGGACTTCACCGAGGATCGCTATTCCATCGCACCGTTTCTGCCTAAGGCGAAACAACGCGCCATGCAGCAGGCGGCGGAAAGTGGCGACCCAGTTCACATCACACAGCAGCCATGGGGTGTCTGGGGGCCGATGATGGTGACCCATTTTGTTCATGCCATGGATTGGGAACATTGCGCCCTGCCGGTCAGCGCCTTCTACCCGGTCACCTTCCCCGAGCGGTACAAGTTCATGCGTCGTGTGGCGCTGGCCAAGCAGCTGATTACCGAAGACACCACGGCACTGCATCTTTGGGCCTCGAACAAGCGCCAGTTGGGCAATCATCACAACGGCCTGCCGCCCAAGGGCACATATCTTGCCAAGCTTGTGGCCGAGACGGGCATCAACCCCGTCCTCGCGCCGATCAAAGGGCGTGGGCACACGGTGTTTGACGGCGCGCTGATTGATGAGGTCGACCTGACCGAGGTCCGCTCGGTCGCGGATTTGACCGGCAAGGCGCGCAGCTTTGTTCTGGCGCTGCATCACAAGTTCGATTGCGACGTCAAGCTGGTCGACGTGAACCGCCGCGGCAAGTTCAAACCCGAAGAGGAGCCGTGGATTGCCGACTATGTCACCTTTCTGACCGATCATGAGGTCGACTCGGACCGGATCGAAATCATCACCTCCGAGGACCGGATCAAGCCGGTGGACGTGCTGTGTAACCTCGAAGGGTTCGGTGATCGCTACAAGGTGCCGTTCCTTGAGAAATTCCTGACCCGGATGCTGCATTCCGACACGCGGCTGTTCATGGATATCCGCAAAGGCTCGGGCGCGTTTCCCTTCCTCAAGGCGTTTGGGACCAATGAAAAGATCGCCATGCATGAGGTTGACGGGCACGAGGTCACCCGCGTGAAGGTCTTGCCTAAACCACCCGAACCCACTGACGCCGCAAGCAGCTGGGCGCGGATCGCGACGGATCTTGCAGGCAAGGACGGCTGGTATCGACCCGGTGAGAACGGGCACTCGCTGCTTTTTATGCCACGGTCCAAGGACACTCTGGTCGTGACTTTCGACAATCTGGACGTGGCGATGAACAATCGTAAAGATCGCCGCCCATGGGGATATTCCTTCATCAAAGAGCAGAACTGGTCGATGCTCTCGGCCATAGCTGGCGGCTGGACCTGGTATCGCGAACCTTGGGTCTATGCCCAATTCGATGAGCTGAAGCAGAGCGGTTTCTTCAAGCAGTTTCAGCGCGTTGTGTTCTATGGGGCCTCGATGGGTGGCTATGCGGCCTGTGCCTTTTCTCCGGCAGCACCGGGCTGCGATGTGGTTGCGATCTCACCACAAAGCACGGTCGACAAGTCCGTTGTTCCGTGGGAGACGCGCTATAAAACCGTGTGGGATCGGGACTTTACCGGCCCCTATGGCGATGCCGCGCAGGTCAGTCAGGCCGCACGACGGGTGTCGATCCTTTATGACCCTTATGAGCCGCTGGATGCGGGACACGCGGCGCGGTTCACGAACGCCAACGTCTCGCATCTGCGCGCGCCGCTGTTGGGGCATCGGTTGGGGTCGTCTCTGCTGCAGATGGGAATCTTGCACCCGATCATTCTGGGGGCGTTGAACGGAACCCTGACCGAGGCTGAGTTCTACACCCTTCTGCGCGCCCGCAGACAATTCCCGCGCTACCAGCGAGAGCTGTTCAATCGCGCGGTCAAGAAAGGGCACAAGGACCTCGCCCGCCGCCTTGGGGCGCATATCCTGAAACAAAACCCCAACCGGGCCGTGCGGCTGGGGTTGAAGGAACTGAGTTAGACGCGGCGATCAAGCGCGTTTTTCACCGATGGTCGCAACGCCCAGAATATCCAGAACCTTGGCTTCGATCTGTTCTGCGTTCATGCCCGCCACCGCGTACATATCTGCCGGGCTGGCCTGATCAATGAAGATGTCGGGCAAGACCATCGAGCGGTATTTGAACCCGCGATCAAACACGCCTTCCTCGGCCAAGAGCTGCGCGACGTGACTGCCGAAACCGCCCACGGCGCCTTCTTCGATGGTGATCAGCGCCTCGTGGTTTTCGACCAGATTAAGGATCAGATCACGGTCCAGCGGCTTGGCAAAGCGCGCGTCCGCAATGGTCGGGGTGATGCCGCGAGCAGACAATGCCTCGGCCGCTTTCTGCACCTCGGCGAGACGGGTGCCGAAGGACAGAAAAGCCACGCGCGCGCCTTTCTGCATCAACCGGCCCTTGCCGATTTCAAGAACTTCGCCCCGTTCGGGGAGGTCAACGCCAACGCCCTCACCTCGGGGATAGCGGAACGCAATCGGGCCATCATCATGGGCTGCGGCAGTGGCAACCATATGCATCAGCTCGGCCTCATCTGCGGCGGCCATGACGACCATGCCCGGCAGATTTGCCATATAGGCAATATCGAAGGACCCGGCATGGGTGGCCCCATCCGCGCCAACAAGGCCGGCACGGTCGATGGCAAAGCGCACCGGTAAGCGCTGGATCGCCACATCATGCACAACCTGATCATAGCCGCGCTGCAAAAAGGTCGAATACATCGCGCAGAAGGGTTTCATCCCGCCTGCAGCCAGCGCGGCACTGAAGGTCACGCCGTGCTGCTCTGCAATCGCCACGTCAAAACAGCGCGAGGGGTAGCGTTCGGCAAACAGGTTCAGCCCGGTGCCATCGGGCATGGCGGCAGTGACGGCGACGATCTTGTCATCCCGCGCGGCCTCTTCGACCAGCGTTTTGCCGAAGACCGAGGTATAGGACGGCGCGTTTGAGGGCGCTTTTTTCTGTTCCCCCGTGACCACATCGAACTTGGCGGTCGCGTGGCCCTTGTCGCGAGCCTGCTCGGCCGGGGCGTAGCCCTTGCCCTTTTTGGTCAGCACGTGGATCAGGATCGGCCCCGTGGCCCGTGCCTTGACGGTGCGCAGAACCGGCAGCAATTGGTCCATGTCATGCCCATCAATCGGGCCGAGATAAGAGAACCCGAGCTCTTCGAACAAGGTCCCGCCAACGGCCATCCCTTTGAGCATCTCTTTCGCGCGTTTGGCCCCTTCGCGGAATGGCTCAGGCAACAGCGAGACCGCGCCTTTGGCGGCGGCCTTCAGCTCGTGAAACGGTTCCTCGGCGTAGATGCGCGACAGGTAGGTCGACAGAGCACCTACGGGTGGCGCGATGCTCATCTCATTGTCGTTCAGGATCACGATCAGGCGCTTTCGCAGGTGGCCTGCATTGTTCATCGCCTCAAACGCCATGCCCGCAGACATCGAGCCATCGCCGATCACCGCAATCGCATCGCCCAGCCCCTCGGGTGTTACACCGCCCAGATCGCGCGCAACGGCAAAGCCCAATGCGGCGCTGATCGAGGTGCTGGAATGCGCCGCGCCAAACGGGTCATAGGGGCTTTCGCTGCGTTTGGTGAAGCCGCTGAGGCCACCCTTCATGCGCAAGGTGCGGATACGGTCGCGGCGTTCGGTCAGGATCTTGTGCGGATAGCTCTGATGCCCCACATCCCAGATGATCTTGTCGCGTGGTGTGTCGAAGACTGCATGCAACGCCGTCGTCAGCTCAACCACACCCAGGCCTGCGCCCAGATGCCCGCCGGTGACCGAAACGGCCGAGATCGTCTCGGCCCGCAATTCCTGCGCCACCTGATGCAGTTGCGCGTCCGAGAACTGCTTCAAATCCGCAGGGCGGTTCACAAGGTTCAGCAGTGGCGTATTCGGACGGTCAGACATTTGGCGCGTTCCTGGCTTAGCTGTCCCGGGCAATAACGAAGCGAGCAGCGTCCTTCAAGGTTTCAGCCTTGGCCCCATACCCATCCAGCGCGGCGCAGGCTTCGCCCACCAGCTCGGCTGCACGGGCCTTGGCTGCATCCAGCCCCAGAAGCGAAACAAAGGTTGCTTTGCCCGCATCCGCGTCTTTCTGCAGCCGTTTTCCTGCCTTTTCGGCGTCGCCCTCGATATCCAAGATGTCATCGGCGATTTGAAAAGCAAGCCCAAGGGCTTGGGCATATTGGCGCAACGGTGTCGGATCGGCTTGCGCCAACCGAGCACCCGCACAGGCGGACCATTCGATCAGTGCCCCGGTTTTGCCCGCTTGTAGCCGTGTGATTTCGTCTAGCGACAGCGGCGCAGAGGCCGTTTCGGCCGCGATATCCAGTGCCTGACCCAGAACCATACCCTGCGCCCCGCTTGCTTTGGCCAGGGTCATCGCCAGTTCGGCGCGAATCTCGGGCTTGCCGACTTCGGGCCGTGTGCAAAGCTCGAAGGCCAGGGTCTGTAAGGCGTCTCCGGCCAGAACGGCGGTGCCTTCGTCCCATTTCACGTGAACCGTTGCGCGCCCTCGTCGCAGGTCATCATCGTCCATGCAGGGCAGGTCATCATGGACGAGGGAATAGGCGTGCAACGCCTCAATTGCCGTCGCAGGCCAGATTGCCTGAGCGGCGTCAATGCCATGCAAACGCGCGCTTTCCAGGACCAGAAACCCCCGCAGACGCTTTCCGCCTTCGGTGGCGTAGGCCATGGCCCGCGTCACATCCAGATCGTCAAGCGCCCCCAGAATCAGGTCAAAATGGCTCTGAACCCGCGCCGCATCCTGCGCCAGCCTGTCGCGAAACACTTACTGACCTTCGACTGGAGTCGTCCCGGTTGGCTGCCCGCTGGCGTCCAGCGTGATGGCGGCGACCTTCTCTTCGGCACGCTTCAACTCATCTTCGCAACGCTTCTTCAAAGCCGCGCCGCGCTCATAGAGCGCAATCGACTGATCCAGCGCCACATCACCGCGTTCCAGCTGGCCCACTACAGCCTCAAGCTCTTTCATCGCCTGTTCAAACGTCATCTGCTCAACGGGGGTATCGGTCATCGTGCTGCCTTCATCAGTTCTTCCACATGGGCGCGTGTCGCCTCGGCCAATGCGTTCAGATCATACCCGCCTTCCAGAGTCGAGACGATACGACCCTCACAAACCTCATCGGCGATCTTGCACAGCTCGGTGGTGATCCAGGCGAAATCGCCCGTGGACCAGTTGAGATTGGCCAGCGGATCGTCCTGATGGGCATCAAACCCGGCCGAGATAATGATCAGTTCGGGCTTAAAGGCTCTCAGGCGCGGGAAGGCTTGCGACTCATAGGCTGCGCGCATCTCAGCCCCACCGCTTGCGGGTGGCAGGGGGATGTTCAGAACCGTGTCATATGCACCGGTTTCATCAGGGCGACCGGACCCGGGCCATAAGGGCATCTGCTGGCTGGTAATCACAAGCGCGCGTTTTTCGTCCCATAACAGGTCCTGCGTGCCATTGCCGTGATGCACATCGAAATCCACCACCGCAACACGGCCCAGCCCGTGATGGTCCAGAGCATGTTTTGCACCCAAAGCGGCATTGCCGAACAGGCAAAACCCCATCGCCTTATCGGTCTCCGCGTGGTGCCCCGGAGGCCGAATGGCGCAAAACGCATTCGGGACCTCGCCAGACAGCACCAGATCTACCGCCCGAACAACGGCCCCAGCGCCCCGATACGCGGCATCGACCGAGCCTGGAGACATAAACGTATCCCCATCAATCTGCGTATACCCTTCTGCAGGCCGCGCGGCCCGTATATCGCGAATGTAGTCCTCAGGATGTACCCGCAGCAAATCGTCATCCGCCACCATCGGAGCGGTCCTGCGGTCCAGGTCCAATGCCTCCAGCGCATGAAGTATATGCTCTAGCCGCGCCACCCGCTCAGGATGGCCATCGGGGGTGACATGGCCCAGACAATCTGCATGGGTCAACAAGGCCGTCTTCATCGGGATCCCCTCTTCATCTGGCTAAAAATATCCTCGCCGAAGGCATAAAATCGCCGCGCAGCGGCCCGGTCAATCCGGTGCCAGCATATACCCTGCTCCGCGAACGGTTTGCAGGTATCGGGGCTGTTTGGGGTCCTGTTCGATCTTGCGGCGCAACCGTGTGATCTGCACGTCAACTGCCCGTTCCTGCGCCTGCCCCTTGTCACGTCCCAGATCCTCGACCAGTTTCGCGCGGCTGATCGGCTCACCCGGTTTGGCCGAGAAGATCTTCATCAACTGGCTTTCGGTTGCGGTCAGACGCACCGGGTCCTCACCCTGCCACATCTCTCCTCGTTCGATATCATAGCGGATCGGGCCAAGGGTCAGGATTTTCGCTGCCGCATCCTGAGCCGGAGCTTCGGGCATCCGCCGTAGAATGGCGTTGATGCGCAGTAACAGCTCTTTCGGCTCAAACGGTTTGGCCAGATAGTCATCCGCCCCGGCCTCAAGACCCGCAATCCGATGCTCGGTCTCTCCACGCGCCGTCAGCAAAAGGATGGGGGTGCTGTGGGTCTCGTGCAGCGCTTTGGTCAGGCTTACGCCATCCTCGCCGGGCATCATCACATCCAGAACGATCATGTCAAAGTCCAGCCCGGACAGCACACGGCGCGCATGCGCCGCGTCGCGCGCGGCGGTCACCAGAAACCCGTTCCGCATCAGGAATTTTTTCAGCAGGTCGCGAATGCGCTCGTCATCATCGACGATCAGCAGGTGGGCATCCATATCGCTCATGAGGTCGTATCCCGCAACTTCTTGTAAGCATGACGCATATCAGCATCCATCATTGCTTCAAGTACTTTGCGGAAACCGGCCACGGCTTCGGGCCCCGCATCCTTATATGCGGCTCGCATGCGCGCGCGTTGGGCGTCTGACAATGTTGACTCAAGTGCGCGGCCTTTTTCCGTCAGAAACAGATGCCGCTCGCGCTTGTCGACGGTCCCAACCCGGCTTTCGACCATGCCGTCTTCGATCAGGGTCCGCAGCACCCGGTTCAGGGATTGTTTGGTCACGCCCAGAATGGCCAGGAGGTTGTTGACCGTCGTGCCGGGGGCGCGGTTGATGAAGTGGATCGCCCGGTGATGCGCCCGCCCGTAAGACATGTCCGAGAGGATACGATCCGGATCCGCCGTAAACCCCCGATAGGCGAAAAACATCGCCTCAATCCCCTGCCGCAACTGCTCATCGGTTAGGAATAACAGGCTTTCACCCCCATATATCGGGGCGGGGCGGATTTCGGACATATCATGCCTCATGGGTTACTCGGTTTACAGTTTAAGTCAGCCTTATTGACATTCCAAGGGCAGACAGGTATCGAATCGCAGTTTTTGCGCAAGATTGTGTCCGCTCCGGTCCTAACTAGCGCAACATTCGCAAATTCAACCCGGTTCAGGAGGTTTCGCATGGCGGGGTATGATGATCGTGATGGCACCATCTGGTTGGATGGCAAGCTGGTCCCATGGCGCGAGGCCAATGTCCACATCCTGACACATGCGATGCACTACGCCTCGTCCGTGTTCGAGGGCGAGCGCGCCTATAACGGCAAGATCTTCAAAAGCCGGGAACATTCCGAACGTCTGATCGCCTCGGCCGAGGCGTTGGATATGCCGATGCCCTACGATGTGGATCAGATCGAGGCCGCCAAGGAAGAGGCCTTGAAAGCCAGCGGCCTGCAGGACGCATACGTCCGCGCGCTGGTCTGGCGTGGGTCGGGCGAGGATATGGGCGTGGCCTCGGCCAAGAACCCCGTGCGGATGGCTGTCGCCGTCTGGCCGTGGGGGGCATATTACGGCGACGCCAAGATGCAGGGTGCCAAGCTGGACATCGCCGATTGGAAACGCCCTAGCCCGGAAACCATCCCCGTGCATGCGAAAGCGGCGGGTCTCTACATGATCTGCACCATCTCCAAGCACAAGGCCGAGGCCAAGGGCTGCTCGGATGCGCTGTTCATGGACTGGCGCGGCTATGTGGCCGAGGCCACCGGTGCAAACGTCTTCTTCGTCAAGGATGGTGAGGTCCACACACCGCTGGCGGATTGCTTCCTGAACGGCATTACACGCCAGACCGTGATCCAGATGCTGAAAGACAAAGGCATCACCGTGCATGAACGCCGTATCAAGCCCGAGGAAATGGCTGATTTCGAACAATGCTGGCTGACCGGAACGGCGGCCGAGGTCACTCCGGTGGGCCAGATCGGTGACTACACCTTTGAAGTGGGCGACCTGACCCGCGAAATCGCAGAAGACTACGAGAAACTCGTCCGCTCCTGATAAGACCTGAAACCCCCGCTTCGGCGGGGGTTTTTGTCGCAGATCGTGCAGAGTGTCTTGCAGATCGTTCAACAGCATGGACCTTGGCGTGCTGCGCTGTATCTTTGTCCTATGTTGGACCTTCTCAGCGATATCCTCACCCGCCTATCCCTGCGCGGTACGTTCTATTTCCGAACCTCCTTCACCCCGCCTTTCGGGGTTCAGGTGCCCGGCTTTGAAAACGTGGCCCGGTTTCATTTCGTCCAACGCGGAGAGCTGAAGGTCAACATCCCGGCAACTGGCGAGACTGTGCGTCTGAAACAGGGCGATCTGATCGTGATCCCGCATGGCGCGCAACATGCGCTGCTGTGCAATGAGGTCAGGCCGTTTGACGCTCTGCCATTGGAACAGGTCCTAGATATCGCGGGCTATACCGGTGAAGGCGTTCTGGTCTATGGCGGCGGGGATGAGGAACGCGACACCCAACTGATCTGTGGGCATTTTTCCTTCACGGGACAGGCTGGCCGGAATGGCACCGGTCATATGCTGATCGACCGGCTGCCGCCCTACATCCTGATCCAGAACTACGGACAAGAAGCGGGATCGTGGATCGAGGCCACCCTGCGCATGATCGGCTCAGAAGTGTCCGGCGCGCGGATTGGCGGTGACCTGATTGCTCTGAAACTGTCCGAAGTGCTGTTTGCTCAGGCGATCCGGGCCTATTTGGAGCATCAAAGCCCTGACGATGACGCCTTGGCCGGGTTTGCCGACCCACGAATCTCGCGCGCTTTGACCGCGTTCCACCAAGCCCCCGCGCAGGAATGGAGCGTGGCCAGCCTTGCCAACGAGGCAGCGATGTCGCGCACGGCCTTCGCTCAGCTCTTTGCCGAGAAGATGGGAACCACCCCGATGCAATATCTGACGGACTGGAGGATGCAGATCGCCTGCCACGGTCTGACCGAGGGGCGTTGGAACGTGGCCGACGCCGCAGCCGAGGCCGGATATGCATCTGAGGCGGCGTTTTCGCGGGTGTTCAAGAAGCAGGTCGGAGTATCCCCGGCCGCTTATCGCGAGATGCACTGATCCACCAATACTTCTGAACGATCTGCAATGTTTTGCAAACGATCTGGGCTGCTGCGGTCCCAATGCAGGTCCTATTCTTGATCTGTCTCTGATTGAGGAAAGGAAACCCAGATGTCCCTCCGTTTTGTCACACGCAATATTCACGCTTATCTCGACTATCCCGTTGCCATTGCGTTGATGGTGCTGCCCTTTGTTCTGGGGTTGGGCCAATCCAACCCGCTGGCGCTTTGGCTGTCCGTTGTCACTGGCGTTGCCGCTTTCGTCCTGACGGTGTTCACCGACCATCACCTGGGGATTTGGCGGGTGTTGCCTTACAAACTGCACCTCGCGGTGGATCTGGCCGTTGGTGTGACCTTCCTATTGGCCCCCAGCCTGCTTGGCTTTTCGGGAATCGACGCGTTGTTCTACTGGCTGAACGGGGCCGCTGTAGTCGCTGTGATCTCGCTCAGCGCGCCTGAACAGACCGCAGCGGCCTGATTCCAGTCTATCCCTCACTGCTCAAAGCCGCGCCATCTTGCGCGGCTTTTCCCTTTTTTAGGATCTGCTTTTCCGGGCAAAGCAGGCTCGCTATCTTGCCCGGTCGTTTCCCTTGCAAAAACCGACAAAAACAGTCAGAAAAAATCAACGCCAGATGAACCGATCAAGCACATGGTTCCGGGGCGGTCTGTGGGCTCAGCAAGTTCAGTCGTGATGGCCCGCCACCGTTCCGGGAACGACCGAGGGCACCGATGCGTACCAGATTTGACGAGCTGCTATCCGACCCGTGTTGCGCGTCCTGCGATTGCGACGCACTAGCCTCGGATGTCGCGGCCTATCTGGATCGCAAGACCTGCGACGCAGAAAAATGCCGAGAGCTGAACCAACAGCCCTCGGACGATGTTCTCAGAGAAACACCCAAAAGGGCGCGCGGTCAGTAGTCCACGCCGCGCTGGGCTTTGATTCCGGCCTTGAAAGGGTGCTTTTCTTCGGTCATCTCGGTAACCAGATCGGCATAGTCCCGCAGTTCTTGCGGGGCATCACGTCCCGTCAGGAATACGCTGGTCTTGTCGGAGCGGCCATTCAACCCCTCGATCACACGCTCAACTGACAGGTATTCGTAGCGCAGCGCGATGTTGATCTCATCCAGTACGACCAGATCGTAGTCTCCGCTGGCCATCAGGTCGCAAGCCTTGTCGAACGCGGCTGTGGCGGCCGCGATGTCGCGCTCGCGATCCTGAGTGTCCCAGGTGAAGCCTTCGCCCATCGTGTGCCACGTCACCAGATCGCGTTCTTCGAAAAAACGCCGCTCGCCGGTTTTCCATTTGCCCTTGATGAACTGAACAACGGCAACCTTTTGGCCCCAACCTAGCGCACGGATCACCACTCCAAAAGCGGCCGAGGATTTGCCCTTACCCTTGCCGGTATTGATCAGCACCAAACCACGGTCAGGGTCGACCGCTTCGGACACTTTCTTGCGGTGCTTGGCCTGCACCTTTTGCATCTTTTCCTTGTGGTTTTGTGCGTCACTCATGCGGAGCCCTCATTAATTGTTGCGCTCAAACTAAGCGAAGTTGGCGAAAGGTAAAGTCACGGTTTGTGGTCGGTTAAAGACCGCGCCTTGCCGCGCTCCAACCCCAGCTGATGTTCGCGCCAGACTACGACCACATTGCCTGCAATCACCAGCGCCGCACCCAGCAAGATCGCCAGCGTTGGCAATTCATCGAACCAGAAATAGCTGATTGCAATGGCGAAAAGCATGGTTGTGTAGTCATAAGGTGCCAGCATCGACGCCTGACCAAACCGATAGGACGAAGTGACAAGGATCTGCGCAACCCCACCGATCAGGCCCACAACGACCAATAGCAGAGCCTGATCCAGTGTCGGCATGGTCCAACCCCAAAACACGGTCAGCGATGAAAGTAGAGTTGCGGTGATTGAGAAATAGAACACGATGGCGGCGGGGTGGTCTACCTTGACCAATTGCCGGATATGGATTTGCACAAAGGCCCGCGCAATGGTTGCAGCCAGAACGCAAAGGGCGCCAATCGTTGCCGCCACCTCCATCTCGGTGCTGCCGAGCCGAGGCCAAAGCATGATCAGAACCCCAACCAGCCCAAGCATCACCGCACCGATGCGGATTATGCGAATGCGCTCACCCAACAGCAGGGCGGCCAGGACGAGGGTGAAAATCGGGGTCGCGTAGCCAATGGCGGTGACCTCGGGCAAAGGCAGTAGGCTGAGGCCGGTAAAGGTCAGGCCCATCGCGCTGGTGCCCAGAACGCCGCGCCAGAAATGACCCATAGGTTTCTTCACGACAAAACCCTGCGACAGCTCCCCGCGCCAGATCAGCCAGGCGATGATGACGGGAATCGCCAAGAGAGACCGGAAAAAGACCAGCTCACCCGGTGGAAAATCTTCGGACAACGCTTTGACCAAGGCCGACATCAAAGTGAACAGCATCAAGGCGGTCAATTTCAGGCCCACAGCAAGAGCGGGGCGGTGCGATGTCAAGGATTGTGCCATTGGCCGGGAACCTGCGCTTTTGGCGCGGAAAGATCAACGACGGGATTGTACCAATCAGGGGGAATTCCAGGCGTCGGGGACAGGGTGGCCGATTTCATCCGCGAAGGCCCTGAGGAATTCAAGCATCTGCGCCTGGCGTTCTTGCGCCAGAGCATGGCCCGCCTCGGTCAACATATCGTCGGGCAGGCTCAGCAGCTTTACTTTCCAGTGGTCGATCGAGAAATTCAGGTCGTCCAGATCGCGCGCCTCGGCAAATGGATCCTCGGGGTCATAGAGATCCCGGCCCAATGCACCAGCCACCGCAAAGGTGCGCGCGATACCGATGGCCCCCAGCGCATCGAGCCGGTCCGCATCTCGCAGGATGCGGGCTTCGGATGTGCGGGGCGGGATGTTGGCTGAGAAGCTGTGCGCCTCAATCGCGTGTTGGGTGGCTTGGATCTGCGCGTCAGAAAAGCCCAATTCCTGCAGAATAGGCTCTGATTCCTGCGCGGATTGGCGTGAGGCCAAGTGGCGGTTCGGGTCGTTCTTTGGCAGGTTGATCAGATCATGTAGATAGCTGGCGGCCAGCAACACAGCCATGTCCGCCTGATCATCCGCAATCGCTTGTGCGTTTCGCCAAACACGGTCCAGATGCGCCAGATCATGGGCTGGATCGGTCTGCATACGCTGAGCGACGATGCCGCGCAGGTGTGTGCGCAGATCAGCCAATTTGTCCACGGTTCTCGCCAATCTGGCCTCTGTGCAGCAGCAGATGGTCAAGGATCACGCAGGCCATCATCGCCTCACCCACCGGCACGGCGCGGATACCGACGCAAGGGTCGTGGCGGCCTTTGGTGATGATCTCAGTTTCCTCACCGGATTTGGTGATCGTCTTGCGCGTGGTCAGAATTGACGAAGTCGGTTTGACGGCAAAGCGCACCACGACATCCTGCCCCGTGGAGATCCCGCCAAGGATGCCACCGGCGTGGTTCGAGCTGTATTGCGGGCCGTTCTGGCCCATGAAAATCTCATCCGCGTTGGCCTCGCCGGTCAGTTCAGCGGCGGCCATGCCTTCGCCGATCTCGACGCCCTTGACTGCGTTGATCGACATCATCGCGGCGGCCAGATCAGTGTCTAACTTGGCGTAAATCGGCGCGCCGAGCCCGGCGGGGACGCCGCGCGCGACGACTTCAATGATCGCGCCGACCGAGTTGCCGGACTTGCGCAGGTCATCCAAATAGGCGGCCCAGTCCTCGGCGGCTTGGGCGTCAGGCGTCCAGAAGGGGTTCAGTTCGATCTGCGACCAGTCGAAATTGGCGCGGTCGATCCTGTGAGGGCCGATCTGGGTCATGTAGCCGGTGATCTGCACATTGGGTGCGAACTGTTTGATCGCCTCGCGCGCCAACCCTCCGGCCGCAACGCGTGAGGCGGTTTCACGGGCCGAGCTGCGCCCTCCACCGCGATAGTCGCGGATGCCGTATTTCTGCCAGTAGGTGATATCGGCATGTCCCGGGCGGAACTTCTCCATGATATCACCGTAGTCTTTCGAGCGCTGGTCGGTGTTCTCGATCATCAGCTGAACGGGCGTACCGGTGGTCTGGCCTTCGAACACGCCAGAGAGGATTTTGACCTGATCAGGTTCGCGCCGCTGCGTGGTGAACTTGTTCTGCCCCGGTTTGCGCTTGTCCAGCCAGTGCTGGATCATCGCCTCGTCGATCTTCACGCCCGGAGGGCAGCCGTCGACCGTCGCGCCCAAAGCGGGCCCGTGGCTTTCGCCCCAGGTGGTGACGCGGAAGAGGTGTCCAAAGCTGTTCATCGACATGGGGCGGGCTCCTTTGCGGGGTTGTGATTAGCGGGGAGAGCCTTTGGCCTCAAGCGAATTTGCATTTGATATAGGGGGAGGGGGCTCTGCCCCCGTCGCGCAAGCGCGCCTCCCCCGAGGTATTTTCAAACAGAACAAGGATCAGGTTGCGTTGATCGCCTGGCGGGTTTTTGTGATGTTGAGGGCGGCGGTGGCGGCCTCGCGCCCTTTTTGTACGAAGTGGTCGCGGTAGATGGCGTTGTGGTGGTCGGTTTCCTGATATTGGTGTGGGGTGAGCGAGACCGATAGCACCGGAACGCCGGTGTCGAGGCTTGCGCGCATCAAGCCGTCAACCACGGCTTGGGCCACGAAATCGTGCCGGTAGATGCCTCCATCAACCACGAAGGCAGCGCAGGCGACGGCGGCATAATGGCCGGTTTGTGCCAGATCACGGGCGATCAGGGGCATTTCAAACGCGCCGGGGACGTCGAACACATCCACCTGATCGGCGGGGATGAGTTCCAGAAACCCTTCAAGCGCGCGGTCAACGATATCGGAATTCCAGTTGGCTTTGATAAAAGCATAGCGGGTGTGTGTCATCATGATCTCCTTAGCAAAACAGACACTTCACCCAAGGCGATCACGAGCGGACACGCCGCATCACCGACGTATCTGGCACGTTCTCTTTCATCCGGACTTTAACCGTCGGCTCTGGCCTCTCACCAGATCTGCTGACACCCCTCCGTAAACACGGCGAGGCCGCTCGCGGGCTTGCGGATCAACGCCCGCATACCGCCGGTGGGGAATTTCACCCCGCCCTGAGAACGAGGCGGACCTTGCATAGATTGGGCCTCCTCTGCAAGAGATTTGGCAGGAGGAATCTCATGCACCCGAATCCCGCATTTCGCGCTGAGGAGATCAGCCGACATATCGCCTTTGCTCGCGAACGCGCCTTTGGCGTTTTGGCTGTGTCGACGGATGCTGCGCCATTGATCAGCCACGTGCCGTTTCTGCTGTCTGAGGATGGCGCGGTGGCTGAGTTGCATCTTGTCCGGTCGAATCCGGTTGTTCGGTTGCTGAAGGCACCGCAGGCAGCCCGGATCGCAGTTTCGGGGCCGGACAGCTATGTGTCGCCCGATTGGTATGAGGTGAGCGATCAGGTGCCGACATGGAACTATGTCGCTGTTCATCTGACCGGCGTTCTGGAATTGCGCCCGGCGGATGAGATGCGAGACCTGCTAGACCGGCAGTCGGCGTTTTTCGAAGACCGACTGCGCCCGAAGCCGCCCTGGCACAGCAGCAAGATGGATGACGACGCGCTTGACCGGATGATGCGGATGATTCTGCCCTGCCGGATGCGGGTTGAGGATGTTCAGGGCACGTGGAAGCTGAACCAGAACAAACCTGATGACGTTCGGATGCGGGCGGCGGAGCAGGTCGGGAGTTTTGGAATCGGCTCGGAGGTGCAGGCCCTACAGGTGTTGATGCGCGCTGTAGAGCCCTCGGGGAAATGACGGCTTTTGTTTTCTGCACCCTGTTGTAAGGTCGGCCCAAGTAAAGGAGCGCGCTCATGAAACTCTATCACAGTCTGACTTCGCCTTATGTCCGTAAGGTAATGGTTTTGTTGCATGAAACAGAACAACTGGGGGATGTTGAGTTGGAGACGGTGGCGGGTACGCCTGTGGCGCCAGCCGCGCCCTTGATTGGCAAGGCACCTTTGACAAAGGTGCCGGCCCTGGAACGCCCCGATGGCCCGACCCTGTTCGACAGTCGCGTGATCTGCGCCTTTCTGGATGACCGCGCCGGGGGGCGGCTCTACCCCGAAGGTGCACGGCGCTGGGATGTTCTGACGCTTGAGGCGCTGGCAGATGGCATTCTGGATGCCGCGCTGCTGATGACATATGAAAGCCGGCTGCGTCCCGAAGACAAGCAATGGGATGAATGGGTCGACTCGCAATGGGTCAAGGTTGAGCGCGCCTGCGCCGTCCTGAACCAGCGCTGGATGGCGCATCTGTCGAGCCCGCTGGACATGGGGCAGGTGGCCGTTGGCTGTGCGCTGGGCTATCTGGACCTGCGCCACGATGCGCGCGGCTGGCGCAAGGGCAATGATGCCCTCGCAACCTGGTTTGCCGAGTTTGACGCGCGTCCGAGCATGGTCGCCACGCGCCCGGTGACGTAAACCTTACTGGCTGAACGTCGCCAGATAGGCGGCGATGTCGTCCGCGCCTTTCTTGAGCTTCACGCTCATATTCGGGCGGGCGGTATCGTCCTGCAGGAACTCTTTGATGAACCCGATCGGGTCCTCGGAGTAGGCGGCGATGTTTTCCTCGGTCCAGACCAGACCTGCGTCACCGGCGCGGATCATGTCGTCGGTGAACATGCCGATGGGCAGGCGTTCGCTGCCATTGCGATAGTCGTTCTCGGATCCGGCGGTGCGGCCCACGACCCCGTATAGGTTGGGGCCTGTGATGCCGCCTTTGACTAGAACCTCGCCATCCTTGATGATCGCGTGGCAGGCCGAGCAGCGGTTGTAGAGCTTTTCGCCTTTGGCGGGGTCTCCGGTCGCGGCGGCTTGGGTCGACACAGAAATCGTTAACAGAACGGCGGCCAAGTGGGTCTTTGACATGGGGGTCTCCTGATCGGCGTTCGCGCGAAACCGGGCATCAGGTAATCGCGCAATAAGTGCAACAGGAAACAGCCTCGTTCGCGGCGCGAAAAATCGTCTATTTCAGGCATATGATTTGTTGCTGAACAAACCCGGTTTCGTATGTCGGATTTTTCAGATTTTCGCACCAATGCGACCCGCTTGTGCTGTCGGCCCGGGTTCGCTGACCCCAGTCAGATCGGGGTCACAGGGCGCGAATCAAGCGGGGCTGATTCGACGCGTCGTCGAAACATGAGGGCGAGAAACATCAAAAAGACTGCCCCGCGCGATGATAAATTACGCAGATGCGGCGTATTGCGCATTCAACACCGCTGGACGAATACTATTCTGCTCGGTAGAGAATTCCGCTAAGACCCGGCATCCGTGCCGGGTTCCAGCTATTGGCCCGTTCGCACGGGCGCTAGACAATCGGAGAAAACCTCGTGTCCCACGTAGAAGACCACGAAGGCACCCGCAGAGATTTCCTGTACTACGTCGCGGGCGGCGCAGGGGTCGTTGCGACCGGTGCTGCGGTATGGCCCATGATCAATCAGATGAACCCGTCGGCGGATGTGCAGGCTCTGTCCTCGATCCGTACGGATGTAAGCGGGGTTGAGCCGGGTACACAGCTGACGGTCAAGTGGCTGGGTAAACCGGTCTTCATCCGTCACCGCACCGGCGCTGAAATCGCCGAAGCGCAGCAGCAGGACGAAGAAGCGGTAGGTAACCTGCCAGACCCGCTGGCCCGGAACTTCAACATCAACGCCGATGCACCCGCGACCGACGCAAACCGCGTCATGCCATCGCCCGAAGGCGAGGCAGAGGGCGCGTGGATCGTTCAGATGGGCGTTTGTACCCACCTGGGTTGTGTGCCTCTGGGTGATGCCGGCGACTTTGGCGGCTGGTTCTGCCCCTGCCACGGCTCGCACTACGATCTGGCAGGCCGGATCCGCAAAGGCCCCGCGCCAGAGAACCTGCCGATCCCACCGGTCGAGTGGGTCGACGCTTCAACCATTAAACTCGGCTAAGGGAGACCCAACTTATGTCCGGCATTCCCCACGATCACTACGAGCCGAAGTCAAACGGCGAAAAGTGGCTGCACAGCCGCCTGCCTATCGTCGGCCTTATGTACGACACCCTGATGATTCCCACACCCAAGAACCTGAACTGGATGTGGATCTGGGGCATCGTTCTGGCCTTCTGCCTGGTGCTGCAAATCGTCACCGGCATCATGCTGGTTATGCACTATACGCCGCATGTCGATCTGGCCTTCGCCAGCGTCGAACACATCATGCGTAACGTGAATGGTGGTTATTTCATCCGCTACCTGCACATGAACGGCGCGTCGCTGTTCTTTGTCGCGGTCTACATTCACATGTTCCGTGGTCTCTACTACGGCTCATACAAGGCCCCGCGTGAGATCACGTGGATCATCGGTATGCTGATCTACCTGATGATGATGGGCACCGCCTTCATGGGCTACGTTCTGCCCTGGGGCCAGATGTCCTTCTGGGGTGCGACCGTGATCACCGGCCTGTTTGGCGCGATCCCGTTTGTGGGTGATGCGTTGCAGACATGGCTGCTGGGTGGACCCGCAGTGGATAACGCCACGCTGAACCGCTTCTTCTCGCTGCACTATCTGCTGCCGTTCATCATTGCGGCGCTGGTTATCGTGCATATCTGGGCCTTCCACACCACCGGCAACAACAACCCTACGGGTGTTGAAGTACGTCGCGGCTCAAAGGCCGAGGCCGAGAAAGACACGCTGCCCTTCTGGCCGTATTTCGTGATCAAGGATCTGTTCGCTCTGGCGGTCATCCTTGTCGTGTTCTGGGCCATCGTGGGCTTCATGCCGAACTATCTGGGCCATCCCGATAACTATATCGAGGCCAACCCGCTTGTGACGCCTGCACATATCGTGCCCGAATGGTATTTCCTGCCGTTCTACGCGATCCTGCGCGCCTTCACCGGCGAGGTCTGGGTTGTTCAGTTCGCCAGCTTCATCACCGGCGGCATCATTGATGCGAAATTCTTCGGTGTTCTGGCGATGTTCGGTGCGATCCTGGCCATGGCCCTGGCGCCCTGGCTGGACACCTCGACTGTACGTTCGGGTCGGTATCGTCCGATGTTCAAATGGTGGTTCTACCTGCTGATCATCGACTTCTTTGCCCTGATGTGGCTGGGTGCGATGCCTGCGGAAGAGCCCTATGCGACCTTCTCGCTGATCGCGTCTGCGTACTGGTTTGCGTATTTCCTCGTAATCCTGCCGCTGCTTGGCGTGATCGAGAAACCTCTGGCTCCGCCTGAGACCATCGAAGAAGACTTCAACGCGCATTATGGCAAGGCTGACGCCGACGCCACGCCGGCCGAGTAAGAAGAGGGACCGGAAACATGTTCAAGAAACTTGCAATCGGTGCTGCGTTTGCCCTGGCCCTTGCCCCTGCCGCTTCCTTTGCGGCAGGTGACTATGACACTCACATCGAGGATTTCGACTTCTCGTTTGAGGGTCCGTTTGGAACCTGGGACCAGAACCAGCTGCAACGCGGTCTTCAGGTCTATACCGAAGTCTGTGCGGCCTGCCACGGCCTGCAATACGTTCCTCTGCGCGATCTGGAAGCGCTGGGTTACAGTGAAGAGCAGGTGATCACTTATGCGGCGGACAATTTCGAGGTTTTCGACCCCGAATTGGACGATTTCCGCCCGGCGATCCCAACTGACCACTTCCCGGCGAACAACGGTGTTGGCGCGCCGGACCTGAGCTTGATGGCCAAAGCGCGCGCGGGCTTCCACGGCCCCTACGGTCTTGGCATCAACCAGCTGGTCAAAGGCATGGGCGGCGCGGAATACATCGCCTCTCTGCTGGACGGCTACACTGGTGAAGAGAAGGAAGAGGCGGGCACGATCCTTTACGAAAACAAGGCCTTCCCCGGAGGCTGGATTTCGATGGGCCCGCCGCTGTCCGAAGATCAGGTTGAATTCGCCGATGGCCACGCGGCCACTGTCGAAGCCATGTCCGAAGACGTTGCAGCCTTCCTGATGTGGGCCGCTGAGCCCAAGCTAACGGATCGTAAGAACGCCGGTTTTGTCGGCGTGATCTTCCTGACCGTCCTGTCGGTGCTGCTGTATCTGGTCAATAAGCGCCTGTGGGCACCGCATAAGGGCAAGCTGCGCGAGCAGTGAAGCTTTTGAGCTTTGGAAATTGAAAACCCCCGCGCCTATCCGGTTGCGGGGGTTTCTCTTTTTGAGGGGGCAGAGGGGCCAGCCCCTCTTGGCCTGCGGCCAATTCCGGGGCTCCGCCCGTTCGCGGCTGAAATCGTCCACTGGACAATTTCTTTTTCGCCACTCACCCCAACGGGGTATTTTTGGCCAGATGAAGAGCGGATCAGGCTTGCAATTGGGTTTCTGTTTGCCCGGTAATCGTCGCCGTGACGATCTGACCTTCGGGATGGGCGGTGTCGAAACTGACCTCAGTGAATTGTTCGGTGCGGCCCATATGTGGGTTCTCCATCAGGATGTGATGGGTTTGACCGATCTGGGCTGATAGATGTTTGGCGACCTGCGCCTCCCCGGCCTTGCGCAGACGGGCGGCGCGGTCCTTGATGATCTTGCCATTGACCTGCTGCGGGATGCGCGCTGCTGGCGTGCCTTCGCGCTTGGAGTAAGGGAAGACGTGCAGCCAGGTCAGGTTGCAGTCTGTAACCAGCTTGAGGGAGTTTGCAAAATGCGCCTCGGTTTCCGTGGGGAAGCCAGCGATTATGTCGGCACCAAAGGTCATGTCGGGGCGCAGGTTGCGCGCCTCTTCGGTGAAACGGATGGCGTCATCGCGCATGTGGCGGCGTTTCATCCGTTTCAGGATCAGGTTGTCGCCATGCTGTAGGGACAGGTGCAGATGCGGCATCAGTCGCGGCTCGGTCGCGATGGCCTGCATCAGGTTTTCGTCTACCTCGATCGAATCGATCGAGCTGATGCGCAGGCGGGGTAGATCGGGCACGAGTTTCAGAATGCGCATGACCAGATCGCCCAGTTTGGGCTGAGCAGGCAGGTCAGCGCCCCATGAGGTCAGATCAACACCGGTCAGGACGACCTCGTTATAGCCTTTGTCGACCAGCCGTTTGATCTGATCCACAACCACTCCAGCCGGCACACTGCGAGAGTTCCCGCGGCCATAGGGGATAATGCAGAAGGTGCAGCGATGGTCGCAGCCATTCTGGACCTGCACATATGCGCGTGAGCGGGTGCCGAACCCGTCAATCAGATGCCCTGCTGTTTCGGTGACCGACATGATGTCATCGACCTGAACGGTTTCGGTCTCGCCGATGAAATCAGCCGCCATGCCTTTCCAGGTGTCAGGCTGCATTTTCTCGGTATTGCCGATCACGGCATCAACCTCGTCCATGGCCGAGAAGGTCTGCGGTTCCGTCTGCGCGGCGCATCCGGTCACGATCAGGCGTGCATTGGGGTTTTCGCGGCGCAGCTTGCGAATCTCTTGCCGGGCCTTGCGAACCGCCTCGGCTGTCACGGCGCAGGTGTTGACGATCACTGCATCTTGCAGACCCGCTTGCTGAGACAGCTCTTTCATCGCCTCAGTCTCATAGGCGTTCAGGCGACAGCCCAGAGTGGTGAATTTGGGGGCGCTCATCCCAGTGACCTCAGGAATTCTGGGGTCAGAGTGCCTGAGAAAACATGGCAGGTCGGCCCGGTCATCCAGACGCCATCATCGCGCCAGTCGATCCAGATTGTGCCGCCGTCCAGCTCGATCTGCACCTTGCGCCCCGTCAGACCGCGCCGGGCCGCAGCAACGGCCGTGGCGCAGGACGAAGACCCTGAAGCCAGCGTGATGCCCACACCCCGCTCCCAGACGCGCATACGGATGTGGTCCGGTCCGATCACCTGAGCCACCTGCACATTGGTGCGTTCGGGGTAAAGGGGGTGGTGTTCGTAACGCGAGCCGAACTCGGCCAGGTGGATCGCTTCGGCGTCGTCCACGAAAAACGTGCAATGGGGGTTGCCCATGCCTGTTGCCGAGGGCGCGCCCTCAATCGGCAGTTCCAGCGTGTCCATCTCTTCGGCAAGCGGAATGTCCTGCCAGTCTAACTGGGGTTGCCCCATATTGACCGAGGTCAGGCCGTTGCCTGCATCCTTCGCGTATAGCGTGCCGCGTTCGGTCGTCAGGGTCAGGTCTGTTTTGCCACTCTCTTCCATCAGGAAACGGGCGATACACCTTGTGGCGTTCCCGCAAGCGGCCGAGGTCGACCCGTCCGCGTTGTAGAACACGAGATGCACGTCGGCCGCTCCGTTTTCGATCACGGCCAACTGATCGAATCCCACGCCAAACTGCCGGTGTCCGATTCCCTTTGCCAATGCAGCGCTGATCGGTGTCGCCTGCGCGCGCGCGTCGACAATGACGAAGTCATTGCCCAGCCCGTGCATCTTCATGAAGGGCAAACCGGTATCGAGTCTCTGTTGCATGGCGGGCATATAACGTTGGTCCTGCGATGAATCCACCCTGTGGTGACGATTCCTGAAAAAAGGGCTTGACCCCCCTGCGCCACCTGCCTAATTAGGCCGCCTATCGTGTCGCCGGAAACACTGATTACGCTGGCGAAACGAGGTGCAAAATAAGGTCTTGAACCCGGTTGGGAAAATGCCTTAAAGAGCGCCACGGATCGTAAAGATCCAGACAATAGAGTGGGCCGTTAGCTCAGTTGGTAGAGCAACTGACTTTTAATCAGTGGGTCGCAGGTTCGAATCCTGCACGGCTCACCACTTTTTTCAGAGAGATCGAAGGAGTGGATGAGAGTGCTTTTCGCCTATAGCGGGAGACTTGTATCCAAGCGAAACATTTGTGTGTCCATGCCGTGTTATCGAGGATCTGCTTTAAATCCACCAAAGCGGGAAGCGGTTGAACTGGCGGTTCCGGTCCGCAGCACCACCTTTGGTTGCTTGCATAAATTACACATATATTTAAACGTGTTAATTGACGACTTTCCAGTGGATTTCCGCCTGCGGAATTCGAAAAAATTGGCAGATTCAGCTAGATTTGCTATCCTTTGGCCAAAGGGCGTCAAAAAACCCGGGGGCAAAAATCGAGCAGAAATCCGGAAAATCCTCACAGGTGGTGTGGGTAAAAATTCCCGAACATCTCAACGGCACGCGACGTGGGTTGTTCTTCTTGTGGGCCGAGGTCGAGCGCGCTCAGGTGAAAGCCAAAGCTGCGCCACCGCCCTCTGAGCCGCGTCAGCCCGAGTCGAACAAGATGTTCGGTTGGGTTGATGAGTTTATCTTCTATGACCGCGACAGGGCTGAGCAGCCGGATCAGCGCGCCGAGGCCCCGTCGGGCCGTCACAGTTTCTCGAAGAACAGGATGACCTCGCCTATACGGACGCCAAAACGCGAAACATAGGCACGGTTCAGCAGGCGGTCATCTTCCAGAAGCCACATCCAGTCGTCAAAGTTCACACGCATGGTGCCCTCTTTGATCGGCAGGTCGATCTTGTATTTCCAGTTGAAGGTATCGCCACGCTCGATCCCTTCCGCCACACCCAACACGCCCGGCGCGGTACCGGTCCAGGTGTCTTCGCCGGTTTTGGTCAGGGTCCAGACGCGCTGTTCGGTTGCGCCATCATCGTAGAGAAAATCTTCGACCAGCGTCAGCGTTTCTCCGTCCCATTTGCCGTCGATCTCAACCGAGAAACGGCGCGGCACATTGCCCAGAACGTCCTGGAACTGACCATAGGCCACGGTTTTGCCTTCGAAGAACTCTTCGAGGTTCAGCTGCCGGTCGGACAGAAAGCTTTTGGGCACCCGCGGCTTGGCAGAGCAGGCCGCGAGCAACGTAAGGCTGGCGATTGCGACCAGAGAGATCAGAAAACGCAACCGGGTCATTGCAGCGGCCTGTTTTCAGCATCCGCATCATACCCGTTTGCTCCGGGTACATGCGCGGTCTGCACCTCAGGCGCTGGGCGCATGGTTGCCACCAGTTCCGCGACCTTAAGGCCGAATTTGCGCATCTCTGAGCGGTTCATGATCGCCCCGTTCTCGGTCAGGTACATCCAGTCGGTCACGTCCAGCGTGTGCCCTCCGGCGTCTTCGGGCAGGATGATCCGATAGGACAGCTTGACGGTCGAGCCCGAGATCACGCCTTTGCCTTCACCGACAATATCGTCTGCCGTGGCTGTGAACGTGTTGCCGGTGCCCAATGTCAGATACCACTTTCGGGTCATCTGTTTGCCGTTGGAATAGGTGAACCACTCGGCCAGAGTGCCTGTGTTCCCATCCCATTCGCCAACCATGCGCGCGACAAAGCTGTTCGACATCTTGCCGTTGGGGCCATAGATCAGCCCCTCGGAAAGGATATCTCCGTTCAGGTGTTTGGTCAGAGAAAACTCTGGTCCCGTTCCCGAATAGTCAGCCGGGGATTGTGAGCGAAAGCTCAAGAACCGTCTTTTGACCGCCACGACAACGAGGATGGCGAGCAAAATCACAACAAGCGTATTCATTTGGCTGGGACCTCCGTAGGCAAGGTCAAGACCATCCCGAATGCGCCCAGCTTCAGGATGCAGGGCAGCAGGGCATAGGCGAATGTGAGCGTGTTTAGAGCCTGTGCCGAGTTGGTTTGACCAGGTGAAAAGCCGCTGCGTTCCAGCAGGGGCAGGGTGAAAAAGGCAGCGAGCGCAAGGCCCAGCTTGCCAGCGAAAGACCAGATGCCAAACGCGGCCGAGGCTTTCAGCCCCGCGCGTGTCAGCACCACGGAAAACATGGCGGGCAGGATCACAATATCCGCCCCTGCGGCTGCGCCCGAGGCCAGGCAGATCAGGGCAAAGGCGGTCAACTCTCCGGCCGAAAGGGTGGCCGCGCCGATGAAGGAAGCGATGCCCAACGGCATGGCGATCATCAGGGTCTGTTTCGGGCCGATCCGATTGCTGAGCCGTGCCCAGAGAGGCACGCTAGCCCCCGCGCTGAGGAAGAACAGGATCAGCAATGGGCCGGCCATACCGGAAAGCTGCAGTTTGTCCTCGACAAAGAACAGAAAAAGCGTGGCTGTCAGGGCGACCGGCAGGCTGTTGATCAGCGCCAGAACTAACAGGCGGAGGGCGCCGGATTGTCCCAGCGCCGTGAATGAAATGCCCTCGCCCGTGATGGGTATGCGTCGCCAAATTGGTATGGTGACGATCAGGGTTAGGAGCGCCAGCGCGCCCAGAAACAGGCCAAAGGCGGGATAGCCTTGTCCCTGCGCGCCGAAGGCAACGAACAGAGCCGGGGCACTGGCGGCCAGCACAACTCCGGTCAATTGCCCGCCTTCGCGGAAGGCGGCGAGGCGCATCAGTTCTTGCGGGTCGGCCTGTTTGGCCAAAGTTGCGCTGCGGCCGTAAAGCAGGATGGTGCCCAGGCTGTAGGCCGAAAACAGCAGGACTAGGATGGCGATCAGCGCGCCGACGCTGGCCCCGTCCGGCAGGCCGAACAGCAAGGGAAACCCAACTGCCAGCCCAAGCGCCGCCAGAGCTGCAAACAGCAGCTGCGCGCCGGGCCAGCGGTCGATGGCCCAGCCGATCAGCGGATCCTGCACCAGATCGACCAGCCGGATCACCAGCAGCACGGTTCCGATCACCCCAAGGCCAATGCCCAAATTCACCGCCGCAAAACGCGGCAGGTGAATATAGAGCGGGATACCCGCCGCAGCGAGCATCAGCGCATACAGGCTGACCCGGGGATACAGCATCACTGCCCCTTCAACTGCCGTGTAAAACTGGCGGACCGAGTATTGTCGCCAAGAAAAATCGACATGAACGATTTCTTGATGCCGGTGTTGGTTAGTGTGCAGGTTTGTGCACCATTGCGCCAAAACCCAACTTTGTTAGGTCCTTCGGATATGGCCAGATAGCTGTCACCTTTGCTGACTGCTTGAAAACAGGTCTCTAGCTGGGCCTTTGTCGGCGCGGGATTGCCTTGCCTCGCCATCTCATCCAGCGTCGACTCTACAAGAGCCTTTTGTGCGAGGTTTTTTCGATAAGTCAGTTGCAACCCGAAATCCTCGGTCCAATTGAAAGCCGCTCCAGCAGGCGTGAATAGCTTGGCGTCATAGACAGGCAGGCCCAAGAACCTAAATGTCGAGCTGCCCAAAAGCTTGGGATCACTCAGTTCGCTGGACAGAGGCGACGCCACTGCCCCACCACTCGACAGTAAGGCGATCGACAGCAGCGCTACGCGCAAAGTGGATTTATTCGGCGGCCACATGGATGGCCGGATCTTTTTCAAGAATGCCATTGTCAGCTCCGGTTATGTGCGGGGCGCCGCGCAAGCGGTCGACGACATGCATCGCGCTGGCGATCCCGTCTTCGTGGAACCCGTGCCGGTTATAAGCTCCGGCGTACCAGGTGTGATTCTGTCCCTGCATGTCGCGAATCTGTCCCTGCGCTTTCAGCGCGGCTTTGTCGAAAACCGGGTGGGCGAACTCGACTTGGTCATAAATCTTGTCCTCGTCAATTTGCGAAGACGCGTTCAACGATACAAAGAGCGGATCGCTGTCCGGGATGTTCTGCAAGCGGTTCATCCAATAGGTCACGCCAACATCCCCGGCTTGTGAACGATAGGTCCAGCTGGACCAGCAGGCGCGCCGCTTTGGCATCTGGCTTTTATCACAATGCAGGATCGCGTGATTGGGCTGATAACGGATCGCGCCAAGGGCCGCGGCCTCATCCGCCGTGGCGTTGTCGCCCAAAATGGCCAGCGATTGGTCCGAGTGGGTCGCAAGGATGATCTCGTCAAACTGATCGGCGTCGCCCTGGCTAGTGACCGTGACGCCGGTCTCATTCCGCTGTACGTGATCTACCGGAGCCGCCAGACGGATGTCGCATCCGCGCGACCGTAGCGCGGCATCTATCCGGCGCACATACTCGATACTGCCGCCTTTGACTGTGTACCACTGATGCTGGTTGGCGCGCCCACTGGCCAGCAGGGCGTGGTTGCGGAAGAACTGCACCAGCGAGCGAGCCGGAAACTGATCCACAAATTCAACCGGCGTGGACCAGATCGCGCCGCACATCGGCATCAGGTAGTTGTGGCGGAACCAATGACCCAGACGCATCTGGTCCACCAGTTCTCCGATGGTTGTGTCATCATCCTTCGCCGCATCCGGGGCCTCTTTACTGAAGCGCAGAATGTCCGAGATCATCTTGTAGTAAGACGGGCGCAGCAGGTTGCGTTTCTGGGCTGTCAGAGTGCGCAGCGTGTTCAACCCGTATTCAATGCGACCATTGTCGATGGTCGCGCCAAAGCTCATCTCGCTTTTCTCGACAGGGACGTTCAGCTCATCAAACAGCTTGGTCAGGTGGGGGTAGGTCGCGTAGTTGAAGACGATAAAGCCGGTATCGACCGGTTGGTCTCCGTTCTTGCCCGCCATCACAGTTCGGGCATGCCCACCAAGGCGCGGTTCGGCCTCGTAAACGGTAATATCGTGCTGTTCTGAAAGGTAGTAAGCTGCGGAAAGTCCTGAAATGCCTGCACCTATGACTGCGATTTTCTTGCGCTCGCCTCGCGTTTCGTCGAACATGTGATCCCCTTAAGTGCGACATTTATCTAGGGATACGTAGCAGGTTCTGACGCGGATCAATCAGGTTCGATTATATTTCCCAACGCACTATATTGTGACTTCGTGGCAAAATTCACTCAGCTGGGGATGATCCGACCTGTTGGCTTGGTCGTAAAATACACATGATAGCTGAAGCAGAACCGAAACCGCGCGCAGGGCGCTGTTTCATGGTTCCACGATAGGGCAGGCATGACCGGTTTCGAAGGAAAGACGTATTGGATTGTAGGCGCGAGCGAAGGGCTCGGGCGCGCTTTGGCGCAAGCGCTCAGCGAGCGTGGTGCGCATCTTGTCCTTTCGGCGCGCAATGCGGATCGGCTGGCCGAGATCTGCGCGACCCTTCCCAATGCGCGTGCGGTGCCTTTTGACGTGACGGATCTTGAGGCCGTGCGCCGTGCCGTGGCTGAAGTCGGAGAGGTCGATGGTCTCGTCTACAACGCCGGAGCCTATGAGCCGATGCGCACCGGTGATTGGGATACCGAGGCGGTCTTGTCGATGACCGACGTGAACTACACCGGTGCCCTTCGGGTGTTGGGTGAAACCGTGCCGGGTTTCGTCAGCGCCGGACGCGGGGATATCACTCTTATCGGCTCATTGTCCGGCTATCGCGGTTTGCCTGCGGCGGTGGGCTATGCAGCCAGCAAGGCGGCGCTGGTCTCGCTGGCCGAGACCATGCGGTTTGATCTGGCGGGTACGGGCGTGACGGTTCGGATCGTCAATCCCGGCTTTATCAAAACCCGCCTGACCGAGAAGAACAACTTCAAGATGCCCATGCTGATGTCGGCCGAGGATGCGGCAGAGCGTGTGATCAAAGCGATGTCGCGCCGCCGGTTCCGCACCGATTTTCCAGCCCCGTTTTCCTGGGTGATCCGTTTGCTGGACTATCTGCCCGATATCCTGATTTATCGCGGAAAATAGACCCTAATTAGGACTTCTAGCCAAATTGCCCCTGGCAGAACCAGCCTGCGGACATGGTGCCGCCGTGGCCATAAAACAGCCAGAGCCTCTCGCCCTGTTCGGTCACCACAACCCAGTAATCGCGCACACCGCTGCGCCAGTTGGGGTCATCCAGCCACCATTCCGGCGCGATCCGTTCCGGGCCGGTGGCTTGTGCCAATTGCCAATCACGCCCGCGCCAGCGAAAGGCGGAGGGCACATCCGGGGTTTCCGGGGCCATTACCGGCTCGGGCTGCCACATCTGCAGGGGGCGCGGGCGTGGCGGCGCAGGCCAGTCTCGCGCCGGTTCGGACCACGCCGCCGCTAGCACCTGCGCGGTTTTCTCGGGGATATGCGATGCCGCAGGGTGACGCCGAGTGATGACCTCTAGCCCCACCCGTGCGCCCAGTTTGGCCATAAGGTCTTCGACGGCGGTGTTGCCCTCAAGCCGGTTGTGGGCCACACGGCGGGCCTCGGCATGACCAGCAATGGTGCGGGCGTGGATGGGTTCCGTCTGCACCGCCTCAAGCCGCAGCATGTCAACGCCATAGCCCGCGTCGATCTTGTCAATTTTCATCTCTAACAAAGGACGAATGCGGTGTTTGTCATGAGTTGGCCGGGCCAGCCCAACCTCGATGACCTCGGCCGCCTGATCTGCGCGATGGGCCTCAAGCCGCAGGGTCCGGACGCCGCGGCCCTTTTCTTCCAGCTTGGCACACAGCGTCGGCAGAATCCGGTCGATGGCGGCCATCACATCCTCGACCAACCCAATCGGATTGGGCAGAGTCATCCGCACCGCGAAGTGATGCGGCGGGCGGGCCGGAGAGACCGGCTCGGGCGCGCTGCCCATCGCCTGATCCAGCCGCAAGACCAGCCCACGTCCGAACCTGCGGGCGAGGGAGGCGCGGGGTTGGCCCAGCAGATCCCCGATCCGCCGCAGGCCCAGACGGTTCAACTGCGCAACCACCTGATCCTCGAGCCGCAGCGCCGCGATGGGCAGCGGGCTGAGCGCGCCATAAGACTGCCCCGGCGCGGCGATCCGCGCCCCGCCGCCCAAGGCCACCACCTGCGGCGCGGCCCCGCCCTTGGTCCAGTGTCGTCGCTTGCTGGCTCGGGCACGGGTGGCGCGGGCCTCTTGACTGATGGCGTCGCCGTTGCGGTCGGAGATGGCCTCTTGCCCAGCATAGCGCGCCAGCGCCCAGGCCGCGCCCAATGTGTCTGCAATGCCCATCTGCACGCTCAGGCCCATATCGGCGCAGTCGACCTCAAGCACGCGTAGCAACGCTTCTTCCCCGCCAAACAGATGCGCGCAGCCCGAGAGGTCAACGATCAGCCCGTCCGGCGATTCCTCGGCCACCCAAGGGCTGAACTTGCCTGCCCAGCGGCGCAGCGCGGTCAGGAACGCGGCCTCGGCCGGGGCATTGCGGTGCCGCGTGATCAGGGACGCACACATGGCATGTGCATCGCGCACCGGCTGGCCCACCTGCAGCCCGGCGGCCTGAGCTTCCGCGTTCAGAGAGGTGATCACCTGCATGTTCGACTGCTCGGCCACTACAGCCAAAGGCCCGACATGCAGCCCCCGCGCGGCGCGGATCAGCCGTTCAGCCCCCAGACGGGGAAACCAGAGTGAAAGTATTCGGCGTTTTGGCATCGGTAGACATCAAAATGTTCCCATTTTGTTCTTATCCGAGAATCAGCGCCGGAGTCCACGCTTACCCGCAGGTCAGGCGCTGAATGATGCCCGCCCCGTTTACGAAGACATTCAGCCGGTCGATGCGGTAGTCTTGTGTCGCAATGTCATTGGGTCCTAACACCCGCGCGCGCTCGGGCAGGTTGGCCTGAATGGTCGAAACCGGCTGGCCGATGGAATCCGCAAACGGATCGCCTTTGCAGAAGGCCAGATCGACAGGCGCAGCCTCGGGCTCAAGGTCTGCTCCTTCCAAGGTCGAGGTTTCGGCGCAGGCGGCCAGAAGGATCAGGATCGGGATAAATCGGTGCATTGGCGTTCCCCAGTATGACAATGTCGTTTCTGCAATATCAAATGTTTAGCCAATCTGCCATGAAAGTGGAGTTGAAAACACCCTGCATTTGACGCAGGGTCGGGTCAAACAAGACTGGGAGACAAGCACCATGCGCACCCGTGCAGCCGTCGCCGTTCAGGCTGGCAAACCTTTGGAAGTGATGGAGGTGAACCTCGAAGGCCCCAAGGCGGGCGAGGTTTTGGTCGAAGTAAAGGCCACCGGCATCTGCCATACCGATGAATTCACCCTGTCCGGCGCGGATCCCGAAGGCCTTTTCCCGGCCATTCTGGGCCATGAAGGCGCAGGCGTCGTGGTCGAGGTCGGCCCGGGCGTCACCAGCCTGAAGCCGGGCGACCACGTGATCCCGCTCTACACACCCGAATGTCGGGAGTGTGAATACTGCCTGCATCCAAAGACCAACCTGTGTCAGGCAATCCGTGAGACTCAAGGCAAGGGCCTGATGCCCGATGGCACCTCGCGCTTCTCGACCTTGGATGGCGACCCGATCCTGCACTACATGGGCTGCTCGACCTTCGCCAACCATACCGTTCTGCCTGAGATTGCACTGGCCAAAGTGCGTGAGGACGCACCCTTCGATAAGATCTGCTACATCGGTTGCGGTGTCACCACCGGCATTGGCGCTGTGATCAACACCGCCAAAGTGGAAATCGGCAGCCGTGCCATCGTGTTCGGTCTGGGTGGTATCGGTCTGAACGTGATCCAGGGCCTGCGCCTTGCCGGAGCCGATCAGATCGTCGGTGTCGACCTGAACCCATCGAAGGTCGAAATGGCCACCAAATTCGGCATGACGGATTTCGTTAACCCGAAAGAGGTCGAAGGTGATCTGGTGCCCTACCTGGTAAACCTGACCAAGGGCGGAGGAGACTATACGTTCGACGCGACCGGCAATGTCGGGGTGATGCGCGATGCACTGGAATCAGCGCATAAGGGTTGGGGTGAGTCGATCATCATCGGCGTTGCACCTGCCGGCGCCGAGATCTCGACCCGTCCGTTCCAGCTGGTCACCGGACGTTCCTGGCGCGGCACCGCCTTTGGCGGCGCGCGGGGCCGGACCGATGTACCCAAGATCGTCGACTGGTACATGGAAGGGAAGATCGAGATCGACCCGATGATCACCCACACCATGGGTCTGGATGACATCAACCACGGTTTCGACCTGATGCATAAAGGCGAGAGCATCCGCTCGGTGGTTGTCTACTAAGGCTCTAAACCCGTTGAATTTGCCTAAGCGGCGCGCTGTCTGGCGCGCCGTTTTTCATTCGCCGGGTCGCGATGCACCCGTATCCGATCGCGGTGACCGCACTCGCAGCACCGGCGTGTTGACCGAGGTGGTGTTCGACCGGCTTTCGCGCCAGACGACGAAGATGCCCGAGGCGATGATGACGCTTGCGCCGACCGCGACCCAGCCGTCCGGGTGTTCGCCAAAGAAGATCATGCCGAACAAGGTGGCCCAGATGATCTGACTGTATTGGCTGGGGGCCACGACGCCCGCTGGCGCGGCACGATAGGCCAGGATGATCAGATGTTGTGCGATCACCGAGAACACGCCGACCAGTGCCATCATCGCCAGATGCAGCAGCGAAGGCGGCTGGTAGACTGCCGGCTGCATCAAGCTCATGACCACGATCGCCAGCAGCATCGGGTAGAGGATCAGCACGGCCGAGCGTTCCTCATTCCCGATCTTGCGCACCAGAACAGAGCCTAACGCGCTGCAAAACGCGGCTGTCAGGGCGGCCATGTGGCCGAGCGTGATATCCGTTGCGCCGGGGCGCAGGACGATCAGAACACCGATCAACCCGACACCAACCGCGGCCCAACGTTGGACACGCACGACCTCTCCTAGAATCGGAATCGATAGCACTGTGACGAACAGGGGGAAGGCAAACAGCAGCGAGTAGACCTCGGCCAGAGGCAGGACCGAAAAGGCATAGAAAGCGCAGACCATGGATGTGACCATCAGCGCCGACCGGAGCAAGACCAGCCATGGGTGGTGTGGCAGGAAATTCCCGGTCGTGCGGTCTGTCAGGATCGTCACTGCCATAGGCACAAAGGAAAACAACGTGGCGAAGAAGATGATCTGCATCACCGAGTAGGTCCCGCCCAGCACTTTGATCAGCGCGTCATGGCTGGCAAAAACCGCGAATCCCAAAAACGCGAAACCAAGTCCCCGGAGGGTGGTGTTTTGAGTGCTCATGATCTGGCCTCAGGTGATGTCGGTGTGGTGGCTTTAAGCCGGCGCAGCCAAATGGGCTGTCTTTTCCCTGAGTAGACGCATTTTCCCGGACCGCATAGCCCCTATTTTACCGCTAACACGGCAAAGCCGCCATGTTGTGAGATCAACGCAGGATCGGCGGCGCGTCCTTGGGCTGTCGGGCGGATTGCACGCCCGCCTTCATCCCCACACCGATCCGTCGGGCCAGCGCAACCCAAGGGGTGGCGATCTCAGCGGGTAGGGTTTGGGTGGCGACCTCTTCGAACAGGTCCAGCCAACGGGCGAACATCTCGGGCTGCACGTCGGGTCTTTCGCTGTGGACGCGCTGCGGATTGCCGTTGTAGCTGCGCTCAAAAAGGATGGCGTTGCGCCAGAAGGCGGCGATCTTGTCCTCATGCGCGGGCCAGTCATGGACGTGCTTGTTGAACACCGGCCCCAGAACGGCATCCTCGCGCACGCGGGCATAGAAAGCGTGGACCTGCGCGTTGATCTGGTCCGGTGTTGCGGGAAAGCGCGGGGGCAAGGTGGGTCTGGTCATAATGGTCTCAGATTTCGACTCTAGACTGGTAGATATCCGGGGCTTAGGTCAGGCAACAGGTGTGGTTTTGTCGCGCGGCTCGGGAGTCAGCAGATGCCGGATCAGGGCCACCGGATGCGCCTTCAGGCTGAGGCGTGTGGCAACGTAATCCTCGACCACCTGTTCGCCCAATGTCATCTGCGGCAGGTAGGCTTCGGGTTCATCCAGCGTCTCGCCTTCCAGATCCTGTGAAAACAGCGGCAGAGGTTTGGCGGTCGCGATCGCCTTGGCCTGCCACAGAGCCTCGCGCCGGGTCAGGTCGCAGGCGGCGAAGGCATCAGCCTCGGCCAGACGTTCGATCACCGACGGCCCCAATCCTGCGCGGCGCCAGACGTCATCCACTTGGGTGTAGCCGTTGCCCCGTGCAGCGGTCAGCCAGCTGGCGTCTTCCTCGCTGAGGCCTTTTATCTGGCGGAACCCCAGCCGTAGGGCCAGCCCGCCATGGCCGTCGGGTTCCATTACATTGTCCCAGAAGCTGGCATTGATGCAGACCGGTCGTACCTGAACCCCGTGTTCGCGGGCATCTCGCACGATCTGGGCCGGAGCATAGAAGCCCATCGGTTGCGAGTTCAGCAGCGCGCAGGCGAAGATGCCTGGATGGTGGCATTTGATCCAGGCCGAGGCATAGACCAGCAGCGCAAAGCTGGCCGCGTGGCTTTCGGGGAAGCCATAAGACCCGAACCCTTCGATCTGTGAAAAACAGCGCTCCGCGAAATCCTGCTCGTACCCGTTGCGCTTCATCCCGCGTAAGAACAGCGCGCGGAACTCGCTGACATTGCCGTGCTTCTTGAAGGTCGCGAGGGAGCGTCGCAGCCTGTCCGCCTGTTCCGGGGTGAAACCCGCGCCGACAATGGCGATCTGCATCGCCTGTTCCTGAAACAGCGGCACACCCAGTGTTTTGCCCAGCACATCACCTAACGCGTCCGAGGGGAAGCTGACCTCCTCCTCTCCGTTCCGGCGGCGGATATAGGGGTGGACCATGTCACCCTGAATCGGGCCGGGGCGGATGATGGCGACCTCGATCACCAGATCGTAGAAATTGCGCGGCCGCATCCGGGGGAGGAAGTTCATCTGCGCCCGGCTTTCCACCTGAAACACCCCAATAGAGTCTGCTTTGCACAGCATATCGTAGACTTCGGGGTCCTCGGGCGGCAGGGTGGCGAGGGTATAGCCGGTCTGATGATGCTGTCCGATCAGGTCGAACGCCTTGCGGATACAGGTGAGCATCCCGAGGCTGAGGACATCGACCTTCAGGATACCCAAGGAGTCGATATCATCCTTGTCCCAGCAGATGACCGTGCGCCCCTCCATCGTGGCGTTCTCGATTGGGACAAGTTCGTCCAGCCGCCCCTCGGTGATGATGAAGCCACCCACGTGTTGTGACAGGTGACGGGGGAAGCCGTCGATCTCATAGACCAACATTAGAGTCTGTTTTAGCCGTCGATCTTCAGGGTCGAGACCGATTTCGCGCATCCGATGCGCCTCAAGCCCTTTGGTCGAGAAAAAGCCCCAGAGCTGTGAGGACAGGGCCGAGATCGTGTCCTCGGTCAGACCCATGGCGCGGCCGACCTCACGAATGGCACGCTTGCCGCGATAGTGAACAACCGTGGCGCAGAGGCCCGCGCGTTCGCGGCCATAGCGGTCATAGATATGCTGGATCACCTCCTCGCGGCGCTCGTGTTCGAAATCGACGTCGATATCGGGCGGCTCGTCGCGGGCCTCGGAGACGAAGCGCTCAAAGACCATCGTGCCCATCTCGGGGCTGACCTCGGTGATGCCGAGGCAGAAGCAGACCACCGAATTGGCCGCTGAGCCGCGCCCCTGACACAGGATATCGCGCGAGCGGGCGAAATGGACGATATCCCGGACGGTCAGGAAATAGGGTTCGTATTTCAGCTTACCGATCAGGGCGAGTTCATGCGCCAGCATCTTTTTCGCCTTCTCGGACGCGCCTGCTGGATAGCGCCATTGCAGTCCTTCATGTGCCAGACGGTGCAGGCGTTCGGTCGGGGTTTCCTGTTCACTACCTTCGCTGGGGTATTCATAGCGCAGTTCATCAAGCGAGAAGGTGAGCTGTTCGCTGAGGTCATGGGCGCGGGTGACCGCCTCCTCGTGAGTTTTGAAGATACGCAGCATTTCCCCCTCGGAGCGCAACCGCTGTTCGCCATTGGCCAGCGCGTCGCGGCCCAGCTCATCGACCTTGCGGCGCAGGCGGATGGCGGTCAGCACATCGGCCAGCTTGCGACGCGCGCCGTGGTGAATCATCGGCGCGGCACTGGCGAGGGTGGGGATATCGAGTTGCTTGGATTCAGTCTCTAACAAAGAGAAATATGTACTATCCGCGCCATCATAGCGAGGGTGCATCAGCAGATGCATCCGCCCACCAAAGCGGCGCGTTAGCTGTTGCGTCTGTGTCCGCCACGCGCTCGCGCCGCCCTTTGACCGGCCCGATTGTGGCCAGAGCAGCAGGTGGAGGCCGTCGGAAAACTCCAGCAGGTCAGACAGGTGCAGGATGCAATCGCCTTTTTCCGCACGCAGGCGGCCTTTGGACAGGATACGGCACAGGTTTCCCCAGCCCTGTCGGTTCAGGGGCAGAGCGGTGACGGCGGGCGCGTCGGTGAAGATCAGCCGCGCTGCCGGGATCAGGCGGGGGACCGCGTGGATCGGATAGGACGGCGGTTTGGGGATGTGATCGGGGCAGGGCGGGCCTAGGCGCGTGTTCTGCGCCTCCCACTCCAGCCGTTCGCGGACCTTGCGGGCGATCTCGCGCCCTCTGGTATGGGCACGGACGATCCCGGCGACCGAGTTGTCATCGGCAATCGCGATGGCGGGCAGGCCCAGGGTCACAGCACGCTCCATATACTCCTCGGGGTGAGAGGCCCCGGTGAGGAAGGTGAAGTTTGACGTGATCGACAGCTCGGCATACATGGCGATTCTCAATTATATTCACGTTTTGTTCTTTTTCGAGTCCTTTGCGCAGGAACCGGGTCGCTTGCGGCTGATCAGGTGGGCATGGTTGGGAAAAAAGGAGACCCAAAATGTTCAAGATCACCGCACTCCCCACTGACGAAGTTCGCGCCCTGCAGTCGGGCGGGCCGGACGCCTACGGTGCCACGCCTGAGCCGGCTGTTTCCTCCGGCGCAGGCAATCCCTGTCGTCATTGCTTACAGAACATCCCCGAGGGGCAGGACATGCTGATTTTGGCGCACAGGCCCTTTTTAGAGCCACATCCTTATGCCGAAACCGGCCCGATCTTCCTGTGCGCCAAACCATGCGAACGGTACGAAGGCGATGAAATGCCGGAGATCCTGACCTCTTCCCCCGACTACCTGATAAAGGGCTATGGTAAGGATGATCGGATCGTCTACGGCACGGGTGCCATCACGCCTACGGACCAGATCGGAGTCAAAATCGCTGATATCTTTGCCAAACCGGACATCGCCTACATCCACGTCCGATCAGCGCGGAACAATTGCTATCAGGCGCGGATCGATCGGGCCTAAAGCTTGACCCGGTGCATGCCGCGGCGCGGCTGATCCTGATCCTCGACCGGCGTGCCATCCGCACGCGATGAGGTAAGCGCAAGGAACACATCCTCGAGGTCTGCTTCTTCGGTCCGGACGTCGCGGATGCGGATATTGGCGGCACGCACCGATTCCAGAACCTGTTCGGCGCTGGTCTGGGCGCTGCGATACTGCAGCACAAGGCTGCCATCGTCGCGCAGGTTGGCCTCGACACCATCCGTCATGGGCAAAGCGGTGACGGGGCTGTCAGGGGCGATCACCATCGTCCGGCTGTCCATGCGGCCTAGCAGGTTGGCCGTGCTGTCCTGGGTGATCTTTTCACCGTGATTGATGATGGCGATCTCGTCGCACATCTCTTGCGCTTCTTCCAGGTAATGCGTGGTCAGGATGATGGTCATGCCTTGCTCGTTCAGCTTGCGCACATTGGCCCAGAGCATCTGGCGAAGCTCGATATCCACACCCGCCGTCGGCTCGTCCAGCACCAGAATCTTGGGGTGATGCACCAGCGCCTTGGCCAGCAACAGTCGACGCCGCATCCCGCCGGACAGTGTGCGGGCATAGGCCTCGGCCTTGTCGCTGAGGCCCACCAGTTCCAGAATCTCATCACTGCGGCGTTCGGCTTTGGGCACGCCATAGAGACCGGCCTGAACCTCCAACGCGCCTCGGGGGGTGAAAAAGGGATCAAGGTTCAGCTCTTGCGGCATGACACCGATGGCGGCGCGGGACGAGCGTGGGTTCTTGTCCTGATCATATCCCCAGATCGAAACATGGCCGGAAGATTTCACCACCAACCCGGCAAGGATGTTGATCAGGGTCGACTTCCCGGCCCCGTTGGGACCAAGCAAGCCAAAGACCGACCCGCGCGGAACGGTCAGGTCAACGCCCTTCAAAGCGTTTTTCTCGGGCTGGCCTTTGCCGCCGCGATAGGTCTTGCGCAGCCCTTCGATCCTGATTGCCGCATCGCTCATGTGGCTCTTGCCCCCGGTTTGCTCATCGCTCATAAACGCACCTAATGCATGCCCGCGAGGCCGACAACCAGTGAAGGATCGCCAGCCGTGACAATCGAAGCGCCGGAAACGAAGATCGTGGAAACTTCTCGTGTTGCCTGTGATGGCGGCGAAGGCGCGTTGGGACACCCGAGGGTGTGGCTGCAGATTCCGGAAGACACCGGATGGGTCGAATGCCCTTATTGCGATTGCAAATATGTCTTGAAGGGCACAGAGCAAAACTGATTGCTCGCCCAAACGGGTGCCGCCCCAATCTCGCCGCGTTTGTCATGGTAACTCTCGCTGAGACCAACGCAGGTGAGTGTGATGACCGACATAACTGCAACTGAGACTGCCAACCCAGTGTTCGGCTGGACCGGGTTTTGTCTTGCAGCGATGGCCTTGTTCGCCGCGCTGTTCGTATTTGGGGCCGGGCCTTTCGCGCCGCAGCAATCCACCGGCGTGTCACTGGGGGAGCTGGCAGCCGAGCTTGGGAAATCCACCCTGCGCGCCGCTGCAGGTCTCGAGCAGCCCGAACCTGTCGCCCAAACCCGCGATCTGGACGATTTCTTACAAATCGGTGTCGCCATGCTGGGCGGTTTGGCCATTGTCGTCTCTGTTATTGGCATTTTGCGCCATGAACGGATGCGGCCTGCCATCGCCGGAGTGAGTATTGGCGTCGGCGCTATCCTGTTTCAGTTCTTCGCGATGGCGTTTTTTGCTTTCCTAGGCGCGCTGGTCATCATGGCGCTGCTTCACAGTTTCTCGGATGTGTTTGGCAGCCTCTTTGGCGGTTAACTGACGTTCCTCACTGGTCAGTCGCGCGGCCCTGTGGCAGAACCGTCCCTGACCGACAGGGAGCACGCGCATGAGCAATTTCGGAAAAGGATGTCACCTGCATCTGATCGACGGATCGGCCTTTATTTTTCGGGCCTATCACGCGCTGCCTCCGCTGACGCGCAAGTCGGATGGTTTACCAATTGGCGCTGTGTCGGGCTTCTGCAACATGCTGCAGAAATATGTCGAAGGAAATGCCGGCCCCGATGCGCCGACCCATGTTGCGGTGATTTTCGACAAGGGCTCGCATACGTTCCGCAACGATCTTTATGACCTCTACAAAGCCAACCGCGAGGCGATGCCCGAGGATTTGCGGCCGCAGATGCCGCTGACCCGTGAGGCGACGAAGGCCTTCAACATCGCCTGCAAAGAGCTTGAGGGCTATGAGGCGGACGATATCATTGCCACGCTGGCCGTGCAGGCGCGCGAGGCTGGTGGGCGCGTGACCATCGTCAGCTCGGACAAGGACCTGATGCAGTTGGTCGGCGGCGGCGTTGAAATGCTGGACGCCATGAAGAACAAACGCATCGATACAGATGGCGTTTTCGAGAAGTTCGGCGTCGGCCCAGATCGCGTAGTCGATGTGCAGGCGCTGGCAGGGGATAGCGTTGACAACGTGCCGGGGGCCCCTGGGATCGGCGTCAAGACGGCGGCCCTTTTGATCAACGAGTATGGTGATCTGGAAACCCTGCTGGACCGCGCGGAAGAGATCAAACAGCCCAAGCGCCGCCAGACCCTGATCGAAAAGCGGGATCAGATCGAGCTGTCAAAGAGGTTGGTGCAGTTAGATGAGAACACGCCGCTGGATTTCACTCTCGACGACCTTGAGGTTCAGGACCCTGACCCCGACACCTTGCTGGGCTTTCTGGCAGAAATGGAGTTCCGCACCCTCACCAAACGGATTGCCGACAAGCTAGGGGCTGAGGCCCCGGTCATCGCCGATGCGCCCGCGCCGGTCGAGGCGGAAGAGGTCGAGGCCCTTCCGTTTGACGCGTCGAAATACGAATGCGTGCGGGACGCGGGCGCTTTGCAGAAGTGGATTGATCAGGTCTATGAACGCGGCTGGGTTGCGGTAGACACCGAGACAACCGGGCTGAACGAAATGATCGCCGATCTGGTCGGTATTTCGCTTTGTATCGAAGCCGGTGAGGCCTGCTATATCCCACTGACCCACCGCGACGGATCGGCGGATGATCTGTTCGGCTCGGATGCGCTGGCCGAGGGGCAGATGCCGCTGGATGAGGCTCTTACACTGCTGAAGCCGCTGTTTGAGGACCCCTCGATCCTCAAGATCGGGCAGAATATGAAATACGATGCCAAGATCTTTGCGCGCTATGGCATCGAGGTGGCTCCGATCGATGACACGATGCTGATGTCCTACGCCCTGCATGGCGGTGAGCATGGGCATGGAATGGATACTCTGTCCGAGCGCTACCTTAGCCACACGCCGATCCCGATCAAACCTCTGCTGGGCTCGGGCAAGTCTGCGATCACGTTCGACAAGGTGCCGATTGATGAGGCCACAGCTTATGCCGCCGAGGATGCGGATATCACGCTGCGCCTGTGGCAGTTGTTCAAGCCGCAGCTGCATCAGGTTCAGGTGACGACGGTTTATGAAACGCTCGAACGCCCGCTGGTGCCGGTTCTCAAAGAAATGGAGATGCACGGCATCAAGGTGGATCGCGATGTCCTCAGCCGGATGTCGAACGCCTTCGCGCAAAAAATGGCCGGGTTAGAGGCTGAAATTCACGAATTGGCCGGTGAGAACTTCAATGTCGGCTCGCCCGCGCAGTTGGGTGAAATTTTGTTCGAAAAGATGGGCCTCGAAGGTGGCAAGAAGGGTAAAACCGGGAAGTACTCGACCGGGGCCGATATTCTTGAGGACCTCGCGACCGAGCATGAATTGCCGCGCCGGGTACTGGACTGGCGGCAGCTGTCGAAGTTGAAGTCGACCTACACGGATGCGCTGCAGACCCATATCAACCCAGACACGGGCCGCGTGCATACGTCTTATTCGATCACCGGCGCGAACACAGGGCGCTTGGCTTCGACCGATCCAAACCTGCAGAACATTCCCGTCCGGACCGAGGAAGGCCGTCGTATTCGCGAAGCGTTCATCGCTGAGCCGGGCAATGTGATGGTCAGTCTCGACTACAGCCAGATCGAGTTGCGGATTCTGGCGCATATCGCTGAGATACCGGCGTTGAAACAGGCTTTTGCCGACGGGTTGGACATCCACGCGATGACCGCGTCGGAGATGTTCGAAGTGCCACTGGATGAGATGACGCCGGATATCCGCCGTCAAGCCAAGGCGATCAACTTTGGTGTGATCTATGGCATCTCGGGCTTTGGTCTGGCGCGAAATCTACGGATTCCGCGGGCCGAGGCACAAGGGTTTATTGACCGCTATTTTGAGCGTTTCCCTGGTATTAGAGCCTATATGGACGACACGGTCGCCTTCGCCAAAGAGAATGGCTATGTGCAGACCTTGTTCGGACGCAAGATCCATACGCCTGAGATCAACGCCAAGGGGCCTCATGCCGGGTTCTCGCGTCGGGCAGCAATCAATGCCCCGATTCAGGGGACGGCGGCAGATGTGATCCGGCGCGCGATGGTGCGGATGCCAGAAGCGATCAATGGGTTGCCGGCCAAAATGCTGCTGCAGGTCCACGACGAATTGCTGTTCGAAGTCGCCGAAGATGCGGTGGATGAGGTGATCGGCGTTGCGCGGGACGTGATGGAGGGTGCCTCAGACCCTGCCGTGAAGCTGGACGTGAAATTGGTTGTGGACGCCGGTCAGGGGGCGAACTGGGCCGAAGCGCATTAAGAGGCGCTGCTCATCAGGCCCGGAGGGCCCTCTTCACAGCGGGTCAGTCCTGCGGCCTGACCATGCGATTGACGAACCGTTGCACACTGGGGCCAAACAACAGGATTACGGTGAAGGCGATGGGCCAGCAAAAGGCCCATGAGGCCATCCAATCGCCAAGGGTAGAGGGGCCAAAGCCGATGGCTTTGACCGTGGCGATCCCGGTGACGATGCAGGACATCAGCCCGGACATGATCAGGCTGAACACGGCGCGGGCATAGCGGGCAGGGATCATAAGGTGTTTCCTTGGTATCTACGGTACGACGGACCGCCCTATCTGCGGGTCAGAGATCTGCATTGGCAAGAACTGCCTTATGCATCCAATCCAGGGATGAGCTCGTCAAAGCTGTTGAGGGAGTATATTCCGCACTGACCCATCCTTCATAGCCAGAGACCTCCATCGCCTTGAACAGGGTCTGAAAATCCAGATCTCCGCTACCCGGTTCGGACCTGCGGGGTGCTGCGCCGATCTGGGCGTGGATGACGAGATTGTGAAAACGGTCCCAAATCTCCAGCGGATCCGAGTGGATCATCTGTGCGTGAAAGCTGTCATATTGCAGGCCCAGGTTGGGGCGATCCACGCGGTCCAAAACCTCCGCGGCCAAATCGTAGTCGTTGAGGAAATAGTCGGGTTGGGACACTTGGTTCAGCGGCTCGATGGTGAAGGTCTGGCCGGGGGCTGTATCGGCGGCCCATTGCAGGTTGCGAACAAAGCAATCCAGCGCCTCAGGCCCCGATGCATAGCCGGACATGATGTGGATCAGGCCGGGTTTGAGCACATCGGCATAGCGCAAGACGCGGCGGATATCGGATTGGAACCGCGCCTCACCGCCGGGAACGGCGGCATAGCCCGGCTCACCCCCGGTGTAGTTTGGCGGAGGCGCGTTGATCAGCACAAGCTCCAGCCCGTTGGCCAGAAGGGCACGGCGGGTCTCTTTCGCGGCCAGCTCATAGGGGAACAGAATTTCAACGGCCTTGAAGCCCGCATCGGCCGCGGCCTGAAACCGCTCCAGATAGGGGAGTTCGGCAAAAAGCAGAGAGATATTGGCAGCGAATTTGGGCATGAGAGGCCTTTGGGTCGGTGATCCGCCCAAGCTTAGTCTCCACCGATTTTCGAGGAAAGGGATTGAAAACGACAGATTGTCGAAAATCGACAAGAAGGCAGGCCCAAACCGGCGGATGTTTGGGCTAACACGGCGAATCATTTTTCTGCGCCGTTCCAACAGAAGGTCCGATCCCATGGCGATGAGCCCTGATCCTGTGCGCGGGAACACTCTTCCTATGTCCATTGGCCGTAGCTCGGCCTTGTCTGGAAACGGTCTGGCTGTGGCCTCCATGCTGACCTGGGCGGCGGGGTTTCCCGCGGCTGAAGTGTTGTTGCAGACCTGGCCTCCGGTCGCGCTGTTCGTGGCGCGCCTGACGCTCGCCGTGGCGGTCATGGTGCCTCTGTGGTTCCTGATCGACGGGCCAAGCCGGGTTTTGCGCGCCCGTTGGGGTCATGCGATGCTTGTTGGCGGGACACTCGGGGCCGGGATGTTCCTGATCATCGTGGCGCAGAAGCTTACAGATCCGGTGACGGTTGCCATAATTGCTTCATGCGCGCCTTTGTTTGCCACTCTGATTGAACTCGCGACCGGGACACGGCGGTTGCGTTGGAATTTTGCGCTGGGCGTTGTGGTGTCCATCATTGGCGGTCTGATCGCGACCAGTGCAGTGGCGCCCGCGCAACTAGGTTTGGGCGCGATCTGCGCCATCGTGTCCACCGGTTTGTTCTGCTGGGCGACCATGGCAACGGCGCGGGATTTTCCCGAACTGAGCCAAACCGGGCGCAGCACTATTACGTTCTTCGGCGGCTTGGTCGTCGCTTTGTTGCTGTTCTTCGGGGCACGCCAAGTGGGTATGGACGTCATGCCAACGGCGCAGATTGATGTTCAACAGATCGGAATGCTTGGAATCTATGCTTTGGTGTCTATGGGCCTCAGCCAGGTTCTGTTTGTCGGATCCGTCGGGAAACTAGGCGTTGCATTGGCCTCATTCCACATCAACATCGCACCGTTCTACGTGATGCTGATCATGCTGGTGCTGGGGGAAGAGTGGAACTGGACCCGCGCTTTGGGCGCAGGGGTCGTTGCGGTGGCCGTCGTGCTGGCGCAGGATCGCAAAGTTGCAAAGCCGGCTTAATCCGGCAGGTCTTCTGATTTGATCAACGGAAAGAAGCGCTGTTCGGACCAAACTCCGAACCAGCCCTCATGGTGGGTTCCCATCTCGACCAATCGGTAAAAGCTCTTGCGGTCAATCCGGGCCTCAAGGCCGTCGCGGATCACAATGTATGGAGAGGGTTCCTGGGTCTGCGGGTCCATGATAACGCGGATCGGATGATCTGGCCCGGCCACCGCGACATCGCCAACCTTGGTGGTGAAAGCCAGAGCCTGCGCCTGCCCCTCGCCCGAGGCATCGACGTCCACCGCGATGAACGGCGCATCCTCGACGGTGATTCCCACCTTCTCGACTGGGGTCACCAGGTAGTATTTCCCGTCCTCCAGCTTAAGAATTGAGGAAAAAAGCTTCACAAGCTCGAAACGGGTGATGGGCGAGCCTAAATAACTCCAAGTGCCATCTTTGGCGATCCGGATGTCCAGATCACCGCAAAAAGGGGGATTCCAGAGGTGAACGGGGGGTAAACCCTTGGTTTTGGTCGCTTTGATTGAAGCCGCAAGACCGTCAGGGGAAGGTTTCACAGGTTTTTGTCCGCTCATTGCTTTTGCCATTTCCTCTCAGCGCGATAGACTTCATCTATAATAGTCCACGGAAGGGAAAGTCATGTCCGAACCTGCCGACCTCGTGTCCGAGATCGAAGCGTTGGAAAACAAGCTGCAAGAGGCGAAATCCTCGATCACCCGCCGCTTCATCGGGCAGGAGAGGGTCGTGGACCTGACCCTGACGGCGCTGCTGTGCGGGGGCCATGCCCTGCTGATCGGCTTGCCAGGTCTGGGCAAAACCCGACTGGTTGAGACGCTGTCCACCGTGATGGGCCTGCATGGCAACCGTATTCAATTCACGCCCGACCTGATGCCGGCCGATATTCTGGGGTCCGAGGTTCTGGATACAGCCGATGATGGCAGCCGTCATTTCCGGTTTATTTCGGGGCCGATCTTCTGCGAGTTGCTGATGGCGGATGAGATCAACCGCGCCAGTCCGCGGACGCAGTCGGCGTTGCTGCAGGCGATGCAGGAGCGCACGGTGACTGTGGCGGGCGAAGACCGGGTGCTGGGCACGCCATTCCACGTGTTGGCAACGCAGAACCCGATTGAGCAGGAGGGCACCTATCCGCTGCCCGAAGCTCAGCTGGACCGTTTCCTTGTGCAGATCGACGTGGAATACCCTGATCGCCAGACCGAGCGGGATATCCTGCTGGCCACCACCGGCGTGGCCGAGGAAGAGGCGCATCAGATATTCAGCAAGGAAGAACTATTGGCCGCTCAGGTCCTGTTGCGCCGGATGCCTGTGGGGGATTCGGTTGTGGAACTGATCCTCGATCTGGTCCGCGCGTTCCGTCCTGACGAAGCGGGCGTCTCGGATCGCGTCGCTGAAACCGTTGCTTGGGGTCCCGGCCCGCGTGCGGCGCAGGCGCTGATGATGACCGTTCGGGCGCGGGCGATGCTGCAGGGGCGTCTGGCCCCGAATGCCGAGGACGTTCTGGATATGGCGCGCCCGGTTCTCAGCCACCGGATGGCTCTGAACTTCGCGGCGCGCGCGCGGGGCGACAGCCTTGCCGATCTGATCGATAGCACAGCGGCTGGCCTGATCCGCACTGAGGCTGCGGCGTGAATGCTGCGCTGACCCTTCGTCAACGATCCGAGGCCGAGGCGTCCCGGCTGCCGCCGCTATTGGCGCGTGCCGAGCATCTGGCCGGCACTGTTCTACTAGGTGACCATGGTCGGCGGCGATCCGGCATGGGGGACGACTTCTGGCAATATCGTCCCGCTCAGATCGGAGACAGCCGCCGGATGATCGACCACCGCCGTTCAGCGCGCGGGGATCAGCAATTCGTGCGCGAACGCGAGTGGCAGATCGCGCAGTCGGTCATGCTGTGGATCGATCAGGGGGCCTCGATGCGCTTTGCTTCGGATAAGGCGCTGCCCTCCAAGGCGGATCGTGCCCGATTGTTGGGTCTGGCGACCGCGATTCTTCTGGTACGCGGGGGCGAGCGTGTTGGCCTGACAGGTACAACCCTGCCGCCCAGACGTGGGAATGCGCAGATCATTCGTCTGGCGCAGGCCTGGTCCGAGGACTCGGAGGTCGACTACGCTCCACCGGAACACCGCGCTATGATCCCTCATGCCCGTGCGGTGTTCATCTCGGATTTTCTTGGCCCGATGGATGAGGTTGAACTGGCCCTGACCAAAGCCGCAGACCGCGGCGTTCGGGGCGTTTTGTTGCAAGTCCTCGATCCGGGGGAGGAGACATTCCCCTTCGCGGGCCGCACCATTTTTGAAAGCGTCGGCGGCACCGTTCGGCATGAAACGCTAAAGGCCGGAGAGCTGCGCGACCGGTATCTGGACCGCCTTGCCGCGCGCAAGGATGCGCTGACGCATCTGTGCCGCGCGACCGGCTGGCAATTGGGTCTGCACCACACCGGAGAAAGCGCGCAATCGGCTCTATTGTGGCTCTATCGTGCGCTGGACGGGGGTGTTCAATGACCGTTTTGGCGGGCATCGGTTTCACCGCGCCATGGGTGTTGTTGGGTCTGCTGACCCTGCCGATCCTGTGGCTGATCCTGCGCGCGGTCCCACCCGCGCCGATCCGTCGGATGTTCCCGGCGGTCACACTTCTACTCGGCCTCAAAGATGATGAGAGCGTATCGGACCGGACACCCTGGTGGTTACTTTTACTGCGGATGCTGGCGGCAGCAGCTATCATCATCGGTTTGGCCGGTCCCGTGTTGAACCCGTCGCGCGATCAGACGGGCACGGGTCCCCTGATGTTGGTGCTGGATGCAAGCTGGGCCGGGGCGACGCGCTGGTCGTCAACGCTAGACCAGATCGACGCGCAATTGACCGAAGCCGGACGCGCGGGCCGCCCCGTCTCGATCCTGCGCCTGACCGAGCCGGAGCCGCCCGTGTTCCAGGCGGCCGAGGCGTGGCGCAACCGTTTGCCGGGCCTTGCTCCGAACCCATGGCAGCCGACCGAGGATCAGGTTGATCAGGTCATCGCCGCGCTGGATAAGGTCGACGGCGGGTTTGATACGCATTGGTTCAGCGACCGCTTGAACTATGAAAATCACCCAGAGTTAGTGTCTGAACTGCAGTCCCGCGGGCAGGTCACTGTCTACCGCTCGAACGCGGCGGCGCTGGCGCTTTTGCCTGCCGTTTATCAGGACGGCGTCATTCAATTGACCGCATTACGGGCCGAACCGGGCCCGGAGGAGAGCGTGACCGTTCTGGCGCAAGGCCGCGACCCTGCGGGCACGGCGCGGGTATTGCAATCGGCCGAAATGACGTTCGCAGCTGGCGAGACCCAGGCCCAAATCGACCTCGCCCTGCCGTCTGAGCTGCGCGCCCGGATCACACGGTTTGAGCTGCAGGGCCAGCGCTCGGCCGGGGCGGTGACGCTGACTGATGACAGTCTGCGGCGCCGCGAAGTCGCGCTGATTGCAGGGACCCTCAACCGCGAAGGGTTGGAGCTGTTGTCGCCGCTGCACTACCTGACGCAAGTTCTGATCCCCACCGCCGATTTTGTTGAGGGCGGCCTGCCCGAGGTTCTACCCGCCAATCCCGATGTGATTGTTCTGTCGGATGTCGCCCAGATCTCGGGCCCGGAAGAGGTTGGTCTGATCGAATGGGTCAAGCAAGGCGGTCTGTTGCTGCGGTTTGCGGGGCCCCGCATGGCGGCCAGCGATCTGGGGCGCGACGAAGAGGATACGCTGCTGCCCGTTCGCCTGCGCAGCGGCGGGCGCACCGTTGGCGGCGCGATGAGCTGGGGGGAATCCAAGACACTGGCACCCTTTCCAGAGGACTCGCCCTTCTACGGGTTGCAGATACCGAATGATGTGACCGTTTCCACTCAGGTCATGGCGCAACCAGACCCTAACTTGGCCGATCGCGTGATTGCGTCGCTGTCGGACGGCACCCCTCTGGTCACCCGCAAGGCGCTAGGTTTGGGGCAGGTTGTCCTGTTCCACGTGACCGCCGATGCGGAATGGTCCAGCTTGCCGCTGTCTGGCCTATTCGTGGAAATGCTGGACCGTCTGGCCGTTGCCTCGGCCGCGAAATCGCGTCAGGTCGCGCAATTGGAGGGCACCACGTGGGAGCCGGTTCAGATCATGGATGGGTTCGGCGCGTTGTCCGATGCCGGTACGCTGGCGGGTGTGGATGGGGTTGAGCTGGTGTCAGGGCAGATCGGGCCCGACCTTCGCCCCGGTCTCTATGAGAGCGGCAAACAAAAGCTGGCGCGGAATGTGCTGTCCGAGGATACAACGCTCAGCCCTGTTGCATGGCCCGCAGATGTGCCGATCCGTGGGCAGGAGGCCTCAACCGAGACGCCCTTGGGAGGAATACTTCTGAGCCTCGCATTGATCCTTTTGACCGTGGACGCAGTCGCGTCTCTGGCCTTGTCGGGCCGTTTGGGTCTGGCCAAGGCGGCAGCGGTTGCTATGGGGGCCGTGTTGCTCGTGCCCGAGGCGCAGGCGCAGTCGCCCGATGAGACCGACTTTGCCCTCGCCGCCACGCACGAACTGGTTTTGGCGCATGTGCTGACTGGCGACAGCCAGGTGGACGACATCGCGCAAGCCGGGTTGCAGGGATTGGCCCAGACGTTGAACTACCGAACCTCGGTCGAACCCGCTGCGCCGATTGGCGTTGATCTGGAACGGGACGAGCTGGCCTTTTTCCCATTGCTCTACTGGCCCATCACGCAGGATCAGCCGCGCCCTTCGGATGAGGCATATGCCAAGCTGAATGCCTATCTGCGCTCGGGCGGTATGATCCTGTTTGATACGCGCGATGCGGATATCGCAGGGTTCGGTGCCTCCAGTCCCAATGGGCGAAAGCTACAGCAACTGGCTGCGCCGCTGAATATCCCCGCGTTAGAGCCGATTCCGAACGATCATGTGCTAACGCGGACCTTCTATCTTCTGCAGGATTTCCCCGGACGCTACGCAGGAACAGATGTCTGGGTTGAGGCCGCTCCGCTGGATGCGGAACAGATCGAAGGGATGCCCTTCCGCAACCTCAACGACAACGTGACGCCCGTGGTGATCGGTGGCAATGACTGGGCCGGGGCCTGGGCGGTTGATCGAAACGGGCAGGCCCTCCTCCCCGTCGGGCGTGGCTATGCGGGGGAGCGTCAGCGCGAGCTGGCCAATCGCTTTGGGGTCAATCTGGTGATGCATGTGCTGACCGGGAACTACAAATCCGATCAGGTCCATGTGCCTGCTCTGCTGGACAGGTTGGGACAATGACCGGAACCGTTATCTTTGATCCGCTGATCCCTTGGCCAATACTACTTGCGGTCGCCTCGATCGCCGTTGCAGGCGTGGTCTTGGCGGTCTGGCGTGGGTTGTCCGGATGGGCGTTGCGCGGCTTGGCCGTTTTGGTGGTGATCGCGGCGCTTGCCGGTCCGGTCTATCAGGTCGAAGACCGCGCGCCGCTGACAGATATCGTTCTGATGATCGAGGATGAAAGCGCCAGCCAGACGCTCTCGGACAGGGCCGACCAAACCGCCCAAGCGGCTGAGGCCTTGGCGGCCGAGATCGAGTCGCGTGACAATACCGAGCTGCGCCGCATCCGCGTGGGCGACGGAGATGGCGACGAAGGCACGCAGGTGATGGCCGCTGTGAATGCGGCCCTGGCCGAGGAGCCGCGCGCGCGGGTGGCCGGTATACTTGTGGTCTCGGACGGGATCGTTCATGACGTTGATCAAGCGCCCGACTTGCCTGCGCCACTGCAACTTTTGCAGACCGGACGTGAGAGCGACTGGGATCGCAGGCTCATCGTCCGCAATGCACCTGCCTTTGCCATCATCGGTGAACCCGTAACCCTGACCCTGCGCGTTGAAGACAGCGGGGCGGCTCCGGGCGGGGCCACCAGCGCGCCGCTTGAAATCTCGGTTGATGGGGGCGAGCCGGAGGAATTCCGTATACCCATTGGCGTGGATGTCGAACTGCCGATTTCTCTGCCGCATGGCGGGCGGAACGTCATCCAGTTCACGGTTCCGGAGGCCGAAGGTGAACTGACCGATCGCAACAATACCGCATTGATCCAGATGAACGGCGTGCGCGACCGGCTGCGCGTTCTTTTGGTGTCGGGCGAGCCGCATCCCGGCGGGCGCACCTGGCGCAACCTGCTGAAATCCGACAGCTCGGTCGATCTGGTGCATTTCACCATTCTGCGCCCGCCCGAGAAACAGGACGGCGTCCCGGTGGATGAATTGTCTCTGATCGCCTTCCCGACACGTGAGTTGTTTCTGGAGAAGATCAATGATTTCGACCTGATCATCTTTGATCGCTACAAACGCCGGGGCATCTTGCCTGCGATCTATCTGGATAACGTGGCCGATTATATCGACAACGGGGGCGCTGTGCTGATCGCCGCAGGCCCTGATTTCGCCACCGCGGACAGCATCTTCCGCTCGCCCCTCGCGGGCAGTCTTCCGGCGCAACCGACGGCACGGGTGATCGAAGAGCGCTATGTTCCCATGGTCAGCGATCTGGGGCATCGGCACCCTGTGACCACCAATCTTGGCGATTCCGAGGATTGGGGCGCGTGGCTGCGCCAGATCGATGTGAATGAGCGCTCGGGCCAGGTGCTTATGACCGGCCTTGAGGACCGGCCGCTGTTGGTATTGGACCGGGTCGGTGAGGGACGGGTGGCCCTGTTGGCGTCAGACCACGCCTGGCTATGGAGCCGGGGTTTTGAAGGCGGCGGGCCTCAGTTGGAACTGCTGCGCCGTCTGGCCCATTGGATGATGAAAGAGCCCGAGCTTGAAGAAGAAGCGCTCTGGGCCGAGGCGAACGGCCAGTCGATGCGCATTATTCGCCAGACTCTCGAGGAAGAGGTCGGTCCGGTCACGATCACTCGGCCCAATGGCGAAACGCTTGAGATCATCCTTGAAGAGGTCTCGCCCGGACGGTTCGAGGCGCAATATTTCGGACCCGAGATTGGCCTCTATCGCCTGCAGGAGGGCGATTTGATGGCCGTGATCGGCCTCGGTCCTGCGGCTCCGAAAGAGTTTGAGCGTACCATCGCAACAGGTGAAGTGCTGGAGCCTGTGATCGCCGCCATGCGCGGTGGTGTGATCCGGCTGGAAGAGGGTTTACCTTCAATCCGCAACGTCCGCGCTGGGCGTCCGGCGGCGGGGCGTGGCTGGATCGGTCTTACCCCGCGCGAGGCCTATGAGACGCGGGACGTTACTCAAGCCGGGTTGCTGCCGCCGTGGCTGGTACTGCTGCTGGCTGGTGGCTTCCTGCTGGGCGGCTGGCTTCGCGAAGGCCGTCGCTAGATCGCCTAGGGTTTGACTTGCGACACAAATACCCTGCCACGCTATCAGCGTTCTCGGACATTCGAGTCACTTGATGGAACCGCTTTAGTCGATCCGAACTGACACCCGATCTGACGCGCCATGGGCGTCTACCACCACCAGTGCGGAATACCCGCGACCCGGGTTCGGGATGTCGAACTCGCGATGTCGTTGCCCAGTCAATACCGGAACGCCATCCGCCAAAAGCGAGAATGGTTCAACGCCGCCGCGCACTTTCACGGTCACCGGGCCTCCATCCGTCTCTAACACAGAGTTATTGGGCGGAAAGATCAGGTCCGGGGCGCTTGGGTCATCGTCGAACGCTGCCCCTCGGGGCCGAAAGCGTTGCAAAGGTTGCGGCAGTTCGGCGGCCCCCACGATCAAAGTCGATGGCGGTGGTGGGCGCAATGGCGTGGCAGTCGGTTTCAGATGACCGAAGGCTTCAAACAACAGGGGGGCCGCCAACTCTCCACCAAAGGCGCCGGGGACCGGAGTTCCATCCGCGCGCCCGAGCCACACACCGATGACATGCTGGCCGTCAAAGCCGATCGCCCAGGCGTCCCGGTGCCCGTAGGACGTGCCGGTCTTATACGCCAAGCCAAATGCAGCGGCCCCTGGTGGAGGGGCAAGACCGACCAGAATATCGCTCACCTGCCATGCCGCGTCATCTGACAGAACCCGAGGCGACTTAGCGCGATCCGCCAAGGCCTCATGGCGCAACCATGGCCCCTGCCCACCTGCGGCCAACGTGGCGTAGAGTTGCACCAGATCGCGCAGGCTCAGCCCGACACCCCCCAGTGAGATGGCAAGGCCTGGGGTGCCTCCTTTCAGTTTCGGGTGGGCTCCGGCCTGCTTAAGGGCGGCCATCACGCGCGCAGGCCCAAGCTCATCCGTCAGGCGTACAACTGGAATATTAAGCGACATTTGCAGCGCGTCCCGAACCCGCACATCGCCGCGAAATATGCCATCGAAGTTGCGTGGCGCGTAGCGACCAAACATCACCGGGCTGTCGCTGATCAGCGTTTCGGGATGGGCAAGCCCCTGATCGAAGGCCAACCCGTAGACCAGAGGTTTCAGCGTCGATCCCGGTGAGCGCAGCGCTTGGGTCATATCCACAAACCCTTGCCGCGCTCCGACGTAGCCCGCAGATCCGACCGAGACCAGAATCTCTCCGCTGCGGTGATCAGCCACGATCAGCGCCCCCGAAATACGCGGCCCCGCTCGCGCCGCTGCCTGCGCCACAAGAGGCTCCAGCCGTTCCTGCAGCCCGGCATCCAGTGTCAGGTCCAAAGCCTCAGCTTCCGGGTTTTCACGCCGCGCTCGGTCTGTCAGGTGAGGGGCCAAACGGGGAAATGGGCGCATCTGATCCGAGATATCTTCGTTCAGCGCACTGTGCGTCTCGGATTCGGTCAGAACCCCATAGGACTGCATCCGCTTCAGAACCCGGTCGCGCGCGTCTCGGGCAGTCAAAGGCGCGCGGTCCGGGCGTCGAACCTCTGGAGACTGGGGAAGGGCAATCAGCAGAGCGGCCTGTGCGGGGGTCAGCCGCGCCGGGTCTTTTTCAAACCACGCACGGCTGCCTGCGCGAAGACCTTCCAGATTGCCACCATAGGGCGCGTGGGTCAGATAGAGGTCTAGGATCTGCTGCTTGCTCAGACGCCGTTCCAGCGCAAACGAGACCCTAACTTGGCGAATTTTGCCACTCCAGCGCCCGGTTGAGCCATCCTCGATCAGCCGCGCGACCTGCATGGTAAGGGTCGATCCACCCGAAACGGTACGTCCGTTCCAAAGGGCTTGCCCGGCAGCGCGAAGAAACGCGAGGGGGTCGACGCCGGAATGCGACCAGAACCGTTTATCCTCATACCGCACCAGCATTTCGATGAACGCCGGGTCCACCGGGCCGGGGCGCATGCGCCAGATGCCATCTTCGATCGGGAAGGCCCGCAAAAGGGCTCCGTCCCGGTCCCTGACTTCGACCGAGGTTTCGGCCAGAACAGGTGGCAGGACGGTCGCGTCTACCCACGCATCCAACTGGTCCCGCGCAAAGGCGGTCAGGTAGAGCGCAGAGGCCAGCGCCAGCAATACCGGGGCGAACCCCTTGCGCCGATATGGAGGGCGAAGGATCACCGCACCTCAACCCGCCCGGTTTCCGTCCGCGCGCGGTTTTGCGGGCGATACATATCCTCGACCGAGGTAGCCGGATGGTGGAACACACCGGGCGTGACGGCGCGGGCTACATAGGCCAGCGTCACCGTCTCGCCTGTAGACAGATCGACCGCCGCCAGGAAGCGGTCCGAGCGGAACTCGGTGTGCGTCGCGTCGGACAAGTCCAGCCAATCCAACGAGCGCACATCGCCTGATCGCAACAGGTTGGGGTTGTCGATCTCGATCCCTGCAGCCAGAGGATCGTCGATCATCAACCGCGCGCCGCCGTTCTCGAACGGTGTGACGGTCAGGACGGTTACAAAGCGGTCGCCGGCGGTGAAGGTGGACCGGTCCAGAGGGTCGCCTTCAAGCGAGTAATAGGCTCTGTTTATGGCGTATCCGGTGCCTCCGGCTTCGGGCGGAGTGGTTGGGATGCCCGTCACTGTCAGCGTGATATCGGTTGGGTTGGCTGCGGTGGCCGAGATGTTCAGGTCATCGGTAAACCCTGCATCACGCACCTGAACGAAGGGACCCGAGACCGGCGTGCCGTTCACCATCAACCCCGAGTCGGATGGGTCTGATACAAGCGCATGCGCGGCCAGCAGGGACCATGAAGCCTCCTGCGTCGACAAATGCGCGCGGCCTGAGGTGACACGCTGGACAAGCGCGTCGCGATCCACTGCCTGACTGCCCGCATCGACCGCAAGGGTCAGAAGACCGGCGGCATCCCGCAGATCTGTGCCGTAGTCGACCCGCCACAGGTAGCGCTCCTGCGCGGGTCGACGCTGCAGCAGCTGGGCCGCACGGGCGAACATGGCGTCGGCACGGGTTTGATCTCCGTAGGACGCCAGCGCCGCCCCAAGTTGCGCGGCGGCCAGAGGGGTGTCGAAAACGTCCCCCTTGGTATCCGCGTAATAGCGCAGATCGCCCATCGAGGCTGCGCCTTCGCGCGCCAGCACCATCAGAGCATAGGCGATATCTTCACCGCCTTCGTCGAAATCCGGGGCATAGTTTACGCGGTTTCGGAGGTTATCCATGGCCTGCGCGAAGGCGCGGTCCGACACCGAGTGGCCTCGCGCTCGGGCGCGTGAGAGGAAGTCGGTGACATAGGCGTCCAACCAGAAATCTCCGCTTTCTGCGCGCCAGAGGCCGAACGCTCCGTTCGGGGCCTGCCGGGTCAGGATACTGCGGATCGAGTCGCTGATGCGTTGATCCACAATTGGCCCGTCACCCAGCCCCGACGCTTGCGCCACGGACGACAGGTACAGCAGCGGCAGAGCCTTGCTGGTGATTTGCTCGGTGCAGCCATATGGGTAGCGATTCAACTGATCCAGCAGGGCGGGCGTGTCGAACTTTGCCAAAGCTCCCGCGGATAAGATCGCCTTTGCGGTGCCGGGCTGGAAGCCATCGAAAACGTCCTGGGTGAACAGGAAATTGTCGCCCGTAGCCAGCGAAAACCGCCGTGTTTGAGCCACAATAGGGTCGTTTGCGCGTATTGGCATCCGGAGGGTTTGCGACAAGTCACGGCCATCCGGCGTCGTGATCGCTACGCTGATTTCCGGGTCTCCGACGGCGAGCGCGCGCAGCGGGATTTCGAACACCGCCTTACCGCCATCCTCCAGAACAAAGCTGGTGGGCGCTGTTCCCAACTCCAACCCGGATGATGCGGTCAGCCCCAGCGCCATCTCGCCTGATGGGCCATCGGTGTGGACGATCTCAAGCAACATCCGGCTTTGGTCGCCGGGGGCCAGAAAACGGGGCAGGCTGGCTGTGACGACCACGGGGTCGCGCACGATCATCTCGGCCTCGGCCTGTCCGACGGCTGCCGCCGACCAGGCGACCGCCATCAGCCGCACGGTTCCGTTGAAGGCGGGCAGAGGGATGTCGACCTCAACCTCGCCGTTTGCATCCACCTGAACCGGGCCGCTGAAAACGGCCATCAGGTCTTGTGTAGGCGGAGGGGATTGCCTCTGCATCCCCGAATTGTCTCCACCGGAGCGGATCGTGCCCATTGCACCGTTCATGCCGTCGATCAGGCGGCCATAGACATCACGCAGGTCCACACCCAGACGGCGCTGGCCGAAATAGTAAACCTGCGGATCGGGGCTTTCGAAACCGGTCAGGTTCAGGATGCCGACATCCACGGCGGCCAGGGTTAGCCAAACAGGCTCACCTTCTGGAGTATTCTCCACCCTAATAAGGGCTTTTTGCGTCGTTCTCGGAGAGGTCACCTGCGGCACAATAATGCTCACATCCAATACGCGCCCAACAGGCTCAACCGTTGCATGGGCCACGCCCATTGCCCGTGCCGGGTTCTGACCGGCTGCGACATCCATGGGACGGATCACGGTGGCGGTGACATAGGCCCCCGCACCCCAATCCTCGGTCACGTCGATCGGGATCACGGTTTCGCCCTCTGGCACGTCGACCATCTGGCGGTGGATCAGACGGTTCGAGAGGACCTCGATCTGCGCCACGCCCGCCATGCGCGGCACGATCCGCAGTTGCGCCGTCTCACCCGGGCGATAGCTGTCGCGGTCCAGCGACATCTCTAGTCGGTCGGGCGAGGTTGAGGCGTCTGCCGCCTGATACCAGCCCGCGCTGAACTCCACGGCGGTTTCCGCGTAGGCGCCGTCGAGGCGTTCGACCACGAGTTCGTACTGCCCCCAGTCAACCGGCTGGGACAGGTTCAGCGGTTCAGTGCCTGTCTCGAGCTCGCCTGTGGCAATACGGGTGCGGCGCGTGGTCGGCTCCCAATTCCAATCGCCATAGAGCTGATACCATTGATAGCGGGTTTCCAGCCTGTTCAACGTCCAGCGCAGGCGCATAGGTTCAGCGGTCAGGTCCGGAGACAGGCCGATGATTTGGAATGCGGCCTCGGCGCCTTCGGGGATCACATCCTCGAACAGGGGCCGAATACCGATCATCGCCTGTGCAGAGCGGACCGGAGCCGTTAGGCGGCGTTCGACAGGGCGGCCCGATCCATCGGTAAGTCGGGCGATAACTTCGGCTTCAAGAGGTTTACCATTTGTCTCTAACACGGGGATTTCGACGGCAATCGAGGCCTGCCCAGAGGCATCCGTCTGCGCATCACCGAAATAGGTGCTTTTGGTTGAGGTCTCGGCATCGTAGCGGCCGAAGCGATAGGTTTCAAAGCCCGGAACGGCGTCGGTTGGGCGGGCGATGACCTGACCGTCAATGCTCAGATCCGACCCCGGCGCGCCGAACAAGTAGCGTGCATCGATCTGCAAGGGCGGCGTATCGCCGGGGCGGAGAGGGGCGTCCGGCAGGCTGAGATCAAAGTCGATGCGCTCGGGCAGGAAATCCTCAACCAACACGGTTTGACGGGCCAGAGCATCGGCATTGGGGTCGGACTTGATCTCGATCTTCCACGTTCCGCGCGGCACATCCGGGGCGACGGGCAGGCTGAAGACATGGCCGCCCGCAACACCGCCATCCGAGACCGCGCGGCGATATTCCACCCCATCAGGGCGATAGAGAACGGCAGTCAGGGGCAGGCCTTCGATGGCCTGAGCCGTGTTGTCGCGCGACAGGGCTGTTGTGTGGATGACCTCTCCGGCGCGATAGGCGCCCCGGTCGGTGGTCAGGAACACATCCACAGGATCCGCAGGCGCGCGCCCTTCGACCCCGCGATCCGACAGGTCAAAAGCAGGGTCGGTCAGAGAGAGGAAGCTGAAATCAGAATCCCCATCCGCCACCGTCACCAAAGCAGGTGCGCTGGCCCCTTTGCCGCGGGTCAGGCCCGCTTCGAAATGCACATAGCCGGTGGCATCTGTCTGCGCCTTTGCAATCACCGCGTTGGCGTTTGAGACCAGCGAGACCTCGATCCCCTCGCGCGCGGTAGCGTCGTGCAGGCCGCGCACGGTGACATGCAGCCCGTCGGTGCCAAGGGCCGTGCTGATCCCCAGATCGGTCAGCACAAACCACTGCGTTGCGCCCGGATCATCATAGGGATCTGCGCCGGGGACGCGCGCAGTCAGGGCGTAGATCCCAGCGGGTTGATCGGCAATTGCCTCCGCCATGGGCAGGCGGGCGGTCATGCTCTGGTTCAGTTCGTTTGCGATTTCGGCTGTTCCGGTCCAGACATCCTCGGCAATCTCGTCCGAGAATTCACGTTCCTGCCATTCGCTGAGGGGGCGGCCAAAGAAATCCTGCTGGACCGCCCGGATCAGGTTGCGGTCGCTGACGCGTCGCAAGGTCAGATCCAGAGAGCCGGTATTGACCGTCTCAACCGGCAAGGCTGCATCCGCCGATTTCGGTAGCACATAGCTGCGACCCGGAAACCGAACCGACGGAGCACGGTCACGGACGTAGTGCGTCAGCTCGACAGTACGGTTCAGGGCCTCACCCGAGGCAGCCGGAAGCCCGTCGCGCAGGGCAAAGCGATAGCGTTGACCATGAGCGACACCATCCAGGCAAAGGCTTTTGCCGTCGACCTGCACCACCAGCCCATCGTCACTGCGTTGTACAAACGGGTCATAGTCGACGCCCGCCTTGACCAAGGGTTCCGAGAACTCAACGCAGATACGCGGCGCGGCGGCGTTGCTTTCAACTGTGCTGTCGATGACCCGGAACCCGTATTTGCCGATGGCATCGTCCAAAGCCGCCAAAACATCCTCACGCGGTTGGACCTGTTCGGCCAGCCGCAGTGCCGACACCATATCTCGCCCGCGTTCGACCGCTTCCAGCGCGTCCGACATCACCATCAACGCCGCAATTTGCTTCCCCGGTGTGTCCGCGCGCAGATATCCGTTGATGGCGGCGTTCAGCGCACGGGTGCGGAAGTCCTGCCGCTCCTGATATCCGTTCGGGTTCAGGCGCAGCAGCAGGCGGGCGTACTCAACCCATAGGTCGGGTGCATCGCTGAGGGTCACGGCCGCCCCGGTCCACAACATCGCAAGCCGGTCCGTATCTGCGTTCAGTGCCGACTCCAGCAAAGTCTGCAGGTCACGCCCTCCGGCAGAGTGGCGAAACCCAAGATCGCGGGCCTGTTGAAACGCTTCGTTCAGGTCTTTCGGGCTAAGGAATGTGAGGGCTTCAGCGCGCGCTTTCCCCAATATTAGGGTCTGTTCTGGCGTGAATACTTTCTGTGCCGACACCGCACCTTGATATGGTTCCTGCCGGTTCACGCCACTTTTGGGAAAACAGGCATCCGACCGAGTGTTGTAAGTGAAAGCCGTGCAGCTTTTATTGGCCGAACACGCGCGAATGCAGGACTTCAGATCCGTATCGAACAGCGCATCCAGATCCGAGCCATAAAAATCTGCATCTCGGGTCGTGATATAGCGGAACTCGGGCACGGCAGTCTGAGCCAGCGCGCCCAGCGTCAGGGCGAAAGTTGAAATGATGTAAGTTATTGAAAAAAATACAAAGCGGTGCATTGTGACCTCCTGTTTGGGGTCAATTTGACACGTGCGGTGCCCCTCAGGCAACGGCTTAAACACTTTTTCACCGATTGCCCGGATACTGACGGCAGAGCAGACCGGAATCACGCATCATGAGCCTTGCACAAAAACTGGCACAGGAACGGCGCGCGCGCCTGGCGGCGGAACGGATGTTGGCGTTGAAACAGGCCGAGCTGTCCTCGGCCAACCGCAAACTGGGCCGCCATGCGATGGCCCTGACCAAACGCATTGGTGAAACCCAGGCCGAGGTTGAAACAGTTCGGGACGAGAATGAAAAGGTCAAATCCGACCTGACCGAGGCCCATGCCAAGGTCGAAGTGGCCGAGCGTCGGCTGTGGCATTCGATCCAGACCATTCAGGACGGGTTTGCCTTTTTCGACGGTGACAGCTGCCTGATCGGGGCCAATACTGCCTATCTGAGCGTGTTCGAAGGTCTGGATGAGGTTGCGCCGGGTATCTCGTACACGCGCATTCTTGAATTGCTGACCAACGAAGGCATCGTCGACACCGGCGCGGAGCAGGCCGGGGACTGGCAGGCCCGCATGCAAAGACGCTGGGCACGGGCCAATCCGCCACCCGAAGTGATCCAACTATGGAATGGTCAATATATCCGCCTGATCGACCAGCGTGGCAGCGGCGGTGATGTGGTCAGTCTTGCCCTGAACATCACCGCATCCGTCCGACATGAGGCCGAATTGCAGGCCGCACGCGACCGCGCCGAGGCTGCGAACCGCGCCAAATCGGCCTTTCTGGCGAATATGAGCCATGAAATCCGCACGCCCATGAACGGCATCGTTGGCATGACCGAGTTACTGTCCGAAACACCGATGGATAAAGAACAGCGCCTCTATGTCAACACGATCCGCAACTCGGGTGAGGCGCTTCTGGTTATCATCAACGATGTGCTGGATTATTCCAAAATCGAAGCGGACAAACTGATCCTGCACCCCGAGCAATTTGATCTCGAACGCTGCATCCTTGAGGTCGCGATGTTGCTGCAGCCCAGCGTGCGGGATAAAGGCCTGACGCTGCTGGTGGATTACGACCTCTTCCTGCCAACGCTGTTTGTGGGGGATCCGGGGCGCGTGCGGCAGGTTCTGACCAACCTAGTGGGCAACGCCGTCAAGTTCACCAGCGAGGGGCATGTGCTGATCCGGGTGACCGGTGTTCCTCACCCGGACCGCCAGGATTGCGACGTTCACATCGCCATCGAAGACACAGGTATTGGGATTGAGGACGACAAGATCAACCATATTTTTGGTGAGTTCAATCAGGTCGAAGATGAGCGCAATCGCCAATTCGAAGGCACAGGGCTGGGCCTCGCGATCACCAAACGCCTGATCACCATGATGGGGGGCAATGTCTGGGTCGAAAGCGAAGTTGGGCAAGGGTCGTGTTTTGGTTTCCGGGTGTCTCTGCCCACCGCCGAGGGGCCACAACCCTCTCCGCCTGACCTGCAAGGGTGCCTGAAACACGTGATGCTGGTCGAGGATATGGCCGCCGACCGGGCCATCCTCGCCAAGCAACTGGGGCGCCTTGGGGCAAAGGTCACACTCTGTGCTTCCGGAGGGGAGGCGCTGTCGAAGCTGGATCCCTCGATTGATCTGTTCCTATGCGATCATGACTTACCCGACATGGACGGGATGGAACTTGCAACCATCCTGCACGATCGCGGCTGGACCAAGTTGCCGGTGGTCATCATGTCCAACAATCCGGGGGTCATTCACGCCAGCCCTGCACGGCATTTGATTGAAGGTGTTCTGCAAAAACCCATCCCCCGGTCCGACCTTTACAGCCGACTGATCGCCTTGGGGGGTGCCGCATCCCAGCCAGATACGTCGCCTCAGCCTAGGCAAGAGGCTCAGCCGAACGGGAACCGCATCATGCGCGTTCTTGCCGCCGAGGATAACCGGACCAACCAGCTTATCCTCAAGAAGATGGTCAAGGATCTGAACATCGACCTGCGTTTCGCAGGCAACGGGCAAGAGGCTGTTGACCTCCATAAAGAATTTTCGCCCGATTTGATTTTCATGGACATTTCGATGCCCCTCATGGATGGCAAACAAGCCACAGCCGAAATCCGCCGCCGCGAGGTTGAAACAAATCGCCACGTTCCAATCGTCGCCCTGACGGCGCACGCCATGGCGGGGGATGATCAAGGTATTCTGGAGGCCGGTCTGGATCACTACCTGACCAAACCGCTGCACAAGAACCTCATCCAGCAAATGATCCTGGACCATTGCCCCGAGGACGCTGAACTTGTCACGTCCAAGCCCGAATAAGCATCGGCAAAGACCCAAAAAAGGGATCCCACCTTCATCTGGCTAAAAGTATCCCGGGGAGCGCGAGGGGTTGGCCCCTCGCTTCCTGCCCTCTAAGCAGTGTAGGGACGCACGAAAACAGGCTTGTCATCCTCCGATAGATCGGGGCGGTATTCATAGCCGCCACTGTCAAAATCCAGCAACCCGGCCGGATCGGTCAGACGATGTTGAATGATGTACCGCGCTATTGCACCCCTCGCTTTCTTGGCGAAAAAGCTGACGATTTTGGGCGTACCGGCTTTATCTTCCATGAAGACCGGAGTGATAACTTTCAGGTTCAGTGCTTTCATGTCGACCGCCCCGAAATACTCCTGACTGGCGCAGTTAACCAGGACCTCGCTGCCAACCTCAGCCCCTTGCGCGTTCAGTGCTTTGCTGAGCTGATCGCGCCAATACTCATACAGGTTCTTGCCGCGCCGGGTTTTCAGCTTGCTGCCCATTTCCAACCGATAGGGCTGAATCGCGTCCAGAGGGCGTAGTACGCCGTAAAGGCCGGACAAGATTCGCAGATGGTCCTGCGCCCATGCCATCTCATCAGCGTCCAGTGAGGCCGCCTCTAGCCCCTGATAGGTGTCACCGGCAAAGGCCAGTGCGGCGGGGCGGGTGGCCTCAAGCTCGGGCGCTTCGGCGAAGGCGCGATAGCGGTCCCGGTTCAGCCGGGCCAGATCATCGCTGAGGTCCATCAGTTTCTTGAGGTCGCCCAGCGTCAGGTTGCGCGCGGTCTTGGACAGACGGATCGCATCGTCCTGAAAGTCGGGCTGCGTGGCCTCAACATCCCGCTCTGCCCAGTCCAGCCGCTTGGCCGGGGAAATCACTACCAGCATATCCGCCCTCGTTTCTTGCCTGATAGGGCGTATTTAGCCCTCTTGCCGCAGCACGTCCAGAAAGGCCGCCCCAAACCTTTCGTGACGACGATCGCCCAACACCTGCTCGACCCCGCGCAGATCATCGGGTCGCATCTGCGCCACCTTCGCCAGTTGCGAGGCCGTGCAGCTCAGCGGCTTGTCGATCCCCTCTGGCCCGCGTGACAATTGTGACTGCACCTCAAGCAGGCGGTCGTAAATCTCGCCCTGCTCGCGCCCGGCCAGCTTGCGGCGGGCGGGGTGGACAGCTTCTACGGCCCCGGCGATGACCTCAAGGAAGGTGTCACCATAGCGTTCAAGCTTCTTGGCACCGACCCCTCCGATGCGGGCCATGTCGTCCAGTGCTTGCGGGCGTTTCTCGGCCATTTCGATCAGGGTGCGGTCGGGGAAGATGACATAGGCAGGTACACGCGCGGCTTCGGCCAAAGCGCGGCGCTTGGCCTTGAGGGCAGAGAGCAGCGGCGCGTCTTCTTCGGCTACCATCGCCTTGACTGCCGGACGACGAGTGGCTTTGCGGATTGTATCCTTGCGCAGGTTGATCTGCGCCTCACCCTTCAGGATCGGTTTGGCGGCCTCGGTCATGCGCAGGGCACCGTGGCGTTCGGGGTCGGGGCGGACCAGATCATGGCCCATCATCTGCCGAAAGATCGCCTGCCATTGCGGGCGCGACCAGTCCTTACCGATACCCCAGGTCGACAGCGTATCATGGCGACGCGCACGGATCTTATCGGTTTCATTGGCGAGCAGGATGTCGATCAGATGGCCACTGCCAAACCATTCTTCAGTCCGCAGGATCGCCGACAGCGCCATACGGACGGGGGTTGTGCCATCAAAAACCTCGGGCGGGGTGTCGCAGAGATCGCATTTCCCACACGGTTCGGCCGTTTCTCCGAAATAGCCCAGAAGAGTCTGACGACGGCACACCAGCGCCTCGGCCAGACCCAGCAGCGCGTTCAAGCGTGCATGATCCGCCATGCGCCGTTCGAGCGGGGCGAGGCCCTCATCCACCTGAGACCGCCGCAAGCGAATGTCGTCGGGGCCGAATAGAGTCAGGGTTTCAGCCGGGCCTCCGTCGCGCCCGGCGCGGCCGATCTCTTGGTAATAGGCCTCGATGGATTTCGGTAGGTCCGCATGGGCAACCCAGCGGATATCGGGTTTGTCGATGCCCATCCCGAAAGCCACGGTGGCGACGACGATCAGCCCGTCCTCACGGGCAAAACGCGTTTCGACGATGCGCCGGTCCTCGGGGTCCATACCGCCGTGATAGTGACAGGTCGAATGTCCTTCGTCGCGCAGAGCCTTGGCCAGCACTTCAGTCTTGTTGCGGGTGCCGCAATAGACGATGCCGGATTGGGTTTTGCGCGCAGCGGCGAAGTCGAGGATTTGTTTGCGCGGACCATCCTTGGCGGCAAAGGCCAGATGGATGTTGGGCCGATCAAAGCCGCGCAGGAATTTGCGCGGGGTGCCGCCGTCGAACAGTTTCTCGACGATCTCATCCTGCGTTGCGGCATCCGCCGTGGCGGTGAACGCGGCCAGAGGTACGTTCAAGGCGCGCCGCAACTCTCCGATCCGCAGGTAGTCGGGGCGGAAATCGTGACCCCATTGGCTGACGCAATGCGCCTCATCGACTGCGATCAGGCTGACATTGATCCGACGTAACATGCCCAGCGCGGACCCGGCCGCCAGACGCTCGGGCGCCATGTAGAGCAGCTTGAGCCGCCCGGCCTCGAGCGCCTCCCGCACAGCATCTGTTTCCTCAGGCGTGTTGCCCGAGGTCAGCGCACCGGCTTCAACCCCGGCCTCTTGCAGGCCTCGGACCTGATCGCGCATCAAGGCGATCAGCGGAGAGATTACCACCGTTACACCGTCGCGCAGCAAAGCAGGTAATTGAAAACACAGGGATTTGCCGCCGCCCGTTGGCATGATGGCCAGCACGTTTTCGCCTGCAGTCACGGCATCGACGATCTCTTCCTGACCGGGGCGGAAGTCGTCGAATCCAAAGACATCTCGCAGCAAGGGTGCGGCGTCGAACATGTGCGGGGTTGCCCTGTTTTATGGTTTATCTGCTCTTAAGACAGGACAATCACATACTAAGATTCGGTGAACAAGAGGTCAGTAGAAATAGGCCATGTTGTTTGTCAGGATGATCTGCAACGCATAGACGCCAATCAACACCACCAAAGGTGTCAGGTCGAGCCCGCCCATATTCGGCAGGATACGGCGGATGGGACCGTAGATCGGTTCGAGAATGCGGTTCAGGCCGTACCAGATTTGCGCGACCAGCTGTTGGTGCAGATTCAGCACCTGGAAATTGATCAGCCAGCTCATGATCACGTGGGCGAGGATGATGAACCAGACAATGTCCAGGATCAGCAGCAGGATTTGGATCAGCGACAGCATGGGTACTCCGTATCTTTGACCGAAAAAGACCTAAGCACACGCGCCGGAAAGAGCAAGGCTGCGCCAACTGAAAGCTTGCGAAATGGGCCAAACACCCGTCTTATTGGACAAAAGAATAACTGGGGCAGTCATGGCAGAGATTTCCAATCGCAAGCGCATCTGGGGCTGGTGGTTTTTTGATTGGGCATCGCAGCCTTATCATACACTGCTGGTCACTTTTGTTTTCGGCCCCTATTTCGCCGGGGTCGCCGCAGGGTATTTCACCGATGCCGGGCTGGACCCGCAAGCCGCCGCTGCACGGGCGCAGACAGTCTGGGCCAATTGCCTGACCATCACCGGGCTGATCATCGCTTTTGGCGCGCCTCTGCTTGGGGCAATGGCAGATGTTTCGGGTCGTCGTATACCGTGGATTTTTGCGTTTTCGGTCATGTATGCGGCGGGGTCCGCTGCGCTTTGGTACACGATGCCCGACGGCTCGAACATGTGGCTGATGCTGTCCGCCTTCGGGCTGGGCTTTGTCGGGGCGGAATATGCGCTGATCTTCATCAACTCGCAGCTGCCTGAACTGGGCGATGATAATCAGGTGGGTGAGATCTCGGGCTCAGGGTTTGCCTTCGGGTATTTTGGCGGGCTGATTTCTCTGGCAATCATGCTGGCGCTGTTTGTCGAACAGCCCAGCGGTAAGACATTGATCGGGATGGAGCCTGCGCTTGGCCTTGATGCCGCCACCAGTCAGGGTACGCGTTTTGTTGGGCCGTTCACAGCCGTCTGGTTTGTTTTGTTCATGGTGCCCTATTTTCTGTGGGTACGTGACGATCCAAAAGCCAAGAAATCCGGCAGTTTCGCCGAGGCGCTACGCCTGTTGGGGCACTCAATCTCGAACCTGAGGCACCGGGTCAGTCTGGCGACTTATCTCGGGTCGTCCATGTTTTACCGCGACGCGTTGAACGGGCTGTACAGCTTTGGCGGGGTCTACGCGCGGCTGGTTCTTGAGTGGGACCTGATAAAGATCGGTGTCTTCGGGATTGTCAGCGTGCTGGCCTCGGCCATTTTTGCGTGGATCGGGGGTAAGTTGGATCGGAAATACGGCCCTAAACCGGTCATTTTGGTCGCAATCTGGGTTTTGATCTTTGTCTGTATCACCGTCGTGTCGATGGACCGGACGCAGATTTACGGCATAGCGCTGCCCGAAGGGTCCGGACTGCCCGATATGGTGTTTTTCGGCTGTGGAATCCTCATCGGCGGGATGGGAGGGGTTCTGCAATCCGCCAGCCGCTCGATGATGGTGCGCCATACCGATCCCGAAGCTCCGGTCGAGAGCTTCGGCCTTTATGGGTTGTCCGGCCGTGCGACTGCCTTTGCCGCGCCGCTCTTGATCGGGGTAGCAACAACTGTGACTGGTAGTGCAAGACTAGGGGTGTCACCGATCATTCTGTTGTTTATTCTGGGGCTATTCCTGATGCGCTGGGTAAAGCCGGAAGGGGATCAGAGCAGATGATTTTACTACGTTTTTTGGCACTATTAGCCACGATCACATGGGCAGGCACGGCGGGGGCGCAGCCTCTGGCCAAGCAGTTGTTCGGGGCGCAAAAGCAAAGCTCACAACAAAAACCTGCCGCCTTCGGCAGTTATTCGCGCGGATGCGCCGCCGGATCGGTGCAGCTGCCTGAAACCGGGCCCACATGGCAGGCCATGCGCCTGTCGCGCAATCGCAACTGGGGCCACCCCGAGGCGATAGATTACGTGCAGGACCTCAGCCGGTTTGCGGCCAAGCAGCCGGGCTGGAATGGTCTCTATGTCGGGGATATCAGCCAGCCGCGGGGCGGGCCGATGACCTCGGGCCATCGCTCGCACCAATTGGGGCTGGATATCGATATCTGGATGCTGCCCGGAGACAACATGCGGCTGTCGCGTAACGCGCGTGAGAATATCTCGTCCATTTCCCTGCGTCGCGCGAACGGAGCCTTCGTCAACGGAAACTGGACCAAACAGCACCACGCCGTTCTGCGAGCAGCCGCAAAGGACAAGCGCGTCGCGCGGATTTTTGTGTTCCCCGGTGCCAAGGTTCAGATGTGCAAGGAAGAAAAGGGCAACCGGGCTTATCTGCGCAAGATCCGGCCTTGGTGGGGTCATCACTACCACTTCCATGTGCGCCTGAAATGTCCGCGTGGGTCGAAAGGCTGTGTCAATCAGGACCCGCCACCAAAGGGTGATGGCTGTGCGCAAGCACAGGAGTGGGTCAACAATATCCTCAACCCTCCGCCACCCGATCCGAACGCGCCTGCGCCAAAGAAACGTCGCGAATATGTTTTGGCCGATCTGCCCCAGCAATGTGCTGCCGTTTTGTCGTCCAACTGATAGCCGCCGTTTTATGGGCCGGTCAGGTCGCAGCGGTTGAGGTCAAAAGCGCCACATTTCTGGGCAGCTACACGTGGGTCGAGGCCACCGATTGGTTCGGTGGCTTCTCGGCCATACACCTGAGCGACGACGGATCCTACGTCACCCTCCTGAGTGACCGAGCTACCCTGGTCACGGCACGGATCACGCGCGATGGAGATGCGATATCGGGTGTCGAAGTGCAAAACCGCGGGCCGCTTCTGTCCAGTATGGGGCGTAAGCTGAGCGGCCGGGCGGGGGACTCTGAAGGAATCGCCCTTGCGCCAGGTGGCGGCTTATTCGTGTCCTTCGAAGGTGTTCATCGTGTGGCCTATTATAGCTCTCCGGCAGCCAACGCGTTGGTTCTGCCGCGCCCTCACGCCTTCAGCGAGCTGAATCGCAACGGCTCGTTCGAAGGGCTGGCGATTGACGGGCAAGGGCGCCTGTATACCCTGCCGGAGAAAACCCGCACGGCTAGCGGCGATATTCCGGTTTTTCGCTGGGACGGGACCACCTGGTCGACCCCTTTTACCCTTCCACCGCGGGATCGCTTCCTGCCCGTTGCGGCTGATTTCGGCCCAGACGGGCGCTTCTATGTGCTTGAGCGTTCGGTCGCATTCATCGGATTTCGGACCCGCCTGCGTCGATGGGACGTCTCAAACGACACGCCACGCGCCGAGGAGGTTCTGCTGGAAACCGACACCGGGACGCATGACAACCTCGAAGGTCTGTCGGTGTGGCGCGACGATCAGAACCGCCTGCGCGCAACGATGGTCTCGGACGATAACTTTCTGGCGCTGCAGCGGACTGAACTTGTGGAATACCTCCTGCCCGATTGACAGGACCCGACCAAGGGTCTAAACGCACGGCTTGCCTTGGGATGAGCCCTTGGCCAAGTCGCCGCTACCTTGTCAAAACGGGCATCTGAAAATGCAACGCTCTTATATTCCCGGCATCCTTGCCATGGCCGCCATTGTTGTGGCCTCGAACATTCTGGTTCAGTTCCTGATCCTTGACGGATTGCTGACCTGGGGTGCTTTCACCTATCCGCTGGCCTTTCTGGTCACTGACATCATGAACCGCGTCTATGGCGTGGGTCCGGCCCGCAAGGTCGTGTTCGCCGGGTTTGTCACCGGTATCATCTGCTCGCTGATCGGTAGCCAGATCATGCTGCAGGGCGATGGTTTCGAATATGCCGCTGTACCGCTGCGGATCGCTGTTGCCTCGGGCACCGCCTTCCTGATCGCACAGTTGACCGATGTCACCGTGTTCAACGCAATGCGCGGTGGCCGTTGGTGGCGCGCGCCGCTGGTTTCGACTCTGGTCGGATCGGCGCTGGACACTGCGATCTTCTTTACACTGGCCTTCTCGGCCTCGGTCACCTTCTTCGGTGCCAACGCCGACGCCGCGATCAACTGGGCGTGGGAGCCTGTGCCGTTCATGCTGTCCGGCCCGATGGCGCCGCTGTGGGTTACGCTGGCCATTGCGGACTGGTTGGCAAAGCTGTCACTGGCTTTGATCGCCCTGATCCCGTTCAAGGTGATCGTTGCCCGTCTGACCGTCGCACAGCCTGCGTAAAAAAGTGCTTTGAGAATGGCGCATCTTGTGTCAGGCTCAAAACTAACCGCAACAGATAGAAAAGGAGGTGATCCAGTGTCAAGAAAGAGATTGGAGAGAGGTGTCGGAACAACCGGGGGGAAAGCCTGCTAGGGCAGCCCTTGGCGGAGCGCTCGCTCCGGCTGGTCGATTGATCTAACCGACCCGACCTCCTGAACTTTCGAAGGGCCGTCCCACCGGGGCGGCCCTTTCTGTTTCCACCCGCGCCTTGTAAGGTCTGACCCATGTTGCGCATCACTGACGATATCATCCTGCAGGATTGGGAAATGACCGAGAGCTTTGTACGCTCCTCTGGTCCCGGTGGGCAGAACGTCAACAAGGTTTCGACCGCTGTCGAGCTTCGGTTTGAGGCCGCGCGCTCGCCATCCCTGCCGGATCCGGTGAAGAACCGCTTGAAACGTCTGGCCGGGCGGCGCTGGACCAAGGATGGTGCGATCATCATTCAATGCGAAGAAACCCGTTCTCAGGTCCGCAACCGCGAGATTGCGCGTACCCGATTGGCAGAACTGATTGCTCGGGCGCTGGTCAAACCCAAGCGGCGGATTGCCACCAAGCCCACCTACGGCTCGGTCAAACGCCGTCTCGCCGCGAAAAAGGCCCGTGGCGACGTCAAGGCGCTGCGCGGCAAAGTATCTGAAGATTGATCTGGTATCTTGCCGACCCGTTGATACTCTGACCCGCAAAAGCGGCAGGAGGGTAACGCCATGAGGCTAGGGGGGAAAACGGCAATTGTAACCGGCGGCGCATCTGGATTCGGGGCCGGGATCGTACACACGTTTCTGGCCGAAGGCGCGCGCGTGATGATCGCTGACATCAACGGCGACGCGGCGCAGGACTTGGCGGTCCAACTGGGTTCCGCCGCCATGGCGCAGCAGGTGGATGTCAGTGATGGCGTGTCGGTTCAGGCGATGGCTGATGTGGCTCAGGCTGCCTTTGGACATCTCGACATTCTGGTCAACAACGCGGGCGTCACCCATTTGCCCACCCCGCTGGAAGACGTGAGCGAAGAGGATTTTGACCGCGTCTTCAACGTGAACATGAAGTCCGTCTACCTAACCGCCCGCGCCTTTGTCCCGGCGATGAAAGCGCGCGGCGCCGGGGCGATCCTCAACGTCGCCTCAACCGCCGGGCTGTCGCCGCGCCCCAATCTGAACTGGTACAACGCCTCCAAGGGCTGGATGATCACAGCAACAAAAACCATGGCGGTCGAACTGGCCTCCTCCGGCGTGCGGGTCAACGCCATCTGCCCGGTTGCGGGGGAAACGCCGCTGCTGAAATCCTTCATGGGAGAAGACACGCCCGAGATTCGCGCCAAGTTCCTCTCGACCATCCCGCTCGGTCGTTTCTCAACCCCTCAGGACATGGCCAACGCGGCCCTGTTCCTCTGCTCGGACGAGGCCAGCATGATCACCGGCACAGCGCTTGAGGTCGACGGTGGCCGCTGCATCTGATCCGCTCTTCATCTGGCCAAAAATATCCCCGCCGAAGGCAGCGCGCGCCCGCGCGCTTTCGGCCCAACAAAAAAGGCGAAAATGACCCCCGGACCCCGAAACCTGATCACCGATGTCCCCGGCCTGAAGGTCGGCAATGCGCAGGACACTGCGCTGAAGTCTGGCACAACAGTCCTGACCGCCGACACGCCATTCACCGCCTCGGTCCACGTGATGGGAGGGGCCCCCGGCACGCGCGAAACCGACCTGCTGGCCCCCGACAAATCCGTCACCCATGTCGACGCCATCACTTTGTCCGGTGGATCGGCCCTTGGTCTGGATGCCTGCTCGGGCGTCTCGGACGCGCTACGGGCACAAGACCGGGGATTTCCTGTCGGCGATATCAAGGTCCCAATCGTTCCCGGCGCAATCCTGTTCGATCTGTTGAACGGCGGTGACAAGTCGTGGGACGAAAACCCTTACCGCGTTTTGGGACGCAAGGCTTTCGAAACCGCCAGCAAGGATTTCACCCTAGGCACAACTGGGGCCGGGACCGGGGCCTTGGCGGCGATGCACAAGGGCGGGCTGGGTTCGGCCTCATTTGTTTTGGACAGCGGTGTGATCGTTGGCGCTTTGGTGGCGGCGAACCCGCTGGGAAGTGTGACAACGCCGGGTGATCGCCATTTCTGGGCCGCGCCGTTCGAGATTGGCGATGAATTCGGCGGTTTAGGGCCTGATTCACGCGGCGGACTGGGCCAGCCGCAAGTCAGCCGCAAGTCGCAGGCCATGCGTGCCGATCCGCAAAAAGCCAACACGACGATTGCCATCGTTGCCACCGACGCGGCCTTGTCTAAACCTCAATGTCAGAGACTTGCGGTCGCCGCCCATGATGGGATCGCGCGAGCAATCGTTCCTGCGCATACGCCGGGCGATGGGGATTTGGTGTTTGGTGTCAGCACAGGGGCAAAGCCCATGACCTCAGAGATCGAGCTTGGGCAGATCGGCCATGCGACCTCTCTCTGTCTGGCGCGGGCGATCGCGCGAGCAATTTATCTAGCGACACCCGTCTACGACGATTTGCTACCTTGCTGGTCAACGCTGAACGCAACAGATTAGAAATGCTCGTAAATGCGCCTATAAGCGCGTATGCGCGGCAATCTGCGCGTTGACTCTGGGCCACTCAAAAGCACCATCTGCGCAAGCCACCAAGTATCGGAGCCAAAAAATGAATCGCATCCTAGCTACAGCAATGATCGGCCTTCTGGCCCTGCCAGCCTATGCAGAAGGCGACGCCGAAGCTGGCAAGAAAGCCTTCAACAAGTGCAAATCCTGCCACATGATCGCGGATCCCGAGGGTGAAGTGATCGTCAAGGGCGGCAAGACCGGGCCGAACCTCTATGGCATCGCAGGTCGGACTGCAGGCACCTATGAAGGGTTCAAATACGGCGACAGCATCGTTGCTGCCGGTGAAAACGGGCTGGTCTGGGACGAAGAGACCTTCGTCGCCTATTCGCAGGACCCCAAAGCGTTCCTGAAGGATTACCTTGGCGAAACCTCGGCCAAATCCAAGATGTCTTTCCGTCTGAAAAACGGCGGCGAGGATGTCTATGCCTACATCGTGAGCGTCTCCGGCGAGTAAAATCGGCCGAAAATCCCTTTGGACATGACGAAAGGCCGCACACCTGCGGCCTTTCGTGCGATTGATTACCTGACTTATCATTGCCACCTTCGTTCCATGCGGTAGCCCGTGCTCAGCCCTATAACACCGAACCGCCACGCCGATCTGGCCATTGCATAACCCCAAATTCCCGCCGTTCCGGCGGATCGGCATCAGGAGATGACAGATGGGATTGATGATTCCGGCCTGGGTTGATGGCCAATTGACCCCCGTCGACAAGCTGGAGGCGCATGAAAAGGGCCTCAAGCACAAGGCCGTGTCCGTCTTTGTCGTGCGGGGCACCGAGATTCTGCTGCAGCGCCGCGCCATGGGCAAATATCACACGCCGGGTCTCTGGGCGAATACCTGTTGCACGCATCCTGACTGGAACGAAAGCGCCTCGGCCTGTGCCGTGCGCCGCCTGCGTGAGGAATTGGGGATCACTGGCCTCTACCCGGAATACAGGCACCGGCTGGAGTATCACGCTGATGTCGGCAACAGCATGGTGGAACATGAGGTCGTTGACGTGTTCCTCGCCCATGTCCGCGGACATTTGAAAATCGAGCCTAACCCGGACGAAGTGATGGATATCCGTTGGATCGACTATCACGATCTGCTGGCCGAAGTGCGCCGCCATCCCACCCGTTTCACACCGTGGCTCAAAATCTATCTCGCCAACCATGCCGACACGATTTTTGGCCCAGATCTAATCATCTCGGCCAAGAGGTAGGCGCTGCGCCTTGCAAGGACCGCCCAAGCCGCCTACATCATCGCGTCATGGCCAAGCAGAAGACAGACCCGAATTACAAAGTCATCGCCGAGAACCGGCGCGCCCGCTTCGATTACGCAATCGAAGAGGATATCGAGTGCGGAATCATGCTGGAGGGCTCTGAGGTCAAATCCCTGCGGGCGGGCGGGTCGAACATCGCCGAAAGCTATGCCTCGGTCGATGACGGTGAGCTATGGCTGATCAACAGCTACATTGCCCCCTATGAGCAAGCCAAGGTTTTCAAGCATGAAGAGCGCCGCCGCCGCAAGCTGCTGGTGTCGCGCAAAGAGCTGTCGAACCTTTGGAATGCAACCCAGCGCAAGGGCATGACGCTGGTGCCGCTGGTGCTGTATTTCAACCACAAGGGCCGGGCGAAGCTGAAGATCGGGATCGCCAAGGGTAAAAAGCTGCATGACAAGCGCGAAACCCAGGCCAAGCGGGATTGGTCGCGGCAGAAGCAGCGTCTGATGAAAGATCACAGTTAGCGCGAAACGTTGTTGAGGGCGATGCCGGGCTGAAGCCCGGCCTACTTGGTGTTCGAAGACCGATTAGAACGCCATGGCCGCCTGAACGGCGCGTTGCCAACGGGCATAGGCCGCGTCGCGGTCCTTTTGCGGCATGTCAGGCTCGAAGCGCTGATCCAATTGCCATGTTTCGGCGAAACCGTCCTGATCGGGATAGATCCCGGCCTTCATGCCCGCCAACCAGGCCGCCCCCAAGGCGGTTGTTTCCTGCATCACGGGCCGATCCACCGGTGCGCCCAGAATGTTGGAAAGGCCCTGCATGGCCCAGTCAGAGGCGCTCATCCCGCCGTCGACGCGCAGGATCACCTCTGCCTCGGCGCCCCAGTCACCTTGCATGGCGTGCCACAGGTCTCGAGTCTGGAAGGCGATGCTTTCCAGTGTGGCGCGGGTAATTTCGGCCCGGCCCGAGTTGCGGGTCAGTCCGAACATTGCGCCACGGCAATCCGGTTTCCAATAGGGCGCACCCAGGCCGGTGAAAGCGGGCACCAGCACCACATGCTGGTTTGGATCGGCCTGCTTGGCCAGATCGCCGCTCTGTGGGGCCGAGTCGATGATCTGGAGCGCGTCGCGCAACCACTGCACGGCGGCCCCGGCGATAAAGATCGAGCCTTCCAACGCATAAGTCCGCTGCCCATCCAACTGATACCCGATCGTGGTGAGTAGACGGTTCTTCGAGGCAACCGGCTGCGTGCCGGTGTTCAACAAAGCGAAACAGCCAGTGCCATAGGTCGATTTCATCATGCCGGGTTGGAAACAAGCCTGTCCGATAGTGGCGGCCTGCTGGTCCCCGGCCACGCCCAGAATAGGGATATTGCCGCCAAGCAGCGTTGTCGCACCGAAATCAGCAGCGCAATCCAGCACCTCTGGCAGCATCGCCATCGGGACGTCCAGCAGATCGCAGATCTCAGCGCTCCATGCGCCTTTGTGGATGTCGAACAACAGGGTCCGGGCGGCGTTGGTGGCATCGGTAACGTGGTTGCGCCCTTCGGTCAACCGCCAGATCAGGAAACTGTCGATGGTGCCGAATAGCAGCTCTCCGGCTTCGGCCCTTTCGCGGGCGCCGGGAACGGTATCCAACAGCCATTTCACCTTGGTACCCGAGAAATAGGGGTCCAAAAGCAGCCCGGTTTGCAGGGTCACGTCATCCTCGCATCCGGCCTGTTTGTAGCGGGCGCAGATATCGGCGGTGCGGCGGTCCTGCCAGACAATGGCATTGTAGATCGCTTTGCCGGTGGTCTTGTCCCAGACCACGGTGGTTTCACGCTGGTTGGTGATGCCAATCCCGGCGATCTGTGCAGGCATTGTGCCCGTGGTTTCCATCACCTCCTGACAAACGCTCAGAACGCTGTTCCAGATATCCTCGACATCATGTTCAACCCAGCCTTCCTGTGGGAAATGCTGGGGAAATTCCTGCTGGGCCGTGCCCACGCGCTGCATCTGTGCGTCAAACAAAATGGCGCGCGATGATGTCGTTCCCTGATCAATAGCCAGAATATATGTCATGCCCGCGTTCCTCCCCGGGTGGTGTTTTGCGGGACTTTAGCGCAAACACTCGCGCAGGGGCCAGAGCAGAAATCAGGCTGCAGCGACCGGGATATTGTCTATCAGCCGAACGCCATCCGCCCAGGCGGTGACGAACAGGCGGGCTGGGCGGTCGACGCGGGGAAGGGCCTGCAGCGTTTCGGCACAACGCAGGTCGATATATTCGACCTCGGTGAAGCCCGCCTCAATCAGGGTGTCGCGCGCAGCTTGCGCAATCGGCGCGAAATCCGCGCCCTGTGACAGCTTTTCCGCCATCCCGCGCATGATCTGGTTCTTCTGCGCCGCGATCTGCAGCCCTTCGGCTGAGAGGCGCAGATTGCGCGAGGACATCGCCAAGCCCGACGGCTCACGCACGGTGGGGCAGCCGACGACCTCAATCGGGATATCCAAATCGCGGGCCATGCGCCGCACGACCAACAGCTGTTGATAGTCTTTTTCCCCGAAATAGGCTCGATCCGCCTGCGTTTGCAGGAACAGTTTGGCGACCACCGTGGCGACGCCTTCGAAGTGACCGGGGCGGAAGGGCCCCTCCATCACATCGGTCAGGCCCGCGACCGTTACAGTTGTCGAGAACCCCTCGGGGTAGATCTGATCCGGGTCCGGCACGTAGATCGCGTCAACGCCATAGGGGGCGAGCTTTTCGGCATCCTCATGCTCGGTGCGCGGGTAGTTGGCCAGGTCCTCGGGGTTGTTGAACTGTTTGGGGTTCACAAAGATCGTGACAATCACGCGGTCGCATCCGGCTTTGGCCGCCTCGACCAGTGACAAATGGCCCTGATGCAGCGCGCCCATTGTGGGGACGACGCCGACTATCTCTCCGTCACGGTGCCATTGCTGGGTCAATACACGCAGGTCCGCCAATCGGCGCAGAATTGGCGCGGTCATTTGCGGGTGCCCTTGGGGGCCTGGTCAGCAAACACATGCTCATCTGCGGGGAAGGTGCGGGCGCGTACTTCGGCGGAGTATTCGGCAATGGCGGCTTCGGCCAATGGGCCAAGTTCGGCGTAGCGTTTGACGAATTTCGGTTTGAACGCTGTGAAAAAGCCAACCATGTCGTCTACCACAAGAATCTGCCCATCACAGCCCGCAGAGGCTCCGATGCCGATGGTCGGGATTTCCACCTCAGCCGTGATCCGATCGGCCAGACCTTGCGGAACCTTCTCTAACACAACCGAAAACGCACCTGCCTGTGCCACGGCGGAGGCATCAGCCAGCACCGCCTCGGCCTGTTCGTCACGGCCTTGCACCTTGTAGCCGCCCAGCGTGTTGATGGATTGCGGCGTCAGGCCGATATGGGCCATGACCGGGATGCCGCGCTTGACCAGAAAGCGGATGGTCTCGGCCATCTCGACCCCACCTTCCAATTTAACCGCGCCAGCCCCGGTTTCCGCCATCAGGCGGGCCGCGTTGCGGAAGGCTTGCGCGGGGCTTTCCTCGTAGCTGCCGAAGGGCATGTCGATCACCATCATCGCGCCTTCCAGCCCGCGCGCGACGGCCTGACCGTGCAGGATCATCATCTCCATCGTCACGCCAAGGGTCGATTCCAATCCGTGCAGCACCATTCCGACGCTGTCGCCAACAAGGACAAAGTCGCAATGGGCGTCCATCAGTCGGGCCATCGGTGTGGTGTAGGCCGTCAGACTGACCAAAGGATCGCCGCCTTTGCGCGCGCGGATATCCTCGGCGTTCGGGGCTTTTTTGCGGGCTGTGGCGCTCATGCTCGGCTCCGGCACGGTTCATGTTGCAGCGCGGCATAACAGATCGGACCGGGCCCGCGAAACCCCGGTTGCGCGAACATTTCCTTGAATGACCCTAGGTTTAAGGGAACACTGGCCTCCGATAGGCCCGAAATACGCGGCTACGTTGACATCAACGGGGAGAGATTTTCATGACAAAGCAGATGTTTCGAACCTTCGGTTCCATATTGGCGCTAAGCGCCAGTGTGCTGGCGACGCAGGCGTTGGCGAAATCCGACATCACCATCGCCATGCAGCTGGAGCCACCGCATCTGGACCCGACCAGCGCCGCCGCGCAGGCCATTGATTCGGTTGTTTACACCAATATTTTCGAAGGTCTGACCCGTTTCATGGGCGACGGCTCGGTCGTGCCGGGTCTGGCGGAAAGCTGGGAAATCTCAGACGACGGCACCGTCTATACCTTCAAGCTGCGCGATGGAGTGACCTTCCACGATGGCACTACGATGGATGCCGAGGACGTCAAGTTCAGCCTGGATCGCGCCATGGCCGAGGACAGTGCGAATGCGCAGAAGGCGCTGTTCGCCGGCATCGAAAGTGTTGAAGCGGTGGACCCGACGACCGTCAAGGTGACCCTGTCCGAGCCAAACGGGAACTTCCTGTTCAACTTGGCCTGGGGCGACGCCGTGATCGTGGCATCAGACAGTATCGACGACATCAAGACCAACCCGGTCGGAACCGGGGCGTTCACCTTTGGCGAATGGGTGCAGGGCGACAGCATTACGCTGAACCGCAATCCCGATTATTGGGGCGATCAGCCAGCGTTAGAGACGGCTACGTTCAAGTTCATCTCGGATCCGACCGCCGCTTTTGCTGCCATGATGGCCGAGGATGTGGATGTGTTCGACAACTTCCCCGCGCCCGAGAACCTGCCTCAGTTCGAGGCCGATCCACGCTTTCAGGTGCTTGTCGGCTCGACCGAGGGGGAGACGATCCTGTCCACGAACAACAAGCAGGAGCCCTTTGACGATATCCTCGTTCGGCAGGCGCTGGCCCACGCGATCGACCGTCAGGCGATCATTGATGGAGCCATGTTCGGCTATGGCACCCCCATCGGCACCCATTTCGCGCCGCATCACCCGGCCTATGTCGATCTGACTGGGCAATCCGCCTATGATCCGGAAAAAGCCAAATCCCTGCTGGCCGAAGCCGGATTGGCAGACGGGTTCGAAACCACGCTGCATCTGCCGCCCCCGTCCTATGCGCGCAGGGGTGGCGAGATCATCGCCGCCCAGTTGGCCGAGGTCGGGATCACGGCCGAGATCATCAATGTCGAATGGGCGCAGTGGTTGGAGTCGGTCTTCAAGGGCAAGGATTTCGGCCTGACCATCGTCAGCCACACCGAGCCGATGGATATCGGCATCTACGCCCGGCCCGATTACTATTTCCAGTATGAAAGCACAGATTTTCAGGCGCTGATGGAGCTGCTGAACACTACAACCGACCCGGATGAGCGTACCCGCCTGATGGGTGAGGCACAGCGGCTAATCTCCAGCGACTACGTCAACGGCTACCTGTTCCAACTGGCCAAGCTCGGCGTGGCGAAAGCAGGCGTTCAGGGGCTGTGGCAGAATGCGCCAACAGCCGCCATTGATCTGACCGCGATCAGCTGGGCTGAGTAACTGTCGGGGCTAACCCGCCCCGTCAATCAGCCAATTGCTATGAACCCAGCCCTTGCGACGGGGCTGGCCATAGTAAACACCGATCCACTCCCCCTGCTGCGCGCAGGTGCGGACTGTGTCGCCGTTCCGCAGTTGGTCGACCTGGAAATAGTTCGAACCGGGCCCGGTGCGCACAGCCAGAAAACCATCACCGTTCGGATCCAGACCCGAGACGATACTCGCCGCGCATCCCGCGGCTTGCCCGTCTTCGGTGATCACGAAATCCACATCTAGTTGCTGAGCGGGCGCCGCGCCCGCTGCGGCTAAAAACAAAGCCGCAAGTACAGGTATTCTCATCATCAATTTCCTTTCAAACAATGGTCTCAGGATAAGGCTCACGCTGATTCTCGACAATGGAACTGGTGCTGGACCCAAAGCGCGGCCCGGCCTAACGTGGCGCTGATGCTTCGCTATGCCCTCAAACGTCTGATTTCGCTGGTGATCAGCCTGGCGGTTGCCTCGGTGGTGATCTTCGCTGTGATCGAGATCGCGCCAGGCGATCCGGCCTCATTCATGCTGGGCGTCAATGCGCAGCCCGATACGCTGGCCGCGCTGCGGGCCGAGTTGGGGTTGGATATGTCCAAACTCGATCGGTACTTCAATTGGGTCGGAGGGATGCTGACCGGCGATTTTGGCACCTCTTACACCTATCGCACGCCGGTTTCGCAGATGATCGCGGATCGGCTGTGGGTGTCCTTACCGCTGGCGCTCTATGCGCTGACCCTGTCCACCCTGATTGCCTTTCCAGCGGGCATCTACGCTGCCGCCCGTCGTGGCAAGCCGGGGGATTTGACGGTCATGGGGGCCACGCAATTGGGCATTGCCGTGCCGAACTTCTGGTTCGCGATGATGCTGGTGCTGATATTCGCCATCAATCTGCGCTGGTTCAACGCAGGCGGGTTCGCCGGTTGGGACAAAGGGTTCTGGACCGGGCTGCATTCGCTGACCCTGCCCGCCATCGCCTTGGCCCTGCCGCAAGCGGCCATTCTGGCGCGGGTGATGCGGTCGTCGCTGTTGGATATTCTTGGCGAGGATTTCATGCGCACCGCCCGTGCCAAAGGTCTGAGCCGCCGACAGGCGCTCTGGAGGCACGGAGTACGCAACGCGCTGATCCCGGTGCTGACGATCATCGGGCTGCAGTTTTCCTTCCTGCTGGCCGGGTCGATCATCATCGAGCAGGTTTTCTACCTGCCCGGTCTTGGACGACTGGTGTTCCAGGCAATCTCGGCCCGCGATCTGATCGTGGTGGAATCCGTGGTGATGTTGCTGGTTTTTGCCGTCATCACCGTGAACTTTCTGGTCGATCTGGCCTATGCCGCCGTGGACCCACGGCTGAGGAGCCGGACATGAGCCGAAACCTGATCCTTGGCGCGGTGCTGTCGTCTCTGGTTCTGCTGGCGGCGCTGCTCTCGTTTGTCTGGACGCCCTATGACCACGCCGCGCTGGACATTCCCGCGAAACTGCAGCCACCCAACGCGCAGCATTGGTTCGGCACCGATCACTTCGGGCGTGATATGTTCTCGATGATCATGGTCGGCGCGCGGACGTCCATTGCAGTGGCGCTGGTGGCGGTGGGGATCGGGATGGCTTTGGGCGTGCCCTTGGGCCTGACGGCAGCAGCGCGAAAGGGATCTTGGCTAGACGAAGTCATCATGCGCGGCAATGATCTGGTCTTTGCCTTCCCCTCTCTGGTCATCGCCATCCTGATCACTGCCGTTTTTGGTGCTGGAGCGATCAATGCGATTATCGCCATTGGTATCTTCAACATCCCCGTCTTCGCCCGTATCACCCGCGGCGCGGCCCTGTCCCTGTGGGAGCGGGAGTTCATCTTAGCTGCCCGCGTGTCGGGCAAAGGTGCCGCGCGGATTTCTGTAGAACATATCCTGCCCAATGTCGCCAATCTGCTAATCGTTCAAGGGACCATCCAATTCAGCCTTGGAATCCTGGCCGAAGCGGGGCTGAGTTACGTCGGTCTCGGCGCGCAACCACCCACGCCAAGCTGGGGCCGGATGCTGGCCGATGCGCAGACGATGGTCAGTTTTGCCCCGCATTTGGCTCTAATTCCGGGTCTGGCAATCATTGTGACGGTGTTGGGTCTGAACTTGCTGGGTGACGGTCTGCGCGACTGGCTGGACCCCCGCATTCGGGTGGCGCGGGCATGAGTTTGTTGAGGATCGAAAACCTGTCTCTGGCCATTCATGAAGCTGAGATTCTGAAGCAAGTCAGTCTGTCAATTGCGCCCGGTCAGATCGTGGCGGTCACGGGAGAGAGCGGCTCGGGCAAGTCCATGACTGCGCTGGCCATCATGCAACTGATGCCAGACGGCGCGAGCACCGACGGGTCGATACATCTGGACGGGCAAGAGATTCTAAACCTGCCTGAGACTGAAATGTGCGCCCTTCGCGGCGCGTCGATCGGAATGGTGTTTCAGGAACCGATGACCGCTCTGAACCCGGTCAAAACCATCGGTGATCAGGTTATGGAGACCATCCTGATCCACAAAGCAATGCCCCGCGCGCAAGCTGAGGCCCGAGCGCAAGAGGTTCTCAGCCGTGTTGGCCTGCCTCCTAACCGTTTCCCTCTGTCCCGCTACCCGCATGAGCTGTCGGGCGGTCAGCGTCAGCGCGTGGTCATAGCGATGGCGATCGCACTCAGGCCCAAACTGCTGATTGCGGATGAGCCCACGACAGCCCTGGACGTGACCACTCAGGCCCAGATTCTGGACCTGCTGAAAGGGCTGGTGCGCGAATACGACATGGGGCTTCTGATGATCACCCATGATCTGGCCGTGGTGGCCGATATGGCGGATCAGATCGTGGTCATGCGTCGGGGCGAAGTGGTCGAGAGCGGCGCAACCGATCATCTGCTTAAAAACATGCAGCACCCCTATACACGGATGCTGTTTGACGCCTCGAACCATCAAGTTGCTCTGCCTGAGACGCAGGAGCAAAAGTCCTTGCTTGAGGTCACCGACGTGGTTCGTGACTACCGTCTGCCACGCACGGGACTGTTCACGAAGCCCGCCTATATGCGAGCGGTGGACACGGTCAGCTTCACCCTCAACCGCGGAGAGCGTCTGGGTCTTGTCGGAGAGTCAGGGTGTGGTAAATCGACCCTAACACGGGCTATTTTGGGGCTGGAGGAGGTCCAATCCGGCGATATCCGGCTGGACGGCGCGCCCGTTTTCTCGGGCCATAAGTCAAATCTCGACGTGCGCCGCAAGATGCAGGTCGTGTTTCAGGACCCTTATGGTAGCTTCAACCCGCGCCACCGCGTCGCGCGGTTGATCACAGAGCCGTTTCACCTGCTGGAAGCCCCTCCGACCGGGTCCGAGCGTCAGGACAGGATCGCCGAAATGCTGCGCGCTGTCGGCCTCAGCCCGGATGATGCCGGGAAATACATCCACGAATTCTCGGGAGGTCAGCGGCAACGTATCGCTATCGCCCGCGCGTTGATAATTCGCCCAGAACTGATCCTGTTTGATGAGGCGGTCTCGGCCCTCGACGTGTCGGTCCGGGCGCAGATCCTTGATCTTTTGGCAGAACTGTGCGCGGCCTACGATCTGACCTACCTGTTCATCAGCCACGATCTGAGCGTTGTGCGCACGATCACGGATCGGGTGATGGTGATGCAGGCCGGGAAAATCGTCGAACAGGGCGAGACCGAAGATGTCTTTGCCAACCCCCGCCATCCCTATACCCGCAAGCTGATCTCGGCAGCGCCGCAATTGCCCGAGATCGGGCGGAAAATCGCGTGATATTTGCTTTATTAGAGTCTGAAGTTAGGAGTTCCCGATGACCAAACCGATTTGGTTCGACCCCAGCCAATGCCTGATCGGCGGGGAATGGAAAACGCCGGAAGCGGGGGAATACTTGCCACTTGTGAATCCTTCGGACGGCTCGGAACTCTGCCAGATTGCACGTGGACAGCAGGCAGATATTGATACGGCTGTTGTTGCGGCGCGATCCGCGTTGGACGGGGGCTGGGGCCTGATGCCCGCGTTTGAGAGGGGGCGCATCCTGAGCAGACTGGGGCAATTGGTTCTGGACCGGGTGGACGACCTCGCCCGGCTTGAGGCAATGGATGTGGGCAAACCGCTGACCCAGGCCCGCGCGGATGCCATCGCTTTGGCGCGGTATTGCGAATTCTACGGCGGTGCGGCGGATAAGGTGATGGGTGAGACTATCCCCTATCTTGACGGATACACCGTCTACACCCTGCGCGAGCCGCATGGCGTCACGGGGCATATCGTGCCTTGGAATTACCCGATGCAGATCATTGGACGCTCGGTCGGGGCGGCGCTGGCCATGGGCAATGCATGCGTTTTGAAGCCCGCAGAAGAGGCCTGCTTGACCGCCCTCGCTTTTGCTCATCTGGCGGTTGAGGCCGGTTTGCCCGCCGGGGCGCTGAATGTCGTTCCCGGTCTGGGGGCTGAGGCTGGCGCGGCGCTGTCCGGGCATACGGGTGTCGACCATATCTCGTTCACCGGGTCGGTTGCGACGGGGGCTTTGGTGCAGCAAGCGGCCGGGAAAAATGTGGTTCCGGTGACGCTGGAACTGGGCGGGAAGTCCCCGCAATTGGTGTTCGAAGACGCCGATCTGGAGGCGGCCCTGCCGTTTCTGGTCAATGCGGGCATTCAGAACGCGGGGCAAACCTGTTCGGCATCGTCGCGCATTCTGGTGCAGCGCGGTTTGTATGAGCGGGTCAAGGAGCAGATGGCCGAGGCCTACGCGCAACTGACCGTCGGGCCTGCGTTAGACGACCTGCGCGTAGGGCCGCTGATCTCGGATCGGCAGAAGGCAATTGTTTCCGTGTTCTTGTCCAAAGGCGCGGATTTGGCGATTGCAGGGCAGGGGCAGATCGTTCCGGAGGCACCAGAAGCGGGGGCCTATGTGCTCCCGACCCTCTTCGCCGATGTGCCAGCAGATCACGCTCTGGCCCGGGAAGAGATCTTTGGCCCAGTGCAGGTCTTGATCCCGTTTGAGACCGAAGAACAGGCTCTAACCATAGCCAATAGCACCGACTATGGATTGGTCGCCAGCATCTGGACACGCGACGGGGCGCGGCAGATGCGATTGGCCAAGCGCCTGCGTTCGGGGCAGGTGTTCATCAACAACTACGGCGCAGGCGGAGGCGTAGAGCTACCATTCGGAGGGGTCGGTAAATCCGGCCACGGCCGCGAAAAAGGGTTCGAGGCGCTCTATGGTTTTTCACAACTCAAGACGGTGGCCGCCCTACATGGTTAAACGATCACCTCGATCGGTTTCTGCGCGCCAACGCCGAACACCCGCTTGTAGCGCTCAATTTCCTCGGCGGGTCCCATGGCCTTTTCCGGGTTGTCCGACAGTTTGACCGTCGGACGCCCATTCGCCGAAACCGCCTTGCACACGAGCGAGAACGGCGCCAGCGCGTCATCTGGAACAAGGCCGCGGAAGTCGTTGGTCAGCAGAGTGCCCCAGCCAAAGGAGATATTGGTGCGCCCTGCGAATTGACTGTGCAGCTCTTTGATCTTTTCGACGTCCAAACCGTCCGAGAAGATGATCCGCTTCTGCTTAGGGTCCTCGCCTCGCGACGTCCACCAGTCGATCGCAATCTCGGCACCGGCGGCGGGATCGCCGCTGTCGATGCGGATGCCCGTCCATCCGGCCAGCCAGTCCGGGGCGTGATCCAGAAACCCTTTGGTGCCATAGGTGTCGGGCAGGATGATGCGCAGATTTCCCTCATGTTCGTCATGCCAGTCGCTGAGAACATCATAGGGGGCCTGCGCTAGCGCCTCATCTGAGTCTGCAAGGGCAGAATAGACCATGGGCAGTTCATGCGCATTGGTGCCGATGGCCTCAACCTCGCGCCGCATGGCGATCAGGCAGTTCGAGGTGCCGGTGAACGACTTGCCCAGCCCCTCGATCATGGCCTGAACGCACCAATCCTGCCACAGGAAGGAATGCCGCCTCCGGGTGCCAAAATCTGCAATCCCAAGCCCGTCGATAGAACCCAGCTGTTCGATCTTTTCCCACACACGCGTCATCGCACGGGCATAGAGCACCTGAAGTTCGAACCGGCGCATGTGGTTCAACACCGCGCGCGAGCGTAGCTCCATCAACACCGCCAAAGCCGGGATTTCCCACAGCATGACCTCATGCCATTTGCCCTCGAAGGTCAGTTCGTATTGGTCGCCTTTACGTTCCAGATGGTAGGGTGGCAGGCGCATATTCTCGAACCATTCCATGAAATCCGAGCGGAACATCTGCCTTTTGCCATAGAACATATTGCCCCGCAGCCACGTGCTTTCCCCCCGGCTGAGGCTGAGCGAACGGATGTGATCCAGCTGTTCCCGCAGCTCTCCTTCGTCGATCAGACGGGCCAGCGGCACATGATTCGAGCGGTTGATCAGGGAAAACGCGACATCTGTTTGGGGCTTGTTACGAAACACTGACTGGCACATCAGCAGTTTGTAGAAATCCGTGTCGATCAAAGACCGCACAATCGGGTCGATCTTCCATTTGTGATTGTAGACACGGGTCGCGATGTCGACCATGGGGAACTCCTGCAATTTCCGTTGTTAGATCAATCAGCACGGCGAATGGCAAGAGTCGCTGATTCGGTGACAATGCCCGTTTGACGTCACAATGCGGGCTTAATGTCCGGTGTTTTCACCAATTAGTGATGGGGTGGGATGGAAAGACAAAACTGATGGTTGTTAATGAGTTTGTTGTACGATTTTGATATGGTTGTAAGACCGGCGGAAGGGGATGTTCCGGCTCAGGTCTGTGCGCGGTTCAGAGATGTGAAGACCTCTGACGCGTTGCGAGGGGCTTCCCCTGGGATTCGTATGATGTTCCAAGACGCGGGGTTCGATCTCGACTCCCATGTCAGTGGCATCGTGCCGGACAAGTTTCCAACCGAAGACCTGCCCGACCGAACCCGGATACTGCGCACCCTGTTCGACAACATCAAAACCCGCGGTGTGCGGGGCGAATATTGTGGTGAGTTCGATCTGCGGCAATTCCTCGGCCACATTCGCCGCGCCGAGGCAGTTGATGGGCTTGTCCGGGTTGTTCCTGTTCAGCGCCCTCCGGTGCCACAGCCTGACATGCCCAAACGCAGGACGGCAAAGGGGCGGATTGGTGTTGGTCTTGGAGTAGCGGTGATTCTGTTCGCGGTGTTTAAGTATCTCGCAGAAACGGGTGCAGCGCCTTAGTCGGCCAGAGTAACCCCGGCGGCCTGCATAGCCTGTTGCGCCGCAGCCAGTGAACCATCCATGTCAATCGCACGGCAGGCGCTTTGCACGACCGTGACGTCAAAGCCCAGCTTCGCGGCATCAACGGCCGAATAGTGAACACAGAAATCGGTCGCGAGCCCCACGAGGGTCAGTTTGGAAATGCCGCGCGTGTCCAGATACCCTTTCAACCCCGTCGGCGTCGCCTGATCATTCTCGAAAAACGCCGAATAGCTGTCTATGGCGCTGCGGAACCCTTTGCGGATGATCAGATCGCCATCCGTGCGCAAATCCGGGTGAAAACCCGCGCCATCGGTGCCTTGCACGCAATGGTCGGGCCACAGAACCTGCGGGCCATAGGGCATCTCGGTCATCTCGAACGGCGCTTTGCCCGGATGCGAACTGGCGAAGGAGGAATGCCCCGCCGGATGCCAGTCCTGCGTCAGGATGACGGCATCAAACCTGTCCATCATGGCGTTGATCGGGGCAACGATCTCGTCCCCTCCGGCCACGGCCAGCGCGCCGCCGGGGCAGAAATCGTTCTGGACGTCGATGACAAGCAGGGCATTGGTCACGGCAATCTCTCCTTTGGTCTATCGGTACGGCGCAACACAGGAAGCGTCAATCCGATCCCTTGCGACTCTGCGCTGTCAGGTTTAGACCGCGCGCATGTATACGATCGCTGCCCTCTACCACTTCACCCGTTTCGCTGATCACGCCGCCCTGCGCGCGCCGCTGCTGGACCTGTGCCGCGCGCATTCGGTCAAAGGGACCCTGTTGCTGGCGCAAGAGGGGATCAACGGCACAATTGCTGGCCCGCGCTCCGGGATCGACGCCGTTCTGGCGCATATCAAGACCCTGCAGGGCTGTTCCGATCTGGAGTGGAAAGAGGCTACCGCCGACCATCCGCCTTTTGGCAAGATGAAGGTGCGTCTGAAGAAAGAGATCGTGACCATGGGTCAGCCGGATGTCGATCCGCGCGCCCGCGTCGGCAATTATGTCGAGCCCGAGGAATGGAATGATCTGATCCGCTCGGACGATGTGGTCGTGATCGACACACGCAATGACTATGAGGTGGCGATTGGCACGTTTGAGGGCGCAATAGACCCTGAAACCGCGAGCTTCCGCGAATTTCCCGACTGGTGGGAACAGAACAAGGACCGGTTCCACAATAAGCGCGTCGCGATGTTCTGCACCGGTGGGATCCGCTGCGAGAAATCCACCAATTTTCTGCTGGGGCAGGGGGTCGAGGATGTCTATCACCTCAAAGGTGGCATCCTGCGCTATCTCGAAGAAATGCCCGCCGAGGACAGCACCTGGCAGGGCGAGTGTTTCGTCTTCGACAATCGTGTGTCGGTTGGCCACGGTCTGGTCGAGGGGCCACATAACCTGTGCCACGGATGTCGCCGCCCGATCCTGCCTGAAGATGTGAAGCGCCCGGAATATGAACATGGCGTGTCCTGCCATCTCTGTGTGGATGAGACCTCGGAGGCCGACAAGATGCGCTTCCGCGAGCGGCAGAAACAGATCCTTCTGGCCCGCGCGCGCGGCGATGAGCATCTGGGCAGCGTCTGAATTCCGCTTGCAGGTCGGTGGGGAATCCCGATGATTATCGCTGGATTGCTGTGATGGAGCTTCAATGACCCGCAAACCGACAACTCTGGCGGAATGGAAATCGACCTTTCTGGCCGCTGCTGGGTTGGTGCTGGCCAGTTTTCTGGCATGGTTCGGCCTGTCGCGGTTGAGTGAGACCACCGCTGGGGACACGATCGGCACCATTGCCTCGGTCGCGTTGCTGATCTGGCTGGTGTCGCAGTCGTGGTACTACATGACCCAAGTGAAGTCGCCGCGCAGGTTGTTGTTCCTGATGGGCGTTTCTTTCATTCAGGTCGTGCCGTTCCTGTTTGCGGCCGTCTATGGGGCCTTTGGTTACAACGACAATTGCGTTCTCGGGGCGGAAGGCCCTGCCGATATTCTGTATTTCTCATATGTCACCTTCACCACCGTTGGGTATGGCGACATGAGCCCAACAGGTCTGTGCCGCGGCTTGGCCGTGTCCGAGGCCGTCACCGGCTATATCCTTTTGGGCATGTTCGTTGCGGCTGCTGTCTCGCTTTATTCGCGAAACCACGCGCATTAAATCGTTTTGCGTTTTACCTAAGGCAAAGCCATCGAAATGCGCGTTCGACCGCAGGGAGAGGCAGCGCATTGCGGTTCAAATCAAACGCAAAACGATCTTGGCTCTATTTATTCTGGTCGATCCAACGCGACATCAACTGTTTGTCGCGAAAGCACTCGGACGGGATCGGGCGACGTTTGCTGCGCGATATCCGTTCAGCAAAGGCGACCTGCTTGCCGGTCGGGTAGTTGGCAAAGGGCGATGGATCCTCGGGCTTGTGAGCCGAGATCCAAGCAGACATGGACTTGCGGTCACGCTGCGCCTCAACCGGGATTTCCAGTGCGGTCTGCTCGGCAATGGCGCGGGCATAGCGCATCTGCCGATCTGTGACCGGCAGCAGGTGGTAGTCGTTCGAAGGGCCGTTTAGGGCCTGATTTCGTGCGTGGTAAGACATCGGAATGTTCCTCTGACTATGTGGAACATAAATAGAACATTAACTCTTTTTTTCAAGGGCACGGCGATTCACATCAGCGGGAGTTTGCCGTGATTCAGTTTTATTGACTGACCAATCAACAAAAGATACACGCTTGGGAAATTGCTTCGGAAAAGGAACCCGGCATGAAATTTCAGCCCAAGGCGAGCCATTTCATCAATGGCGCATATGTCGAAGACACCAACGGCGCGCCGATTGATGTGATCTACCCTGCAACCGGTGAGGTCATTGCCCGGCTGCATTCAGCCACGCCCGAAATCGTTGATCAGGCTTTGAACAGTGCAAAAGCGGCGCAAGCGGAATGGGCAGCCATGTCCGGGACCGAGCGTGGCCGCGTTCTGCGCCGCGCCGCAGACATCATGCGAGACCGCAATCACGACCTGTCGGTTCTGGAAACCCATGACACCGGCAAACCCCTGCAAGAGACGCTGGTGGCCGACGCGACCTCGGGCGCGGACGCGCTGGAGTATTTCGGAGGTCTGGCCGCGTCCCTGACCGGTGAACACATCCCTCTGGGCGGTGGCGACTTCGTCTATACCATCCGCGAGGCGCTGGGCGTTTGCGTCGGGATCGGCGCATGGAATTACCCCACCCAGATCGCCTGCTGGAAGGGCGCGCCAGCGTTGGCCTGCGGTAATACGATGGTTTTCAAGCCGTCCGAGACGACCCCGCTCTCCGCACTGAAGGTGGCTGAGATCCTGATCGAGGCAGGTGCACCCAAGGGCACTTACAACGTGATTCAGGGCTATGGCGATGTAGGTGCATCGCTGGTGACCGATGCGCGCGTTGCCAAAGTGTCTTTGACCGGCTCGGTGCCGACGGGCCGCAAGGTCTATGCCGCGGCCGCCGATGGCATGAAGCACGTGACTATGGAGCTGGGCGGCAAATCTCCCATGATCGTGTTTGATGACGCCGATATCGAGAACGCGGTCTCGGGCGCAATTCTGGGCAATTTCTATTCCTCAGGTCAGGTCTGTTCGAACGGAACCCGTGTGTTCGTCCAAAAAGGTATCAAAGAGGCCTTTCTAACCCGCTTGGCCGAACGTCTGGCGACCGCCAAGATTGGCGATCCGCTGGATGAAGAGGTCAATTTTGGCCCCATGGTCAGCGAAAATCAGATGAACATCGCGCTGGGCTACGTGGAAAAGGGCACGGCCGAAGGCGCGCGGCTGGTTTATGGCGGCGCGCGCATCGAGGGTGAAGGGTTCTACATGCAACCCACCGTATTCGCGGACGTGACCGACGACATGACCATCGCCCGCGAAGAGATCTTTGGCCCGGTCATGTCCGTTCTGGATTTCGACACCGAAGAAGAGGTTCTGTCCCGCGCCAATGACACCGAATTCGGCCTCGCGGCTGGGGTCTTCACCAACGACCTGAGCCGTGCCCATCGCATCGTCGCAGGGTTCGAGGCCGGGACTTGCTATATCAACACCTACAACCTCGCCCCGGTTGAGGCGCCGTTCGGCGGGTCCAAGATGTCGGGTGTCGGTCGCGAGAACTCGAAGCTCGCCATCAATCATTTCAGCGAGATGAAAACCGTTTACGTCTCGATGAACGACGTCGAGGCACCTTACTGATCAACCGCCTTGTTGGCGCTCTGTCCTTCGCAATACTTGAGGGGCAGAGCGCTTTTCTATTGTGACCGTTACAAGATCAAAAGAACACACGAAGCCCCGTCAGAGATTTGATCGAGCTATTGTTTTTCCACGGCACGAAGGGAAACTACGCTAGTAGCATGGATAGAGTTTTTGGACGAGGCCCGAGACGGTTGAGGTCATTGGTTGGGATCGGTTCTCTCATCGAAGGCGACCTCTGGATCGGGGATTAGAGCGAACAGGTCGGCAATACGCGCTCGGGTCTCCTCGCTATCGGTCAGTAGGCTATTGGCATCGGCTAATGGCGTCTTAAGAAGGCGACGAGGCAGTAAGGCAAGCTTGTCCGAAATCTCGGACAGGTTCGCAAACCGCCCTTCAAGTTCAATTTTTTCGGACAATCCAGCCAACCAGAAATACCGGTTCGCAACTTCGGTTTCGCCGAGTTCTCGGTACAGCTCTGCCGTCGCAGCCTGATCGCCGATCGCCGCCAATGCCTGAGCGCGCAGGGTATCGGCAGCCGTTGATGCATCATCGGACAGTTCCAGCATCGCTTTGTGCGGTTTTTCGTCCAACAGTGCCGCGCGCGCGCGCAATCGTGCACGTTGGGATCGGTCTGTCGTGTCATACGTGCGATTGGCAAAGGCAGAACTTTGAGCCGCAAATCCTAAAGCGCCTAACCGATCTGACACTGCAATAGCGGCTTGCGTGGTCAAAGCCATCGAGTCGCTATCAGACATGGACAGCACCTGTTTCAGAAAGGTTACATCGTTTGACCTTTCTTCCAGCAGATGTGTGTGGCGGTTTAGAACATCCGTGCGATCATCACCCTCGGGCAGAGCTTGGATCAGGTCGTAGGACGTATCGAACTCATTGTTCAAACTCAGCGCAACGATATGTGCGTGCTGCATCATTGGTCCGGTTTCAGACCCACGAAACTCCAACGCGTAGGCTGCAGCAAGGGCAACGTTCTGCGGTGATACGGCGCCCCGCTCTGCCCAGCGTTTCTCGATCAAGCGCGCCAAGGCCAGAGGGGCATCTGTGGAGGTTTCCGGCGTAGAAATCACCTCTTCCAAGATGGTATCGGCCACCTCAGAGTCGCCTTCGGCCTGAGCGATCTGAGCCTTGGCAACGCTGGGTTGTTCCTCAGTTTCAACGCGGTCAACGGAACGCATCACCCGCCGCGCCGCCTCCAACTTATCTGCTTCGACCAGAATCGATGACAGTCTTGGGCCTAAACTGCGACGCAAGTGTTGGGGGAGGCTATAGAAAGACTGCTCAATTGCGTTCAGATCGGCATCCGGGCTCAGCGTTTGCTCGCTGAGTACTGACCAGAAAGCCGCATCGCTACTGCAGCGCTGAAGACCCCGAAACGGACTATCTTCTGCGGGCTCACGGTAATCCACAAGCCCCGCTATGGCATGCACCCAGTTTTTCTCTTCGGAATGGTCTTCAACCAGTTCAAGCGTGGAGACAGCTTCCGCTCCGAACCCGAAATATGCGTAGAGTTTGGCCAGCTTGAACGCTAGATCGGTGTCCACGCGGTCAAACTCCTGATACAAGCCAGAGCGCAGATCGGCGATCTGTTTGTCAAATGGGCGCGCGTCGGACCATGTGTCGAACCCCAGCCGAGCGCTGCTGATACAGGCTGGTCGTTTCTCTATTTGGGGGATATCGGGGCCAAGAAGACCTTCCAACTCGTCCACAATCGTCGAGACATTCATATTCGCTGCAAAACTCGGCAGCATGTCCGCGTCGCTGGGCAGAGTTGACGCGCGAGGGCCAATGGCGGCCAGGTCCAGGTCCAGGACCTCTCGGTCTGCGCCTTGCAGTAACCTGGCCGAGAGTTGATCTTTGAAGCCCTGTTGGTTCAGCGTCAAAAGCGGCAACGCCAAGGGTTCAAGTGGGTCTTCTACCTCCAACGGCGGCAGGGACGGTGGCAGAGGGATGTTGGCCGTCAAAGGCGGAGGCAAAGTGCCCTGCGAAATGTCCACGACGATCATTGATTGTTGATACAGAAAGGCCGTCGCCACGCAGTCGCAGCCAAATTCCAAATCAAGCGCCGAACCCGGTTTCGATTGGGACAGGGCAGAGAGGCGATTTGATGTTAGCCGCCCGAACACGCCTTCTGTCTGAAACAGGACGTCGTCGATTGAAACGGTCAGCCGCGCCCCGTTCTTACGGCGCGCAAGAACCCATTCGGTGCCCGGCGGAACCTTTACGACGAGGCGGGTGTGGCTGTCATGTTCTCCGGACCGGACAACCAGCGTTTCAGCGGTCGCCGAGGTTGCCATTGCGATCAGGATCGACGTGAAGAGAGCTACACGTTTCATGCCGCCGCCTGTTTGAGTTCTTTGAGAGCGTCCTCAAGTTCCGAGAAACCGGGCCGGTTGTGGGTTGGTGTGTTCTGGCGACCGACCTCGATACACATGGCGGCATTGTGGTTGTGCAGGTTGGCGACCAAAACCTCTTTGATCAGTTGGTAGAAGTGATTGTCTTCTTCCACGACGGTTTTCAGCTTGCCCGCAAAAGGCCCCACCAGACCATAGGCCAGAAACACCCCTAGAAATGTCCCGACCAGAGCGCCCCCGATCAGCTTGCCCAGAACCTCGGGCGGCTGGTCGATTGACCCCATCGTTTTGATCACGCCCAGAACGGCGGCAACGATCCCGAGGGCGGGCAAGCCATCCGCGACGGTTTGCAGCGCGTGGCTGGAATGCATGGCGTGGTGAAAATTGGCCTCCATCCGCTTTTCCAGGACTTCTTCGACCTGATGGGGGTCATCATAGTTCAGCGCGGCCGAGCGCATCGTGTCACAGATCAGGTCCACAGCTTCCTTGTCGGACTGGATTTTCGGGTAGGCGGAAAACAGGCTCGAGTTTTCGGGGTCTTCAATGTGCTGTTCAACCTCGACCGGGTTCGCGCGTGCGATCCGGATCAAAGAGAATAGAAGGCATAGAAGGTCCCGGTAGTCTTCCGGTTTCCACTTTGCCCCCTTGAAGACCTTGCCCATATCTTTGATCGTATGTTTGATCCCACCCATATCGTTGCTGATCAGAAAGGCGCCAACAGCGGCGCCGCCGATCATCATCATCTCAAACGGTAGGGATTTCATGATAATCGTCATCTTGCCGCCCGCAGCCAGATAGCCGCCGAACACCATCACAAAGATGACAACAATTCCAACAATTCCAATCATTTGCGATCTCCGACAAGTATCCAGATAGCTTTGACAAGCACGTAATTATTCCTGTGGGGCATTGGCATTTCGACCTGCCATGACCACGCTGATCGTATAGGCGGCCTCGGGGCTGAGGCCGGCCAGCACGCCCGCTGCTGCATCGGCGGGCATGCGCGACAGGAAACCGGCGGCAAAGCTGGGGTCCATTGTCTCGAATAAGGCGGCGGCATCTTTGGGTTTCATGTTTTGGTAGACATCCGTCAACCGGGTCAGGTCGGTTTCGGCGGCCTTGTTCGCCAGTGCCAGCGTGTCCCGCAGGTCTTCTTCGGCTTGCTGTAGTGCGGCCAGGCGCGTTTCGATGGCCCCATGGGCAATCTCAAGCGCCTTTTCCTTCTCTTCCAAGGCTTCTTCCCGCTGCTTCAGGCGTTTTTCGCGGCGCAAAAGCTCGGTCAAGAGCACCTGCAGATCCGGAGAAGGTTTTGACATCGGCGGCTCTTCGGCCTTTGTCGGCTCGACGGTTTTGGCCAATGCCGGCCCGGCTTCCAGTCCAAGGCGAATCGCGGCGGACCCGATCATCAACAGCGCAATCACCGCCAACACGCCGCCGCGGGGTCGCGCCCTGCCTTTCTGCGTGCCAGGGCGTTTCACTCCGCAGCCTCCGCACCCTGCCGTTTGTGCCGGAAAAACATCAAACCTTCTGGGGCTTTGGCTGGTTGCTCGGGCTTGTTGTCCTCAGCAGGGGTGTCGTCTGCATCCGATTCCTGAGTGTCAGAGACCTCTTCCGTCTCTGCCCCTTCCTCAGCTTCTTCATCTGGATCTGACGATACGTCCGGCGCAGGCGGTTCCGGCAACGCCTTCCCCTCGGGAATGACATCATGCATCGAGGCCATCATCAGTTCGAGCCGCTGCGCAACCGATTGCGCGCGCTCTGTCAGCTCTTTCAGCTCATCCCCGGACTGGTCCGAGGCAGCCCGCGCGCTGTCCAGCGACTTTTTCAACTCTTCCGCCTGGGTGGACAGCACCGCAACGGCCCCACCCACGCCTTGTTCCAGATTCGTGAACCGTTTCAGGCGGCGTGACAGAACAAAGCAATATAGACCAGCGCCCAGCGCGCCCGCGACCAGCAAAATATCTGCAATAAGCTCCAATTTCGCCTCCTAATTCAGAACAAATTCCATTACCAGAACGTCGCGCACACGACCCTCTCCGACGACGATTTCAATGCGCCGCAGCAGATGCCCCCGGATACGTACCAGCGCTAAGGAGTCCTCGAGATCCGCAACCTCAAGCGCGCGCAGATATCCGTTCAGCACATCCATGATCCGCGGCTGCATTTTTTCCACATCACTGATGTAGGCCGAGTTAACTTCGAGCTGCGCGTGGAATTTCAGATGCCGTGACTCACCCGCATTCACCGACAGAATCACAGGCGGAAGATCGACGAATCCCACATCCGGCAGGGCTTTGGCCGGTTTGTTTTTAACTGCGTCCATCGATTCCGCCTTTTCGGGTTTTGCCCCAAAGGGCAACAGCCCGGACGTGGTCGCGTAATAGCCGCCGCCCGCCCCGACGAGCGCCAGAATCACCCCGATGATCAGACCCATTTTCCCTGATTTCTTAGGGGTTTCTGCCTCTTCTGCTGTAGCGTCAGTCATGACGTCCTCATTCATTCGATCTGAAGCTGTCATAACCCGGCAGGGACTAACCGATTGTTAAGGGCAATCGTTCAAACAAGGGATGCGCCGGGCAGAATGTCGGCGAGTCGGAGGTGAGCGTGCAGCAGATCGGAACTGTTTGGGCAAGTTTGGACAGGCGAAAGCAAATCATAGTCGTCGGTGCGGTTGCGCTGGTGTTTCTGGGGGTTCTCGGGATGTCCCGTCTTGTGACGGCACCCTCTATGACCCTTCTCTATGCAGGGCTGGAAAGCGGGGCCGCAGGCGATATCGTGCGTGCGCTCGATCAGCGCGGCGTCACATATGAGATCAGGGGCGGCTCAATCTACGTGCCCGGCTCGCAGCGGGATGAGCTGCGCATGACCCTGGCCAGCGAAGGCCTGCCAGCAAATGGCAATCGTGGCTATGAGCTGCTCGATTCGCTGAGCGGGTTTGGCACCACCTCGCAGATGTTCGATGCCGCCTATTGGCGCGCAAAAGAAGGTGAGCTGGCGCGCACCATCGTCGGTGGTCCTCATGTCAGTCAGGCGCGGGTGCATATCGCAAATGGCTCGGCCAACCCGTTTCAGCGTAGCGTTGCGCCCACGGCCTCGGTGTATCTGGTTCCATCGGGCGCGCAGATAACGGGCGACCAGGCCAAGGCGATTCGCTTTCTGGTCGCCTCGGCGGTCAGCGGGCTTGCGCCGGAAAACGTGACGGTTGTGGATTCAAGCGGCGCCGTGATTGGCGGACAGGACACGGCGGTTGCAGCTGACAAGGCGGATGACAAATCCCGTCAGTTGCGTGAACGCGTGCTGCGCCTTGTCGAGGCGCGCGTGGGCACCGGAAACGCTGTGGTTGAGGTCAGTGTCGACACGGTAACCAAGACCGAATCCATCCGCGAACGCCGCTTTGACCCCAAAGGGCGGGTTGCGATCAGCACGGATGTCGAGGAACGCTCGGACAGTGCGCGCAATCAGTCCGGCGATGTGACGGTCGCCTCCAACCTGCCGGATGGGGACGGAGCGGGCGGGGACGAATCGAACTCGAACGCGACGCAGACCCGCGAGCGCGTGAACTATGAGGTCTCAGAAACGGAGCTTGAGGTTCACAACGCACCCGGAGCCATCAAGCGCCTGACAGTCGCGGTGTTGGTCAATGGCCTCCGGTCGGTAGATGAAAACGGGGCGGAAAGCTTTGATCCCTTGCCTCAGACCGAGCTTGATGCGCTTGAGGAGCTGGTGGCCTCAGCCGTAGGCTTCGATGCAGCTCGGGGCGATGTGATCACGTTGAAATCGCTTGATCTGCCGGTGGTAGAGCCGCAGGGAACGCTGGTTTCGTCCTCCATGTGGCAGAATATCCATCTGGACGCGATGTCTCTGATCCAGATGGCTGTGCTTGCACTGGTTTCGCTGGTTCTGGCCTTGTTCGTTATTCGCCCCATCCTGATGAAACCGGCGGCAGCCCCCGCATTGTTGCCTGCAGGCGGTGGTGACGCACAGGATGCTAAGGTTCTGGTTGGTGAGATCGCGCCAGATGAGACGGCTGAGTTCACGGCTTTGCCGGGACAGGCGCAGTCGGTCGGCGTGCCGGCGCTTGGGTCAGACAGCAATGCAGACCCTGTGGACCGGTTGCGGGCGATGATCGGTGACAAGCAGGAAGAAACGGTCGAAATTCTGCGCAGTTGGCTTGAAGAAGGCGAGGAGCGGGTCTGATGTCGATTGCTCACCTTCTTGAGGATTTCACCGCGCAGGTCCAAGGCTGCAAGCTGCATCTTTTGGATGAAGACGCGCTGGAGGAACAGCGCCTGGCTGCCTTCGAACAAGGCTATGGCGCGGGATGGGAAGACGCCGTTCAAGCGCAGGAGCAGAACCGGGGCCATGTCTCGGCAGAGCTGGCCAAGGCGTTGGAAGACATGTCCTTTACCTATCACGAAGCGCTGACACGTATGACACTTTCGCTGGAGCCGATGTTCCAGAGCCTGGTGCAACTGGTGCTGCCGGATTGTATCGATCGCAGCTTTACTCACCGCCTGTCGGAACAGCTGCAAGACATGGCACGAACCCAAATCGACCAACTCATCCAAATACTTGTGCCGGAAGGCCGCGCAGCCGAGGTCGAATACTTGCTGTCATCAGACATGTCTCAACCTCCGCGGGTGATCGAAGATTCCTCGCTGCAACCAGGACAAGCAAGGCTGCAGGTCGGTATCTCGCGGCGCGAGGTGGATTGCGTGGATCTGCTGTCTTCGGTGCAGCAAGCATTTGACTCCTACCTGTTTGAGGCGAAAGAGGCTTTGACCCATGACTGATACCCAATCCCAAAAAACCAACCCTTTTGATGCTGTCCCGATAGAAGTCACAGTTTCCGTTGGCCGCGCCCGCCCGTTGATCCGGGACCTGCTGAATATGGGTGAAAACGCAGTGCTGACGCTGGACAAACGGATCGAAGACCCCGTGGACCTCTATGTATGCGACCAACTGGTTGCCCGTGGTCTTCTGGAAGAGATGGAGGGCGATCAGGCCGGTCAACTGGCTGTGCGTCTAACCGAAATCGCGGATCTGCAGAACGGGATCGGCTGATGCGCTTGTGGCTCTGGTTGACTGTCGCGGTTGTGGCAATGCTGCCCTCCCTGGCTGCGGCCCAAAACGTGACCCTGTCGCTTGGGGAGGGCGGGTCCATCTCGGCCCGGACGATCCAGTTGATCTTGCTGATCACCGTTCTCAGCCTTGCACCCGGGTTGGCGATCATGATCACCTGTTTTCCCTTCCTGATCACGGTTCTCGCGATCCTGCGGCAGGGTATTGGGTTGCAGCAATCTCCGCCGAATATGCTGATCGTTAGCCTTGCGCTGTTCTTGACCTATTTCATAATGGAGCCGGTTTTTACCGAAGCCTGGACTATTGGTATTGAGCCTTTGATCAATGAAACGCTTGAGGTTGAAACGGCTCTGGAACGCGCCCTGAACCCGTTCCGAGAGTTCATGGCAGCGCGACTGGATGTTGAGACGTTTCAATCCATGGCCGCTCTGCGTCCTGGAGGCGAGGGGATGGTCCTGTCTCCGGATGCTTCACTTTCAGTTCTGATGCCATCCTTCATGTTGTCTGAAATCGCTCGGGCGTTTCAGATCGGGTTCCTGATTTTCCTGCCTTTTCTGATCATTGACCTAGTTGTGGCCGCCGTCTTGATGTCGATGGGCATGATGATGGTGCCGCCTGCAATCGTCTCGCTGCCGTTCAAGCTGGCGTTTTTCGTGATCGCAGATGGATGGGCTTTGATCGCCAGCGCTTTGGTCCGAAGTTACATGCCCTAGAGGGTCCGCGGGCTGGGCGTGGAGCGGGGTACAAGCTTAGTTTTAGTGAGAGCTTTGGAAAGCGGCGCATCAACTTCGGCGCGTGTTAGGTCACAAGGTAAAATGACTTTCTTTTGGGTATAGAAACGAAGACGCCTCCGACGCACAGAGCGCGGAGGCGTTTGAGCACACAAAAAGGCGTTGCTACCCGGTTCTGTTGAGGTCTTTGATCAGCTGGTTCAGGTTTCCTTGACGTGCATCCAGCATCGCCCCGATTTCGGTGCGTTCGGTTAGCAGCAAGTTCACTCCCTCAATGAACATGTTGTAGAACTTATCGCGACCGGATTTGTCAGAAACCAGGAAGGTCACGTCAAAGGGCGACGATCCCCGCAGTTTGACCGAGGTGCGCACTTCATAGCCAGCTTTGATTCGGCGCGCGTTTCGTACATCCACCTGGCCGCCAATGAATTCGCGGAACCGGCGTCCGTATTTGCGCGAGATATAGCCTTGGAACGCTTTGGTGAATTGTCTCAACTGCGCCGGAGAGGCAGAACGGGCGTCCGCCCCAAGCGCATAGCGCGCCATGATCGGAACATCAGCGTATTGCACAAAAATCTTCTCGAAATCACGCAGCATGGCTTTTTCGGATTTGCCCGAGGCGATCACGCGGTTGATATCCGCGACAACACTGTTGACCAGTTGTTTGGCACCCGCCTCGGTCAGGGCCAGAGCGGGCAAAGGCAGGGCAACAATAGCTGCTCCGGCCACAGAGGTTTTTAGGAAATGTCTTCGGTTTAAAGCGTTACTCAGCATAAGGGTCCTCGTAGGGGTCGAGAAGGGGATCACTAACAGGGTCGGTTCCGGCGTCGGCATATGGATCGTTGTAGAGATCCAGGAAGGCGTCCTCGTCGTCGCGTGCCAATTCGAAGCGGCGGTTTTGCAGGTAGATCAGTCGGGCCTGCGCATAGCTATCGGCACTTTCGTAGAGAATCGAGTCCACTGTATCAGAAAATCGTCCCCGATCCCCCATCCGACGTACGACCTCGGCATAGACGCCTATGTTTTCCGCAGGCCGCACCGGTGTGAAGTTGATCGGGTTGGAGAAAAGATTGAATACAACACCCACAGCGTCTCGGGTGGTTGACGGGCCGTAGAAAGGCAACTCAACATATGCCCCTTCTCCAAAACCCCACACATGCAGAGTTTCGCCGAAATCAGTGTCGACGGGGGGCATGTTCAGTTCAGCCGCAGGGTCAAACAAGCCAAAAGCGCCCGCAGTCATGTTGATCACGAACCGCAGCAGCGCGTTGCCCGTTTGTTTGGGGTTACCTTGCAGCAGGTAATCCACCGCCTGCCCAGGCAGCGTGATGTTTTCAGCAAAGGTACTGAAGCTTGTCACGACCGGATCTGGTACGATCCTCACATAGCTTTTCGAGGCGGGACGAAACAAAAAGCGGTCGACGCCAAGGTTGAACTTGTGAATGCCCCTGTTAGCGTTTTCGAAAGGGTCGAAAACCTCACCCCGGGCAGCCTGTTCCGGGGGTTGTGACGCGCAGGCCGACAAGAGGACCATAAGTGACAGAACAACAAGATGTTTGAAGCCAAATTTGCTCAACACGGTCTTAGCTACTCCAATACGGCCCGGCTCGACGCTTGGGCGATCAATCAATACCTGCGTGTCCGACAGACACAAGTTGTTGTCACATAGAGGTTTCAGCGCTTGAATGAAACACATAGCGTTAAACCCGGTAAATCAAACAAGGTAAAGTGACACGACTTCAACAGTTCGAAATAGGACAGGATACGCCCACTGAGCGCAACAATCAGAAAATTCGGTTTCCGGCTTTCCCAGCGGCATCATCCCGGTTAGCGTCCGCCCGAGTCGATTTTGGGTGAGGACAATCACATGAGCATCTCGGAAAAACTGCAAAGCCTGGGCGTATCGCTGCCAGACGCACCGGCCCCGGCCGCAAACTATGTGCCCTTCGTGCGCGTGGGCAATATTGTCTATGTCTCGGGTCAGATTTCCAAAGCGGACGACCTGATCACCGGCAAACTGGGCGATGACATGGATGTCGACGCGGGTGCAGCGGCGGCAAAGGTCTGTGCGATAAACCTGCTGGCTCAGGTCAAAGCGGCCTGCGATGGGGATATCGAGAAGCTGGTGCGGGTGATCAAGCTGACCGGTTTTGTGAACTCGACTGCTGATTTCACGGCGCAGCCGCAGGTGATCAACGGTGCGTCCGATTTTCTGGTTGAAGCGCTGGGCGAGGCGGGTCGTCATTCCCGCTCGGCGGTTAGCGCTGCATCATTGCCGCTGGGTGTTGCTGTCGAAATCGAAGGTATTTTCGAAGTCCAATGACACCTGCTCTGCCGCCCGCGTTTCTAGAGGCCCCGATTGCCCACCGGGCGCTGCATGACAAAACAGATAACCGCCCGGAAAACAGCCGGGCGGCCATTCGCGCCGCGATCGAGGCCGGCTACGGGATCGAGATCGACCTGCAGCGGACCTCGGACAACCGTGCGATGGTGTTTCATGACTACGACATGGCGCGTCTGACCGGGCAATCCGGCCCGATCCAGCAGGTCTCTGCCGCGCAGGCGCAGGCCACGCAGCTGTTGCATGCCGAGGATGGTATTCCCACCCTCGACGAGGTGCTTGAGATGGTCGCGGGCAAAGTCCCACTGCTGATCGAGTTCAAGGATCAGGATGGCGCCATGGGCACCAATGTCGGCCCGCTCGAGGCGGATGCCGTGCGGGCGCTAGAGGGTTATGACGGACCGGTGGCGCTGATGTCGTTCAACCCCAACAGCGTGGCCGAGCTGGCCCGCCTGGCCCCGCATTTGCCGCGCGGGATTGTGACCTGTTCCTACAAGCCCAAGGTCGAACTGTTGCCGCAATCGGTGTGTGATCACCTGCGCGACATTCCCGATTTTGACCGGGTTGGGGCCAGTTTCATCAGCCATGAGGTTCATGATCTGGACCGTCCGCGCGTGGCCGAGCTGAAAGCGCGCGGTGTGCCGATCCTGTGCTGGACGGTAAAGTCGCCTGAACAAGAGGCAGAGGCCCGCGCCGTTGCCGACAATGTGACCTTTGAGGGGTATCTGGCCAAGCACCCGGGTTGAACCTGTCGCACCTCGTCACAGATAAAGACCAGACGCGGAGGGCACATGGATCAGGCGCAGATCGAAATTCAGGTACTTGGATCACTCTCGCAAATCTCTGCGGCAGAGTGGGATGCCTGCGCCTGCCCCGAAACAGCGGATGGCGGGCGTCCACTGGATCCATTCACCACGCATCGGTTTTTGCTGGCCCTGGAAAACAGCGGCTCGGTTGGGCGGGGCACCGGGTGGCAGCCTCAATACCTGACGGCCTATCTGGATGGGATGCTGATCGCGGCAGCGCCGATGTATGCCAAATCGCACAGTCAGGGAGAGTATATCTTCGACCACAGCTGGGCCCATGCGTACGAAAGCGCGGGCGGGCGGTACTATCCCAAACTGCAGATCGCGGCCCCTTTCACGCCCGCCACCGGGCGGCGCTTTCTGGTGCGTCCGGGATATGAAGGGATTGGGATGTCCGCGCTGGTGCAGGGCGCCGTTCAACTGGCGGCAGACAATCAGGTCTCGTCACTTCACGCGACCTTCTGCACCGAGGACGAGGCGTTGGCGGGTGAGCAGATGGGCCTGATGCTGCGCAGCTCACAGCAGTTTCATTGGTTGAATGACGACTACGCGGATTTCGACGGCTTTCTGGCGGCGCTGTCCTCGCGCAAGCGCAAGAACATCCGCAAGGAGCGTGCTCAGGCCAACGCATTCGGTGGTGAGATCCGCACCCTGACCGGCGATGACCTCCGGCCCGAGCATTGGGATGCCTTCTGGCGTTTCTATCAGGACACCGGCGCGCGCAAATGGGGCTCACCTTACCTGACGCGCCAGTTCTTTGATATCGCGCAGGAGACGATGGCCGGTGATATGGCTTTGGTGCTGGCAGAACGCGATGGGTATCCCATTGCGGGGGCGCTGAATTTCATCGGGCGTGAGACGCTCTATGGTCGCTATTGGGGCTGTGTGGAACATCATGCCTGCCTGCATTTCGAGCTGTGCTATTATAGGGCCATCGACTTTGCCATCGCGCATGGCATGCAAAGGGTCGAAGCCGGAGCGCAAGGCGAACACAAACTTGCACGTGGCTACCTGCCAACACGCACGCACAGCCTTCATTGGATTACCGATCCCGGATTCGCCGATGCCGTCAAAAAATATCTGGACGCTGAAGGCCGCGCGGTGGGAGAAGAGATTGAGATTCTGACGGATTACGGTCCGTTCAGAAAATCGAACCCGGAGGAACAGCAATGACCGAGCTTTTGTCGACCGAGACCCGTGGCCCCCTTCTTGATCCGCTGTTCAACAATGGCTGGACGATGGTTGAAGGCCGGGATGCGATCACCAAGACTTTCATCTTTGACAATTTCGTCGCGGCTTTTGGATGGATGACTCAAGTGGCGATCTGGGCCGAGAAGTGGAACCACCACCCCGAATGGTCCAACGTCTACCGCACGGTTGAGGTTGTGCTGTCCACCCATGACGTCGGCGGGTTGTCTTCGCTGGATGCAAAACTGGCGCGCAAGATGGATGGACTGGTCTAGTCGCGATCCTGTCCGGACCCGATGCCGCCAGCCAAGGATGCCGTGATCGCCATCTGGCGGAATTCATCCGGCGTGACCGTGCCACTACTGACGTCGATATTGCCAGGAATGCGGGTCGTTTTGTTGCCGATAGACCGAACACTGCGTGCCGCTGGGTTGATGTCCAGACACCGCCTCTCATAGCAGGTCAGCCCGCTGGTGTTGATCTGGATCCGGATCTGCCCGTTCGGGCCTGTCACAATCGGGGCCCGCGGTACATCACAAGCCGCCGATACCGCCAGCGCACCGATTCACATTCATCAGTTCCTCTCACCCTCCGGGTTTAGTCCAACCGGCCGTTTCCATCCTTGTCCGCAGAGTCGAAATCGTTGCTCATCTGCGCATCGTATTCCGCCCTTGAGATAAGGCTGTCGCCGTTCCGGTCAACGTCCTGAAATTGCTTTATGTCCAGGAAGGGTTTGGCCTCGGACAGGCCGAGCGCGCCGTTCTTGTCTTCGTCCATCGCCTGAAAGGCGTAGTCTGAAAAGGCATTGAACTCGTCCTTGGACAGGAAGCCATCATTGTTCGAGTCGATGGCTGTCAGCTCTTTTTCATTCAACTCTGCCACGTCGTCCGCAGCTGCGGCACTGGCCATCACAAGCGCGGCGATACAGATTATTCGTTTCATCACTGTCCCCCTCAACATGCGAATCTTGCGCCACTGATGCTGCCGGTAGCGGCACCTGCGCCCGTCAGAATGGACTTGCCTGAACCGCCTCCGAACTGATTGCCGATTGCGCCTCCGATCAGCGCGCCACCCAAGGTGCCGCTCAGGCAGGCGATTTCATGTTGCCGTGCCGCTTGTTGCTGTGGTGTTGGGGCCGGGCCGCAAGCTGCAAGAAGGCCTGCGCCGCCCAGAATGAGTGAAATGGCTTTGAGATACATAAACATACTCCCCAGCTATGTGCCTTTGATAATCGCACACTGGGGCGTTGTATCAAGTTAAATAGGGTTAGGACGGCCCCGGTTTAGCCGGGGCCGAACAGCGTCAGATTACTTCGAGCAAGCCTTCACCGGCTGAAATCTCGCAAGCGCCGGGGCTTTCTTCCAGGTTCAGCGCAGTGACCTTGCCGTCTTCGACCAGCATCGCATAGCGCTGCGAACGCGCCAGCAGCCCGGCTGGTGGGGCGTCGAAATCCATGCCGATCGCCTTTGTGAACTCGGACGCGGCATCGCCCAGCAGGGTCAGGCCGGCCTCGGTCGCGCCGGTCGCTTCGCCCCAGGCATTCATCACGAACGGGTCGTTGACGGAGATGCAGATGATCTCATCCACGCCCTTGGCTTCGAACTGATCCTTGGTGCGCATGAAGCTGGGCACATGTGCCGAATGACAGGTCGGTGTAAACGCGCCGGGCACTGCAAAGATCACCACTTTGCGGCCCGCGGTTTTGTCGGAAATCCGAACCTCTTCGGGGCCTTCCGCACCCATTTGGGTCAGCGTGGCGTCGGGCAGCATCTCACCTGTTGTAATCATTTATCAGCTCCTGTCGTTTGGATTTGCAGAGTCGGGCTATGCCGCAATATAGGTGGTCGGACAAAAGTAACCATGAGAATTCGACAGGGTGTAACGAACATGAGCCATATTGTCGTGATCGGCGCCGGGCAGGCCGGATCGTCGCTTGTTGCGAAGCTGCGCAAGGATGGGTTTGAAGGGGATATCACCCTGATCGGGGCCGAGCCGCATCTGCCCTATCAGCGCCCGCCTTTGTCCAAGGCCTATCTGCTGGGCGAGATGGAGCTGGAGCGTCTGTTCCTGCGCCCCGAAAGCTTCTACGCTGACAACAACATCATCCTGCGTTTGGGGCAGCGTGTTACTGCGATTGACCCCAAGGCCAAGACCGTGACCGTTGGGGATGAGGTCATCTCCTATGACGAACTGGCGCTAACCACCGGGTCGGATCCGCGCTACCTACCTGCCTCTATCGGCGGCGATCTTCAGGGCGTTCATGTGGTGCGTGATCTGGCTCATATCGACGAGATGGAGCCTCGGGTCACCGAAGGCGCGCGGGCGCTGATCGTCGGCGGCGGCTATATCGGGCTTGAGGCCGCAGCCGTCTGCGCCAAGCGCGGGGTCAAGGTGACGTTGGTAGAAATGGCCGAGCGTATCCTGCAACGCGTCGCCGCCAAGGAAACCAGCGACTATTTCCGCGCGCTGCATACGGGTCATGGCGCGAACATCCGCGAGGGCGTGGGCCTTGATCGTCTGATCGGTGAAAACGGCAAGGTGGTCGGCGCGGTTCTGACAGATGGAACCGAAATCGAGGTTGATTTTGTGGTCGTCGGCGTGGGCATCGCGCCGTCCACCCAACTGGCCGAGTTGGCTGGGCTTGAACTGGACAACGGCATCAAAACCGACGCGCATGGCCGCACATCTGATCCGTCGATCTGGGCGGCAGGGGATTGCGCCTCCTTCCCGCATGGCGCGGGGCGTATTCGTTTGGAAAGCGTGCCCAACGCCATTGATCAGGGCGAGATCGTCGCTCAGAACATGCTGGGGGCCGCCAAGGACTACACTGCGACGCCATGGTTCTGGTCGGATCAGTATGACGTCAAACTGCAGATCGCAGGCCTGAACACGGGCTATGATCAGGTTGTCACCCGTCAGGGCGAAGGTCAGACCGTGTCGTTCTGGTACTACAAGGGTGACCAGCTGATTGCAGTCGACGCGATGAACGACCCGCGCGCCTATATGGTCGGCAAGCGCCTCATCGACTCGGGCAAAACCGCGGATCCTGCCGTGGTGGCCGATCCGGCTGCGGATCTGAAACCGCTGCTCAAAGCGTGAGGATCATCGCCGGACAGTTCCGGGGTCGTGCCTTGGCCTCGGTCGGCAAAGGGGATGTGGGTGCCCATCTTCGTCCCACCACCGACCGAGTACGTGAAAGTCTGTTCAACGTTTTAAGCCATCTGATCGACTTTGAAGGCCTGCGTGTATTGGACCTGTTCGCAGGCACCGGTGCGCTGGGGCTTGAGGCGCTGTCGCGCGGGGCTGACCACATCACCTTTGTGGATGACGGGCGTGTGGCGCAGGGCCTGATCCGCAAGAATATCGACCTGACCCGCAGCGCTGACCGGACCGATCTGATCCGCCGGGATGCGACGCGCTTAGGTGAAAACCCGAACGCGCCCTTCGACCTGATCTTTCTGGACCCGCCTTACGGCAAGTCTCTGGGCCAAAAGGCGCTGGCCAAGGCGTCCGATGCAGGATGGATCGCTGCGGGGGCGTTTATCGTGTGGGAAGAAAACGCTCCGATGCAAGCGCCGGATGGATTCCAGTTGTTGGACAGTCGAAAATACGGCGACACGCATATCTCTTTGATGCTTCAATCACTTGATCATTTGGGTTGATCCTGACTGCCCCAATTCGTTTTAAAATTGAATTTGGGCGGCCAGCAATTTGACGTATCTCCGCCAAAATTGCGGCCAATTTCGCCTCTACGCGCCGTAGAAACGCGGAACAACCCTCAAAGGAAACTCTATGCTTCTCAGAGCTGCCCTGACCTCGGCCTTCGTGCTGAGCTCCTCCCCTGTTGTTGCAGGGCAAACAAAACTCGATGCGAATGAATTTATGGTCAATTGCACCTCCTCTGTGGATCAATCAAGCGTGACGCTGGCGCGTTCGGGCGGATCCAACAAAGGGCATATCACTGTCGGAGAGCTGAAGGGCGAGGCGGACATTCTGCCGGGTTTGGACAACCTGACGTTTTTGCTGATTCAGGATGGTCAGGTCGTCAACTTTGCCGTTGATCTTGCAAGTCTCGAATATGACATGATGATCAAGGGCACTTCGCAGCGTTTTGACAGGGGCAGCTGTACGCCTTCGTGATCCGGTTTTGAGGTGCGGACCGGTTTGTGTTAGGCTTCTGGCATGGACCGCGCCCTACCGCCCTTGTTCTGGGGTTTGGCTCAGGAGACTGACACAGAAACCGGCCCGCCACGCAAACCTGCACGCGCGCCGGTGTTCATCCACGACGCGATCACGCCGTGGGGGGCTGAGACGATGCTGCTGAAAGTGCTACGGGATCAGGCCACCGATCAAGACGAATAGGTCGGATGGAAGGTGTCGCCGGGTGACAGGGTAAAGATCTCGACCCCATTTGCGGTTACACCGACCGAATGTTCGAACTGCGCCGAGAGCGACTTGTCGCGGGTCACAGCTGTCCAATCGTCGGCCAGAGTCTTGGTTTCAGGACGCCCCAAATTGACCATCGGTTCGATGGTAAAGAACATCCCCTCTTCCAGAACAGAACCGGTGCCAGGGCGGCCATAGTGAAGCACGTTTGGCGGTGCGTGGAACACCCGGCCCAGCCCGTGGCCACAGAAATCGCGGACAACGCTCATACGGTACGCTTCGACATAGGACTGAATCGCGTGGCCGATATCGCCGAACGTGTTGCCCGGCTTGACCATCTCGATGCCCTTGAAAAGCGCGTCATGGGTGACCTGAATCAGACGCTCCGCCTTACGCGGCAGTTTGCCTGCGACATACATCCGCGAGGTGTCGCCGAACCAGCCGTCCACGATGACGGTGACGTCGATGTTCAGGATATCCCCGTCCTTTAGCTTTTTCTCACCGGGAATGCCGTGGCAAACCACGTGGTTCACGCTGATACAGCTGGCGTGCTGGTAGCCTTTGTAGCCAATCGTGGCTGAGGTCGCGCCCGCGTCCTCGACCATCTGGGTGATGATCCCGTCGATCGCACCGGTGGTTTGGCCGGGGAAGACATGTTGCGCAATGTCATCCAGTATCCGCGCGGCCAAAGCCCCTGCCGCATGCATGCCGGCAAAGTCACCTTGTTCGTAAATGCGGATACCGTCCTTGGTCAGGCGGCCACGATGATCTTTCATGGATGCGAGGCTCCAATTGTTTCGCGCAATGCTCTATCTACGCTGCTTGTGCAGAAAGTTCCAGAGGGTGCAGCGTCGCAGGCCTGTATCTCGGATGGATGATGATCCGATCACAGGTGGACGCGTACAGCGATATAAACTAGCACGTATAAGATAGTTCTCGGGCGTTAAATTAGAAGAAGGGCAGTCAGATGCAGAAAGCCGACCAGCTGAGGACCGAGATTGCCACCATCAGTGAAATGCTCAAGACCGGGCGCGCGGACAGGGCGCTGAAGCGTGCAGTCAAGGCCGGGAAGAAATGGCCCAAAATGCCCGCGTTTCCGCAGATGGCTGGTCTTGCATGCATTCACCAGGGGGAATTCAAACAGGCACAGACCCATCTGGAGCGCGCTTGGAAGATGGAGCCGGAGAACCCCGACCTGATCCAGAATTTCGGGCTGAGCCTTGTTCAGGGCGGCGATGCCGGCAAGGCGCTAACCCTGATGAATAAAGTTGGGGCCAAGGCCCCTCTGACCCCGCCGCAACGCTATGTGCGCGCCATGGCCCTGTTGCAGGAGCGTCAACTGAGCGAGGCGTTGGTAGATGTTGATGAGGTTCTGCGCCATCAAAACGGCAATCTACAGGCCCATTGCCTGAAGGCCGATATTCTGGATGAGATGCACCAGTGGAACCAGGCCATCGACGTCCTGTTGGCCGTGGCCGAGAAGCAGCCGAAATTCCACTACGGTCAGCTGCGACTGGCCAAGGGTCTGGTCGGTTTGGGGCGTATGTCTGAGGCACTGACCCATGGCCGCGCCGCCTTTGCGCTGGCGCCCGAGGCTCCCGAAACGCTGGAGTTCGCTGCAACTCTGCAGAACTTGTCGGCTTAGGATCGAGCGGATTTGCAGGCTCGAACCTCTAAGCTGCTTGAGGCGGGCAATGCCAACCGCGGGGCCGCAGCCACGGTGCTTTTCGCCGCCGCGAGCCTTGCGAAACATGATGGCGATACCGCGACCGAGATGCTTCAGCTGCGCAAGGCGCATGATCAGTTGCAGCATGGGTTTAAAAGCTGGGAAACCCGGGCCGAGAAAGCCTGCCGCCAGCGTCTGAGCACGCCTCTGCCCGCCCCCGCCTCAGCGCCGCGCACCGATATACCGCGCCCGGTGTTCGTGGTCGGATTGCCACGCTCCGGCACCACTTTGATCGAGCGGATTCTGGCCTCACACTCCACCGTTCAGGGGCTGGGAGAGTTGGCGGGCGTGCATCACTGGGCCCGCAGGGTCGAAAGCCAATCGAGCGCTGGAAGTGACGCACAGGAGCTGGCCGATTACTACGCGGATAATTTGCCCCAGACGGCGGAAGGAACGCGCGCCTTTGTCGACAAGGCTCCGGGGAACTATGCTTTTCTGGGGCCGATCGCGCAGGCCTTCCCGAACGCCGTGATTCTGAATGTCATGCGCGATCCGCGCGATGTGGCGCTTTCGATGTGGCGGACGCATTTCGGAGCGGGTGGCCTGTATTACACGCATGATCTGAGCTGGATGGCAGCCGAAGCCAACCGCTATCGTCGCTATATGCAGCACTGGCATGCGGTGCTTCCGGGGCGGGTCCATGAAATAAGCTATGAGCATCTGGTGAATAATCTGGAGGACGGCGCCAAAGAGCTGGCCCAGCTCTGCGACCTGCCTTTTGAACAGGCGATGCTGTCGCCCGACAAATCTTCGGATGCGATCAGAACGGCCAGCAACCTACAGGCTCGCAAACCCGTCAACACCGCCTCGGTCGGGGGGTGGCAGGCTGTGGCCGATCACTTCGCACCGTTTGTGAAGGGGTTGGACGCCGATCTTTGGCCTGAAATTCACAGGTAGAGGTTCAAGTTTCGTTGATCATCCCGTCTGCGCGTGGTCATCCGCGCCGCTTTGCGCCACGGTGCCACGGAGAATGCATCAGCGGGAACAGGGGCTGAGATGGTCAGAGCGATTGCTGCTCTTCTGGTCGTTCTGACCAGCGGCTGCCGCGAAGAGGTGACGATGCTGACGCAGGATCAGCTTGCGGCGCTTTTGGTACAGGATCGCAAGATTGCCCTGAACCGCGCGGGCGTCACTGGCGCCGCAAGCGTGAACGCCGACCAAAGCTTTGACGTTGAGATTCCTCGCCTGGGCCGCGACACCGGTGTTTGGTGGTTGGAAAGTGACAGGATCTGTAGCCGCTGGGAGACGTTCCGCAAAGATCAAGACCTCTGCGCTGTGGTGGGGCAGGTTGAGGATGGCACCTACCGCGGTTACACACCGGGGCGAGGCTCTTATCTAGGAAAGTTTACGATCCTGCCTTAACCGGTAGACCACACCTTTGTCGCATCAACTTCGATCCCCTGTGGCGAGATGGTGGTGCCGACCACCAACCGCTCAACCCCCTGCGCTTGCGTTGCCTCAAAGGCCGCTGCATAGGCCGGGTCGATATCGGCGGCCAGCGCGAAGCGGTCGCAATCGGTGCGCTGCACCAGATACAGCATGATCGCGCGGTGGCCCTGTTCGGCCATGGAGGCCAGTTCATGCAGATGTTTGGTGCCGCGGGTGGTGACGCTGTCGGGGAATTCGGCCAGATCGGGCTGGCGGGAAAGCGTGACGCTTTTGACCTCGACATAGGCATCCGGCAGACCGGGTTGGGTCAGCAGGAAATCAATGCGGCTGTTCTGGCCGTATTTGACCTCGGCCCGGACTGTTTGATAGGCGGCCAGTTCGAGGATCTCGCCACGCTCCAATGCCGCGCGCAGTGCCCGGTTCGGCACCGAAGTATCGACGCCGGTGAAATGGCCATTCTCGTGATCAACTAGCCGCCACCCAAATTTCAGCTTTTTCTTCGGATCGTCATTGGGTTCCAGCCAGACTTTCTCACCCGGTTCAGCCAGTCCCATCATACTGCCCGGATTGGCGCAATGGGCTGTCACCTCGCGGCCATCCTCTAGCGTGCAATCGGCCAGAAAGCGTTTGTAGCGGCGGATCAGGCGGGCGGGGACAAGGGGGGTTTCAAATCTCATGCCCCACGGCCTATACCTGCCCTAACAGCCGATCAAGAGGGGGCGCGCGCCATGGCCAATCCAACCGCTGCAATGCTTGTCATCGGGGATGAGATCCTCTCGGGCCGGACGCGAGATGCGAACATGCACTATCTTGCTGGTGAACTGACCAAGCATGGCATCGACCTGAAAGAAGTGCGTATTGTCGGCGATGACGCCCCGGCGATCGAGGCGGCGGTCAAGGCTCTGTCGGGGTCCTACGACAATGTCTTCACCAGCGGGGGCATCGGGCCTACGCATGACGATATCACCGCCGATTGCATCGCCCGCGCTTTTGACACCCCAATTGACGTGCGCGACGACGCGCGGGCGCTGTTGCAGGCGCACTACGACAAGTCAGGGCTGGAGTTGAATGAGGCCCGCCTGCGTATGGCCCGCATTCCTGACGGCGCTTCATTGATCGACAATCCAGTCTCAACCGCGCCCGGATTCACCATCGAAAATGTGCATGTGATGGCCGGGGTGCCCTCAGTATTCCAAGCCATGGTAGCCAGTGTCTTGCCGGGTCTGACGGGCGGCAACCCGCTGTTGTCTCAGACATTGCGGGTGGATCGGGGCGAAGGCGACATTGCTGCCACGTTGTCTGCACTGGCTGAGGCGTTCTCGGACCTGTCCATCGGCTGCTATCCGTTTCAGATCAACGGGGTCTTCGGAGCCAACGTGGTGGTCCGAGGGACAGAGGGTGCGCGCATCGACGCGGCCATGACCCAATTGGCAAAAGAGCTCGAGTTGTGAACATCTACTGGCCCGACATCGTTGACGGAACATGGCCCGCTGCGCGCTATGAGACCCTTGGCTCCTTCCGCCTGCGAGAAGGGCAGGGGGGTGGTTCGCGCGTGTCTGCCGCCAATGCGGTGGGTGACGCGACCGAGGCCGACATCATCGCGGCTGAGTGTGCCATGCAGGCCATGGGCCAGAAACGCATCTTTTGTCTGTGGCCCGATGACCACAAGCTTGACGCCCAACTGGAAGCGCGCGGCTATGAGGTTCTGGACCCGGTCAACATCTACGCGTGTCCGCCGGAGCAACTGACCGATCAGCCTCTGCCCCGCGTGACCGCGTTCGGCATCTGGCCCCCGCTTGCCGTCATGGAGGAGATCTGGGCCAAGGGCGGTATTGGCCCTGAACGTCTGGCCGTGATGGAGCGTACCGCGGGTCCCAAGACCGCGTTCCTGTTGCGGCATTCAGACCGCCCGGCGGGAACTGTGTTCGTAGCCATGAAAGGCGATATGGCCATGGTACATGCGCTTGAGATCCTGCAAGATCACCGCCGTCAGGGTCTGGGCCAATGGGCCATGCGGGCCGCAGCCTTTTGGGCGCGGGACAATGGGGCGAAAACGCTCAGCGTGATCTGCACAAAGGCCAATGACGGGGCGAATGGCCTCTACCGAGCGCTCGGGATGGAGATTGTCGGGGAATACCATTATCGTCAACGTGTCTAAGGAGTTAAGAAAGCCCGTGACCCAGACCGATCTACCCACCGCGCTGAACCTGCCCATGGCTGACCCTTTGCCGCCCGAGACGCAGAAATACTTTGATGTCTGCCTCGAAAAGCTGGGCATGGTGCCGAATGTGCTGAAGGCCTACGCGTTCGATACCGACAAGCTGAACGCCTTCACGGCTATGTATAACGACCTGATGCTGGCAGATAGCGGACTGTCCAAGCTCGAACGTGAGATGATCGCGGTGGTCGTGTCCTCGATCAACAAGTGCTTCTACTGCCTTGTTGCTCATGGTGCAGCAGTGCGGCAGATGTCCGGTGATCCGCAACTGGGCGAGATGCTGGTGATGAACTACCGCACCGCCCCTTTGGATGCGCGCCAGCGTGCGATGCTGGATTTTGCTGCCAAGATGACCACCGCAAGCGCCGAGATTGAAGAGGCTGATCGCCAGCACCTGCGCGATCAGGGTTTCAGTGACCGGGGTATCTGGGACATCGCCAACGTCACCGGATTCTTCAACATGTCCAACCGGGTGGCCAGTGCCACCGCAATGGTGCCCAACCCCGAATATCACGCCCAAGCCCGATGATCCGACGCCTCGCCCTTGCCTTTTGTCTGATGGCCGGACCCGTTCTGGCGCAAGATCTGACCCTGCCCGCCAGCGCGCGTCGGATCAGCGAGAGGACCTCGCCGCTGGACAGCTATGAGTTGCCCACAGGGCCCGTTGCAGATGGCATAGTCCCCTCTCGAACGGTCGAGGGGCGGGTCGAGCGGCTGACATGGCGCTTGCAGGCGGGCTCTAGCACGACGCTGCAATTGCTGGCTCCGCTGCGGGATCAGCTCGTGGCGCAGGGCTTTGATATCCTGTTTGAATGTGAGGCTCGGACCTGCGGCGGGTTCGATTTCCGCTTCGGAACCGAAGTGGTTCCAACACCGGATATGTATGTCGCCATTCGCGACTATCGTTTTCTGTCTGCCACCAAGGGCGACGAGGCGCTCAGCCTGCTGGTCAGCCGTAACCCGCCGGATGGCTATGTGCAACTGATCCGCGTTGCACCCGTTGATGCTCCGGCTCCAACGCCTGTGGTCGTTGAGCAATCCGCCAGCGGAACGGAGGGCCTTTTGGACGCGTTGCAGCAGTCGGGCCATGTGATTCTGGACGATTTGCATTTCCGCACCGGTGAGGTGGCACTGGGCGACGGCCCGTTCGCCTCATTGTCGTTGCTGGCGCAGTTCTTGGCAGACAACCCGTCGACCCGATTGGCGTTGGTCGGTCATACCGACGATACGGGCGCGCTGCAGGCCAATATCAAGGTTAGCACCGAACGGGCGCAGGCCGTGCGCGCCCGCCTGATTGACACGCATGGCGTCGTGGCGGATCGGATCGAGGCACAGGGCGTGGGATATCTTGCGCCGCTGACCTCGAACGCGACGCCGGAAGGGCGCGATCTGAACCGTAGGGTCGAGGCTGTCTTGCTGGTCAACTGACGCGTCTTCAAAAAAAAAGACCCGCACGCAGAACGAACGGGCCGATCCAGTTCACCGGGAGAATTACCAGTCCATCGCGCCTTTTTCGGAATAAGCGTCAACGAGGAAGTCTATGAAGGCCCGTACTTTGGGCTGAGTGAAGCGGCCTGGAGGATAGACCGCGTAGATGCCTTGCACCTCATCCGGCAGGGATGGCATTGCATCTACAACCTCACCGGTCTTCAACGCATCGGCGTAAAGATAGCTGGGCAGATAGGCGATCCCGAGGCCCGAGACCGCCGCGTTTAACAGCGATTGGCCATCATTCACGCTGAGCCAACCGGCCGTGCGCACCTGACGTTTCTCGCCCGACGGGGCGGTTAAGCGCCAGACATTGCCCGAGGATTGGCTGGAATAGTGCAGCAGCTTGTGTTCATTTAGATCGTCGATCTTCTGCGGCCGTCCGTATTTCTCGATATAGCTGGGGGCCGCGACCATGCGTTTGACGGTTTCGGTCAGTTTGCGGGCGCGCAGAGTGCTGTCTTCCAGTTCTCCGATGCGAACGGCGACGTCAAAGCCCTCGGAAATCAGTTCCACGTAGCGGTTGTTCAGCACCATGTTCACGGTGATATCGGGATAGGTGGCCAGAAAATCCGACAGGACAGGCGACAGGTGATTGACGCCGAAATCCGTCGCTACGCTGATCCGCAGCAGGCCAGAAGGGGCCGATTGCATCGCGGTGACCAGCGAATCCGCCTCACCCGCGTCGTTCAGCACCCGGCGGGCGCGGTCATAATAGGCCAGTCCAATCTCGGTCGGAGAAACGCGGCGCGTGGTCCTGTTGAGCAGTCGTGCCCCCAGCCTCGACTCGAGGCTGGACACGTGCTTGGAAACGGCTGATTTGGAGATACCCATCTTCTTGGCCGCATCGGTGAAGCCACCTTGGTCCACCACGTTGGCAAAGGCTTCCATTTCCGTCAGTCGATCCATTCTCGTTCCCCAGGTCTTGCTACTTGCAACGACTTTGCCCCTCAATCTGGGCGGAATCGGGGCGGACATGGGATAATATCAGGGTTTTGAATCGGATCGTTTGCGTATCAGAAACGCGGAAACAGTTGTTTCCCGCGATGGTGATCGCCCTGCAAACGGGCGTTTTCTGGAAAATATTCAAGATGTGCTAGGTTTAGAATGGCATTTTTGTGACGAGGGAGGAGATCATGAAAGCCATTTTTACAGCCATTTCAGTTGTTCTGTTTGCCACAGCCGCCGGAGCGCAGGAACAAACGCCATCCGCGCCGGGTGCGCAGGTCTATTTCGCGAACCTTGCGGATGGTGACACAGTGCAATCACCGGTCACGGTGGTCTTTGGCCTCAGCGGCATGGGCGTTGCGCCTGCAGGGACCGAAGCGGACAATACCGGCCACCACCACCTGCTGATCAATCGCCTACCACTTGGTCAGGGCGAAGACGGCGCGGATGAGCTGCTGTATGGGCTGCCATCAGACGAAAACCACATGCATTTCGGCGGTGGCCAGACCGAGGTCACTCTGGATCTGCCCGCTGGTCAGCACACGCTACAACTGGTTCTGGGCGATGCTGGACACGTGCCGCACAACCCGCCCATTGTATCCGAAGTGATTACGATTTTGGTCGAATAAGGGGGCGCCGGGTAACGCCGCAAACCAAGAGTTTTGAGGGCCGCTAAGGGTTTGAAGTGCCTGCTCTTCGCTGCTATTCCTTCTCATCACATTGACGTGATCGAGGGGGAGCGCGATGCAGGTGGTCTATGGCGTGAACAGGTCTTTTCTGTTCCCGGCTCTGCTTTCCGCATATTCCGCTGTCAAAAACGCCAGCAAACCTTTGGATGTGACAATCTTTGGGCAGGATTTCACAGACGAAGACATCGCGATTGTTGAGCAGGTCAATCAATCCCTCACGGGAGGGACGATTTCTTACCAGAAATTCGATCTGGAAAATCTGCCAGGCTTTTCCGAGTATAAGTCGAAGTTCCCTGCGATCACGATGCTGCCATTGTTTCTGCCCCAGCTTTGCGAAAAGCGCTGCGTTTTTGTGGATGCGGACACTCTGGTTGTTTCGGATGTTTGGGAATTGCTGGACATGGACCTTGAAGGCCAACCCTTTGCCGCCTGCGTGGATATGGGTCTGGTGACGCTTGGCGGAGGGGACTTCCTGCGCCCTTCCCTGCAGCAGATTTTCAGACCGGGGCGCGAGCATAAAAAGTCGCTCAGTCGTGTGAGCAAGAGCATTAGGTTGGGGTTCATACCCGGCGAAGGGTATTTCAATGCCGGCATCATGGTCATGGACTGTTCAGCCATTCACGGCGATCGCGAATTGCGCGAGATCAGCGATTTCGAGAAGCTGGTTCCGCACATTCCTTACTTGCCTGAACAGGACAGAATGAATCAACTGTTTCACGGGCGCTGGTTTCGGTTGCCTATTCAGTGGAACACGCGGCCTCAGATCTGGTTTGACGCGCACAGTCCGAAATACCGCAAAATGTCCAAGGCGTTCCGCCAGCATCTGAGTGATGCAAGTAGAACTCCGAAAATCTGGCACTATGTCGGTGGCAAAAAACCGTGGCGGGCGACGCGAATGGCGCGACTGCTGTTCCATCGCGCCTACGGCGACTACGAAACCTATATGGCCCGGTTCGAGAAAGAGACCGGTCTGACTTATACCATGTAGACCTCAGCGCCCCTACATCTCGGCGGCTAGGCGGGTGCCCTGATTGATGGCCCGTTTCGCATCCAACTCAGCAGCGACGTCCGCACCACCGATCACATGCGGCGTGATCCCGCGTTCGATCAGGGCGTCTGCAAGGCTACGCTCGGACAGTTGACCGGAACACAGAACGATGGTGTCCGCAGCAATCACCGTCGGGTCGGCGCGCTCTTCGCCAAAGCTGATATGCAGGCCGTCATCGTCGATATGCTCATAGTTCACGCCGCCCACGAAGTTGACGTTTTTCATCTTGAGTGTCGCGCGGTGAATCCAGCCGGTGGTCTTGCCCAAGCCTTTGCCATGCGCCTGTTTCTTGCGTTGCAACAGAGTCACCTGACGCGCCGGGGCTGCAGGCTGAGGGCCTTCTGGTGCCAGACCCGAGCGGTGCTGCTCCGGATCGGTCACGCCCCATTCCTTCATCCAGGCGGGCAGGTCGTTGGTGATGCTGTGGCCGTCCTCCAGCAGGAACTCGGACACGTCAAAGCCGATACCACCAGCGCCGATCACGGCGACGGATTTGCCGACTTCTGCTTTCTCGCGTAGCACGTCGATATAGCTGATGACGTTGTCACGGTCCTGACCGGGGATTTCCGGATCACGCGGGATGACGCCGGTGGCGATGACGACCTCGTCAAAGCCAGTCAGGTCGTCGGCGCTGACTTCGCGGTTCAGTGCCACCTTCACGCCCAGATCATCCATCATGGTGCGGTACCAATCGACCAGCCCCCAGAATTCCTCTTTCCCCGGCACCTGTTTCGCCATGTTCAACTGCCCACCGATTTCTGAGGCACGGTCGAACAGCGTGACGTCATGGCCGCGCTGGGCGGCGGTCATAGCGGTAGACAGGCCGGCCGGGCCAGCGCCCACAATGGCAACGGTCTTACGCGTCTCGGCCTTGCCAATGACAAGTTCGGTCTCATGGCAGGCACGGGGATTGACCAGGCAAGAGGTCAGCTTTCCGCCGAACGTGTGGTCCAGGCAGGCCTGGTTGCAGGCGATACACGGCGCGATCTGCGCGGACTGACCAGCAATCGCCTTGTTGACAAAATCCGCATCCGCCAGCATCGGACGCGCCAGCGAAACCATGTCGGCGCAGCCGGTCGACAGAACCTCTTCTGCGACCTCGGGCGTATTGATCCGGTTCGAGGTGATCACCGGGATGCCAACCTTACCCATCAGCTTTTTGGTCACCCAGGCAAAGGCGGCACGCGGAACGCTGGTTGCGATGGTGGGAATCCGCGCCTCATGCCAGCCGATGCCGGTATTGATGATCGTGGCGCCGGCTTGTTCGATCCGCTGAGCAAGCTCGACCACCTCTTCGTGGGTCGAGCCATTCGGGACCAGATCGATCATCGACAGGCGATAGATGATGATGAAATCAGTGCCCACAGCCTCACGCGTGCGCCGCACAACCTCGATCGGCAGGCGCATCCGGTTTTCATAGGAGCCGCCCCAGCGATCTTCACGTTTGTTGGTGTGGGTCACGAGGAACTGGTTTAGGAAATACCCCTCGGACCCCATGATCTCGACCCCGTCATATCCCGCCTTCTGGGCGAGAACAGCCGCGTTCACAATGTCGCTGATCTGCTTCTCGATCCCGTCTTCGTCCAGTTCACTGGGCGGGAACGGAGAAATCGGGGATTTCACCGGGCTTGGCGCTACGCATTTGGGACCATAGGCATAACGTCCGGCGTGCAGAATCTGCATCGCGATCTTGCCGCCCGCCTCATGCACGCGGTCGGTCACGACCGAGTGGTTCGCCACGTCCTTGTCGGTGGTCATCATCGCCGCGCCCGGCAGGACAGACCCTTCGAGGTTCGGGCCGATCCCGCCCGTCACCATCAGCGCCACGCCCCCGCGGGCACGATCCGCATAGAACTCAGCCACGCGGTTCCAGTCGCCGGTCTCTTCCAACCCGGTATGCATCGAGCCCATCAGCACGCGGTTCTTCAACGTGGTAAAGCCCAGGTCCAGCGGGGCCAGCATGTTTGGGTACGCAGTCATGGCGAACTCTCCCTTCCGAAGTTGAGAAATAGATTGACGTTCGCGTAAACATTGTCACGCGAAACCTAACGTCATCCCCTTTGCGCCTGCCGCGCGGCTTGATAGAGAGGTCGCAAAGCATGTCCAAGAGGCCTCGCATGACCCCGGAAGAGATCGCCAAACTGCCCTATCGCCCCTGTGTCGGGCTGATGCTGATGAATGCCGAGGGCAAGATCTTTGTCGGCCAGCGCAATGACCGCCACAAGGATGCGTGGCAGATGCCTCAGGGCGGGGTGGACAAGGGCGAGGACCCGCGTGACGCTGCGCTGCGCGAATTGTGGGAAGAAACCGGCGTGACGGCTGATCTGGTCGAGGTGGTGGCCGAGACTGATGGCTGGCTGCCCTATGATCTGCCCCACGATATCGTTCCGAAAATCTGGAAAGGCCGCTATCGCGGGCAAGAGCAGAAGTGGTTTCTGTTGCGCTTCACCGGCCATGACGACCAGATCAATATTGCAACGGACCATCCGGAATTCACCAGCTGGAAATGGCAGGCCCCGGATCAACTGGTCAAAGAAATCGTGCCGTTCAAGCGCGCGGTCTACGAACTTGTTGTTGCCGAATTCCAGCCGCATCTTTGAGCACATCGCCAGAACTGGATTGGTAAACCTGACGGAAAGGTGCAGGGTGTTACTGACCCTTTAGATGGCCTAAGAGTAGGAGTGCACAAATTGAGAGTTGCCGTCGCCTCGTGTATGAAGAACGAAGGGCCGTTTGTTCTTGAATGGGTTGCTTATCACAAAGCCATAGGCTTCGATGAGGTCTACGTGGTCACCAATGACTGTACCGACGGCACAGATCTGATTTTGCAGCATCTGCACAACGAAGGTATCGTGCACCATCACAATCAAACTCTGGAGCCTGGTGAAAGTCCCCAATTAAAGGGGATGAAGACTGTCATGACCATGCCGCAGATGGAGGAAACAGATTGGTTGTTGCATATTGACGCGGATGAGTTTCTTCGGGTGTCCGTCGGGGCGGGACAAGTTCAGGACCTGCTTGAAGTGTGCGGACATGCCGACAATATTGCCCTGATGTGGCGCCCGTTTGGAGACGCCGGTCACTGGTTTTGGAGAGGTGGTAGCGTTCTGCGCAGCTTTTTACGCTGTCAAGGCCGTCCGCGCACAACGAATGCGGGCCACAAATCTATGTTTCGCCCTAGCAAGTTTACCTACGCAACTGACCATATGCCGAAACTCCCCTTGGCCTCCGGAACGGTAAGTGTCAATTCCGCAGGCACACAGATCAAGGGCTCTGCAGTGAGATTCCCAAAACGAGCTCGTTACCGGCTTCTACCCGAACATCTAACTTGGGATGTCGCATGTATTCACCATTATGCAATCCGGTCTCTGGATGTTTTCTTGATGAAAAATGATCGTGGCGACGGAATGGCTCGGGGACATAGTAAATACCTCCTCAACTCAAAATTCTACCGACGTCAAAGCGGTAATTCGATGACTGATACCGGGATTTTGGAGCACGTGGACAAGGTGGACGCTCTGCTATCTGAGTGGCTTAAGGACCCAGAACTGCGTCGGCTGGAGCAAAACGCGCTTCGTGCGTTTCAGGATAGGCGTGACCAGTTTCTAACGCCGCAGCGGATCGAAGAATTCACCTTGTAGTCCAAGCTAGCCTGTCGCAGGCACTCACCGCTCAGCACGTTGCCGTGAGGGGGCGTAGTTCGGGTCGGGGCGTGCCTCTAGCTTGGAGGCATGAAAGACACCGTGCCAGACCCGATCACCATCAAGCCCGCCGGACGGCGAATTCAGGGCTTGGACCGGCGCGCGCCTCTGCGTGAGGGATTGCGCGGGTGCGGAGAGTTCGGCCCGTCTCAGACAGCAGGGCGGTTCTACCCGATGGCCTGCGTCGCGCTTGAGGTGACGCAGCGCTGCAATCTGGACTGCACGCTCTGCTACCTCTCTGACCGGGCCGAGATGACCTACGATCCCCCGCTTTCGGTCCTGTTTGCGCGCATTGCCACGATCCGTAGCCACTATGGTCGGGGTGTTTCCGTTCAATTGACCGGCGGCGATCCGACCCTGCGCAAGGTTGACGATCTTGAGGCGCTCTGTCGCGAGATCAGGCGGCTGGGTATGCGCTCGTGCCTGATGACCAACGGCATCCGCGCCAGCCGGGCGATGCTGACGCGATTGGCGGCAGCGGGGCTGGATGACGTGGCCTTTCACGTGGACATGACGCAAGAGCGCAACGGGTTCGCCTCCGAAATGGAGCTCAACCGCGTACGCAAAGCCTATATCGACCGGGCGCGCGGTTTGGGGCTGCGTATTCTATTCAATACGACCGTTTTTGACGGCAACTTTGCTGAAATCCCGGCTTTGGCCCGGTTCCTGCGGGACCAGCCCGAGGTTGGTTTTGTCTCGTTCCAGATGCAGGCCGATACCGGGCGAGGCGTGTTGCGAGCACGACCCGATGCAATCACGCAAGACAGTGTCATCCGCGCGGTTGAGCAGGGTTATGGCACGTCGTTGCATTTCGACTCGGCGGCCGTCGGGCATTCCAGTTGCAACCGGTATGGCAGCGTTGTTTCTGCGCGGGGCAAGGCCGTGTCGTTACTGTCGAACCGGCGCCTGGTGCAGCGGGTGATTGCGGCGCTTGAGGAGGTGGATACAGGCCAAGACGCTCATATCCGCATCCGCCCCAGCGTGGGACGCCTGATCCGCCGCCATCCGCTCCTGGCCCTTTGGGCGCTTAGCCATCTGGCCGGGTGTCTTCTGCGGCTGGGGACCGGCGTATTGCGCGGACCGGTGCGGCGGCAGGCCGTGTTTATCCACAATTTCATGGCTGCGGATGCGTTAGAGGAAGACCGCTGCGCCTCTTGCGTGTTCATGGTTGCGACGGCCAACGGACCGCTCTCCATGTGCGTTCACAACGCGCAGCGCGATCAGCATTTGGCCGCGCCAGATCGGGTGGACAGTCCGATGGGTACCTTTTGGTGGAACGCGGCGACGCGCGGCCTGTCGGCTCGCCCGGACTTGCCCGCTCTAAAAGACCCTGAGGTGGCTCCGCTGAAACGCCTCAAAGGGCAGTTGCGCGCTGCTCGTCAAAGCCGAAAGGACGCTTCATGAGACAGGTTTTGATCCTGATGCTGCTGCCGCTTCTGACCGCCTGTGCCAGTGTGGAGAGGCTGGCCTTGCCCGCCGCGACGCCCTTGCCCGACACGGCCCTGACCCGCGCCGCGCCCCCTCCGGGTGAGAAGGTAGATCATGGCGATTGGACCCGTTTTCTGACCCGCTATGTGGCCCCCGATGCGCGCGGCGTGAACCGGGCGGCCTATGGGCAGGTGAGCGCGGCTGACAGCGCGCTTCTGGATGATTATCTAACCGAGCTGCAGGCCGTTGATCCGGCCGATCTGACCCGCGATCAACAATTGGCCTATTGGATCAACCTCTACAACGCGCTGACGGTGGATGTGGTGCTTGAGGCCTACCCGGTCGCCTCGATCCGCGACATCAAGGATGGGCCGTTGTCGATCGGCCCATGGGGTCGCCCCTTGGCTGTGGTCTCTGGCCAGATCTTGACCCTGAACGACATCGAACACCGCATCATCCGACCGACTTTCGATGAGCCGCGCATTCACTACGCGCTGAATTGTGCAGCGGTCGGGTGCCCGAACCTGATGGCCCGCGCCTGGGAGGCCAAGACATTGGAACGCGACCTCGCCGCAGCCGAGCACGCCTATGTCAACGACCCGCGTGGGGTGCGGTTCGATGATGAGGGGCGGCTGATCCTGTCGAAGATTTACATCTGGTTCCGCGAGGATTTCGGGCCAAATGAGCAGGCCGTGATTGCCTATCTCGAAACAGCAGCCGACCCGGGGTTGCAACAGCGCCTAAATCAAGCCCAACGTGTGAGTGCCTATGAGTATGATTGGGCGTTGAACGACGCAGCCGCCGGATCCTGAAGGCCGGCGCGTGGGCGCCGACCCGGATCAATGTCTTACAGCAGGCCTTCTTCCCGCAGCAATTCTTGCAAGTTGGCTTCGGGGCGCGGGCCGATATGGCTGATCACTTCGCGCGCGCAGACATTACCGATCTTGGCGCAGGTCTCATAGTCGCGGCCAGTGGCCATGCCGTACAGGAAACCGGCCGCGAACTGATCGCCTGCGCCGGTCGCATCCACGGGCACTACTTTTTCGACCGCAACATCGTGACGGGTGTCGCCGTTCAGAACCGTCACGCCGTCGCCCGAACGGGTGCAGACGACCAGAGGGCAAATTGCGGCGGTTTTGGCCAGTGCGTCCTCAAGATCCTCGGTTTCGAACAGCGATTTGATCTCAGCTTCATTGCCGATCACGAAGTCCAGTTCGTTCTCGATCAGCAGCAGGAAATCGACCCGGTGGCGCTCGACGCAGAAAGGATCGGAAATGGCGATACCGGCCTTGCCACCACCCTTGTGACAGGCACGCGCGGCCTCAAGAAACGCGGCTTTGCCCTTTTCCTTGTCGAACAGATACCCCTCGAGGAACATGATCTGGCTGTTTCCGGCAACCTCGTCCGAGACGTCCTGAGACGACAGTTCCGAGGAAATCCCCAGATAGGTGTTCATGGACCGCTCGCCATCAGGCGAGACGAAGATCATCGAGCGTGAGGTCGGCAGCTCGCCGCCCGGCACAGGTGGGTTCACGAAATCCACGCCGTCTTCGTTCATCGCATCGGCATAGAAGCGGCCCAACGCGTCATCATGTACACGGCCAATAAAAGCAGCATCAAGACCCAGCGCACCCGCGCCCGCAATGGTGTTTGCGACAGACCCACCCGGCGTCTGCACCCGACCTTCCATCGAGGCATAGAGCACTTCGCCGCGCTCCTGCTCGATCAGTTGCATGATGCCTTTCTCGATGCCCATCAGTTCAAGGAAGCTGTCATCAGCCTGGGAAATCACGTCCACAACGGCATTTCCGATGCCAGTGAGCTGGTAGGTTTTCATAGATTCTTGTCCTCGAATTGGCAGAGATCGCGGATGATGCAGGTTCCGCACATCGGTTTGCGTGCTTTACAGTGATAACGCCCGTGCAGGATCAGCCAGTGATGTGCATGGAGTTGAAAGTCGGCTGGAATATTGTCCTCGATGGCGCGTTCGACGGCGTCTACGTCCTTGCCGGGGCAAATACCAGTGCGGTTGCCGACACGGAAAATATGCGTGTCCACTGCTTGCGCTGGTTGCCGCCACCACATGTTCAGAACCACATTGGCCGTCTTGCGCCCGACACCGGGCAGAGATTGCAGCGCCGCGCGGGAATTGGGAACCTCACCATCGTAGTCTTCGACCAGTATACGGCTGAGCTTAATGACGTTCTTCGCCTTCTGGCGGAACAAGCCAATGGTTTTAATATGCTCGATCAGGCCCTCTTCGCCGAGATCCAGCATCTTTTGCGGAGTATCTGCGATCTTGAACAGCTCGCGCGTGGCTTTGTTGACGCCCGCATCGGTCGCCTGCGCCGAAAGCGCTACTGCCACGACCAGAGTGTAGACGTTCACATGCTCCAGCTCGCCCTTGGGTTCCGGGTCGGCCTCTTGAAAGCGCGTAAAGATCTCGCGGATCGTGTGATAGTCGAGTTGCTTTGCCATCCGAGCCTTAATGCCGCCCAAGGGCCAATGACACAAGCCCAAAGCCAATGCGCAAGTTCCGGGTCGCGGGAGCGTGAGCTGCGCGTTATGGTTTGGATCAACAGATGAGGTGAAAGCCATGAACGTCCAGACACCCGAAAGCGGATACCACTACAACGTCATGCGCCGCGCGATCGAGTTGATTGATCAGGGTGGCGAAACCCTCAGCCTTGAAGAACTGGCCAGCCAGATGGGCATGAGTCCCGCCCATTTCCAGCGCCTGTTCTCGCGCTGGACCGGGGTGTCGCCGAAACGGTACCAGCAATACCTGACGCTGGGTCATGCCAAGGCGCTGCTGCGGGAACGCTTCACCACGTTGGAGACCGCCCATAATGTCGGCCTGTCCGGCAGCGGCCGCCTGCACGACCTGTTCCTGAAATGGGAATCCATGAGCCCAGGTGAGTACGCCCGCAAAGGCGCGGGGCTGACGGTCTACTGGGGGTGGTTCGATTGTCCTTTCGGGCAAGCGTTGGTCATGGGGACCGACAAGGGCATCTGCGGCATAGCGTTTGGTGCCGAAACCGGCGAGGCCGCCGCGATGGAGGACATGACCGCGCGCTGGCCCAAGGCCAATTTCGTCGAGGATACCGAAAAGCTGCGTCCTTGGGTCGAGGCCTCCTTTGGCGCGAACCGGTCCGAGACGCCACTGCACCTGATCGGCTCACCGCTGCAGATCAAGGTGTGGGAGGCGCTGATGCATATCCCTTCGGGTCAGGTCACGACCTATTCGGAAATCGCGCAGCGGGTGGGGTCGCCTCAGGCGGTGCGCGCGGTGGGGACAGCGGTTGGGCGCAATCCGGTGAGCTGGCTGATCCCCTGTCACCGGGCCTTGCGCAAGTCGGGCGGTCTGGGCGGATACCACTGGGGTCTGCCGGTGAAGCGCGCGATGCTGGCCTATGAGGCTGCGCAGGCGGATGCCTGATTGACTCTGCAACCAAGCAGTGCCAAAGGACTAGCAAGGTTTGGGTCCCCTGCCGTTCGCGGCCTTTGGCTTCGGTGAAACCCTGAATACGAACATCTGTTGCCACTTTCACGGCGCGCGGATGGCAATGCGAACCCCGTCCAGATTTCGCGCCCGTTCAAGGAAACGAGGCACATGATGACGATACAAAGAACAATCCCACCGATAGACGAGTTGAAAGCGCAGGCCAAGCGCTTGCGTGAAGACCTACGCGCCAAAGATGTGACCCTTTCACATAGCGAGGCGTTGGAGATGCTCGCCCATCAATATGGCGTTCGGGATTGGAATACACTGCACGCCAAAGCTGGAAACCGCATGCACTTGCGTGTCGGAGATCGGGTTGAAGGGCGATATCTGGGGCAGCCGTTCTCAGCCGAAATACGCGGCATGACCCTGTTGGGTGACGGATCCAACCGCAGGGTTACCCTGCATTTTGAAACGCCAGTTGATGTGGTGCAGTTCGAGAGCTTTTCCTCGTACCGCCAACGTGTAACCGGGGTGATCGGTTGGGATGGACGCTCAACACAAAGGACGTCTGATGGGCAACCCCAGCTGGTTGTGCGTCCAGCCTAGAAAAGGGTGAGGCTCTGCCCGAGCCTCACCAATCGTCCTAGATCAGGCCACATGCCTATTCTGCTGCCCAACCGCCGACGGCTTTGATCTCAAGAAAATCCTCAAGGCCGAAGACGCCGCCTTCGCGGCCGTTGCCGGATTGCTTCATCCCGCCGAACGGAGATCCCGCGCTGCGCGACTGACCGTTCATCTCAACCATCCCGGACCGCAACACCCGCGCCATGCGGTTGGCGCGCGCGCCGTCCTGTGTCTGGACATAGTTGGTCAGGCCATAGGGCGTGTCATTGGCGATCTCGACGGCTTCTTCCTCGGTGTCGAAGGGGATCATGGTCAGGACCGGGCCGAAGATCTCCTGCCGCGCAATGGTCATCTGGTTGTTGGCATCGGCAAACACCGTCGGGCGCACATAGTAGCCCTTGTTCAGCCCCTCGGGCCGTCCGGTGCCACCTGCGACCAGCCGCGCGCCTTCATCTATACCGGCTTGGATCAGATCCTGAATCTTGGTCCACTGAAGCTCATTCACAACGGGGCCGATATGGCGGCCTTCCTCTGTGGCCGGGCCGACCGTGACAGCATTGGCCACTTCGGCTGCGGTCTCAACGGCCTTGTCATAAATCGGGCGCTGCACCAGCATCCGGCTTGGAGCGTTACAGCTTTGGCCGGTGTTGTTCATCATGTGCAGAACGCCGCGTTTCACGGCCTTCTCATCCGCATCCTCAAAGATTACGTTGGCGCCTTTGCCGCCCAGTTCCAGATGCACCTTCTTCAGTGTATCGGCAGCACTTTTCGAGATCGCAGTGCCCGCGCGGGTCGAGCCGGTGAAGCTGATCATGTCCACATCCGGATGCGCAGAGAGTTGCGAACCGACACCCACGCCATCGCCGTTCACCAGATTGAATACTCCGGGTGGGAAACCGGCCTCGTCCATCAGTTCAGCAAAGATCATCGCATTCAGGGGGCTCTGCTCCGACGGTTTCAGAACCATCGTACAGCCCGCAATCGCCGCCGCGCCGACCTTGAGGGTGATCTGGTTCATCGGCCAGTTCCACGGAGTGATTAGACCGGCGACGCCGACGGCTTCATAGATGATGCGATCATTGGCGGCGTGATCGCCCAGAGGGCGCTCGAATTCAAACTCCTTGGCGGCGCGGATGAAGTTCTTCAGGTGATAAATCCCGGCACCGGATTGAGCCGTGCGCGACATGTCGATCGGCGCGCCCATCTCAAGCGACATGGCCTGCGCCAGGTCCTCGGACCGGGTCATGTAGAGGTCGGTCAGCTTTTCGACCAGGGCGATACGCTCTTGGACCGGAGTGGCCATCCAGCCAGGCAAGGCCGCTTTGGCCGCGGCAACGGCGGCGTCAGTGTCGGCCTGAGCGCCGAGGGAGATCACCGCGCAGGGTTCCTCGGTCGAGGGGTTGATTACCTCGAAATCATTCGCCTCAGATGGAGCAACCCATTGACCGTTAATGTAGAAATCGCGTTTTTCGATCATGGCGTATCCTCCGGGCCGTGATGTCAAAGACTGGTTTTGCCGCACAGTCTGTCATTCGCTCTGAGGCGCGGCAAGGGGGTAATTTGATCAAATTTGTTTGGCGACCTCCCGGAAAAAGACTTTTGCGGAAGGTTTAACTCTGGCGCAAAGTGGTTAGGTTCACTGCATTCGACTCGGTCAGTAACCAAAGAAGGAGTTGCACCATGGGTTTGCGTATCAACGACACGGTCCCGAATTTCACCGCAGAGACGGATCAGGGCACCATTCAGTTTCACGATTGGATTGGTGACAGCTGGGCGATCCTGTTCTCGCATCCCAAGGACTTCACCCCGGTCTGCACCACCGAATTTTCGGCTGTGGCCCAGCTGAACGACGAATGGGCGGCGCGCAATACCAAGGTGATCGGTGTTTCGGTCGACGGTGTCGAGGACCACAAGAAGTGGAAGAAAGACATCGAAGCCTATGGCAAGGCCAACCCCGGTTTCCCGATCATTGCAGATGACGGGCTGGCGGTGTCCAAGGCCTTTGACATGCTGCCCGCCGAGGCCTACCTGCCCGACGGCCGCACCCCTGCGGATAGCGCCACCGTGCGTTCGGTTTTCATTATCGGACCGGACAAGCAGTTGAAGCTGTCGATGACCTATCCGATGACTGTTGGCCGGAACTTTGCTGAGATCCTGCGGGCGCTGGACGGATTGCAGATGTCGTCCAAGGGTGTTGCGACACCTGCGAACTGGGTGCCGGGTGAGGATGTAATCATCCCGCCGACCGTTTCGAACGAAGATGCCAAAGCGAAGTTTGGTGAGTTCGAGACGATCTTCCCCTATCTGCGCAAGACCAAGGCTCCGTCCTGATTTGGACCGAGTCAGGGGGGCTGTCTGCCCCCCATCGCGCCTGAGGCGCAATTCCCCCGAAGATATTTTCAGCCAGATGAAGCAGGCGGGCGCTGCGGGTGCAGGTGGAGCTGTGCCCGGTAGGCAGCGCGTTTGACTTCGCGGGTCAGTTTGTCTGAGAAGGGTGGTTTCGTCTGGATGGTCGAGCCGCCGATATCGCGGGCCACTTCGCGGTTGCCGCTGCCCAGAAGGGCATGGATTGGCTGACCGGTGATCCAGTGCATTTGCAGGAATGTATCCACTGGGCGGTCGATTTGATCGGTCGCCTTTAGGAGCCGTTTGGCGGCGTTGCGGCCGACCATCTGGCAGACGCATTGCAGGCCGATCACTTTGGGCAGGATCAGGCTTAGGCCGTCTTGCTCGGCCAGTGTGTGGGCCGCGACTTCGCGTTGTTTGACGGGGATGCGGATATAGTGATCCGGGGTGGCGACGGCGTGCAGCATATTGATTGCTTGGGCCATTTTGTCAGGATCGACGCGCAGGTCATCCTCGGTGATGATAGCCAGGTCAATCTCTTTATCCACCAGTTTTTGCCAGAGGCGCCTGTGGCTTTGGAACACGCCGATTTCTGCGGGGCGCAGGTCGAACGGGTAGTGTGGTTTGTGCAGGGTGCCGGGGTGCAGGCGGACATCTGCGATCTGGTCCTGGTCGCGCCCATTGGTCGCCTCGAACAGTTCGGCATTCGGCAGGTCGTTGCACAGCTGGTCTGCATTGGCGCGGCGGGCCGTGCTGGAAGACATATGGATGACAAAGGATCGCATGATGCGTGCATAGAACACGGGCGCGCGTGGGGAAAGAGCAACGCGAGAGAAATGGGCGCTCATTTTTGCAAGCCGAACCAGTGCGAGCGGTGTTTGCGACCGGTTCTTGAAAGGAGAGAAATATGCTAGGCTGCGATAGGCAGACGAACCAGGCATCCGCACCATCGGGCGATCACACTGTGAAACACAGGAGAAGACGATGGCTTTTACAGATTGGTATGTTGAAGGTGATGCTTTTGGGAACTGTAATTGCGGTTACGCGTGCCCTTGCCAGTTCGAGGAACTTCCAACACAGGGCAATTGCCGTGGGTTCGAAGTGCTTGAAGTCTCGAAAGGCCATTTTGGAGATACCGACTTAGCGGGTGCCAAGGCCGCTTTGATCTATGCCTGGCCGGGTCCGATCTTTGAGGGCGGCGGCGAGATGCAGGTGATCATCGATCCAAGCGCCTCAGATGCTCAGAGGGCCGCACTAGAAAAGGTCTTCCACGGGGAAGAGACCGAAGAGATGGCGACCCATTGGTTCGTCTTCCGTGCGATGTGCAAAACCGTGCATGAGACCCTGTTTCTGCCGATAGATTTCGAGATGGATATGGAGGAGCGTACGGCCAAGGTGTCCATCGGCGACGTGCTGAACTCGAACGGCCGTCCCATTGAAGCGCCGCATGGTGGTGGCCCACATCGCGTGCGGATCGACATTCCCGGCGGGATTGAATTCACTTTGGCCGAGATCGGCAGTGCCTCGACCAAGGCCGACGCGGCGATCAAGCTGGACCTGAACGACAGTTACGGGCAGTGGCATCTTATGAAGCACGGGCCGTCGGGGGTGGCGCACTAAGGATCAGGCTTCTCCAAAATCCACAAGAACCGGTGCGGTGTCGTAGATGATCCGCACCGATTGGAATCGGGTTTGATCCTCGGTCAGTTCAAACAGGTCTACGCATTCAATCGTTTCAGGGTGCCCGTTTCGGATGGTGCGGGTGTAGTTGAAATGAACCGCCATCTGCGGCGCACCGGATGTATCGGCAAAGGTGTTCTTGTGAAGGGTGGACCGGTCGCTCGTGATGTTCATAACGTTGGTATAGAAGTCACGCGCCGGTTGCTTGCCCGATATCGGAGAGGTTGCCGTCGCGTCCTCGGCAAACAGGTTCAGAATCGCGGGCAGGTCGCCGCTTTCGATGGCTTGTAGGTAAAGCCGCGCCAGTTCATCCATCTGGTCCTTGTTAGACATCGCCAACCCTCCTGCTGGTCGGCACTGTAGCACAAAAAAAGCCCCGGTGGTTTCACCGGGGCCCTAATCATTTGAAAGAGGAACAGATTACTCTGCGTCTTCTTTCTTTTCTTTCTTCTCGGGAACGATCTCTTCGCCGGTTTCCTGATCGACCACTTTCATCGACAGGCGGACCTTGCCGCGATCGTCAAAGCCCAGCAGTTTGACCTTTACTTCCTGACCTTCCTTCAGAACGTCCGACGGATGGTTCAGGCGGCGGTTTTCGATCTGGGACACGTGGACCAGGCCGTCGCGCTTGCCAAAGAAGTTCACGAAGGCACCGAAGTCGACGATCTTGACCACTTTACCGGTGTAGATCTGACCTTCTTCCGGCTCGGCCACGATCGAATAGATCATGTCATAGGCCTTCTGGATCGACTCACCATCCGGCGAGGCGATCTTGATGACGCCGTCGTCGTTGATGTCGACCTTGGCACCCGAAACCTCGACGATCTCACGGATGACCTTACCACCCGAGCCGATCACTTCGCGGATCTTGTCAGTCGGGATGTTCATGGTCTCGATGCGCGGAGCGTGGACCGAGAATTCGTTGGTCTCGGACAGGGCTTTGCCCATCTCGCTCAGGATGTGCATACGGCCATCTTTGGCCTGTGCCAGAGCGGTCTCCATGATCTCGGGCGTGATGCCCGCAACCTTGATGTCCATCTGCAGCGAGGTGATGCCGTTTTCGGTCCCCGCCACCTTGAAGTCCATGTCGCCCAGGTGGTCTTCGTCACCCAGAATGTCGGTCAGAACAGCGTAGTCACCGTCATCTTCCAGGATCAGACCCATGGCCACACCGGCAACCGGTGCTTTAAGCGGAACACCCGCGTCCATCATCGACAGCGAACCGCCGCAGACGGAAGCCATCGAGGACGAGCCGTTGGATTCAGTGATCTCCGACACCACGCGAACGGTGTAGGGGAAGTCGGTCGGCGCAGGCAGAACCGCCTGCAGCGCGCGCCATGCCAGCTTGCCGTGACCGATCTCACGACGGCCGGGCGAGCCAACGCGGCCCACTTCACCAACCGAATAGGGGGGGAAGTTATAGTGCAGCAGGAAGTTCGATTTGAAGTTGCCGTGCAGTGCGTCGATGAACTGCTCATCGTCACCGGTGCCCAGCGTGGTTACGGCCAGCGCCTGTGTCTCACCACGGGTGAACAGCGCAGAACCGTGGGTCCGCGGCAGCAGCGAGGTTTCGGCTTCGATGGCACGAACATCGGTGGTCGAACGACCGTCGATGCGCTTGCCGCCTTTGACGACGTCACCGCGCAGGATGCCAGCTTCCAGCTTTTTCATTGCCGAGCCGAGGTTCGCGTCTTCCAGCTGTTCCTCGGTCAGCGCTTCTTTGATCGCTTCACGGGCCGCGGCAACAGCGGCGGTGCGCTCTTGCTTGTCGGTGATCGCGAATGCGGCGCGCATCTGCTCTTCACCGGCTGCGGAGACAGCGGCGTACAGCTCTGAATAGTCGGGGGCGATGAACTCAAACGGCTCTTTCGCGGTTTCTTCGGCCAGATCAATGATCAGGTCGAGAACCGGCTGAATCTGCTCATGCGCAAAGTTTACCGCGCCCAGCATTTCGGCCTCGGACAGTTCGTAGGCTTCCGATTCCACCATCATCACGGCGTTTTTGGTACCGGCCACAACCAGATCCAGACGCTGTTCGGGGTTCAGGCGCAGGTCCTGCATGTCGTCCACGGTCGGGTTCAGGACGTATTCGCCATCCACGAAACCAACGCGGGCACCGGCGATCGGGCCCATGAACGGCGCGCCGGAAATGGTCAGGGCAGCGGAGGCCGCGATCATCGCAACTATGTCGGGGTCGTTGACCAGATCGTGGCTCAGCACGGTGCACATCACCAGAACTTCGTTTTTGAAGCCGTCAACGAATAGCGGGCGGATCGGACGGTCGATCAGACGCGCGGTCAGCGTCTCTTTCTCGGTCGGGCGCGCCTCGCGCTTGAAGAAGCCACCCGGAACCTTACCGGCGGCATAGTATTTCTCTTGGTAATGGACGGTCAGCGGGAAAAAGTCCTGACCGGGTTTTTGTTGCTTGGCAAAGGTCACGTTGGCCATGACGCTGGTTTCGCCCAGCGTGGCAATCACGGTGCCGTCCGCCTGACGGGCAACCTTGCCGGTTTCCAGTGTGAGCGTCTCTTCGCCCCACTGCATAGATTTCTTAGTTACATCAAACATATGCGTATCCTAGAACGGAGCACTCCCGCCCCTGCGGGTCTCCGGTTTGCATGGCGGCCCCATTGCCGCCGACCCCACTTTATCTTCCATTCGAGTGCCGGGGTCAGGGCACAACGTCTCAGATACCCGCGCGCATACATGAGAATGCGTTGAAAGGAAAGGGGAACCGCTGCGATTGGCAGAAACGTGCAGACTGGTATTTTAGGACTCTGCGGAGCGCCATTTGCGAGGCTGTGAAACGTCAGTTCCAAAGGGGTGAAAAGATTCAAAAAAATGAATGAGTTTTGAAAAAACTGTATGCAGTGTAGACTGTTACCACTGAACCCACGGTCGAAGAGACGGGAATACGCCAAGGGGGTAACATACTCATAACCGTCAGCCGGCCGACTACCTTGGCGTTTGCAGCTTGCGAGCAAAGGGGCAAAGTATGGCTCAAACCAAGAAAATGCTGGATCCGGATCCGCGGATCTACGATTTCGAAACCGAGTATGAACTAGGTCAGGACAATGTCCGGCCATTCGGTTTGGATATCCACAACCCGGTCTTCCTGATCTCGAGTATTTTGATCTTTGCGTTCGTCTTGATCGCATTGGCCAATCAAGAGGCTGCTGCCGCCTTTTTTGGCTGGCTCAGACCATGGCTCACCAGCACGTTTGACTGGTTCCTCGTCCTGTCAGTTAACGCCATCACCCTGTTCTGTCTGGTTCTGATCGTTCTGCCTGTAGGCAAAGTCAGGATCGGCGGCAAAGACGCCAAGCCTGACTATTCCTATGCCGGATGGATCGCGATGATGTTCGCCGCCGGTATTGGTATCGGTCTGCTGTTTTTCGGCGTGATGGAGCCGGTTTACTACAACTTTGCCGAAGGTGGCAACGCCCGGCCCCTGGGTATCGACATCGCAGTGCCCGGCAATGAGTATATTGGTATCGTTGGCACGATCCACCATTGGGGTCTTGAAGGCTGGGCGGTATATGCCGCCGTTGGTCTGAGCCTTGCGATCTTTGCCTACAACCTTGACCTGCCTCTGACTTTGCGCTCGGCCTTCTATCCGCTTCTGGGTGAGCGTGTTTGGGGCTGGTGGGGTCATCTCATCGACACGCTGGCGGTGTTTGCCACGCTGTTCGGTCTTACCACCTCTCTGGGTCTTGGGGCGCAGCAAGTTGCTGCTGGGTTGAATGAGGTGTTCGGCATCGAACCCAGTCCAACCGTCACCGTCCTACTGATCATCGGCATCACGCTGATCGCGCTGGGCTCGGTCCTGCTGGGTATGGATGCGGGCGTGAAACGGCTGAGTGAGATCAACATGATTATGGCCGTTGGTCTGTTCCTTTTCGTCATCATTGTCACCGGAGTGGGTACAGCCATTTCGCGGTATTTCAACGTGATGGTGGATTACGTGACCCATCTACCGGCACTCTCCAATCCATTTGGGCGAGAAGACACCAGCTATTTCCATGGCTGGACGACCTTCTACTGGGCCTGGTGGATCGCGTGGTCGCCCTTTGTGGGCATGTTCATCGCCCGCATTTCCAAGGGCCGCACGGTGCGTGAGTTCATCCTCTGTGCGCTTCTGGCCCCTACGGCGGTCTGCGCCCTGTGGATGTCGACCTTCGGCGGCGCCGCTATCGACATGCTGAACGCAGGCGGAGCCGAAGGCGTACGCGCCACTGTGATCGACAGCTATGCCCCCGAGGGCGCCCTGTTTGGGTTCCTAAAGGAACTGCCGCTCTATGGCATCATCGCGCCGATCGCCCTGATTTTGATTGTTGTGTTCTTTGTGACCTCATCGGATTCAGGTTCGTTGGTGATTGATACCATTACCGCCGGAGGCAAGATGGATGCGCCGGTGATCCAACGGGTGTTCTGGTGTACGCTCGAGGGTCTAGTGGCGATTGCTCTGCTCTTGGGCGGCGGTCTTGCGGCTCTGCAAGGCGCGGCAGTGTCGACAGGCATCCCTTTCACACTGGTGGTTCTGATGATGTGCTATTGCCTGTGGCTGGCGCTTAAATCGGAAAAAGCCAAGATGTAAGCCTCAAACCAAAGACATATTAGACGCCCGCCAAATGGCGGGCGTTTTTGCTTTGTCCGAGAGTTGTGTATTTTGCATGACTTGTGTGCCAGACTGCCTATTGGCGCCTGAAAACACACGTTGCCAAAGGTGGTCTCGGCGCTACCCGTTGTCGATTTTCTGGCAGATTCTTGTAGACTGCCTTCGCAAGAATACTCAGAAAAGCACACATCGACAGTGACACGAGATCCAGGGGAAGAGATTGGCCGCAAGAAGCAAAAGCTCAGTAGAATTGTATCAACCAAGCAGCTTCGAGCTTCGGCAAGTCGCAAAGACCAGTGTAAAAGAGATCTTCGATCGCGGGTTGTTTGGAACAAACACTGCCGCTCCGCACGGAACCCTGCGCGGAATTGATGTTCTGCCAAGACAAGTCTGCGTTCAAAAACTGTCGCGCGCGGTAAAAATCTATTTTGGCAAATATGGAAAGGTGCCAAATTTCCTAAATCCGGACGGATTCTACGAAAAACTCAGTCTTGCAAAACTATTCGCTCCGATCCCCATGCCATCAGCTGCTGACAAATTGGCCGTAGATCATTATATTCCCGAAGCGTTGGAAGCAAAGGTCAAGCCTATTCCAACCGTTTGGAGTTCACGTTTCCCAATTTCCGATGAGGCTCTCGGTGCAGCGAACCTTCCTGAAGGCAGGTACTATGCAAAGCTGAACTCTGGTGCCGGGTCCGTCAAAAAAGTCACACTTCCAATGGCAAAGGAGGATGCTACAGAACTTGAAAAACAAAGCGCAGGTTGGCTGGAGCATTCCCACGGCACCAAAGCAGGCGAGTGGTGGTATTCCCTTATCGGCAACCGGGTTTTTCTGGAGCATGATTTAAGTGATGAAGACGAGTCTCTTACGGATTGGAAGTTTCATGTCGGCGGCGGCAGGATACTCGCAATTCAATTGGATTTGGACAGACAGAGCAGACACAGACAGCTTGTTTTTGACAGGAACTTCAATTTCATAGACGAGGAGCTCTTCTTCCGTAGCGGTAGTCCGATTTCCCGGCCAACTTTCATCGGCGACATGATTGAAGTCGCGGAAGGTATCGGAAGACAGTTCGAGTTTGCGCGCGTGGATCTCTACCACAAGAATCGTCAGATATACCTTGGCGAGATTACACTTTGCCCCATGGGTGGGCTAAAGGCACCCAACTCCTTCGAGTTAAATACTTTGATGGGGCAAGCGTGGCAGTCAGCTTTCTTTGGGTCCGGACGCTAGAGCATTGGCGTCCTGCTTGGAAACCATCAAGCCAATCTGATGTCATTTGAATGGGTGGGGCAACGAGCGGTGCCGGAGCGCAAGCTCCTGCCTGGCCTTCAAATCGAAAAACGCCCGCCAAATAGCGAGCGTTTTATCTGTACGAGTTGTACGTTTTGGTTCTTGCAGTCTGTACAAAAAGCGCTTAGCGGCGGATGCCCAGCTTTTTGATCAGGTCCTGATAGCGTGCTTCTTCCTTACCCTTCAGGTAGTCCAGCAGCTTACGGCGCTGGGCGACCATTTTCAGCAGACCGCGACGACCGTGGTTGTCTTTCTTGTGGGTCTTGAAGTGCTCGGTCAGGGTGGTGATGCGCGAGGTCAGGATGGCAACCTGGACTTCAGGCGAACCGGTGTCGCCCTCTTTGGTGCCGAATTCTTTCATGACGCGTGCTTTTTCAGCGGCAGTAATCGACATCGGGGTCTCCTTCAAAGGTTAGAGTTAATGGCGCAGGCCGGGATGTCGTCCAGCACAGGCCCATGGAGAAAACCGCACTGATTCCGATGCGGATGGGCGCGTATAGGCGCTTTTGGCGCGAATGGCAAAGGGATTCTGACGGCTCAGCCAGCGGGTAGGTATTCCGCCAACTCGGCCTCGGTCAGTAACTGGATATCGTCCACCGTCAACCCGTCGGCCCCGAACAGATGCGCGACCTCGTGGCCGTTGAGGCTGACGCGGGTCAGGTTCTCATTCTCGGGGTCCTGTTCGATTTCGATCTCGGGTGGGTCCTGATCTTCCCAGGTGATCAGCAGGCGGTCCTCACCGGGTTGAAAGCCCATCACGGTGACTTCGGATTTCTCCGTGTCGGCGATGATTTCATCCGCGCCTGCGCCTCCGGTCGCGACATCGCCGTCTTTGGCCAGGATCGTGTCCTCTCCCGCGCCGCCGTTCAGATAATCCGTCTCGCCCTTATCCTCATCACCCAGCAACAGGTCGTCGCCATCGCCGCCGAAGAGTGTATCCTCTCCCGCGCCGCCGGTCAGTGTGTCATCACCATAGCCGCCATGCAGGGCATCATTGCCTTCTCCGCCGTTCAGATCATCTTCACCCTGACCGCCATACAGCGCGTCGTTGCCTTCTCCACCCTGCAAATGGTCCTCGCCGAAATGACCATATAGCCTGTCATCGCCCTCGTCCCCGAACAGGGTGTCATCGTCTGCCTCGCCACGCAGTAGGTCATCGCCTTGACCGCCGTACAGTGTGTCCTCACCTTCGGCTCCGTGCATCACGTCGTCGCCATCGCCACCCATGATGTGGTCATCACCGCCATAGCCGTTGATCTGGTCCGTGCCGTCCTGCCCGGTTATGACATCGGCGTTGTCGCTTCCGGCGATCACCAGATCGCCTTCATGTTCCGAGATCACCGTGCCGCCGGTGTTGGTGTCGTCGCTGAGCTGCAGAGCGTCGACGCTTTCGCCCACGTCAAGGAACTCACCTTCGCTGATTTCGGTCTGGCTTTCGTCCTCCGCACCCTCGTCCTGCTCATCTTCGTCTTCGATGAACGCATCGCCAATGGCGTATGCCGCGCCGCCGACGGCAGCCAATCCGATCAAACCGGCCAGAAACATATCGAACCCTCCGAAAGAAATGAGACGCCTTAGAGGCACTGTCCCATCCGAACGGTTCATCGGTCAAAGCATAGCTGACCGAGTGGTTAACCCTTTGTCACCAGGGTTCAGGCTGCTGGGTATAGGCGATGTAAAGCGGATGTTTGGGGTGCCCCTCTTTGGACAGGCCCAGATGAAACAGAGGCTGCCCGGTGCCGCGCAGCAGCGCCTCAACCGCTGGGCCGCGGTCCAGATGCGCGCCGTGGGTGCCCCAGGCGGCAATGATCTGATCGGCCCATTGAGCGCCATCCAGAATCGCCGTGTCGTTTGCCGGACCGACCGGATCAGCGGCGGCGCGCATCTTGCGCGGATCGGTGTCGCGCCAGGCAAAGATGTTGGTGACCTGAAACGCCCCGAACCCCAGCGCCCGTGCGCGGCGTTCGCAACGCTCGACCGTCGGGTCGTTCTGCACCTCGGTCGCGGTTGACGGGTTCAGCATCACAAACAGCGCTTTATGCCCTGCCGGATCCCAAACACGGGTCAGGCTATAGCGGTACTTCTCGCAATCCGAGTAGACGGCAGTCGAGGGCGCATCGCCCTTGGTATGCGTTCGGGTAATCATGCCCTTCGCCTAACACGGAGTTCAGGTGACGAACACCCGGCTTGGGTGCAGCTCGCCGGATTTGTAGATGCCCACCGCCACGGCCTTACCGTCGAGCGAGGCCCATGCCTCATCGCCATATTCCACGTCCGAGGCCAGTACCATGCCCGGATTGCCGTTGCGCAGACGAGTGGCGCCTTCGGGTGTACACTTCAGTTCGGGCAGGTCCGACAATCCGGTTTCCAGCGGATGCAGGTAGTCGTCCAGCGCGGTGGTCTTGGCCATCTCATCGATCTGTTCGACGGACAACCCATCCTCGGCCTCAAACGGACCGGACCAGATGCGGCGGAGTTCCTTGACGTGGCCGTGGCATCCCAAAGCCTCACCCAGATCACGCGCGATCGAGCGGACATATCCGCCTTTGCCACAGGTCATCTCCAGCACCACATGGTCTTCGTCAGGGCGGTCAACAAGGATCAGTTCTTCGACCCAGAGGGGGCGGGCGGACAGTTCTATCTCTTCGCCATCGCGGGCCAGCTTATAGGCGCGTTGCCCGTCGATCTTCACGGCCGAAAACTTGGGCGGCACCTGCATGATATCTCCCAAAAACAGGGCGAGTGCCTGTTTGATATCGTCATCCGAAGGACGCGCATCGCTTTGCGCAATCACTTCGCCCTCGGCATCGTCCGTGTTGGTCGCATGACCCAAACGCACGGTGAAAGTGTAGGCTTTCAGCGCATCGGTAATGTAGGGAACGGTCTTGGTCGCCTCACCCAAAGCCACGGCCAGAACACCGGTTGCTTCGGGGTCCAGAGTACCCGCATGGCCCGCTTTCTTGGCGTCCATTGCCCAACGCACCTTGTTGACCACTGCGGTCGAGGTCATGCCCGCAGGCTTGTCCACCACCAGCCAACCGGAAATGTCGCGGCCCTTGCGTTTGCGTCCCATATTGCACCTTGCCTTTTGCTAAGGCGCGCGGGTTAGCGGATCGTTTTGCCGCTGTCAAACTCAGGGCGCGTCTTCGACGACGCCTACGATTGGCCCCAGTGAGAACCCGATATCCGACCGGTTGCTGGCGCGTTCATACATGCGCGAGATATTTCCATCGAGGAACAGCGCATTCGGCGTTTCCAGCACGTCGCGGAACAGCCTGCCGAACTCATGGAAGGTCACGTAATCATCAGAGATCGCAAAGACCGTGCGCGTGCCATCAGCACTTGTGCCCACACCGTTGCGAATGTAGCGCGAGGTCGAATCGGGCAGGAATCGGGGGTGCAGTTCGCCGTCGATCACCAGCATTGGGCCGGATTGGGTTGCAAAACGGCACTGTGGGGCCTGATCCACGAAAGTGAGCGTTTCGAACACGTCAGCGCGGCCCTCGCGAATGCAGAACACCCCGTTGGGCAACAATCCGAAATTGCCCGGCCCGGCATTCGGGATCACTCGCATCTTCTCTTGCCCGTTTTCGACATAGTGGCCGACGGGCGAACGGTCGTCGTGATACATGCCCGCATTCATCGCAAAGACAAGCCGTTTGCCTTCGGGCGCGAGCGTATCGTTTACCGATGAGAAATGCCCAAGCAAATCGCCTTCGGCATCGTTCAGAAACAGGCGCAGGTCTTCCGAGGCATCGACCTCGCAGACCGTGTACCGCTTGTCCTCATGGGTCAGCTTTTCACAGGTGACCGCATGGGCCTGCGCGGCCCAGAGAACCGCGCCAAGTGTTGCGAGTGCCCGGATCACTCGTCCAGATCGCGGCGTACCGCGTCCTGTTCGAACATGCGGCGGGTGTCGTCCAGCCGGTCGAACGTGTCATCCAGACGGAACCGCAGGTCGGGTGAGAATTTCAGGTTCAGCTTTTTGCCGATCATGCGCCGCAGCTCACCCTTGTTGCGGGCGAGCAGGTCGATCACATCCTCTTGGCCTTTGCCGCCCAGCGGCAGCACATAGGCGGTGGCGATCTTGAGATCGGGCGAGGTGCGGACCTCACCCACGGTGATCGACATACGGTTCAGGTCGGGGTCGTGGACATCTCCGCGCGCCAGAACTTCGGACAGGGTGCGGCGGATCAGTTCGCCGACACGCAGTTGCCGTTGGGACGGGCCGGGGCCATCGTGGAATTTGTTCTTTGCCATACCGACGATCTAAGCCCTAACCGAGCCTTTGCCAAGCGGGCGCGAACCGGGTAGGAGGCTTTGAGCCGACTATATCTAGGGGAAGAAAGCAATGACCCATATTCCGGGGATCGTCATCACAGGGGCTTCGGGCCGTATGGGGCAGATGCTGATCAAGACCGTGACTGACAGCGATCAGGCCCGTCTTGTGGGTGTGGTCGAACGCGCGGGCCACGATTGGATCGGTCAGGACGTGGGCACCGCGATGGGCGGGCAGGCGCTGGGCGTGACTGTGACAGACGGTCCGCTGGAGGCGTTCGCACAGGCGCAGGCCGTGATCGACTTCACCGCGCCCGAAGCGACGCTGGAGTTTGCTGCTTTGGCTGCGCAGGCGCGGTGTGTGCATGTGATCGGCACCACCGGTATGACGGACGAGCAAATCGCGGCACTGGAACCGGCCTCCCGCCACGCGGTGATTGTGCGGGCGGGGAATATGAGCCTTGGGGTCAATCTGCTGGTGCAACTGACCAAAAAGGTCGCCGCTGCGCTGGATGAGGATTTCGACATCGAGGTTATCGAAGGTCATCACCATCACAAGGTCGACGCGCCCTCGGGCACTGCCCTGATGCTGGGCGAAGCCGCCGCTGAAGGGCGTGGCGTTAAACTGTCGGATGTGGCCGACCGGGGCCGCGATGGTATCACCGGCGCGCGAAAGCGCGGCGACATAGGTTTCCACGCCATTCGCGGCGGAGACATCGTGGGAGAGCACGACGTCCTGTTCGCCGCACCGGGAGAGCGCATCGTCCTTCGCCATCTGGCCACCGACCGCGCCATATTTGCCCGCGGCGCGCTGAAGGCGGCGCTTTGGGGGCAGGGCAAGGCACCGGGTCAGTATGACATGGTGGATGTGCTGGGGCTCTAAACCAACACAACCAATGAGATTTTTTGAACATGGGCTTTACCTGACGCTGGGACTCGATCCATGCTTGCCTTGTAAGGCAAAGGGGAAGAGTGCTTTGGTCAAGTCTGTTGCAGGGGCGTTTCTGCTTGCGCTGGCTGCTGGTAGCGTTTTGGCCGAGGACCAGCAGGTGGTTTGCACGGTCGAGGGCTGCAAGGAAGTCACGCTGCAAAAGCCCCGCTTCAGCGAGTCCAGTGCGTTTTCGGTGCAGCAGGTTTGGGGTGTGGTGGACAGCATCCTGGCCGTGTCTGGCCTGTTGCCGAATTTCGAGGTGCTTGAAACTACTGAGGTCGACAACGCAGCTGCTGTAATCTTTGAAGAACAGCGGTACCTCGCGTTCAACCCCGACTGGCTGTCGCAGTACGAGTCGGACCCGAACGCCTATTGGCAGCTTTATGGTGTGATCGCTCATGAGGTCGGTCATCATCTTCAGGGACATACGATTGTCGAAGGAGGGTCGCGCCCGCCCACCGAGTTGGAGGCGGATGAATACGCCGGATTCGTTCTTGCCACACTTGGGGCCAACCTGACGCAGGCTCAGTCCCTGTGGGAGACGTTGCCCGCACAAGGCTCAGCGACCCATCCGCCCCGCCATCAGCGCCTTGCAGCGGTTGAGCGCGGATGGCTGCGACGCAATGGGCAGGCACCATCCACTGCGACACCAACGGCTGAGCCTCCTGCACCCGAAGTGCCCCCGCCACCGGGTTGGCTTATGAACAGCTGCACCGGTATTTCTGTTGCCGGGCAGTGGGCGGATTTGTGTTTCAGTTCAGTTTTGAAGGCGCAAGGCAGCAACAACTATGGCCCTCGAAATGTGACGGACCAAGACCACCGCACCGCTTGGGTGGAAGGTGTGTCTGGCCATGGATACGGTGAAGCATTCGTTCTGGCTTTTGATTCACCCACGCGGATCAAGCGCTGGGCAATTCGGAACGGCTATGCCAAATCGGAACGGACCTTCATCCGCAACAGTCGTGTGCGCGAGCTGAAGTTGAGCTTTTCGAATGGTTCCACGACATCTTTCACCATTGACGACACATCTGACTGGCAAGAGACCAGTGCTTTGGCCAACTATGGTGCCATATCCTGGGTCGCGTTCGAGATCACCGATGTCTACCCCGGCACGCATTATCAGGACACGGCGATTACCGAGCTTGTCTTCGAGTGATCGTCAAAGATCCTTAACCTTGTCCGCGCGCAGCGGGCAGGCGAGATAGACGCCGAATTCTTTGCCGATATCTGCGCTGACGCGGGCGTGAACCGCGCCTTGCCGGTCGAGAAAGCGCTGGTTGTCTTCGACCGGGAAAATCCCCTCATGCCAAATGCCGGGATGGATATAGAGGCCGCGAGACCCATCGCACCAGAACGCCACCACTTTGTCTGGCGTCAGATTATCGCCGGGCAAGGCGGCGGGGATGATGAAGGGCTTGTTGTCCAGCGGCCAGAACATCTGTCCACCGTCTGGGTGATAGTTCATGTGCCACAAAAGGACTTGATCGCGCGGTGCGCTCTGCCGCTCGACCTGTGCCTGCTGAGGATCAGTTGACCAACCCAGTACATAGTGGCCGCCCACCGCCTCATTACGGCCGTAGAGGACATCGCCTTTCCACTGCCCATGGAACGTGCCTTCGACCCAGCCGGCTTCATCTCCGGTGCCTTCGTCGATGGGCCGCCAGCCTTGCTGCGGCCAGCGGTTGATCTCGATCTCGAACCCTTCGGGGTCATCGACCAGACAGCCATAGCCTTTGACCGAAGCGTCCGTGGCGCGGATCAGAGGAACCTCGTGCCACGGCAGCGAGGGTTTGGTGCTGGCTTCAAAGATATACTCCGGGGCGTTCATGGCGTACCCATATGCTTGTCGACCATACGCTGCACCATCGGGGCGAAATGTGCAAAGTCAGGGGTTTCCATATCCGCGCGCTTTCCGGCCTCATCGAGATATCGCACCTGAATGATCTCTTTAAGGTTCGGGTTGGCCTCGAACGCGGTCACTTCCTCGGCGCTCATCGGGCCGCCTTGCAGCTCCAGCGTGTGGACCGAGGCGGTGGACAGCCGGTTGAAATACTCTGGCTTTGTGGCGCAGAGATACCGCTTGGCCGCCACATGGTAGCGGCAGCAATCGGTGATGACGGAAGGGAAGAACTGCTCCAGCACTTCGGCACCTGCGTCTTCGTGATGGCGGTCCTCGGTGTCATCAGGGTGATATGTCCCGAATTCCGAAGTGAAGTGGCCGATGTCATGCAAAAGGGCACCCACAATGATCTCTTCGGGCATACCGTTCTGTTCGGCGATGGTGGCCCCTTGCAGCATGTGCTCGGCCATGGTCACGGGCTCGCCCAGATATTCCTCGCCACCACGGCGGTCGAAGATATCGCCGATGAAGGCCACGATGTTGTCGCGGTTCAGGGTCGTGAAATCGGGTTTCATTCCGCCGCCTCCGGCTGCGCCATGTCCATAGCGGCCAGAGTGGACAGCAACCCGTCCTTGTCTGCGTAGCAGCCCTGCAACCACCGCGACCCCGCGCCCGAGTAGCCAAGTCGCGCATGCAGCACGCGGGTGTTGTCGACGATGAAGCTCTCGCCCGGTTCAAGCTTGAACGACACGCCCATCGCAGGGTCGTCGATGATGCTCCCCAGCTGGCGGTAGGCGGCGTAATAAGCCTCCATCTTGTCGAAGGGCACATCCACAAAGGGCGCGGAGGAGCGGTTGTTGAACCGGATGCCGATGATTTCGCCATCCGGAGACAGCTCGATCATCGGACGGCGTGCGCGCAGGCAAACCCCGTCCGAGCCTCTGTATTCGAACCGCGCCGGATAACCTGCCAGCAGGGCAAAGCCCTCGGGATTCTGGTCGCGCAGCTTCTCGGCGGCGCGGAACCCGTCAACCACGATCGAGTCGCCGCCCTCGGCGCTGTTTTCAAGACAGTAGAGGATTTGTAGCGTCGGCACCGGATCGCGATAGGGATTGTCGGTATGGGCCTGCAACCCCAGTCCGGTATAGGCGAGGTTGGTCGGGTTCACTTCGGTCCGAACCTCAAAATAGGGGCCGTAGTTGGTCTCACGCACATAGCCAAACAGGTCGGCCACCTTCAGCAGCGATTCGGGCTCGGTCGGGCCACTGGTCAGTTTGGCAAAACCGTATTCGGCCACAGCCGCCAGCCAATTGCGTTTGGCGCTGGGGTCGGCGTGAACCGCGTTCCAGTCGCCGCTGGGGGTTGCGATGCCGCTTTCCCATGTGGTGATGCCGGGGGCGATGCGCCCGAACGGGGCGCTTTGATCGCGATCGTAAACATGATCGGCCAGCCATTCGGCGGGGAAGGTGACGGTTTTACCCTCTGGCTGGAAGGTGACGCTCAGATCGCCGTCGATCACTTCGGCCGCGCTGACTGAGGTGTTTTCGGGGATGTCGCCAATGGTGATCAGGCGCTGCCCGTTGCCTGGCGCGCGGGTGTCCGGGTCAAGTGCGTTGTCGCGCAACCAGATGGCATGAAATCGGGCCGAGGTTCCGTCGGTGAATTCAACAGTCACAACCGAAGGGGCAAAGGTGGCGGTGCGCAGCATGGGGTCTCTCCTGTTCAGCGCGGGCTTTGCTTGAAGGGGATACGCTCCTCGTGTCATTATCACAATTAATGCTTATTTCGTCTGAGAGTTGGTTTTTCTAATGGCTAAGGAAAAGATCGGTTTGCCACCATTGGACTGGCTGCGAGTGTTCGAGGCGGCTGGTCGACTGGGCGGTTTCTCGGCCGCTGCGCGTGAGTTCGGTTTGACGCAGGCCGCCGTCAGCCAGCGGATTGGCAACCTTGAGGCTTGGCTTGGGCGAACGCTTTTTGTGCGCGAGGCGCGGGGCGTGTCGCTGACCATCGAAGGGGAAAGCTATCTGCCGCTGGTGCAAGACAGCCTACAGGCGCTGGAACGTAACACAGAAGACCTGTTCGGCAAGTCGCCACGAGAGCTGCGGGTCGCGGGGCTTTCTTCCCATATCCATGCGCTGGTTCTGCCGGCCTTGCCAGCCTTTCTGACCATGCGGCCCAAGGTGCGGGTGATGACAGATTCGGTGACGCGCAGAACGTCGCTAGAGGAGGAGCGGACATGGCTGCAAATCCGCTACGGTCGCGGTGTCTGGCCGGGGCGCAAGGCCAAGCTGATCGCGCCCGAGGTGCTGGCCCCGATGGCTACGACCGATGTGTCCTGGGGCGCGCCGGTGATTGATCTGCGAGGCGAGCGGCCCGGCTGGCAGGACTGGGCGCAGGGCGCGGGGATCAAGGATCTGCCGCCGGGCCGGATCAGCTTTGATTCCGTCGGGCATGCGATGAAGGCGGCGCGGCAGGGATTGGGGGTTGTTCTGGGATCAGTGCCCCTCGCTGCAGAAAGCCTACAGTCGGGGCGTTTGCGCAGGCTCGACCTGCCAGAGCTGAAGACCAAGGATGGCTATTGGCTGACATGGCCTGAGGAGCGGGCCAAATCGAAAAAGCAGCGCGCGTTGTTGGATGATTTCCTGCAAGCGCTGCGGGGATGAGCCATCAAAAATCGATGGCGATGCCCTTCTTCTCCCAATCGCCATAACGCGCCGGGTCTGGTCCTTCACGTCCGCCCAGCTCTTTCGGCATGTCTTTTGCATCGGCTTCGGCCTTGCGTCGACGCTCGGCGGCCTCGGCCAGAGCGCGCTGGGCTGCGGGTGGTAGATCTTTGGTGTTGTCACTCATGACATCGGGTTCCTTTCCGGTCACGGTCTTGATATACGCCACCGTCCGCCAAAGGCAATGCGGACCACAAGCACATCAAAAGGCGGTTCCATGTCCGACAATGCAACAGCGGCGCGACGCAGCGCGATCTATCTGCTGGATCAGATTTTGGGCGAAGGGCGGCTTTTGTCCGAATGTCTGGCCGCAGGCGCGCTGGACCGTCTGGCCCCGGAAGACCGGGCGCGGGCGCAACGCCTGACGCTGGAAACCTTGCGCGGTCTCGAGCGCGCTGATCGGCTGCTCGACAATCACCTCAATCGAACCCCCTCGCTGACCGTCCACAACGCGTTGCGTCTGGGCGCGGTTGAGCTGTGCCACGGCGAGGCCGCTCATGGTGTGGTGAATTCCATGGTCGAAATTGTTGCCCGCTCACGTAAGCATGGGCGTCTCAAGGGGTTGGTGAATGCGGTGCTGCGCAAGGTGGCCGCCGAAGGGCCAGGCGCTTGGCCCAAGATGCGCGTGCCGCGTCTGCCGGACTGGCTGCGTGATCCGCTGGTCATGGCCTGGGGGGCAGAGGCCGTTGCTGGTATGGAGCAGGCGCATTTCGCGGCTGCCCCACTGGATCTGACGGTCAAACCGGGGGCGGATGCGCCGGGTCAGGCCCTGCCGACCGGGTCAATGCGGGTGCTGGATGCGGGGCAGGTTTCGGCCTTGTCGGGCTACAACTCGGGCGATTGGTGGGTGCAGGATGCGGCGGCGGCGATGCCGGTGCGTGTGCTGGCCCCACAGGCCGGTGAGAGAATCCTCGACCTTTGCGCCGCACCGGGGGGCAAGACGCTGCAACTGGCCGCTGCTGGCGCCGAGGTGACGGCACTGGATATATCGGAGCAGCGGTTAGAGCGGGTGCGCGAAAACCTCACGCGCACCAGCTTGGAGGCAACTGTTATCGCGGGCGACGCACTGGAACATCAGGGTCAGTATGATGCGATCCTGCTGGATGCGCCCTGTTCGGCAACCGGTACGATCCGCCGCCACCCCGATCTGCCCTTTGCCAAAGATGGCTCGGAATTCGGCGGTTTGATCGAGCTGCAGACGCAGATGCTGGCCCATGCCTGGAGCCTGCTCAAGCCGGGCGGGCGGTTGGTCTATTGCACCTGCTCTTTGCTGCCTGACGAGGGCGAGGTACAGGTCGAAGAGGCGTTGGACATGTATCCGGACATGTCTGTGGATCGCGACGCGCTGAGCATCGACGGGGTTGAACCGGACTGGATCACCAAGGAAGGCGGCCTGCGTCTGCGCCCCGATTATTGGCCGGACCGCGGCGGGATGGATGGATTCTACATCGCCTGTCTGAACAAATCCGCCTGAGCGCATGCTTTTCGATGACTTGACGATCGGCGCGGTCTATCGTTGGGTCTCAAGCGCCAGCAGAGCGCAAGAGGCAGAGTAACGAGCGTCATGTCAGATACGGACACCATGACCAGCCGGTGGATGCGGTTCCAGAACCGTCTCTATGCGCGCCTGAGCCAGCGGCAAAAGGCGGTCACGGGGTTTGTCACGCAGCCTGAACCGCGCACCGTCGGGTCTTTTGCCCGTGGTCGTCAGCTGGTGGCGGGCAATCTGCTGTTCTCCGGATATCTCGTCGAGGCGCAGGATACTGGCCTGTGGGAGGTCACGGCCCCCAGTCTGGGCTTTGAAGATGAGAGGCACGGCTTTGCCTGGCTGGATGATCTGGCGGCTGTCGGTGATATGCGGGCGCGAGACAAGGCGCAGCGCTGGGTCTGGGGCTGGATCGAGGCGCATGGACGAGGGCAGGGGCCCGGGTGGGTGCCCGATCTGACCGGGCGGCGCGTCATGCGCTGGATAAACCATGCGTCCTTCTTATTGCGCGGCGCAGATGAGGCGCAGACCAAACTGTTTTTCCGGTCTCTCGCGCAACAAACATGGTTTCTGTCGAAACGGGCCCATGCCGCAACGCCGGGTTTGCCAAGGTTCGAGGCACTTGCCGGTCTGGTTCAGGCCGGACTGGCTATGCAAGGGCTGGAGGGGATGGCCGACCCTGCGCTGCGTGCGCTGGCGCGCGAATGCGAACGGCAAGTCGACAAACAGGGTGGCATCCCGACGCGCAACCCCGAAGAGCTGCTCGAAGTGTTTACGCTGCTCGGCTGGACCTCCGCCGCCCTCAGTGATCTTGGGCGCGGTACGCCGGTAGCGCAGGCCGCAGCGATCAAGCGGATCGCGCCTACATTGCGCAGTTTGCGCCATGCGGATGGCGCTCTGGCCCGGTTCCATGGTGGCGGGCGCGGGGTTGAAGGCCGGTTGGAACAGGCGTTGGCCCAAAGCGGGGTCAAACACAAGGCGGCAACGGAATTGCCCATGGGTTTTGCCCGGCTGTCTGCCGCCCGCACGACCGTGATCGTTGATGCCAGCCCTCCGCCTGTTGGCGCGGCCTCGTTGAACGCGCATGCCTCGACCACGGCGTTCGAGCTGACCTCGGGCCGTCGTCCGCTGATCGTCAATTGTGGCTCTGGGGCCAGTTTCGGTCTGGATTGGCGTCGGGCGGGACGGGCCACGCCGTCTCATTCCACGCTCTGTCTGGATGGATATTCCAGCGCGCGTCTCTCCAAACCTGTGACGGGTAGCGAGCGGCAGGCGCTGGTGGATGCGCCGCGAGACGTTCCCGTGGATTTCGAGGACGCGTTCGAGGGCATCCGCTTCATGGTTGGCAACGATGGCTATACCAAGGTTTTCGGCCTGACCCACGCGCGCACGTTCGAGCTGCGCTTTGACGGGCGTGAGCTGACGGGCGAGGATATCCTGCTGACAACAAGCGACAAATCCAAGCGGCAGTTTGACAAGGCGATGGATGCCTCGGGTCTTTCAGGTGTCGGGTTTGATATCCGGTTTCATCTGCACCCGGATGTGGATGCGGCCGTGGATTTGGGCGGCTCCGCAGTGTCGATGGCCCTCAAAAGTGGTGAGATCTGGGTTTTCCGCCATGATGGCGTGGGAAAATTGTCCGTCGAGCCAAGCGTTTACCTTGAAAAAGGGCGTTTAAAGCCGCGCGCGACAAAACAGATCGTTCTATCTGGCCGCGCAATGGAGTATGCGACGCGCATCCAGTGGACGTTGAGCAAGGCGCAGGATACAGCCTATGCCGTGCGCGACTTGCACCGGGACGAACCCGAATTCGACTGACGCCAAAAGGACCTTTGGACCCATGACCGACTTTCACCCCGTGCGCCGCGCGTTGCTTTCCGTTTCCGACAAGACCGGGCTGATCGAGCTGGGAAAGGCGCTGGCTGAGCGTGGAATTGAGTTGCTGTCCACTGGTGGAACCGCCAAGGCACTGCGTGATGCGGGGCTTGAGGTTCGGGACGTCAGCGAGATCACCGGCTTCCCCGAGATGATGAATGGCCGTGTGAAAACGCTGCACCCGATGGTGCATGGCGGCCTTCTCGCGCTGCGCGACAATGACAGTCACGTCGCGGCCATGGATAAACATGGCATTGGTGCGATCGACCTGCTGATCGTGAACCTCTATCCGTTCGAGGCGACCGTGGCCAAAGGGGCCGACTATGACACCTGCATCGAGAATATTGATATCGGCGGTCCGGCGATGATCCGCGCGGCGTCCAAGAACCATGCATTTGTGAACGTGGTTGTGGATGTCGAAGATTATTCATCGCTGCTGGACCAGTTGGAAGAGAACTATGGCAAGACGTCCTATGGCTTCCGCCAATGGTTGGCTCAAAAGGCCTATGCCCGCACAGCGGCCTATGACACAGCTGTTTCGAACTGGATGGCTGATGCCCTACAGCTGGAGGCCCCCAAGCGCCGTGCCTTTGCCGGTGAGCTGAAACAGACCCTGCGCTATGGCGAGAACAGCCACCAGCAGGCGGCGTTTTATACCGATGGCACCAACCGCCCCGGCGTGGCGACCGCCTTTCAGCATCAGGGCAAGGAACTGAGCTACAACAACATCAACGACACCGACGCAGCCTTTGAGCTGGTTGCCGAGTTCAACCCTGCCGACACTGCCGCCTGCGCGATTATCAAACACGCCAACCCCTGCGGTGTCGCGACCGGAGCGAGTTTGCTGGACGCGTATAAATCGGCTTTCGATTGCGACCGGACCTCGGCCTTTGGCGGGATTGTTGCGCTCAACCAGCCTCTGGACGCGGAGACAGCGCAGGAAATCACCGGCATCTTCACCGAGGTCGTCATTGCCCCCGGTGCCTCGGATGAGGCGAAGGAGATCTTTGCCGCCAAGAAGAACCTGCGCCTGTTGACGACCGAGAGTCTGCCGGACGTGACCGCCGGTGGGAAAACCGTGCGTCAGGTGGCCGGTGGTCTTCTGGTCCAAGACAAGGATAACGGCTTTGTCGGCATGGATGACCTGAGAGTGGTCACCAAGAAGGCGCCGACCGACGAACAGATGCGAGACCTTCTGTTTGCGTGGAAAGTCGCCAAACACGTCAAATCCAACGCTATCGTCTACGTCAAGGACGGGGCGACCGTCGGGGTTGGCGCAGGCCAGATGAGCCGCGTCGACTCGGCGCTGATTGCGGCAAAGAAAGCCGAGCGTATGGCTGATGTGCTGGGATTGCCGCAGCCGCTGACCATCGGCTCAGCCGTGGCCTCGGATGCGTTCTTCCCCTTCCCAGACGGTCTGATGGAAGCGGCTGAGGCAGGTGCGACCTGCGTGATTCAGCCCGGCGGTTCAATGCGCGACGACGAAGTGATCGCTGCGGCAGACGAGGCTGGTCTGGCCATGGTCTTCACCGGCATGCGCCACTTCCGCCACTGATGCGCAGCCGTCTTTTGCTCTGGGCCGCACTCACGGCATTTCTGATCGACCAGATCAGCAAATATCTGGTCGTTCACGTGATGCGCGTGGCTGAGGGCAATATCGAGGTGCTGCCGCCGCTGCTTGTTTTCAAATACGGCGAGAATCGCGGGATCAACTTTGGCCTTTTCCAAGGCAACTCAGACGCTGCGCGGTGGGTTCTGATTGGCATTTCCGTGGCCGTCTGTATCGCGGTTGCGATCTGGCTGTGGCGGTCGGCCCCGACCAAGGTGATGCTGCTGAGTGGCGGACTGCTGATCGGTGGCGCGCTGGGCAATGTGGTTGATCGGGTGCTGTATGGCTATGTTCTGGATTTCTTGAACATGTCCTGTTGCGGCATCAACAATCCCTTCGTGTTCAATCTGGCGGATGTGTTCATCTTTGCCGGTGCCATCGGGCTGGTGTTGTTCGACAGTAAAAAGGCCTCGTGACGCGCCCGAAGAGATGCGTTAAAAGCACCTGAAACAGGTTGGAGACTCTGATGCGGTTGTCGCGCGCCCTAATTGCCATGATCCTTGGTGCAGCCGTTGCGGGCTGCAACAACCCCGGCCTGCGCGATCTTGACCCTCCGGGGGAAGGGCCGGATGAGTTCTCCGTGCTGCCGGTCAAACCCCTGACCCAGCCGAAGGACTATGCGTTTCTGCCGGCCCCTACACCGGGCGGTGGCAACCTGACGGATCCGAATCCGAACGCAGACGCCGTGGTGGCCCTTGGGGGCAACGCATCGGCGCTGAACCCGAATGCGGCGATCCCATCCTCGGATGCCGCGCTTGTAACAGCCTCAAGCCGTTATGGCGTTCCGGCGAACGCGCGCGCCGTGGTCGAGGCTGATGATGAAGCCTTCCGCAAGCGCCGTGGCCGTTGGACCGGTCTGCGCCTGTTCCCGGTCGACCGCTACCAGCAGGTTTACGAACGTCAGTCGATCGATCCCTTTGTCGAAACCGATGCAGCCCGTCGCATTGGGGTAGAGACACCGTCTTCACCTCCGAATGAATAATTCTTTAACTTTCTGTCATCTCCCTTGATCCCGACGGGCTCCACCGTAGTTTGAAGTCTAGAAACGAAACGGAGGATGCCCCATGGTTCGGGCTTTGGCACTATCTGCCGCCCTGATGGCAGCCACCCCGGTCCTGGCCGAGGACGGGAAAGAGGCGGTCACAACCTTCACTTTGGACAACGGCATGGATGTCGTCGTGGTCGAGGATCACCGCGCGCCAGTTGTGCAGCACATGGTCTGGTATCGCGCCGGATCGGCAGATGAGCCGATCGGGTCGTCCGGCGTGGCGCATTTCCTCGAACACTTGCTGTTCAAGGGCACCGATACTCTGGCACCGGGCGAATTCTCGGCCACGGTTGCGGCCAATGGGGGTAATGACAACGCCTTTACCTCCTATGACTACACAGCCTATTTCCAGCGCGTCGCGGCCGACCGGCTGGAGCTGATGATGCAGATGGAATCGGATCGGATGCGCAATATTCGCCTGTCTGAAGACGATATTGCCACCGAACGCGACGTGATTCTGGAAGAGCGGAACCAGCGCACTGACAACAACCCGCGCGCGCTGTTTGGCGAGCAGATGAACGCAGCGCAGTACCTCAACCACCGCTACGGCGTCCCGATCATCGGCTGGCGGCATGAGATGGAGACGCTGGACATGGAGGACGCGCTCTCCTTCTACCAGACGCACTACGCCCCCAATAACGCCATCCTTGTCGTGACCGGAGATGTCGACCCGGACGACGTGCGCAGCCTTGCGGATCAGTATTACGGCGTGATCCCGGCTAACCCGGACCTGCCGGAACGCATCCGCTCGCAGGAGCCTCCGCAAACGGCGGAACGTCGCCTGACCTACAAAGACCCACGTGTGTCGCAGCCCTATGTGCAGCGCAGCTACCTCGCCCCGGAACGCGATCCGGGTGCGCAGGAGAAAGCGGCCGCCCTGTTTCTATTGGCTGAACTGCTCGGGGGCGGAACGACCTCATATCTGAACGAGAAACTGCAATTCGAAGATCAGGTCGTTACCTATGCAGGCGCGTTCTACCGGGGGGTCTCACTGGATGACACCACCTTTGACCTTTTGGTTGTTCCGGCCGAAGGTGTCTCGCTGCAAGAGGCCGAGGATGCCATGGATCGGGTCGTGGCAGAGTTCATCGCCGAGGGCGTGAACGAAGAAGATCTTGACCGGATCAAGATGCAGCTGCGCGCCTCGCAGACCTACGCCCGAGACAATGTGGACGGCATCGGCAACCGCTATGGCCGTGCTCTGACCAGCGGCTTGACGGTTGAGGATGTACAGGCCTGGCCCGACGTCCTGCAGGCCGTGACCGGGGATGAAATCATCGCCGCCGCCCGCGAGGTTCTGCAACTGGAAAGCTCGGTCACCGGCTGGCTGATGAAGGATGATGAGGTGACCCAATGAAACGCATCTTCGCAACCTTGATCGCCTTTGTCATCGCGCTGCCCGCATGGGCCGAGATCGAGATTGAGGAGGTCACCTCGCCCGGTGGCATCACAGCGTGGCTGGTTGAGGATCATTCGATCCCGTTTGCAGCGCTAGAGCTACGCTTTCGCGGCGGCACCTCGCTGGATGACCCGGACAAGCGCGGTGCGGTCTACCTGATGAGCGGCCTGATTGAAGAGGGTGCGGGTGATATGGATGCCCGCACCTATGCGCGCGAGCTGGAGTCGCTGGCCGCCTCATTCAACTATAATGCCGGGGACGACTCGGTTTCGATCTCGGCCCGTTTCCTGACCGAAAACCGGGGCGAGGTGATTGATCTGCTGCGCACAACCTTGCTTGAGCCGCGCTTTGATGAAGACGCGGTGGAACGTGTGAAGGCGCAGATCCTGTCCGGCCTGCGCTCGGACCAGACCGATCCGAACGATATAGCCGGTCGCAGCTTTGCCGCTATGGCCTATGGCGATCATCCCTACGGGTCCGAGGGCAAAGGCACACTTGAAACCGTGGCAGCCTTGACGCGCGACGATGTAGTCACCGCTTATGAGAGCGTATTTGCTAAGGATCGCCTCTATGTGGGCGCTGTCGGCGACATTACCGCCGAAGAGCTGGGCGTACTTCTGGATACCTTGCTGCTGGACCTGCCCGAGACTGGCAAACCGATCCCGGAAAGGGCCGAGGTTCAGATTGAGGGCGGCGTAAGCGTGGTCGAATTCGACACGCCACAATCCGTGGCGCTGTTCTCGCAGAAAGGGATCGACCGTGACGATCCTGATTTCTTCGCGGCCTTTGTGCTGAATCACATCCTTGGCGGCGGCGGATTCGAAAGTCGCCTGATGCAAGAGGTGCGCGAAAAGCGCGGCCTGACCTACGGCGTCTATTCCTATCTTGCGCCCAAGGATCTTGCCTCGGTCTATCTGGGTTCGGTGTCGTCCTCCAACGATCGCATCGCCGAAGCCGTCGAGGTGATCCGCGACGAATGGGCCCGAGCGGCGTCCGAGGGTGTGACCCAGAAGGAGTTGGACGACGCCAAGACCTATCTGACCGGCGCCTATCCGCTTCGGTTTGATGGCAACGGCCGTATTGCCGGGATCATGGTCGGGATGCAAATGCAGGGTCTGCCAATCGACTATATCGCGACCCGCAACGACAAGGTGAATGCGGTGACGCTGGATGAGATCAACCGCGTGGCGTCCGAACTGCTGGACCCGGAGGGCCTGCACTTCACCATCGTCGGAAAACCCGAAGGTGTGGACGGCTGACGCCGTCCCTCCACGCTGAGGGCAGGGTACCTATTGATAACGAGCGATGCGCCGCTTACCGGATCGGCAACTCTCCGCCTTAACTAACCGTTAACGCGTCTTGGCCATACTTTAGCCAGAAATGTCGAGAATTCTGTGATAATCGGAATATGAGATGGGATTCCCTTGGTCCTCATCTCTTGTCACAGCTTGGGATGGATAGTGACGCTATGGTAGTTGCGATTATGGGATTGGGCACAGTTGCAGGGTTGCTGACCTTTGCGGCAGCTTTGATTCTTGGCCAGTCCCTGCTCAGCGCATTTGCACTTTACGTGGTGGCTGGCGTCCTGACCTCGCTGCTGGTCGCCGCAGGGATCTATTTCAGAAGCTCTTGAGCTAGCTGTAGTCGAAACAAAGCCCTACGGCTAAACATTCAGCCTTCAAGCGTTAGCCCTCTTTCGCCGCCCGCAGCATCTGACCCATCATCTGGCCAAACTTACCCGAGCCGCGCTGATACAAGGCTCCATCAACCGCCATGATTGTGCCGCTGATATAGCTGGCCGTATCTGAGCTGAGGAAGAGGCAAGCGTTGGCCACGTCCTGCGGTTGGCCCCAACGGCCCAATGGAACGTCCTTACGCAGCGCTTCGCCCGCATCGGGTGTTGGCGCAAGGCGTTTGGCCCCTTCGGTGCCCTCGATGAAACCAGGCACGACCGAGTTCACACGGATGCCTTCGACGCCCCATTCCATGGACAGGGTTCGGGTGATCTGATCAACGCCCGCCTTTGCCGCGCAGACATGAGCCTGCCCTTCGTACGGCAGATAGGATTGCGGGGCCGAGATGTTGATGATGCTGCCACCGGGACGTTTGAGGTAGGGATAAGCCCCTTTCAGAACATGAACGGTACCCATCAGATCGATGTCGACTACGGTCTTGAACGCATTGACCGACATCTCGGACATCAGCGCCGGGAAATTCCCCGCCGCACCTGACACCAGCACGTCGAAATCGCCAAACGCATCATGGAACTGTTTCAACCCCGCCGCCACGGCGTCCGGATCGCGCACGTCAAACGCCGCACCGATGGCCTCTGCCGCGCCTGCCGCTTTCAGCGCAGCGACCGTGTCATCCACTTTCTCTTGTGAACGGCTGGCAACCGCCAACCTCGCGCCCGAGGCCGCAAAGGCCTCGGCAATGCCCCGGTTAATACCGCTGGTGCCGCCAATGACGATGACGGTTTTGTTTTCAAAGTCCATGTGGGCCTCCCGTGATGCGGGAGCCCTACTCGCCGTAGGGCACCCAGATGTTTTTCACTTCGGTCGCAGCCTGAAGGAAGCGGCGGGAATGGTCCATGCTCCAATCAAATGCCGTCGCGTTATTGACCCAGGTCCGTTTCAGGTTCCCGGCTGAGACTGCTTCGATGTCCTTGGACAGATCGGTGGACGAGAAGGACCAGACCGCGTCGACGTTCAGGTGCGAGGCCAGCGGTTTTGCCAATTCCGCATGGCTGCCGGTCAGGATATTGACTACACCTGCGGGCACGTCCGAGGTTTCGAGGATCTGATAGAAATCCGTCGCCGCCAGCGGATACGGCTCCGACGCCGCCAACACCACCCGGTTCCCCATCGAAATCGCAGGGGCCATCGCCGAGACCAGACCCAGCAGCGGCGCCTCATCCGCGCAGAGCGCACCGATCACGCCGACGGGTTCTTTCATGGCAATTGCTACGCCACGGATCGGAACGCCATGCACCTGACCGTCAAATTTGTCGGCCCAGGCCGCTGCGGTGAACAGGCGCTGGATCGAGGCCTCGACCTCTTTCGCACCGTCTTTTTTGCCGGTCATGGCGTCGATACGGGCGGCGAATTCACCCGCGCGGGCCGAGAGGTTCTCGCCAATATAGTAAAGGATCTGTGCCCGCAGATGACCGGTGGTCTTGGACCAGCCTTTCGCGTCCGCCGCGGCCTCGACCGCGTTGCGAACGTCCTTGCGGTTCGCCAAACCCACATGGCCTAGCAGGCCGGATTTGCCCCAGATGGGCTTGGAATACCCGCCGTCGGGCCGCGCCTGCTTGCCGCCGATATACATCTTGGCGGTGCGGTCGATGGGGTCCACCGAGGCACCTTCGCCCATGGTCGCCTCGACCTTCGCCAGAGGCTTGGCTTTGCCCTTGGGCTTCGTGTAGGCCGTCAGCCCCTCCCATCCGCCTTCGCGGCCAAAACCGCTTTCGCGTACTCCGCCGAACCCGGCGGCGGCGTCGAACAGGTTGGTCGCGTTGACCCAGACCACGCCCGCAACCAGCTTGGGCGCGATATCCAGTGCGAGGTTCACATTCTCGGTCCAGACCGTTGCGGCCAGGCCGTAGCGGGTGTTGTTCGCCAGCTCGACAGCCTCAGCCGGGGTGCGGAAGGTCGAGGAGACCAGAACCGGGCCAAAAATCTCCTCCTGCATCAGCGGGTCCGAGGTCTCGAGCCCCGAGATCAGCGTCGGAGGGTAGTAGCAGCCGTTTTCCGGCAGCTCACAGGCTGCGTGGTAGACATGGCCTGCGGTGTTGCTGTCGATCAAGGATTTGATGGTCTGCAGCTGAACCGGGTCCACAACCGCGCCGACGTCGATGCATTTGTCCAGCGGATCACCGATGCGCAAGCCGTCCATCCGGGCGCGCAGCTTGTCGTGAAAGCGGTCGGTAACGCCCTCTTGCACCAGCAGACGGGACCCTGCACAGCAAACCTGCCCCTGATTGAACCAGATCGCATCTACCAGCCCCTCGATCGCACTGTCGATGTCAGCGTCGTCGAAGACGATATAGGCGGACTTGCCGCCCAGCTCCAAGGTCAGCTCCTTACCCGAGCCCGCAGTCGCCTCGCGGATACGCCGCCCCACAACGGTCGAGCCGGTAAACGCGATCTTGTCCACGTCCGCGTTCACGATCATCTCACCCACCGCGCCGTCTCCGGTCACGATATTGACGACGCCTTTGGGTAGCCCGGCCTGTGAGCAGATATCAGCGAACAGCAGCGCGGTCAGCGAGGTATATTCGGCCGGTTTCAACACCACCGTATTCCCCATCGCAAGCGCGGGCGCGATCTTCCAGGCCAGCATCAACAAAGGGAAGTTCCACGGGATGATCTGCCCGCACACGCCCAAGGCCTCAGCATCGGGCAACTCGCTCTCCATCAGTTGCGCCATACCGGCGTGGTAGTAGAAGTGTCGCTGCGCCAGAGGGATGTCGATGTCACGCGATTCACGGATCGGCTTGCCGTTATCCATGCTCTCCAGCACGGCAAAAAGGCGCGAATGTTTCTGCAACAGCCGCGCAATGGCATAGAGATACCGCGCCCGGCCTGCGCCGCCCAGTTTCTCCCACTTGGGTTGCGCCTTGCGGGCCGCAGCGACGGCCGCGTCCACATCCGCCTGCTTGGCCTGGGTCAGCTTGGCCAGAACCTCTCCGGTCGCGGGATTGCTGCTTTCGAACCCTTTGCCCGGTTTGGTGAAACTCCCGTCGATATAGTGACCGAACGCATCGCCCTGATCGACCAGCCAGGCCAATGCCTCAGCTGCGCTTTCGGGGGCGGGGCCATAGTCCATGGTCTCGAAGATTTCTTTGACTGTCATTGTTCTTTTCCTCAGCCCATGGAGTGACGATAACCGGCGGAATACGCGCCCGTCACATAATGTTCCAACTGCCGTTCGATATCGCCCAGAAGTGACGAGGCGCCAAAGCGGAAAAGGTCCGGCTCCAGCCAGCGGTCGCCCAGCTCATCCTTGATCAGCGACAGATAAACCAAGGCATCCTTGGCCTTGGAGATACCGCCCGCAGGCTTGTACCCCACGCGATACCCGGTGCGGTCATAGTAGTCGCGGATCGCGCGGATCATCACCAGCGAGACGGGCAGGGTGGCGTTGACGCTTTCCTTACCGGTCGAGGTCTTGATGAAATCCGCCCCGGCCATCATGCACACCAGTGAGGCGCGGGCGACGTTGCGCAGGCTGCCCAGCTCTCCGGTCGCCAGAATGGCTTTGACATGGGCATCGCCGCAGGCAGCGCGGAAGGCCTTCATCTCATCATACAAAGCCTGCCAATCGCCCGACAGCACATGGCGGCGCGAGATGACGATGTCGATCTCTTCAGCTCCGGCTTTCACGCTTTCTTCGATTTCCGCCACGCGCAAATGGAACGGCGACAGGCCAGCCGGAAACCCGGTGGAGACCGCAGCAACCGGTATCCCAGTGCCTTTCAAAGCGGCAACGGCAGTCTCGATCATGTCGTGATAGACGCAGACGGCCCCGGTTGTGATCGCAGGCATATCCAGCGCTTGCAAAGTTGCTGGCGCAACCGGCTGGCGCGCTTTAGCGCACAAACGGCGCACGCGCCCCACCGTGTCGTCACCTGACAGGGTGGTGAGGTCGATCATCGTGACCGCCTTCAGCAGCCACGCGGCCTGATAGTCCTTCTTCACCGACCGCCGACCGGGCAGGGTTGCTGCCCGGCGCTCGATCGCTGAGGTATTGGCCTGAACGGCCCTTACCCAATCCAGATCAAGGTCCATTCCAGGGTTTCTGGGTTCAGTGACTTGCGGCAGATGCGCGGTGCGCACGGGGCTGTCTGAGCGCTGCGGTTCCATTCTCACATCCTTTGGGAGGTTTGCGCCAAAATCGCACGGCTTGGCGGTAAATGGAAGGCAGCAGAGCGGTTTCGAGGGAGTTTTTTGACCATTTGGACAAATAAATTGGGATTTTGTTGCGACTAATTCGCAATAGCATTGACTTAGTTGCGAGTCGTTCTCATATTTAATCGCAACAGGGTCCGAATTCCGGAGATCAACCATGATTCGTCGCAGTTTCCTTGCTGCTCTCGCTATCGCCGCGGCCATGCCGCTTGCTGCATGGGCGCAGGCGCCGCTGAAGGTCGTGGCGACGACCGGCATGATTGCCGACGCCGTTCGACAGGTCGGCGGCGATCAGGTTGAAGTAAAGGGCCTCATGGGTCCCGGCGTTGATCCGCATGCCTATCGCCAGACCCGCAGCGATATCGTCGCCATGACCCGCGCGGATCTGGTGCTGTGGCACGGTCTCTACCTTGAGGCGCAGATGGAAGATTTCTTTGAAGACCTCGGCCGCAAGCAGACCGTGGTTGCCGTGGCCGAAAGCGTTGATAACTCGAAGCTGCGCGCGCATGATGACTATGCCGACAAATATGACCCGCATATCTGGATGAGCCCGGCCCTTTGGGCTGATGTGGTCACCAAGGTCCAAGAGACACTAACCGAGGCCCGACCCGAGGCTGCCGAGATTTTTGCCGCAAACGCACAGGTGCATCTGTCCGAGCTGGACGCTCTGACAGCCTATGCAGAACAGGCCCTGACCGCAGTGCCCGAAGACAGCCGCGTTCTACTGACCGCACATGACGCCTTTGGCTATTTCGGTGCGGCCTATGGCTATGAAGTAATGGGCGTGCAAGGCATCTCGACCCAGTCCGAGGCCGGTCTGAATCGGATCGGAGAGCTGGTCGATACTCTGGTCGACCGCCAGTTGACCGCCGTATTCGTGGAAAGCTCGGTCTCGGATCGCTCGATGCGCGCGCTGATCGAAGGGGCTGCGGCCAAGGGGCACAAAGTCTCGGTCGGTGGGGAGCTGTATTCCGATGCCATGGGCGAGCCAGGTACCTATGAGGGCACCTATGTCGGCATGCTGGATCACAATATCACCGTGATCGCAGGGGCCTTGGGGGCGGATGTTCCAGATCAGGGTCTGAACGGCAAACTGTCTGCGGGGTTTTGAGTGATGCTAGAGCTTGCAGCGGTTCAGGGTGTTTCCGTCGAAGACCAAGGGATTGAGGCCAGCCCGCTGGCGGTGCGGGGTCTAACAGTCTCATACGGTCAGAAGCCTGCCGTATTCTCCGTGGATATGACGGTTCAGCCGGGGGCGATGACCGCGATTATCGGCCCAAATGGGGCAGGGAAATCGACACTCCTGAAAGCGGCGCTTGGGATCGTGACGCCCTTGTCAGGGCAGGTGACTGTATTTGGTCAACCGCTCGAGGCACAGCGTGCCCGGATCGCCTATGTCCCGCAGCGCGCCAGTGTTGACTGGGATTTTCCGACCCGCGTGATTGATGTGGTTCTCATGGGCCTGTCGCGTCAACTGGGCCTGTTGGGCCGTGTTCGCGCGCGGCACAAAGCGGCAGCGATGGATTGCCTGAACCGCGTTGGCATGCGCGACTTTGCGGATCGTCAGATCGGTCAGCTTTCAGGTGGCCAGCAACAGCGCGTGTTTCTGGCACGTGCCTTGGCGCAGGACGCCGATCTGTATCTCTTGGACGAGCCCTTCGCTGGTGTCGATGCGGCCACCGAAAAAGCCATCATCGCGGTGCTGAAATCGCTGAAAGAGGCGGGCAAGACCGTTGTGGTCGTGCATCACGACCTGGCCACGGTCTCGGACTACTTTGATCATGTCTTCCTGATCAACACGCGCAAGATCGCCGAAGGCTCGGTGGCGCAGGCCTTTACCGCCGAAACCCTGCAATCCGCATACGGAGGCCGCTTGGCCACCGCCCAAATCGACCAGATTTCGCGCGCGCTGGGGTAGGGAATGCTCTGGGATGCGCTCAGCCTGCAGCTTGGCTACAACGCCACGCTGGTCGCTATTGGTGCAAGCTTGCTGGGAGTCTCAGCCGGCGTGACTGGCACCTTTCTATTTTTGCGCAAACGCGCGCTGGTCAGCGACGCGATCAGCCATGCGACTTTACCGGGGGTCTGCCTGGCCTTCATGTTGCTGGTCGCCCTTGGTGAAGACGGGCGCAACCTGCTGGGTCTGCTGGCGGGATCGGCTGTGTCAGCCTGGGTTGGTCTGCTATGCCTGAACTGGTTAACCCGCCACACGCGACTGGCCGAAGATGCCGCCATCGGCGCGGTTTTGTCGGTGTTCTTTGGTTTTGGCATCGTCCTGTTGACCGTCATTCAGACTATGGGCGTTGGTCGGCAAGCGGGGTTGGAGGGCTTCCTTCTCGGATCAACCGCCGGGATGCTGTGGGCGGATGCCTTGATCATCGCGATCGGAGGTGCGGCGACTCTGGTGCTTGTGATGATCCTGCGCCGCCCGATGACTTTGGTGGCGTTTGATCCCGAATATGCCGCGGCCCGGGGCTTGCCCGTGCATCGCATTGACCTCGCGATGATGGGGTTTGTGATGGCGGTCACTGTGGTCGGCCTGAAAATCGTCGGCCTGATCCTGATCGTGGCTTTGCTGATCATCCCTCCGGTCACCGCGCGGTTCTGGTCCGAGCGGTCGGATCGCGTTGTCTTGTTGGCCGGTCTCGCGGGCGGTTTTGCAGGCTATATCGGCGCCGCCCTGTCGGCCACTGCGCCGAACTTGCCGACCGGGCCAATCATCGTTCTGGTCAGCTTCGCCTTCTTTGTCCTGTCCCTGTTCCTCGCCCCGGTCCGAGGGATTCTGGCCGCCGTTCTGCGCCATCTGAGGTTCCAACGTCGGGTGCATATCCGGCAAGGGCTGTTGGCTTTGGCGCAAGGCCAGAAAATCTACGAGCCTTTGACCCTGCGCCTGTTGCGCCGGGCTGACCTTGTACGCGCCGATGGCGTGGCGACCGAGGCTGGCAAAGCCCGCGCTGCAAAAGCGTTGCGCGATGAAAAGCGGTGGGAGGTCGTGCGCGCGGATCAGGCGCATGAGGCGACTGCCGCGCTATACGATGGCCTGCGTGACATCGAAACCGTACTGACCAAGGATCAGATCGCGGAAATAGACCACCGCATCGGCGGACCACAGGGGGTTCCGACATGAGTGGTGCGGAATTCGTACCCCTGTCGTTGACGCCGCTGCTGATCGGCACCTTTGCGGCGATCGCCTGCGCCTTGCCCGGCAACTTCCTCGTGCTGCGCAAACAGGCCCTGATCGGGGATGCGATCAGCCATGTGGTGCTGCCCGGTATCGTTGTGGCCTTTCTGCTGACCGGAGCGATCTCGACCTGGCCCATGATGCTGGGCGCGGCGGGGGCGGCGATCGTTGCCGTTGTTCTGATCGAGGCGATCCGGAGGCTGGGTCAAATCGAACCGGGCGCGGCGATGGGCGTGGTCTTTACCACCATGTTCGCGGGAGGCGTGCTGCTGTTGGAGCAGACGGATACCTCAACCGTGCATCTGGATGTGGAACATGCGCTTTACGGCAATCTGGAAAGCCTGATCTGGCTGGATGCGACGGGCTGGTCCTCACTTTGGGACTTGCAGGCCTTGGCCGGGCTGCCGCCTGAACTGCCTCGGATCGCGGTGACGATGCTGGGTGTTCTGCTGTTCACATGGCTCTTCTGGCGGCCGCTGAAAATCTCGACCTTCGATGAGGGGTTCGCGCGCACCATGGGCATCCGCACGGGCGCGCTTGGGCTGGCGTTGGTCATCGTCGCCGCGATCGCCGCTGTTGCCGCCTTTGATGCGGTCGGCTCGATCATCGTGATCGCCATGTTCATCTGCCCCCCGGCTGCGGCACGCATGATGACCAACCGGCTGGAGACGCAAATCGCCTGGAGCGTGGGTTTCGCCATCCTCTCAGCCGTGTCGGGCTATGTTCTGGCCGGGTATGGCCCGCTTTGGCTGGGCGCGGCGGATGCGGTCAGCGCGGCCGGGATGATCGCCACCATGTCCGGCGTGATCCTGGCCCTGACCGCCATTTTCGGCCCGTGCCGCACCCGAGTGGGTGCGCACACACCTGCGTGAAGCGGCACTTTCCTGCCACTGGTTCCCGCAGGTCATCGGCTGAACTTTGCCCAGAGTAAATAAAGATGACTCTTAATAAGCAATTTAACTAATTGCATGTTACGTCAATTACATTACCGGCTAACAACTACCACTCACTTCGGTAAGTCCGGGCAGGGTTCGGTGAGGGCGGCACAGCCAGCCCCCGAACACTGTCCGGCCCCCCTCCTCTCTTATTCAGAAAGATCGGCCGTTACTACGGTTCAATCCGGTGGCAGAATCGGGCTGTGATGTGCTAGGTCTGGTGGTATGGCGCAGACGACCCCCAATATCAGCGAAACACGACCCGTTATCCGGCAGCTCGACGATGCTGCGATCAACCGCATCGCGGCGGGTGAGGTTGTCGAGCGCCCGGCCTCGGCCGTCAAGGAACTGGTTGAAAATGCCATCGACGCCGGAGCCACCCGCATTGCCATAGATATCGCGGATGGGGGCAAGACCTTGATTCGTGTCACCGATGATGGCTGTGGTATCGCGCCCGAGGATTTGCCGCTGGCCATGTCGCGCCATGCGACCTCGAAAATCGACGGATCCGATCTGTTGAACATTCACACATTCGGCTTTCGGGGTGAGGCTTTGCCCTCGCTCGGCGCGGTGGGTCGTTTGTCGATCACCAGCCGTGTTCCAGGGGCGGATACGGCGTCAATTGCGGTTTCGGGCGGCAAGATGGAGGCGGTGAAGCCCGCCGCCCTTCGCGCAGGAACAGTGGTCGAGCTGCGCGATCTGTTCTTCGCCACGCCGGCGCGGCTCAAGTTCATGCGCACCGACCGGGCCGAGGCGCAGGCCATTGGCGATACGGTCAAACGCCTCGCTATGGCTGAGCCTGCCGTCACGTTCACCTTGCGCGATGTTTCGGGCGGAGGTGAGGGCCGCGTGACCTTCCGCGCCGACCGCGAGAATGGCGATCTTTTCGATGCCCTTCACGCCCGTCTGGCCCGCGTGATCGGGCGCGAGTTCGCCGAAAACGCCTTGCAGATTGACGCGACCCGCGAAGGTATTCGGTTGTACGGGTACGCTGCCCTTCCGACCTATTCGCGCGGGGCTGCGGTTGCGCAATATCTGTTCGTCAATGGCCGTCCAGTCCGTGACAAGATGCTGACTGGCGCGCTTCGGGCCGCGTATTTTGATTTCCTCAGCCGCGACCGACACCCGGCTGCGGCGCTTTTCATCGACTGCGATCCGACGCTGGTAGACGTCAATGTGCACCCAGCCAAGTCAGAGGTTCGGTTCCGCGATCCGGGCGTTGCGCGCGGTTTGATCGTTTCCTCCCTACGTCACGCGCTGGCCGAAGCCGGGCATCGGGCGTCCTCGACCGTTGCCAACGCGACTTTGGGCGCGATGCGGCCCGAGGCGCCGCAGCCTACCCCTGCGCGGGTCTACCAGATGGACCGGCCGTCGCAGGCGGCCCGGCAAGCCGCGTATCGGGCGCAATCCCCCGGCTTTGCTGAATTGGCAAGGGACTATAGCGGCAGCATTGTCGAGCCCGCCCCGGTTGTGACCCCGGTGACCGCTGAAGAACCTGTGCCGCAGGACCTGCCCTTGGGGGCCGCACGCGGGCAGGTGCATGAGAATTATATCATAGCCCAAACCGCCGACGGGATGGTCATCGTCGACCAGCACGCCGCGCATGAGCGGTTGGTCTATGAAAAACTCAAAACGCAGATGGCCGAGAACGGTATCGCCGCGCAGGCTTTGCTGATCCCCGAGATCGTCGAGCTGTCCGAAGGCGATTGCGCACGGTTGATGGCGGTGGCCGATGACCTCTCACGCCTTGGCCTGACGCTGGAGCCTTTTGGCGGCGGTGCCATTGCCGTGCGCGAAACCCCTGCCATTCTGGGCGAGGTCGATGCCCGGGCGATGATCCTGGATATCCTCGATGAGCTTGCCGATCAGGGCGACAGTCAGATGGTGCAGGCGCGGATTGAGGCGATCCTCAGCCGCGTTGCCTGCCATGGTTCGATCCGCTCTGGCCGCCGGATGCGGGCCGAGGAAATGAACGCCCTGCTGCGCGAGATGGAGGCCACCCCGCATTCCGGCCAATGCAACCACGGGCGACCCACTTATGTTGAACTGAAACTCAGCGATATCGAGCGCCTGTTCGGGCGCAGTTGATCCGGTCACGCAAAGCGTCTAAAAAAGATAGAAACAAAACGAGAACATACAGGTTTATATGATCGAGCTTGCAGGCACCCAATATGCACTGAATGACCCCGTAATCCTCGTTGCGGGTGGCGTTCTGGCGCTGATCCTTTTGTTGCTGTTCCTGTCGCTACGGGCGTCGCAGCGTTCCGCGCGGATGGCAGAACCTCTGGCGCGTCAGATGGCACATCTGGGGCAACATGTGCAGGCCTTGGGGCAGGGGCAGGAGCAATTGCGCGGCGGGTTGCAGAATGTCTCGGACACGCAGGCCAATGCGCAGGTGCAGGTGATCCAAACGGTCGAAGCCCGCTTGTCCTCGGTACAGCAGCAGATGAATGACCGGCTGGCCGACAATGCCATGAAATCAGCCCGCGCGCTGGCTGAGATGCAGGAGCGGATGAAGGAATCTCTGCACGGGTCCTCTAAGCAGACCGCGACCTCGCTGACTCAGCTGCAGGAGCGGTTGGCCGCCATCGACAAGGCTCAGGACAACATCACCAAGCTGTCCGGCGATGTGTTGTCGCTGCAGGATATTCTGTCGAACAAACAGACTCGGGGCGCGTTTGGTGAGATTCAGCTGAATGACATCGTCTCTAAGGCGTTGCCGCATGACAGTTTCCAGCTGCAGGAGACTCTCTCGAACGGACGCAGGGCGGATTGTCTGATCCATCTGCCGAACCCTCCGGGGCCGATTGTGATCGACAGCAAATTCCCGTTGGAGGCCTATGAGGCGCTGATTGGCTCGACCAATGACGCCGAGCTGAAGGCGGCGGTTCAGATGTTCCGCAGCACGGTGCGCAAACACATCAACGATATTGCCGAGAAATACATTCTGGATGGCGAAACCGCCGATGGCGCGCTGATGTTCCTGCCCTCCGAGGCGGTCTATGCCGAGTTGCACGCCAAGTTCCCCGAATTGGTGCAGGAGAGTTTTACCAAACGCGTCTGGATCGTGTCGCCGACCACCTGTATGGCGACGCTGAACACGATGCGCGCGATCCTAAAAGACGCACGGATGCGGGAACAAGCAGGCGCCATCCGCAAAGAACTTGGGATGCTACACAAGGATGTCGAGCGTCTGGGCGACCGCGTTGCCAATTTGGATCGCCATTTCGGGCAGGCGGCCAAGGACATTTCGGACATCAAGATCAGTGCGGAAAAAGCTGGCCGCAGGGCGCAACGGCTTGATAACTTTGATTTTGAGGAATTGGCGCCAGAGGCCCCGTCGGAGGTCGTCCCTTTAACGCGGCACGAGGGCTGAGTGCGCATCCTGACAGACAGGTTGCTGAATGAAAAATGCGGCGCACCCGCCAGAAATTGACCAACTGCTGAGAACGGCCGAGCAGAACGCGGAGCAGATCGTTGGCCTGTTGCGAATGGGGGTGGCAGCGGGCCTGGGCGTCTTTTTCCTTGTCACGATCCAACCGGTTTCGAACAGCGGACATGCGGTTCTTGAGCGCCAATGGGCGTTCGCGTTCGGAACCCTCTTTGCCTATTTCCTGCTTGGCTTCGTCACATGGGCAGCGGCCCGCAGGGGGCGCTTTTCGGGTTGGATGGCATGGCCTGTGTCGGGTGCGGATTCTATTTTCCTGATTGTCTCGGTTTGGTTGGGCTTGCTCAATACCGGCCTTGTCGGGGACGAGGTCTTCGTTTTGCCTGCCGTATGGCTGGTCCCTGTGGTTCTGGCTTTCGGAGTATTGCGCGGCAACCCCAAGGTCATGTTGATGCAGGTTGTCTTGCTGTCGCTTGGATTCGCGTTCCTGATCGGGATAGATGCGGGATCCGCGCGGGGTCATACAGACAGTCCTATCTGGCTGTTTCTGGCACCCCCACCCAACCTGATCCGTGTCTTCATGATCGCCCTGGCCGGGGTGGTTCTGATCGTCGCCGCAAGGCGGGTTCACAAGTTGCTGTTCCAATCCATAACCGAGGCGCAGCGTCGCGCGAACCTGACGCGCTACCTGCCCTCGCAGGTCGTTCAAGACCTCGGCGACAGCGGATTGGCAGCTTTGAAAAACGGACGCCGCCAAAAGGCCGGTTTGATTTTCATCGATCTACGCGGATTCACGACACTGTCGCAACAGCTGGAACCGGATGAGGTCTCTGAACTGGTCTCAGACTACAGGCGTCGGGTCTCAACCGTCGTGCGTCGGGAAAACGGTATCATCGACAAGTTCATCGGAGACGCCGTCATGATCGTGTTTGACGGCGAGCAGGCCGCAAAACGCTGCCTGAACTGCGGCGCAGGACTGTTGGACGAAATGGCCCGCTGGACTGCCGAGCGCAAATCGGCGGGCCTTCCGTCACTTGGCACCGGAATCGGCTTGCATTGGGGTGAGGTTTTTCTCGGCGTGATAGGCGATCAGGACAGGCTGGAGTTTTCGGTTTTTGGAGACGCGGTGAACATAGCCGCACGACTTGAAAGCCTGACCCGCGATCTGGAAATGGACTTGATCGTCTCGAACGACCTTGTGACAGCGGCTGGAGGGCCAGGCCTCTTGGACGGGCTGGTCAGCATCCCCCCGATCGAGGTCAAGGGCCGCAGCGGCGCGCTAGAGCTGTTGGGGATTCCCTTAAAGTCTGAAAACGCCGACGATCATATCGGGGCCATGTAGCACCTTACTGGATCGACAGATCCAGATTGTAGCCAACGGTTTTGCCCGTATCCCGGTCATTGCCCATCAGGTACACGCGGATCGTATAGTCCCCGTCCTCGGGCAGATCGATGCGGGCAGTGTTGCCGTCAATCGAGCCGTTATAGATCGCGACGCCATCGCTACCGGGGGGCAGGATGTTGAAATAGACCACACCATTGCCATTGGTGTCGCTGACCTTGAGATCGGCAAACATCTCTTGCCCGGCTTTCGCGCCGAGAGAGTAGTCAAAATACTCATCTCCGGTCACGGTACCGTTGACCATTGTGCCAAAGTTGCCTGGCTCGAACTTCACATCAGCCTTCATCTGGGCAGACGCAATCGTGGCAAAGCACGCAAAGCCAAGCGCGATCAAACATGTTCGGGTCATGAATTATCTCCTGTCAGAGGCAGTTCTGATCCGAAATATACATGATCAGATCCGCAGGAAGGGCTGGAAAAGGCGCGGCATCAGTTTGCTAAACTTCAGCGGTGCGTCCGTAACGGCCAGACAGATGCAATCCTCGGTGATGTCGGCCGTCGGCGTGTGATGCAGATCTTCATCTGCAATCTCGACATCGCCGCGTGCGAAGCGATCAACCTCATCCGAAAAGGCGCCCTGAAGAACCATTGTCAGTTCCGTGCCGTTGTGGCTGTGATCCGGGACGGCGACACCTGCGGGAATGAACAGCAAGCGGGCGGTGGCCTCTTTGCTGGTCGGCAGGATCGCCTGTTTCACGCCCATGCCAATCGGTTTCCACTGAATGTCATCAACTGTCCCACCGACGTAGTCTTGCAGGGGGGTCGGCAGGATGGCGCAGCCCGGACGAGCGGGCTTGGGGGTCGGTGCGCCTTGAGAAATCAGGGCCATCGTCGCGGCAAGGGATGTGTCACTCATACTGATGGCGTCTGGTTGTTCATCCAGAACATGTCCGCCCACGGCCTCATAGCTTTCGGCGCGCGCACGGCAGTGGTCGCAAAGCGACAGATGGGTTGCGACCATCAGGTCGAACGCCTCGGGCAGCGAGCCGGCGGCATAGGCCATCAGCAGCTCATCTGTCAGGTGATGTTTAATCGACTGGCTCATCTTGCTCATCTCAGTTCATCGCGTGGCGCAAGCGGTCCAGCGCCAACCTAATACGTGATTTGATCGTTCCCAGGGGCAACCCGGTCTGAGACGCAATCTCGCGGTGACTCAAATCACCGAAATACGCCTTCTCGATCAGTTCTCTCTGCGCTTCGGGCAACGCCAGCATGGCGGTGCGCAGCTGCGCGGTTTCCTGTTGCAGCGCAAGGACATCGTCTTGGTCCGGCTCAGCCTCGGGGCCCCATCCCAGTTCCTCGGGTTCAGGGCGACGTTGCTTGCGCAGTACGTCAATGCGCTTGTTCCGAGCGATGGTGAACACCCAAGTGGCCACCGTGGCCCGCGACGGATCGAACAGATGGGCCTTGTGCCACAAGGTCGCCATCACCTCTTGCGCGCACTCTTCGGCCAGCGCAGCGTCTGATCCTGACTTCATCAGGAACGCCTTGATACGCGGCGCGAAATGCTGGAACAGCTCGGCAAAAGCCGCCTGGTCCTGCGCGTCTCGGATGCGCCTGACATGTTCCACCCACTCGGTCCTGGTGTCGCAACTGCCGTTCGTTCCGTTCACCTGTCTACCCTTGATGCGTTTCTTTGCGCGCCAAGGCTGAGGGGCGGCCTGTTCAGCCGCAGGTTCGTCCAAGGTCACGGTATTGATCTCGGTAAACATAACCGGATTACGCGGGGGGCACCAAGGCGGATCACTTTCATGCGACAAAAAAAGTCCAAACCGGGGTGGATTCCGTATTTCAAATAACGTCTCTTTTCTGAAAAGGGCGCAAGTCGAACAATTTACGGGCAAAGCAGGACGCGCGGCGGAATGAAAAATATCGACCACATAGCAGGTTACACCTATCACGGTCGCAAAGGGGCGATTGAAAACGCCTTTCGCTATTCGGTCGATTACATCCTGCTGGACCCCGAGGCCGATCTGTCCACGCCGCTGCTTTTTTCGGTCGACCGCGTGAACATCACCAATTGGCGCAGCTCGGATCACGGTGGTGAACCGGGGCAGGGGATCGGAGCCCCATGGCTGCGCGCCCGGTTTGAGGAATTGGAGGTGCCCCAGCCTGCGCAGATCATGCTACTGACTCAGCCGAGAGTTTTGGGCCATGTTTTCAACCCGGTCAGTTTCTGGTTCTGTTTCGATCGGGATCGGCAGCTTTATGCTGTGGTTGCCGAGGTCACGAACACTTACGGGACACGCCACAGCTATGTCTGCCACAAGCCGGGTTTCGCGGTCATCGACCCCTCGGACCGGGTGGTGGCGGACAAGCTGATGCATGTGTCGCCCTTCCAAAAGATTGAGGGTAATTACACGTTCCGCTTCGACTATCGTCCCGACCGTGTTGGGGTTTGGATCGACTATGGGCGTGAAGGAGGCGGGCTGATCGCCACGCTGACGGGTCCGCGCCAGCCGCTGACCAACCGCTCTATTCTGTGGTCTTTGCTGCGCCGTCCGTTTGGTGCACGGCGCACCTTCGTGCTGATCGTGTGGCAGGCAATCAAGCTGTGGATCAAAAAAGCCCGGTTTCGTCCGTTCCGCACGGCCCCTGTACCGGATCAGCCGGTGTCGCGGGTTCGGCGATAGTTGCCCCTCTGTTTGCGTAAGATCAAAGACTCAGGGCGCGTGTCGAGGTCTGATGTGTCGAAACCGCGAACAAGAGGAGCTGAAGGCATGTTGGAAATTTCGGCAAGGAAAGTGGCTCAGGTTGCCATGATGGGGCGTGAACTGGGACGGGCCGAAGGTGAGCTACGCGCCTTTGTCGACCGGATGAGCGAGGATGAGCAGGCCGAGCTGGTCGCCATCATGTGGATCGGACGCGAAAGCTTCTTCGCCGAGGATCTTGCCGAGGCCGTTGCCACCGCCAAATCCGAGGCCTCAACCCCATGCGCCGACTATCTGATCGGCACACCGCATCTGTCGGACCACCTTGAGAACGGGTTGGATGCGTTGGGCATATCGGCTGAGGATATCGAGAACGATCTGATGTAGCCGAAGGCTTAGGGTAGCGCGCGCCATCGCGCTCCATCTTCCTAAAGAAACTTTAATGGAACTCTGCTTTTTGGTTAACGCAGCGTCCCTTTATTTGATGTCAGTACTGCACTGAAAATCAAATTTAGGAGGAAAAGAAATGGCACATACACATACTGCAGAAGCCCGGACTGGCCTCTTTGGCGGTTTGTTCTCGAACTACGCGGACGCAAAGGTCGAGTTTTTTCGGAGACGCATTTTCTCGAACACGGTGCGTAATCTGGAGAGACTTTCGGATCACCAACTCGCGGATATCGGGATTGATCGGAGCGAGATCAAACAGCGCGCCTATGAGAGCGTTTTCAACGGCGCCCCGCTTCGACATTGAAACAGGGCCCACGACCGTTCGCAAACGCTGTTTTCTTAATGAGTGAGGTAAAGAATATGTTTGATGTCATCCCGCCCGTATATCAGCCAACGCCATCTGCTACAGCTCTGCTGTTGTTTGATCGCGCCATGCGTATCAAGGCCATAAGTCCGGAAATTGTGCGTGCCGCGCAGTATCTGGATGGCTTGAGCGACAATCAGTTGGCCGAGTTGGGCATAAACCGCAGCGATATCGAGGACACGATCAATCGATATATCTGACGCTCGGGCGTCGTAAGGAAAGCCAGGCTTCGAAATGGAAATAATACGAGATTGAAGGCCATTCCAGACATGCTGGGATGGCCTTTTTCTTTTTGCCGGCTGGTTAACTCAGGTGATCCACGATTTGCAGATGCTGCGCGAGCGTGTCGATTTCACCCATCCAGCCTTGCACCAGTTTCGGGTCGCTGGGCGCTGCGTGAACGCCAGCAGGGATGGCGCGGTTCAGGACGGCTTCAACCGCCAGTGAGACCGGTATCGACACCAGACGCGCCATCGCGGTGCCGCGTTCATCGCCCCAGGCGTCCATGACGTAGGTTTTGTTCCAGACCTCAACGCCGTCTTTCTCGGCTTTCAGGCCAACGCACAGAACCACGCGGTCGGGCTCGCCTTCGTCATAGGCGTTTTCGGCCCAGAACTGGTCCGACATCTCTTTCAGACGCGCGTCGCCTTCGGGGCCAGAGAGGGTCTCGATTTCGGTGAACACGTCGGCCCAGGCATCGGTCCAGCCGTTAAGGCGCAGGGTGCCGCGGACGAACTCTTTGACTGGCCAATGATCCTCGAACTGGTATTCGGCCATGAAGGGCAGCGAGTCGCGGTTCGGGTAGACCTCGAAGCTTTCGGGGTTTGGCAGCGGGGCGATGTAGCTGCTGATCGCGTCCCATGGGCGGGCGACGTCCAGCGGGGCATAGTCGCGGATCGATTTTGACGGTGAGCGAAGCGCCTTGAGGACGCCCAAAGGCGACCAGCTGAACTTGTAGCGGAACGGATTCGGGTTCTTGGGGATGCCGCCGCAATACGAGATGAAGCTCAGGTGGTTTTGCGCATCAAAAGCGTCCGAGGCGCGGTAGTCAGCCACCAAAGCATGCGCCATCAGATGGTCGATGCCCGGGTCCAGCCCGACCTCGTTGACCAAAGCCACACCAGCCTCACGCGCCTTTTCGTCCAGCGCGCGCATCTCGGGCGCGATATAGGAGGATGAGACGAAATTTGCCTCTTTCGAGATCGCCAGCTCGGCTAGTGGCACGTGCCAGTCGCCCGGCAGCATGGAAACGATCACGTCGCCTTTCTCCAGCACCGCGCCCAGAGCGTCGATGTCGAAGGCGCGGATGTCGTTGGTCAGGTCTCCGACCTCGGCTTTGGCCTTCTCAACGGTTCGGTTCCAGACGGTGACCTTGTGCCCGCCTTCGATCAGGCGGCGCAGGCCGGGGATGGCCGACAGGCCGGTGCCACACCAGTGAATCGTCATCGCTCAGAGTCCTTCGATATGAGTTTTGTAGGTTTCTTCTGCCCGACCCCAGACGCCGCTGTCCAGATCGGCGAGCGTCAGCAGAGACGGCAGTAGTTGCGCCGCATAGTCTTGCGAGCTTTCGACCGGCAGCATCGAGGGCAGGTTGTCGATGGCCATCACGTCCATCACCGGGTCGGTCGCAACGCGCAGGGCGGGGGCCTCCCACGTGGTGGCACGGTCATAGACCGGGACCGGGTTATAGTCGCTGTCCGGGTCGCAGGCCACGTCGCCGATGGCGGTCAACTTACGCGGCGCGTTCAACGCCTCGCGCGGGACAAAGACCGGCGTGCCGGGGCGCGCGAAAATGCAGTTCAGGAACAGGTCATGGTCCAGGATTTCCGGGAATGGTCCTCCGCTGGCGGTTTCAGCCATGTCCCATTTGGTGACGCTGACACCCATGGCTTCGCACATATCTGCGGCACCTGTGCCAACACGGCCCAATGCGCCGATGACGATGGCACGGGGGCGGTCAGCGCCGGTGGCGTCCAACTCGGCCAGCAATTCGGCGTTCAGGGTGTCTTTGTTGGCATAGACGCCAACGGGCGGGCATTCCTGTCCGCGTTGCTGCGCGGCCCATGTTTTCAGCGTGACCGCGGCACCGGCATAGCCAGCCCAATAGCCAAAGGCGGCGACGCGTCGGCCGTCTACGTCGACCAGATATTCCAGATCATAAAGCGTGCCGCCGCCCGCCTTGAACCGCTCCAACAACGCCCGGCCGGAATGTTGGCCTTTGTAGGCATGGCCGAACATGATGTGGCGATGCGGCAGGGGGGTGCCGTCTTCGGGCAGCTCTTTCAGGCCGAAGATGATCGCGTCCTGCGGGGCCTCGGGCCAGCTGTTTTCAGCCGCGATCTCGCATCCCGCGTCCTTGTAGCCGTCCAGCGGGATGGCACGGACAGAGCTTTCCTCGACCGTCACACGAATACCTGCCGCGATCAGCGCGGCGGCTCCTTCGGGAGTCAGGCCAACCCGTTCTTCGTTCGGGCGCTGTTCTGCCCGGACCCAGAGATGTGTCATTGTCATTCCTTTTGTCAGAGCATTCCGGCGGCATGGGCCGCCTGAACGGAAGGGCGAGCCTCCATCGCCTCGCGGAATACGAGGATTTTGGGGAAGGCCGAGACGTCCACGCCGTCGCCCTCCAGCCAACTGCACACCACATAGAGGTAGGCATCGGCGAGCGAGAAGGCCTCACCCAGAACGAACGGCCCGCGCAGCCCGTTCGATGAGATGTATTTACAGGACGCGGTCATGGTCTGCGCGACCTTGTCCTTCATGTCCTTCCAGCTGGATTTCTTGTCGGCCCAGCGGTGCCCGCGCATCTTGTGGGCATGATTCACATGCATGGTCGAGGCGAGGTAGTACATCAACTCGCGCATCCGCGCGGCCATGACCGGGTCTTCGGGGACCAACCCGGCCTGCGGGGCGATGGTTGCGATATAGTCCAGCAACGCGCCGGTCTCAGTAAGGATACCGCCATCCACCGCCAGCGCCGGAACCCGGCCCTTGGGGTTGATCTGCTTGTAGGCGGGCTTGGTCTGTTCGCCATCGGCAAAGTCCAGTCGGATCGCCTCATAGTCCAGACCGGCCTCCTCCAGCGCAATGGCGACTGCGACAGAGATGGTGCGGGGAGCGTAGTAAAGCTGCATCGGGACCTCGTTACAGATGAGTCTGGGCGAATTGCCGGTCTGGCGCTTCCAGATGCGGGGTCGCGTTGAAGAGAACCGGGCTGAGCTGCGCTCCAATCGGGTGGAGGCGGTGCATCGAGGTGTTCATGATGGCAAGCGCCACCCGCGCCATCGACGGGATATCCAGACCCATCGCCTGCCGCACCACCATCGAGATCAGCCCACCCGACGTGACAACAATGGCTGGCCCGCCCTCGGTTCCGATCTCATGCAGGGCGTCACTGACGCGGGTTTCAAACTGTTCGAAACTTTCGGGCGCATCCCGGATGTCGCCATCGGCCCACGCAGCGAAAGTGCGGGGCAGGTGATCAACAAACCCTTCGCGATCTGTCGGAATCGCCACACCGTGCTGTTCGTGAAACAGTTGCGCCAGGGTGAAATACTCGATCTCATTCAGGCGTGCGTCGCGCACCGGCTCAGGCAGCCCCATGCTGGAGGCCGTTTCAACATGCCGGGTCAGCGTGCCGCAATAGACGCGCGGATAATGCGCCCGCGTGTCGCGCAGATGCGCACCCAGCCAGCGCGCCTGCTGGTGGCCCAGATCGCTTAGCTTGTCATAGTTAACCTCGTCCCGCGCTGCCGTGTTGGCCTGACCGTGACGAACCAGTGTGATATGTGACATGGCGGTCCCTCTTGCTGGCAAGTCTTAGGGCAGGTTCCGGGCCGGGGCCAGAGGGGTTTGGCAAAAATCGAAGGGTGATTGCAGGTTGCCACCTGGGCGCTATGGTTGGCCGCGCAACACGTTGGGGGGAGTTCATGGCAATCAACGAAAACCGCTTTTTGGCCGATCTGCACAAGCTGCGCGAATTCGGTGCCTCGGGCGTGGGCAAAGGTGTCATCCGCCCTGCCTATTCCGAGGCCGACATTGCCGCCCGGAAATGGCTGGCGAACCGGATGGCCGAAGCGGGCCTGACCCCGCAATTTGATCCGGTCGGGAATCTGTTTGGTTTGGCCGAAGGGCCGTCCCTGCTGATGGGGTCACATAGCGACAGCCAGCCCGAGGGCGGCTGGCTCGACGGTGCTTTGGGCGTGATCGCCGCGCTCGAGATTGCGCGCAGCAGCGATCAGCCTGTCTCGGTTGTCAGCTTTCAAGATGAAGAGGGCCGGTTTGGCGTTACCACAGGCTCAGCCATCTGGTCGGGCGGTCTGCCTCTGGATCAGGCGGACAAGCTGACCGACCATGCGGGCATACCCTTCGCTACGGCTCGGGGTGCGATGGGCGATCTGGCCGGGGGCTTTGTCGATCCCACCCGCTTCACCGGCTTCATCGAGATGCATATCGAGCAAGGCCCGACGCTTGATACCCAGAATGAGCAAATCGGCGTAGTCACTGACATCGTTGGCATACGCGATATGGTGGTTCAGTTCGAAGGTCAGCAGAACCACGCGGGAACCACGCCGATGCATCTACGACGCGACGCGTTTCAGGCTCTGTCCGCGTTCAGCACCCGTCTGAACGACCGGTTTCGAAACGTGGTTACGCCGCAAACCGTCTGGACCATTGGGCATGTAGATCTGCACCCAAACGCCTCGTCCATTGTGCCGGGGCGGGTGCGGTTTTCGATGCAATGGCGTGACGGGGATGCCGACCGTTTGGCAAGGATGGAGGAGATCATTCGCGCCACAGCCGCCGAGATCGCCGCAGAGATGGGTATGGGCCTGAGCTACGGCCCGATGCTGGGGTTGGAGCCGGTGGCCATGGACTCCTCGCTCCGAGCTGCGTTGGAGCACGGGGCCGAACAGGTCGCGCCCGGTAAATGGCGCAGGATGCCCTCGGGCGCGCTTCATGACGCTACCAACGTCTCGCGCCTGATGCCGGTCGCCATGCTGTTTGTGCCGTCTATTGACGGAATCAGTCACGATTTCGCCGAGGATACCGCCGAAAGTGACCTGATCGCCGGGCTTCATGTGCTGGATCACGCCGTTCAAAGGCTGCAGCCAAAACCGTAATGAGCTGTGGCGAATACGCAAATTCTCAATTGTCTGCATGACCATAGCCAAACTCCGAGTTGAAAGTGCAGCTTCGCAAATGTGCCAGTTACCAGCGCTGGGAATATCGTCTGTTGCCTAACGGAAAAAAGTTTCCTATAGGAACATTACCGATGCATGCGCTCGTATACATGCCCGCTCTGGCTGCGGTTCTGGGCCGAAACACCAAGGCTGAATCGTTGCATTAGATCCAGCTTGGGGCAAACTTACGGGTATGCGTTCCGACCACTCGATACGAAAAGGTATCTGCCATGACCGACGCACCGAATCGCACTCCACTTTACTCTCTTCACGTTGAGTTGGGTGGAAAGATGGTTGATTTTGCGGGCTGGGAGATGCCTGTTCAGTATCCGTTGGGGATTATGGGGGAGCACAAGCAGTGTCGTGAGAAGGCGGCGGTGTTTGATGTGAGCCATATGGGTCAGGTGATCCTGCGCGGTGAGAATGTGGGCGAGAAGCTTGAGGCGCTTTGCCCGCAGGCCTATGCAACGCTGAAGGAAGGCAAGGCGCGGTACGGGTTCTTTACGAATGAAGACGGCGGGATCATGGATGACCTGATCGTGTCGAACGCGGGGGATCACTATTTTGTGGTGGTGAACGCGGCGCTGCGCCATCAGGACATTCCGCATATGCGCGAGCACCTCGAAGGCGTCGAAGTGACCGAGATATTCGACCGCGCGCTGGTCGCCGTGCAAGGCCCCGCAGCGGAGAACGTTGTGGGTGAGCTTTGCCCGCCCGCCCGCGATCTGAAGTTCATGGAAACCACCGTGGCCGATATCAACGGCGTCGAATGCCGTATCTCGCGCCTGGGCTATACCGGTGAGGACGGGTACGAGATCTCGATCCCAGAGGACAAGGCGATTGAGATCACCCGCGCCTTCCTGGCGCATGAGGATTGTGAAGCGGCCGGTCTGGGCGCGCGCGACAGCCTGCGGCTGGAGGCCGGGCTGTGCCTTTATGGCAATGACATCGACCAGAGCACCTCGCCGATCGAAGCCTCGCTGAGCTGGGCGATCCAGAAGCGCCGCAAGGAAGAGGGCGGGTTCCCGGGGGCCGAGCGCATCCAGAGAGAACTGGCCGAGGGCGCATCCCGCAAGCTGGTGGGCATCAAGCCCGAGGGCCGCGCGCCTGCGCGTCAGGGTGTTGAGATCCAGTGTGCGGAAGGCAATACGATTGGCCAGATCACCTCGGGCGGGTTTGGCCCGACGGTCGGTGGCCCCGTTGCGATGGGCTATGTGTCCGCAGGCCATGGTGAGCCGGGCGAGACCGTCAATCTGATCATTCGGGGCAAGCCACAACCGGCCGAGATCGTGGCGCTGCCCTTCGTCACCCAGAATTACAAGCGTTGAAGTCAGGAGAGAGACAAGATGGCAACCTATTATTCCGAAGAGCACGAGTGGATCGACGTGAATGGCGACACAGCCACTCTGGGCATCACCAAACATGCCGCCGAGCAGCTGGGCGATGTGGTCTTCGTGGAACAGCAGGAAGTGGGTGATGAGTTTGAGAAAGACGGCGAGATCGGTGTGATCGAATCCGTCAAGGCGGCCTCGGAACTCTATGCCCCGGTTGATGGCGAGATCGTCGAGGTCAACGAGGCGCTGGCCGACAATCCTGGCGCGCTGAACGAAGACCCCGAAGGTGAGGCATGGATCTACAAGATCAAGATCACCGACGCGTCGCAGCTGGAAGATCTGATGGATGAGGCCGGCTACAAGGACTTCATCGGCTGATCCAGACCGGAGCCCTGAATGGGGCTCCGCCCGTTCGGGCCGGACCGGCTCGTGATGATGTATCGGGGGCCTGCGTGGTCTCCGCCCGACCTGACTTATTCATAGGAGCGCTGCAATGGCTTTCAAACTGACTGACTACGAAGCCTATGACTTTGCCAATCGCCGCCATATCGGTCCCAGCCCGACCGAGATGCGCGACATGCTCAAGGTGATCGGCTTCAAGACGCTGGACCAACTGATCGACGCCACCGTCCCGCCGGCGATCCGCCAGAAAGAGCCGCTGGACTGGGGTCCGGCAATGACCGAGCGCGATGCGCTGTTCTACATGAAAGAGGTGGCGAGTAAGAACAAGGTTCTGACCTCGCTGATCGGTCAGGGCTATTACGGCACCACCACGCCCGCGCCGATCCTGCGCAACATCCTGGAAAACCCGGCCTGGTACACCGCCTACACGCCCTATCAGCCCGAGATCAGCCAGGGCCGTCTTGAGGCGCTGCTGAACTTCCAGACCATGGTCAGCGACCTGACCGGGCTGGATGTGGCCAACGCCTCGCTGCTGGACGAAGCCACTGCTGCGGCCGAAGCCATGGCGATGGCCAAGCGCGGCGGTCGGTCCAAGGCCAACAACGCGGCGTTCTTTGTCGACAAGAACTGCCACCCGCAGACCATCGCGGTGATCAAAACCCGCGCTGAGCCCCTGGGCATCGACGTGCAGGTGGCCGATCCCGATACGCTGGATGCCGGTGCTGTCTTTGGCGCGATCTTCCAATACCCCGGCACCCACGGCCATGTGCGCGACTTCACCAAGGAAATCGCAGCGCTGCATGAGCACAAAGCCATCGCCATCGTCGCTGCCGACATCCTGTCGCTGGCCCTGCTGAAGTCACCGGGTGAGATGGGCGCGGATATTGCCATCGGCTCGACCCAGCGCTTTGGCGTGCCGATGGGCTATGGCGGCCCGCACGCCGCTTACATGGCGACCACCGACAAGCTGAAGCGGTCCATGCCGGGCCGGATCATCGGCGTCAGCATCGACAGCCGCGGCAACAAAGCGTATCGCCTCGCCCTGCAAACCCGCGAGCAACATATTCGCCGCGAGAAAGCGAACTCGAACGTCTGTACTGCGCAGGCGCTGCTGGCGGTGATTGCCTCGATGTATGCGGTCTATCACGGCCCCGACGGCATCAAGGCCATCGCGCAATCGGTACACCGCAAGACCTCGCGCCTGGCCGCCGGTCTGGAAGAGGCGGGCTTCTCGGTCGAGCCCGAAGTGTTCTTCGACACCATCACCGTTGAGGTCGGCCACCTGCAGAAGACCGTCATGGAGGCCGCCGTCGCCCGGGGCGTCAACCTGCGCAAGGTCGGCGAGACCAAGGTTGGCATCAGCCTGGACGAACAGACCCGGCCCGAGACCATTGAAGCCGTCTGGGGGGCCTTTGGCATCGACAAGACAGACGACAGCTCGAACAAGCAGTACCGCCTGCCGGACTACGCGCTGCGCGAGACGCCGTATCTGACCCACGAGATCTTCCACAAGAACCGGGCCGAGGCCGAGATGACCCGCTATATGCGCCGTCTGGCCGACCGCGACCTGGCGCTGGACCGGGCAATGATCCCGCTGGGCTCGTGCACCATGAAGCTGAACGCCACGATCGAGATGATCCCGGTCACCTGGCCCGAGTTCGGCAATCTGCACCCGTTCTGCCCCGAAGATCAGGCGCAGGGCTATCATGAGATGATTGCCGATCTGAACGACAAGCTGTGCCAGATCACCGGCTATGACGCGATCAGCCAGCAGCCCAACTCGGGCGCGCAGGGCGAGTACGCAGGCCTGCTGACCATCCGCAATTATCACTTCGCCCGCGGCGAAGGGCACCGCAATGTCTGCCTGATTCCGACCTCGGCGCATGGCACCAACCCGGCCTCGGCGCAGATGGTGGGCTGGCAGGTGGTGCCGGTGCAGGCGGATGAGAATGGCAACATTGATCTGAACGACTTCCGCGCCAAGGCCGAGAAGCATTCCGATCATCTGGCCGGTTGCATGATCACCTACCCCTCGACCCATGGCGTGTTCGAGACCACCGTGCAGGAGGTCTGCCAGATCACCCATGACCATGGCGGTCAGGTCTATATCGACGGCGCCAACATGAACGCCATGGTGGGCCTGTCGCGTCCCGGTGACATTGGCGGCGATGTCAGCCACCTGAACCTGCACAAGACCTTCTGCATCCCGCATGGCGGCGGCGGCCCCGGCATGGGTCCGATCGGCGTCAAGGCCCACCTTGAAGAACATCTGCCCGGCCACCCGGAATACGGCACCGCTGTGGGTCCGGTCTCGGCGGCGCCCTTCGGCTCGCCCTCGATCCTGCCGGTCAGCTGGGCCTATGTGCTGCTGATGGGTGGCGCGGGTCTGACGCAGGCGACCAAAGTGGCGATCCTGAACGCCAACTATATCGCGGCGCGTCTGAAGGATGCCTATCCGATCCTCTACACCTCCGAGACCGGTCGTGTGGCGCATGAATGCATCCTCGACACGCGTCCGCTGGACGAGGCAGCGCATGTCACCGTGGATGACGTCGCCAAACGTCTGGTCGACAGCGGCTTCCACGCGCCGACCATGTCCTGGCCGGTGGCGGGCACCCTGATGGTGGAGCCCACCGAGTCCGAACCCAAGGACGAGCTGGACCGCTTCTGCGACGCCATGCTCTCGATCCGGGCCGAGGCGCAGGACATCATCGACGGCAAGATCGACGCGGAGAACAACCCGCTGAAAAACGCCCCCCACACGGTGCGCGATCTGGTCGGCGACTGGGACCGCCCCTACACCCGCGAACAGGCCTGCTTCCCTCCGGGCTCCATGGGCGTCGACAAATACTGGTCCCCCGTCAACCGCGTCGACAACGCATACGGAGACCGAAACCTCGTCTGCACATGCCCACCAATGGAAGCTTACGAAGAAGCCGCAGAATAAAACTAAAAGACCCCGCCGAAAGGCGGGG
>NZ_JBNAFO010000010.1:0-216854 GCF_049800715.1 Ruegeria profundi
TGTCCGTTGTCAGGGGTTTTGGGACGGATGGCGGCGTGATCTAAGAGAGTATCTGTCTCATCTGGTTAGATTGATTATGCGGCGGTTTTGCGGTGAAGCAAGCGCCGGGTTTCGATAGTCTTTCGTTTGATCCTTTCTCGTTGTTTTAGAATGGTCTGCCCGCGTCCGAAGTAGACATCAGCGGGCGTGAGGTTTTGCAGGCTCTCGTGATAACGCCGGTGATTGTAGTGCTCGACGAAGGCGTCAATCTGCTGCGTGAGATCACCGGGCAGATAGTAGTTTTCCAACAGGATGCGGTTCTTGAGCGTCTGGTGCCAGCGCTCGATCTTTCCCTGAGTTTGCGGATGGTATGGTGCCCCTCGAACATGATCCATTTTCTGATCTTCCAGCCATTCGGCAAGCTCACCAGAGATGTAACTGGACCCGTTGTCGCTGAGCAGACGTGGCTTGTGCAGCACCGTTGCCTGATCACAGCCTGAGGCGTGCAGGGCGAGGTCCAGTGTGTCGGTCACATCCTCGGTCTTCATCGTCGTGCAAAGCTTCCAGGCGATGATGTAGCGGCTGTAATCGTCCAGGATCGTGCTGAGATAGAACCAGCCCCAGCCGATCACCTTGAGATAGGTAAAATCGGTCTGCCAGAGTTGGTTCGGTCGTGTTGTCTTGTCCTGGAACTCGTCTGCGGCTGACAAAACCACATAGGCTGGGCTGGTGATCAGATCGTAAGACTTGAGGATGCGGTAGACCGAAGCCTCTGACACAAAGTACTTTTCTGTGTCAGTGAAGCGAACAGCCAATTCACGCGGGGAAAGCTCACTTTCCTTCAGAGCCAGATCCTTGATCTTCTCGCGCACTGGCGTGGGAATGCGGTTCCAGACCCGTGACGGCGTGGGTCTACGATCTTCAAGCGCCTCGGGGCCGCCGACGAGATATCGGTCGTACCAGCGATAGAAGGTGGTCTTCGGAATGCCCAGCTTCTCCAAAGTGCGCTTGGTCGGCAGATGCGATTGCTCAACCAAGCGGATGACTTCCAGTTTTTCGGATGCGGGATATCTCATGCGTCGTCGTCCCCATCCGCGATCATGCTTTTTTTGAGCAACCGCAGTTCAAGAGCCTGTTCGGCAACCACCTCCTTCAGATCACGGGCTTCCCGTCTCAGATCCTTCACTTCGGTGGAAGTTGCCGCGCGGGCCGTGTCGCCTGCCAGACGTTTCTTGCCGGCCTCCAGAAATTCCTTGGACCAGCTGTAATAAAGGCTCTGCGCGATGACCTCACGACGGCACAGCTCTGCAATGCTGTCCTCGCCTTTTAGGCCGTCCAGCACGATCCTGATCTTCTCTTCTGCGGAATACTGTTTGCGGGTCGCACGGCGAATGTCCTTTACGACCTTCTCACCGTGGCTCTGCTTGGTTCCGGGTTTCTTTCTCATCTCCACTCCTTGGCGGTTACGATGAGCCAGAAACCCTCTCTTATCAAATCGACCTAAACTGTCCCATTGGCGCTGACGTCAGACACTTTGGGCACCGCAACGAAGGTGTTCTCCGAGATGGAAGCAATGGGCCTTACAATTGGCGAAGTCGGACGTGGAACCTTCGTCCGAATGAATGCCGATGCCCGCGCTATGGAGTTTTCCTACGAGACTCCGGGTGAGGCAGTAGTGGACTTCAGCAAGAACCACCTGGTTCTGCCCGAGCAGGACGGCATCTTCCAAACTGCGATTGCAAAAGTACTGGCCGATCCTGGCTGTGATGTTCTCGATTACCGGAACAATCCGGGGTCCGAGTATGACCGTCTAACGGCTTGGCGATGGCTGAACGAAGATCGCGACACTCCAATCGACAGCCACGAGGCAATCACCATATGCAGCGGCGGACAGCACGCATTGATGCTCGCCCTAATGGCAACCTGCCGTCCTGGACAAGTCGTGGCCGTCGAGCGTTTGACCTATCCGATGGTGCGTCTGGCTTGTGAGATGCTCCGCTTGGACGTGGTAGAAGTGGACGCCGACAGCGAAGGGATCATCCCAGAGAGCTTTGCTCGGCTGTGCCAAAAGCACGATGTCTCAGCACTTTTCAGTATACCCAACGTACAAAACCCGACTTCGACCACGCTGCCGATGGAACGCCGGTCAGAAATCGTGAATATCGCCAAGACGAATGATGTCATGGTTATCGAAGACGACACCTATGGTTTCCTGCTCGAACAGCCGCCAACGTCATTCGCTGAACTAGCCCCAGATCGCACGCTTTACATCCGAACGCTCTCCAAAAGTTGGGCTCCTGGCCTGCGAGTGTGTTACCTCGTGTCGCCAAAGAGTTACAGAGATGCCGTGGACCGTGCCCAACGTGCTTCCGTGTGGATGAACGCACCACTTATGGCTTCAGTTGCGTCTGAGATCATTGCATCCGGTCAATACAAGGCGGTTGTGCATGCCAAGCGCAAAGAGGTTTTCAAACGCCAGGCGATCTTACGTCGTGTTCTTGATGGCATGGAGGTCGTAACAGGACCGCAAAGCATGCATGTACTTTTGCCACTCCCAACCAACGCGCGGAACGACTGGCTGGTCGAAGCTCTTGCAGAGGCAAATGTGTTGGTGTCGCCCGCGTCTCAGTTCGCAGCAAAAGGCGAACGCTCCGGACTGCAAAATGGGCTTAGGCTGTGTATCGGCGCGCCTCGGGATCGAGCGACTATGGAAAACGCCCTGTCAACTCTTCGGACAGTGGTAGAGGCTTCTCAGAACAAACGGGCTTGGCGGTGAGCTGACATTGCGTCTTGGCAACTTATCGGCGACAAAGCCCACGCCTTCACCGTTCGCAGACCTCGAGATTTCGCCATCGTAGCGAATGGCCGCTAAGCGGGCTGCGACTGCAGCATAGTCATTGAGTGGCTAATGTCTCTTTTGGGCCGTCTTTGCCTCTCAAAGCAGGCCAGATCATGCTGATGCTGCGCTGCCTCCGTGGTCGGCCGTGAGCCCGATGTAGCTGTGAGTTTCCAGGCCGTTGGCAAGAAAGTCAAAGGTATTTAGCTTGCAAGCATTTCTTCGACGCACGCGTTAAATCGAACTGCGCGCCCAGGTATTTAATCTGATCGGAGCCGTGCAGTATTCTCCCATTTCGATGAACGCGATTGGGGGAATGCACGGAAAAAAACGAACGCCAGCGAATTGACTGCACGTTTTTCCAAGCAAATCTCAGACACGGTAGACAGCTTGTTCGGGTCGTCAAACTGACGCGTGCAGAACGGAAGTGACCGATCAGGGATTGTCACTTTGTTTCGTTGGCTGACCGCAGGTGGGACAGTGATCAACCTGTGACATCGTTTCGGCATGCACGCGGTTGCGGATATGATCCGCAGCGCGGCGCGAGAGACCCAATTGCTTGCGAACAGCGTCAATTTCCTTCTCATCAGCCTCGCAGATATCGCCATCTTCCAACGCCTTTCGAAATTCGAGCTCCAAGCTCGCACGTCGGCGGTGCAACTGGTCGTTTAGACCGCTTGCGATGATCCCTGCTGGCAATGCAGCCATACCAATGCCAATCACCGTGATCGCAGCACCGAAGATCTTTCCGGCCACAGTAATAGGTGTCACGTCGCCATAGCCGACGGTTGTCAAAGTCGCCATCGCCCACCACATCGCCGCTGGGATTGAGCCAAAGGCTTCTGGTTGCGCCTCGTGCTCTGCTAGCCAAGCGCCACTTGCAGCAAAAATCAGCATCACCATCAGGATGAAGAAACCCGCAAAAAAGGCGCCCGCTTCTTCCTCGAACACCGCAAGCAGCATGCCGAGCGCGGGTGAGTACCTTGTGAGTTTGAGCAAGCGCAACATACGGAAGGTTCTTAGCAGCCGCAGGTCAACCGGAAAGAGTAGGTAAAACAGCGCTGGGAGTATGGCCAATAGGTCGATTATAGCGATTGGAGAAACGGCCCAGGATGCGCGCGTTTTGTAGATTGGGTTTTCTGTCGCAACCCAAAGCCTAGCCGCGTACTCCACTACGAAAACGAACAATGAAAGACTTTCGAACAGATTGAGTGCGAACCCCCAGCGGTCATAGATTGAATCGACCGTTTCAAGGATAACGGCGGCCACGTTCAGCGTGATCAGAGCGATTAGTGCGAGTTCAAGCACCCAAGGTCCGGTCGCAGCACGGTCTGGGCGCTCGAGCCACCAGTACACTCTTTTTCTCAGGTAGTTTGCACCTGTCACAGCTTCAGTCATGGCGAAGCTTCGCTCTGGCGCGCATCAAGGGAACCGCGATTTGCGACAGCAAGGCTGTGCCCCAAATCATATTGCCAACCAACGAGGGGACATGCGGGACAACATAGAAACAGGCGATTGCCAAAACGATCCCAAACACCCGCACATCCCAACGCCCGAAATCTGAGGCCACACGGTGTTCAATGACGTTCTGAAGTACCCAAAGCATGGCGATATAGCCTGCAAGGCCGAAACAGCCAATGGCAGCGTATTCTGTTGGGTAAGGCTCCCAAAACCCGACCTTAACCTCGGCCGCAAGGGCCACGCCGACCATGACGCCACACAACATCAAGACCAGATGAGCAAGCCACCAGATCACCAAGGTCGAAACCTTTTTGTCTTTAGGTTTGGCGTTGCCAACGAAGTCGAAATAGATCCAACACATCACGAACATCGAAACGCCGCCAATAACAAAGTTGACCAGCACGTCGGGTGAAACCTTGTAGATGCCTTTCTCAGACAGTGTGACGACTAGTTTGAAGAACCCTTCACCCAAAACGATCAGCGTCAATAAGGCAAACCGCTCTGCCATATGACCGAGGCGCGGGACGAACCGTTCAAAGCGCAGGACAGTGACGCCGGGGATCATGTACATCGCCTGCGTGGCAACCATCGCGGTAGCAAACGCCCAATAGGCAAGCGGTTTAGGCAGAAACGCCGTGATGGCAAAGATCACTGCAAAGGCCGAGAAGTTGCGGATTTGTGCCGCCGACATCGAAACGCCCGAGGAATTGGTTCGCTGAGCACGGAAATATAGCGCGGCGATCATGGCTCTGTTCGCGGCAAAACCTAACGCGAAGAAAACCCAGCCCTTGCTGTCGATGGCGGGGATGGCGGCGGCCATGAACATCACCGTACAGATCATCACGGCCATGATCAGGCGATGCCAGAAATCGGTGCTGACGTAGATCGAGTTGAAAATACTGAGCTCACCCCACGCGTACCAGAGCGTGATGAAGACACCGGCGAACACAAGAAACCCATTCAGATCGAGGTGGTGTGACAGGTAGTTCCCAAGAAGGAAGATCGTCACAACATGGATCAGGTCATAGAACAACTCGGCCCAGTGGACATGGTCGTGAGTGTGGTCGAGGTCTTGATGATGTTGCGGCTTCCGCCACATGGGGTGGTTATGCAGTGCCATAAATTAGGGACCCTTCAAAATTCCAAGGTTGTAGTGGTCGGCAAGCGATCACCCCGATTTAGTGTTTTTCTATAGGATGAAGGTTGTCTTGGAGACCCTCGCCTTGCAACCCTGCAACGGTTGTTCAGCGAGGGCGCACTGGAATTTCCAGTCCGATCTTGTGGTGATCATGCCGGGAATGCCCGGCATTCACCGCTTCAGCTTCCTTTCACATCACTCGAAAACCGCGCTGCGTTTTCCTTAGCAAAGGCGCTGGCATCTGCGTCGGCGTCCCAGAACTGAGGGTTGGCCTTGGGAATGGCCAACGCCCGCTGCACGGCGGGCCGGGCATCAATGCGGTCGAACCATGCGTTCAGATATGGCAGGTCCGATACATCCACCCGTGCCCAGACATGAGCACGCGCCCACGGGTACAGCATCATGTCGGCAATGGTGTATTCGTCCGCAGCGATCCATTCACGCCCGTCCAGACGTGTATTCATCACCTCCATCAAGCGGCGGCTTTCGTCCACGTATCTGCGGATTGAAAAGGACTCTTCGTGGCCATTGGGTGCTGCAATGTGCTGGAAATACATTGCCTGTCCCATCATGGGGCCTACATGGCCGACTTGAAACAGAACCCATTGCATCACCTCGGACCGTTTTACTGGATCCGCAGGCAGGAACTTTCCGTATTTCTCGGCCAGATGCCACAGGATTGCACCGGATTCGAAGATGGCGCGCCCTTCCGAACGATCCTCGATTGTTGGGATCTTTCCGTTAGGGTTCAGCGCCAGATAATCCGGCGCCTTTTGTTCCTTCTTGGAAAAGTTGATGTGAGTCAGGTCGTAAGGGACGCCTGCCTCCTCTAGAAAGATAACCGGCTTGTACCCGTTCATCGTTCCCGCAGTGAAAAGATGGATATCAGGCTGGGACATGTTCAACCTCGGCAAATGTGGTTTTCAGATGCGCGTCAAATCGAGCGAAATCGGACTCGATTTCCGGGTTCTTCATAACATCAAATGCAGCAAAAGTCGGAAGGGGCTGCATGGCAAAGAACTTTGCGTTCAAGTGCATCGGTGCTAGTAGGTCGTCGACGCTGGCACCCGCAAAAAAAGGCTCGGACGCATCATCGAACGCTTCTTTCGGGGCGTTGAATGTAACCGACAGCAAGTATTTCTTGCCGTGCAGTGATCCACCCATGCCGTACTTGGCCTTTGGTGCGTCGGCGGTGCGACCGTCGCCTGCGCATAGGCGGCCATCCATTCCGGCTGTGTAGACCTCATCCATATATTTCTTAAAAATCCATGGGACGCCCATCCAGTTTACCGGGAATTGCATGATGACCGTATCTGCCCAAACATGCGCCTCGACCTCTGAATTTGCGTCATAGCCATCAGCAACGGTGGTTATGCGTACTTCGTGGCCAATTGCGGCCAACGTGTTACGTGCGCGTTCGACGAGGCTGGCGTTCAACTGTCCGGGGGCGAATTCGTAGGGCTGGGTGCCATTTACGATCAGGATTTTACTCATGTCTATATCCTATATGTGCAATCTCTGAACCCTTGACTTTCGCCGGGTTCAGAGAGCATTTGAGAGTGTAAGTATGAGAAATCAACTAGTATACTTTTAGTAACCTAATTTTCTTAGCGGAAGGATGACGATGCGAGCGCGGATTGAAAAGGACGCCAAAGGTCGTCGACAGGTCTCAGAGGCCTGTCTGGAGCCATGCGCAATCGAAAGAGGTATGCGGATCATTGGCGGAAAATGGACCGGATCGATCTTGTGGCACCTCAAAGATGGTCCCGTACGTTTCAATGACCTGGCGCGAATGATCGGTGGTGCCAGTAAGAAGATGATTGCCGAGCGGCTGCGCCAGCTAGAGGATCAGGGGCTGGTGAGCAGACACGTGATGGATACCGCACCGGTTTCCGTGCAGTATTCTATCACTGACCTTGGCTGCACGGCACTTGGGTTTCTCGACGAATTGCGAAAGTGGAGCGAGGAGCTGCCTAACGGCTTAAAGTAATGAATTTAGTCAGTGTTCACTGATCTGAAAGCTTGAGTTTTTTTGACCGCGTACCGAATGAGGTTTTCACCAATCCGCGGATGAAGTGACAAGGTTACTTACAACAGTAGTCCAAGGGTTTGCTTTCCCGAAGAAAGCAGTGCGAACAACCTTCTGTAGGCTGCTCAGTACCATTTGAACCGACAGGTGACGAAAAAGCTGTCCCGCAGGCGACGAGTTTTTTTGAATTTGGTTCTGGCATCCACCGCGAACGGCTGCTTTGGCGGCCGCACCGCGGCTGCGGCTTTGCCAAGTAAGCGGCAGCAAAAACCAGTCGATATGCATTGCGATTTCCGCCTTGTCCGCTGCGCCGTCATTTATTCCCTCGGAATGCTGCACCTAATATCAACGTCCGCTTCCGGGAAGCTGCGCTGCGGCGAGTTTATACCACTTGAACGGCGGCATTGGGCCGTCCGCTAGACTTTGCAAAGTGAGCTTTCAGTGCATTACGGTCATTGGGGCACCGTAAAGCATTGATCAAAGAGGGCTCGGAGCAGATGTTCGCCTGAATACCGCGAGCGACCGCTATACGGACTTTACCGCCATTCGCCCGAATGATTTGAATGACTGTTTCCCATTCAAGGCATTCAGGTATTCTCCGCTGAGCGCGATTTGAGCCATGCCACAACGTTGGTCACCGACCCATGGTTTTTAGTTGCTCGCGACATGAGGACATAGAAGTCATTTCTACCCACGTCCCAGGCCGCACCAACCTCGACCAAGCATCCGGCTTCAATGTCATGAGCTACTAGAAACCGGCTTACCAAGGCCACGCCTTGTCCAGCGATGGCTGCGTCGACCGCAAGCGACGTTTGGCTCAAGGGAGGTCACGGGGAGACTGGTCCTCGACGCCTAATTGCGCAAGGTAGCTGGGCCATAGATCATGGGTGTCATGGATCTTCGGCAGTTTAGTGAGGGTTTCTGGCTCAAGGAGACCACCGTCTTTGGCCGCGAATTTTGGCGCGGCTACCGCGATGAGCGATTGCTTGAACAAAAGCGTTACGTCCAGTGAAGCGCCGAAGTGTGGCGACCCTTGGCGCACTGCAAGGTCTATCCCGTCGCTATGAAAGCTCGAGACTTTCTCAGTGGCCATGATCCGCAAATCTATATTCGGGTATGCTGCCGAAAAATCCGGTAGGTTGGGGATCAACCATTTTGCAGCGAAAGTCGGGGTGACGCTGATAAGGACTTTGTTCGGCTCTGGCTTCAACTCGGCCGTTGCGGATCGAAGGTCTGCAAACACGTCAGCTATCCGGTTGTGAAAGCTGCGCCCGACCGATGTAAACCGCAGGCCCTTCGGCACCCGTTCAAACAAGGCCACATCAAGATGCGCTTCGAGCTGACGCACTTGTTGCGCCACGGCCCCTTGCGTGACGCCCAATTCATCAGCGGCGGCTCGGAAACTAAGGCGGCGGCCTGCTGCGTCGAAAGCACGCAAACTATTGAGCGGGGGAAGGTCAGTCATTTTGCGATAGTATTTCTACTGTCATGTAGCATCAATTCTCAATCGCTCTCTCTCATTGAGAGAGCCATATATAGTCCAATCATGAAAGGACACTAGTTATGTCAGTGGAAAAAGTAGCTCTGGTCACAGCGGGCGGCAGCGGCATGGGAGCGGATGCAGCCCGCAAATTGGCGGAAGATGGGTTCAAGGTCGGCATCCTGTCCTCGTCCGGCAAGGGTGAGGCGCTCGGCGCCGAACTCGGCGGCTTTGGCGTGACTGGCTCTAACCTTGACGGAGAAGCGCTGAACGCTTTGATCGAGGGTGCGAAGGAACGTTGGGGTCGTATTGATGTCTTGGTGAACTCTGCTGGCCACGGACCGAAGGGTCCGGTTCTCGAAATCAGCGACGACGAATGGCAAAAAGGGATGGAAGTCTACCTGATGAACGTGATCCGCCCGACACGGCTTGTCACACCCACAATGCAGGCGCAGGGCGGCGGAGCAATCATCAACATCTCAACCTTTGCGGCATTCGAACCCGACCCTCTTTTTCCAACGTCGGGGGTATTCCGGGCCGGGCTTGCTGCATTCACGAAGCTTTACTCGGACAAATATGCGTCAGGCAACATTCGTATGAACAACGTCCTTCCAGGCTTTATCGACAGCCTGCCCGAAACCGAAGACCGCAAAGCGCGTATTCCCATGGGGCGTTACGGGTTGGCGTCGGAGGTGTCTTCTCTTATTTCGTGGCTCGCCTCAGAAGATGGTGGCTACATGACGGGACAAAACCTGCGTATCGACGGAGGCTTGACCCGTGCAGTCTGATGTTTTGGTCCTTGGATCGCCTCGCGAGCGCCTTGTCTTCGCGGTCAAGTGGGGCGCATCCGCCGTTCAGATCATGGGATACACTGCGACGGGTTTTGGCTGGGCACCTTGGAACCTATACATGTTTCTTGTCGGTGTCGTTGGTTGGTTCGCCGTTGGCGCACTGTGGAATGACAAGGCGCTGATGCTTGTCCACCTTGTCGCGCTAGGCGCAATGATTGCTGGTATGGTTAGCGACTGATGAGCGAGAACAACCATCTGGCGCTGGGAAGCATTAGGGAGGTGTGGGCTTGGAGCGGTCATTCGCCGAAATTTCCCGAGCGACCGCTTTGCGGACAAAACGGACATCCCATCCAGACAAAAACAATGCGGTTCGCTTCTTGACAGCTATTCTGAATTTGCGTCGATCCAACAAAAGCGGTTTGGTACCCGCGTGGTAGTTTTCAAGGCTTGGGCATTTTTACAACTACACGCCGAGATGCCGCTGGCTGATTTCACTATCCAGATCGCCAATTGCGCCTGACCAGACCGATCTGCCTCGCTCAAGGATTGTCGCGTGATCACAGACCGCTCGCAACTCGCTAAGCGATTTGTCGATTACCAGAATTGAAAGACCAGATTCCCGTTTCAGTTGCTCCACAGTCGCCCAGATTTCTCGTCTGATATTAGGCGCAAGCCCTTCCGTAGCCTCATCCAGTATGAGCAAGCGTGGATTGGTAACTAACGCGCGCCCTATGACCAGCATTTGCTGCTCCCCGCCTGACAAGGAGCCCGCAAGCTGATCGGCGCGCTCGCTGAGACGCGGGAAAAGCGCAACGACCTTGTCTATATCCCAATGGCCAGGCCGGGAAACAGCTACGAGGTTTTCAAGCACCGTTAGATCGCAAAATGCGCGGCGGCCTTCGGGGACAAGGCCGATGCCCAACCTTGCCACTTGGTGGCTCGACAGTCTGCGAATGTCGGTGCCGGCAAACACCATCGAGCCTTTGCTTCCGATCATTCTGCAAATAGCGCGAACGGTGGTCGTCTTTCCCATACCATTGCGCCCCATAAGGGCGACGACTTGGCCCGCTTCGATCGTCAGATCAACGCCAAAGAGGGCTTGGCTTTTGCCATAGCTTGCGACTAGGCCGGAGATGGAAAGAAGGCTCATGGGTCCTCTCCAAGATAGGCGCGCTGAACTATTGGATTTTTGCGAATATCTTCGACTGATCCGGTTGCAATCACGCTTCCGTAGTCAAGAACCGTTATTCGGTCAGCCAATTTGAAGACGACATCCATGTCGTGTTCCACAAGCAGGATCGGAGCCTGATTTCGCAAGTCACTCAGCAGCTTCGTGAGCAGCTTCGTGCCTTCCGCGCTTAAACCGGCCATTGGCTCGTCCAGTATGAACACCTTTGGTTCAAGGGTCAGCGCAACTGCGACTTCCAGTTGGCGGCGCTGACCATGGCTGAGTTCGCCTGTTCGCTTGTCTGCAAAGTCGATCAGGTCCACACGACGCAATGCATTCTCTGCGTGATCGCGCAGGTTTTTGTCGTCAAGAACGGGTAGGAAGAATTGCCAGGGTCGGCCTTTGGCCCCAAGCGCGCCCAGCATGGCATTCTGCAAGACGGTGTCGTCTGACGCTAGAGCGGAAATCTGGAAGGTGCGTCCTAGCCCGAGCCTTGCCCGGTTTTTAGTGGTCTCGTGAGTGATATCCTGGCCCTGAAGGCGAACCGAACCTGCGTCAGACTTTAGGCCGCCGCAGATCTGAGCGATGAGCGTCGATTTACCAGCCCCGTTTGGGCCGATCACGGCGTGAACTTCGCGGGGCCTCACGTCCAATGTCACGTCGTCGTTTGCAATCAGGGCGCCAAAGCGTCGAGTAAGACCGTCAACTTGCAACACGGGCCGCATCATCGGTCGGACCTTCCCGTGATGACGCCGTACAGGCCGCCGCGGGCGAAAAGGACGACCGCCAACAAAAGCAGACCAAGAAAGAATAGGAAATATTCGCTGATGCCTCCAAGCGCATGCTCGAGTACGACGAACAGAGTCGCGCCTGCAACTGGCCCGAACGTCCGGCCCAACCCTCCGAGGATTATGAAAACGATCAGTTCACCTGACATCTGCCAGCTGAACATCGTCGGACTGACGAAGCGATTAAGATCGGCAAAAAGCGCCCCCGCCAGCCCACAGATCATGCCGGAAATCACCAATGCAATGAGTCTCAGCCGAAACGGATCAAGCCCGACCGCCTCTACCCGCTCGGGGCTTTGCCGCGCCGCGTTTAGCGCAAGCCCAAAGGGCGATTTTACGAGCCGCACGTTTAGCCAAAGGACTAAGCCCAGAATTGCAAAACAGATTCCGAAGAACTGTATGGGATCAAGCGTGTTCATACCCGGGAACGAATTTCGAATGTAGATGGAAAGGCCGTCTTCTCCGCCATAGGCGGGCCAGCTGATTGCAAAGAAAAAAAACATCTGCCCGAAGGCCAGAGTGATCATGATGAAATAAACGCCTGAAGTTCGAAGCGACAGAAGCCCGATAATAAAGGCGGTAGCACCTGAAAACAGTATTGCCACCAACCAGATCACAGGCATTAGCTTGGTGCCAGAAATCGTGAACGGCCATTCCATCAATGGCGAATACGTCTGCGCGTGAAAAGCCAGAATACCCATCGCATAGCCGCCAATCCCAAAGAAGACCGCGTGTCCGAGGCTCACGAGCCCTCCCAGCCCAAGCGCGATATTGAGACCAACCGTAGCCAGAGCGAAGATGACCGCTCGGGTCGCCAATGTAATTGTGAATGGTTCGTCCGAGACCCAAGCCCAAAGCGGCACACAAAGAAGCAGGCTCATGAGAATGACGTTTAGTGCTTTTTCTGTGATCATGCTCTTGCCCCGAACAGCCCGGTCGGTCTCCAGATCAGCACGCCGGCCATAAGAACGTAAATCGACATTGATGCCAATGCCGAACCAGTCGACGTTGCAACATCTGGCGCCATGAACAGTTTGAACAGTTCCGGCAAGAAGATGCCGCCCAGGGTATCGGTCAAACCAACCAGCAAACTGCCGATAAGCGCCCCCCGAATGGACCCGATGCCCCCGATCACTATGACGACGAAAGCGAGTATCAGGATCGGCTCACCCATTCCGATCTGGACCGATTGGATGGCACCTACAAGTGCTCCCGCTAATCCGGCGAGCGCTGCTCCGAGCGCGAAGACAAACGTGTCCAAGCGACCAATATCAACGCCGAGTGCTGCAATCATTTCGCGGTCATTTTCTCCGGCACGAATCTGAATGCCAATGCGGGTCCGTGAGATGAAGAGCCACAGCCCAACCGCCACGAAAAGCCCTACAAGGATGAGCACGAGGCGATAGAGCGGATACTGAATGCCGCCTGGCAATGAAACGGGACCGGACAGATAGCTTGGAATTTCGAGAAACAGCGGGAATGAACCGAAGATCCATCGCGTACCCTCGGAGAAAATCAGTATCAGCGCAAAAGTCGCAAGCACTTGCTCGAGGTGATCACGGGCATAGAGCCGACGAATGACTGCCAATTCGACGATGACCCCGGCCATGGCCGCCGCAGAAATGGCAGCTGCAACGGCCGCCAAGAAAGACCCCGTCGCCGCAGCGGCCGCCGCAGCTGCAAAAGCGCCGACCATGTAGAGTGATCCGTGCGCAAGATTTATTAGGCCCATCACGCCGAAGATCAGCGTCAGGCCTGCTGCCATGAGAAAGAGCATGAAGCCGAACTGTATTCCGTTCAGAATCTGCTCGGCGATAAGGATGAAAGTCACGGTTTGAGCAAAAACGGGCCGCCGCCATTTAGTTGGGGGCGGCCTCAGGTTACATTTTACAATCTGCCGCGTAGGCGTCCGAGTGGTTTTCCAACGCCACACCAATGATCCGGTTGGTGAAAACATCCCCTTCCTGAATGACTTCGCGCGCGTAGATAGTCTGAATCGGATGGTGGTTTGGACCAAATTCAAAGTCGCCACGCGTGCTGTCGAATTCGGCCGCGCGCAATGCATCTCTGAACGCGTCTTGATCCGAGACATCAGCCGATCCGAGCGCCGAAACGATCAACTGTGCCGTGTCAAAGCCCTGGCTTGCGTAGAGAGACGGAAGCCGCCCGTACTCGGCCAAAAAGCTTTCAACGAACGCGGCATTTGTTGGATTGTCGATATCCTTGTTCCATTGGCTGGTATTCACAATCCCAAGTGCTGCGGGCCCGACGGCTTGAAGGATGCCCTGATCGAATGAAAACGCCGGTCCCACCACGGGCAGATCGACCCCGCTGTCCGCGTATTGCTTGAGAAACGAAATCCCCATTCCACCAGGAAGGAAGAAAAAGACACTGTCTGCTCCGGACGCACGAATTTGAGCAATCTCGGCCGCATAATCCGTTTGGCCAAGCTCGGTATAAATCTCGCCGGCAAGATCGCCTTGGAAGAACCGCTTGTACCCAGTCAAAGCGTCCTTGCCCGCCGGATAGTTCGGCGCGAGAATGAAGCTGTTGCTATGCCCTGCTGTGTTGGCATAGGCGCCAGCTGCTTCGTGCAGGTTGTCGTTCTGCCAAGCAACGTTGAAGTAATTTTCGTGACAGCCCTGACCGGCCAGCGCCGACGGCCCCGCGTTCGGCGACAAATAGAACTTACCTTGGGCCGTTGCCGCCGGAACAACCGCCATTGCGAGGTTCGACCAGATAATGCCCGTCAGGATATCCACCTTCTCGGATTGGATCATCTTGTCAGCAAGCTGTACGGCAACGTCGGGTTTTCGTTGATCATCTTCGACCACGACCTCGATATCATCTCGCCCAGATTGCTTGATACCCAGCATGAAACCGTCGCGCACATCGATCCCCAAGCCGGCTCCACCGCCGGACAGAGTGGTAATCATGCCAACCTTGGTCTCTGCGAATGCCCCTGTGGCCAGCAACCCTATGGATGCGGCAATGGCAATCGATTTATACGTCATAAGTTTCCCCTATGTTATTTTTCACTGTCACCGGCAGGATTTGTCCGGCCAGGTTTGAAGTTGTACAGCGATTACAGCTTTAGCAATCAGTCATTATTGAGATGCTTTCCTGCTCAGAAAGGCAATGTCCAGTGCAAGTTTTCAATATCTAAGGCCCATATTGGTTATTAGTACCTAAATTCTCAGAAATTGGGGACGCATTGCGAGGCGGAAAGCTAAGCTGGAGCCCCTTATCCGTTATCCTAAAATGCTATTTGCTAAATTGCCGTGTCGCCACACGGAGACAACGGTTGCGGTCAATTAGTATGCTGCAGGGATAGAAGCAGACACTTGCTGCGACGTGCTTGAACGTCTAATTTGCGGACGAAACGGACATTCGACTCTTCACCGTGATTCGGTATCTTCACGACATCTTCAGTTCAAATGCTGGTACCTGACAAATGGATCCGTTCCTCACTGAAAGGCTTTCGGCTCACAGTTGGCAATCGACATTGGAAGACCGGCAGGCGCGCCGAGGGCTGGAGATTGCTTTGTCTGCGATATTGTCACGCCGTGTGCTTGAGCATCTTCCATCACCTCTGCACCTGAGCGGAGATGACGACATTGCTTCTTGGGTGGATGAACGCGCTGAGGAAAGCGACGTTTTTCTTGTCAACTGGAGGCGCAGCTCCGAACTAGTCGGACTGTTGATTTTGGCGTCCGACCCCAGTGACTCGCAAGCGCCAGAACTTCATATTGGCTATTTGCTCGGTGAAGCAACTTGGGGTCAGGGGGTCGCAACAGAACTCGTCCAAGGTTTGGTGTCAGCGGCAGAAAAGGACGGCCCGGTGAGGCTGCTGGGAGGTGTCAGCATTGAAAACCCGGCAAGCGCTCGGGTGCTTGAAAAGGCAGGTTTCGAATTATCACCTGAACTTTCAACAACGAATTCGCTCATGTACTCCAAGAAAGTCGGTTGAAGCGCATTCGACACGTCCGGCCTGGGTTTACGGCAGACCTTTAGGCAAGCGCAGCATCTTCGTTTGAGGACTAGAGCGCTATCTTCAGGACGGCCCAAAGCGGTCGTTCGCCAGAACACTTGGGCGTTGCAGCGCAGCCAGTGATACCGGACCTTTGTCGATTGCGCGGCAATCAATGGATTTCCTTTGCAGAGCTCGCCTAGACCGAGCGGCGATTGGCTGATCACTGAATTTTCAACGGGCGCCGCATTCAACCTTAGTGTCACGCCGTCCCCATTACTGCTAGGGTAGCAACAGTGAGGGGTAGTCTCGAGAAATTTGGGAGAATGATCATGGACAGACGCGTATTCTTGGCCGGAACAGGCATCACTTCGGGCCTCGCTGCATTGGGGTGGAACGTCGCGCCCCTCGGAGCGGAAGGCCTCGTAGCGGCGCGGCGCTACCAGGTGGGCTCGGCGACGGTGCACGTGCTGTCCGATGGGTTCATTTCGATCGGACCTGAAATGCTCTCCGGTGTAACACCAGAAGAGTTCGCGACCTTGCTCGATAATGCGCACATAGCCACCGACGCGCATCCGAGTGCGGTCAATGCGTTTTTGGTCGAAATTGGTGATAGAAAAATATTGGTCGACGCGGGGACCGGCGAAATCTTCGGACCGACCCTTGGCAAGTTGCCCTCCGTGATGAACGCCCTCGGCTTTGATCCGGCCGCTATTGACACGGTGGTCTTCACCCATCTGCACGGCGATCACATCGGCGGCACGGTTTCGCAAGCTGGTAATCCTTATTTGAACGCGACACTCCGGGTAGCGAGCGCTGACATCGATTTCTGGACCAGCGAGGAGATTCAGGCGCAGGCTCCTGATGCCTTCAAAGCTGCGTTTGACCTTGCACGCTCCGCCCTCGATGGTTTTGGCGAACGGATTGAGCCTTTTGGCGCTGAAGAAACCGCAATCGCTCCTGGGCTCTCGACTATGGCGCTGCCCGGCCACACCGTCGGCCATACGGGCCTGATGCTCGAAAGTGACGGCGATGTCCTGCTTATTGCGGCCGACATTATTCATGTTCCCGCGGTGCAACTCGCTATGCCCGCCGTGACCATTGGCTTTGACACTGATCAGGATTTGGCACGTGAAACCCGCGTCAAGACTATGGATATGGTTGCTGCGGATCGCATAATGATGGGCGGGTCGCACATCTCTCTTCCCGGTCTGGGATATCTGGAAACAGCCGGTGACGGATACCGATGGACGGCGGCGCGCCATCAGTATGGTTAGGGTCAGGACCCATTGATTTCCGCTTGGCTGCGTGATTCACGGTTCGAAAATCGAGCGGTGACCATGTCCGATCTTTTCTGGCTGTCGGATGCGCAGATGGCGCGTCTTAAGCCTTTCTTCCCCAAGTCCCACGGCAAACCACGCGTTGATGATCGACGTGTGTTGAGCGGCATTGTCTTCATTAATCGCAATGGGTTGAGATGGCGCGATGCCTCTTCGGCGTATGGCCCACACAGTTGAAGGGGATCGTGGCCCCAGTGGGGCCACGTAAGCCCCGGAAACGCTCTATAACCGTTGGAAGCGGTGGAGCGTCAAAGGCATCTTCGCCCGGATGATGGCTGGTCTGGCTGCCGAACACGGTGAAGAGAAGACTGTGATGGTCGATGCCACCGACCTGAAGGCCCACCGTACCGCAAGCAGTTTGGGCGTCAAAAAAGGGGCGCGGACGCCTGATTCCCTGCCCGGCAGGCGCATCCGGAGGATGCTGCCGAGAGGGGCCGCACCAAAGGCGGCATGAACACCAAGTTGCATGCCATCTACGACAGCCGGGGACGTCCCTCAACCTGTTCATCACCGCCGGTCAGGTCAGCGATTACATTGGTGTGCGGGCACTGCTGAGCGGCCTGCCGGATGTTGATTGGCCGCTCGGGGATCGTGGCTATGACGCCGATTGGTTCCGGGAGGCGTTGAAAGACAAAGGGATACGCGCCTGCATCCCCGGCCGGAAGCAGCGGAAGAAACCGGTTAAGTACGACAAGCGTCGTTACAAACGGCGCAACCGGATCGAGATCATGTTCGGCAGGTTGAAGGATTGGCGGCCTGTGGCAAGCCGCTACGACAGGTGCCCGAAGGTCTTCCTGTCAGCAATCGCCCTCGCAGCACTCGTTATCTATTGGCTATGAGTCCTGACCCTGGCGGTTCGACAAAACACGCTAGAATATCAGCAATATAGTCAAGTTCATTCGGAAATTAGATCGTCTACCGACCACATATATTCCATTAACTAAATGATTAAATGGTCTAGGCTTCCCATTGGATGAATCGGAATTTTAGGAGAAGAACGTGCGATACGTTGCAAAAGGTATTTTGATTTGTTGCGCTGTCGCGTTTGTCGCAGTGTTTGCAGCTTGGCTTTTCCTGTCTTCTGCGTTGTTTTCCTCGGTCAGAACTACTTTCGTCGAAAATCTGATCTCTAAGAAACTTGGCCAGGAGGTTAGAATTGAAGATGAAGTGCGTCTGGGTATTGGTCGGCAATTGCAGGTGTCAGCGGCAGGGCTGGAACTACCCGGTTCTCGGAATGCTGGTGTGAACCTTGCGGCAATCGATGAGATTGAGTTTGAAGTTTCCGCACGCGACCTCTGGAACAGTAAAATGTCACTGAGTGGTCTTTCGCTCTCGGGTGTTCACCTGAACCTGATCACGGACAAAGATGGCATCGGAAACTGGCAGTCTATTTCCCAAACGGAAACTGAAGTCGGAAAACCTACAAAATCCCCGACACCGCTGTTGGCGGGAATTCTAACGGACCGCAAAATTGATCTGACTGATATCGCCATTCTTTATAAAAACAATTTAAACGGACTTGAGTTGGACCTGCAGCTTCCTGAGCTGCTCTTAAAGCGTGATACGGAAACTGATGTTGCGACGGCAGTCGGGGCCGGTTCGCTGAACGGAGAGAGGTTTGATCTGAACGCGACATTCCCCACGGAAGACCCGTTTCGGTTGGCGGTGAACTTCGAACAGACTTCGATTGTCGCCGAGGAAGTTCCTCAAGAGAACGGTCTGCAAGTGGCAACGACCGTAGAGATTGCCGAACTTGGCCAGATTCTCGATATCCTGAAGCTGAGCCGCGTTTTGGAAGGCACAGGGAGTATTGGCGCGACGTTTACATCAGTCGACGGCGTAGCACGGATTGATGACCTATCTGTATTGGCGGAATTAGATGGCGGGCAAAGCCTTTCGCTGACGGGGCAGATTGGAGAATTGGGGAACCCGGAAGACGTATCGCTGACAACCCGAATTAGGTTGTACCCAGAAGATGCGGAACCAGCCCCAGCCGCCTCGCGATATGATCTTAAACTTATCGCAGTCGACATGGTTATCGACAGCGTACCCGGTCGGGTGCCGCAGCGACAAATGGTCATTAAGACCAACGGTTTCACGTTGGACACGTCCGGCGAAGGCCCGCCCCCGATTAAGTTCTCCGAGCTTTCCAGAACACCAGAAGGCGCCTTAAAAGTCGGAAACATCAACCTTAGAATTGGGAACCCAGCCGATCCGTTTATCATTTTGAACGGTTCGGTCGATGACGCGCTTCAGTTGCAAGGCATATCAGCAGAAGGCCTAATGGATATACCGGCAAGCAGTTTGATCTCGCCAGAATTGTTGGGACCAGACGACCAGCTTGGCAGGTTTTCCGGTGACTTCCATTTGAACGGCGACATCAATCAGCTTTCGCTGACAAATTTGGATGGAAAGACAAGCGATACGGAGGTCTGGAACCTTGAGGTGCATGGCACTGTTAAGAATGTACTCAAATTCGAAGACCTGGATTTGGCAATTGATGTCGCAGTTCCATCCGGGGCGGACCTTTTGGAGGCACTATCGCTTGAACGTGTGGAAACCGGGCAGGCTCGCCTTGAAATCAACCTCGTTAGCGAAGGCACCGATTGGAACGCTAGTGCCAATGTTGAGGTCGCCGACTCTATCTTGCAGTTTATGGCCGATCTTGATGATGCAACAAGTGACCCGGTACTGCAGGGTTCCATTGAGAGTGACCTGATAAAGATAGATCAGATCCGAACTATCCTTCAGGCTGCCGCACAGTTGCGGAAACTAGGCGGCCCAGAGCTGGAAGAGAAAGAAACTAAGAAAGAAGAGGAGGGCGACCAAGGCGCGTTAAGAGATGTAACGCTTAAACCTATCGGGCGCTCAATTCTCTTGTCTGGTATGGATATGGATGTCCACGTTGACCTTCGTCACATCGAAGGAGCCAAGGGCATCAGCAGTTTGCAGAGCGAACTGACGCTCAACGAAAATGAGCTAAAGGCCGGACCTTTGAAGTTTGAATATGGAGGTGCTCATTTCGACGTCAGCGGGCAGATGGATCTTTCGAACGACACGCATCTACTCACGTTGACCGGCAAAGCGGGCGGTTGGCAGCTGGATGATATTCTTCACAACCTGAACTTCAAAAAAGGTGCGAGCGGTACGATCTATGCAGATTTTTCGGTGACCGGAGGAACCGATTCACCGAAGCATTTTGCAAACAGCATGAACGGCAATGCCACAGTTTCAATGCGTGATGGCTCGATCGAGACCCAGCTTTTGGATCTGGCAGGGCTAGGGGTGCTACCTTGGGTGTTTACCAAAGAGAAACAAAAGGTAGCTCCAATCGTATGTTTGCGTGCGCCGATTAGTATCTCAAATGGGAGTATTTCGACGAAACAAACCACATTGGAGACAGACCAGGTCCAAGTTGTCGTCTTTGGCGGTGTTGATGTGGCGGGCAAGGTTTTGGACCTAAATCTGCAGCCCCGTAAGATTGGCGAACCTCTGTCGAAGAGCCCCTGGCCCGTGACCTTGAAGGGCCCGCTAGCCAAACCGAAGATTAAAGTCAAAGACGGTCCGAAACGACTGAAACGATCGGATGGTGCAGACAAAATGCCGGAACAAAGAAAGCTATGCGTTCCGGATATATTGCAACTGCAGTAGTTGGGGAGGCGATCAGTTGAAGTCAAATCTAGGGTTCAGAATGGCAGACTTTGCTTCCGAAGAGCAATTTCTGCTTTGGGCTCGGTGCAGACGTTCGCAGAATTTTCACCAATGACCGCTCTGCGGACAAAGCGGCCAATAGGCGGCAGCGTTATGGCGACCGTGAAGGCGCCTCACGGCGGCCCAATAGGCGACCGCAACCCCAATGGCAGCGACCTTGTCAGTATTGCCGGAATGAACACAACAATTGCGGCTGCCGTGAACGCTGGACTTCTGGTCTGCAACCAAGACGGTTCCTATTCGGACCCTGCGGCCCCGGTTGCCCTAAAGAACCCGACCACCGACGCGAAGGCAATTGCTAAACAGGCAGACGACCCTGAGACACCGAAAGCGGAACCTTCGGGGGTCTCTTTTGGGGAAGACGCTGACGCCACCATGCAAGAGTTCCTGAAAGGGCAGAACCCCGGCGATCTCTTCAAGATGGTGGACAGTATCCTTCACCGAGGCGACATGGACGAAGGCACCATCGGACGCATGGCCCGCATGGCAGGCGTTGAGCCAGCGGAGATGCAAGAGAAAGTCGGCCGCGTTTGGCAAGGCGCATATGACAGCGGTTGGGACGTTATGGCGGAGGCTGGCTTGGATAACGAAGATGCCTTGGCTGCCTTCATCGCCGACAAACGGTCATTCGTCGCAACTCTGTTCAATGTCTGCTTCGCGGACGTAGTGGACAAACAGATCCTGTAAAAAACAGAGTTACCTCAGGATTTCGGCCATTGGCTTGGATTGCTCGGCCGAGTGGATTCAGTTTGTCCTTTTCATGAAAGGCAATGTATCCAGGTCCGAAGCAGTAAATTGCTTTGGAAACGTTTTAAACTTGCTCTTCTTGTCTGACTAACGTGCAATATACGAGCTAGATCGCCAAGTATTCCTCGCGAAGGTTGCTGTCCTCAAGCACCTCTTTAGCTGTACCATCAAATACTATGGTCCCGGTATCTAGTATGATCGCACGGTCGGCCAATTCCAAAGCGCGTACAGCGTTTTGCTCAACAATGATCGTGGTCATACCCTGTTGTTTGACGTGAATAAGGGTCTTTTCGATTTCATCTACGATAACGGGCGCCAACCCTTCATATGGTTCATCCAAGAGCAGGACCTTGATGTCCCTCGCCAAGGCTCTGGCGATTGACAGCATTTGCTGTTCGCCTCCTGACAGTGTAATTCCCTCTTGCTTTCTGCGCTCTCCCAAACGTGGGAATAGCTCGTAGAGTCGTTCCAGTGACCATCCGATTGGCGGGGCTATTTGAGCAAGCTGTAGGTTTTCTTCAACGGTAAGGCCAGGAATAATGCGCCTATCTTCCGGTACAAGACCCAAGCCTGCCGCGGCGGCTTCGTAACTACTCATGTTGTGTAAGGGCTTATGATCTAGCCAAATTTCGCCATGTCTTACTTCGGGCTCTCCAACTCTCGCTATCGAACGAAGTGTTGAGGTTTTACCCGCACCATTGCGCCCAAGAAGAGCAAGAATTTCTCCTTCGTGCACATTGAAGCTGACACCTTGCACGATGTAGCTTTCTCCATAGTAGGAGTGCATATCCCAAACGGAGAGAAACGCAGGGGCCGTGCTGGCCAAATTGGCATTTTTCGAAAAGTCCGGTTTCTCGTTCATAGCTTTTCCTTACGCAGCCTCGCCTAGATAGGCCTCGCGAACCTTCGGGTTTCCACGGATGTTTTCGGGAGTATCTTCAACCAAGGGTGTACCCTGAGCCAGCACTGTGATGCGTTCGGCAAGGCTGAAAACTACATGCATGTCATGCTCGATGATTGCGATTGTGATGTCGCGCTCATCCTTAATTTGCTTTAGCAGGTCGATTGTGTTGTTTGTATCCGCCCTCGCCATCCCAGCAGTGGGTTCATCCAGCAGCAATAGCCTTGGGTTTTGGCTAAGGCACATGCCTATCTCAAGCCGCCGCTTGTCGCCGCGCGATAACGAGGCAGCATGCATTTCGCGTTTGTCCGCCATATTCATCTCTTCCAGCATGGCTTCGGCTTGTTCGACGATCTCGCGTTCGTTTGCGATGGTCTCGTATGCATGCATCCGAAATGCTCCGTCCCGCATGGCGAAAATCGGGATTAACATGTTTTCCATCACCGTCAGTTCACCAAAAATCTCCGGTGTCTGGAACACGCGGCTAATACCCATTTGGTTGATCTGGAAAGGTTCAAGGCCTAACACCGAGGCGTTGTCGAACAATACGTATCCAGTGTCTGGCATAAGCTTGCCCACTAGACAATTTAGCAAAGTCGACTTCCCAGCACCATTAGGTCCGATGATCGCGTGAACCGAGTTTTCCTCTACACTTAGGTTTACGTCCGTCAATGCCTTGAGGCCGCCGAAGCGCTTGCTGACGTCTTTGACTTTTAGAATTGCCATGGCTTGCCCCTTATTCCGCCGGTTCTGTTTTGCCTGACTTTGCATCGTCAGCTTTTGATTTCTTGCGCTTCATCCGGTTAAGCAAACGCTGACCACCCTCGACAAGACCACCCGGCAGGTAGATTACGACCAGCATGAAAAGGATGCCAAGCGTCAGATGCCAACCTTTTCCAATGAACGGATGGATCACGAACACGACCGCGTCCTCTAAACCGTCAGGCAGGAATGCAAACCAACTGTGCAACACGTTATCGTTGATCTTCGAGAAAATATTCTCGAAGTATTTGATAAAGCCCGCACCGAGTACTGGACCGATCAAAGTACCTGTACCACCGAGGATCGTCATCAAAACGACCTCACCCGAAGCAGTCCACTGCATACGCTCTGCGCCTGCCAGCGGGTCCATTGCGGCCATTAGACCACCAGCTAGACCGGCATACATGCCAGAAATAACAAACGCCGCCAGCGTGTAGGGCTTTGAGTTTAGGCCGGTATAGTTCATCCGTTGCTGGTTTGATTTGACAGCCCTTAGCATCATGCCAAAGGGCGAGCGGAAGATGCGGATGGACAGGTAGAATACCACCATCATGATTATCGCACACAGATAGTATCCCGCGTTAAAATCAAAACTCCACGCACCCACGTCCATAGTATAGGTTGCGCGCATCGGCAGCCCGAATAGATGTGGCAGGTCCGGAGAGTTGGCACCTTGCAAGATTTGTGGATCGTCTGCGTAAACCTGCAAACCAGTCTCACCGTTGGTGAGGTTGAACTTGGGATTCGACAAGACAGAGTAGGCCAATGCAAAACTCATTTGCGCAAATGCCAGAGTCAGGATCGAAAAGTAGATGCCCGACCGACGTAGACTGACATAGCCAATCAACAGTGAGAACACCCCGGCGACCACAACACTGAGCGCAATCGCCGGAATGATGTTGTAGCTCAGCAACTTGAACATCCACACGGCTGAATACGATCCGACACCCAAAAAGGCTGCGTGACCGAATGACAGGTATCCTGTAAGGCCGAATAGAATGTTGAACCCGATGGCAAAGATGCCGAAGATCACGAAGCGCTGCATCAAGTCCGGATAACCCGCGTTAAATTGCGCCATGGCGCTGCCTTCGGGGAACGGGTTCAGGATGAACGGGGCCAGCAGGGTGAGAAGGCCGACGATGATCAGAAGGCTGGTGTCTTTTTTGTTCAGTCCAAACATCGATTATTCCTCCATCACGCCTTTGCGTCCCATCAACCCACGCGGGCGTGTCAGCAGCACAATGATGGCAACAAGGTAGATGATGATTTGGTTAATCCCGGGGATAGTCGTGGTGGCCCAGGTTGTTGAAGCAAAACTCTCTAGGATGCCCAATAGAAAGCCAGCCAGCACGGCTCCGGGCAGCGAGCCCATGCCGCCGACAACAACCACAACGAAACTTAGGACCAGAAAGTCCATACCCATGTGATAATTTGGCGGGTTTAACGGCCCGTACATTACACCGGCCAAACCGGCCACTGCGGCAGCGATACCGAACATAATCGTAAAGCGCCGGTCGATATTGATACCCAGCAAACCTACGGTCTCGCGGTCCGCCATCCCAGCGCGCACGACCATGCCAAACGTGGTGAATTGCAGGAATGAGAAAACAGCACCGATAATCGCAACGGCAAATCCGAAGTACACAAGACGCCAAATTGGATAGATTATGGCGTTAGGGTCAAAGCCAACCATTATGCCAAGATCGATGGAACCGCTCAGCGCGTCAGGCGGTGGAGTTTGGATTGGATTGGCGCCGAAGAAATACTTCACGATTTCCTGCAACACGATCGCCAGACCAAACGTTACAAGGATCTGGTCAGCGTGAGGACGTTTGTAGAAGTGCTTGATTAACCCGCGTTCCATCACGTAGCCCACTGCTAGCATGATCGGGATCGCAAACAAGACAGCCAGTGGAACAGACCAATCGATGATCGTCGCACCGGTCTCTGGGCCGAACCAAGCCTCGACGTAGGGTGTTTCAACCTTCAGAGGGTTACCTAGGAAGTCGGTCTGACTCTCGTCGATGGTCACAAAGCTCAGGTTCATGAGCTTTTGCAGAGTAACGGCACAGAACGCACCGATCATGAACAGTGCTCCGTGGGCGAAGTTCACTACGCCCAGCGTTCCAAAAATGAGCGTTAGCCCCAGCGCAATCAACGCATAGGCCGACCCTTTGTCCAGACCGTTCAAAATTTGCAATAGGATGGCGTCCATTGGCCCCACCTCAGGGTTGGTCAGTGTGAATTGAGTGGTGTAACAGGATCAACCCTGTTGCAGATGTCTGGCCGCCGCTGTGGCGGCCAGACTCAGACACGCGGAATTACGCGCCCGGATTACACTCACCCAGTGAGCCACCCGAGAACATCGGATGCTCGGGGTCGTATTCGACCTGCGCACGTGGCGTGATCTCGACGATTTCCAGAGTGTCGTAGGCGTTGGTCGGGTTTTCGTTACCACGAACAACCAACACGTCTTTGAAGCACTGGTGGTCGGCGCCGCGATACCAGGTCGGGCCGTTGCCTAGACCGTCGAACTCGAAGTCTTCCAGAGCTTCAACAACACCGCATGGGTTGAATGTACCAGCACGCTCACAGGCATCAGCATAAAGCAGAACTTGTGCGTAGCATGTCTGTGCAGAGTTGGACGGCGGTTTACCGTACTTCTCACCGAACGACTTCACGAAAGCCTTGGTGCCCTCATCTTGCAGCTGCCAGTTCCAGTTCATGGAACCCAGCACGCCCTTGATGTTCTCGCCCGCACCAGCGGCCATTAGTTCCGAGTACAGCGGAACGACGATCTTGAAGTCCTTTCCGTTGGCAACTTTGTCGAGCAAGCCGAACTGAATTGCGTTGGTGAGCGAGTTCACCATGTTACCGCCGTAGTGGTTCAGAACCAGAACATCAGCACCCGAGTTCAATACGGGGGTGATGTAGGACGAGAAGTCCGTCGAGGCGAGCGGTGTTTTGACAGTGTTGACAGTTTCCCATCCCAAGGCTTCGGTCGAAGCAACAATCGACTCCTCCTGGGTCCAGCCCCAGTTGTAGTCAGCTGTCAGGTGATAAGCGCGGCGCTCTTTGCCCATCTCGGCGGCCAACACTGGCGCGAGCGCTGCTCCCGACATGTAAGCGTTGAAGAAATGGCGGAAACCATTGGCCTTCTTGTCTTTGCCAGTTGTGTCGTTGGCGTGGGTCAGGCCTGCCATGAAGATCACGCCTGCTTCTTGACAGAGGCCCTGCACAGCAACGGCCACGCCGGATGACGAGCCGCCGTTTATCATGATGGCACCGTCTTTTTCGATCATCGACTTCGCCGACGCACGTGCAGCGTCTGATTTGGTCTGCGTGTCGCCTGTAACGAACTCGACCTTCTTACCAAGGATACCGTTGCCTTTAAGCGCCTTCGAGGTGAAGGTATTCAAGCAACCTCCATCTCCCTCACCATTGAGATGTTCGACGGCCAACTGTTGCGCCAGCAGCTCATCATTACCCTCTTCGGCGTACGGCCCGGTCTGGGGTACGTTGAAACCGAGGGTTACGGACCCTCCAGTAGGTTCGTTGGTGTAAGCAGCAGCCGACGAAGCCGTAAAGATCGTAGGCAGGGCCAGACCGGTACCTGCGACGGCACCAGATTTCAACACGCCGCGGCGTGTGACAGATTTATTGGTCATTAATTCCTCCCATTTCCCTTTCTTTCGTCGTTTGGCTCCTCTTCCAGCAGACGAAAGCGCACTTATGTGCAAGACAATAATGAGAAACCGAAGGAAAATTTCACAACAAATTACTGGAATTGAAGCAAAATTTTGTAAACTTCTTTTCTTATCTCATTTGCTTTTGTAAAGATTTTGAGATTAAGCTATAATAATTTTTCATATTTCTGATAGTTATATGAAAAAAATTTTCCCTGCTTAGCGCTACAACAATAGTGCTGTAGACTCTGTTGGGCAATAACTTAGAGCTTAGAGCAGCTCGCAATTTCGAGGCAGTCTTGGTTGTTCCAATTTGGCGCAAGGCGCTCTCATGCACCCATCGGAGCCTGTTTTGCCAGATGTCCGGGTTGGGCTCTTTACAGCCGCTCGTCGAAACTTCGTGAAGGACGCATCGCGTGCTTACCGGCCGTTCGTCTAGTCGCTCACTCTTTTGAGAACTTGTTGATAGAACGCGACGTTCGCATCCACAGCAGTAGGCCATGCGATCCATTCTAAATCCAAACTCAGTGCTTCTGCCGGTACGATTTGTCTCGCTATCTCGGGGGGTGTAGTTTCGTCAGACGTTCCATTCTTCCAGTCGTGAAAGGCTGATGAGTATCGTACGACCGCTCCGCTAGCCGTCAATTCCAGCAACCCACCCTCGGCGTAAAACGTCAACCCATCGCCCATTTCTTCGCCTACGAGTTTGAGCCGCTTTCCCAATCGATGTTTAAGGATGGCTACAAACACTATCGCTGCGGAGAATGTGAATTTATCGACAATCACAACAACCTGACTACTCGCGCTTTGCGAGATCGCGTCGATCAATGGCATTGCTAGACAAAAGTCGCCACCAGTGTTTCCGCGAACGTCAATCAATAGTGTTTTGGTCAAGCCGGCGCACACACGTTCCACTGCGGCTGAGATTGCTTTGGGTAGCGCACTTTCATTCGGATCAAAGAAGCTTGGTAGCACTATTGATAGCCCAAGCTCTTGCCAGTCCTGTATTTCCACAAATGTTTTGGGCTCCCAAGCTGGATCAGCCTTGCCGTGCTCGTTTCTCGGGTAGAGTATCGATCCAGGAACTGTAAGTTCATTTGCCAGTTTCAGATTCGCTATCTGACCGTTTTCGTCCTGTACACGATATTCGGTCGCTTTACCGTATGACAAAAAACCAAACGGGCCAAAGCGTACGGCCACGCATAAAGGATCGGACCGATGACCCCCTTCCTTTGGCGAGTTCCCGCCAGAAAATTCTTTGCTGCGGCTTCAATCTGGCTCAAAGCTGCACCGTTGATTGCTATCAATTTTCCTCGCGGTGCAATTACCCCCGGTGCTGCCCCGAAAACTTGCACAGAACGCCCCACGCTCACAAACCTCAGCGGCAGCACCGAGATCGCATCATTCGGGATCAGCCTTGTGTGCCCATTTTGAGGGAGCGCCAATAGGCGCATCGCGGACATCAGGAAGGCTTCGACGGAGCCGTCCCAGGCGTATCGCTGGGTTTCGCTAATGCAGCTATCTATCACGGCCTTATCGATCCGACGAAAGCTGGGATCGATTGGCAGAGCAGTTTCTAGAATTTGCTGCAGGTCTTTCGTCAGTGACATGATTCACAGTGCGCATAGCCTTTCGTCAATGTCCAGATTGGGCTCGAAGCCGTCTTCCAGGCATTTTTGATTAACGTCAGCTTTCGGGTCATTTGCAGCCGCTGACTCCCTGCGATTTGGGTGGCAAGGTTACGCATTTTGCGGATGGGTCACACCTTTCTGATTCAAGTCACATAATTTCAATGATTTAGCCCTGGCATGTGTCACGCCTTTATTGGCGGCGCCCTCAGATTTTAGAGATCCGAACCCTCACTTGTTCAACAGAAGCGGACCGAACTTCCTCGTGCCGCAGTGAGCAATTGAGGTTGATATGCCCAAGTTGACACAAGATCAGCTGGCGGAACGCTGGCACATGTCGCCGCGGACGCTGGAGCAGTGGCGCTGGCTCGGAAAGGGCCCTAGGTTTTTGAAGATCGGCGCACGCGTTTTATACGATGAAGGCGTGATCGAAGCCTTTGAGGAGGCGCAGGTCTGCCAGAATACATGCGGACCGATTTCCGGGGAGGGTGTGTAATGGCAAAGTCCTTTCCCTCACACAAAGTCAAATCGCACCTTGTCTATAAGGCCTGGGAGGTGGCGGACGTTTTAGGATGTCATCGCCAAACCGTCATTCGCTGGATTGGGAACAACGGACTTGCGGCCGATACCAGCAGCAAACCGTGGTTGATCGAAGGACATGTGCTCAAGGACTTCCTCGGACAAAGACAACGCAAGGCGCGGTGCAAGCTGGCATTGCATCACTGCTACTGCCTCAGTTGCAGAGGTCCGCGTGAACCTGACGGCAAGATTGCGGGTTATGTCCAGGAAACAGCTTCCAGCGGCCGCCTAACAGCCCTCTGATCATACCCTTTGCTTTTCTTGCGATCATTGTAATAAAAAATGAACTTCAAGCCCATGAAAAATAAGATTGTTTTTCATTATCCATTAAGTGGGGCGACTGACTTTTGCGCAGTGCGACAACTGTAAAACTGTCGTAGAATGACCCAAAAAAAAAAGGAGACAGTTGCAGTGACGCCCGAACAAGAAGCCAGAGTTAACGACGCGTTGTTACTACAGGCGCAAGGTGGCGACGCCGATGCTGCCCGCACTCTATTCAACGAAAAGTCTAAGCGTATTCGTCCTGTTCGGTTCAGTGAGTGCAATACGCTGGAGCAGCTAAAAACAGCGTTCGAAGACTATATGGCCCAAGCTGACGTTACGAAGGCGGAGTCCGAGCATGCGGTCAAAGCGTTTGACCGTCTTTTCAAGCTCATGGTCGCACAAGAAGAAGCAGAGATTCTACGCGGGAAGCAGCTGGGCCAAGTGTCTGGCTTAATGTTGGTTCCTGTAGCTTCGATTGCAGATTGGGAAACGGAAGCCGAGCGCTCGCAAGCTATCCTAAAGCTTCAAGCGCGGAATTGAGGCGCCGCGAAGACGCCACTGAGAGTGTTACTCGCCTTTCCTTCCAATTTACCCAGACGAAGTAACCAGACGCGAGATAATGAAGCCAGCTTTTAGGCCTAACTATAGGCAGATCGCTCCCGGTGGTTGAAAGCACATATTTAGATCACAACACATAATGGAAGCTTTCGCACTCGACAGCGAAATTAAGGAATCACCTATGTTTGAGGTTGTTCAGCACCTTGTTTTCTCAACTCCTTTGGAGTTTTACACAGCTTTCATTGCGACATTTGGTGTTGCATTTGGGTGTAGCCCATGTCCCCCTCAAGCCGAAAGAATGGCAAAGCATATGAAGGGCTGTGGGTAATTGTGCGCTGGGCTGAACCCCAAGAGGACTTAAAGGATCGTTTAGCAAAGTCGGTTGAGAGGTAGTCGTCTTCGAGCCAATCTTTGATAGCGTTTTCGATGACCCTGAGTTCACCTTGGGTCGGCAAGCGTCCCGTTGGATGACCGTATCTACGATTTCGCTGATAGTGACCCCGGCAATAACTGGACAAGTTGTGGCGTTTGTTTTTGCAGCCTACGACTGAACACTTTCGATCCTTGTTTGCACGTTCTTGAGCAACACGCCGTTGCCTGAGTGCCTCGCGTGAAGCTGCGCTACCTCTTCCTGCCGGGATGGTAGACAAAGGCAGCTTAGCCACTCCCGGTACCGTCCTTGAGCAACAGCGAGTTAACCCTGACTTTACCGCTTCTGAGGCGTTGCAAGGCTTCTGGGATCACAACGACCCCGACAGAGGCTAAGGCTTTGCGTCCCTCGCTACCCTCAGGGTATACAAAGGACTTCATTGCGACACGCCAGAAGTTCTGGGACAGGTTCAGGTCATTGCGGACTTGAAGCGGATGATAGGGACCGGCTTTCGCCAGCGAAAAATATTCAACCAGCAATGGGATGATGGTCGCGTATTTTGAGACATACTCCATAGGTAATTTCCAATTTTCTAAATGTCTTAGTTGAATGTGGATGAGGTCCGGAATTGCCTCACTGATTTACAGAGTCGAGAATTTGGGTTGGAATCTTGTCTTCCCAAAGCCAACTCAGAAAGAGGTTTCGCATCCTGCGGCTGGGCAGGTACAGCGTGATAGGTTTCTTGTCCCTGATCCGAGACCGCCAAACCCACTGGATCAATTCTGTGAGTGCGTAGTCGTCTTGGCTGACTGATCCAGCCCCGAGAAAACTCAAGATGTTTGAATTGATGTACTGGTTGTAGAGGTAAATCAGGTGGGTGGCGTTCTTGTAGTCGTTTGTTCCCCGTGTCGTGTTGGGTAACCAATGAATAGGACCGCCACGGCCTTGAAGCCTTGAACCTTTGGCATAGGGGCCAGGTTGATACCTACCCATTTCGACGCCATCTGAACTGACCTTCGGACTCTTTCCCCCGACAAACCATTTGTTCTTCGGGCAGGTCAACAGAATGTTCTCTAATGGTACACCTCTCAGTGGACGTCTGGCCATCGAACAAAGTACCTTGTCTGCTCGCTGGCTTTGAATGAGTTAAACAGGCGTGCATCTTACTGTGTCTGGTTTCGTGCGATCCTGATCTCGTGATTATCGATCAAGAGGAACTGGCCTATGACTTACTTATCCGCAGTTGAGATTTGCGGCGTCGCCCACCGCCCGACTTACGACCGTTGGGTCATCAGCTTTCTCGGTACAACACTCTAACTGGACCTGTCGAAGTTACTGTGGATTTTCCATAGTGCTCCGACAAGTCAATCAATTTGATAAGTCACTCAAAATGTCGTTGACCAACTTAATCACTGACAGGCCTCAGTGGCGTCGTCCAGTGCCTTCACTGCAAAAACCGCGCTGGCAAAGCACCCAAACCCCAAGCTTGCTGCGCATGCCCCGATCCCAAATGCGATACTAGCACCAGCCCACCCTGCTTCAGATGCGCAATCGTCACTGGCTTGCGTTTGTGGCTGGCTGCCGAGCAGCCTATCTTCCAATCGACTCAAAGCCTCGCTTTGTCGTTGAATATTATTCAACATGCCATCCACGCTCGGAACGTTTCCAGACTGGGCTTCGATTGCAAGATGGCAGAGAGCATTCTCGGCAATTTGGCGTCCTTGGGATATCCAAGGCGAAGTTACAATTCGGTGAACGTCAATATTTGCTTGATTGGCTGATTGCTTGGCTCGTTGATACAGTATTTCGTCAACACGTCGGAGTTGATCGAGCGCCTTTCTTCCAGCCGACAATACATCTTGGACATCTGCATATTGTTTTTTGCCACACCCGCAATCGCCACCACCACGGGGATTCTGCAAAAAGTGCTCAATGGAAACTCGCGAGTCTCCTTCGACAACGATCATTGTATTTCTGTGGACCACAATTTGATCAATAGTTTCGTCAGCCTCGCTGCGAAACTTGGATTGCTCTGATTTGACCACTGAATTGTGCGGGATCCAGACTATTGGCCCAGTGCATGGGCACGGGTTGTTGGGCGAGTCTTGCACACAAAAACACCACAAGATCGGGAAATGAGTCTCCCATAAACCTCGGCCGAGGCTGCTACGTTTGTTTGATGACCCCTCTTTAATTCGTTGGCCAAATATTGTTACGCCAGCTGCAGCTTCGACTAAATTGCGTGCCTCATTAATGCTCAGGCTTTTCCCTTTGCTCATAGTTTTTCTCCAAAAAGTTCATTGAAAATATGTCCAGACGTTAACATAAAATGCCCTAAATTTCTACTTTCACGCGATTTCATACTGACACCCGAGAGCTCATAAAGAACCCAATGACCCGCCGCGGTAAGAACTCAAATACAGCGGAGTAAGCATCGCGTCGCAGTATCTGTTCACTCAGCTTGGTCTATTGGTAACCGTATTAACGCTCATGACGCGAGTTGCCGTGCCAACCAGATACCAACGCTCCTGGATCGTCGTGAGCATCATCGGTTGTGTCCTTGGTTTGGAAAAGTTCCGATTTGAGGTATGCTTACGTTATTTGTGAGGATGATTGATGGCGGATATTTCTACTTCACATCTTCTGCCGCTTTGTCATTGTGTGATCGGCAAGTCGGCGGATACAGCGAGCGCAGCATCAAATGGTTCGCAATTCGATCTCGTGAATTTCGTTTCGACAATAGCTTGGCCGGTGGTCGCCCTCATATTGTTGTTGGCCTACAGAGATCAGATTTCATCAATTGCAAAACGTACGCTTCCCAATGTCACAAGGGTATCTTTTGGAAGCTTCGCCCTGGAGCTTTCGGAATCTAAGGCCCAAGAAGCGAAAATACAGTACTCAGACAATAGAATGGACTACAGAAAAAGCGGCACTGCCGCCCATGTTATTGACTCTACTTCAGCAATGTTCCGCGAGCAATTGGAGGCCTCTGACAAGGCAGACTACGCCGTTGTCGACCTTGGGCGAGGAAACGAATGGCTGGACTCACGATTGTTCATTTTATCGGTCTTGATGGCAGAATTGCGCGGGATCAGGGCGATCGTGTTTTTAGAATCTGTGACTGATGCGCGACGCAGCTTTGTGGGCGTCGCAGATGCAGGTGCAGTATATCGAAACCTAGGAGCTAAACTTCCCTGGCTTGAAGAGGCTTACCGCAGAGCCATGACAACGATTCCAGAGAAAAGCTTGCTTGAAGTCTTTGCCGCACAACAGGTCCTAAGCAACTATTTGACTCTTCTTCAGAAGCAACAGGGGATAGCCAACCTTGTGGGTAACCCGCCACTCTCTGGCGGAACCGTATTCTCTCCGGAGGACTTTGAGGACGAAGATGGGGTACTAGTTTCAGACCCAGACGATCCTCCCGTCATGGTCGAACATGCCAGTTGGTTAAATGGTGATCGATTGGAAAGTCTTCTTGGCGATGATCTTGATACGTCCTCAATTCGCAAGTCGGAGTTAAGGGGTTTGTCTGAACGCGAAAAGGTCGGAACGATATTGAGTGAGCCTGGTCCATTTATCGCGATCACAAGAAGAGACAACCGCCTGGAAGATCTCATAGTTCGTAAGCGCCTGATGGATCACGTGTGCGATCATTTTTTGAATGAACAAGATGGCGCTCAAAGCGATAATGGTAGCTAGTTCTCCGAACGAAATTCGAACCAGCGAAGCAGAGCCTTCGGCTTATCGCCTGTATCTCCGCCTATAGGGCTTGGTAGCCATTGTGCCGGTGCTCAAATCCGAAATCCGGGGATCCGCAGACAGTTTCCGCAAACCATACGTTTAGCTACGCGGCAACACATACCTTATCCGGATCAATCTCCAACAAGGTTTCACGCCCTAACACATCCTTCTTTTTCTGCCCCGCCACACGTCGCAGAAGCGACGAAAAGGGATTGCGAACATCGGGATCAACCAAACCCCAGTGATCCAAGACACGCCAGTAGGACGCTAGGCAGCATTGGTAGGACTGTAATGAACGCGCCGAGAGAAGTTCTCCGGTCCTCTCGGAAGGCGTTCTTTTGAGATGCTCCATGAACCTCAGAGCAAGCTCTCGGTTGATCTGCGTCACCTCAACGTTCCCGGTGTAGACCTCAAGGGTCTCAAGGTGTTGCCGATACCTTGCCTTCGTTGCGTTCTTGATTCCATCGGCCCCAGCCAACCACCGGTGCGCTGTTTCGCTGATGGTTGCCCCTTGTTTTGCAGGCCGTCGTTTGTTTGTTTCGCCAACGGTAGGGGTGACGTCCCCCTCACTTATAGACGACACTATTTTGGCGATGGCTTCCTTATGAAGCACCAAGGCCTCCGCCAAGTCCTGTGTTCCAAGTCCTCTGACTATCTCTTTCTTACCGAGAATCAGTTGGTATTCGGTCGGAACTGCGACTCTAACGGCGTAACCTTTTCCCCTCTTAAAGAGGCCTTTGGTTAACCGTAAATCCATATCAAAAGGCTCCACTTCCAGTTGCATGAACCCGAAAAACCACTTGAAAACATTAGGTTATGGTGCCCCCACACGGACTCGAACCGCGGACCTACTGATTACAAATCAGTTGCTCTACCAGCTGAGCTATAGGGGCACTTTTTCAACTTGGTCCTTCAGTGCAAAGCCAGATCTTTTTGTTCAGATCAAGCCACGAAAGGCTAAGTTTCAAAAGTTAGGGCGCTACCTTGAACACTTTGGTCTATGTTCGTTAGGCAACGGCCAACTGGATGAGCAGGCGTATATGGCAAAAATTTTTGGCCCGCAACCCGCTAATTTACTCAGTTTGTAACGTTGTTCCTACGCTCTGATTTCAACTGGAGGCGGCCAATGGAACCGTTGGCATCCTTCCGTCGTAGCTTGATCGCTTCGGGTCGAAAAATATAGGCTTTCGCCAAAAAACGGATGCTTGGCTCAAAGCGCCAACACGAGGTTCGCAATTGCCGCAACGAGGATAGCTGTGAAGGTCAGGACCATCCCGATCTGGCGCAGAATCACGATCTGCGGGCTGCGGCCAAAGCCGTAGGCGTGCAGCAGGCGACCGCTCAACAGACAGATGCCCAATAGGTTTAGCATCAGCGCCCCAGCGCCCTGAAGTTCGACCAGGGTGATCAGCAGCAGGGCAAAAGGCGTGTATTCGATGAAATTGGAATGCGTCCGTATAACCTTAAGCATGTCCGGCTTGCCACCATCGCCATAGGAGACCTTGTCACTGCGGCGCTGGCTGATGACCATAAAGCTCAGCACAATGTAAAGGATCGCCAACAAAGAGGCGTAGACTGGGGTGATGGACAGCATCGTGTTCCTCCTGAGTATGAAAAAGGCCGCCCGGTTCCCCGAGCGGCCCTTGTGCTTTTGAAAACTAAACTGGTTATTCCAGTTCGACCAGCAGGTCCTTTGCGTCAATTTGGCCGCCGGGTTGGACATGAACGCTAGCGACGACCGCGTCGCGTTCGGCGTGGATGCCGGTTTCCATCTTCATCGCCTCGATGGTCAGCAGGAGATCGCCTTCCTTGACTTCCTGGCCTGCGGTGACCGCAACGGTCGCCACAACACCCGGCATCGGCGCGCCGATGTGGTTGGCATTGCCGACCTCGGCCTTCGGGCGGGCCTGCGTGGTGGCCGTTACAAGGCGGTTGGGCACCCGAATGACGCGGGGCTGGCCGTTGAGTTCGAAGAACACTTTGACCTCGCCTTTCTCATCGGTCTCACCGATAGCCTGACAACGGATTTCCAGCGTCTTGCCCGGATCAATCTCGGCAGTGATCTCTTCGCCCGGCTCCATTCCGTAGAAGAAGGTGCGTGTCGGCAGGGTGCGCACAGGACCATAGGTGCGGTGACGGCCCATATAGTCGAGGAACACCTTCGGATACATCAGGTAGCCGTTCAGATCCTCGTCATCGACCTCTTTGCCATCCAGCTGCTTGGACAGGTCGGCGCGGGTGGCCTCCAGATCGACGGCGGGTACGTTCCTGCCCGGGCGCTCGGTATTGGGGGCCTCATCCTTGAGGACCTTCTGAAGGATCGCAGGCGGGAAGCCGCCCGGAGGCTGGCCCAGGTTGCCGCGCATCATGTCCACGACCGAGTCGGGGAAGGCCACATCGGTTGTTGGGCTTTCCACTTCTTCGCGTGTCAGGCCCTGGCTGACCATCATCAGCGCCATGTCACCGACAACCTTGGATGAAGGCGTCACCTTCACGATGTCGCCAAACATCTGGTTCACGTCAGCATAGGTCTGGGCGACCTCGTGCCAGCGCTCTTCCAGCCCCAGAGAACGGGCTTGCGCCTTGAGGTTGGTGAACTGACCGCCTGGCATCTCGTGCAGATACACCTCAGAAGCCGGAGCCTGCAGGCTGGATTCAAAGGCCGCGTACTGGCCACGCACGGCTTCGAAGTAGTCGCTGATCTCACGGATCGATTTGATGTCCAGGCCGGTATCCCGCTCAGTATGGCGCAGCGCTTCGACCACAGTGCCCAGAGTGGCCTGTGACGTGTTGCCCGAGAAGCTGTCCATTGCGCAATCTACCGCGTCGACGCCGGCCTCAGACGCCGCAAGAATGGTGGCGCTGGCGATGCCTGCGGTGTCATGTGTGTGGAAGTGGATCGGCAGGCCGACCTCTTCCTTCAGCGCGCGGATCAGAATCTTGGCCGAGGCCGGTTTCAACAGACCTGCCATGTCTTTCAGGCCAAGAATATGCGCCCCTGCATCGCGCAGCTCTTTCGCCATGCCGACATAGTATTTCAGATCGTATTTAGAGCGATCCGGGTCCAGAATGTCGCCAGTATAGCAAACGGTGCCTTCACAGATCTTGCCGCTTTCAACGACCGCATCCATCGCCACGCGCATGTTTTCAACCCAGTTGAGCGAGTCGAACACGCGGAACACATCAATCCCTTGCGAGGCCTGGCGCACGAACTCCTGCACCACATTGTCTGGGTAGTTGGTATAGCCAACACCGTTAGCGCCGCGAAGCAGCATCTGCGTCATCAGGTTCGGCATCCCCTCGCGCAGGTCACGCAGGCGCTGCCAAGGGCACTCCTGCAGGAAGCGATAGGCCACATCGAACGTCGCGCCACCCCAGCATTCCACCGAGAACAGCTGCGGCAGGTTCGCGGCATAGCTGGGCGCGACCTTGATCATGTCGATCGAGCGCATTCGTGTCGCCAGCAGCGACTGGTGACCATCCCGCATCGTAGTGTCGGTGATCAGTAGCTGACGCTGGGCTTTCATCCAGTCGGCCACGGCTTGCGGGCCCTTTTGCTCCAGCAGGTTGCGGGTCCCCATCTGAGGCTCGGCTTTCTGGGCAGGGGCTTTTGCTTCTTTCAAATCAGCACGCGGCTCGGGGCGATCCTTGGTTTCGGGATGGCCGTTGACGGTGATGTCCGCGATATAGGTCAGAACCTTGGTACCCCGGTCACGGCGCTTTTTGAAGGCGAACAGGTCTGCCGTCTCGTCGATGAACTTGGTGGTGTATTCATTCGACAGGAAGGTCGGGTGCTTCAGCAGGTTCTCCACAAATGCGATGTTGGTAGAGACGCCGCGCACGCGGAATTCACGCAGGGCGCGGTCCATCCGGGCAATCGCTTTTTCGGGCGTCGGTGCCCAAGCGGTGACCTTCGTCAGCAGCGAGTCATAGTAGCGCGTGATTACGCCGCCCGCATAAGCGGTGCCGCCGTCCAGACGGATCCCCATACCTGTGGCCGAGCGATAGGCGGTGATGCGGCCATAGTCCGGGATGAAGTTGTTCAGCGGGTCTTCGGTGGTCACACGGGTCTGCAGTGCGTGGCCATTCAGGCGGATCTCATCCTGATTAGCTTTGCCAGTGGCCTCGGCCAGCGTCTTGCCCTCGGCGATCAGGATCTGAGCCTGCACGATGTCGATGCCGGTGACCTCTTCGGTGACGGTGTGTTCCACCTGAACGCGAGGGTTCACTTCGATGAAGTAGAACTTGCCGGTGTTCATATCCATCAGGAATTCGACGGTGCCTGCGCATTCATAGTTCACATGGGCGCAGATACGGCGGCCCAGTTCACAAATCTCGGCGCGTTGTTCTTCGGTCAGATAGGGGGCAGGGGCGCGCTCAACGACCTTCTGGTTCCGGCGCTGGACCGAGCAGTCACGTTCATACAGGTGGTAGATCTCACCATGCTTGTCACCAAGGATCTGAACCTCGACGTGACGGGCACGGGTGATCATCTTTTCCAGATAGCCTTCGCCATTGCCAAATGCGGCCTCGGCTTCGCGGCGGCCTTCCAGAACTTTCTCTTCCAGCTCATCCTCGGACAGAATCGGGCGCATGCCGCGTCCACCGCCGCCCCAGCTGGCCTTTAACATCAAAGGGTAGCCGATCTCGACCGCCTCTTTCTTGATCGCGGCCATGTCATCGCCCAGAACTTCGGTGGCGGGAATAACCGGCACGTCGGCGGCGATGGCAACCTTGCGGGCACTGGCCTTGTCGCCTAGGGCGCGCATGGTTTCGGCCTTAGGGCCGATGAACGTGATGCCGTTCTGAACACAGGCATCCACGAAGTCCGGGTTCTCGGATAGCAGACCGTAACCAGGGTGGATAGCGTCCGCACCCGATTCCTTGGCAACGCGGATGATCTCGTCAATCGACAGATATGCCGCGACAGGGCCAAGACCTTCGCCAATTCGGTAGGCTTCGTCCGCCTTGAAGCGGTGCAGGCCTAACTTGTCTTCTTCGGCAAAGACCGCAACGGTGCGTTTACCCATCTCGTTGGCTGCGCGCATCACGCGAATGGCAATCTCGCCGCGATTGGCGATCAGGATCTTCTTGAAATCGGTCATTTTGGGTCCCGGTCTTGGTGTTTCGGCCGTGTTCATAGGCGGAGAATACGCGCAGGTGTATCAGTGGTTCTGGGTATAACCGGCATGTTAACGCTCGCAAACGGCCATTGTTCGCGCGTTTCTTGTAGCGTTGCTGCGCCGCAGCATCAATCTTCGTGATGAATCGTCTTGATTTGGGTCAGGTCGGCAAGGCCCATCTGTCCCATATTTGCGAGCATATCCTGCCGTAACAGATCAATCACATGAGCTGGCCCTTTGGGGCCAAGTGCCGCCAGGCCATACAAAAAGGCCCGTCCAAGCATGACGAAATCTGCCCCCTTGGACAAAGCGCGAAGGATGTCCAACCCGCCTTCGACGCCGCTGTCGAAGATCAGAGGCAGTCCGGTGGCGCTGCGAATCTCCGGTAGAACTTCGATGCTGGCGGGGGCACCGTCAAATTGACGGCCTCCGTGGTTCGAGACCCAAAGCGCGTCCACCCCGGCTTCCTCAAGCATTTCGGCATCGTCTGGGCACATGATTCCCTTGATTACGAAGGGCCCATCCCACTGATCGCGCAACCGTTTGACGTATTCCATGTCCGGTGACGTGCGCAGCAAGTATCCGACATGGGCCGTGAGCGGCATCGATATTGTGTTGTCGATGTACTTGTCCAACGTGCGCATTTTGGGCATGCCCTGTCGCAGCATCCCAAACGCCCAAGCGGGGCGCCGCGCGACTTGGGCCAACAATCTCGGCGTCAGCCTTGGCGGATGGGTCAGCCCTGAACGTGTCTGACGCTCTCTGCGGGACGCGAAAGGAACATCTGCCGTCAGGACTAACGTTTTAAATCCAGCCTGTCGGGCGCGGGCCAGAAAATCTGCTCGAATCTCGGGGTCCCTAGGCGGGTAAAGCTGGAACCAGGCGTTTTTACCCAGATGAGGGGCCAGATCCTCCGGGGATTGGCTGGCTACCGTTGACAATGTGTAGGGCAGAGAGGCCTGCGCCGCCGCACGCGCCAAAATGCCCTCTGCGTCCGGCCAGATCAGACCCGACATGCCGATCGGCGCGATTCCGAAAGGAAGTGGGCAGTCCTGCCCCAGAAAGCGCTTGCTGGTGTCGTATTCCAGTTCACCTTTTAGAATCGCGGGGAGTAGCCGCACCGAGTCCAATGCCGTTCGGTTTCGAAGCATGGCCGTTTCGGTCCCTGTTCCGCTTTCGGTATACTCCCAAACAAAATGCGGAAGCCGTCGTCGGGCGCGGCGTTTCAGGTCGGCGATGCCGGGATAGGTGCTGTGCAGGTCCATGGCGTTTGATCCAACCTGCGCTGCGATTCGGCAAGAGGATCACGCCGCATCAGGCTTCTGTTTGAGCGATTTTGGCCCCGGACATTCAGCCGCCGAGTCGGTATGACCACTTGCAACGCGAACCTGATTTCGGCCGTTATCCTTGGCTGAATAGAGGGCATCATCGGCCGCTCGCATCAAGTCTTGCGGCATCGTCCCATGTGCAGGGTAGTGCGCTACTCCAACCGAGATCGTGATCCGAGGCAGGGACTTGTCGCCATATCTGACCGACACGGCCTCGACCGCTTGGCGCAGGGTTTCAGCCCGTGTCACCGTATCATCCGGCGTGTTGTCGGGGAGAATCAGCATGAACTCCTCGCCGCCGATTCGGCAAGCGATCTCATCGCGGTCGCACCCCTGTTCCAAGGCGGCGCCCACGGCGCGCAGAACCATATCACCCGCGTCATGCCCATGTGTGTCGTTGAACTTCTTGAAATGATCCACATCCACCGCGATCAGGCTGAGCGGCGCACCGGTCCGCTGGCTGCGACTGATTCCCCGGCGGAGGCTGTCGGTCATGTGGCGTCGATTGAACAATCCTGTCAGAGGATCGCGCACGGACTGGTCATGCAATTGATCACGCATCCGCACATTGGCAATCGCCATGCTGATCTGTTCCGCACAAAGCTGCGCCAGTTTCTTGCTGGCGTGAAAGGCCTCACACTTCCCCTCATGGGCGCGCAGGTGCAACAAGCCGACCGTTTCGCCATGAGCGAGAATTGGAAAACAGAAATAGGCCCGCCCGTCATGGGGTTCGGCATGCTCGCAGACAAAATCAATCTCGGAGGCACCGAATTCATAGGTCCGTCCACGGCGTAAGCCCCAGCAGCCCTCGGGGTGGATATGCGCCTTGTGGGTGCCACCGTTCCAACTGGCGCATCCGTCCAGAACATCGCGCGAGTTGGAATAGACATAAACACTGCCCTCAGCCTCGGGCAGGATGTGGGTCATGAAACGTGAGACCATGTCGAACAGCTCATCCAGCGAGCGGCTGGATTGCAGCCATTCATTCAACTCGCCCAGCAGTCGGACCTCGCGCGCGAGGCGCAGTTGGTCATCCATCAACTCTCGTTCTTTCTGCGCACGCACGCGAAGCACGCCCAACTGCCTGCGATTGTTGCGATGCACGATCAGGATCACTGCCGTCAACGCCAGCAGGACCACCGCACTAATCGCAATCAGCGACATTTGAACCCGATCAATGAACAGGTTCCTCACATCAGTGATGTCGGAATAGAACTCAATCGCGCCGAGGAACATTCCGCTCTGAATCACCGGCGTATAAATTTCGGCCACATGTCGGGTGTTGCTGTCCAGATTCTCCAACTGGTCGGCGTTTAGCGAATCCACCTCGGCGATGGGCTTTTCCTCATGCTTGTAGAACAGGTTGCCCATGGCCACTACGTCCGTGAAATAAGGTTTGGTATTCACCGAACCGACATCACCATCGCGGGTCGACCAGAACACCTCACCCGAGGAATCGAACAGCTTGAAGTGGTAGATATCCGAAGTTTCGGGCAGCAAGCTTAGAAAAGCCTCATCATGTTGGCTAAGGATATGTCGTTCGAAGCTGGTCTTGACGTCAAAAAGCTGGCTTTCCACCTTCTTTTCAAGGCGTAGGGCGTGATGGCGCAGATCCGATTCCAGCATGCGGTCCACAAGAGGGGCGGGCAGTGTATATATCCCCCAACAAGCCAAAGCTGTCAGAGCGATCAGCGTTGCCGTGCTGACAAAGACCTTTAGCTTGCCAATAAGGCGTGCTTTTGCCGTCTGTTCCATACCCACATTCTCCCACAAAGTGCGGAGTAGCATCTGTGAGAGGTTTTGACAGAGTGTTAACTTCCTTGCATGTGGGGGCGTGAAAATGATTAAGATTTGTAAGACCCCGACGGAAAATTCGCGCGAACAAGGCGTGAACAAACCCTTTTCCTTTTGGCCCATCCAGCGTAGTTTGCCGATATGAGCAGTTTTGATGAAATGGACGCCTTTGAGGGCGCATCGCTATCGGCGCGCGCCATGGCCGCGCGACCTACGCCCTATCTGGACGGCCTCAATCCAGCGCAGCGCGAAGCGGTTGAGCAGCTAGACGGACCGGTGCTGATGCTTGCGGGCGCTGGAACAGGTAAGACCAAAGCTCTGACCACACGGATTGCGCATCTTCTGACCACTGCCAAGGCGCGTCCGAACGAGATTCTAGCTGTGACCTTTACCAACAAGGCCGCGCGCGAGATGAAAGAGCGGGTGAGCCGTCTTCTTGGCCAGCCCGCCGAAGGGATGCCATGGCTGGGAACCTTCCACGCGATCTGCGTCAAACTGCTGCGTCGCCACGCCGAGCTTGTCGATCTGAAGTCGAATTTCACCATTTTGGACAGTGATGATCAGTTGCGTTTGCTCAAGCAACTGGTGCGGGCTGCGAACGTAGATGACAAGCGCTGGCCTGCGCGGATGCTGGCCGGAATCATCGATGACTGGAAGAACCGCGCTGTGACACCTGACAAAGTGCCGGTCGCGGATGCCGGGGCCTACAACAACAAGGGTGTGGAGATATACGCTCAATACCAGACCCGCTTGCGCGAGTTAAATGCGGTGGATTTCGGTGACCTGCTGCTGCACATGGTCACGATTTTCCAAACCCATCAGGACGTTTTGGAGCAATACCAGCGCTGGTTCCGCTACATCCTCGTGGATGAATATCAGGACACCAACGTCGCCCAGTACCTCTGGCTGCGTCTGCTGGCCGGAGGGCATAAGAACATCTGTTGCGTGGGCGATGACGACCAGTCGATCTATGGTTGGCGCGGTGCCGAGGTAGGCAACATCCTGCGGTTTGAAAAGGACTTTCCTGGCGCCTTCGTAGTGCGGTTGGAACAGAACTACCGCTCGACCCCCCATATTCTGGCGGCTGCGTCGAATGTCATTCGCGGCAATGAAGGCCGCTTGGGCAAAGAGCTTTGGACCGATGCCGAAGACGGTGAAAAAGTTCGACTGATCGGCCATTGGGATGGTGAGGAAGAGGCACGCTGGATCGGGGAAGAGATCGACGCGATGCAGGGCGGCACGCGCGGTGTGCGTCCGATGAACCTCGACCAGATTGCCATTCTGGTTCGCGCCTCGCATCAGATGCGCGCGTTTGAGGATCGGTTTCTGACGATTGGGTTGCCTTACAAGGTGATCGGCGGCCCTCGGTTCTACGAGCGGATGGAGATTCGCGATGCCATGGCCTATTTCCGGCTGGTGGTCAGCCCCGAGGACGATCTGGCGTTTGAGCGGATCGTGAACACGCCCAAACGCGGCCTCGGCGACAAGGCGCAACAGACGATTCAGGTTGTGGCGCGCCAAAACGGGGTATCTCTGGTCGAAGGGGCGCGGATTGCGGTTGAGAATCAGTTGATCAAGGGCAAGGGCGGCAAGGCTCTGAGCGAGTTGATAGACGGATTGGCGCGGTGGAATGGGCTGACGCGCGGGCCAAGGATCGAGGTCGATGACGACTCGGTCATCGACGATGGGGTGTCGCCCATTCGCTACGGCGCGCCCGAACACACACATATCGAGCTGGCGCAGATCATCTTGGACGAGTCCGGCTATACGGGGCATTGGCAGAACGACAAGACGCCGGAAGCGCCGGGCCGGTTGGAGAACCTCAAGGAACTGGTGAATCAGCTGGACAATTTCGAGAACCTGCAAGGGTTTTTGGAGCATGTCAGTCTGGTGATGGACAATGAACAAGAGGGTGACGGGGCGAAGGTCTCGATCATGACGCTGCACGCGGCAAAGGGGTTGGAGTTTCCTGCCGTGTTCCTGCCGGGGTGGGAGGACGGTTTGTTCCCCTCGCAACGCTCCATGGACGAATTGGGCCTCAAGGGTCTCGAGGAAGAACGGCGGTTGGCCTATGTGGGCATTACCCGCGCTGAGGAGGTCTGCACGATTTCTTTCGCGGCGAACCGGCGGGTGTTCGGGCAATGGCAAAACGCGATGCCATCACGGTTCATCGACGAATTGCCTGAGGACCATGTGGAAGTTCTGACGCCTCCGGGGCTGTATGGCGGCGGGCAACCAGCCGCGACAATCGAAACCCGCGCGGCTGAGGCGAATGTCTATAACTCCCCGGGCTGGAAGCGGATGCAGGCGCGGCAGGGCCAGTATGGGATGTCCCAGCCGAAAGAAAGCCGGAATACGGTGATTGATGCCACGGCCATTGCCAGCTTCACCTTGGGTGAGCGGGTGTTTCATCAAAAATTCGGATACGGCGCGGTTACCGGCATCGAAGGCGATAAGGTCGAGGTCGATTTCGACAAAGCAGGCGTGAAAAAGGTTGTTTCTCGGTTCCTGACCGCCAAGGATGACGTTCCGTTCTGATCTTTAGAGGCCTTCGACCAGCACCAGATTGGCCGTCGCTGTCTTGCGTCTGATCTTGGCCAACTCGATATAGTCCGGGTCGTCTTTCCACGCCCGGGCCGCGGCTATGTCCGGAAACTCCATCAGCACGATGCCTTCTTCGGCCCAACTGCCTTCGACAATCTCTACGGGTTTTGAAGAAATGGTCAGCAGGCGCCCACCGTGCCGGTCAAAGATGGGCATGAAGCCTTCAAGATTTTTCTGATACCCGTCCGGGTCATGAATGGAAATCTGGGCGATGAAATAGGCGGCCATGACGCACTCCTGAATAATCGTAACTGCGCCGATCTTATTCCGTTTGCCCAAAAAGCAAAAACGGCGGTTTCCCAGGGAGGAGGAAGGGAAACCGCCGTTCTTTTCTACATCAGGGCAGGGAGGAGGAGAGCCCAGATGTATCTAAACCCGGGTTTGAGCCCGGTATGAGGAAGACGCGGCGACGTCAGGGAGGAGGAAAGACGTCACCGCGCGCTTTCAACACCAGGCAGGGAGGAGGAGAGCCCGGTGTGTCATGGTCCGGCGTTGCGAGGCCGGTATTTGGTGCGGCGACGTCAGGGAGGAGGAGAGACGCCGCCGCTGATTACAGACCCTAAAGGGAGGAGGAAGGGTCTGATCTCGTGTATTCCTGTGCGCTTAACGCGCGGTGAAGTCGTCAGCCGCCTGACGTGCCAGGCCGCGGATCATTGCACGGCTCAGGCCGAGATCGGTCAGCTCGCGGTTCGACAGCGCGGACAGCTCACTTACCGTCTGGCGGTACAGGCGGTAGCGGGCAAAACGTGTCTTTGCGGCCTCGATCATGGTAGTGATACCGCCAAAGTGAGTGCCTTTAAGTGCCGGTGTGTTTGTTGCCATTGCCATCTTGTTATTCCGTTCATTCTTGTCTTGCTGACCGGTGCCAGCGTTTGCTTGAGACTGAAAATAAGTGAATGCTGCGATTGCACAATAGCCTGCAACGTCAATGCTGCTATGCAGCAAATGCATGGATATCAGAGCCTTGTCAGTCGCGGTTTGAAATCACCCATGATTTTTTGGGGTTTGCGGGACCTTGGGCGCTAAGTCTTGGTCGAGCAAAGATTCCTTCTCACCATTCGACTTGCCCGGAGTTTGAGCGCAGCTGCGAAAGTTTGTGCGTTTGATGGACGCTTTGTTTCAACTCGATCACGGGAAAGCGATCTTAGATCGTGGCTTGGGAATTCGTGGGAGCAGATCAAAGCGGCCAAATTCCACGCGGTTTCCTTCTGTGTGATTCTTTGCTTTTTGCGTTGCTGACGGGTCTCAGCCGGCATTTATTCTGAGAATTCGAATTTTTTTTGGGAAATCATGGGTGATCGCGGGAGGTTCATGAGGTCACCATATCTAGCGATCGAATGACTTTTGGTGTCGATATGAGGTGTGTTGGTTCTGAAATTGGCTCAAAATACACCTTGTTTTCATAACCCGTATTAGATGGTGCTCAAAAATTCCTGTTGATTTCCATGAATTCCCATGTCATCCCTAATGCATCCGATGAGGACGAGGCAGCAGGGGCAGCAAACGACCCCAACCAAAAATAATCAGGTTTCATACAGGCATCTCGCTTTCATCACTCAAGAGATCCGGCGCGCGGGCGAGCAGACATCCCCCCAGGTGGCGCGTGCAGCTGGACATCCCGCAAAGCGGGCCAATGCGGCGGGTTGATCAGTGGCAGCAGATCAACCCGCCGTTTTTCATCCGGGGGGACGTGAAATTCAAGTGGGGCGCAAGCGAAAGGGACAGTCGTCTTGGCGCGCAGGTTTAGAGGTGAAAGCCACCATAAGGTGGACACGAAGGGCAGGGTCTCGATCCCGGCCTCGTTTCGCCGTGTGCTTGAATCGTCTGACCCCAATTGGCAGCCCGGTGACAATCCTGAGCTTGTGATTGTCTATGGCGACCACCGCCGCAAATACCTTGAATGCTATACCATGCAGGCAATTGATGAGGTCGACGATAAGATCGACGCTCTGCCGCGTGGCTCGATGGAGCGTAAGATGCTTCAGCGTATGTTCCATGGTCAGTCCTTTCCCACCAATGTGGATGAAACCGGGCGTCTGGTTTTGCCGGCCAAGCTGCGCAACAAGATCGACCTTGAGAATGAGGCCTTCTTCATAGCCGCCGGTGACACCTTCCAGATCTGGAAGCCTGAGACCTATGAGGTCGAAGAGCTCGCCAAAGCCGAGGAATGGATGGACGATCTGCCGGATGATTTCGACCCGATGGTCTATCTCGATGGCGTTGGGGACGCGTAACGGCATGTCCGGCGCTGTCTCTTCATCTTCGAACCCACATATTCCTGTCTTGCTGCGCCCTTTACTGACGGCGGTATCTCCGGTGGCGGGCACTTGGCTAGACGGCACGTTCGGTGCAGGTGGGTATGCCAGAGGTCTGCTTGAGGCTGGGGCCGAGAAGGTGATCGGCGTGGATCGCGATCCGCTGGCATTTGAAATGGCCGCAGACTGGGCAGGCGACTATGGCGACCGCCTTGTGATGCAGCCCGGTGTATTCTCTCGCATGGATGAATATGCGCAGGATCTTGATGGGGTTGTACTGGACCTCGGGGTTTCGTCCATGCAGCTGGATCTAGCCGAGCGCGGCTTTTCCTTCATGAAAGACGGCCCGCTCGACATGCGCATGAGCCAGGAGGGTGAAAGCGCCGCCGATTTGGTCAACACCGCGACCGAGGCGCAACTGGCTGACATCCTGTTCCACTACGGTGAGGAGCGTGCAAGTCGACGTATCGCCAAGGCGATTGTCAAAGCGCGCGCCGAGGAGCCGATCACCACGACCTTGCGTTTGGCCGAGATCATCGAATCCTGCCTGCCGCGCCCCAAGCCGGGACAATCGCACCCTGCGACGCGTAGTTTTCAGGGCCTGCGGATTGCAGTGAACGCCGAATATGATGAGCTGTTTCAAGGTCTTATGGCTGCCGAGCGGGCTTTGAAGCCCGGCGGGCAATTGGCCGTTGTGACCTTCCACTCCATCGAAGACCGGATGGTTAAACGGTTCTTCCAGTCTCGGGCCGGTCAAACGGGTCGTGCCAACCGGTACGCGCCCGAGATAGAACAGGAACTGCCGCAGTTTACGCTTAAGACCCGCAAGGCCGTCGGGCCAGACGAGCAGGAATTGCAGGAAAACCCGCGTTCGCGATCAGCCAAGCTGCGTGTCGCGATCCGTACCGAGGCTCCGGCTGGGGAGATTGACGCCCGCGCCATCGGGATGCCGCAACTTGGGGGAAGGGCAAGATGAAGAGTATTCTGTATGTGTTGACCGCTCTGTCCGTGTTCGGATTGGCCTTGTGGGCCTATCAGGAGAACTACCGGACCCAGCAAGTTGTGAAAGAAATGCAGGCCCTTCAGGGTGAGATCGGCGTGGCGCAGGTTAGGCTGGCGGTTCTGAACGCCGAATGGGCCTATCTGAATCGCCCGGATCGCCTGCGTGAGCTGGCCGATTTGAATTTCGAACGCATGGGCCTGTTGCCCTTGCGGGCTGAGCAATTCGGACGTGCGGACCAGATCGCTTATGCCGAGGACCCCGACCTGCCGGTTGTTGACCCGATAGAGCTGCAGGCGATCACCGATATTCAGGCCTTGGGTGAGGTGCAGATTCCATGACCCGCACTCCCCTCCGCCCTCTGGCCCGCGTTCTGGATGCCCGCGCGAAGGGTGAAAACCCAAAGGTCATCGAGCGCGAGAATATCCGCCAACGCCATGAAAAGATGAAAGACCGCGCCCGTGCTCGTGCCGAGGGGCGACTATTAGTTTTGGGCCTGTTCTTCTTTTGCGCCTTCTCGGTTGTGGGCGTCCGCATGGGTATGCTGGCCACGTCAGAGGCGCAAGAGCCGTTGGCCAGTGCGCCCGGTGCTTCGATTGCAATGCAGCGCGCCAATATCGTTGATCGCGAAGGCCGCATTCTGGCGACCAATCTGGATACCTACTCAGTCTACGCCCAACCGCCTTTGATGATTGATCCGATTGCGGCAGCCGATCAGCTGGTCGCGATTTTCCCGGATCTCGACAAAGAGCGTCTGGTCAAGGACTTCACCGGCAAGCGCAAGTTCCTGTGGATCAAGAAACGCATCTCGCCCGAGCAGAAACAGGCGGTGCATGACATCGGCGATCCGGGCATCCTGTTCGGTCCGCGCGAAATGCGCCTATACCCGAATGGCAAGCTGGCGGCCCATATTCTTGGCGGGTCGGGTTTTGGCCGCGAAGGCGTTAGTGCTGCCGAAGTGATCGGTGTTGCCGGGGTCGAGAAGAAGTTTGACGACTACCTGCGAGACCCGGCCAACGGCAGCAAGCCGTTGCAACTGTCGCTGGACCTGACCATTCAGGCAGCGGTCGAGCAGGTGTTGTATGGCGGGATGAAGATCATGAACGCCAAGGGGGCCTCGGCGGTTCTGATGAACGCGCATACGGGTGAGGTGATCTCGGCCGCGTCTCTGCCGTCGTTTGACCCCAACGACCGTCCGCGCCCGCCAACCTCGGGCTTTGATCCGTCTGATAGCCCTCTGTTCAATCGTTATGTGCAGGGTGTCTATGAGCTTGGATCGGTTTTCAAAATCTTCACTGCCGCGCAGGCGGTCCAGCTTGGCTTGGTGAACTCCGAGACCATCATCGACACCTCAGGTCCGATGAAGATCGGCCGTTTCCCAATTGGTGAGTTCAACGGCAAGAACTATGGTAAGATCAGCGTGGCGGATGTGATCGTCCACAGCTCGAACCGCGGGACTGGACGGTTGGCTTTGCAAATCGGTTCGAAACGCCAGCAAAGCTTTCTGGAAACGCTGGGCATGTTCGAACCCACCCCGTTCGAGATTGTCGAAGCCGCAGGCGGTGCGCCCCTCAAGCCCAAGAAATGGGGTGAGTTGAGCACGGTCACCATTTCCTACGGTCATGGCCTGTCGACCAGTCCGATGCATCTGGCGGCGGGGTATGCCGCGATTGCCAATGGCGGGCACTATGTCAGCCCAACGATCCTGCGCCGCAATGGCCCTCAGTACGGCCCACGTGTGATGTCCGAAAACACCGCGCGTCAGGCGCAAAAGATGCTGCGCAAAGTGGTGACCGACGGCACGGCCAGTTTTGCTGAGGTCAAAGGCTATGATGTGGCGGGCAAGACCGGTACCGCCGATAAGCCCAAACCGCGTGGCGGGTATTATGATGATAAGGTGATCGCGACCTTCGCGACCATCTTCCCGGCCTACGACCCGAAATATGTGCTTATCGTCACTTTGGATGAACCCTCCATTCTGGCTTATGGAGAAAAGCGCCGGACTGCGGGCTGGACAGCGGTGCCCGTTGCGGCTGAGTTGATCGGCCGTGTCGCGCCGCTTTTGGGCCTGCGACCCCGGCTTGAGCCTGAGGCGAGCGCTGCTATAACCCTGACCTCGAATTAGGGTGCCAAAGAACAGGTGGGTCATGGGCGCAAGAACAAAGAAACTCAGCCAACTGGCCCTGACAGCACGCGGAGGCGCGAATCCCGACATCACCGGGCTGGCCGTCGATAGCCGCGAGGTCAAAGACGGTTTCCTGTTTGCAGCGCTTCCCGGTACGCGCGTCCATGGCGGTGAATTCATTCAATATGCCCTGCGCATGGGGGCCGCCGCTATTCTGACCGACGCTGAAGGCGCGCAGATCGCCGAGGCCGAACTGGCCGCATCCGATGCTGCCTTGGTTGTGGTTGAAGACCCGCGCCAAGCGTTGGCCGGCTCAGCTGCGCTTTGGTTCGGTGCGCAACCTCAGACGATTGTGGCGGTCACCGGAACCAATGGCAAAACCTCGGTCGCCACATTCGTCCGCCAGATCTGGTCCGAGCTTGGTCACGCCGCCGTCAACCTTGGCACCACCGGGGTCGAAGGCGCATGGACGGCGCCGCTGGCCCATACCACGCCCGAACCGATCACTCTGCATCGCTGTCTGTCCGAGGCCGCCGAGAATGGCGCAACCCATGCGGCGATGGAGGCGTCCTCGCATGGATTGGAACAGCGTCGTCTTGACGGAGTGCATCTGGCCGCTGCGGGTTTCTCGAATTTCACGCAGGATCATCTGGACTATCACGAGACCTTCGAGGCGTATTTCGGGGCCAAAATGGGCCTGTTCGACCGGGTATTGCCTGAGGACGGGACCGCAGTCATCAACCTGAGCGACCCGAAGGGCGCACAGGTGCGCAAGATCACTGAGGCGCGGGGGCAGTCTGTGCTGACCGTTGGGCTGGGTGAGGCCGACCTGTGCTTGATGAACCAACGGTTTGACTCGACCGGGCAGGATTTGCGGTTCTCGTGGCAGGGCAAGACCTTCCAGACGCGCCTGAACCTGATCGGAGGGTTCCAGGCCGAAAACATCCTGCTGGCCTGTGGACTGGTCATCGCAGCAGGCGACGACCCAGAGCGGGTGTTCGAGACTCTGCCGCATCTGACAACGGTCCGGGGCCGCATGCAGCTCGCCGCAACCCGCGACAACGGCGCGGCGGTGTTTGTGGACTATGCCCATACGCCTGATGCCGTCGCCACGGCTTTGAAAGCGCTGCGGCCGCATGTGATGGGCCGTCTGATCGCTATTGTTGGCGCCGGCGGAGATCGCGACGCAACCAAGCGACCGCTGATGGGAAAGGCCGCCGCCAACCACGCGGATGTCGTCTTTGTCACTGACGACAACCCGCGCAGCGAAGACCCCGCCTCTATCCGCGCCGCCGTGATGGACGGTGCGCCAGAGGCGACCGAAGTAGGTGACCGCGCCGAGGCTATTCTGCGGGGAATTGACGCTTTGCAACCCGGCGATGCGCTCCTGATTGCAGGCAAAGGTCACGAAACCGGCCAGATCGTAGGTGATCAGGTGCTACCCTTTGATGATGTGGAACAGGCGAGCATTTCCGTGGCCGCTCTGGACGGGAGGGTCGCATGACGCTCTGGACTGCGGCAGAGGCCGCCTCTGCAACCGGCGGGCGCGCCACCAATGATTGGACTGTGGATGGCGTGTCGATTGATACGCGGACATTGCAACCGGGCGACTTGTTTGTCGCGTTGAAGGCCGCGCGTGACGGCCATGATTTTGTAGCTCAGGCGCTGGAGAAGGGCGCTGGCGCCGCCTTGGTGTCATATGTCCCTGAAGGGGTGTCCGAAGATGCGCCTCTGTTGATTGTCGAGGATGTGCAATCCGGGCTGGAAGCACTCGGACGGGCCGCCCGCGCCCGGACCGAGGCACGCGTTGTGGGCGTGACAGGGAGTGTTGGCAAGACCTCGACCAAAGAGATGCTGGCCACCATTCTGGAAGCGCAGGGAAAAACCCATGCCAGTGTCGCCAGCTATAACAACCACTGGGGTGTGCCACTGACGCTCGCGCGGATGCCGCAAGACACTGAATTTGCGGTGATTGAGATCGGGATGAACCATCCGGGCGAAATTGCTCCGTTGGCCCGTCAGGCGCGCCCGCATGTGGGTTTGGTGACGACGGTGGCGGCTGTGCACCTCGAAGCGTTCGAGTCCGTTGCCGGTATCGCTCATGAGAAAGCGGCGATCTTTGAAGGGTTGGAGCCCGGTGGTGCAGCCATCGTGAACGCGGATGTCGAACATGCGGGTATATTGCGCCAGGCAGCACAAAACCTTGGCGCTGGAATCGTTGAGTTCGGTCGGCAAGGTGCAGATTACAAGCTGATCGAAGTGACTACCGGGTCCGAAACAGTTCAAGCACGGGCTGAGGTTGGTGACACTGTGTTTGCCTTCGACGTCCATTCGGCAGGTACGCATTTTGCGATGAATGCGCTGGGTGCGTTGGCCGCTTGTGTTGAGATGGGTGTCGACCTGGATCAGGCAATAGACGGTCTGCGCCGTTGGTCCCCGGTCAAAGGGCGCGGGGTTCGGGAGACTCTGCCGGTGGCGAGTGGTGGTCGGATCGAACTGCTGGATGATAGCTACAATGCGAACCCGACCTCGATGGAGGCTGCGCTGGACGTCTTGGCCGCCTCGAACGGCACGCGCCGCATCGCTTTTTTGGGCGACATGAAGGAACTGGGCCCGCAAGAGGTCGCAATGCACGCAGGCATGGCCGAGGTGAGCGCGATGACGCGGGTCGATCAGGTTCACTGCATCGGTCCGTTGATGAAAGCGCTGCACGAGGCTTTGTCGGATACAAAGAGAGGCCTGTGGTTTGAAACTAGCGCCGAGATGGCGGAACACCTGCCGGACTTGATCGAAAGTGGCGATACCGTGCTGGCGAAAGGCTCGCTCAGCATGGCTTTGGCCCGGATTGTTGACGGTCTGCGGAAAATGGGGCAAGGGGGCGCGCTTGACGGGTAACGCGCCCGTGCGCCTCGTGTGAGAAAGGTACTGTAATGCTGTATTGGTTGACCGCCCTGTCGGACGGAGGGGATTTCTGGAACCTCTTCCGCTATATTACGTTCCGTGCGGGTGGGGCCTTTTTGACGGCGCTGATCTTTGGGTTTCTGTTTGGCAAACCTTTGATAAACGTACTGCGCCGCAGGCAGGGTAAAGGCCAACCGATCCGTGATGACGGGCCCGAGGGGCATTTCTCCAAAGCCGGAACGCCCACCATGGGTGGCTTGCTGATCGTAGGGGCGCTGGTCACGTCAACGCTACTATGGGCGCGCTGGGACAATCCTTACGTCTGGATGGTGCTGTTCGTGACGCTGGCTTACGCGGCGATCGGGTTCGCCGATGACTATGCCAAGGTCTCCAAGCAGAACACCAAAGGCGTATCGGGTAAAATGCGCCTGGCGCTGGGGATCATCATCGCCGTGTTGGCCGCCTTCTGGGCGTCTTTGCATCATCCGGAGGCTTTGCAGAACCAGCTGGCGGTGCCGATCTTCAAGGATACTCTGGTTAATCTAGGGATACTCTATATTCCGTTCGCCGTTATCGTGATTGTGGGTTCTGCCAATGCCGTGAACCTGACCGATGGTCTTGACGGTTTGGCGATCATGCCCGCGATGATTGCTGCTACGACTCTGGGAATCATCGCTTATGCGGTAGGGCGCGTCGACTTTACTGAGTATCTGGATGTGCACTACGTACCCGGAACGGGCGAGATTCTGATCTTCACCTCGGCCCTGTTCGGCGGTGGCCTTGGGTTCCTGTGGTATAACGCCCCGCCTGCGGCTGTGTTCATGGGCGATACCGGGTCGCTCGCCTTGGGTGGCGCGCTGGGCGCGATTGCCGTGGCGACCAAGCACGAGTTGGTGCTGGCCGTGGTCGGCGGCCTGTTTGTGGTCGAGGCGCTGAGTGTGATCATTCAGGTTCTCTATTTCAAGCGCACCGGTAAGCGCGTGTTCCTGATGGCTCCGATCCATCATCACTATGAAAAGAAAGGCTGGGCGGAACCCACCATCGTGATCCGGTTCTGGATCATTTCGCTGATCCTCGCGATGATCGGTCTGGCGACGTTGAAAGTGCGATAATAGGAGAAGACAATGCACATGAACGACTACTACGATTTCACCGACTCAAATACAGCTGCTGGACGAGTAGCAAACTTCGTACGAGGGTTTGGTGGGACTGTAGGTTTTGCCGTGGCAACGGTTTGGTTTCTTCAAAAATCAGAAGTTTCGTGGACTGGTTCTCTGTACGCAGTTTTTGGTCTTTTGTTTTTTGTATGTACAGGTGTTGCCGCCGCATACGCATATGACGCGTTATTGAAATGGGTTACCGGCGGGAAAGATCTTAGACAACACTTTGAAGACTACAAAGGCCGTAGACTATTCATGGTGGTTTGCTTTGTGTTGCTCACTTTTTTTGTAGTGTTACTGAGGCTCAATGGTTCTTAAGCTATGATCCCGGTCAAAGGTTTCTCAGGGCAGAAGGTCGCCGTTTTGGGCCTTGGCCGGTCGGGTTTGGCGACGGCGCGTGCGTTGCGTGCCGGTGGGGCGGAGGCGATCTGCTGGGATGACAATCCAGCCGCGCGCGAGACTGCTGAAGGTGAGGGGTTTCAATGCCTTGATCTGCGCCGCCACGGGGCGTTTGATGAGATCGCCACGCTGATCGTCTCACCCGGTATTCCGCATCTTTATCCTCAACCGAACCCGGTTGTCGCTGCCGCGTTGGAGGTCGGCGTGCCGGTGGACAACGATATCGGCCTGTTCTTTCGATCCTTTGCGGGGCCGGAGTGGAACAACTACGACACGCTGCCGCGTGTGATCGCAGTGACCGGATCAAACGGTAAATCGACCACGGCGGCCCTGATCCATCACATCCTGTCCGAGGCGGGGCGTGAGGCACAGTTGGCGGGGAATATCGGGCGTGGTGTGTTGGATATAGACCCCGGCGGCGATGGATCGGTCGTTGTGCTGGAGCTGTCGAGCTATCAGACCGAGCTGGCCCGCGCATTGACGCCTGATGTAGCTGTTTTCACCAACCTGTCGCCGGATCATCTGGATCGCCACGGTGGAATGGGTGGATATTTCGCCGCCAAGAGACGCCTTTTTGCTGAGGGCGGGCCAGACCGTGCTGTGATTGGCATCGATGAGGCCGAAGGCGCCTACTTGGCGGGGCAATTGGCCGAGGGTCCGGCGGATGATCGGGTGATCCGCATCTCGGTTGAGCGCAAACTGACCGGTCCGGGATGGCAGGTCTTTGCCCGTAAAGGCTTCCTTTCGGAGTATCGCAAAGGGCGGCAGACTGGATCGATTGATCTGCGCGGTATAAAGGGGCTGCCGGGCGCGCATAACCACCAGAACGCGTGTGCTGCCTATGCCGCTTGCCGGTCTCTGGGTCTTGCGCCGCGCGTGATCGAGGATGCCCTGCACAGCTATCCGGGCCTGCCGCATCGCAGTCAGATCATCGCCGAAGTGGGTGGGGTGATTTTCGTCAACGACTCCAAGGCAACGAATGTGGACAGTGCGGTGAAAGCTCTGAGTGCGTTCAAGAAGATCCGCTGGATTTGCGGTGGGTTGGAGAAAGAAGGCGGTATCGACGCCCTGAACGGTGCCTTGGATCAGGTGATCAAGGCCTATGTGATTGGGCGCGAGGCGGCGGGTTTTGCCATGCAGCTAAAGGTCGAGGCGCAGGTCTGCACCACAATGGCCGCTGCCGTTGAGCAGGCCATAGCCGACAGTGAGACAGGGGAGACTGTCTTGCTGGCCCCTGCAGCCGCCAGTTTTGACCAATATGACAATTTTGAGCAACGCGGGGATGACTTCGCGGCGCAGGTGCAAAAGCGCCTTAACATCTAGTCCGTTTGCAATTCCTTGCCGATTGAGCGACAGTTTGCGGGTATCGGCTTGAAGCCGTTTAAGAATTTGCTTTTCTGCTCGGAAATTCAAAAAGAGGTCATGGATATGCCTAACCCGAAATCCCTTCTGATCGTCCCGGCTCTGTTGTTGGCTGGGGCTTGCACGAATACAGGCGCAAACTACGTGCCCGTTATTGATGGCCCGGTTGGCCCCAACTATCAGTCGGACCTGCTGCAATGTCAGCAACTGGCGGCGTCTCAGGCGGCGGTCGATGGATCGACCGCGGGTAACGCGGCGATTGGTGCTGCGGGTGCTGCGGCGACCACTGCCATCATTCAAGACAGCAGCGACAACCTGGGTCGCGCTGCTGCGGCAGGTGCTCTGATCGGGGCTGGGGCTGACGTGATCGCGAAGAACCAGAACAAGGAAGTCATCGTGCGTAACTGCATGCGTGGACGCGGCTATAACGTCGTCGGCTAGGGCCGCGCAGTTAGTCGTGCCGGCTAGCGCGCGGAAATGGCCTTTCCGGCGGCGTGGCCCGAGGACCACGCCCACTGGAAGTTATAGCCGCCAAGCCAACCGGTGACATCTACAGCTTCACCAATCGCATAGAGGCCGGGGACATCCCTGGCCTCCATCGTTTTTGACGACAGGTCATCTGTGTTGATCCCACCTAGAGTGACCTCAGCGGTGCGGTAGCCTTCGGTGCCTGAGGGGGTTAGCTGCCATTCGGACAGCGCCGAGATAAGATCGTTCAGCGCCGCGTCCGACTGATCGGCAAGGTTGCCCTTCAGTGGGATATGCTGGGAGAGGTGATCTACCAACCGCGATGGCAAGTGCCGGGCGAGTTCGGTGGTCAGGGCCTTGCGCCCTCCGGCTTGTCGCTGATCGCGCAAAAGATCGAACAAGGGCAAGTCCGGGATCAGATTGACGCGGATCGCTTCTCCCTCATGCCAATATGAGGACAGTTGCAACACCGATGGTCCGCTGAGGCCGCGATGGGTGAACAGAAGTGCTTCGTCAAAACTGGTGCGGTCGTTGGAAAGACGTGCGGGCAGAGAGACGCCCGACAGTTCCTTGAATCTCCCGTCCGAGAAGGTGAACGGGACCAGCGCAGCACGGGTATCTGTGACGCGCAGATTGAATTGCTGCGCGATGTCATAGGCCAGGCCGGTTGCACCCATTTTGGGGATCGATTTGCCGCCGGTTGCCAGCACAAGGTTGCGGCCGGTCAGGCTGTGCCGGGCACCTTCGCGGTCGACCTCCAGCGCGAACCCGGCTTCGGTCTTGCGCAGCGCTTTGACCTCGGTCCGCAGCCACAGGTCAGTCCCGGCCCGGGTCATCTCATCCAGCAGCATCTGAACGATCTGCTTCGATGAGTCGTCACAAAACAACTGCCCCAGCGTTTTCTCATGCCATGCGATGCCATGACGCGCGACCAGATCGATGAAATCCCATTGCGTATAGCGCGCCAACGCGGATTTGCAGAAATGCGGGTTCTGTGACAGGAAATTGGCAGGCCCCGCATACATATTGGTGAAGTTGCAACGCCCGCCGCCCGAGATACGGATCTTCTCGCCGGGCGCTTTCGCGTGGTCGATCACCAGAACCCGCCCGCCGCAATGCGCCGCGCACATCATGCCGGCAGCACCGGCCCCGAGGATGATCGTGTCGAAGGTCATGCGCTGCGCATGGCGTGGATTGACGCGGATGGCAAGGGCCAGTGAGGCTTCTGCTCAATAGTTCGATGCAGATCCAAGGGCGTGAGTTTTCGATGCGACAGGCATTGATTGCGATACCGCGCGCCTGAACAGCAACAGATTAACGTATTTTGAACCGGTGTGAGGCCTAGCACCTGTTACCTTGGCCTGAGTGACGATAAATAAGTGCCAAGTTCCGAGTTGTTTCCCGTTTTGCGGAGTGTAATCACTATGCCGACCAATGTTTTCGGTGCGTTCCGAACCGATACCGATCTGTCTGCGAATGACGTTACCTTCGATCCAACAGGCGTTGTCTTCGAGATTTCGGCCTACAGCCAGATCACTATCGAAGATGGGGCCGACGCCACAATCATCGATGGTGATGACCAGAACAACGAGTTTCCAAACGATCCAACGCAGACCTTCAATGGCAATGTGATCTTCTGGGACTTCACCATCGAAGTCACTGACGGCACCAATACGTACCAGATCGGTATCTTCGACTACGACATCGACGGCAATGGAAACTCGAACGTCATCAACGCGGAATCCGGGTTCTTCATTGGGTTTCTTGATGGCTCTGTTCCACCGCTGAACACACCTCTGACCGTCAACGGGGTTATCGACAACGGCCCCGATATTGATGTGGATACGGTGGTACCTTGTTTCGTTTCGGGCACCTTGATCGATACACCTGATGGCCCGCGATTGATTGACGATCTTGACCCGGGTGATTTGGTTCTCACTCAGGACAACGGTGCTCAACCCATCCGTTGGATTGGCAAGCAGAGCCTCGACAAAATCGACCTGACGCTGAAACCCAAGCTGAGGCCGATCCGTATCGCGCAGGGTGCTTTGGGGCAGGGGGTGCCTGCACGTGATCTTTGCGTCTCGCCGCAACACCGCATGTTGGTCAGGTCAGCCATCGCCAAACGCATGTTCGCTAAAGATGAGGTCTTTGTCCCGGCCTGCAAATTGCTCGATCTGCCTGGCGTTTCAGTGCAGACGGGAGGCGCGACGGTTACGTATATCCACCTTCTCCTTGACCGCCACGAGATCATCTTTGCCGAGGGCGCGCCGACGGAAAGCTTGTTCACGGGTCCCGAAGCGCTTAGGGCGATCGGGAAGGATGGGGTCGAAGAGTTGCGGCAAATTTTCCCGCAATTGTTTTTAGACACCCACGAGCCTGAACACGCGCGACTGGTCCCTAGACGTGGGCGCCAAATGCGCAATCTCGTTCAGCGTCACGTGAAAAACGGCAAGCCAGTGGTTCAAAGAAAGGCGCAGGCCAACAGGGGTAGATGACGCTCTTTGAGGCGCCGTTCTTCGTTTGCAAAGCTCATTTCCCTAGCCCAAACGCCAATTTCACTGTAGACTCTCAAACAGATCCCGAAAACGGGGCGCGAGTGAGGCAGTAAGTGGCGGTATCTCATGACTGAGATGGTGTATGGCGCGGTCCAGGACCAGCGCGGGGAACCGATTCTACCAAAGTGGTGGCGGACGATTGATCGCTGGACGATGTCCTGCGTTCTGATTCTGTTTGTCATCGGATTGTTGCTGGGGCTGGCCTCGTCGCCGCCTCTGGCCGGGCGCAACGGGTTTGATCCGTTTCACTATGTTGAACGACAGGCGCTCTTCGGCGGATTGGCGCTGATCGCGATGCTGCTGACCTCGATGATGTCTCCGACACTGGTGCGCCGTCTGGCGGTATTGGGCTTTCTGGGGGCCTTCGTGGCGTTGGCCTTCCTGCCGGTCTTCGGGACGGATTTCGGCAAAGGCGCTGTACGCTGGTACTCGCTGGGCTTCGCCTCATTGCAACCGTCCGAGTTTCTCAAGCCCGGATTTGTAGTCGTTGCGGCGTGGTTGCTGGCGGCCTCGCAAGAGATCAATGGCCCTCCGGGGCGGTTGTGGTCCTTTGCGCTGTGTATGGCGATTGTCGGCATGCTGGTGATGCAGCCTGATTTCGGGCAAGCCTGCCTGATCCTCTTCGGCTGGGGCGTGATGTATTTCGTGGCCGGTGCGCCGATGCTTTTGCTGGTTGGTATGGCCGGAGTGGTCGTTCTGGGCGGGATGTTCGCCTATTCCAACTCGGACCACTTTGCTCGCCGTATCGACGGATTCCTGAACCAGGAGGTCGATCCGACCACTCAGCTGGGCTACGCGACCAATGCCATCCGTGAGGGTGGTTTGTTCGGCGTCGGCGTAGGGGAGGGGCAGGTCAAATGGTCTCTGCCCGACGCGCATACGGATTTCATCATCGCCGTCGCGGCCGAGGAATATGGGCTGATCCTGGTGCTGATCATCATCGCGCTTTATTCGATCATCGTTGTGCGCTCACTGATGCGCCTGATGCGCGAGCGGGATATGTTTATCCGTCTGGCAGGCACCGGGCTGGCCTGCATGTTTGGCGTTCAGGCGATGATCAATATGGGTGTGGCCGTGCGCCTGTTGCCTGCAAAGGGCATGACGCTGCCTTTTGTCAGCTATGGCGGCTCATCGCTGATCGCAGGTGGTATTGCGGTTGGCATGTTGCTGGCCTTCACACGCTCGCGCCCACAGGGTGAGCTTGGCGATATTCTGCGCGGACGAGGCTGATGGGCAAACCTTACCTGATGATTGCGGCTGGCGGCACCGGGGGCCACATGTTCCCGGCGCAGGCTCTGGCCGAAGCGATGCTGCAAAAAGGCTGGCGCGTGCGTCTGTCGACCGATCCTCGGGGTGCTCGCTACACCGGGGGCTTCCCGCACACGACCGAGATTGTCGAGGCGTCCTCGGCCACTTTTGCACGCGGCGGTTTGGCCGCAAAAGCGCTGGTGGGGCCGAAGATTGTAGGTGGCGTAACCAGCATGGCGATGCAGATGTTACGCGACCGTCCGGACGTGGTTGTGGGCTTTGGCGGCTACCCGTCGATCCCGGCACTGGGTGCCGCGACGCTACTGAAACTGCCGCGTATGATCCACGAACAGAACGGCGTTTTGGGGCGTGTGAACCAGCTCTTCGCCACACGCGTGGCGCAAGTGGCCTGCGGTGTTTGGCCGACCGATCTGCCCGAAGGGTCCAGCGGTATTCACACCGGCAACCCGGTCCGGGCTTCGGTGCTGGAGCGGGCCGGTGCGCCCTATATCCCACCCGGCGAGTATCCGATGTCGGTGCTGGTGATGGGGGGCAGTCAGGGTGCACGGATCCTCAGCGATGTGTTGCCCGAGGCGATCGCCGCTCTGCCCGAGTTCCTGCGCGGATTCATCCGCGTCTCGCATCAAGCCCGCGACGAGGATGGCGAGAGGGTCGCGGCCTTCTACGCCGATCACGGCATTCGCGCGGATGTGCAGCCGTTCTTTGACGACGTTCCGCGCCGCATGTCGGATGCGCAGCTTGTCATCAGCCGTTCGGGCGCGTCGAGCGTGGCCGATATCTCGGTCATCGGTCGACCCTCGATCCTAATCCCTTTCGCCGCCGCTGCAGGGGATCACCAAACCGCCAACGCCCGAGGGCTGGTGCAGGCGGGTGGGGCGATCATGATCCCCGAAAAGGCGCTTGACGTTCCCTCACTGACCGAGCAAATGACCACGGTTTTAACCAACCCGGAAGCCGCACAAAAAATGGCCCATGCCGCCCTCTCGACAGGAGCCCCCGACGCCACCGAGCGCCTGGTCGCCCTTGTCGAGCAACTGGCGCAGAAGGAGACCACATGAACCCCGCAACCAAACTGCCGCAGGACGTAGGACCGATCCATTTCGTTGGGATCGGAGGGATCGGGATGTCGGGGATCGCCGAGGTGTTGCTGAACCTTGGCTACCGGGTGCAGGGGTCGGACCTGAAAGCCTCAAAAATCACGGATCGGTTGGCGTCTCTGGGGGCCGAGATTTTTGTGGGGCAGAAGGCTGAAAACCTGCAAAACGCCGCCGTGGTCGTTACCTCGACCGCGATCAAACCGGGCAATCCGGAACTGGACGAAGCGCGCGCGCAGGGCCTGCCCGTCGTTCGCCGCGCCGATATGCTGGCCGAACTAATGCGCCTGCGCTCGAACATCGCAATCGCCGGGACGCATGGCAAAACCACCACGACCACGATGATGGCCGAGCTGATGGTGGCCGGAGATTTCGACCCAACCGTCATCAATGGCGGTATCATTCACGCCTATGGCTCGAACGCGCGCATGGGGCAGGGCGAATGGATGGTGGTCGAAGCCGACGAATCCGACGGCTCCTTCAACCGCCTGCCGGCAACCATCGCCATCGTCACCAATATCGACCCCGAGCATATGGAGCATTGGGGTGATTTCGACAGGTTACGTGATGGGTTCTATGAGTTCGTATCGAACCTGCCCTTCTACGGTCTGGCGGTGTGCTGCACGGACCATGCCGAAGTACAGGCGCTGGTCGGGCGCATTACCGACCGCCGCGTGCGCACTTATGGCTTCAACGCGCAGGCCGATGTGCGGGCCGAAAACCTGACCTACAAAGCCGGCGTCGCGCATTTCGACATCCACCTGCAATACGAAGACAAGGTGATCGAAGGCTGTACTCTGCCGATGCCGGGTGACCACAATGTCTCGAACGCGTTGTCGGCTGTTGCGGTGGCACGTCATCTGGGGATGAAGGCATCCGAAATCCGCGAGGCGCTGGCCAATTTCGGCGGCGTCAATCGCCGTTTCACCAAGGTCGGAGAGATCGACGGTGTCACCATCATCGACGATTACGGCCACCACCCGGTCGAAATCGCCGCCGTCCTGAAAGCCGCTCGCCAAGCGACCGAGGGCCGCGTGATCGCCGTTCACCAACCGCACCGCTATTCGCGTCTGTCCAACCTGTTCGACGATTTCTGCACCTGCTTCAACGACGCTGACGTGGTTGCAATCGCCGACATCTTCGCTGCCGGAGAGGACCCGATCGAAGGTGCTTCGCGCGATGATCTGGTGCAGGGCCTCATCCGTCACGGCCACCGCCACGCACGCGCCTTGCTGGACGAAAACGATCTGGAGCGTCTGGTCCGCGAACAAGCTCGCCCGGGCGACATGGTCGTATGCCTTGGGGCAGGGACAATCAGCGCATGGGCGAACGGGTTGCCTGAGCGGTTGCAACGAAAACAGGCTGTTTGACGACTGATCTTATTTACTGCACAACCTGAGGGTGTGTGACCTATTGCCAAGACCGCGTCCCAGGAGGGGACAATGGACTATTCGACCATCTTTGCCGCCCTTTGGGCGATCAGCGCCACTATCGTGGCCTTGTTGCCGATGCGGCTGCAATTCCCTCCGGGTATTGTCCTGTTGCTCTGCGCGCCGGTGATGATCATCTGGCTGGGCTATGACCATGGATGGGTCTGGTCGGTTCTGGCCTTCGGAGGTTTCGTCTCGATGTTTCGCAACCCGATCCGCTATTACTGGCGCAAATGGGTGCGCGGAGAGGTGATGGAATGACCCTCTCTCTTGCCCTCGCGGCCCTTTGGGGCCTTGTTGCGAACCTTCTGGCGATGATCCCCAGCAATGACAACCACTGGACCCGCGCCTATATCCTGATCGCGGTCGGGATCCCTCTGCTTGGATATGTCACCTATGAGAATGGCCCATGGGTCGGGCTGATCGTGCTGGTGATGGGTATGTCGATCCTGCGCTGGCCGGTGATTTATCTGGGGCGGTGGCTGCGTCGGCGGATTTGACCGTTTCACTGCGGATACAGGTTGCCAACTCCCTCTGAATCCGCGAGTTAGCAGCTATGACTGTTCTTCCTGTAACTCGTGGCAAACTGTCCGAAAACCGAAGCCTCAGCGACCTGACATGGCTGCGTGTCGGCGGTCCAGCTGACTATTTGTTCCAACCTGCGGATATTGAAGATCTACAGGGCTTTTTGCGCGAGCTTCCCGATGACGTCGTAATCTTCCCGATGGGCGTCGGCTCGAACCTCATAGTACGCGATGGCGGATTGCGCGCCGTGGTGATCCGGCTGGGGCGGGGCTTCAACGGGATCGAAGTCGAGGGTACTAAGGTCACCGCAGGCGCGGCGGCTTTGGATGCGCATGTGGCGCGTAAAGCGGCGGATGCCGGTGTGGATCTGACCTTTTTGCGCACGATTCCGGGGTCAATCGGTGGCGCCGTTCGCATGAACGCAGGGTGTTATGGCAGCTACACGGCGGATGTTCTGAAAAAGGCCACTATCGTCACACGGCAGGGTGAAGTGATTGAGCTTGACCCCGAGGACTTGAATTTTCGCTACCGTCAATCCGATCTGCCTGACGGCGCGGTGCTGATCTCGGCAACCTTCGAAGGTCCCAAAGGTGACCCCGACGCGCTTCATGCCCGAATGACGGCGCAGTTGCAAAAGCGCGACGAGACCCAGCCCACCAAAGACCGCAGCGCCGGGTCGACCTTTCGCAATCCGGCAGGGTTCTCCTCGACCGGGAAGGCAGATGATGTGCATGACCTCAAGGCTTGGAAGGTCATCGACGATGCGGGCATGCGTGGGGCCAAGAAAGGTGGCGCGCAGATGAGCCCCAAGCACTCGAATTTCCTGATCAATACGGGCGAGGCGACCGCGGCGGACCTCGAAGGTCTGGGTGAAGAGGTGCGAAAAAAGGTTTACGAAACAAGCGGCATCACGCTAGAATGGGAAATCATGCGGGTCGGTGATCCGCTGAAAGAATAAAGCCCCAACCGTCAGACCATAACAGGCAATTAACGGCGACGGATCAAAGGCATAAACGCAGTACGGACCACCACATAAGGTCCGGGGACATTGAGGCGCACGTTGGGTATGTCGAGCAGGACAAACCCCAAAGTGGCGGTATTGATGGGTGGCCCCTCGGCGGAACGCGAGGTGTCTCTCAGCTCTGGGCGCGAATGCGCAGCCGCCCTTGTGGGAGAAGGCTTTGAAGTGGTTGAGCTGGACGCAGGTCCCGACCTCTACGCGCGCCTTTTGGATATCAAGCCGGATGTGGTTTTCAACGCGCTGCATGGCCGCTGGGGCGAGGATGGCTGCGTGCAGGGTCTGCTGGAGTGGATGCGTATTCCCTACACCCATTCAGGCGTTTTGGCCTCGGCGTTGGCGATGGACAAGCAGCGCAGCAAAGAGGTCTATCAGGCCGAAGGGCTGCCCATTGTTCCAAGCGTGATCGTGCCCAAGGTCGAGGTGGTTGAGGTTCACGTGATGGAGCCGCCTTACGTCGCCAAGCCCAACAACGAAGGGTCGAGCGTCGGCATCTACATCGTGCACGAAGGGTCGAATGGTCCTCCGCAATTGTCGGAGGATATGCCCGACCACATCATGGTCGAAAAATACGTCGCGGGTCGAGAACTGACTGTGACCGTTATGGGTGATCGCGCCCTGACCGTGACTGAGATCATGACGGATGGTGGTTGGTACGACTACGATGCCAAATACAAGCCCGGCGGCTCGTGGCATGTGCTGCCCGCTGACATCCCGCAGGATATCTTTGACCGCTGCATGGACTACGCTTTGAAAGCACATAACGCTTTGGGCTGTCGCGGCGTGACCAGGACCGACTACCGGTGGGACGACACTATGGGCGCGGATGGTTTGTTCCTGCTGGAAACCAACACGCAGCCCGGTATGACGCCAACCTCTCTGGTGCCGGAACAGGCAGAACACTGCGGGATGAGTTTCGGACAGCTCTGTGCCTGGATGGTGGAGGACGCCTCATGCGACCGCTAAGAGCCTCCCGCGCGCCAGTGATCCATCGGGCCAAACCTCTGGCCGGGCCAGATGCCGATTTCGAATCCGCCGATACCGAATCCCATGAAACGCAGCCTGTTCTGCGTTTGGGCGGGGTGAAGCTGTTCAACCGCACCGCGCGCCGGTCTGACCCGGCACCATCGCGCCTCAGTTATCGGTTCCAGCGTTGGATGCTGACACCGGGCATCCGCATGGGCGTCAAGCTGGGGCTGCCCGTCTGCGCTGTTGCGGCTGCCGTTGGTCTTTACTTCACGTCAGAGGAGCGGCGCGAGGCGCTCGATACCTATATCGCCGACATACGCACCTCGATTCAGGAGCGTCCTGAGTTCATGGTCAATCTTATGGCCATTGATGGTGCAGGTCCCGGCCTGTCGGACGATATTCGCGAAGTGGTGCCTTTGGATTTCCCGATCAGCTCTTGGGATTTGGATGTCGAACAGATGCGCGACACGATCACCGGGCTTGATCCGGTGAAATCGGCCACTGTGCGCATTCGGCCCGGTGGCATCCTGCAGGTGGACGTTGTCGAACGTCAGCCTGTCATCGTGTGGCGCACCCGAGAGTCTATCGAGCTATTGGATGAGACCGGCGTTCATGTGGACCTGATCGCATCGCGCAAGGAACACAGCGATCTGCCTTTGATCGCTGGCAAAGGCGCGGATGAACATGTTGCCGAAGCGCTTGAGATTTTCCGCACCTCACGCAGCCTTGGCACCCGTGTTCGGGGCCTGGTGCGTATTGGCGAGCGGCGCTGGGATTTGGTGCTGGACCGCGGCCAGCGCATCATGCTGCCGACGGACCGTCCGGTGCGCGCGCTCGAACGGGTGCTGGCCGTGAACGAAGTGCAGGATCTGTTGGAGCGTGACGTGGCCGTTGTGGATATGCGCCTCGGACAGCGGCCAACAATCAGAATGACCAAAGCCGCCAGCGAAGACTGGTGGAATACAAAAGTGACAGTGGGTAACGGGCAGTAACGACCATGATGACCGATCTTTATCAGTCCCAACGCGCCATGCGGCAAATGCGCAGACAAGCGATGCAGCGGGGCGTTATCGCCATTCTGGATGTGGGTAGCTCGAAAATCTCGTGCCTCGTGCTTCGGTTTGATGGCACCGGGCGGTTGAGTGAGGATAACACCATCGGCTCGATGGCCGGGCAGACCGGGTTTCGGGTCATTGGCGCGGCGACCACCCGTTCGCGCGGGGTGCAGTTCGGTGAAGTGACGGCCATGCAGGAAACCGAGCGCGCCATTCGCACCGCTCTGCAAGCCGCGCAGAAGATGGCGGATATCCGAGTCGATCATGTGATCGCTTGTTTCTCGGGTGCGAACCCACGTTCCTACGGTCTTGACGCGCAGGTCGATCTTGAAGGCCAGCTTGTGACCGAGGCCGAGGTTGGCCGTGTTCTGAACGCCTGCGACGTGCCCGACTACGGGGCAGGGCGTGAGGTTCTGCATGCCCAACCGGTGAATTTCGCCTTGGACAACCGCTCGGGCCTGATCGACCCGCGGGGGCAGATGGGGCAATCTCTGGCCGTCGACATGCATATGCTGACCGTCGACGCGATTTCGATCCAGAACATCGTCCGCTGCATCAAGCGGTGCGATCTGGAGCTCGCAGGGATTGCGAACTCGGCCTATGTGTCGGGTATCTCGGCGCTGGTCGAGGATGAGCAGGAGCTGGGCGCGGCCTGTATCGACATGGGCGGCGGTACGACCAGCGTGTCGATCTTCATGAAGAAACACATGATCTACGCTGATTGCGTGCGCATGGGTGGTGATCACGTCACGCAGGATATCTCGATGGGTCTGGGTGTGCCAACCGCCGTGGCCGAGCGGATCAAGACCTTCAATGGCGGTGTCCACGCGACCGGAGCCGACGATCGCGACCTGATCGATATCGGCGGCGATACCGGCGATTGGGAACATGATCGCCGCACCGTCAGCCGGGCCGAGCTGATCGGGATCATGCGCCCTCGGGTCGAAGAGATTCTGGAAGAGGTTCGCGTCCGTCTGGATGCCGCCGGGTTCGAGCATATGCCCAGCCAGCAGATCGTGCTGACCGGTGGAGGCAGTCAGATCATGGGGCTGGACGGCCTCGCGACCCGTATACTTGGCCAGCGCGTCCGTTTGGGCCGCCCGCTGCGCGTTCACGGCCTGCCGCAATCCGCGACTGGTCCGGGCTTTTCCTCGGCCGTTGGTCTAAGCCTGTTTGCGGCGCATCCGCAGGATGAGTGGTGGGATTTCGAGGTCCCTGTCGACACCTATGCCGCGCGGCCGTTTAAGCGCGCCGTTCGGTGGTTCCGTGACAATTGGTAGAACTCTGCGCCGCGCCTTGTGCGTGGCGCTTGCGCCCGGCCTCGCTTCGGCGCAGTCCGTCATCTCACCTGAGACGTTTCTGGATGCTGTGCTGGGCAAAACGGTGCAGTTCCACGAAATCCGCAGCGGTGATCTGGTGGGAACCGAGCAATTCCTGAACCGCAAGACCTCGGTCTGGCGGGTTGAAGGTGGGGCATGCGTCTACGGTCAGATCACAACACCGAATGGGCAGGTCTGTTTTCTCTATGATGATGATACAGACGGCATTCCTGTTTGCTGGTGGTCGTTCGAGTACGAGGGCCGTTTGATGGTCCGGCTGGCAGAGCTGGGCAATGGTGAAATCCAGGAGGTGCGCAGCATGACCAATCACAGCCTGAATTGTCCAAGTGCCCCAATCAGTTGAAAAACACCTTGCGGAGGCCTGCTTTATCCCTCAAGATATCCACAGGACCCGTCAGAGGTCTTGCGGCAGGACATTGAGCAGTTTTCCGCACTAGTTTTGGTTTGAATCTGGGGCGTGACGCGTAGGCCGTTCACTGCTCGGATGCTCTGTGTCTTGTAGTGTTCCGCGTTGTTTCCGCTATATTTGTCAAAGCCTGCGAAATGCCGCCGGTCTTTGCCTTATTTCGTCCATATTTTGTGGAATCACGTGATTTTTGACGTGACCTTTACGCACCACATCGCTAGAATCGAAGATGGATAGGTAAAGAAAAACACCGCTTTGGCGGAACAAAAATACAGGCGGACAGAGCATGACATTGAATCTTTCGATGCCCGGGCACGACGAACTGAAGCCTCGGATTACGGTATTTGGCGTTGGCGGCGCGGGCGGTAATGCAGTCAACAACATGATTGAAAAACAGCTGGACGGCGTGGATTTCGTCGTCGCGAACACCGACGCGCAGGCGCTGCAGCAAAGCCAGTCCTCGGCGCGAGTGCAGCTGGGTGTGAAGGTCACCGAAGGTCTGGGGGCAGGGGCCCGTCCGACCGTTGGGGCCGCGGCTGCCGAAGAAAGCATCGAACAGATTGTCGACCATCTAGCGGGCGCGCATATGTGCTTCATCACTGCTGGCATGGGCGGTGGCACAGGTACGGGTGCTGCTCCGATCATCGCGCAGGCCGCGCGTGAGCTGGGCGTGCTCACGGTTGGTGTCGTCACCAAGCCCTTCCAGTTTGAAGGGGCCAAGCGCATGCGTCAGGCCGAAGACGGCGTTGAGTCGCTGCAAAGGGTCGTCGACACGCTGATCATTATCCCCAATCAAAACCTGTTCCGTTTGGCCAACGAGAAGACCACCTTCACCGAGGCGTTCTCGATGGCGGACGACGTTCTGTATCAGGGCGTTAAAGGTGTGACCGATCTGATGGTCCGTCCGGGCCTGATCAACCTCGATTTCGCGGACGTGCGCGCCGTGATGGACGAGATGGGCAAGGCGATGATGGGCACAGGCGAAGCCACTGGCGAAGATCGCGCCATTCAGGCCGCCGAAAAGGCGATTGCCAACCCGCTGTTGGACGAAATCAGCCTCAAGGGCGCGAAGGGCGTGCTGATCAACATCACCGGTTCGCACGACCTGACGCTGTTCGAACTGGACGAAGCCGCCAACCGCATCCGTGAGGAAGTGGACCCCGAGGCAAACATCATCGTCGGGTCGACGCTTGATACCGCAATGGAAGGCGGCATGCGCGTTTCGGTCGTCGCAACCGGCATCGACGCCAGCGAGAAGACCTCGGAAGTTCCGGTCGCGCGCCGTTCGATGTCCGAGCCTTTGACGCGCACTGTTTCCGCTGAAGAGCCGGTCCAAGAAGAGGCACCCGCCGCAGCCGAGGCCGCGCCGGTTCAGACCGAAAACCGCGAACCGTCGTTATTCGAAGCGGCGGAAGAGCCGGCCCCAAGCCAGTTCCAGCCGCAGGTTGAGCAGGATGATGATGGTCTTCCGCCCCCGGCCTACCAACCGCGCGTGGCCGAGTTCGAGCCGCAGCCGGAACCGGTTGAAGAGACCCCCGAAACCTACGCTGCGCCACATCAGCATTCTGCTGGCACCCCCTCGCCCGAGGCGCTGCAGCGCCTTCAGGCCGCCGTTCAGAATGTCCCCTCAGCGGCGCAGCGCCTGACGGCCACTCGGCCACAGGAACCGGCCCCTCAGCCGCAGGCAGAACACGAAGAGCGCCCCCGCTTCGGGTTCAATCGTCTGATCGACCGGATGACCGGTCACGCGGCAGATACGCCCGCGCAACCGCCGCGTCATCAGCCGCAAATGCGCCAGGCTGACGCTACGGCACCTGTCCAGGACGAGGCTGATCCGGATCAGGATCGTATCGAAATTCCGGCCTTCCTGCGCCGTCAAGCGAACTAATCGCGGTAACAAAATCATCGTAAAGGGTCGCCAAAAGGCGGCCCTTTCTTCATGATTTACAGGATCTTAAATAGCCCTGAGCAGGGTTTTGCCGATCTGTCACATTCATGTTTCATTCAGTTGCAAAGAGTGAGTTGAGCCTGAGAGGCCTCTTCCTTAACTCAGTGTCCAACACAGCCCGCATAGGCTGGACACCACGCTCTGAGGCCCATTTTGCAACATACGCTCAAATCTCCGGTTACGTTTAAAGGCGTTGGACTGCATGGCGGTCAGCCTGCAATCATGGTTCTGAAACCGGCAGCTGCCGGTCACGGGATCTGGTTCAAACGGACGGATATTGAGCTGGGCAATGCGTTGATCCCTGCAGTTTACGACATGGTCGAGCGTACACCGCTTTGCACCCGTCTGGTGAATGACGCCGGTGTTTCCGTCTCGACCATTGAACATATCATGGCGGCGCTTGCCGGGTGTGGGGTCCACAACGCCCTGATCGAAATTGATGGTCCCGAAGTTCCGATCATGGACGGATCGTCGATCGACTTTGTGCGTGGCATTATGGGGAAGGGCGTTCGCCGTCAGGCCAGCCCGGTTCTGGCCTATGAAGTGCTGAAACCCGTTACGGCGTCTCGTGAAGGGGCCAGCGCCTCGATCAAGCCTGCGGACGGGCTGATCATCGACTTCCATATTGATTTCGAAGACGCGGCCATCGGAAGCCAAACGAAAACGCTGGACATGCGCAACGGGTCCTTCGTGCGCGAACTCAGCGATAGCCGCACCTTTTGCCGCCGGATCGACGTCGAAACAATGCGTGAGAACGGCTTGGCTTTGGGCGGGACGCTGGAAAACGCGGTGGTCGTTCAAGGCACCGAGATTCTTACACCGGGCGGTTTCCGCCACGCGGATGAAGCTGTGCGCCACAAGATGCTGGACGCGCTGGGTGATTTGTATCTGGCTGGTGGCCCGATTCTGGGTCACTTCACCGGCGACAAGTCGGGCCATTCCATGACCAACACGCTGTTGCGTACATTGTTCGAAACACCTGGCGCGGTTCGTCCGATCCTTTGTTCACCCGAGCAGGCCGACCGTCTGCCCGGTCAGGGCCTGCTTGCCGCCGAAATCCCTGCTGTCGCCTGATCTGATCAACTCTGACGACATTTCCGCCAGCGGGTGGATAAGGCGTTTTGCACCGGAATATTCTGTGCTAGACCAAGGCTCGATCCGGTTAGGATCCTGTAAGTAAGACGACTAAGGATGAGCGGTATGGTTGGCAGCAAAGCGGCAGTCAGATTCGCAAGTGCGATTCTTCTGGCAGCAGTTTTGAGCGCCTGCGGCGGCGCAGGGGGCCTGTTCAGTAGCAAAGGCGCGGATCGGGATCAGAACCTTGAAGGGTTTACACCGGAACAGATTTATACGCGTGGTGAATATGAGCTGTCGCAGAATCGCTCGGACGACGCGGCGTGGTATTTCTCCGAAGTTGAGCGTCTGTATCCCTATTCCGATTGGGCTAAACGCGCGCTGATCATGCAGGCGTTTTCGTTCCACACCGACAAGAATTACGAAGAAAGCCGTGCTGCGGCTCAGCGGTATATCGACTTCTACCCAACCGACGAGGATGCGGCCTACGCGCAGTATCTTCTGGCGCTCAGTTATTATGACCAGATCGACGAAGTCGGCCGCGATCAGGGCCTGACCTTTCAGGCCCTGCAAGCGCTGCGCACCGTGATCGAGGTTTACCCGGACAGCGAATACACCACTTCTGCCGTGCTGAAATTCGATCTGGCCTTCGACCATCTGGCCGGCAAGGAAATGGAGATCGGGCGCTACTACCTGCGTCAGGATCACTACGTCGCGGCCATCAACCGGTTCCGCGTCGTGGTCGAGGACTTCCAGACCACCTCTCACACCGCCGAAGCGCTTTATCGCCTGATCGAGGCGTACCTGTCGCTCGGCCTGTTTGATGAGGCTCAGACAGCCGGTGCGATCCTAGGGTATAACTACCAGTCCTCGGAATGGTATGATGACGGGTACAAGCTGCTGACCTCGCGTGGGTTGGATCTGAAGAGCCGTGGCAACAACTGGCTCAGCACGATCTATCGCCAGACGATTAAAGGTGAGTGGTTGTAATCGCCATGTCATCAGGCTTGGGACGTTAAAGACCCGATGCTGCGCGCCCTCGATATTCGCGACATGCTGATTATTGACCGGCTGGAATTGAGTTTTCAGCCGGGCTTGAACGCGTTGACCGGTGAAACTGGCGCGGGCAAGTCGATCCTTCTGGACTCACTGGGCTTTGTTCTAGGCTGGCGTGGACGGGCCGAGCTGGTTCGCCAAGGCGCTGCACAGGGCGAGGTTGTCGCCGAGTTCGAACTGCCTGAAGGCCACCCCGCCCATGCTGTTCTGTCTGAGGCCGGTTTGCCAGGTGGCGAAGAACTGATTCTGCGCCGGGTTAACACGGCAGAGGGCCGAAAAACCGCTTGGGTCAATGATCGCCGCTGTTCAGGTGAAGTCCTCCGCGCTTTGTCGGAAACGTTGATCGAATTGCATGGGCAGCATGATGACCGGGGTCTGCTGAATCCTCGTGGGCATCGTGTGCTACTGGATGACTACGCTCAGGTCTCGGAACTATTGGCCAAGGTCCGTCAGGCGTGGTCCGAGATGTCGCGCAGCCGCAAAGCACTGGCCGAGACAGAAGCCGCTTTGGCCGCCATGCGGGCCGAGGAGGAATTCCTGCGCCATTCCGTGGCCGAGTTGGACAAGCTCGATCCGCAACCCGGCGAGGACGCAGACCTCGATGCCCGCCGCCGCATGATGCAGGGGGCAGAGCGTATCCGCGACGACGTTGCTCGCGCATTTGATCTGCTGGGTGGCGACGGGGCCGAAGGCGCGATGTCGGATGCGACACGCTGGCTCGAAGGTGTGTCGGACTCGGCAGGTGGCCAGTTGGAGGAGCCGATTGCAGCGCTTGGCCGGGCCATGATTGAATTGGGCGAGGCGCAGGATGGTGTGAACGCCTGCCTTCAGGCGCTGGACTTTAACCCTGCCGAACTAGAAGCCGCCGAGGAACGTTTGTTCGCCATCCGCGCACTGGCCCGCAAACATGATGTGGCCCCAGATGAATTGGGCGCATTTGCTGATACGCTGCGTGATCGCTTGGGTAAGCTGGATGCGGGTGATGCCGATCTGGCAGATCAGTGTGCCGCGGTTGAGGCGGCACAGGCGACGTATGACTTGGCTGCGGCGGACCTTAGCGCTGCGCGTGCAGCGGCGGCTGGACAATTGGATCAGGCCGTCATGGCCGAGCTGGCACCGCTGAAAATGGAACGCGCGGTGTTTCGGACAGAAGTTACCACGTCCGATCCTGGACCCGAGGGCACCGACGCGGTGGCCTTTACGGTCGCCACCAATCCCGGCGCACCGTCGGGGCCGCTGAATAAGATCGCCTCGGGCGGGGAGCTCAGCCGCTTTCTACTGGCGTTGAAAGTTTGCCTGTCCGGCGACGACAGCGCCCGGACCATGATCTTTGACGAGATCGACCGGGGTGTGGGCGGTGCGACGGCTGATGCGGTGGGCCGCAGGCTGGCGTCTCTGGCACAAGGCGGGCAGGTTCTGGTCGTCACGCATTCCCCTCAGGTCGCCGCGCGCGCAGCCCATCACTGGCGTGTGCAGAAGCAGGTCACCGATGGCCAAACGCTTTCGACCGTTGTGCCGCTGGCCGCAATAGATCGCGTCGACGAAATTGCACGCATGGTCTCGGGCGATACGATCACAGAAGAGGCACGCGCCGCTGCGCGCGCTTTGTTGGAGGCTTAATGCGTCTTTGGCGCAATCTGCTGGCCTGACCGTCGCTATCTTACTTTTCTCAGACCTCGCCGTGGCTTACTAAGGGTTAAGTTATGATCCCCGAGAGCCAATGACCCAATCAACCCGCACCGTTCTGCGCAACCAGCTCAATCAGGCTCTGGCCGCGATCAAGGATGCGTTGCGGGTGATGCGTCGCCGGGGGCCAAGCCAAATCCAGTTCTGGTTTATCGCTCTGGCGATCGGGATTGCGGCGGGGTTCATGGCGCTAGGGTTCCGCAAGGCGATCCGCGGCTTGCAGGCCTATATCTACGATACCGAGGATATCCTGCTGTTGCACAGTCATGCCGAGAAGCTGCCTTGGTTCATTGTGCTGATCATTCCGATCATCGGCGGTGTGATCGTGGGCCTGATCCTCACGCGTTTTACTGATGATGGCCGTGTCCGTTCGGTCGCGGATGTGATCGAAGGGGCGGCGGTCAGCGATGGACGGGTTGAGACCAAAGCTGGCATCGCCTCGTTCTTTGCCTCTCTGATTACGCTCAGCACCGGCGGCTCCACAGGGCGGGAAGGGCCTGTGGTGCATATGGCCGGGGTCATCTCGACCTGGGTCAGCGACCGCATCCATGCAGACGGAATCACCGGGCGCGACCTGCTTGGATGCGCAGTGGCTGCTGCAGTCTCGGCCAGCTTTAACGCCCCTATAGCAGGCGCGCTGTTCGCGCTTGAGGTCGTTTTGCGCCACTTCGCCGTCCACGCCTTTGCACCCATCGTCATTGCCTCGGTCGCAGGGACGGTGATCAACCGGCTGGAATATGGCGACGTTACCGAGTTCACGTTGGATACGCCCGGCTCGCTGCAATTCTACGTCGAACTGCCTGCCTTCCTGATCCTCGGGCTGATCTGCGGGTTGGTGTCCTTGCTTCTGATGCGTTCGATCTTTTTCGCCGAGGATTTTGGCAATCATGTTCAAGCGCGACTTTCCCTGCCCGGATGGCTGCGCCCGGCGGTTTCGGGTGCAATGCTGGGCCTTCTGGCGATCTGGTTCCCGCACATTATTGGCGTCGGGTATGAAACGACGATCCGTGCCCTGACCGGCGATCTGGTGCTGACCACAGCGATCCTGTTTGCAGTCCTCAAGACAGTGGCCGTCGCGATCACGATGGGCGGGCGCATGGGCGGAGGCGTATTTTCGCCTTCGCTGATGATTGGAGCGCTGACTGGGCTGGCCTTTGGGCTGATCGCCACCGGATTGCTTCCGGATGTGTCGGGTACCCATACCCTTTACGCTTTTGCCGGTATGGGGGCCGTGGCCGCTGCGGTTCTGGGCGCGCCGATCTCGACCACTTTGATCGTGTTCGAGCTGACCGGAGACTGGCAGATCGGTCTGGCGGTGATGGTATCTGTCTCGATGTCCACCGCCTTGGCCTCGCGCCTTGTGGACCGGTCGTTCTTCCTTACCCAGCTGGAACGTCGCAATGTGCATCTGGCAGCGGGACCACAGGCCTATCTGTTGGCGATGCTGCGTGCTGGAGCGGTAATGCGACCGATTGGCGATGCGCGCTCGATCACCAAGGATGAGGCGCGGGCGCTGATCGAAAAAGGCCTCTGCGTCAAAGCAAGCGCGACACTCGAGGCGGCGATGCCCTATTTTGACCGCGATGATATTCCTTGTATCCCCGTGATCGTCATGGACGAAAACGGGACAGAGACGCCGGTTGGCGCGCTCTATCACATCGACGTTCTAAAGGCCTATAACCGGGCGCTGGCTGCGACAGCGGCCGAGGAACATTCCTAGCCGTTATACACGCTCGCCGCGTCGCCCAGGTAGTTGTCCCACGCGAACCAATAAGAGATATGCCCGGCCACGCGCGGCAATTGTGTGCCATCCGGTCCGATCAGCATCTCTTCAGACAAGGTCCATTTGCGACCGCTCTCATCGACCAGACCTCCGCCTGATGCTTTGAACCGGTGGCCCGCACGCTCGTAGGCGCGCACTGTCCGGCGGTCTGAGTTGCCGATCAGAACCAAAGGTCGATCCGCGATTGCATCGTTAATCACACGAGTTCTGTCGAAAGCGTCCAGCGGCCAGGCCCGCGCGGCGCCGAACTGGCGGATGGTGAAAATGTAGTCTTTCTGGCGATGCTCGGACTGATCCACCAAAGCTGGGAACATCAACTCGGGCGAGGCGAAATACTCGCGATACACCACGCCCGAGCCATAGTTGCGACGATGCCCGGTGCTGAGCGACAAGACGCGCGTGTCCGGGTGCGAGGACTTCCAGTTGTCCCAAGTCGTGATCACCACGGGGCGCTGCTTCAGCTCGATCCCGCTGTCCACCAGGGGGCCCACGACGGGTTTGCCCGTATACTGGTTCCACAGCGAATGCGTCTCGCGGTCGAACATCAGCTTGTTCGAGCGATACAGGAACCCCGAGGAGCCGAAGACAAACGGTTTGCGCCGCCCCGGCACCTGCGTCTCAAACAAGATGCCCGACCCGCAGAGGGTGCAATAGGCCAGCGCCACCGGCACGCCGCCGATCACCTCGTTGAACATCTCGTGCCAGCCCATGATCCGCAGCGGGTAAGCGCGCACGTCGCCGTTGATCGAGACCCCAAAGACCAGATCATCGTCTTTCAGATAGTCGGCGTCCGAGGCCGAGATCAGCGTCGGATTGTCCAGCGAAGGGATGCCATCCTTGCGCACGCCACCCCAGGTGATCTCCTCCAGCCGGATCTTCATCCGCTGGCGCTGCAGGTATTCGGGACGCAGGAACAGGTCGAAATTGTCGTCGATCTGCAGCAGGACCTCGCGCTTGAACGGGATCAATGAAGGGTGTGGGACGATCTGAGGATTCTGCTCTTGCCAGAGCATCCAGTCGAACCAGTCGGTGCCGAGTTGCTCGCCGGTCAGAGTCTCCATCACCTCAACGATATCATCGCGCCGCCGGTCGGTGAAGCGCATGGCGGTCAACAGGGCAGGGACCACATCCGGGTTCCCACGCTGTACCAGAAAGGCCATCTTGGCCTCGAAATCCGTACGACCGCCGCGCAACGTGCTGTGCAGTGCGTCCAGCACAGGGTCTTCCTGCGCCCAGCTTGTGGCAGGCGCCAGCGCGCTGGCTCCGACCATTCCAACAAATTGGCGACGAGAAACAGGCATGGCACCCTCCGATCCTTTTTCGCGCTTAGTATGAGGGCAAATGCACCGCCTTGCATGAAACAGCTGCGTGATTGGCGCGTGATCACCCGCGATCGTTGATTTGAGGGGCGAGGTCTGAAAAACAGAGATGGTATTTTTCAAAGCAGATTTCCCATGACCAATGGGACGCTGGGTGGTCAATCGCGTCCCGCGCTTTGGCTGGCAGGGAGGCCTTTCTCCAGCGCATTCCCTGACGTTCACCGTTTTGCCCATTTTCTATGTTTTGGGGCCGGACTTCCCGGCTGTGCAACCGATTTTGATCGCAACCTCTTTGCTGGCGGTAATAGCGGCTGAGGAACACTCATGAGGTTTTGGTGGCGGCCGGGCCACTATGGGCTTCTCTTTGAATTGAACACGTTGTCTGAAAGTGCGATGTCTCCTAGCCTAATTGACGAACTTCTCATGAAAGTCACTCTGATTGAGGTTTGGACATGTCTTACGAACGATTTTCTTGGCTGATAGCGGCGGTTGCGATCTCGATGATTGGTGCTGCCCAATCTCGCGCGCAGGAGGCGCCGTATGTCACTGGCTTTCTCGGTGTTACCGATATGGGCGACTATGATTTTGATTTCTTTCAAACGGTTCCTTCAATCGTGGTCGGTCAAGGCACAATCACAACCGACACTGGAATCTCCTACGGACTGGCCGTCGGAATGAAGGTCGCGCCAAATCTGCGGGCCGAATTCGAACTTTCACACGCCTCGAATGATACAAAGGAAATCGGCCGCCCGTTTACCCAGTACGACGGAAGCTTTGATGCGACATTCGGGATGGTAAACCTCTGGTATGACATCCCGGTGCAGGGCAGGTTCAAGCCCTATATTGGCGGGGGACTTGGGTTTGCGCGGGTTTCCCACGACGGTCAGTCCGGTGCTGGCGTCACATTGGTCGATGACAGTGACACCGCTATCGCAGGGCAATTGGGGTTTGGCGGCCGCTTCCAAGTAGGGGAACGCGGAAACATCGACATCGGGTACCGCTACAAGACGACCGGCGATCTTGATTTCACCACGACCCAAGTGTTCATCCCGACTGATCTCACGGATGGCCGCTACTCGTCGCACTCGCTCATTCTTGGGTACAGCTACAGTTTCTGACAGACGTAACTAGGTACTTCCGGCCCTCAAATCTGTTCGATCTTGATCGAGTCCACCGGGTAGAAAGCCAGATAGTCTTTGAGGCCGGCGGTATCCTTGCCGGGGGCCTCAAAGCTCCAGGCCGCGTTTTCGGTGACCGAGGACTTGTTCACGATCGAGAAATGCGTGGCATCGCCCTTGTGTGGGCAGTGAATCACCTTGTCCGTGCGGTCCAGGAAGGCCATCGCGATGTCAGAACGGGGGAAGTAGATCACGGGTTCCAGATCACCTTCGCGCAACTCAAGCGCGTTCGAGCTTTCGCCCAGAATGGCCCCACCGGAGCGGACGCTCCATTTGCCGGGTGCTTCGGTGATCGTGATTTCAACCATGTCTTTTCCCTCGTTTTTGTCAGGGCTTCTCCTTTGCCCATCTTATGTGACAGTCTGATGTCAGACTGGCGCAATTGCGGCATCCAACCACAGTTGAGCGTCCTCGCCCAGCCTTGGCCTGATTTTTTCCGCAACGTCGCGGTGATAGCTGTTCAGCCAATCCCGTTCTTGTGCGGTCAACAAGTCGACCAGGATCAGGCGGCGGTCAATTGGCACATAGGTTAGCGTGCGCCACTGCAACATGGCCCTTTCTGCATCGCCGTCGGGAAGCGATGGTGCTTCCTCCACGACAATCAGGTTCTCGATCCGAATGCCAAACGCGCCCTCGCGGTAATAGCCGGGTTCGTTCGACAGGATCATGCCGGGCTCAAAGGGTACATGGCTGACACGCGACAGGCGTTGCGGGCCTTCATGCACGCTCAGATACGCGCCGACCCCGTGACCGACCCCGTGGTTGAAGTCCTGCCCCGCCTGCCACAGCGGCGCGCGTGCCACGCATTCGATATCGCGCCCGGCCAGTCCAATCGGCCAGCGCAGCATCGACATGGCGATCATGCCTTTCAACACGCGGGTAAAGCAGGCCTTTTCGGTCTCTCCGACCTCGCCTATTGCGATGGTGCGCGTGATGTCGGTGGTGCCGTCCAGATACTGCCCGCCGCTGTCCAGCACCAACAAATGACCGTCCTGCAAGGTGCTGTCGGTCTTTTCAGTCACGCGGTAATGCATGATCGCCCCGTTGGGGCCGGTTCCGGCGATCGTGTCGAATGAGATGTCCTGCAGCGCGTTGTCCCGCCGACGGGCCTCTTCCAACCGGGTCACGACCTGCGTTTCGCTGATCTGCCCCGGCGTTTGCTGATCCAGCCAGAACAGCGTTTCGACAACGGCAACGGCATCGCGCAGGTGTGCCTCGGCGCTGCCTGCGATTTCGGCCGGGTTCTTGCGCGCTTTGGGCAGGGCGCAAGGGTCGCCTCCATCAACCATCCGGTCCCCAAGCGCATCCGCCACAATCTGAGGCACTGTGCCCGGATCGACCTGAACCTTACCTTCTAGGGCAGCAACGGCGTCCAGAAATCCATCAGGCTGGTGAACCGAAACCTGAGGGCTCAGATGTTCTCCCACTTCGCCTAGTTTTGCTGCAGCCATGAACAGATCAACACGCCCGTCCGCATGCAGAATGGCAAAGCCATGGGCGACCGGGTTGTAAGCAATGTCCGAGCCGCGAATGTTCAACAACCACATGATCGAGTCTGGCAAGGTAATCACCGCCGCGCTTCGCCCGCTGTCACGCAGGCCATCAGCCAGTCGGGTGATTTTGCTCTCAGCGGTTTCCCCTGCAAACTCAATCGGATGTACCTTGACCGGGTTCATCGGTGGGGCGGGCTGATCCTGCCAAATCCGGTCCACCAGATTGGCACAGCGCACCAATTCAATCCCGCTCCCCTCAAGATCTTTCTGCGCTGCTTTGATCTGCCCTGCGGCATGAAGCCAAGGATCAAATCCGACCGATCCCCCGTTCGGCAACTGCTGTTTCAACCAACTGCTCAGGCTCATATCGGGCCAGGGCACCGGAGTGTAGTCATCGGCCACCTGCGCCTTGACCTGCGTCCGATAGCGCCCGTCAATGAACACCCCGGCCACGTCCCGCAGGGCGGCGCAAAACCCGGCCGAGCCAGTGAACCCGGTCAGCCAGGCCAGTCGTTCGTCCCGAGGGGCCACATACTCACCCTGATGCGCATCCGCGCGCGGCACCAGAAACCCGTCCAAACCTTCGGGCTCTAGTTCCTGCCGCAAAGCAGTCAATCGCGGAGGTCCCTGTTCGGGCCGTGCTGTCACCTCAAAAGACTGAAACATACCTGCCTCCCTCAAGCCAAAGTGTGGTTTCAAGCCACCTCTTTATCTTTTTGAAAATATACCCGGCGGAGGCAAGGCCAGCCTCAGCTGGCCCTTTTCATCCCCATCACCCGGGCCCGCGCGCGCGGGTCGCTGTCGAACAATGCCGCCAACTGTTCGGTCATAGCACCGGCCAGCTGTTCCACATCGGTGATCGTAACTGCACGGTCATAGTACCGGGTCACGTCATGCCCGATCCCGATGGCCAGCAATTCCACCATCTTGCGCTTTTCGACCATGGCGATCACGTCGCGTAGGTGTTTCTCCAGATAGTTCGCCGGGTTCACACTCAGCGTGGAATCATCGACCGGAGCGCCATCGGAAATCACCATCAGGATCTTACGCGCCTCGCGCCGCGCCAACATCCGGCGATGGGCCCATTCCAGCGCCTCGCCGTCGATGTTTTCCTTCAGCAGGCCTTCTTTCATCATCAGACCAAGATTGGGCCGCGCCCGCCGCCATGGGGCGTCGGCACCTTTGTAGATGATGTGACGCAGATCGTTCAGGCGTCCCGGCTGCTGCGGGCGGCCTGCATTCAACCAAGCCTCACGGGCCTGACCGCCTTTCCATGCGCGGGTCGTAAAGCCCAGAATTTCGACCTTCACGTTGCAACGTTCCAGCGTCCGGGCCAGAACATCCGCGCAGATGGCCGCAATTGAAATCGGACGCCCGCGCATCGATCCCGAGTTGTCCAGAAGCAGGGTTACTACGGTATCGCGGAACTCGGTGTCCTTTTCGACCTTGAAGCTCAGCGGCGTAGTCGGGTTGGCAACCACGCGCGCCAGACGTCCGGCATCGAGGATACCTTCCTCGCGATCGAACTCCCACGACCGGTTCTGTTGCGCCTGCAAGCGACGCTGCAACTTGTTGGCCAAGCGGCTAACCGCACCTTTCAACGGCTCAAGCTGTTGATCCAGATAGGCACGCAACCGTTCCAGTTCAGCAGGCTCTGCCAAATCCTCGGCAGCGATTTCCTCGTCATGGGTGTTCAGGTAGACCTTGTACTCTGGATCAGCCTCGGACGCAGGCGGAGGGGCAGGCGGCTCCAGCGGAGCCTCTCCCTCGGGCATCTCCGCCTCATCGCCCATCTCATCCTCGGCCATCTCGTCCATCGAGACTTGGGCCTGAGATTGATCCTGCTGCTCTTCCTGCGACTGCTCGGGCGTGGCGTCAGGATCCTGTTCCTCCTGATCATCCTGTCCGGTGCTGTCGGGATCGGGCTGCTCTTCGGCGTTTTCCTCGGCCTGATCTTCCTGTTCTTCGTCCAGCTCATCAGGATCATCACCCAGCTGGTCGCCATATCCCAGATCCTTGATCACCTGACGGGTGAACTTGGCAAACTCTGCCTGATCCGAGAGGATTTCGTCGAGCTTCTCAAGCGTGCCGCCGGCCTGTTCCTCGATGTATCCACGCCAGAGGTTCATGACATTATTAGCCGCCGGCGGCAGATCACGCCCGGTGGCCAGATGCCGGATCAGATAGCCCGCAGCAACGGACAAAGGCGCGTCGGCGGGCTGCTTGCACTGGTCATAACCGCGCCGTAGGGCTTCATGGCTAATCTTGACATCAATGTTGGAGGCCGTCCCGGGCATATCCCGCGCGCCCATCGCCTCACACCGGGCGGTTTCCATCGCTTCATAAAGGTCCCGCGCCATGTCTCCCGGCGGTGCATAGCGCATATGGGTCGCGTCATCGTGATAGCGGCGCTGCAAGGCCAAGGCATCGGCGGTTCCGCGCGCCAGCAAAACCTCTTCGCGCGTCATCCGGCGGGATACCTGAGGCAACCGCATGGCCTCGCCCGAAAGGCCTGAGGGATCGACGGTATAGCTTACGGAAAGCTCCGGATCGTCGGCCATGACCTTTGTAGCCTCGGCCAGAGCCTTTTTGAACGGATCAGCAGGGTTGTCGTTCTTTTGTGCCATGTCCCCAAGCCTTTCACATTGCCGTCCCGATTTCCACCAAACAGGAAGCCGGATCCGCCTTCATCTGGCTAAAAATACCTCCGCCGGAGGCATTGCGCCCGAAACCGGGCGCAATTCGGCGTTAGCCCAAGCTCACGCTTGCCGCGCTTTCCGGCAGTTCTTCGTCAAAGCAGCGCTGATAGAACTCGGCCACGGTCTGGCGCTCAAGCTCATCGCACTTGTTCAGGAAGGACAGGCGGAACGCATAGCCCACATTGCGGAAAATCTCAGCGTTTTGGGCCCAGTTGATCACGGTCCTTGGGCTCATCACGGTCGACAGGTCGCCATTCATGAAAGCGGTGCGGGTGAGGTCGGCAACGGTGACCATCTGGCTGACGGTCTTACGGCCCTCAGCCGTGTTGTACAGCGGTGCTTTCGACAGCACGATCATCGTCTCGGCATCGTGGCTGAGGTAGTTCAGCGTCGAGACCAGAGACCAGCGGTCCATCTGTGCCTGGTTGATCTGCTGCGTGCCGTGATAGAGGCCGGTCGTATCGCCCAAACCCACGGTGTTTGCGGTGGCGAACAGGCGGAAATTCGGGTTCGGGGTGATGATCTCGTTCTGGTCCAGCAGGGTCAGCTTACCATCATGCTCCAGCACGCGTTGGATCACGAACATCACGTCCGCACGGCCTGCGTCGTATTCGTCGAACACGATGGCGACAGGGTTGCGCAGGGCCCAGGGAAGGATGCCTTCGTGGAACTCGGTCACCTGCTTGCCATCGCGCAGCTTGATCGCATCCTTACCGATCAAGTCGATCCGGCTGATGTGGCTATCCAGGTTTACACGCACGGCGGGCCAGTTCAGACGGGCGGCAACCTGTTCGATATGGGTCGACTTACCTGTGCCGTGATAGCCCTGGATCATCACGCGACGGTTATGCGCAAACCCTGCCAGAATCGCCAAAGTCGTCTCTGGGTCGAACTTGTAGGTCGGGTCAATCGCGGGCACCCGGTCGCTACGTTCCGCAAAACCTTTGACCGCCATGTCGGTATCAATGCCGAACACGTCACGGACCGAGATCTCTTCGGTGGGTTTTGCGTTGATATCAATCGATCCGTCAGCCATTCGCCTTGTCCTTATCCTTAGGCCCGTCTTGCCGGGTTTGAACCCGTGTGTGGTGCAACATATTCCGACCAAGGGCAAGGGAAAGCCGCTCGCTAAAAACGCTGACAGGATGTTTCTTATCAACTGGCCTTATCTGCGGGAAGGGCGGGGTTACGTTAGAGTGGCGATGAGCAAGCGGCTCTGGTTGGGTTCTTCAATAAATCGTCAACCTTAGGAAAACCTGATGTCTCTATTCGCGCGGCTGCTACGGCAAGTCGCGGTCCGAGCGCAGGCTTGAGTTCCTACTCAAGGACAAGTTTGAGAACCCGTTCATTCAATCATCGTTAAGAGGACGCCTCACTCCGAGACGGACAGGGATTTAAATTCAAGAAATTAAATATTTCTTTGAATGAGCCTAACTGAACGGTAAAATGAGCAAAGTCTGCATGTTTAATGGGCTATATGTAGGGGGTTAAGGTGTTCGCGACATCCTTTGTTGAGTCAGGGTGGCTTCAATTGTTACCTGTTGGCGACCGGCAAGGTGCAGTGAATGCCTTTTGACGCGCTCCTCTACACGGTGACTGAGACCGGCGGCACTGGTAACCTCATAGTTCAGGGATCAACGACACCTGCGATAATCTCAGGGCAAACGGTTTCTTTCGATGGCGGCACGACCTTCGTACCCTACACCTATCTCGGTCAGGGGAACTATCGCGGTACAAGTGAAACCGCGGATTTTATCCAAGTAGGTGGGCAGATTTACGCTTTCAATAGTGTCGATCCGACCGGGTCTCTCAGCACCGGGAATTGGGAGATCACCGTGAGTGACCTCGACCCGGTCAACCCGCCTTGTTTTGTAACCGGAACGCTGATTGACACAGAAAGTGGGCCACGACCTGTAGAGTCTTTGATGGCTGGGGATCGGGTCTGTGTGGCAGGCGGGCAAACATTGCCGATCATCTGGATAGGCAAAAGAACTCTCAGCGCGAACGCGTTGCGCAAAAATCCAAAGTTCAGGCCCGTCCGGATTCAGCGCGGCGCTTTGGGTGATGACCTGCCCAGCCAAGACTTATTTGTTTCCCCCCAGCATCGGATTGTGCTGGAAGGTTGGCGGGCCGAGCTTCTTTTTGGCGAGCCTCGGGTTTTTTGTGCCGCAATACACTTGGTGAACGATGGTTTGATCCGTCAAATGCCGCCTGTGGCACCTGTAACTTATTTCCACATTGTCTGTAGTCGACATGTGGTCCTATCGTCACATGGTTTGCAAAGCGAAAGCTTGTTTCTCGGTGATCTTGCGTTGAAATCATTCCAACGCGAAGACGTCGAGGAATTGCGTGCCTTGTTTCCCGAGCTTAGTAATCCGGCTTCGGCGCAACGACAGCGGACACACTTGCGTTGTCTGAAGCGACTCGAAGCAGAAGTATTGCGGGATTTGTTGCCAGGGTAAGAGCAGCCTACTTGAAGTTCCGGCTGTCCTTTATCTGATCCCAGGCCCAGACGACCTCTTGCAGTTGCTCTTCCTGAGACCGGTCGCCGCCGTTCATATCCGGGTGCAGCACTTTGATCAGCTTCTTGTAGGCCTTGCGAACCTCGGCCTTGGACCAGCTGTCATTGGCCTCCAGAATCTCGATGGCGCGCCGTTCGGTGGGCGGAAGGCGACGGCCACCGCCACCCGAGGTGCGGCCTTTGTTCTGGGTGCTGTTTGCCCCCAAAACCTGGTGTGGGTCTTCGATACCCAGACGCGCCCACGCACGGGCCTCGGGGTCGCCCATGGGCTTGGTTTCACGCTCCCAGACTTTGTCCTTCGTGCGTTGTGCGTTCAGTTCAGCCTCGGTCGTGCCGTCGAAGAAGTTCCACTTCTGATTGTACTCGCGCACGTGCTGCTGGCAGAACCAGTAGAAGTCATCCAGAACGTCCGGGGCCTTGGGGGCGCGGTACTTGCCGGGTTCCTCACAACCCGGATGATCACAGATTCGCACCGAGGTTTCAGATGCGCCTGACATGCCCCGGCGCCCGCGCGGGTTCTTTTTCTTGGCGCTGGAGACGGACATATCGAATCCGAAAGGGTCTGATTTCGTCATGCTGTGATCCTTAAGAACGCATCTTCTCGACTCGGAGGCAGCAGTTTAGTCTAAGCAGCCGAAAGTAGAAGAGGGGGGCGGCAAGTTTTTTGCCGCTGAGCGTAAAAATGACTGTGACTGACGAAATCCGAACCCGACTGCAGGCCGCCTTTGATCCGCGTGAGCTTGAGGTGGTGGATGACAGTGAAAGCCACCGGGGCCATGCCGGGTTTCAGGAAGGTGGTGAGAGCCATTTCAACGTACGTATACGCGCCGCCGCATTCGAGGGCCAATCTCGCGTGGCGCGACATCGTGCCGTTCACAAAGCGCTAGGGGACGTTGTGCCGCGTATCCATGCCTTGGCGTTGGATATTGGCGTTTAATCTCGCCTAAAACCGGAGTCGAAAAGCGAGGCCGACCAAAGGTGCTGTATCGTAACTCTGGCGGCTGAGTTCGTTGCCGTTTTCGTCCTCCAGTGTCAGTCGACCATCGAATTCTGCCCCGGCAAAGACGGTTAAAGACACGCCCGGATTCGGAGCATAGCTGAGCGACGCAACCACAGGGAGGCTCTTGTCTTCGCCGATCCCGTTCGGAGCCAGCCCCGCCTCGTCCAGCCGGAAGCGAATTTTTTCGGACCGGGCCGACAGTGAGAGGCTGAAATCGTCATTCAACGCGTAGCTGAGGGTGAGACCCGGCCCGCGAGTCGCACCGATTCCGGAGCCGGTGTTCAGGTTCCAGCGATCATTGATGTCCCAATCCACCAAAAGCGCGGGAAAGAAATCGACACCGCTATCCTCTAATTGCGTGAAGGCTCCAAAAGCCGGTCCTATGGTCAGGCTTTCGCTGATCTGCCACGCGATGCCCGCAAAAACACCATAGGTACGACCATCTGAAGATGCGGCGCCTTTCTGATAGTCCCACCTGACCTGAGGCGACACGAACACGCTGGCCTGCTGTCCAGCCTGAAACCGCAGAGGAGCTGATATTCGGATGTCACGAATGTCGTTCCAAGGCTGGTTGTCTGCCGCGCTGAAGTCATAGTCCAGCTGCCCGTAGCTGACCGAGATGCCAAGTGACGTTTCGCTATCAAATCGGTACAGCCCGGTGGCCCGCAGGAACGATCGCGTCGCGCTGAAGTCTCCGCCTTGATCCAGATCGGCGCTGCCCTGATATGCGGCGAGCCCGTCGATCTGGCTGACCCATCCCAGCCGTTGTTGCGCGTTGGCAGGCAACGCGATCTGGCAGGCGAATGCGGAGAGGAAACAAAGAAAAACGGTGCTAGGTTTCATCGCGGCCGGGGCCCTGTTCTATAGTTAAGGATATCTTGGAACGATACGAGCAAAACCCAGGGTCGGATGACCGCCTGAGTTTCGTTGGCTCAATTCGTGTTATCTAAACCACACCCTCTGGCCCGTTCAGTCCTGATGAGTTTTACTTGGCCTCTTCGCTCGGTTTCAACGTCAACGGCGGCTCATCTACTTCGGCTGAAATTGGTTCCGGGGCTTGAACCGCATCTGGCCCGGGAACGGGCTGAGCCAAGGGCACACCTTCGGGCGTTTCGCTTGGCGATGGTGTGGCCACAGGGGCCACTACCTCGGTGGCGTCGGCCTCAATCACCCGACGAAACACCAGCACGTTGCGCCAGTTCGTGGTTGATCCGGTCAGACCCGAGCGTTCCTCGCTGGGCAGCAACTCGGCGCGCTGGTATTCCCATCCCTGTTGGCCCATCTCGTTCAGCACCTGCTCGACCGAGGTGGCAAAGCGGCCCTCGGGCGTTTTGACGCCTTTGGCCTTCGCGCCCTTTTGCGGGGCCGGAATGACTTTGTATTCGTAGCGCGGCATCGACTGTTCCCTTGTACCTTTGGCCGACAACTTATCACGCAGGTCGCCGGGTGAAAGAGACGTTGCGCAAGTGGCGCAAATCAGCCGGTTCTCTGCGCCGCCTTGGCCACAACCGAGAGGCAAAGTTCGGTCGCCAGCGCCATGTCCTGCACCGAAATCCACTCCAACGGTCCATGAATGCACTGCATGCCGGTGAACAGGTTGGGGCAGGGTGTGCCGAATTCGGTCAGGCGAGAGCCGTCGGTGCCGCCGCGGATCGGAACCGAGAGCGGCTCGATCCCCAGCTCCTGACAGGCCTCGCGCGCCAGATCGACCGGGGTCATGTCATTCTCGAGCCAATAGCGCATGTTGCGGTATTGATGGCTGATGTCGCAGGTGATGGTCGCGCGTGGCTCGGAGGCCTGAACGGCGTCGCAGACCTTGCGCACCAGATCGCGCTGCGCCTCAAGCCCCTCCATTTCGAAATCGCGCAGGATCAGCTTGATCTCCATCTCGGACGAGCCGCCATTCATGTCGGTGACATGGATGAACCCTTCGCGCCCATCGGTGACTTCGGGGGTCAGTGTAGCCTGCGGCAGGGTCTGCACGATCTTTGCGGCCAGATGGGTGGCATTGACCATCTTTTCCTTGGCCAGACCGGGATGGATCGACACGCCGGTGACCTTGATCACCGCACGGTCGGCGGAGAAGCTTTCATATTCGATCTCGCCCACTTCCTGCCCGTCCAGCGTATAGGCGAAATCGGCCTTGAGGTCCTTGGGCAATTGCTCGGTCACGCCGCGTCCGATTTCTTCGTCCGGGGTGAAGGCAATGCGGATGGGCCCGTGTGGAATGTCTGGATTTTCGATCAGGTGCCGCGCCATGGTCATCAGGATGGACACGCCGGCCTTGTCATCAGCGCCCAATAGGGTGGTGCCCGAAGCGGTGATCAGATCATGGCCGATCTTTTCGGCCAGATAAGGGTGTTCGTCCGGGGACAGAACCAGATCGGGATCATCGGGAAAGGTGATCTCACCGCCATTGTAGCCTTTGATGACGCGCGGTTTGACGCCCGTTGCGTTGAATTGCGGGGCGGTATCGACATGGGCGAGGAACCCTACGGTCGGCCCTTTGGCGGTGCCGGGAATGGTCGCCACAACGACGCTGTCGCCGGTCATCTCGATATCCTGCGCGCCTATTTCCGTCAGCTCTTGCTGCAACAGGTTCAGCATGTCGAACTGAATGGGCGTACTAGGGGTCGAAGGCGATGTCTCGTCGCTTTGGCTGTCGATGGCCGCGTAGCGCATCAGCCGGTCTTCAAGTTCCTGATCGAATGTTCTGGTCATGGCACCTCTCCTGCGCGGAAGAAAGGGCGCAAAAGAAAACGGAGTCAAGCAGGTGGCCTGGCTCCGTCGCAAAACTCTGAAAACGGGCTTACGAACCCAGCTTTTGGGCAACCAGCTCGTTCACGGCCTTGGGGTTGGCTTTGCCGCCGGTGGCTTTCATCACTTGACCGACAAACCAGCCTGCCAGCTTCGGGTTCACCTTGGCCTTTTCAACCTGCGCCGGGTTGGCAGAGATGATCTCGTCCAAAGCGGCCTCGATGGCACCCGTGTCGGTGACCTGCTTCATGCCGCGCTCTTCGACGATCTGCGCCGGGTCACCGCCTTCGGTATAGACGATTTCGAACAGATCCTTGGCGATCTTGCCCGAGATGGCATCCGAGGAAATCAGATCGATGATCCCACCCAACTGCGCCGGAGATACGGGCGAGTCGGTGATGTCGTGGCCTTCTTTCTTCAACCGGCCAAACAGCTCGTTGATGACCCAGTTCGCGGCCAGTTTGCCGTTGCGGTCTTTGGCAACCTCTTCGAAATAGGCGGCGCTTTCGACCTCGGCGGTCAGGACTGAGGCGTCATAGTCAGTCAGGCCGAACGTTTCGATGAACCGCGCTTTTTTCTCGTCGGGCAGCTCAGGCAGCTTGGCGGCGATGTCGTCGACCCATGCCTGTTCGATTTCCAAAGGCAGCAGGTCGGGGTCCGGGAAATAGCGGTAGTCGTGCGCTTCTTCCTTGGACCGCATCGAGCGGGTCTCACCCTTGTCCGGATCGTACAGGCGGGTTTCCTGATCTACCGTTCCACCAGCCTCAACAATGGCGATCTGACGGCGAGCTTCGACCTCGATCGCCTGCTGGATAAAGCGCATCGAGTTCATGTTCTTGATCTCGCAGCGCGTGCCCAGATGCGAGAAATCCTGCGTTTCCTGGTACTTCTCATATGCACCTGGCAAACAGATCGAGACGTTCACGTCCGCCCGCAGGTTGCCGTTCTGCATGTTGCCATCACAGGTGCCCAGATAGCGCATGATCTGGCGCAGCTTGGCGATATAGGCGGCGGCTTCTTCGGGGCCACGGATGTCGGGGCGCGAGACGATCTCCATCAGGCAGACGCCGGTCCGGTTGAGGTCTACGAAGGACATATGCGGGTCCATGTCGTGGATCGATTTGCCCGCGTCCTGCTCCATGTGGATGCGTTCGATGCGAACCATGCGCGCGGTGCCGTCGCCCATCTCAACCAGCACTTCACCTTCGCCCACGATGGGGTGGTAGAGCTGGGAAATCTGGTAGCCCTGCGGCAGGTCAGGGTAGAAATAGTTCTTTCGGTCAAAGGCCGATTTCAGGTTGATATCTGCTTTCAGGCCCAGACCTGTGCGCACAGCCTGTTCCACGCAATATTCGTTGATCACCGGCAGCATGCCCGGCATCGCCGCGTCCACGAAGGCGACGTTCGAGTTCGGCTCGGCCCCGAATTGGGTGGACGCGCCGGAAAACAGCTTGGCATTGGATGAGACCTGAGCGTGCACCTCCATCCCGATCACCAGTTCCCAATCGTGCTTGGCCCCGGCAATGGTTTTGATTTTCGGCATTTCGTATGTCAGGTCGAGCATGGCGCGCCTCTAATTTCCGCAGAAGTCTAGGCTTGCGTATTAGGCCCGGCGCGCCAAAGGGGCAAGGGGTTAGTTCCCTGAGACTTGCAACCCTGTCGGCGTGAAGGTCACGCTTTGACCATTGCGAAGTTCGTCGCGCAATTGATCGGCGATCGCACGCAAGGCATCTCGGCGGCCACGGGCAGCGAAGCGCTCGGTCGAGTTGACGCGCAAGCTGTTGCTGAACCCGTTCGCCGCATGGGCCCAGATCAGGGGGTGCAGCTCGGTCAAGTGATCGCGGATCAACCAGTTTGCAGCCTCGCAAATCTGTTTACGGGCGATGTCGGCCTTAAGGTTGCGGCCCATCCCGTTTTGCAGCGTGACCGAACAATAGGCCGCCAACAGGTTGATCGTCTGCTGGTCAGGGCGGCGTTCAACGATGTCGTGCAGGCCTTCCAGAAAATACTCGACATCCACACGCGCGCAGGCTTCGTCATCCAATGCGATGGCATCGAACTGAACCCAGGTATAGCCGCCAGCGCCCCAGGTCTTTTGAGTGCGCGCGGCGTTTCGCAGGGCTTGAACTTCCAGCTGATCGTAGGTCCCGAACCTGCGTGGCAACAGATGGCTGCCCATTGCGCGCATGTGGCGATGGTTTTGCGGGTCAAGCGTGATCAGCTCTTCGTATTTGTCTGCCACACGGGTGCGTGGGCTGACATGGCCCGCCAGTAGGGCGCAATCCGCAGCGGCAATCGCTGGGCTATTCGGCATGGCAGAGCGGCAGTCCTTCAGCAAATCGGCAGCGCGGTCGAAATGCGCGGCGCAACGGGATTGATGCAGTGCGGGCAGGTCTTTGGGGTCCGATGTCCCGCGCCATGCCCAGGCTAAATCAATATGAGCCAATGCCACCACAAGGGCGATCATCGGGTCATCGGGGTGGCTCTGAATCTCACCTTCCAGTTCAGAGATACCCGCCAGAAAGTCATAGTCCGACTGAGTTCTGCCATCTGAAAGGGCATGTTCTGCAGCCAGTACAACATCCGCGCGTGCCCCGAAACCCAACAGATCAGCAACTGGCTGGCCGCAGAGTGTTGTTTCGCGTGTTTCATCCGCGGCACGCATCTCTTGCGAGAGTTCGACCCACATATCCTGACGCGCCAGATGGCGCCCGCGTTCGATCACCTGATGTCCGGCGGTGTCATCTGTTTCCGCGATCGGGATGTTCAACTGCCCCGAGGCGACAAGCCACGCGGTTGCATCCGCGACCGACGCAGGCAAAGGCGTAGAGGTGGGACTGGAAGAGCCGAAAATACGGGCGGCAGCCGCCCTGAAAGACCGAAACATGGCAAAACTCGAACTGTAACAAACGTGTAACGCGTCCAGTTTGCCAAAAACTGTGTCTATTTCAAGGAGTCGTTGCGCGCGCAAGTCCGAGGTGTGATCAATTAGCCGATGGGCTTGGTATTGTTTCAAAAAACCCTAAAATGATGACGCTCAACGGTAAATCCCGCCTGCTGCAACACGTCTTCGAACTCTTTGTGTGGTGGCAGCGACTCATCCGGTAGGCGGACGCGCTTGTCCGATTTCAGCACCGCTGAAACGCGAACCGAGAAATCCCAGCGGGTGTCAAATCGGAATCGGTCAACCTCGGACAGGTCCAGTTCGCCGCTGCGTTGGCCGGTGAACCAGCATAGTTTCTCACCGGTCAGTTCGACCCCGGCACTGGTGTCTTTCACAATATCCCAGACCGCCGGGAGTGTTGCCAGCGCGAGCAACCCCATCAACCACCAGGCCGCGTTCAGGAAAATGATCAGGCCGATCAGCACCGCATAGATGCAGATCAGCAAGATCACCACACGTGGGTTCCGGTTTTGCCGTTTAAAGCTGAACGAGGTCATGCGCCGAGGATGCGCGAGACCATCTCGGTCGTGTCGCGTGACAGGTCGGGCGTGTCGGCGATCCGGCGCAGCTGCGCGCGCATCAGCGCCTGACGGTCGGCGTCATATCGCTTCCACGTCTGGAACGCCGAACACATACGCGCTGTGGTCTGCGGGTTCACCGGATCCAACCGGATCAGCCAGTCGGCAAGCAGGGCATAGCCCGCTCCGTCTGCCTGATGGAACCCCGCATGGTTCATGGCCAGCGATCCTATCAAGGCACGGAACCGGTTGGGGTTTTTCCAATTGAAATCAGGATGCTCTGTCAGGGTGCGTGCGGCCTCGACCGTGGTCTGAGGGGCGGCCATCGAGACCTGTAAACCAAACCATTTGTCGATCACCAGCCGGTCATCTTTCCACTGTTCGTAGAAGGCACTCAGTTGCGCCTCACCTTTGCCCGCACGCAGCAGGCAGGACAGGGCGGTTAGTTGCAGGGTCATATTGTCGGCCGTTTGGTACGCGTCTGCCGCCTTGCTGCCGCCGTCCAGCCGCGAACTGAGAGCCAGTGCCGCTCCGCCCAGTGCACGTTTGCCGGATTGCGCCGCATCCGGTTGGTAGGAGGCGTCCACAAGTGTTTCGCTGTGCAGCTTGGGCAGAAGATCCTGTACGTGTTGCGCAGTGGCTTGACGGAGAGTCTCAACAGCCGTCCAAATGGCCATCGGATCGGGTGTGACGCCCTTGTCATGTAGGGCGGCGGCCAGTTCGGATTGGGTCGGAATGCCCAGCATCAAGGCCCGATAGGCCGGGTCTAGTGTCTCATCGCGCAGCACAGCCAACAGACCATCCAGATAGTCGGAATCCGGCGTCGCCTCTTCGGTGATCATGCGCAGCAGAGTGTCCTCGGCCAGCGAGCGCCCGGCCTGCCAGCGGTTGAACGGATCGGTGTCATGGGCCAGCAGAAAGGCGCGCTCAGCATTCGACGTGTCATGTTCAAGAATCACAGGGGCCGAGAAATCACGCAGGATTGAGGGCACGGGTTTGGCAGAGAGACCGGTGAAGGAAAAGCTCTGCTCGGCCTCGGTCAGCTCTAGCACTTCGGTTGCTTGGACCTCGTCTCCGTTCGGGCCCAGCAAGCCGACAGCGACGGGAATGACCTGAGGCTGCTTATCCTCTTGTCCCGGAGTCGGGTCGGTGCGTTGGCTCAGCGTCAGCGTATAGTCGCCATCCGCCCAATCCTCGGTCACGGAAACGCGCGGGGTGCCAGACTGGCTGTACCAACGTTTGAACTGGCTCAGGTCGCGGCCTGTTGTGTCCTCGAAGACTTGCAGCCAATCCTCGATCGTACAGGCCTGCCCGTCATGACGGTCAAAATAGAGATCCAGCGCCTTGCTATAGGCCTCATCCCCGACCAGACGTTTCAACATGCCGATGACCTCGGCACCTTTCTCATAGACGGTTGAGGTGTAGAAGTTATTGATTTCCTGAAAACTCTCGGGCCGGACGGGGTGCGATAGCGGGCCATTGTCCTCGGGGAACTGCCGTGCGCGCAGGTCGATGGCGTCGTGGATGCGCTTGACCGGTGCCGAGCGCATGTCCGAGGTGAATTGCGCATCGCGGAAAACGGTCAGGCCCTCTTTGAGGCACAGCTGAAACCAGTCGCGGCAGGTGATGCGGTTGCCGGTCCAGTTGTGGAAATACTCATGCGCGATGATCGCCTCGATCCGTTCGAAATTCACATCGGTCGAGGTTTCCGGGCTGGCCAGAACGGCTGAAGAGTTGAAGATGTTCAGCCCCTTGTTCTCCATCGCGCCCATATTGAAATCATCCACGGCTACGATGTTGAACACGTCCAGATCGTATTCGCGGCCGTAGACGTCCTCATCCCATTTCATGGACTTCTTCAGCGCCTCCATCCCGAAGGCACATTTGCCTTCATCGCCGGGGCGAACCCATAGGTTCAGTTCGACATCGCGACCGGACATGGTGGTGAACTGGCCCGGATGCGCGATCAGGTCTCCGGCGACCAGAGCAAACAGGTAGGCGGGTTTGGGCCACGGATCCGTCCATTCGGCCCACCCTTCGCCCTTGCCGGACGGGTTGCCGTTGGACAGCAGCACCGGAAGGTCGCCATTGATACGCACCGTGAAGGTTGACATCACGTCGGGGCGGTCCGGGTAGTAGGTGATCTTGCGGAATCCCTCGGCCTCGCACTGGGTGCAATACATGCCGTTCGACATATAAAGCCCTTCAAGCGCGGTGTTATTGCCGGGGTCGATCTCAACCTCCGCCTCCCAGACAAAGGGGGCGTCGGGGGCGGCAATCGTCAGCCCCTCGGGCGTGATTGTGGGGGACACTTCGGCACCGTCGATGGAGGCGCGGATCAGCTTCAGTTGCTCGCCATGCAAAAAAAACGTGCGATCGCTGGCCTCTGGATTCGGACGAAAGGCAATGCGGGATGTGACGCGGGTGGCATTTGCTGCCAGGTCAAACGTCAGATGCACATTGTCCACCAGATACCCGAACGGGGTGTAGTCTTTCAGATAGATGGTGGTGGGGGCGGCGTCGCGCATCGGGGGCCTCGCAAAACTTGGGTCGAGGGCGACGTTAGGGGCATCGCGGCAGGGCTGCAAGCCGCCTGTATTCGCTGTCTCCGGCGTTGTTTTGCCATTTTGGTAAGATTTTCTTACCAGAACGTAGCGGCATACGTTGCCTATCGGAAACTTTCGCTCTACATGCTGGCGGCATACAGTGGCGTACATTCGTGGGAGAGGAAGAAAATGGCCAGCAGACAGACACGCAGCGGACTTCAGGTCGATCCGGTTCTGGTCGCATTCATCGAAGGTCGGGCTTTGCCCGGCACCGGTGTCACCGCCGAGACCTTCTGGAATGGCCTGTCGCGGATGGTATCCGAACTGGGGCCCAAGAACCGCGCCTTCCTTGCCAAACGCAAAGAGATTCAGGACCAATTGGATGCATGGCACCTGGGTCGCAAAGGTCAGGACCACGACGCCGATGCTTGTCAAGCGTTCCTGCACGAGATCGGGTATCTGGTCGAAGAGGGCGAAGACTTCCAGATCGAAACCGCCAATGTCGACCCCGAGATCGCCGCAACGCCCGGTCCTCAGCTGGTTGTGCCAATCACCAATGCGCGCTTTGCTCTGAACGCCGCCAATGCCCGTTGGGGTAGCTTGTATGACGCCCTCTATGGCACGGATGCGATGGGCGATCTGCCTGCGGGCGGCGGCTACGATGCTGCCCGCGGCGCGCGTGTCATTGCGTGGGCCAAGGCGTTTCTCGACGATGCTGTGCCGTTGATCAGCGGATCCTGGGCGGATGTCACGAAGCTGAGCGTTGAGGCAGGCGCTTTGGTTCCTGCGCTGGCGGACGCCTCCAGCTTTGTGGGTCATGGCGGCGCGGCTGAAAAGCCTGAGTTCGTTCTGTTGAAAAACAACGGTCTTCACATTCAGATCATGATCGACCCAATCAGCGCGATTGGCGCTGCTGATCCGGCCAACATCTCGGACTTGCGGCTCGAGTCTGCGTTGTCGACGATCATGGATTGCGAGGACTCCGTGGCCTGCGTAGACGCCGCTGACAAGGTTGTTGCCTATGGCAACTGGCTGGGTCTGATGAAAGGTGACCTGACCGAAGAGGTCAGCAAATCCGGCAAGACATTTACCCGCCGGTTGGCGGCTGATCTGGACTTCACGGACGTGAACGGAGCAGAGGCGCGTCTGAAAGGCCGCTCGCTGATGCTGGTACGCAATGTGGGCCATCTGATGACCAACCCGGCCGTTCTGGATGCCGAGGGCAACGAGATCGGCGAGGGCCTCATGGATGCGCTCTGCACCACGTTGATCGCCATGCACGATCTGGCGCGCGACGGCGGCAACTCGGTCACCGGGTCGGTCTATGTGGTGAAGCCAAAGATGCATGGCCCCGAAGAGGTCGCCTTCTCGGTCGAGATTTTCGACATGGTCGAAGACATCCTGGGCCTGCCGCGCAACACCGTGAAGCTGGGTATCATGGATGAGGAACGCCGCACCTCGGCCAACCTCAAGGAATGTATCCGGGCCGCGAAATCGCGCGTGGCCTTCATCAACACCGGCTTCCTTGATCGGACTGGGGACGAGATCCACACCTCGATGGAGGCAGGCCCGATGCTGCCCAAGGGCGACATCAAGAACACACCATGGATCGCGTCCTACGAGGATCGCAACGTTGATATAGGTCTGGCCTGCGGCCTGAAAGGCAAGGCGCAGATTGGTAAAGGTATGTGGGCCATGCCCGATCGCATGGGCGATATGCTGGAGGCCAAGATCGGCCATCCGCAATCAGGTGCCACTTGCGCATGGGTTCCCTCGCCAACCGCTGCGACTTTGCATGCCACGCATTATCATAAGGTCGACGTTCTGGCCCGTCAGGATGAGCTGGCCGCCGGTGGCGCGCGTGGCACGTTGGAGGATTTGCTGACCGTTCCGATGCTGGGTGGACGCAACCTCAGCGATGATGAGATCACCCGTGAGATCGAGAACAACGCGCAGGGTATTCTCGGCTATGTCGTGCGTTGGGTCGATCAGGGTGTTGGATGCTCGAAAGTGCCGGACCTCAATGACATTGGCTTGATGGAGGACCGTGCGACCTGTCGGATTTCCAGCCAGGCGCTGGCCAATTGGTTGCACCACGGTGTCGTCAGCGAAGAACAGGTGATGGCGGCGATGCAGAAGATGGCAGCCGTTGTGGACCGTCAGAACGAAGGTGACGCAGCCTATCATCCGATGGCACCCGGCTTTGATGGCATTGCTTTCCAAGCAGCCTGCGATCTGGTGTTCAAGGGTCGTGCGCAACCGTCGGGCTATACCGAGCCGGTCCTGCATGCCCGCCGTTTGGAGTTGAAAGCCAGCTTAGGTTAAGTGGATAGGACGGGAACGAGGGGGCTGTCTGCCCCCTCGCGCTCCCCCGAGAATATTTTTAGCCAGATGAAAGGGATCAGGGATGGCAATTTCCTTGCGCAAGGCGCGCACCATCATTCGTAAAGCTCTGGAAGAGGGGCGCCGGTTGGAGTTGAAACCGCTTTCGGTCGTTGTGCTGGATGCAGGCGGTCATGTCATTGCGTTCGAGCGCGAAGATGGCGCGGCCCCCGGACGGTTTGGAATTGCGCAGGGCAAAGCATATGGCTCTGTCATGTTGGGTATGGCCGGGACGGCGCAGATGCAGCGGGCCGAAGCGCAGGCCTATTTCATGGCAGCGGTGAACGGCGTCTATGGCGGGCAGGTGGTTCCTGTGCCGGGCGGTGTGCTGTTGCGCGACAAGAAAGGTGCCGTGATTGGCGCCGTTGGAGTGACAGGCGACACCTCGGACAATGACGTGCTTGCTGCGATGGCAGGGATCGAAGCCGCGAACCTTGTCGGCGAAAGCTGATTTCCTTGAAGATGGAGAGAGCCTGCGCAGGCTCTTTCACCCAAACTGGACTTTTTGCATTGCACGTTTAGCGGGCAATGGGAGTCCGATTGTGACAATGTCCCGTCGGTTGAATAGATGTGCGACATTGAACAGGTACTTGCGCTGACACACAGGGCTTGTGCTATTGCGCGCTGTTGTCCCTGCCGATAGCTTTTCCACACGTTTTGGAAACAAATTGGGAAAGCAGAATGTCTCGACCCGTCGTCGGTATCATCGGCAACTCTTACTTGATGAATGACAATTACCCGACGCATGCCGGTGGCACGATGAATTCGGATGCCGTTGCGAATGTTTCGGGATGTTTGCCACTGCTGATCCCTGCTGATCCACGTTACGTCTCGGTCGAGGAATTGCTGGACGCGTGCGACGGATTTCTTCTGACGGGCGGTCGACCGAATGTTCACCCCGAAGAATACGGTGAGCCGCCTACCGAAGCGCATGGCGATTTCGATCGGGCGCGCGATGCGGTCACACTGCCGCTGGTGCGCGCCTGTGTTGAGCGCGGCCAGCCGTTCTTTGGAATTTGCCGGGGGTTTCAGGAGGTTAACGTTGCGATGGGCGGGACGCTCTATCCCGAGATTCGCGACCTTCCGGGGCGGCAGAACCACCGGATGCCACCGGATGGAACACTTGAGGAGAAGTTCGCCCTGCGCCACGTCGTAACTCTGAACGAAGGCGGCGTGTTCCACCGGCTGTTTGGTGCGCGCGAGGTGATGACCAATACGCTGCACGGTCAGGGGATCAAAGCCGTAGGCCAGAATGTCGTGATCGACGGCCACGCGCCGGATGGCACGCCGGAGGCGATTTATGTCAAAGATGCGCCGGGTTTTACTCTCTCGGTCCAATGGCACCCGGAATGGGATGCTGCGAATGACCCGGTTTCGCGCCCGTTGTTTGAGGCGTTTGGCGCGGCCGTTAAGGCCTGGTCCGCAGGATCAAGCACGCGGTTTTTGCAGCAAACAGCATAAGTTTAGGCACCGGTCCGGCCGGGAGGGGATGCCGGACCGGTGCGTCGCGATCAAATCAGGAGGTCGAACTGAGTGATCAGCGGCAGGGTTCGCGCGCGTTCTCCGGTCAGATCAAACAGCGCATTACCTAAGGCCGGCATCGAGGGGGGCGTACCGGGCTCACCAGCGCCGCCCATATGGCGGTTGGTCTCGAGAACGCGCACTTCGACCTGCGGAGCCGTGTGCATGCGAAGTGCGTCATAGTCGGGGAAGTTGAACTGCTCGACTTCGCCCTCGGCAAAGGTGATCTCGCCGTAGCAAGCGGCGCTCAGGCCGTACATCATCCCACCGAACATCTGCGCTTTGACGTTTTCTGGGTCCAACGCAAGACCCATGTCACAGGCGATCCACGCCTTGTTTATGCGGATGGTGCCGTCTTCGTCGACCACCTCGATCACCTGCGCAACCGGAGTGCCAAAGCTGTAGGTAAAGGCCACTCCGCGCCCGACGCCAGCCGGAGTTTGACCCGTCCAGCCAGACATCTCTTTCACGGCCTCAAGGCAACCTGCCGAGGGGGCGTGTTCGGTCTTCATCAACTCCAGCCGGAATTCTAGCGGGTCGCGGCCTGCGGCGTGGGCCATCTCATCCATGAAGGTTTCATGGAAAAAGCCATTATGGCTGTTGCCGACCGAGCGCCAGAAGCCAACAGGCACGTCGAGCTTCGCGATATGGCCGCTCATCCGGTAGTTCGGAACCGCATAAGGTTGGTTGAAGAAGCCCTCGACCAGAACTTTGTCAGGGCCTGCGCCGGGCATCCCGGTGTAACGCTCGACCGCTTGCTGCGTGCAGGATTGCGAGGCAACCGCACCGTCGATCAGCACCGCTTTGCCGTCCCTCACGGCGCCACGCAGCCGAGCGATTGCGCCGGGGCGGTAATAGTCGTGGCGCATGTCTTCCTCCCGGCTCCAGGTCGTCTGGACCGGAGTGCCGGGAACGGCCATGGCGACCTTTGTCGCGATTTCGCCGAAATCCAGTTCCCCACGGCGACCAAACCCACCGCCCAGATAGGTGGTGTGGATCTGCACCGCATCCGTATCCAGACCGGCGGTATTGGCCACGCGGAATTGGATCAGAGTGGGGGCCTGATTGCCGCACCACAGTTCTAGCGCGTCGCCGGTATATAGCGCGGTGGCGTTCATCGGCTCCATCGTGGCGTGGGCCAGATAGGGCAGGCGGTATTCGGCGGTGATTTCGGTTGCGCCCTCGGGTGTGACGCTGACGTCGCCGTCATCGCGCATCGTGGAGTTCGGGGAATCGTCGAACGCTTCGGCGATCTTGGCGAAGATGCCGTCGGTTTCCGGCGGGTAGGGGGCATCCCCCCAATCCACGTCGATCGCCTCAACCGCTTGATTGGCGAGCCATGTGTTGTTGGCGATGACCGCAACGCCGGTGCCCAGATCGACGATCTGTTCGACCCCCGGCATGTCTTTTGCGGCGTTGTCGTCATAGCCGTTCATCGCGCCGCCCAGCTTGGGGTTCATGCGCACGGCTGCAAATTTCATACCGGGCAGGCGAACATCGACGCCGAATTCAGCAGTACCCGTCGCTTTGCCAACCATGTCCAGACGCGGTTGGGTCTGCCCAAGATACCGCCATTCGGACGGGTCACGCAGAGGCACCTCGACCGGCTCAAGACCGGCCGCATCCATCGCGAGGTCGGTATAGGCAATCTTGTCACCATTGGGCGCGATGACATGCCCCGAGGCAGTCTGCAATTGCGACGGGTCAACCCCCAGACGGTCGGCAGCAGCCCGCTTCAGCGTCTCGCGCGCCGATGCTCCGGCCTGCCGCATCCGCGCGAACCCGTCTTTCATCGAGGTCGAGCCACCGGTGACCTGAAGGCTCAGCGCTTTGCCGAGGACACCCAGCGCCTCACCCAGATTGTGCTGGAAGTTCGAGATGTCGTAGCCCTTGTTCGGCAGTCCTTCGCCAACCAATGCAGAATTGTAATACGCCGCCGCAGCAGGGCCATGCAGCACGTTGATCTGGTCAAGATCGACGTCCAACTCCTCGGCGATCAAAGCAGCCCAGGTCGTCTTAACGCCCTGTCCCATTTCGGCACGCGGGGCGAACAGGGTCACGCCATTCTGGTCGATCAGAATGAATGGGTTCAGCGCGGCCTCACCCTCGCCGGGTTTCAGCGGGTTCGGGGCGGGACGGGTGACGTAGTAACCGCCAAAGGCCACACCGCCGACAATCGCGGCCGAGCCGATCAGGAAGGTGCGGCGCAGAATTTTTCCAACTTTGCCCATCTCTTAAGCCTCCTGCAACTTGCCAGCGGCGTCTTGGATTGCGGCGCGGATGCGGGGATAGGTGCCACAGCGGCACAGGTTGCCCTGCATCGCGTCGTCTATGTCGGCGTCAGTTGGGGTCGGGTTTTCCGCAAGCAAAGCTGCCGCCTGCATGATCTGACCAGACTGGCAGTAACCGCATTGCGCTACCTGATGATCCACCCAAGCCTGCTGGATCACGGCCATCGCCTCGGGCGAGCCGATGCCTTCGATTGTAGTGACATCGCCCCAGACATCGGACAGCGACACTTGGCACGATCGCACGGCCTCACCATCGATATGCACGGTGCAGGCGCCGCAAGCAGCTACGCCGCAGCCGAATTTGGTTCCGGTCAGGCCGACCTCATCCCGGAGAACCCAAAGCAGGGGGACGTCGTCGGGCAGGTCAACTTGATGTTGCTTGCCGTTGATCTTCAGCGCGGTTGCCATGGCACACCTCTCGTAGCTGTGGCGGTTTCTGACATAATTGCCTGAAAGTGTCAGTGTGTCAATTGACAAACTATACGAAAAATGTCAGATCGGTTTCATGACAGAAAAACAGGACGATCCGCGGCAACAGGCCATTCTTGCGTCGGCGCTTGAGGCATTTGCGGCCTATGGGTTTCGCAAAACCTCGATGGACGATATCGCCAAAGGGGCGGGTATGTCGCGCCCGGCCGTTTATTTGCACTACAAGAATAAAGAGGCGATCGTGCGCAGCCTGACGCGCGCGCATTACGCCGAAAAGACCGCAAACGTATCGCAGGCCTTGTCGGGCAGTGGCAGCGTGTCCCAGCGTTTGGCGCGCGCGATTGAAGGGCAGCTCAAGGGGTTGGCTGAGATACTGACCTCTCCCCACGGGCGAGAGATGCTGGATACGAGCAAATCGACCGCCTCGGACATTCTGGCCGAGGGTGAGGAAGAGATGACCGCGCTTTATGCCGACTGGTTGCGCCGCGAAGACAGTGCCGGACGCGTCCGTCTGCCCAACGGCCCGGAAGAGACGGCGAAGACCATCACTTCGACCCTGATGGGCGTCAAGATGACCGCAACCAACGCGGCTGAATTCGAGCAACGAATCTCGCAATTGGCTGAATTGCTGGGCGCCGGGCTCGAGGTCAGGTAACTCGCTGGCGGATTTTGTATTCTGGCTGGTCCCACAGGTTGTTGGTGATGATATCCGCCAGAATCTCTGCGGCCTGTTCCACGTCGTTTTCATCAACATAAAGTGGCGTGAAGCCAAATCGCATGATGTCCGGCGCGCGGAAATCTCCGATCACGCCGCGGGCAATCAGCGCCTGCATGGCCGCATATCCTTCGGCAAAGTGGAATGAGACCTGACTACCCCGCTGCGCCGGATCGCGTGTGCTGGCGAGGATCAGGCCGGGGCAGGTGGCCTCGACCTTTGCGATGAACAATTCGGTCAGTTCGATGGATTTCGCCCGGACATCGGCCATCTCGGCCATGTCCCAGACATCCATCGCCGCAGACAGCGCGGCCATTTGCAAGACCGGAGGGGTGCCGACCCGCATCCTCTCGATCCCCGAACCGGGACGATAGTCGAGATCGAAGGCAAAGGGTGCTTCGTGCCCCAGCCATCCCGAAAGTGCCGGGCGTACTCGGTCGGACAGGCGCGGAGCGACGTAGATGAACGCGGGCGCGCCGGGACCGCCGTTGAGGTATTTGTATGTGCACCCGACCGCGAAATCGGCATTGCACCCGGCCAGATCGACCGGAATTGCACCAGCGGAATGGGCCAGATCCCAAACCGTCACCACACCGTTGGCATGGGCCAACTCGGTCAGCGCCTTCATGTCGTGCATACGGCCAGTGCGATAGTCGACCTCGGTCAGCATCAGAACGGCGATCTCTTCGGTGATGTTTTCGGCGACCTCTTCCGGGGCGACGACGCGCAATTCGTACTCTGCGCCCAGCGAGCGCAGCAATCCGTCCGCCATATAGAGATCAGATGGGAAATTGCCGTTGTCCGACAGCACAACCTTGCGGTTCGGGTTCAACTCCAACGCCGAGGCCACGGCCTGATAGACCTTGATCGACAAAGTATCGCCGACCACCACGCTGCCTTCCTCGGCCCCGATCAGGCGTCCGATGCGATCCCCCAGACCCGTGGGCAATCCCATCCATCCGGCCTTGTTCCAACCGGTGATCAGCATCTGCCCCCATTCCTGCGTCGCCGTCTGGTGCAGACGCGCATCAACCGCCTTTGGCAACGGACCCAGAGAGTTGCCGTCAAGATAGAGAATGCCTTCGGGCAGTTCGAACATGGCTTTAGTTGCTTTGAAGTCGGTCATTCCGGCTGGGCCCTGTTGTTTATTTTTGGTTGTATCCGTTGGCTATCGGATGCGCTAAGCGCTGTCTACCGGTGCATATCTTCGAAATAAATTGCCGCGACCTTTTGATGTTTTGATCTTAAGGCCGGAAAGCGGTAGACAAACTGTCGAAAACGACACTTTCTTTAAGAGATATCGACAGGTAATCAGCGCGAATGCAGAAAATCGACATCCCTCCGATCTGGTTGCTGGGGGCGGCTTGCCTCGCGTGGTTTCAAGCGCAACACCTGTCCTTTGGGCTGTCCCTTCAAGGGTGGTTGACTGATCTTGCCAGCGGCGTGCTCATCGGGGGCGGTATTGTTTTGGCTGTTCTGGCGGTTGTCGAATTCCGCCGCCATCAAACGACGGTAATGCCGCACCAGACCCCATCCAGCATGGTGCAAAGCGGAATTTTCAAACGCAGCCGGAACCCAATCTATTTGGGGGACGTCCTTATCCTGACCGGTTTGATCCTGCGTTTCGATGCGGTGCTGTCGCTGGTTCTGGTGCCAATTTTCGTCTGGATCCTGGAACGCCGCTTTATCGAGCCAGAAGAGGATCGCTTGCGCCGCAAGTTTCGCGCTGACTTCGCCCGTTATGCGCAAAAGACTCGGCGTTGGATTTGAAGGTGTGCTGCCAATGACACAACGTAACGAATGCTGCAGTTGCGAAATAATCTTTCGCAATGTAGGTGGGGATTGAACAAAAGATGCAAAGAACTCGCGCGAACATATCGAAAGTAAAGGAGGCTCTCCGTTGAAGATAGGAACGCCAAAAGAAGTTTTTGACGGTGAGAACCGGGTGGCGATGACGCCGGACTCGGCGCGCCAGCTGCAAAAACTGGGCTATGACTGCCTGATCGAAAAGGGTGCCGGTGCTGCGGCGGGCTTTTCTGATGCGGCTTATGAAGAGGCCGGTGTCGAGGTTATGAAAACCGCGGCGTCGCTTTGGAAAGCTGCGGATATCGTCGCCAAGGTGCGCCAGCCGAATGAGACCGAGCTGAAGCGTCTGACCAAAGGCAAGACGCTGATCTCTTTCTTCAACCCGGCAGGGAACGAAGAGGGGATGGAGGCTGCCAAGTCCAAAGGCGCGAATGTCATCGCGATGGAGATGGTTCCGCGTATTTCCCGTGCGCAGAAGATGGACGCGCTGTCCTCGATGGCGAACATCGCCGGTTATCGTGCGGTGATTGAGGCGGGCAACAACTTTGGTCGTTTCTTCACCGGTCAGGTGACGGCGGCCGGTAAAGTGCCGCCTGCCAAGGTGCTGATCGTGGGGGCCGGTGTGGCTGGTCTGGCGGCGATTGGGACCTCCACGTCGCTGGGCGCGATCACCTATGCGTTCGACGTACGCCCCGAAGTGGCCGAACAGGTCGAATCCATGGGGGCCGAGTTTGTCTATCTGGACTTTGAAGAAGACCAGCAGGACGGCGCGGCCACTGGCGGTTATGCCTCGGTTCAGTCGGATGAATTCCGCGAAGCGCAGCTGGCCAAGTTCCGCGAACTGGCGCCCGAGATGGACATCGTGATCACTACCGCGCTGATCCCGAACCGCGAAGCACCCGAGCTTTGGACCAAGGATATGGTCGAAGCGATGAAGCCGGGCTCGGTCATCGTCGATTTGGCGGCGGAAAAAGGCGGCAACTGTAAGCTGACCGTCGCAGATGAGAAGATCGTGACCGACAATGGCGTGACCATCATCGGTTACACTGACTTCCCCAGTCGGATGGCGGCGCAGGCGTCATCTCTGTACGCGACCAACATCCGTCACATGATGTCTGACCTGACGCCCGACAAGGACGGTCAGATCAACCACGACATGGAAGATGACGTGATCCGCGGTGCAACCGTGACCCATGAGGGTGAGATCACCTTCCCGCCGCCTCCGCCCAAGGTGCAGGCGATTGCGGCGCAGAAGAAACCCGAGGTCAAGGAACTGACCCCGGAAGAGAAAAAAGCGCAGGAAATCGCAGCCTTCAAGGCGCAGACCAAGCAGCAGTTCACCTTGCTGGGTGTCGGTGGTGCGTTGATGCTGTTGGTGGGGCTGATCGCTCCGGCCAGCTTCATGCAGCACTTCATCGTCTTTGTGTTGGCGATTTTTGTGGGCTTCCAGGTGATCTGGGGCGTGGCGCACAGCTTGCACACGCCGCTGATGGCGATCACCAACGCGATCTCGTCGATCATTATCGTCGGGGCGTTGATGCAGATTGGGTCCGGTTCGTTCCTGGTTATTCTGCTGGCGGCACTGTCTGTGTTCATGGCCGGGATCAATATTTTCGGCGGCTTCCTCGTAACCCGGCGCATGCTCGCCATGTTCCAGAAATCCTAAGGAGGTCGGGCATATGATTGGCTTCACTTCTGCCGCTTATGTTGTTGCGGCTGTCCTTTTCATCCTGTCGCTCGGCGGCCTGTCGAACCAAGAAAGCGCCAAACGCGCTGTCTGGTACGGTATCGTCGGCATGGCGCTGGCGGTTTTCGCCACGCTGGTCGGTCCGGGTTCGGGCCTGTGGCTGCTGTCCATCCTGTTGATCATCGGCGGTGGTCTGATCGGTCAATACGTGGCGCAGCGCGTCCAGATGACCGAGATGCCGCAGCTGGTCGCTGCGATGCACTCGCTGGTCGGTCTTGCGGCCGTGTTCGTCGGCTTCAATGCGCATTTCGAGATCGGAAACGTGGCTCAGGTCATGGCGATCAAGGATAGCGCGGGTCAGGCGGACCTGTCTGACCTTGGTGCATTCGCAAAGCTGATCGCCAAGAAGACTCCGGCGGAACTGGCGATCCTGCATGTAGAGCTGTTCCTGGGCATCTTCATTGGCGCGATTACTTTTACCGGTTCGGTCGTGGCCTATGGCAAACTGGCGGGCAAGGTGACGTCTGCGGCGACCAAGCTGCCCGGCGGTCATGCGCTGAACGCGGCGGCTGCGGGGCTCTCGCTGATCTGCCTGATCTGGTACACCGCTTCGGGTGGTCTGCTGCCATTGGTCCTGATGACACTGGCGGCGCTGTTCATCGGCTATCACCTGATCATGGGCATCGGTGGCGCCGACATGCCGGTGGTTGTGTCGATGCTGAACTCGTATTCGGGTTGGGCTGCGGCGGCCATTGGCTTCTCGCTGGGCAACGACCTGCTGATCGTTGTTGGCGCGCTGGTCGGCTCGTCTGGTGCGATCCTGTCTTACATCATGTGTAAGGCGATGAACCGTCACTTTGTCAGCGTGATCCTGGGCGGCTTCGGTGGCCCTCAGGGTGAGCAGATGGCTGTCGAAGGCGAACAAATCGCGATTGAGGCCGACGGCGTTGCCGCTGCGCTGAACGATGCGGACAGCATTGTCATCATCCCTGGCTACGGCATGGCCGTGGCGCAGGCACAGCAGTCGGTGTCCGAGCTGGTCCGCAAGCTGCGCGCCAAGGGCAAAGAGGTTCGCTTTGCGATCCACCCCGTTGCCGGACGTCTGCCGGGCCACATGAACGTTCTGCTGGCCGAGGCGAAGGTGCCGTATGACATCGTGCTTGAGATGGACGAGATCAATGACGATTTCCCGGACACGGATGTGGCCATCGTCATCGGCTCAAACGACATCGTGAACCCTGCGGCGCAGGAGGATCCGAACAGCCCCATTGCCGGGATGCCGGTTCTGGAGTGCTGGAAGGCCAAACAGGTCTTTGTGTCCAAGCGCGGTCAGGGCACCGGCTATTCGGGCATCGAGAACCCGCTGTTCTTCAAGGAGAACACGCGCATGTTCTATGGCGACGCCAAGCAATCGCTAGACAAGCTTCTACCGATGATCGAGTGATCAAAACGCACAATTCAATTGCAAAGGGCGCCTGCGGGCGCCCTTTTCTTTTCTGCTTTGAAGCGGGCTTGGCCTTCGTGCCTCCATAGTTTTGCAGCCGTATTTAGCAGGCGTGATGTGTTATTTTACGTCTGACGGGCACTATGTGGGAGCAAGGTCATGGAGAAAGTAAACGGAATCGGCGGGGTCTTTTTTCGCGCCAAGAACCCCAAGGCCCTGAGCGAATGGTATGAAAAGCACCTTGGGGTAAATCACTACGATCCGATCCCTTGGAAGCAGGCCGAAGGCTATACGGTCTTTGCACCCTTCGCGCAGGATACCGCGTATTTTGGCCGAAGCGAGCAGCAGTGGATGATCAATTTCCGGGTTGATGATCTGGCGGCTTTGACACGCCAGCTACAGGACGCAGGGATCACCGTCGAAACCAATCCGGATTGGGATAGCGAGGTAGGCAAATTTGCCCGTATTCACGATCCCGAGGGCAATCCCATCGAGCTATGGCAGCCAAATCAATGAATTGGCTGGAATGTATACCGTCGCATTCTTGTAAGTATCTGAAATAAAATGGGAATTGATGTATTTTGGGTGTGCCGTATAGTGTGTCGGATGAATCGGAGCCCCGCATGACGCCAATCGATGACCACCCTCTACGCTATCGGCTAGCCAATGAACTGCACGCCCGACCTTTTCCAGTGGCGCAGGTTCCATGCACGGTTGCCTTTCTGGCGATCAAGAAGCCCGGCCCGTCGCAAGGAGGGGATCGGCAGGACGACATTGCGCATTTGATCAATCTGCTGGATCGCCACGGCGCGCCGCACCCTCAGCCCGACGCGACCCACTATGCGGGGCAGATCGGACGCTATTGGCTCAAGTGGGAACAACACACTGAGTTCGTAACCTTTACTGCGATCTCTCAGAACGTGAGTGAGCGGGCGTTCAACCCCGCCGACTTTGAAGTCTTCCCGCCCGATTGGATGATGGCCAGTCCCGGCCAAAGGATCACGTCGGCGTTGCTGCGGGTTGTTCCGCGTCCAGAGGATGAGGTCGTCCGGAACCTGCTACCGGATTGGTTCGAACCCGAAAGCCTTGCCGTGTCCCGCGTTTTGGACGATGCCGCGATCTGCGCCAGCGATTTTCGTATCGACCCGGCAGGGCATATGCGGTTTGCGCTGTTCGTCTCGGATGGAACCGGAGAGCGCCGGGTTGGACGGATCATCCAGCGCCTGTGCGAGATTGAGACCTACAAGGCCATGTCCATGCTGGGGTTTGCACGGGTCAAATCGTTGACCCCGCGCATCGGCGAATTGGATCAGAAGCTGACCGCTCTGATGGGCGAAATGACCGATGGCGGCAAACATCCTGACGATATGCTACCGCAACTGCTGAAAACCTCGACCGAGTTGGAGACGATCTCGGCACGCTGTTCTTTTCGGTTTGGGGCCACGGGCGCCTATGAGGCCATCGTTAACCAACGCGTTAAGGTCTTGCGGGAAGAGCGGTTCATGGGGGGGCAGAGTTTTGCCGATTTCATGATGCGCCGCTATGACCCTGCGATGCGGACCGTGAAGTCGACTGAATTGCGCTTGCAAGCTCTGTCCGACCGGGCCATCCGCGCCGGAGATCTGCTGCGAACACGCGTGGACGTGGAACGCAGCGCGCAGAATCAGGCCTTGCTGGAAAGTATGGATCGCCGTGCCGATCAGGCCCTGCGCCTGCAGCGCACGGTCGAGGGGTTGTCGGTGGTTGCCATCAGCTACTACGCCGTCTCGCTGGTCAGCTATCTGCTGTATCCTCTGACGTCCGCGGGGATCAGTAAGGGAATGTTGACGGCTTTGGTCACGGTTCCGGTCATTCTGGCCGTTTGGGTGGGCGTCCGCAGAATTCGGCGTCGGCTGGAATGAGCGGAGCTTGCCTCTGTTTGGTAGCGTTGTACTAGTAGCCGGGGAAGCGCATCAAACAAGCGGAGCTTTAATATGATCAGTGTCGTTGCTGCGTGGCGCGCCGTCACCGCGATGTTCGCGCTGAATGGTGCCCTGTTCGGTATCTGGGCCTCTCGCATCCCGGCGGTGCGCGATCATCTGAACCTCAGCCATGAAGAGCTTGGCTATGGTCTTTTGTTCATGGCAGCGGGTGCCGTCTGCTCCTTCCCGGTGACCGGGCGATTGACCGACCGGTTTGGGGCCGTATCGATCACGCGGATCATCGCGGTGCTGTACACATTTTCGCTGGTTTTGTTGGCGCTGGCCGACAGCTTCACCATGCTTGCGGCATTCCTGTTTCTGTTCGGTGCCTTTCATGGCTCGATGGACGTGGCGATGAACGCTTGGGCAGCCGAGGTAGAGCAGGCCTTCGACAAACCGCTCATGTCCTCGTTTCATGCGATGTGGAGCCTTGGTGCCGGCCTCGGGGCGGTCAGTGGATTTGCAGCGGTTCAGTTGGATGCGACAGTTCTGCAGCATTTTCTGGTTGCGGGAGGCGTTGTGGTGGCACTGGCCTTGGCGATGTCCTGGGTACAATGGACGTCGCGCCGCGCGGAACAGTCTCAAGGTGCCGTGTTTGCCTTCCCGTCCGGGGTGTTGGTCCTCGTTGGTTTCACGGCGCTATGCGGTGCGTTGGGGGAAGGTGCGGTCGCAGATTGGAGCGCCCTATTCCTGCGCGACGTCACTGGGGCCGCTGAGAGCGTCGCAGCCTTGGGTTATGCTGTTTTTTCGGTCGCAATGGTGGTGTGTCGTTTGGCAGGCGGCTTCCTCATCGCGCGCGTTGGCCCGGTCGCTGCGGCGAGGGGCGGCGGTGTCTTTGCTGCGATAGGGGTTTTCTGCGTGGTGTCCGCTGGTGCTGCGCCATTGGCGCTGGTTGGGTTCACGCTGATGGGGGTCGGTTATTCGGTGATCATGCCCTTGGCGTTCAGCCGCGCAGCGAACGACCCAAACACCCCACCGGGACAGGCCATCGCCAGTGTTGCAACACTCGGATATGGGGGGCTGTTGATCGGACCGCCGCTGATCGGGTTTCTGGCCGAATTACTGTCGCTGCGGATGGCGTTTGGTGTCTTGCTGCCGCTGGCGGTGCTGATCGTGGTCTGTGCCGGCGCGCTAAAGCGCGCCGACTAAGATTTATCACCGGCCGCGAATGCGCGGATCCAGCGCGTCACGCAAGCCATCGCCAAGATAGTTCACGCTGAGAACAGTCAGCGAGATCGCTAGGCCGGGCCAGAACACGCGCTCGGGGTATTGCTGCAGATAGTCGACACCATCAAAAAGCAGACGGCCCCAGGTCGGGAAATCCGGCGGGAAGCCGAGCCCGAGGAAGGACAGCGCACTTTCGGTGATGATAGCCGTCGCAATCCCCAGCGTTGCCGACACCATGATCGGAGACAGCACGTTTGGCAGGATGTGCCGCGTGATGATCTGCCGGTTGCTGGTGCCGATGGAGCGTGCCGCGAGAACGAACTCACGCTCTTTGATGGCCAGCACGTCGCCGCGTACGATCCGGGCCGTGGGCATCCATGAGGTGATGCCGATGGCGCAGACAATCAGGATGAAAATCCCACGCTCCAGCCCGAATGCTGCGGACAGAGGCTCGCGGAACAGCAGCATCATGACCAGCAGCAGCGGCAGAAGGGGCAGAGCCAGAAACAGATCGGTCAGGCGCATCAACGGCCCGTCGAGGCGTTTGAAAAAGCCCGCGACAACACCGATGAACGACCCCAGAAACAGCGCCAGCAACATAGCCGTGATGCCCACCGAGACCGAGGTCTGCCCCCCCGACATCATCCGCGCCAGAATATCCCGGCCCAGCTGATCAGTGCCGAATGGATGCGCCCAGCTGGGGCCCTGATTGCGCGACCGGATGTCGATCTGGGTTGGGTCAATGCTCCAGAGGTACGGCCCCAGATACACACCGGCGACGATGAAGATGAACAAGATCGCCCCGATCATCGCGCCTTTGTGGGTTTTGAACTGATCCCACACATCGCGCCACTGGCTGCGGGGCGGAGTGGCCAAGTCGTCCATCACGCCTGCAGTCGGCAGCGCGGTTGAGGCAGGGGCCAATCCTTCGTCGGGGACCAGCGTGTCTGATTTGTCAGTATCAGTCATAGCGAATCCTCGGGTCCAGAATGCCGTACAGCACGTCAGCGATCAGGTTGAAAAGAACGATCAACACCGCAAAGATGAAGGTCAGCGTCTGCACCATCGGCAGGTCATTGGCTTGGATCGCGCCGATCAGCAACTGGCCGATGCCGTTCACCTTGAAAACCTGCTCGGTGATGATCGCGCCGCCGAAGATGGCCGGAATACCCAGCGCAATAACGGTAACCACCGGGATCATCGAGTTGCGCAGGACATGGACCATCACAACCGTGTATTCGCTCAGCCCTTTGGCGCGGGCGGTACGAACGTAGTCTTGGTTGAGGTTGTCCAGCATTGAAGCGCGCATGAAGCGGCTCAACTGCGCCGTGATTTGCAGCGCCAGTACCATGACCGGCATGATCATCTGCTTCAGCTGTACGACGAAGCTATCCCAGCTATTCACCACGTGAGTCGTGTCATAGATCGATGGGAACCAGCCCAGCTGGACCGAGAAGATCACGATCACCAGCACGCCCGAGAAGAAGGGCGGGACTGAGAAGCCGACCATCGACACGAAGGTACCCATCTGGTCGAACCAGGAATACTGGCGGTATGCGGAATAGATGCCGATGGGCAGCGCGATCAGAATGGCGACCACGTAGGCGGTGCCAACAACCCACAGGGTCTGCGGGATACGCTGAACGACGATGTCCATAACTGGCGAGCGGGTCTGCCACGAAATCACACGCAGGTCACCTTCGGAGAAAGTGGTGCCAAACATATGGTCGATCAGAACCTGCGGCTCAATCCAGAAGAACTGCACGATCCATTTCCAGAACCGGATATGCATCGGCTGGCCAAGGCCAAGTGCCTCGCGCATCTTCTCTTTGACTTCGGGGGGGACGGTGAGGGGAACCTGAGCCATCGGGTCGCCTGGGGCAAGCTCGAGCAGCAGGAAAATGACGAGGCTGATGAACAGCAGCGTGGGTACGGCCAGCACCAGTCGTCTGATGGTAAAGTTGAGCATTCAAAGGCGCCTTTGTTGATGCGTCTTTTTGTTGGAGTGGTCTGCAAATGATCGCGCCCCGATAAAGATCGGGGCGCGATATTGCAAGAATAACGCTTAGGAACCGGTCTTGCGGTACCAGTCCGCAATGTTCCACAGCTCGCTGTCCCAAACGTTCAGGACAACACCACCCAGGGTGTTTGCATGCGCCGACAGACGGCCACGGTGCACCAGCGGGATCATACCGCCGTTTTGAACCATGATGTCGTTCAGCTGCTTGGCGATCTCCGCACGGGCTTCCAGACCCGCGGTTTCAGCCAGTTTGGCGTGCAAGGCATCAAACTCTTCGTTGCAGAAGCGGCTGATGTTCTCACCCTGCCACTGCGACTCAGGCTTCGGTGCCTTGTCGCACAGACCGTTGCCCAGATAGGACTGCGGGTCGGTGCCGTTGAAGGTATTGGCGTACATCTCAACGTCGGCGTAGAACTTCTGGAAGGTGTCAGGCGAACCCGGGTCACCACCGAAGAAGACCGATGCGTTGATGTTGCGCAGTTCGGATTCGATTCCGATCTGGCTCCACCATTCCTTGATCAGCGCCTGGAAGTCCTGACGCACAGCGTTGGTCGAGGTCTGGTAGACGATTTTCAGCGGCACACCGTCTTTTTCACGAATACCGTCGCCATCGGTGTCAACGATGCCTGCGTCATCCAGCAGCTTCTTAGCGCCTTCGATATCCTGCGTGTCACAGCTCATCGAGGTCGAGCTAAACGCAGCCGGAGCCGGAACCCAGTTACAGGTTACTTTGCCAGCTTGGCCATAGCCGATTTCCACCAGCAGCGGGCGGTCGATGGCCATGGACATGGCTTTGTAAACGGCAGGGTCCTGCAGGAATGGGTGCGGATGCGCGGCTGTTGAACGCTCGCCTTCCGGCAGATCGGGCGAGGGGTTGGTCTGGTTCAGCATGATACGCTCGACCAGCGGGCCAAAACCTGCGACCGGAGTACCTTTACCACCTTCCTGCATCTGCGCAATGACCTCAGGGGCCAGCTGCAGGTTCCACGCGTAGTCAAACTCGCCAGTTTCCATAACCGCACGACCTGCCGCTGTTGCGTCGCCGCCACCTTTGAAGGTCACGCTGGCAAATGCCGGTTTGGCAGGGTCACGGTAGTTGTCGTTGGCGGCAAATGTGATCACGTCGTTCGGCTTGAACTCGGTGACGACAAATGGGCCGGTGCCGATCGGGTTGAAGTTCTGATCTGTACATTCAGGGGCTTTTGCGCCCATGCAGTCAGCGAACTGAGCGGCCTGAATGATCGGGCTTTCACCACCCACAAACGGTCCGTAGGGGAAGGGGGTCGGTGCGTCGAACGTTACCTTAACGGTTAGGTCATCGACAGCTTCGACATCGGTGACGCCTTCAAACTTGGTCACCTGTGCACAACCGCCTTCGGGGTCCATGCAGTAGTTTGCGGTAAACACTACGTCGGCCGAGGTGAACGGTGTGCCGTCCGACCATGTGAGGCCAGGCGCAATCTTCCAGGTGATGGTGGTCAGGTCTTCGCTGACGCCGCCATTTTCAACGGTCGGGATTTCAGCGGCCAGATACGGCACCATGTTCCCGTCTTGGTCGTAGCGTGCAAGTGGTTCGATAACCAGCGAGGCTGCCTCAACATCTTTTGTGCCACCCGACAGAAACGGGTTCATGATTGACGGAGCCTGCCAATAAATGATGCTGACATTGCCGTCCGATCCGCGCTCAGCAAAGGCCGCTGGAGCCATCGCCGTGCTTGCAATCGCACCAAGCAAAAGGGTTTTGATCTTCATAAGTCACTCCCGAATTGGACACTTGCGTGTCTCGATTATCTCCGCAATGCCTGCGGATTTGGCGTTGCCGACTTGTGGCTAAGGCATTGTTAGAAATAGCAATTGCATTTCGCACAACGCGATTTCTGCCTTCGCTGGTTGTCGGTTACGCGGGTATCGAAACAGAACTTAGGAAAATTGCAAGCCTTGCCGTCACGAAATCGTGCATTGCGTTTGACTTTTCCTGGCTCACCGCCTTAGCGTTCGGCATCCATAAAAACAAAACGACCCAAAAGGGAGCGCGCGCGTGCTGGATCAACCAATTGCCCAGATCAAAAAACTGAGGGTAGAGTTTCAGACGAAAGACGGCCCGGTCGTCGGCGTTGAGGACGTCTCGTTCGAGGTGAATCCGGGTGAAACAGTTTGTATTGTTGGCGAATCGGGCTCGGGCAAATCGGTTTCCTCGCTGTCTCTGATGCGCCTTGTCGAGTTCGGCGGAGGCGAAATCGCCGGTGGCGAGCTGCTGTTTGACCGCCGCGACGGGGCCGAGATGGACCTGGCCGATGCCGATCAGGATCTGATGAAACAGATTCGCGGCAACGAGATCGGAATGATCTTTCAGGAGCCGATGACCGCCTTGAACCCGGTTTTTACCGTTGGTCGGCAACTGACCGAAGGGCTGCGCATTCACAAGGACATGTCCAAGACGCAGGCCGAAGAACGCGCGTTGGAGCTGCTGCGCCAGGTGCGAATCCCCGAACCCGAGCGCCGGTTGAAGCAGTATCCGCACGAGCTTTCAGGGGGCATGCGCCAGCGCGTGGTGATCGCAATGGCGATGGCATGCGAGCCGCGTCTGCTGATCGCGGATGAGCCGACGACTGCGTTGGATGTGACCATTCAGGCTGAGATTCTGGCCCTGATGGACCGCTTGAAACGGGAAACGGGCACCGCGGTGATGTTCATTACCCATGACATGGCCGTTGTGGCACAGATGGCCGACCGCGTTGTAGTCATGTTCCGTGGCAACAAGGTCGAAGAGGGCCCGGTCACCGAAATTTTCGAAAATCCACAACATGACTACACCAAGGCCCTTCTGGCTGCGGTACCGAAACTGGGTGAGATGCAGGGGAAGGCCGCGCCGGAACCGATGAAGCTGCTTGGTGTTGAAGGGCAGAACATCGCTCCGATTCCCGGCACGGAAGAAACACTACTGACGGTCAAGAACCTGACCACGCGCTTCCCGGTCAAAGGCGGTCTGCTGCGCCGTACGATCTCAAACGTTCATGCTGTTGAGGATGTCTCGTTCACGCTGAACAAAGGGCAGACGCTCAGCCTCGTGGGTGAATCGGGCTGTGGCAAATCCTCGGCCGGGCGCTCGATCCTTAGATTGGTCGAGCCGATGGCGGGTGAGGTCAATCTGGACGGCGTCGATATCATGAAGCTGGACCAATCCGGTTTGCGCAAGGCGCGGCTGGATATGCAGATGATCTTTCAGGACCCGTTTGCCTCGCTCAATCCGCAGATGCAGTTGGTCGACCAAGTCGCCGAACCGATGCGTAACTACGGCGTGGCTTCGGGTTCGGAACTGCAAGATCGCGTTGCGCAGCTGTTCGACAAGGTGCAATTGCCGCGCAGCTTCATGCGCCGTTTCCCACATGAGATGTCCGGCGGTCAGCGCCAGCGTATTGCAATCGCCCGCGCGTTGGCCTTGAACCCAAAACTGATCATTGCGGATGAGGCCGTATCAGCGCTGGACGTGTCGGTGCAGGCGCAGGTGCTGAACTTGATGATGGAGCTGCAATCCGAGCTGAGCCTGTCTTACCTGTTCATCAGTCACGATATGGCCGTCGTGGAGCGGGTCAGCCACCATGTGGGTGTGATGTATCTGGGCCGGATTGTCGAACTTGGGCCGCGCGCGCGGGTGTTCGAGAACCCGCAGCACCCCTATACACAGGCGCTGATGAAGGCGGTTCCAATCGCGGATCCGAACAAGCGGAAATCGGAAAAAGACTTGAATTTCAAGCCGATCCCGTCGCCCATTCATCCAATCGGATACGCGCCAGAACCGTCGAAATACAACGAGGTTGAGCCGGGCCATTTCATCCTGACCACGGATAGCGGGTACTAAGAAATATGCCACAGCGTCTGACGCCGCTTGAGATCATGACCAAACTGATCTCATTCCCGACCGTAAGCCGTGACACAAACTTGCCGCTGGTGGACTGGGTCGAAGGTTACCTGAACGAACACGGTATCGAAGCCCATCGCTGGCCGGATCCGGATCAGCCGCACAAGGCGGCGATTTTTGCGCATGCCGGCCCGTGGGAAGAGGGGGGCGTTGTCCTCTCGGGTCACACTGATGTCGTTCCGGTGGACGGACAGCCCTGGGACACGGATCCGTTCACTGTCACTGAGAAGGACGGCAAGTATTACGGACGCGGCACCTGCGACATGAAGGGCTTTGACGCGCTGGCGATCTGGGCGTTGGTCGAAGCGCGCAATGCAGGCCTCAAGCGTCCTTTGCAACTGGCACTGAGCTTCGATGAAGAGGTTGGTTGCACGGGCGCTCCGCCAATGATCGAGGCGATGAACAAAGTGCTGCCCAAAGGCTCGGCCGTGATCGTGGGCGAGCCGTCGACAATGCAGGCTGTCACCGGCCACAAGGGCGGTTTTGGCTACGATACGCATATGGTCGGGTTCGAGGTTCATAGCTCGATCATGCACACAGGCGTGAATGCCATCATGGAGGCCGCGCCACTGATCAATTGGGCGAACGAACAGAACGCCCGCAATAAGGCGGCCACGCCTAGCGAAACGGCAGCGGTGTTCGATCCGCCCTGGACCACGGTCCATGTGGGAATGATCGAAGGCGGCACCGCGCATAATATCACCGCCAAGGATTGCCACTTCATGCTGGATTTCCGCACGGTGCCGGATGAAAGCAAAGCCGCGTGGCGCGATGCCTATTTAGAACAGGTGCGCGCCGTTGAAGCGCGGATGCAGGCGGTACACCCCGAAGCGCGGATCGAAATCTCTGAGAATTTCTCGATCCCCGGTCTGGTCCCCGAAAAGGATGGTGAGGCCGAAGCTTTGGTACGCGCCCTTACCGGTGACAACGCAAGCCATGTGGTCAGCTATGGCACCGAGGCCGGGCAGTTTCAGGAAGCAGGTTACTCAGCGGTCATCTGCGGCCCCGGTGACATTGCGCAGGCACATCAACCGAACGAGTTCATCTCGGTCGCGCAGTTCGAAGCGGGCCATGCATTCATGCAGCGGCTGGTCGAGAAACTGTCTACCTGATCCCGAGGAGGTCCAAAATGCCGGTGAAAAACAGACTTGCCGAAATGCAGGCAGAGATCACCAAGTGGCGCCGCCATCTGCACGCTCATCCCGAACTGATGTATGACGTTCACGAGACCGCCGGTTTTGTTGTTGAACGGTTGAAGGCCTTCGGTGTCGATGAAATCACCGAGGGCGTCGGCAAGACAGGTGTTGTGGCTGTAATCAAGGGCCGCTCGGACACTAAGGGTCGGGCGATCGGATTGCGGGCAGATATGGACGCCCTGCCGATCGAAGAGGCAACGGGTCTGGACTATGCCTCGACCGTTCCGGGTAAGATGCATGCTTGTGGGCATGACGGGCACACCTCGATGCTGCTTGGGGCTGCGCAGTATCTGGCCGAGACGCGGAATTTCGATGGCACCGCCGTGCTGATCTTTCAACCGGCCGAGGAGGGCGGCGCCGGAGGTCTCGCTATGTGTCAGGACGGGTTGATGGAGCGCTGGGGCATTCAGGAAGTCTACGGCATGCACAACATGCCCGGCCTGCCGGTTGGTGAATTTGCGATCCGGCCCGGAGCCCTGCTAGCCTCGTCGGATGAGTTCGAGATTACCGTCACCGGCAAGGGTGGCCACGCGGCAGCCCCGCATGAGGCGGTGGATACAACGCTTGTCGCCTCACATATTGTTGTGTCTTTGCAATCCGTTGTGTCCCGCACTGTCGATCCGATCAAACGAGTTGTTCTGACGGTGGGTACGTTCGAGACGGACAGCGTGGCCTCAAACGTGATTGCGCATACGGTCCGTCTGAAAGGCACGGTACGAACGCTTGACCCCGAGTACCGCGCGATCGCGGAACAGCGTGTTCGCCGAATTGCAGAAGATACAGCCTCGGCCTTTGACGCGTCCGCGAAGGTAGAATGGACGCCTGGCTATCCGGTGACGGTAAACTCCGAGGCCGAGACTAGCTATGCCGCTGAGGCCGCCGCAGCCGTGGCCGGAAAGGTGAATGACGGCACAGATCCGATCATGCCGTCGGAAGATTTCGCCTACATGCTTGAAGAACGGCCCGGAGCCTACATCTTTCTAGGTAACGGAGACACTGCCATGTGTCACCACCCGGAATACAATTTCGATGATGATGCCATACCTGCCGGTTGTAGCTGGTTTGCTGAGATGGTCGAACGCCGGATGCCGGCCGAATGATTTAGGAGAGACAAGATATGCCAGTTAAAAACCGCTTTGCGGAATTGCAGGACGAGATCACCACATGGCGACGCGACCTGCACGAAAACCCCGAAATCCTCTTTGAAACCCACCGCACCAGCGCTCTGGTGGCCGAAAAGCTGAAAGAGTTCGGCTGCGATGAGGTTGTCACCGGTATTGGCCGCACCGGCGTTGTCGGTGTGATCAAGGGCAAGTCGGACAGCAAAGGCAAGGTGATCGGTCTGCGTGCGGATATGGACGCTCTGCCGATCCTTGAGGCGACGGGGCTGGACTATGCCTCGAAAACTCCGGGGGCAATGCACGCTTGCGGTCATGATGGTCATACCGCGATGCTGCTTGGGGCGGCGAAGTACCTGTCGGAAACCCGCAATTTCGACGGGACCGTCGTGGTGATCTTCCAGCCCGCCGAAGAAGGTGGTGGCGGTGGTCGCGAGATGTGTGAAGACGGCATGATGGACCGCTGGAACATTCAGGAGGTCTATGGGATGCACAACTGGCCGGGCAAACCGGTTGGCAGCTTCTTGATCCGTCCAGGGTCGTTCTTTGCAGCGACCGACCAGTTTGACATCACGTTTGAAGGACGCGGCGGCCATGCGGCGAAACCGCAGGAGACGGTCGATACCACCGTGATGACGGCGCAGGCGGTGCTAGCGCTGCAGACGATTGCCTCGCGCAATGCGGATCCGGTTGATCAGGTGGTTGTGTCGGTCACCTCGTTCGAGACCTCGTCGAAGGCCTTCAACGTGATCCCGCAATCAGTTCAGATCAAAGGCACGGTGCGCACCATGAGCAAGGAGATGCGTGATCTGGCCGAGAAGCGGATCAACGAGATCTGCAACGGCGTAGCGGCGACCTTTGGTGGCACAGCGGACGTCACCTATATTCGAGGCTATCCGGTCATGGTGAACAGCGACGAGCAGACCGAGTTTGCGGCTGACGTCGCGCGGTCGGTATCTGGTGCTTGCGAAGAGGCCCCTCTGGTTATGGGCGGCGAGGATTTTGCCTTTATGTTGGAGGAACGTCCTGGGGCCTATATTCTGGTGGGCAATGGCGACACGGCCATGGTTCATCACCCCGAGTACAATTTCAACGATGAGGCCATTCCAGCCGGATGCAGCTGGTGGGCCGAGATTGTCGAACAGCGGATGCCTGCGGCCTGATGGAGAGGGCGGGGGCTCTGCCCCCACACCCCCGGGATATTTTCAGCCAGATGAAGAAGGATCCTTCGACTCAAGGTTGAGTGTGGTGCAGAGCGTTTCGATCACGTTTTGCAACGCGTCTTTTTGAGTTGTGACGCAGGCGCGGGCGGAGGTGCGGGCTTGGGTCAGGGCTGCGGCGTTGGACAGCCAGGTTTTGACGGCTTTCTCAAGGTCTTTGGCGGTTTCAACCTGAACGGCTCCGCCGGTTTCGATCAGGGGTGCGAAAGTTTCGGCAAAATTGAAGTAGCCCGGACCGGTGAGGACGGCAGCCCCGGCTTGAGCGGGTTCGAACGGGTTGTGGCCGCCGATCTCTCTCAAAGACCCGCCGAGAAAGACAATCGGGCAAAGCGCATACCATGTGCCGGTCTCGCCAAGGGTATCGGCCACGTAGACTTGTGTCTCATTGGTGATCGACTCGGTTTTGGTTCGGAAGACCGATGTGAGTTTGGCCTTGGTCAGGAGGGTCGCGACCTCCTCACGCCGTTCCGGGTGCCGCGGTATCAGCAGCAACAGCAAGTCCGGGTACTGCTTCAGCAGAGCTTTGTGGGCGGCCAGAACCGCTTCCTCTTCGCCTGCATGGGTCGAGCTGGCGATCCAGACGGGTCGATCGCCGATCTGTCTTTGGACATCCGCCAGCGTGGTTTGATCCACCGGTAATGGGTCGGACATCGCTTTGAGGTTGGTGCCGGGTTGGACGCGCTGTGGGTCCGCTCCGATGGCGATAAGGTTTTTGGCCGTTTTATCGTTCTGCGTCAGAAATAGCGCGAAGCGGTCCAGAATAAAGCGCGCAGTTTCTGGGCGCTTTTGCCACCCCGCCACGGACTTGTCGGACAAGCGTGCATTCAGAAGACACAGAGGTGTCCCGCGATTCGCCGTCTCGACGATCAGGCGGGGCCAGATTTCGCTTTCTACGAATATGGCGGCATCTGGTGCCCAGTGGTCCAGAAACCGCTGCACAGGTCCGGCGCTGTCCAAGGGTGGAAACTGATGTCTGGTGCGAAGGGGCAGTCGCTTGGCAATCAGCGCGGCTGAGGTGGGCGTGCCGGAGGTGATCAGGAACTCGGTTTGCGGCAGGCGCTCGCCAAGCCGGTGGATTAGGCTGAGCACCGAGAGGCTTTCGCCGACGCTGGCGGCGTGAAACCAGATCAATTGTCCCGCGGGGCGGTCGAGGCTGGCATAGCCTAGTCGCTCCTGCTGGCGCTGGTTCGAGACCTCGGCCGCCTGCAGCTTTTTGCGCACGGTCCGCCAGGCCAAAGGTTGCACGAGAGAGGTGACGCCGCAGTACAGCTTGTACAGCAGCGTCGGACGAACGTCAGAGCCGGGCATGTCAGCCGCCTGTGTGGCTCATGTGGCGGCTCATCTGGCCATCGACGGCCTGACGGGAATAGTCGAAGTCATGGCCTTTGGGCTTGAGGTTGATCGCAGCGCGGATCGCCTCTTCCAACGGTTTTTCCGTGTCCGGGTGATCGCGCAACGGCGCGCGCAGGTCGGCCATGTCCTCCTGGCCCAGGCACATGTAAAGCTCACCGGTGCAGGTAAGGCGCACGCGGTTGCAGCTTTCGCAGAAATTATGGGAAAGCGGGGTGATAAAGCCGATCTTCTGGCCAGTTTCCTCAAGCCGGACATAACGCGCAGGCCCTCCGGAGCGTTCGGCAAGATCGGTCACGCTGTAGTGGTTTTCGTATTCCTTGCGCACATCTTTCAGCGACCAGTACTGGTCCAACCGGTCCTCATTGCCGATGTCGCCCATCGGCATTACCTCGATCCAGGTCAAGTCCATGTCGCGTTCGGCGCACCATTCGGTGATCTGGGGCAATTCGGGTTCGTTGAAGCCCTTCAGAGCCACCGCGTTGATCTTGACCCGCAGGCCCGCCTTTTGCGCGGCATCAATCCCGTTCAGAACCTGTTTCAGACGCCCCCATCGCGTAACGGCTGCGAATTTTTCCTCATCCAGCGTGTCCAGCGAGATATTCACCCGCCGCACACCCGCCGCGTAGAGATCATCGGCAAAACGCGCGAGCTGCGAGCCATTGGTTGTCAGCGTTAGCTCTTTCAGCGCGCCGCTTTCCAGATGACGGGTCATGGAGTTGAAGAACGTCATGATATTGCGACGCACGAGCGGCTCACCCCCGGTGATGCGCAGTTTCTCAACACCCATATTCACGAAGGTGGAACACATGCGGTCCAGCTCTTCCAGCGTCAGCAGGTCTTTCTTGGGCAGAAAGGTCATGTTCTCGGACATGCAGTAGACGCAGCGAAAGTCGCAGCGGTCGGTTACCGAGACGCGCAGATACGTGATGGCACGGGCGAAAGGATCAATAAGCGGAGCAGTCATGCGGTATAGGTAAAGCTGGAACAGGCCCACGACAAGAGTGAACTGTGCTTTGGTCTGGTACAGCTGCCTGAGCGGTAGTAGGTTCGGAGTATGAGAGAACTGCTTGTGATATCCTGCGTTTTGCTGGTCGGGTGCGATACCGTGCGTTCGACGACGGATCGTTTGTTAGGGCGCGATGAGGCTGCGGCGGAGGTAACGCCTGCTGCTGTAGAGACCGCACCTGCTGAGGCGGAAAGCTCAGCCTATATCCAGCCTGCAACTGCGACGGCGAATTGGACCGGCGCTAAGACCACTATTGCCGGGTTGGGCGATCCGTCAACTCCGGGCCGCTGGATGCAGACGCCTTTGGTCGATTCCGAGGTGACCGCGCGGGTGGTTGTGCCGAAAACCGGGGCGCAGGCCTATATCACGCTGGTTCCGGCCTCGGGGCCCGAGACGGGTGGCAGCCGTTTGTCACTAGATGCCATGCGGGCGTTGCTGGTGCCGTTTGATCAGTTGGTCGAGGTCGAGGTCTACGCCAACTAACCCTTCAGGTATTTTCCGGCCTCGCGCCGGGCAAAGGGTTTCATCGCGTCGCCATGCGCGTCCAGAAAAGCCACGACCCGTTCGGGATCATGTTTGGAGAGTTCCCGTAGCCACCACGCTATGGATTTCTGGATGAACCAGTTCCGATCGGGCACATAGCCCGCGGCCCACCTGAGGATTCGATCTCGGCGCGCCAGATCTTCTGGTTTGGGGTGGTTCTGCTTGGTCCAAGGAAGCGTTGAGACCAGAGCAGCGCGGCGGGTCCACATGTGGTCTGATCCCGTCCATGTTTCGGCCTGATCCAGCCGCGCGGGATCGAAACTCAGGCGTTTCTGGATGGCGGTACAGGCGTGGTCGGCGATGGCCCATGCGTCGAAATCGGGCACCCAGCTTTGCAACAATGCCCAGACATCCTCATCTGGGCGAAGCCGCGCTTGTGTCAGCAGTTTCGAGGCTGCGAGGCGCGCCTCGTGGATGTTGGTCTGCCAGAGCGCATCCGCAACTGTGACGCGCTCAGCAACTGACAATTCCTTGCGCCAGGCTTTGGTCAGATCGTTGAGAACCGGGACCGCAACGCCCAGATAGGGACGCTCGGCCTTGTGATAGGCCGCGACGTGTTCCGCGCGCTCGGCATCGGCATGGGCTTTGATCTGATCCAGATAGGGGGCAAGCATGGTCTAGACCGGAACGCCGGTGGGCTTGCCGTCAATCGTCTGCTGGTTCTTCGCGACCCAATAGGCGCGGATATCGTCGTCTGATTTGCCGTCGACCCATTTTTGCATCGTGTCGCGATCCGACTGGAACTCCATGAACGGAACCGCATAGCCGCAGGAGGTCTGCACCAGATCAATACTGAGGTCATAGATCTGTCGCGCGCTGCGGTGGTTGGGGAATTGACCTGCCAGTTCGTCCCAACCGTCATCCCCCGCATGCAGGGTGCGTGCGGTGCCATAGGTGCGCAGGATCAGCGGGCGCGTGGTGAAGGAACACCACATCAGGGTCATGCGGTTGACCTCAAGCACATGCCCGGCGGTTTCATTGCCGCTGCCGGTCAGGTTCATCCATGCAATCCGGTTTGGCCCCAGAACACGCAGTGAATCCATGCCCTTGGGTGAGATATTGACCCGCCCCTCAACCCCGGCGCTGCCCACGAAAAACATGTGCTGTTCGGTGATGAATTTCTGATGAGCCTCGTCCAGATGGGGGAATTGCTTGGCCATGCCTTACTCCACAGTCACAGATTTCGCGAGGTTGCGTGGCTGATCCACATCTGTCCCCTTGGCGACAGCCGTGTGATAGGCCAACAACTGCGCGGGAACCGAGTAGAGGATCGGGGTCAGATTCGTGTGGATGTGGGGCATGCGGATTGTGCTCCAGACATCATCGCCTGCCTCAACGATGCCGTCATCGTCCGACACTAGGATGACCTTGCCCTTGCGTGCCATCACCTCTTGCATGTTCGAGACAGTCTTGTCGAAAACGGCATCGCGCGGGGCCATGACCACCACGGGCATATGCTTGTCGATCAACGCGATGGGGCCGTGTTTCAATTCACCCGACGCGTAACCTTCGGCATGGATGTAGCTGATTTCCTTCAGTTTCAGCGCGCCTTCCATCGCAAGCGGATACATCAGGCCACGGCCCAAGAACAGCACGTCGCGGGCTTCGGACAGGCGCTGGGCGGACTTGCGGATGGCACGGTTCTGATCCAAGGCGGCGTTCAGGACCGAAGGCAAGCCGCGCAGGGCAGCGGCGTGATCGGCCAATTCTTCATCGCTCAGGGTTCCACGATCTGCCGCAGCTTTCAGCGCCAGCATCAGCAGCACGCTCAGCTGGCAAGTGAAGGCCTTGGTCGAGGCTACGCCGATTTCAACCCCCGCATGGATGGGCAGGGCGATATCGCTTTCCCGCGCAATCGAGCTTTCGGGAACATTGACGACCGAAACGATCTTGTCGGCCTTACCCTCGCAATAGCGCAGCGCGGCCAGCGTATCGGCGGTTTCGCCCGACTGGCTAACAAACAAGGCCAGCGTGCGGTCAGTGATCGGAGGTTCGCGATAGCGGAATTCGCTGGCGATATCGACCTCGACCGGCATTTTCGCCAGCTGCTCGAACCAGTACTTCGCCGTCAGGCAGGCATAAAAGGCCGTGCCGCAGGCGACCATGGTCAGGCGATCCAGCTTGGTGAAATCCAGATCGGTCTCGGGTAGAACCACGCGGTCTCCGCCGGTGGGCAGGTATGAGCGGATCGCCTCGGCCACGACCACCGGTTGCTCGGCGATTTCCTTGGCCATGAAGTGCTTGTGTTCGCCCTTGTCGGCACGGGCCGTATCCAGCTTGATCTTACGCATTTCGCGATTGGCCAGTTCACCGGCTTCGGTGCGAATTTCCAGCGAGGTGCGGGTCAGGACAGCGCGGTCGCCTTCCTCAAGATAGGTGATCTTGTTGGTCAGCGGAGCAAGAGCAATCGCGTCAGAACCCACATACATCTCGCCTTCTCCATGGCCGATCGCCAGCGGAGAACCCTTGCGCGCGGCCACGATCAGGTCGTCTTGACCGTCGAACAGAAAGGCCAACGCAAATGCACCTTCCAGCTGGTCGATAGTCTTGAAGGCCGCTTCAACAGGGGACAGACCGGTATTCAGGTAGTGTGCGGCCATCAGGGCCACGGTTTCGGTGTCGGTCTCGGTCACGAAATCCACGCCGTGTTCGGCCAGTTCGGCGCGTAGCTCGCGGTAGTTTTCGACAATGCCGTTATGGACAACGGCGACTGGCCCGGCTTTGTGCGGATGCGCGTTGGTGACCGAGGGCGCGCCGTGCGTGGCCCAGCGGGTGTGCCCGATCCCGGATTTGCCGGGCAAAGGATCGTGGACCAGAAGGTCGCTCAAGTTCACCAGCTTGCCAACGGCCCGACGGCGTCCCAAAGCGCCATCGTTGACGGTCGCAATCCCTGCGCTGTCATAGCCGCGATATTCCAGCCGTTTCAGGGCTTCAACCAAAATGGGGGCAGCCTCATGCTGTCCCAATACACCTACAATTCCACACATAAACTCAGGCCTCTTTATCGCGGCGAGCCTTTTTCGCCTTTAACATATCAAACAATTTGCGCGCATAGCCGGGCTTATTTTCCTGTTTGGCGCGCGCGACGGCCAGCGCCTCGGCTTCCACGTCTTTGGTTACGACCGTTCCCGTTGCCGTCATTGCGCCATCACCTACGGTCACCGGAGCCACCAGCATTGTATTGGACCCAATAAAGACACCCTCACCAATCGTGGTCTTGTGCTTCATCACGCCGTCATAGTTGCAGGTGATCGTGCCTGCCCCGATATTCGAACCCGCCCCAACCGAGGCATCCCCGATATAGCTGAGGTGATTGACCTTGGCGCCCTCGGCGATCTCGGCATTCTTGATCTCGACGAAATTGCCGATGCGCGCGTTTTCCGCCAATTCCGCGCCGGGGCGCAGGCGGGCATACGGGCCGATGATGGCCTCTCGGCTGACATGGCAGCCCTCCAGATGCGAAAACGCCCGGATCGTTGCGCCGCTTTCGACGGTCACGCCGGGACCGAAGACCACATTTGGTTCGATCACCGTATCGCGCCCGATCACCGTATCGGCGGCAAGGTAGACCGTTTCCGGGGCCATCAGTGTGACCCCCAAATCCAGCAACTCGGCCCGCGCCTGCGCCTGAAACACCCCATCCGCTGCGGCCAGATCTGCGCGAGAGTTCACACCTAGCGTCTGCGCCTCATCGCAGGCGACCGCTGTCACGCTTAGATCGCGGGAGCGGGCGATTTCGACCACATCCGTCAGGTAGTATTCGCCCGAGGCGTTGTCGTTGCTGACCGCATCAATAAGGGACATCAAGGTTTCCGCATTGCAGGCCAACAGACCCGAGTTGCAGAAGGTGATCGCGCGTTCTTCATCTGATGCGTCCTTGAACTCGACGATCCGCTCCAACGTGTCGCCATTCATCACTAGGCGGCCATAACGGGCCGGGTCGGCGGCTGCAAAACCGAGAATCACCAGATCATTCTGCACGCGCGCTTCAATCATCCGCTCGAGCGTGTCGGCTTGAAGGAACGGCGTATCACCGTAGAGAACCACGACATCGCCATCGAACCCTTCCAGCGCATCGCGGGCCTGTGCGACGGCATGAGCGGTGCCCAGTTGCTCCTCTTGCACCGCGATCTGCGCGGTCTCATCCTCGGCCTGTGCGATCTTGGCGACGGCCTCGGCCCCGTGGCCTGTGACGATCACGGTGCGCTCGGGCGACAGTACGGAACCGGCGCGCATGGCGTGAACCAGCATCGGAACCTGAGCGATCGGGTGCAGGACTTTGGGGATGTCCGAATTCATCCTGGTGCCTTTCCCGGCGGCAAGGATGACAAGGGCAGTGGTCATGAAATCGTTTTCTCTTTGTGTTTTGTTGCCGTCCGTTTTATCCGCTGAGGGCAAAGGCGCAAGCCGTTCGGCCATCAAACTAGATTGCCGATTGCAACAGGACATGGCGGAAACCTGCCGAGCAAGGAGGCGCAATGCGCACGGTCATCTTCGATCTGGACGGCACTTTGGCGGATACATCGGGCGATTTGCTGGCCGCTGCAAACCATTGTTTTCGCGAGATGGGGCATGGGGATGTTCTGGTTCACGGGCAGGATGCGGGCATCGCCGTACGTGGCGGGCGTATGATGCTGACGCACGGATTGAAGCGCGTCGGGGCCTATGATGAAGGCACAGTCAACGCGTATTATCCGGTTTTGCTTGAGGCCTACGCTCAGGACATCGACACGCACACGCAGTTCTACCCCGGTGCTTTGGAGGCGGTCGAGGCCCTGAAAACCGCAGGTTATGGCGTTGGGATATGCACCAACAAGCCTGAACGTCTGGCGCATCAATTGCTCAGCCAGATGGGGGTGCTGGATCACTTCGCCTCGTTGGTCGGGGCAGACACACTACCGGTGCGTAAACCTGACCCCGAGCCTCTGCGCGAGGCCGCGCGGCGTGCCGGTGGGCATCCGGACCTGTGCGTTCTGATCGGAGATTCCGATACCGACCGCAACACCGCGAAAGCGGCCGGGGTGCCTTCGGTTCTGGTTACTTTCGGTCCCTCAGGTGACGATATGGCCGCTTTGGAGCCCGAGGCGCTGCTGCATCATTTCAACGATCTGCCCGATCTTGTGGCCGAGTTGATCGGTGCGGCGGCTTGATCCCTTGACCCGGACCGGTTGGAGCCCCAGAACTAGGCCATGACTGAGACATTCACTGGCAGCTTCACCCAGCAAGAACCCATCCCAAACGAGGCGGTCGAGGCCGCTCTGGCCGTTCTCCGGCACGGGCGTCTGCATCGCTACAACGTGGTGCCTGGAGAATTGGGCGAGACCGCGCTGCTGGAGCAGGAATTCGCGGCCCAGATGGGGGCAAAATATTGCCTTGCCGTATCGTCGGGTGGCTATGCTTTGGCGACCGCATTGCGGGCCGTAGGTGTGCAGCCCGGCGAGCCGGTGCTGACCAACGCGTTTACTCTGGCCCCTGTGCCGGGGGCAATTGCTTCGGTCGGGGCCAAGCCGGTTTTTGTCGGTGTGACCGAAAACCTGACCATTGATTTGGAGGATCTGGAGGCCAAGCTGGATCAGGCGCGGGTTCTGATGCTCAGCCATATGCGTGGCCATCTGTGCGACATGGATCGGTTGATGCAGCTCTGCGATGCGGCGGGCGTTGTCGTGATCGAGGATTGCGCCCATACGATGGGGGCCGCTTGGCGCGGGCAGCTCTCGGGCCGGCAAGGGGCTATCGGGTGTTATTCGTGCCAGACCTATAAGCATGTGAACTCGGGCGAGGGTGGTCTGCTGGTTACCGATGATGATGAACTTGCGGCCAAAGCCACAATGCTGTCGGGGTCCTACATGCTCTACGAGCGGCATCTGGCTGCGCCGGGGCCAGAGGTGTTTGAGCGGATCAAGTACACCACGCCGAACGTTTCGGGCCGTATGGATAATTTGCGTGCGGCGATTTTGCGCCCTCAGCTACGGGATCTGGATCGGCAGGTTGGCCGCTGGAACGAACGCTATCAGGCCATTGAAGACGGTCTGCGGGGAACGCCCGGCCTGACGATGGTCGAGCGTCCCGAGGCAGAGACTTACGTGGGGTCGTCAATCCAGTTCCTACTGCTCGACTGGCTGCCGGAGCGGATTGCCGAGGTGATCAGTCGCTGCGCCGGCCGTGGAGTGGAGTTGAAATGGTTCGGCGGCGCCGAGCCAACCGGGTTTACCTCACGCTATGACAGTTGGCGCTATGCCGAGAGTGAGCGGATGCCTGCCTCGGACCGGGTTCTGGCGGGGATAATGGATATGCGCGTACCGCTGACCTTTTCGCTGGAAGACTGCCAGCTGATCGCCCGCATCATCCGGGCTGAGGTCGGAGCCGTCTACCAATCGTGATCCAATTGAGTGCGCCCGCAGCGCACGCTTGATTTTTCAGAATACGCCGCCCCGGTTCGGGCGGCGTTTTGCGTATTGGAACCGGCGTGCCCGGAATGATTGACCCGCCGCAGATTCGCTGGTATCCACTTATTGAACACTTGTTCATTAATGCTGAGAGGAGAGCGTCAATGTTCATGGCGAGTATGCAATTCGATCTGGGCGAGGACGTGAATGCGCTGCGCGAGATGGTGCATCGTTGGGCGCAGGAGAGGGTCAAGCCGATGGCGGCTGACGTCGATGCGTCGAACGCGTTCCCCAATGAGCTATGGACCGAGATGGGCGCGCTTGGCCTTTTGGGCGTGACCGTGCCCGAGGAATATGGTGGCGCTGGCATGTCTTATCTTGCGCACACCATCGCTATTGAGGAGATCGCGCGGGCCTCGGCCTCGGTCTCGCTATCCTATGGTGCGCATTCCAACCTCTGCGTGAACCAGATCAAACTGAACGGCACGGAAGAGCAAAAGCAGAAATACCTGCCGCGCCTGATCTCGGGCGAGCACGTGGGCGCGCTGGCGATGTCCGAACCCTCGGCTGGATCGGATGTGGTTTCGATGAAGCTGCGCGCTGAGAAGCGCAATGATCATTACCGCCTGAACGGGAACAAGTATTGGATCACCAATGGGCCGGACGCGGATACTCTGGTCGTCTATGCCAAAACCGACCCGGATGCGGGATCGAAAGGGATCACCGCGTTTCTGATCGAGAAGGAGATGACGGGATTCTCGACCTCACCCCATTTCGACAAGCTTGGGATGCGTGGGTCCAACACCGCAGAACTGATCTTTGAAGACGTAGAAGTACCGTTTGAGAATGTTCTGGGCGAAGAGGGCAAGGGTGTTGCCGTTCTGATGTCCGGGCTCGACTACGAACGTGTCGTGCTGGCCGGTATCGGAACCGGCATCATGGCCGCCTGTCTGGATGAAATCATGCCCTATCTGGCTGAACGCAAGCAGTTTGGCAAACCCATCGGCATGTTCCAACTGATGCAGGGCAAGATCGCAGATATGTACACTGCGATGAACTCGGCCCGTGCTTACGTGTATGAGGTCGCCAAGGCGTGTGACCGTGGGGATGTGACTCGTCAAGACGCGGCTGCGTGCTGTCTCTATGCCTCTGAGGCGGCGATGACGCAGGCGCATCAGGCCGTTCAGGCGATGGGTGGGGCGGGGTTCTTGTCGGACGCTCCGGTCAGCCGGATCTTCCGGGATGCCAAGCTGATGGAGATCGGGGCCGGGACCAGCGAAATCCGCCGCATGCTAATCGGTCGCGAATTGATGGGCGAAATGCTGGGGTAAGAAATCGCCCCGCAGCCGAGGGAACTGCGGGGCGTTTCGATCAAAGGATCAGAAGCGATGGACGTAGGATACGCCGACCAGCCAAGGATCGATATCCGCGGTACCGATATCGGCACCGTTCAGTTTGACGTCCGAGTCGATATCGAACCAACGCACGTTCAAACGGACAGCGCCAGCGTCGGAGACCATATAGTCCAGACCGGCCTGCAGCGAAACACCGAACGAATTGTCGATTTCAAGACCGTCCAGACTTTCGTCAAAGAAGATGGTGTAGTTCAGACCTGCACCAACATAGGGCTTCCACGCACTGTTGGTCGGGAAGTGGTAGTTAAGCGACAAGGTGGGCGGAAGGTGCTTGACCGAGGATGTCTCGACGCCATTCAGCGAGATGTTGTGCTTGAACGGCGTCGCGGCCAGCAGTTCGATACCCAGATTGTCACGGACGAAATACTCGGCGGTGAATATCGGGCGGGTGTCGGCGTCAATGGTTGCGTCCGCGCCAGCCAGCGTTCCGTTGTCAGATTTAGGGTCCAGGTAGCCGACACCGAAACCAACGGTCCAGTCACCTTGCGATTGGGCGAGTGCGGGGCCAGCCAGCGCGACCAGCGCAGTGGAGAGTGTCAAAGCGGCGAGTTTATTGGTCATTGTTCTGCCTTTGGTTCAGTTGATGAACGCTGTTTTGCACGGGCGCTGCCTGCGCTCTCTGATCTGAGTCAAATTCGCGAGAGCGCACCCGCCAAGTGTGACATAGCTGAAATCCCTGAAAATAAAGGAAAATTTTGATGTCAGGCGATCTGCGCATACCGGGTTTGCGCTCGGCTGGTGGCTGGGATGTCCCCGATAGGCTGAACATGGCGCACCAGTGCCTGAACCATCCGCCCGAACAGGTCGCCTTGGTCGATCTGACAAAGGGCGATGAGCGGCCGGTAACTTACGGTCAACTGCACGAGATGGCCGATGGGCTTGCGCGGGCGCTCTTGCCCAAGGTCCAGACCGGTGACCGGGTTGGTGTTTTGCTTAGCCAGTCGCCGTGGTGTGCGGCGGCGCATCTGGCGATCTGGAAGATCGGTGCGATCTCGGTGCCTCTGTTCAAGCTTTTCAAACAAGACGCGCTGCGCTCCCGCGTAGCGGATGCCGGGGCAGGGATCGTTCTGACAGATGCCGAGGGCGCGGTGCTGCTGGGTGATCTGGCCGAGCCGATAGTCGCCGCCGAGTTTGTCCAACGCGGCCCAGAGTTGCCCTTTGCGAATACCGGCCCCGAAGACCCCGCCGTGCTGATCTATACTTCGGGCACAACCGGCAGCCCTAAGGGTGCTCTGCACGGGCACCGCGTGCTGACCGGCCATCTGCCCGGCGTTTCGATTAGCCATAATCACCTGCGCGCGGGGGATTGCCTATGGACCCCGGCGGATTGGGCCTGGATCGGAGGGCTGTTCGATGTCCTGATGCCGGGCCTGGCGCTGGGCATTCCCGTGGTGGCCTCACGGCTGGAAAAATTCACCCCCGAAGCCTGCGCCGACGTAATCGCGCGCGGCAACGTGCGCAATGTGTTCTTCCCTCCGACCGCGCTGCGGATGCTGAAAGCGGCGGATCAGAGCATCCCCGGCCTGCGTTCGGTCGCATCTGGGGGTGAGCCTCTGGGCGCCGAGATGCTGGCGTGGGGGCAACAGGCCTTTGGACTGACGATCAACGAGTTCTATGGCCAAACCGAATGCAATATGGTCGTCTCGTCCTGTGCCGAGGATTTTCCGGTGCGCCCCGGCTGCATCGGCAAGCCGGTACCGGGCCATGAGGTCGCGGTGATCGATGAGGACGGCACGCCCACGAGGGACGAGGGCGATGTGGCCATCCGGCGCGGTTCGGCCTCGATGTTGCTGGAATACTGGAACCGACCCGAGGCGACGGCCGAGAAGTTCCGGGGCGATTGGCTGATCACCGGAGACCGAGGCGTTTGGGAGGGCGACTATCTGCGCTTCGTCGGTCGCGATGATGACGTGATCACCTCATCCGGATACCGCATCGGCCCGGCTGAGATCGAGGATTGTTTGCTGACGCACCCGGCTGTGGCAACGGTCGGCGTGGTCGGCAAGCCCGACCCGCTGCGGACCGAGATCGTGAAGGCCTATGTGGTGTTGAAACCTGGGGCTGAGGCCTCAGGACCGGAGTTACAGGACTGGGTCAAGGACCGGCTAGCGCAGTATTCCTATCCGCGTGAGGTGGCGTTTCTGGACGAGTTGCCGATGACGGTGACGGGGAAGGTGATCCGCAAGGAATTGAAGGCGCGGGCTGCTGGGGAGGTCCCACTATGAAAAACTTGGCCTGCGCACTTTCCTTAGTTTTGTCTAGCGTTTGCACTGCGCATGCAGAAAGTACGGACAAACCGATTAGTGTTTTGAAATGGTTCAACGGGTGTGCACATTTAAGTCAACCCGAGAACGGTATGACGATGGACACCAATTGTGTGAGCACTGCAGTCGAATACTGCACAATCGGACGCGTTGAAGAAGATCGAGTTCAATGTTTGGTAGAGCTTTCTGAACATGTCGGTGGAATCTGGAAAGAGATAGAATCCAATTTGCCGGAAAGCATTGGAGGGTCCGGCTGGGTAGCTCGAAACTATGAACGTAAGTACCTCCGGTTAGTCCAAGAGGAGTTCGATGTTTGCGATGCATCTCCTAGAGAAGAAATTCCCTCGGATACGTGGTGCAAGATGTATTTGAATGCAGGAGGTTGGGTGGAGTGGCGGCACCTGCAAAGACTAGCCGATGAGGTAGCCAAATGAAACTAACGTCCAAAGCCATGTCCGCCTCTGAGGGCTTCAAAGCAAATCGCGTAGCCCATCTCGACGCGCTGGCGCAGATTTCCTCAGCTGCCGAAGCAGCCCGTATGGGAGGCGGAGAGAAATCTCGCGCGCGGCACGTCTCTCGGGGCAAGATGCTGCCTCGACGTAGGGTGGCGAACCTGCTCGATCCAGGGTCTCCGTTTCTAGAGATCGGCGCGACGGCGGCGCATGGAATGTATGGCGATGCCGCGCCTTGTGCCGGGGTGATCGCGGGCATTGGCCGAGTACAGGGGCGCGAGGTCATGGTGGTGTGCAACGACGCCACCGTGAAGGGCGGCACATACTATCCGATGACCGTCAAAAAACATCTCCGCGCGCAGGAGATTGCCGAGGAAAACCATCTACCCTGCATTTATCTGGTCGATAGCGGCGGCGCGAACCTGCCCAATCAGGATGAGGTTTTCCCTGACCGCGACCACTTTGGCCGTATCTTCTATAACCAAGCGCGGATGAGCGCGAAGGGGATTGCTCAGATTGCTGTGGTGATGGGCTCTTGTACGGCGGGTGGGGCCTATGTGCCCGCAATGTCGGACGTGACCATCATTGTGAAAGAACAAGGTACGATCTTCCTGGCCGGGCCGCCTCTGGTGAAAGCGGCGACCGGCGAGGTTGTGAGTTCCGAAGATCTGGGCGGCGGCGATGTCCATACCCGCCTGTCCGGCGTGGCGGACTATCTGGCCGAGGATGACGCCCACGCGCTGGCTTTGGCACGTCGGGCTGTCGGCTCGTTGAACCTGCGTAAACCGCAGACGGTAGATTGGGCCACCCCGGAAGACCCAGCTTATGACCCCGAGGAGATCCTCGGCGTTGTTCCGGCTGATCTGCGCATGCCCTATGACATCCGAGAAGTGATCGCGCGTCTGGTCGATGGCTCTCGGTTCGATGAATTCAAGCCACGCTTTGGCGAGACACTGGTGACTGGCTTTGCCCATGTCAAAGGCTGCCCGGTGGGCATCATCGCCAATAATGGTGTGTTGTTTTCCGAAGCTGCACAGAAGGGGGCGCATTTTGTTGAGCTGTGTTCTCAACGTCGCATCCCGCTGGTGTTCCTGCAGAATATCACCGGCTTTATGGTCGGTCGCAAATACGAGAACGAAGGCATCGCGCGGCATGGGGCCAAGATGGTGACGGCGGTGGCGACAACCTCGGTGCCGAAGATCACGATGCTTGTCGGAGGGTCTTTCGGAGCCGGAAACTATGGCATGGCCGGTCGGGCATATCAGCCGCGGTTCCTATGGACCTGGCCGAACTCACGGATTTCGGTGATGGGCGGAGAGCAGGCGGCAGGCGTTCTGGCCACTGTCAAACGCGACGGGATCGAACGGCAGGGCGGGACCTGGTCGGCCGAGGAGGAGGCCGAATTCAAACGCCCGACTTTGGATATGTTCGAGGAGCAGTCTCATCCGCTCTATGCCTCGGCTCGGTTGTGGGATGACGGCATCATCGACCCACGCAAATCGCGCGATGTACTATCCCTGTCTCTGAGTGCCGCCTTGAACGCCCCGATCGAGGAAACACGTTTCGGCGTGTTCAGGATGTGATTTCCCAATGGACACACATTTCACGAAATTGAACGAGGATTGGAACGCTGATCCGAATGCGCCGATGCCGGTAGCTGCAAGAGCAGGTGGCGATCTCTGGTTGCGGTTTTGCCCAAATGAGTGGTTGAACCCGTCGCATCTGGCGCGAGGGCATCTGTTTATCCGGTTTGTTGATTGCCAGCGATTTCGTTTCACTTCGATCAATGATCACGGGTGGTTCGGTGGGCAGTGCCGCTTCAGTAAAGTGGCGCCAGCTTGGGGAGAGTTTTACGCGGTGGAGGGCGATTTTAGGGAAGGTCAAGACGAGACACCTTGGACTATAGTGTCGGCTAGGTCTGACCCTGCGAGAAACTTTCTGTTCTATTTCCGCGATGAAGCTTTCGAATGCACTGCGTCCTCTTGGAGCCTAAGCACCGAATGCTCGTCTGGTTCTATCTTCGAAGAGGCGGTTTGTCATGCTCAGTAAAATCCTAATCGCAAACCGAGGCGAGATTGCCTGTCGCGTTATCGAAACCGCTCAGAAAATGGGTGTGTCCTGTGTTGCTGTCTATTCGGATGCGGATGCCACGGCGAAGCATGTGCAGATGGCAGATGAGGCGGTGAATATCGGCGGGGCCGCTCCGGCTGAAAGCTATCTAAAGGGAGATGTGATCATCCAGGCGGCACTCGAGACCGGGGCGCAGGCGATCCATCCTGGCTATGGGTTTCTGTCCGAGAACCCCGATTTTGTGGGTGCAGTTGACGCCGCAGGGCTAACCTTTATCGGACCGTCGGCGGATGCGATCCGTAAGATGGGTCTCAAGGATGCGGCCAAGGCTTTGATGGAGGACGCGGGCGTTCCCGTTGTGCCCGGATATCACGGTGAAAATCAGGACCCCGCTCATCTGGCCGAGGCAGCCGCAGCCATTGGCTATCCCGTGCTGATCAAGGCGGTTGCAGGTGGCGGCGGCAAAGGTATGCGGTTGGTTGAGACTCCCGAGGCGTTCTCGGACGCTCTGGACAGCGCGCGCGGTGAGGCAAAGACCGCCTTTGGCAATGACGCGGTTCTGGTCGAGAAATTTGTCGCCAAACCTCGGCATATCGAGGTTCAAGTTTTCGGCGACGGCACCCATGCGGTGCATCTGTTTGAACGGGACTGCTCGCTGCAACGGCGACATCAGAAGGTGATTGAAGAGGCGCCGGCCCCCGGTATGACGGCTGAGATGCGCGAGGCGATGGGGCAGGCCGGTGTTCGTGCGGCAGAGGCGATTGGCTACAAAGGGGCCGGGACGGTTGAGTTCATTGTCGACGCGTCCGAAGGGCTGCGGCCGGATCGCTTCTGGTTCATGGAGATGAACACGCGCCTGCAGGTTGAACATCCTGTGACCGAGGCGATTACGGGCGTTGATCTGGTCGAATGGCAGTTGCGCGTTGCAGCGGGTGAAAGCTTGCCGAGGCAGCAGAATGACCTGTCGATCAATGGTCACGCGTTTGAGGCACGGCTGTACGCCGAGGATGTGCCCAAGGGCTTTTTGCCAGCAACGGGAACTCTGACCCATCTGCGGTTTCCGCTTGAGTGCCGCGCGGATAGTGGCGTGCGGGCGGGGGATACGATCAGCCCCTGGTATGATCCGATGATCGCCAAGGTCGTCGTGCATGGTCCGACCCGCGCGGTCGCGCTGGAAAGCCTGCATCGGGCCCTGCGTCAAACCGAGGTTGCCGGGACGGTGACCAATCTGGCCTTTCTTGGCGCTCTGACTCGCCATGGTGGGTTTGCCTCGGGCGATGTCGATACGGGTCTGATCGGGCGTGACCTCGAGGATCTTGTGCAGGCGGCGGACGCGAGCAATGCCTCGGTGGTGGCCGCGGCGATGACAGCGCTGGGGCTAACAGAGACCACGTCAGAGACAGGCTTCACCCTGTGGGGGCCGTTGCACCGGGCCGTGCAGCTGATGCGCGACGGTGAGGTTCTTGATCTGGATGTTCAGGTCGAAAGCCCGCACCGGCAGGTCTGGACCGTGAATGGCACGCAGGTGATTGCGCAGCGCAATGGGGGGTGGGTCATTGATGGACAGCGCATGCCCCATGTTGCCGTCGCTGGGCCTCAGATCACAGTGTTTGAAGGCTATGGGCAGGCGTTTGAAATCGTCGACTCCTTGGATCGCGATGCCAGCGCTGCAGGAGATACCAACGTGATCGAGGCGCCGATGCCAGGTCTGGTCAAGGCCGTCTTTGCCTTGGCAGGGCAGGCGGTGAAAGAGGGTGACCGGCTGGCGATTCTGGAAGCCATGAAGATGGAGCATTCTCTGCTCGCGGCGCGCGACGGCGTGGTGGCCGAGGTGTTGGCTGACGCTGGTGCGCAGGTCGAGGCTGGTGCGGCACTGGTTCGTTTGGCTGAGGATTGATCTGTTCGGGCCGTGCATTGCGTGGCACAGTCAGACCATCCGTATGTAAAACGAAAAGAAGCCGGGAAGGGATGCGCTGATGAAAGAACGGGTCGAGATATTCGAGGTCGGGCCAAGGGACGGGCTTCAGAACGAAAAGCGCGAGATTCCGGTGACCGAAAAGGTGGCGCTGGTCGATTGCCTGAGCCGCGCGGGGTTCAATCGAATTGAGGTGGCCAGTTTCGTATCTCCCAAATGGGTGCCGCAAATGGCAGGAAGCGGCGCGGTTCTGGCTGGGATCAAACGGGCCGAGGACGTGCGCTATGCGGCGTTGACGCCGAACATGCGCGGCTATGAAGACGCGTTGGCGGCCAAAGCGGATGAGATCGCAGTGTTTGCATCAGCGTCCGAGGGGTTCTCGAAAGCCAACATCAACGCGACCATCGCGGACTCCATTGAACGGTTTGCGCCGATCCTTGAGGCCGCGCGTCATATCGACCTGCCGGTCCGGGGCTATGTCTCATGCGTGACCGATTGCCCCTATGACGGTCCAACTCCGCCCGAAAAAGTGGCTGAGGTCGCGGACGCTCTGTTCGCGCATGGGTGCTATGAGATTTCGCTGGGCGACACGATCGGGCAGGGAACCCCGGACAAGATTGCGCATATGCTGCTGGCGGTGCGCGACAGGGTGCCCGTTACACGGCTTGCGGGCCATTTCCACAACACCAACGGGCGAGCGATGGACAATATTGATGCCTCGCTGGCGCTGGGCGTGCGGGTGTTTGACGCTGCGGTCGGGGGGTTGGGGGGATGCCCCTATGCACCCGGCGCAGCTGGCAATGTCGCGACTGAGGCCGTCGCCGCCCATCTGGAGCGGCTGGGATATGAGACCGGTCTGGACGCAGCAGTTTTGGACGAAGCCGCGCAGATGGCGCAGGCAATGAGAGGCTGACATGTTTGAAACGATTGCGGTCGTCACAGATGACCGGGGTGTTGCGACGCTGACTCTGTCGCGCGCCGAAAAGCACAATGCCATGTCGGCGCTGATGATCAGCGAATTAACTCAGGCGGCGGAGCAGCTGGGGCGCGATGAGGCGGTGCGCGTTGTTGTGCTGACCGGCTCTGGCAAGAGTTTCTGCGCCGGGGGCGATCTGGGGTGGATGCGCGATCAGATGGCTGCGGATGCCGAGACCCGATTCACCGAGGCGCGCAAGCTGGCGGAAATGCTGAAGGCGCTGAACGAGATGCCCAAACCTTTGATTGGTGCATTGCAAGGCAACGCGTTTGGCGGTGGCGTCGGGCTGGCTTCGGTCTGCGACGTGGCACTTGGCGTTGACACCCTGAAAATGGGCCTGACTGAGACCCGGCTGGGCCTGATCCCAGCGACGATTGGGCCTTACGTGATCGCGCGGATGGGTGAGGCGCGCGCGCGGCGTGTTTTCATGTCCGCGCGTCTGTTCGATGCAGCCGAGGCGGTGGCGCTTGGCCTGTTGGCAAAAGCGGTGCCAGCCGATCAACTGATGCGCGCTGTCGAGGATGAAATCACCCCCTACCTGTCCTGCGCGCCGGGGGCTGTGGCGTCAGCCAAGGCCTTGGTTCAAAACCTCGGTCCGCGTCTTGACGACAGTGTGATCGACCATACCATCCAAGCGTTGGTCGCCCGATGGGAGACGCCTGAAGCACGCGAAGGCATCGAAGCTTTCTTTGAAAAACGTAACCCCAAGTGGAACAACAAAGATTAACTTGGGGCGTCTATTGTCCGCTGAGGCGAAATCGGGGTGATTCCCGAAGGTCTGTCAAGGGGATGAATGACGTGGTGCGCGCTTGTGTTCGGTTGACCCTCTGACCGCGTGGGGCTAGAGAAAGTCGAGTCAACACGCCAATTGACGGCGCCCTCCGAAAGGGGACGCGCAGGAAAGGAGCTAGACGTGGAAGACCTGCTGCGGGAGTATCTCCCTGTTCTGGTGTTTCTGGCCGTAGCCATCGGCCTGGGAATTGTCCTGATTCTGGCAGCTGTCGTTCTGGCAGTTCGCAACCCCGATCCCGAAAAAGTCAGCGCCTATGAATGCGGCTTCAACGCGTTTGATGACGCTCGGATGAAGTTCGATGTGCGCTTCTATCTGGTTTCGATCCTTTTCATCATTTTCGACCTCGAGATTGCGTTCCTGTTCCCATGGGCCGTGGGCTTTAAGGACATCAGCGATGTAGGGTTCTGGTCGATGATGGTCTTCTTGGGCGTTTTGACCATCGGCTTTGCCTATGAATGGAAGAAGGGGGCCTTGGAATGGGAGTGATGACGGGTGCAAATACCGCTGGCGTCGACAAAGAAGTCGCCACCCAGGCCCTCAATGCCGAGCTGCAGGACAAAGGCTTCCTGCTGACCTCGACCGAAGACATTATCAATTGGGCGCGGACCGGGTCTTTGCATTGGATGACCTTTGGTCTGGCCTGCTGCGCAGTTGAGATGATGCACACTTCGATGCCGCGCTATGACGCGGAACGGTTTGGCATCGCGCCGCGTGCCTCGCCGCGCCAGTCCGATGTGATGATTGTGGCTGGTACACTGACCAATAAGATGGCTCCGGCGCTGCGCAAGGTCTATGACCAGATGCCCGAGCCGCGCTATGTGATCTCGATGGGGTCCTGCGCGAATGGCGGTGGCTACTACCACTACTCCTATTCCGTCGTACGTGGCTGTGACCGTATCGTTCCGGTAGACATTTATGTCCCCGGTTGTCCTCCGACGGCTGAGGCGCTGCTATACGGTCTGATGCAGCTGCAACGCAAAATCCGCCGTACCGGCACGATCGTGCGCTAAAGGAGAGGGCGGATGAGCGAAGCACTCAAAGAACTCGGTACGCATCTGGAGCTGAAACGGTCCGACTGTGTGTTGTCCTGGGATGTCACGCATGGTGAGCTGAATGTGGATGTGGCGCTATCAAACCTTGTGGAGTTCATCGAATTCCTCAAAAGCGACCGCTCCTGCCAGTTCTCGACTCTGGTCGATATTACAGGCGTGGATTACCCCGAACGGGCCAAGCGGTTCGACGTGGTTTATCACTTCCTGTCGATGTACCAGAACCAACGTATTCGTTTGCGGGTCTCCATCCGCGAAGAAGACATGGTGCCCTCGATCGTCGATACGCATCCCTCGGCCAACTGGTTCGAGCGAGAGGTATTCGACATGTTCGGCATCCTGTTCTCGGGCCATCCGGACCTGCGGCGTATCCTGACCGACTACGGGTTCCGCGGCTATCCGCTGCGCAAGGATTTCCCGACCACCGGCTACACCGAGGTTCGCTATGACGAGGCGCAGAAACGCGTGGTCTATGAACCCGTCAGCCTCGTGCAGGAATACCGTCAGTTTGATTTCATGTCCCCATGGGAAGGTGCCAACTACATTCTTCCGGGGGATGAAAAACAGGAGTCGTAAGCCATGGAATTCCTGATCTGGATCGCGTTCACGATCGCCACGATCATCCCGATGCTGAAACTGCTGCCGCATTTCGGGATCGAGAAGTTCTGGGCGTTTGCATGTGTCATCCCGATTGGAACGCTGATCCTACTGTGGATCATGGCCATGAAGCTGCAAGAGATGGAGCGTCGCTGAGATGCTGGGGGAACTGATCATTTTGGGCGCTCTTGGGGTGCTGCTTGCCGGCGCCGCGGCCAAGGCGGCTGAGGCCGAGAAGGTCCGGGTGCGCGCGGACGCGAAGAAAAAGCGGGGGCGGTGATGGACGGCTCAAGATATGATGACGGCAGCACGGACGCGCTGAGCGGCGAACAGAAGATCCGCAATTTCAACATCAACTTCGGACCGCAACACCCTGCCGCGCATGGCGTTTTGCGTTTGGTGCTTGAGCTGGACGGAGAAATCGTAGAGCGCTGCGATCCGCATATCGGTCTGCTGCACCGTGGCACCGAAAAGCTGATGGAAAGCCGGACGTATCTGCAGAACCTGCCGTATTTCGACCGTCTGGATTACGTGGCGCCGATGAATCAGGAGCACGCCTGGTGTCTGGCGATTGAGAAATTGACTGGGGTTGAAGTACCGCGCCGTGGCTCGTTGATCCGGGTGCTGTATTCCGAGATCGGTCGCATCCTGAACCATCTGCTGAACGTGACCACGCAAGCGATGGATGTGGGCGCTCTGACCCCGCCGCTGTGGGGTTTTGAGGAACGCGAAAAGCTGATGGTGTTCTATGAGCGCGCCTGTGGTGCCCGCCTGCACGCCGCCTATTTCCGCCCCGGTGGTGTGCACCAAGACCTGCCGCCCGAGCTGCTGGACGATATCGAGGCGTGGAGCCACGAATTCCCCGCCGTCCTCGACGACATTGACGGGTTGTTGACCGAAAACCGCATCTTCAAACAGCGCAACGCCGATATTGGCGTTGTGACCGAGGATGACATTCAGAAATACGGTTTCTCGGGCGTGATGGTCCGTGGCTCGGGCCTTGCATGGGACCTGCGCCGCGCGCAGCCCTACGAATGCTACGACGAGTTCGAGTTCCAGATCCCCGTCGGCAAGAATGGCGACTGCTACGACCGTTATCTCTGCCGCATGGAAGAGATGCGCCAGTCGCTGCTGATCATCCGTCAAGCCATCGCAAAAATCCGGGAATGCCCGGGCGATGTTTTGGCGCGCGGTAAGATCACCCCGCCGAAACGCTCGGACATGAAGACTTCGATGGAAAGCCTGATCCATCACTTCAAGCTTTACACCGAAGGCTTCCACGTCCCCGCAGGCGAAGTCTACGCCGCCGTCGAGGCCCCCAAGGGCGAGTTCGGCGTCTATCTAGTTGCCGACGGCACCAACAAACCCTACCGCGCCAAACTCCGCGCACCGGGTTTCCTGCATCTGCAAGCCATGGATCACGTCGCCAAAGGCCACCAACTGGCTGACGTCGCCGCCATTATCGGCACCATGGACGTCGTATTTGGAGAGATTGACCGCTAATGCTCCGCCGTCTTCACCCCGAACAACCCGAAAGCTTTGCGTTCACCGCCGCCAACCAGCAATGGGCCGAAGCGCAGATCACCAAATACCCTGAGGGTCGCCAAGCCAGTGCGGTGATCCCTCTGCTGTGGCGCGCGCAGGAACAGGAGGGATGGCTGTCCCGCCCGGCAATTGAATCCGTCGCCGACATGCTGGGCATGGCCTATATTCGCGTGCTCGAGGTCGCCTCGTTCTACTTCATGTTCCAACTGCAGCCGGTCGGCTCGGTGGCGCATATTCAGGTGTGTGGAACGACTTCGTGCATGATTTGCGGGGCCGAGGATCTGATTGCGGTCTGCAAGGAAAAGATCGCCGCCAAGCCACATGAGCTATCCGCCGATGGCAAGCTGAGCTGGGAAGAGGTGGAATGCCTTGGGTCCTGTACGAATGCTCCGATGGCGCAGATCGGCAAGGATTACTACGAAGACCTGACCGCCGAGAGTTTTGGCAAGATCATAGACAATCTGGCGGCGGGGAAGGTGCCTACGCCCGGCCCTCAAAACGGGCGATATGCGGCAGAGCCTTTGAAAGGCCTCAGCAGCCTGACCGAACATGAGGCTGGAAAGCCGGAACACAATGCCAGCGTGGCCTTAGCGGCAGAGCTTGGCGATACGGTCAAGCGGATCGACGGGACCGAGGTTCCGATCCTCACACCTTGGCTGGGCAAAGACGGCAAGCAGGCCGGAGCCTCGGCGGCGGCGAAACCGCCGAAAGCGCCTGAGCCACCGAAACCAGCCGTGAAACAGGCCGCTGAGGCCAAGGCGAAAGAAGTCGAGGAAGATAAACCCCGAACGCTGACCGAGGCGCGTGGGGGCCTGCCGGACGATCTCAAGATGCTCAAAGGCGTGGGGCCGAAACTGGAAGAGACGCTGAACGAGCTGGGCTTTTTCCACTATGATCAGATCGCAGCCTGGACGCCCGAGCACGTGGCCTGGGTGGATGCGCGCCTGAAGTTCAAGGGCCGGATCGAACGCGATGGCTGGATTGAACAAGCGGCCAAGCTGGCTGTTGGGGATCAGACCGAATTCGCCAAACGTGCCAAGGAAGACGGCACTTACGAAGACTAAACGCCCCTGCAAGGGCTCAAGGACGAGATGGATAAGGACAAAGAGCAAGCCATAGCCCGCAAGGGCCGACATATAGGCATCGTCATCGCCGTGACGATGGTGGTTTGGCTTGGCATGACTTTGTTCATCGGCCCCGCGATTGGAATGCCGGGGCGCTATGCGCTGCTATTTGATTTCGCTGCTTTGGCCGGCTTCATCTATGCAGGCGTCAACATTTTTCAACTCTGGCGCATGCGTCAGGACAGCTGAGGGTAACACGCGATGCTGAGGGATCAGGACCGGATCTTTACCAACATCTACGGGATGCACGAGCGTACTCTGCGCGGCGCGCAAGCCCGAGGTCATTGGGATGGCACCGCTGGCCTGATCGAAAAGGGCCGGGATTGGATCATCCAGACGATGAAAGACTCGGGCCTGCGTGGGCGCGGTGGCGCAGGCTTCCCAACCGGTCTGAAATGGTCGTTCATGCCCAAGGAAAGCGATGGCCGCCCGTCTTATCTGGTTGTGAATGCGGATGAATCCGAGCCGGGTACCTGCAAAGACCGTGAGATAATGCGCCACGATCCGCATACGCTGATCGAAGGCTGCCTGATTGCCTCTTTCGCGATGAATGCGCATACCTGCTACATCTACCTGCGCGGCGAATACATCCGCGAACGCGAGGCGCTACAGGCCGCGATTGATGAGGCCTATGACGCCGGGCTATTGGGTAAGAACGCGGCCGGCTCGGGATGGGATTTCGACATCTTCCTGCATCACGGCGCGGGCGCTTACATCTGCGGTGAAGAAACCGCGCTGATCGAAAGCCTTGAGGGCAAGAAGGGTATGCCGCGCATGAAGCCACCATTCCCGGCTGGCGCGGGCCTCTATGGCTGCCCGACCACGGTGAACAACGTTGAGTCAATCGCGGTTGTACCGACCATCCTGCGCCGGGGCGCGGATTGGTTCGCGGGCTTTGGTCGTCAGAACAACGCCGGCACCAAGCTGTTTGCGATCTCGGGCCATGTGAACAACCCCTGCGTCGTCGAAGAGGCGATGTCGATCCCGTTCGAACAACTGATCGAAACCCATTGCGGCGGAATTCGCGGCGGCTGGGGCAACCTGCTCGCGGTCATTCCAGGTGGATCGTCCGTTCCGTGCGTGCGCGGTGAAAGCATGCGCGATGCGATCATGGATTTCGACTATCTGCGCGGTGAACTGGGCTCGGGTCTTGGCACGGCGGCGGTGATCGTGATGGATAAGTCCACCGACATCATAAAAGCGATCTGGCGTCTGTCGAAGTTCTACAAGCATGAAAGCTGCGGGCAGTGCACACCCTGCCGCGAAGGCACCGGCTGGATGATGCGCGTGATGGACCGCCTTGTGCGCGGTGAGGCTGAGCTGGAAGAGATCGACATGCTGTTTGACGTCACAAAACAGGTCGAAGGCCACACGATCTGCGCCTTGGGCGATGCCGCGGCCTGGCCGATCCAGGGCCTGATCCGCAACTTCCGCGAAGAGATCGAGGACCGCATCAAGGCTCAGAAATCAGGCCGCATGGGGGCGATGGCAGCGGAATGATCAGGCAGCCCGACGGATATCATCTGGCCGAACTGAATATTGGCCGCCTGCTGGCCCCGACGGATGACCCTCGGGTGGCTGAGTTCATGGCCAATCTCGACAAGGTCAATGGCTTGGGCAAGCGGATGCCGGGCTTTGTTTGGATGATGGAAGGCTCGGGCGAGCCGGGAACCGGGAACACGGAAAACGCGATTGGGGACGATCCTCAATTTGTCGCCAACCTGACCGTCTGGGAAGATGTCGCGAGCCTTGAGACATTTGTCTGGGGCACCATACACAAACAGTTTTACGACCGTCGTCAGGACTGGTTTGAACTGCTGGGGGATCAGCATTTCGTTATGTGGTGGGTGCCCGCGGGGCACCAGCCGGATCTGGATGAAGCCATGGCGCGGCTGGAGCGTCTGCGCCAGGAAGGTCCAAGTGAACACGCCTTTGGATGGGCGGATTTGAAACAAGCAAGCAAGTGGCGCGACAATCGTTGCGCTCAGGTCGCAGCGGAGTGAGCGGGATGACACACCATTCTGATCGCGCTCGCAGCCGCCCAGATGCCAGCCGTCTGACAGGAATATACAAAGTGAAGAAAATGAAATTCTCAACCTTGGCTGGCCTTGCGGGACTTGCGTTGATCTCGGCCTGTACCGGCACCTCGTCCAAGGACCGTGTGCTGTTTGACGGGCAGTTTTTCCGCGCCAAGGCCAAGTCGGTAGACAAACGCAACACCCCGACGGAGTTCACTGTAGTCGTGAACAATGTGTCAGCCTCGCTTGACGGCGCGCGTGAGGCGGGCCGGTTCGAAGGCACCAAATTCTGCATCCAGAACTTCGGCTCGTCGCGCATTGTTTGGAAGGTTGGTCCGGATACAGAACCGCAGAACCTGCGCATCAGCGACGACAAACTGACTTTTGCGGGAACCTGCCAAAGACCATGAGGCTATTTTCTGCATATCACGGCAGGGCCAGCGGTCTGTTATTGCATAGCAGACAGGGCGACACCCATCTTGGTCGATCCAAGATGAAAGGACCTGTGATGTCTTATGCGAAAACACTTGCCATTGGTCTTGCGCTGATGATCCCTGCGGTCGCCGAGGCCAAGCCGCCTCTGCGTGAAGTGAAACAGATCGACAATGAGCTGTATTACATTGCGGTCGCGAAAGAGATTTCGGACTATTGCCCCTCGATCAGCGGGCGGAAGCTGAAAGCGATCAACGTGATGTGGGGGCTGCGGTCCGAGGCGAACAGCCTTGGCTACTCGGACCAAGAGATCCGGGCCTATGTCGAATCCGACGCTGAAAAAGACCGGATGCGCGCCAAGGGCGAGGCTTATCTTGCCGCCAACGGCGTGACCTACGAAAACCCGAATTCCTTCTGCACATTAGGGCGGAAAGAAATCGACAGAAACAGCGCCATCGGCGTTTATTTGAGGGCGAACTGACGATGTCTGACCTCCGCAAGATCAATATCGACGGGCAGGAAATCGAAGTCGATGGTGCCATGACCCTGATCCAGGCCTGTGAAGAGGCCGGGGTCGAGGTGCCGCGCTTCTGCTATCACGAACGTCTGTCGATTGCGGGGAACTGCCGGATGTGTCTGGTTGAGGTCGTGGGCGGCCCTCCGAAACCTGCGGCCTCTTGCGCGATGCAGGTACGCGACCTGCGTCCGGGGCCTGAAGGGCAGCCGCCTCAGGTCAAGACGAACTCACCCATGGTCAAGAAGGCCCGCGAAGGGGTGATGGAGTTTTTGCTGATCAACCATCCTCTGGATTGCCCGATCTGCGATCAGGGGGGGGAGTGCGACCTGCAAGATCAGGCGATGGCCTATGGTGTTTCGGGCTCGCGCTTTAAGGAAGCCAAGCGTGCCGTTGACGATCTGGATCTGGGGCCGTTGGTTGGCACCGCGATGACCCGCTGCATCAGCTGTACGCGCTGCGTGCGCTTCACGACCGAGGTCGCCGGCATCACCCAGATGGGTCAAACTGGTCGGGGAGAGGACGCTGAGATCACCTCATACCTCAACCAGACGCTGCATTCGAACCTGCAGGGTAACATCATTGATTTGTGCCCCGTGGGGGCGCTGACCTCGAAACCCTATGCCTTCACCGCGCGCCCGTGGGAATTGACCAAGACCGAGAGCATTGACGTGATGGATGCTTTGGGCTCGAACATCCGCGTGGACACCAAAGGACGTGAAGTGATGCGGTTCCTGCCGCGCAACCATGATGGCGTGAACGAGGAATGGATCAGCGACAAGACCCGGTTCGTCTGGGACGGGCTGCGCCGTCAGCGCTTGGACCGTCCTTACGTGCGCGAAAACGGCAAGCTGCGCCCGGCCTCGTGGCCTGAGGCGCTGACCAAAGCTGCCGAAGCTTTGAAAGGGGCCGAAAAACTGACGGGTCTCGTCGGTGATCTGGCGCCGGTTGAGGCGATCTTTGCGCTGAAGCAGATGATCGAAGGGCAGGGCGGCGTTGTCGAATGCCGCACGGACGGGGCCAAGCTGCCTGCGGGCAACCGTGGGGCCTATGCCGGGACCGCCGCGATCGAAGATATCGACATGGCCGAGCGTATTCTGCTGATCGGCACCAACCCGCGCGATGAGGCTCCGGTTCTGAACGCGCGTATCCGCAAGGCTTGGGCGCATGGGGCCGAGGTTGCTCTGGTCGGTCCGGCGGCCGATCTGACCTATGAATACCACCACATGGGCGATGACCGTGCCGCGTTGCAAAAGGTTGTCGACATGGGCGGCGATGATGAGATCAAAGCAAAACGCTCTTTGGTCATTGTCGGTCAGGGCGCGCTGCAAGAGGCCGATGGCGCCGCTGTTCTGGCCGCCGCGCAAGCCATTGCAAGCAATACCGAAAGTGGGCTGATCATCTTGCATACCGCTGCCGCGCGCGTGGGCGCGATGGATGTGGATGCCACCAACGCGGGCGGTATGGACGCGATCAGCGCGGCTGATGTGATCTATAACCTCGGCGCGGATGAGGTCGAGATCGGAGACGGCGCATTCGTCATCTATCAAGGCAGCCATGGGGACCGTGGCGCGCACCGCGCTGATGTGATCCTGCCCTCCGCCGCCTATACCGAGGAAAACGGGTTGTTCGTGAACACCGAAGGCCGCCCTCAGCTGGCCATGCGTGCGGGTTTCGCGCCGGGTGAGGCCAAGGAGAATTGGGCTATCCTGCGTGCGCTTTCTGCCGAGTTGGAGGCGACGTTGCCCTTCGATTCCTTGGCGCAATTGCGGACCGCGTTGATCGAGGCGGTACCGCATCTGGCGCGTATCGACGAGGTGATCGAGAACGAGGTGCAGCCGCTTGAGGCTGGTTCACTGGGCAAGGCGAGTTTCCGCAATGCGGTCAAGGATTTCTACCTGACCAACCCGATCGCACGCGCCTCACAACTGATGGCCGAGCTGTCAGCGCAGGCGAAAAACACAGACAGGATGGCCGCAGAATGATCCGTCCCGCAGAGATATCCCCGACGACCCACGGTGTGAGGACCAATGGCTGATTTCTTAAACACACCGGGCGGCATCGCCCTGATCATCCTGGCGCAGGTGCTTGCCGTTGTGGCCTTTGTGATGATCTCGCTGTTGTTCCTTGTCTATGGTGACCGCAAGATCTGGGCCGCCGTCCAGATGCGTCGAGGTCCCAATGTGGTAGGGGCCTATGGCTTGCTGCAATCGGTGGCCGACGCGCTGAAATATGTGGTCAAAGAGGTGGTCATCCCGGCAGGTGCGGACCGCACCGTGTTTATCCTCGCGCCGTTGACCTCTTTCGTGCTGGCGATGATCGCCTGGGCTGTTATCCCGTTCAACGACGGCTGGGTGCTGTCGGATATCAACGTCGCTATTTTATACGTCTTCGCCGTATCCTCGTTGGAGGTTTATGGCGTGATTATGGGCGGTTGGGCGTCGAACTCAAAGTATCCGTTTCTTGGCTCGCTGCGGTCTGCGGCGCAAATGATTTCTTACGAAGTGTCTATCGGCCTGATCATCATTGGTATCATCATTTCAACAGGATCGATGAATTTCGGAGACATCGTGCGTGCGCAGGATGGCTCGTTCGGCTTCTTCAGCTGGTACTGGCTGCCGCATTTCCCGATGGTCTTCCTGTTCTTCATCTCGGCGCTAGCGGAAACCAATCGTCCACCGTTTGACCTGCCCGAGGCGGAGTCGGAACTGGTCGCAGGCTATCAGGTCGAATACTCGGCCACGCCCTTCCTTCTGTTCATGGCGGGCGAATACATCGCCATCTTCCTGATGTGCGCCCTGACCACGCTGCTGTTCTTCGGCGGCTGGCTGTCGCCGATCCCGGGCCTGCCCGACGGTGTGCTATGGATGGTCGCGAAGATGGCGTTCTTCTTCTTCCTCTTCGCGATGGTCAAGGCGATCACACCCCGCTACCGCTATGACCAGCTGATGCGTCTGGGCTGGAAAGTGTTCCTGCCGTTCTCATTGGCTTGGGTGGTTTTTGTGGCCTTTGCGGCGAAATTTGACTGGTTCTGGGGCGCGTTTGCGCGTTGGAGCGTAGGAGGCTGATATGACTCAAATCGACTACACCCGCGCTGCCAAGTACTTCCTGCTGCAAGACTTCTGGGTCGGCATGAAGCTGGGGCTGAAATACTTCTTCGCGCCCAAGGCCACCGTGAACTATCCGCACGAAAAGGGTCCTCTCAGCCCGCGTTTCCGGGGTGAGCACGCGCTGCGCCGCTACCCGAACGGTGAAGAACGCTGCATCGCCTGCAAACTGTGCGAGGCGATTTGCCCGGCGCAAGCCATAACCATTGACGCCGAACCGCGCGAGGACGGCAGCCGTCGCACCACGCGCTACGACATCGACATGACCAAATGCATCTATTGCGGTTTCTGCCAAGAGGCTTGCCCGGTCGATGCCATTGTCGAAGGCCCGAATTTCGAATTCGCGACTGAGACCCGCGAAGAGCTGTTCTACGACAAGGAAAAACTGCTGGATAACGGCGAACGCTGGGAAGCTGAGATTGCTCGTAACCTCGAAATGGACGCGCCGTACAGATGAGTGACACGCCGACAAATCCGTTTGAGCTGATGATGAAGCAAGCTCAGGACATGGCCAAGGCGATGAACCCGGCGATGGAGAATTTCTCGCCCAAAGGGTTTGAGGCGCTGTGGCCGACCATGCCGAAAGAGGTCATGGAGATGATGTTCGGCAATACCGTCAATAAGGACGGGCTGGATGCCAAGACGCGCCTGCTGCTGACGCTGGCCGGGCTGACCTGTCAGGGTGCGCAGGCGGACTCGGCGGTACGCCAGACTGTGCGCCATGCTTTGGAAGCGGGCGCCAAGAAACAAGAGATCGTGGAAACGATCGGTCAGATGTCGGTCTTTGCCGGCATCCCGGCCATGACCCGCGCGCTGGATCTGGCGCAAGAGGTGATGGGCGATAACGAGGATGAGGATCAATGACCGTCTTTGCCTTCTATCTGTTTGCCATCAGTGCCATCACCGGCGGGCTGTTCACTGTGATCAGCCGTCAGCCGGTGCACTCGGTGCTGTGGCTGATCCTGTCCTTCTTGTCCTCGGCTGGGCTGTTCGTGCTGTTAGGGGCTGAGTTCGTGGCGATGCTGCTGATCATCGTCTACGTGGGCGCGGTCGCGGTGCTGTTCCTGTTCGTGGTTATGATGCTGGACGTGGACTTTGCCGAACTCAAGGCCGAGATGGCGCGCTATATGCCGCTGGCCCTGCTGATCGGTCTGGTCATCCTGATGCAGTTTGTCATGGCGTTCGGAGCGTGGGACAGCGCGCAAGGCGTTGAAGCCAATCTGGCGCAACCGGTTCCGAGCGACCGCCACAACACCGAAGCGCTGGGTGTCATCCTTTACGATCAATACTTCCTTCTGTTCCAACTGGCGGGCTTGATCCTGCTGGTGGCGATGATCGGCGCCATCGTGCTGACTTTGCGCCACCGTCAGGACATCAAGCGTCAGGACATCGTCGGCCAGATGATGCGCGACCCGGCCAAGGCGATGGAGTTGAAGGACGTGAAACCGGGGCAGGGACTTTAAGAAGATGATCGGACTTGAACACTATCTTACGGTCGCGGCGACGCTGTTCGTCATCGGCATCTTCGGTCTCTTCCTGAACCGCAAGAATGTCATCATCCTGCTGATGAGCATCGAGTTGATGCTGCTGGCGGTGAATATCAACCTTGTGGCGTTTTCGAGCTTCCTCGGCGATCTGGTCGGGCAGGTGTTCACGCTGTTCGTGCTGACCGTTGCGGCGGCGGAGGCGGCGATTGGTCTGGCCATTCTGGTCTGCTTCTTCCGCAACCGTGGCACCATCGCGGTTGAAGACGTCAATATGATGAAGGGCTAAGAGAACTATGGAAACCACCATCCTCTTTGCCCCGCTCGTGGGCGCTCTGATCTGCGGGTTCGGCTGGCGGTTCATCGGTGAGAAAGCCGCCATGTGGACCGCGACGGGCCTGTTGTTTCTGGCCTGTCTGCTGTCGTGGATCGTGTTCCTGGCTTTCGATGGTCAGACCCAACAGATCGAGATCCTTCGCTGGATCGAGAGCGGCTCGCTGTCGACAAGCTGGGCCATTCGTTTGGACCGCCTGACCGCGATTATGCTGATCGTGGTGACAACCGTCTCGGCGCTCGTGCACCTCTATTCCTTCGGCTACATGGATCACGACCCGCAATGGCGCGAGGGCGAAAGCTATAAGCCGCGCTTCTTTGCCTACCTCTCCTTCTTCACCTTTGCGATGCTGATGCTGGTGACAGCCGACAACCTCGTGCAAATGTTCTTCGGCTGGGAAGGCGTGGGTGTCGCGTCCTACTTGTTGATCGGATTCTATTATCGCAAATCCAGCGCCAATGCGGCGGCAATGAAGGCGTTTATCGTCAACCGGGTTGGCGATTTCGGCTTTGCGCTGGGGATTTTCGCGATCTTCTTCCTGACTGACAGCATCAACTTCTCGGATATCTTTGCTTCGGCTTCTGACTTGTCGGAAATGCAACTCAGCTTCCTCTGGGGTGAGTGGAACGCGGTTGAGGTGATATGTGTCCTTCTGTTCATAGGCGCGATGGGTAAATCGGCGCAGTTGATCCTGCACACGTGGTTGCCTGACGCGATGGAAGGCCCGACCCCTGTGTCGGCCCTGATTCACGCCGCGACGATGGTAACGGCGGGTGTGTTCCTTGTCTGCCGCATGTCGCCGCTGATGGAGTTCGCGCCGGGTGCGACCGGGTTCATCACCTTCCTTGGGGCCTCGACCGCGTTTTTTGCGGCGACCGTGGGATTGGTTCAGACCGACATCAAGCGTGTCATCGCCTATTCGACCTGTTCGCAGTTGGGCTACATGTTCGTGGCCGCGGGTGTCGGCATGTACTCGGCGGCGATGTTCCACCTGCTGACGCATGCATTCTTCAAGGCGCTTTTGTTCCTCGGGGCTGGTTCGGTGATCCATGCGATGCATCACGAGCAGGAAATGACCGAATATGGCGGGCTGCGGAAGAAGATCCCCTATACGTTCTGGGCAATGATGATCGGAACGCTGGCCATCACGGGTGTTGGTATCCCGCTGACCACCTTCGGCTTTGCCGGGTTCCTGTCAAAGGACGCGATCATTGAAAGCGCCTTTGCAGGCGGCACGGGCTATGCCTTCTGGATGCTGGTTATCGCGGCTGTTTTCACCTCGTTCTACAGCTGGCGTCTGATTTTCCTGACCTTCTACGGCACACCGCGCGGTGACAAGCATACGCATGATCACGCCCATGAAAGCCCGAAGGTGATGCTGATACCTCTGGGTGTTTTGTCACTGGGCGCGGTTTTTGCGGGGATGATCTGGTACAGCAACTTCTTCGGTCACACGGACAAGGTCGGGAAGTTCTACGGGATCCCGGTGGCCGAGGCCTCGGCGCATGGTGAAGGTCATGACGATGCGACCCATGCCGAGCATGTCGCCGATGGTACCGCCGAAGAGCATCACGGTGACGATCATGCCGATGCCCACTCGGATGAGGCGCACGGGGATGACCATGCGGATGAGACACATGGCAAGAAAGACGCCCACGGAGATCATCACTACGTGTTCGCGGGCGAACCGGGTGAGGGCGCTTTGTATATCGCACCGGACAATACCGTGCTGGATGACGCCCATGCCGTCCCGAAATGGGTCAAGGTCTCGCCCTTCGTGGCTATGCTGCTTGGGTTTGTCGTGGCCTACTGGTTCTACATCGTGAATACGTCGCTGCCCGCGCGTCTGGCTGCAAACCAGCGTCCACTGTACCTGTTCCTGCTGAACAAATGGTACTTTGACGAGATTTATGACGCGATCTTTGTCAAACCCACTCTGGCCCTTGGCCGCCTTCTGTGGAAGCGGGGCGATGGCAACACAATTGATGGCTTCCTGAACGGAGTAGCAATGGGCGTTGTTCCCTTCTTCACCCGCCTCGCAGGTAAGGCGCAGACCGGGTACATCTTTACCTACGCCTTCTGGATGGTGCTGGGCATTGCGGCCCTTGTGACCTGGATGTCGATCGGCGGAGGGGCACAGTAATGGACAATATCCTCTCGATCGTCACCTTTATCCCGGCCATTGCTGCGGGTATTCTGGCGCTGTTCCTGCATGGAAATGATGCGGCGGCACAGCGGAATGCCAAATGGGTGGCGCTGTTGGCGACCACTGTTACCTTCCTCGTGTCGATTGGCATCTACACGGGCTTTGATCCTTCGAACACTGGCTTCCAGATGGTGGAAGAGGGTGAGTGGCTGATGGGTCTGAAATACAAGATGGGCGTGGATGGCATCAGCGTTCTGTTCGTATTGCTGACCACCTTCATCATGCCCCTGACCATTCTGGCCAGCTGGAACGTGACCGAACGGGTCAAGGAATACATGATCGCCTTCCTGCTGCTGGAAACGCTGATGCTGGGCGTGTTCATGGCACTGGATCTGGTGCTGTTCTACCTGTTCTTCGAGGCGGGTCTGATCCCGATGTTCCTGATCATCGGCATTTGGGGCGGCAAGGATCGCATTTACGCCAGCTTCAAGTTCTTCCTGTATACCTTCCTCGGCTCGGTGCTGATGCTGGTGGCGATGGTTGCGATGTACGCGGATGCGGGCACCACCGATATCGAGGCGCTGATGAGCCATCAGTTCTCGTCTGAAAGCTTCAGCGTGATGGGCATTTATGTGGTCGGCGGGATGCAGACACTGATGTTCCTGGCCTTCTTTGCATCCTTCGCGGTGAAAATGCCGATGTGGCCGGTGCATACCTGGTTGCCGGACGCGCACGTGCAGGCCCCGACGGCGGGTTCGGTCGTGCTGGCGGCGATCCTGTTGAAAATGGGCGGCTATGGCTTCCTACGCTTCAGCCTGCCGATGTTCCCGGTTGGCTCGGCGGTGATGACCGATCTGGTTCTGTGGATGTCAGCCATCGCCGTTGTCTACACCTCGCTCGTGGCGCTGGTGCAGGAGGATATGAAGAAGCTGATCGCCTATTCCTCGGTCGCGCATATGGGCTTTGTGACTATGGGGATTTTCGCGGCGAACCAGCAGGGTATTGATGGCGCGATCTTCCAGATGCTCAGCCACGGGTTTATCTCGGCCGCGCTGTTCTTGTGCGTCGGCGTGATCTACGACCGGATGCACACCCGCGATATCGACGCATACGGAGGTCTGGTAATCCGGATGCCCGCCTATGCGTTGGTCTTCATGCTGTTCACCATGGCCAATGTCGGCCTGCCAGGCACCTCGGGCTTCATCGGCGAGTTCCTGACCCTGATGGGCGCATTCCAGGTCAACACATGGGTAACCGCAGTGGCCGCGACCGGCGTGATCTTCTCGGCCGGGTACGCGCTTTGGCTCTACCGTCGGGTTGTGTTCGGCGATCTGATCAAGGAAAGCCTCAAAGCGATGACCGACATGAGCTCGCGTGAGCGGCTGATCTTTGCGCCGCTCATCTTGATGACTATCCTGCTGGGCGTCTACCCGTCGCTGGTGACCGATGTGATCGGCAACTCGACGGCTGCACTGATTTCGAACTATGACACGGCTCTGGCCGCGGCTGAAGCTGCGACCCAGACGGCCGCTTCGCATTAAGGGAGCTTTGGAGACATGATCCAGGCTGATCTGACGATAATCCTGCCAGAGATCGTTCTGGCCGTATATGCGATGGCTGCTCTGATCGGGGCCGTTTACACCAAGAAGGACGAGCTGGCCCCGGCGTTGGTCTGGTCCACGGCAGGTCTGATGGCGCTTCTGGCGATTTGGATATCAAGCAACGGCGACGGGACCAATGTGGCGTTCAATGGTATGTTCGTGGATGACGGCTTTGCGCGGTTTTCCAAGGTTGCCATCCTGCTTTCCGCCGCTGCCGTTCTGGTCATGAGCCAGGACTACATGGCCCGCCGCAACCTGCTTCGGTTTGAATACCCTGTGCTGGTCGCATTGGCTGCGGTCGGGATGATGATGATGGTCAGCGCGGGCGATCTGATGTCGCTTTACATGGGGTTGGAGCTTCAATCTTTGGCCCTCTATGTCGTGGCGGCGCTGCGCCGGGACAGTGCGAGATCTACTGAGGCCGGTCTGAAATACTTCGTTCTGGGTGCGCTCAGCTCGGGCCTGCTGCTCTATGGCGCGTCGTTGGTTTACGGGTTCACCGGAACCACGCTGTTCTCGGGCATCATCGCCACCGTTCAGGCCGGAGACGTCTCGATCGGTCTGCTCTTTGGTCTTATCTTCCTGATCTCAGGTCTGGCCTTCAAGGTCTCGGCCGTGCCGTTTCACATGTGGACCCCGGATGTGTACGAAGGGTCTCCGACCCCGATCACAGCCTTCTTTGCGACCGCTCCTAAAGTGGCTGCTATGGCGTTGTTTGCACGGCTTCTGCACGATGCGTTTGGAGGCATCGTTAAGGATTGGCAGCAGGTGGTCGTGTTGCTGTCGGTTCTGTCCATGCTGCTCGGCGCGGTTGCCGCCATTGGCCAGCGTGACATCAAACGTCTGATGGCGTTTTCCTCGATTGCCCATATGGGTTATGCGCTGATCGGTCTGGCGGCAGGAACTGAGCTGGGCGTGAAAGCTATGCTGATGTATCTGGCGATCTACGTGACGATGAATATCGGCACCTTCGCCTTCATCCTGATGATGGAGCGGGACGGCAAACCCGTTACCGACATCGACGCTTTGCGCCAGTATTCCAAGCGCGATCCGGGCAAGGCTCTGGCCGTTCTGATCCTGATGTTCAGCCTGGCGGGTGTGCCGCCCATGCTCGGGTTCTTTGCCAAGTTCGGCGTTTGGCAGGCGGGTGTCAGCGCCGGTTTAACCGGGTTGGTGATCGTGTCGGCCATCGCCTCGGTCATCGGTGCGTTCTACTACCTGCGGATCGTCTTCTACATGTATTTCGGTGCCGAAAACGAAGAACCCATCGAAACGCACTCAAACCCTGTATTGTGGGTGGCCTTGATGGGATCGGCGGCTTTGATGTTGATCGGCGTGTTCTACCAGTTCGGTGTCGAAGGTGCAGCAGCAGCTGCCGCAGCCACGCTTGTCAACTGATGAAAGCCGCCAACACAATGCAGCTGCGCAACCGCGTAAGCGGGCCTTGCTGACATGAGTAGCTGGCCCGGCGGGTACGGCTTGCACATCTTGCAAGAGGTGGACAGCACGCTGAACGAAGCCGCGCGTCTTGCACCCACGGCGCAAGGCCCCGTGTGGATCATGGCGCATCATCAGACAGCAGCGCGCGGCAGGCGAGGGCGGGCTTGGGCCAATCCCAAGGGCAATTTGGCCTCGACCCTTCTGATGCGCCCTCAAGGTGATCCGGAGAGTGCGGCTCTGCGCAGCTTCGTAGCGGCTTTGGCCTTGTTCGATGCCTGTGTGGCCGTGACGGGCAGAGCCTCAGGTTTGTCTTTGAAATGGCCCAATGATGTGTTGCTGAACGGCGGCAAGCTTGCGGGTATTCTTCTGGAGAGCACAGGGCAGGGGCGCGGAGTGTCTCATCTGTCGATTGGGATCGGTGTCAATCTGACCGAAGCGCCCGGCGCGGATGCCGTTGAGCCGGGTGCCGTTCGTCCGGTCTCCTTGCTGTCGGAAACAGGCGCGAATGTCACGCCCGAGGATTTTCTGACCGAACTCGCCGTTGCCTATGCCGGGTATGAAACCCAGTTCGTCACTTACGGTTTTGAACCGATCCGCACCGCATGGTTGGCCCGCGCAGCGCGGTTGGGTGAGGTCATTACCGCCCGTACCGCTACGTCGGAAACGGTTGGTACCTTCGAAACGGTGGACGCGGGGGGCAACCTTGTCCTAAACACCGCCAAAGGCCGTGTGAGCATTCCTGCGGCGGACGTGTTTTTCTGAAGGGGGCTCAGATGCTTCTGGCCATCGACTGCGGCAATACAAATACCGTTTTCTCGATCTGGGATGGTGAGAGTTTCCTGTGTACCCTGCGCACCTCGACCCATCACTCGCGCACGGCGGATGCCTATTTCACCTGGTATTCCACGCTGGTGAAACACTACGGGATCGAGGCTGACATAACGGACGTGATCATCGCCTCGACCGTGCCGCGCGTAGTGTTCAACCTACGCATCTTTGCGGATCGGTTTTTTGGCTGCCGTCCGCTGGTTGTGGGCAAACCGGACTGCCTGCTGCCGGTAGCCCCACGCATTGATGAAGGCACGGTACCGGGTCCTGATCGCCTCGCCAATGCGGTGGGGGCGTTTGACCGACATGGCGGAGACGTTGTGGTTGTCGATTTTGGGACGGCGACAAACTTTGACGTGGTCTCCTCAGATGGGGCCTATGTCGGAGGCATCATCGCGCCGGGCGTGAACCTGAGCCTTGAGGCCCTGCACCAAGGGGCCGCCGCCCTGCCACATATCGACATCACCCGCCCGGAAAAGGTGATTGGTACGAATACGGTTGGCTGTATCCAATCGGGCGTGTATTGGGGCTATTCCGGTCTGATTGAGGGGCTGATCGCCCGCATCAAGACCGAATACGGAATGCCGATGAAAGTCGTTGGAACCGGAGGGCTCGCACCCTTGTTCGATCAGGCCGACGTGGGGTTCGACGCAATCGAAGATGATCTGACGATGCACGGGCTGACCGTGATCCATCGCTACAACAAGGAAAATGGCTCAACATGAGCAGCGAAAGACTGATCTACCTGCCATTGGGCGGGGCCGGTGAAATCGGCATGAACGCCTATGTGTACGGCTACGGCGCGCCGGGCAAGGAACGTCTGATCCTCGTCGATCTGGGTGTAACCTTCCCTGACATGGACACCACGCCGGGTGTGGACCTGATCCATGCCGATATCTCATGGCTACAGGAACGAGCCGACCGGCTAGAAGCGGTTTTTGTCACCCACGCGCACGAAGACCACGTGGGCGCCGTTGCGCATTGTTATGAGGCGCTGGGTGCGCCGATCTATGCGCGCGCTTTCACCGCCAATATCGCCCGTCGGAAGATGGAAGAACACGGCCACCCTGAAGATGCTGTGCTCACTGCCTCGGCTTGGCCTCAGCAGGTCTCAGCAGGGCCTTTCACAGTTGGCTTCCTGCCGGTATCGCACTCGATCCCCGAAAGCGCAGCGCTGGTGATCGACACGCCTGAAGGGCGGATCGTGCATTCGGGGGACTTCAAGCTGGACACAAACCCGGTGGTGGGCGAACCGTTTGATCCCGATCTCTGGGCCGATGTCGCCAAATCCGGCGTCAAGGCTCTGGTCTGTGACAGCACAAATGTGTTCTCAAGCCACCCCGGACGCTCAGAGTCCGAGGTCGGTCCTGAGATCACCAAGCTGGTTGAAAGTGCCGAGTGTATGGTTGTGGCGACTACATTCGCCTCGAACGTCGCGCGGGTGAAGACCTTGGCCGAGGCTGGCCAGCGGGCCGGGCGTTCGGTCGTGCTGTTGGGCCGGGCCATGCGCCGGATGATCGAGGCCGCAACGGAAACCGGCATCCTGTCGGATTTCCCCAAAGTGATCAGCGCCGAAGAGGCCGTAGAGCTTCCGCGTCAGAACCTGATGCTGATTGTAACCGGTAGCCAGGGCGAGCGCCGCGCCGCCAGCGCGCAGCTGGCTCGTGGTAAATACCGTGGCATCGAGTTGAAAGAGGGCGACCTGTTCCTGTTCTCCTCGAAAACCATTCCCGGCAACGAGCGCGGCGTGATTTTCATCATCAACCAGCTCAGCGAAAAGGGCGTGGATGTGGTGGATGACAGCTCGGGCCTATATCACGTTTCGGGCCATGCCAACCGGCCGGATCTTGAGAAAGTCCATGGGTTGATCGACCCGCAGATGGTGATCCCGATGCATGGCGAACACCGCCACCTGCGCGAACATGCCAAGCTGGCTGAGGCTGGTGGACGCACGGGTGTTCTAGCCGTTAACGGCACCATGCTGGATCTGACGGGCAATGCGCCCAAGGTTGTCGACTACGTTGAGACCGGGCGGACCTATCTGGATGGCACGGTCAAGGTCGGAGCGTTGGACGGGGTTGTGCGCGACCGTATCCGCATGGCGCTGAACGGCCACGTGACTGTGACCGTCATTCTGGATGAAGAGGACGAGCCTCTGGGTGAGCCATGGTGCGATGCGATGGGCCTGCCGGAGATCGGAACCTCTCGCGCGGCGCTTGTTGAGGTGCTTGAGGAAGACCTGAACCAGTTCCTGATGCGGGCTGAGGCCAAAACCCTGTGCGACGATGACAAGCTGGAAGAGGCCATGCGTCGGATCGTGCGTCAGACGGCTAAGGCAGAGATCGGTAAAAAGCCCGAAGTCACGGTTGTGATCAGCCGCATGAAATAAGGTTGGGGTCAGTCAACCTCGGGCATGGGGTAGCCCCTGAGCCTTTGGAACAGGCTGGCCTCATCATTGTTCAGAAAGAACGGGACAGAGGATGGCGGGTTCGGGTCAGTGACCCGGGCCGTGATCTCGGCCAGCACGACCTCGGTGATGAAGGGCAGGTCGAAGTTGCGGACTTCGTCCAGTTTGACCCATTGCAGGTGCGACAGCTCATCCGAGGCGCGGCTGAAATCGTCCAGATCGCCGTGAATTGCCTGTGCATCGACCAGAAAGAACCGGGCATCAAACCGTCTGGGCCGACCCGGAGGGGTAACGGCCCGGAACACGAATTGCAGCGCGTCGGCCGAGGGTTTGTAGCCCAAAGCTGCAAAGCTGGCCCAATCGGCCGGAGCGTCGCCGTCCCATTCACCGGGTTGGCCAAGGACCATCCCGGTTTCCTCCCACAACTCTCGAATTGCTGCGACGGCAAGCGCCTGTTGCAGGTCAGCCTCGGCCTGCTCGGCCAAGCGATCATAGCAGAGTTGGGGCAGCGGGGCGGCCAGTGGGATGCTCGCATCCTCGAGGTCGACCGCGCCGCCGGGAAACACGAATTTGTTCGGCATGAACGCCGCTTTGGCCCCGCGTTGCCCCATCAGGATCGAAGGCGCGGTAAAACGGTCCCGCAATACGATGACCGTGGCGGCGTTGCGGATGGCGGTCTTGTCGACGGTCACGCGGCTTTCTCGAACCCATGCATGCGCCGAGCCCATTGATAAGCCACGACAGCCCCTTTCAGGCGGGGCAGCAGGAACAGCGACAGCGCTATGCAGCCGATGGAAAATCCGATGGCCATGGTCCACGGATCCGGACGCCAATGCACGTATGACACATGCAAAGCAGGCGCCAGCAAGTGCCCGACCAGCAGAATCGTCAGATAGGCGGGGCCGTCATCTGCGCGGTGGTGAAACAGCTCTTGACCGCAATTTGAGCAGCTGTCGTTAACCTTGAGGTAGCTGTGCAACAGCTTGCCTTCGCCACATCTCGGGCATTTGCAACGAAAGCCTTTGACCAAAGCTGGCCATGTTTCGCGCTCTTCTTCCACTGCGGGGGTGATCGTTTGATCCATGATAATGTAACTCGCGCATCTATCTTTGGCGGATAATGGGCCTGTTTGCCGTAATAGAAAAGGGGGGTGCGTCGCTTTGCATCGCTTGGGTAGGGCAAGCGTTCGTGACCTGCTGATCCTTCGCTAAACTTTTTTCGACGGAAACCCGCTGGTGCCGCGTTTGAATGGATATGAGCAGCGGCAATCAGGTCGCGCCAATATGGGGAAACCGATATGAAGAACTCGAAATTCATCCCGGCAATCGTTCTGTCGGCAGTGGCGATCACAGGTACGTCGGCCCTGGCAGCAGGCCCAAAGGATCGTGAGCCTGTCTCGTTTCAGGAACTGGACGCCAATGCGGATGGTCAGATCACGAAAGAAGAGATGCAGGCCCATCGCGCGCAGCGCTTCACAAAGGCTGATACTAACGGCGATGGACAGTTGAGCGTCGAGGAGATGCAGGCTGCGGCCCAGCAGAAGGCCAATGATCGCGTGACCAAGATGTTCGAGAAACATGACGCGAATGGCGATGGGGTTCTCAGCACCGATGAGTTGCCCAAACCGCGCCGGGCTGACAAGATGTTTGATCGGATCGACGCGGATAGCAGCGGCGGTATCTCGGAACAGGAATTTGCCGATGCAAAAGACAAGATGGGCAAGCATCACAAGAAGCGCCAGAAATCGGACGCTGACGATAGCTGATGCAGGATGGAGGATCTGACCTCCCACCCTCAAGACGTGCGCGGGGGGGGGGGGCCCCGCGCCCCCCAGGGTGGGGGATGGTTTGTTAGGGTGGTTTGGGGATGCGGCGCTTACTATTTTTTAGTTTGTTTGTTCTATATCACCCCCCACCCTAAACCGGGCGGGGGGGGTGGGGCCCCCGCGCACGACCTTGGTGACGATAGGTTGCTGAGGATGTTTGCCGATGGCGACGCTGGGGCCGCGCGGATCCTGACGGACCGGCTGGGCCCGCGTTGCTATTCGGTTTCTCTGCGCATGCTGGGCAATCAGGCAGAGGCCGAGGATGTGACGCAGGATGCCATGATGCGACTGTGGCAGATGGCCCCCAAATGGGTGCCGGGCACGGCCAAAGTGTCGACCTGGCTCTATCGGGTGACGCTGAACCTGTGTCTGGACCGCAAGCGCAAAAAGACACCCGAGCAGCTGCCCGAAGAGGCTGAGCCGCCCGACAACGCCGCCAGCGTGGTTGAGAAAATGCAGGATACGGCGCGCCATGACGCATTGCAGGTCGCGCTTGCGCAATTGCCCGACCGACAGCGACAAGCCGTCGTGTTGAGGCATATTGAGGAACTGTCCAACCCCGAGATTGCCGGGGTCATGGGCCTATCGGTAGAAGCGGTCGAAAGCTTGACCGCGCGTGGAAAGCGGGCTTTGTCGGCCATATTGGCAGGACGGCGGGAAGAACTGGGGTATGACGATGGCAGATGACGACATGGAACTGGAAAACCTGTTTGCTCAGGCGCGCAAGGACCGACCTGGCCTGCCGGATGATCTTGCCGTGCGTATCCAGACAGATGCCGAAACAATTCGGCTAGGGCGGGTGACGAAACACACACGCTCTGAACGGTCTCTGTGGCTACGCCTTCTGGACAATATCGGTGGATGGCAGGGCTTTAGCGGCTTGGCGGCTGCCAGCGTCACCGGGATTTTCATAGGGTTTTTTGCGCCTGCCGTTTTGCCGGATACGGTCGGCCTGTTCGGCGCGACGGATGGCAGCGTTCTGGCGGCCGACCTTGGATTTGACACCAGTTTTCTGGAGAGTACGGAATGAACACTGTTCCAAAACCGAAACGCCGTTGGATGCCGATCGTTCTGACCCTCTCTCTGGCGATCAACCTGTTGGTCATAGGGGTCGCGGTCGGCAGCGTATTGCGGCTGAAGAATAGCGATCACGCCAAGGCACCACCGGGCTTTGGGCCCGCATTGTACCGGGCCTTGCCGAAAGAGGACCGCAAATCCCTGAGGGGAGAGCTATCCGGCCTGCACGGCAAAGGGGCCAAGGGGCGCTCGGAGGACTTCATGGTTGTGACCGAGGCGTTGCGGGCTGTTCCATTTGATCCCGAAACTGTCACGCTATTGCTGCAGCAGCAGGCGCAAGCGACCGCGGACTTGCAGGCCGCACTGCAAGAAAAATGGTTGGTTCTGGTTACGCAGATGAACGACGAGGAGCGTCAGACCTATGCGACCCGTCTGGAAGAAGTCGTCAAACGCGGTCCGCGCGGTCACAAGAAAAAGCACTGAAGCGATCAGGCAGCGCTTTGCCTGATCTGCACTTGGTTGCGTCCGGCCTGTTTGGCCGCGTAGAGCGCTTTGTCTGCGGATTTGATCAACTGCTCAACGGGTTCGGCCTCTTCTTGTGAAAGGTAGGTCGGCGCAGACATTTTCAGGCCCACACTTATGGTTGCGGAAATCGGTGTGCGTTGATCGGGCAGGCGAAAAGGTACTGCACAGATCGCCTCGCACAGGGTGCTTGCCATCGTCAGCGCCTTGGCGCGCGAGATATTGGGAACGGCGATCATGAATTCCTCTCCGCCGATGCGCGCGACGAATCCTGCCTTACCGACGACCTGTTGCATCCGTGCCGCCGCTTGAGTCAGCACGCAATCACCACTGGCGTGACCGTATTCGTCATTGATCGCCTTGAAATGATCCAGATCGGCCAGCATCAGGGCAAAACCCCTCCCAGTCTGTGCCGATTGCTGCGCAATCTGTTGGATGGCGCGCATGGCATAGCGGCGGTTCTGCAACCCGGTCAGAGGGTCGATCCACGACTCGGCGATCCCCTTCTTCAGCGAGTCTCGCATCTGGTCCATCCGGCTTTTGCGGGCAATCTGGTTGTCCAACCGCAAGACGATCTCGTCAGCGCAGAACCCGCCGAGACAGACGGCATCTGCCCCCCGGTCCAGCGCTTCGGACGCGCGGGTGGCGTTGTTGTCGATCAGCACCCCGATCAGAACCGTATGACGTGTAGCTCCGCGTGATCTGAGGTCGGCCAGGATGTTCAGCACGGACCGGTCTGCATCCAGCTCGACCACGATTGCATCCGGGATCGGGCCTGAGAGCAAGGCCTGAAGGTCTGATTGGTGGTGCGAGTTCAAAGCGTAGCGGGACTGCCCGGAAAGGGCTTTTTGCCAAAGCGCGCCGTTGCGCGGCTTTTGTGCAAGAACCGCAACGCGGGCCCGTTTGGGGGCTGCAACGTGCGGGGTCTCCGGCTCGGCCAGGCCGAGAGACTGGGGGCTCTCGCGGAATTGCAGGTCCTGCGTGTCAGCTCGTGCGCGCAATAGGCTACGGATACGGGCGAGCAGCAGTGTATCCTTGAACGGGTGGGTCAAAACATCATCCAGACCATCTGCTAAAGCTCGCAGCCTCGCCTGTTTGTCATTCTGGGCGGTCAGGGCCACGACGGGCACGTCGCCCAACGCCGGATTTTTCGCAATCAGGCTTTTGACATCTGCTGCCGTGCCGTCGGGCAGCGTTTGCGCGGTCAGTACGAGATCAGGCCGCACACGCCGCAAGAGCGCGGCGAGGCCTTCCAATTTCTCACCTTGCACCACGTGGTACCACGCCGCCGTCAGCTGAACCTTCAGCATGATGCGGTTTGTAGATACCCCGTCTAAAACAAGGATGGTTCCCTGCACGGACATAGTTGCTCACCATTGATTGCATGCGTGAACAAAGTGTTTATGAGTCTGGTTAACAAACCCTTTCCAAGACAAGGGACTGAGGCCAGTTTATGTCGATTTCCGAAGATTCCGCCCAAACTCTTGCCCTGAATGCCCTCGGATGGCTGGTCGGGAATGAGGAGCTTTTGCCCATTTTCCTGGGCTCGACCGGCGCCGCAGCGAATGATCTGCGCGACAGGGCAGGCGAGCCCGAGTTTATGGCCTCGGTTCTGGATTTCCTAATGCTTGACGATTCGTGGATCATGGCATTTTGTGACGCGGCGGCGGTGCCGTATGACGAACCCGCTCAGGCACAAGCGGTGTTATCGGGTGGTTCCCACGTTCACTGGACCTGACTCTGCAGGAGCTTTTCATGCCAATAGATGCGATCGTGTTCGACAAGGACGGCACGCTGTTTGACTTCGCCAACACCTGGGGCACATTCGGACGGACCATGTTGTTGCGCTTGGCCGAGAACGACTCGGACCGTGCGGCGGAGCTGGGTCGGATCATCGGCTTCGACCTTGAGACCGAGACCTATTCTCCTGATAGCGTCGTGATTGCGGGAACCGTTGAGGAAATCGCAGAAGCCCTGTTGCCGCATGTCGATGGCATGCCGCGTGACGCCTTGATCGAGTTGATGAATGCCGAGGCCGCAGCCGCGCCGCAAGCTCAGGCGGTGCCTTTGGGGCCGTTCCTGGATGCGTTGAAACAGGCCGGCCTCAAGCTTGGAGTCGCCACAAATGACAGCGAGCACCCGGCGCTTCAGCATCTGGAGTCGGTGGGCGTCAAAGACCATTTCGACTTTATTGCCGGATATGACAGTGGTCATGGGTTCAAACCCGGCCCCGGCCAATTGCTGGCCTTCGCCGCGCATATCGGCGTAAAGCCGGATCGCATCGCCATGGTCGGCGATAGCCTGCACGACCTGCAGGCCGGGCGGGCGGCTGGGATGACCACGATCGGAGTCCTCACCGGTCTCGCCAACGCCGACGTTCTTGCGCCGATGGCGGATGCGGTCTTGCCCGATATTGGTCATATCCCGGCTTGGTTGGCGGATAACTAGATTTGAAGTACCCGTTTCCGGCGGTTCAAAGCTTGTAAACGACAAAATCTGTCGCAGATGGAACGGCCTGACACCCCTTTCCCGGGCTTGCTTGAAAGCAGGCAACTGGCAGGGAGACGAACATGGCCGGAACCAAATCGCGCAGACGTCGTAGCGGAGGGCGCGCTGGCGCTGCCGAGCGCAGGGGAAGTGCGGCTATTGATCAGATGCCGTGGAACCCTCCGGTCAATATTGATGCACCGACCGAGCCTCTGGATCAGGGCGGGATCGAGGCAATCCACGATGGTGCCATGCGAATTCTCGAAGAGATCGGGGTCGAGTTCTATAACGAAGAAGCGATCGGCATCCTGCGTGAGGCGGGCTGTACGATAAACGGTGACAACGTACGGATGGGTCGCGATTTCGTGATGGAGATGGTGGCAAAAGCCCCGAGCCGTTTCGCGATCACGCCGCGCAATCCCGACCGGACGATCGAGATTGGTGGGCGGAACATCCTGTTTGGCAACGTCTCCTCCCCTCCGAATTACTGGGATATGGAGATCGGAACCAAAGTTCCCGGCAACCGCGAGATGTGCCGTAACCTGCTGAAGCTGACACAGTATTTCAACTGCATCCATTTTGCCGGCGGCTACCCGGTTGAGCCGGTCGATATTCACGCCAGCATCCGCCATCTGGATGTGCTTTATGACAAGCTGACCCTGACGGATAAGGCGATGCACGCCTACTCGCTGGGTAAAGAGCGGGTCGAGGATGTGATGGAGATGGTCCGCATCGCGGGCGGGCTGAGTCATGAAGATTTCGAGGCCACGCCGCGGATGTACACTAACATCAACTCGACCTCACCGCTGAAGCACGACCACCCGATGATTGATGGTTGCCTGCGTCTGGCACGGCGCGGTCAGGCGATCGTTGTCACGCCGTTTACCTTGGCCGGAGCGATGGCCCCTGTCACCATCGCTGGCGCTGTGGCGCAATCTCTGGCCGAAGCGCTCTGTGCTATCGCTCTGTTCCAATATGTGCGCCCGGGGATTCCCTGCGTGATTGGAACCTTTACCTCGAACGTGGATATGAAATCCGGGGCCCCGGCTTTTGGGACGCCTGAGTATATGCGGGCCACTCAGATGACCGGCCAGATGGCGCGCTTCTATGGTCTGCCGATGCGATCGTCGGGCGTCTGTGCGGCGAATGTGCCAGATGGGCAGTCGGTGTGGGAGACGTCAAACTCGCTCTGGGCGTCGGTGCAATCGGGGACCAACATGGTCTATCACGCTGCGGGATGGCTTGAGGGCGGGTTGATTGCAAGTCCTGAAAAGTTCATCATGGATTGTGAAATCCTTCAGCAAATTCAACGTTATATGAACCCTGATCTCACCGCGACCGGCCCGGATGAGATCGCTCTGGACGCGATCCGCGCGGTCGGGAATGACGGGCATTTCTTTGGCATTCAGCACACTCAGGACCGCTACACGACCGCCTTCTATCAACCGTTTCTGAGCGACTGGAAGAATTACGAAGGATGGGAAATCGCGGGCGGTATTTGGACGGCTGAGCGCGCGCATCACATGTTCAAAGAGATCATCGGAAGCTTTGAGGCCCCGGCTCTGGACGAGGGTATTCGCGAGGAGTTGGCCGAGTTCGTCACCCGCCGTAAAGCCGAAGGCGGGGCACCGACGGATTTTTGATATCGCTATGATACTAAGAGGTCTTTCCGCTGATCAGCAGCGGTTCTTGGCTATTTGTTAAGGATTGTCAGGCCACAGTACGGGTGCAACCAATCTGAGGCATCTGATGCATGGTCTGATCAATCGGGCGATACAGTCGTTTGTATGCGCAACCTACGGGCGGCCGTGCTGGCAGCGCGCAACAGATTTGGCCGGATTGGGGTTTTCCGAGTTTGAGGCCATGTTGACCTACGATGACGCGATCACGGCCTCTCTGTTGGATGCGCTCAGTGCAGAACTCACCCGGCCGCGACCCGAGATTCTTGAAGACGTAGGAACCTATCTGGTCTCACATCCCAATACCGAAGGGCTGCGCCGCCTGTTGCGGTTTGGCGGTGTGACCTATGTCGAATTCCTCCATTCCCTTGATGATCTGGCGGATCGGGTCCGACTGGCCGTGTCCGACCTGTCTCTTCCAGCCCTTGAATTACAAGAGCTTTCGCAGACTGAATTCCAGCTTACCTGCGGGCCCGGACTGCCCGGATATGCCAGCGCAATGGTCGGTGTTTTGCGTGCGATGGCAGATGATTACGGCGCTTTGGTGATGTTGTCGCATGAAGGTCAGCAGGGCGAGGCCGAGGTGATTTCGATCCTGCTTGTCGAAAGCGCATTTGCTGAGGGGCGGCAATTCGATTTGGGGGCGCGGGGCGCATGACGCGGATGGATGATCTGGCAGAGTTGCTTAAAACCCTGTGTCCAATGTTTCTGCTGGTTGACCAGGATGGTCGCATCCTACGCGTCGGTCCGACATTGCAAAAGTTACGCCCGGACTGCGTAATGGATGGGAAAAGTTTCCTGGATTTTTTTGAGATGGTTCGTCCCCGCACGGTGACAACGATACCGGCACTTATGGCGATGGCCGGGGCGAACCTACACCTGAGGTTTCATGATGAACCGCGCACAGCCCTCAAGGGGCTGGTCGCACCGCTGCCGGGCGGGGAAGGGGCGGTTATCAATCTGTCCTTTGGTATCTCGATCCTCGACGCGGTGCGCGACTATGCCCTGACAAGCGCTGATTTTTCCGGCACTGATCTGGCGATCGAGCTGCTCTATCTGGTTGAGGCGAAATCGGCCGCGATGGATGCGTCTCGGTCGCTGAATCTCAGGCTGCAGGGCGCAATGCTCGCGGCAGAGGAGCAGGCTTATACCGACACCCTGACCGGAGTTAAAAACCGGCGCGCAATGGACAGCCTTCTAGGGCAGATGACCGCGTCGAACGCGCCGTTTGCGGTAATGCAACTTGATCTGGACTACTTCAAGTCCGTGAATGATCGGCTGGGACATGCTGCAGGGGATTTTGTCTTGCAGCAGGCCGCCCGTATCATGATCGAAGAAACCCGAGACGATGACACGGTGGCGCGAATCGGTGGGGATGAGTTCGTCATTATCTTCCAAGGCCTGTCCAATACCGACCGGCTTTCAACTATCGCAGACCGGTTGATCGAAAGACTGAACCAACCGATGAGGTTTCAGGACAAGGATTGCCGTATCTCCGCAAGTATCGGCACGGCCTTGTCCACGCATTTTGACAATCCGAGGGCCGAAGATGTTCTGCAGGCCTCGGACCTCGCGCTGTATCAAGCCAAGCGAGAGGGTCGATCCTGTCACCGGCTCTATTCCACGCTGCTCAAGGCGCAATCCTGAGATCAGGCCGTGGAAAACGCCGTTTGAAGAGTGTCGGCGATTTGGCGCTGTATCGGGGGCAATTCGCCGATCACTGGCAGAACGATGCCTGGGAAATGCGCCTTGTCCAGCTCTTCCGGGACATCTTCCAGCACGTGTCCTCCGCGACAGGCGAAGAAGGGCAAGCAAAGCGACTGTTCTGACACTCCATTGGCAGCATCGGAAATCGACGGAGGTTCTTCGACAAATCCGACGCGGATCGAGCGGAGTGTCATTCTTTGCGACAACTGCTCGGCAAAGTCATTCACGACGGCCGATGGGTTTCTACTGCGGCCTGAGCCGTGCGCGGCGATGATCAGATCGGAAGCAGCGGCGTTCCAGTCTTTTGCCCTCAGGGCCGATTTCAACGCGTCGCTGACAAGATCGGGAAGCATTGGGTCGGTGCCCAACGGGTCCAGAATTCGCAAGTTGCGATCCCCGATGCGTTTGGGCAAGGCGCTGGTCACAAACCAGCCTTTCGCCATGAACAAGGGGTAAATCACGGTGTCGTGGGGCAGGCTGTCCATCACTTCTTCGAGCACGCCGGGATTTGCCAGCGTTGCAGAATGGACCGACACATCGGCCGCGAGGGTATTCACCTCAGCGGCGAACTGGGCCAGCGATGCCTCAGCTGGTTCCGGATCTGAGGGCTGACCATGGGCAACGATGATGGCGTGCGGCATTCCGGGCTCCTGTTCCTGAGCGGTAAGTGTGTCGCCGGTTCTCTATGTCAAGGCGGGTGTTAGCCCAAAAGTGTCAGCCAAAGCCAGACGGTTAGGATCGAGCTTGCGGTTCCGATCAGGACCGACGAGGCCGCTACTCGTTTGGCGCGCCCGTACATGTTGGCGAAAATATAGGCGTTGAAACCTGGTGCCATCGCTGCGTTCAACACTCCAGAGCGGAACAAGTCCTGCGGCAGCCCTGTGGTTGTTCCGAACAGCCACACGAGGCTTGGGTGCAACATCAGAGAAATCCCGCAAACATAGGCGATCGTGCGAAGATCTCCTTCGGGTTTGTATTTCACGAGCACGCCGCCCAGCGCGAACAACGCGCCGGGCAGGGCGGCGCGGGTTACGAGTTCCAGCGCCTCATCCACCACTTGTGGAATGACCAACCCGGATAAATTGACGACAAAGCCCAGCGCGATGCCCAGGATCAGAGCATTCTTGAACATCGCAGACAGAACCGAGCGCACCATTTTTGTGCCGCCATGGCCACGATTGCGCACGATCTCCATCACCGTGATCCCGACGCCGTAACAGAAGGGCGAGTGGAAGGCGATGATCGCGTAGTTGCCGGTCAGGCTTTCTGGGCCATAAGCGCGTTCGGTAATGGGAAGGCCCAGAAGGACCGAGTTCGAAAACAGGCAGCAAAAGCCGATGGCGACGCAGTCTTCCCAATCACGGCCAAAGATCAGCCGTGCCCCGAACAGTCCCGCAGTAAAACAAAGTGCGGCTGCTGAATAGAAACTGACCAGAAGCCGAGGGTCGAAACTGGCACTGAGATCCAGATGGGCGATGGCAAGAAACAGAAGGCAGGGAATAGCAAAGCCCTGCGTGAAGCGCATCAACCCGTCGACATGCACCTCTTTGAAATAGCCCGAACGGGTCGCAGCATAGCCTGCGCCAATCACCAGAAAGACCGGCAGGATAACGTCAATCAGGCTTTGAAGCATATCGCCCCCGGTTCTGGCGATATGTGTGCCGCAAACGGCAGGGCCTTACAGCGCTTGCTCGATCACCATCCCGTCATAGGCGGGGGTGATGTGATCGGCGGTTTCGGCCTCGACCGTCGCATAGTCCAGGTCGATATGCATATTGGTCAGGACGGCGCGTTTGGGCTGCAGTTTCTCAATCCACCCCAGGGTTTTTTCCAGATGCGCATGGGTAGGATGCGGCGCGCGGCGCAGGGCGTCGATGACCAGACAATCCAGCCCTTCCATCTCGGTCCATGCATCGTCATAGATTTCGGCGACGTCTGGCAGATAGGCGAGATTGCCCATCCGAAACCCCAGCGAGTCGATTGAACCATGGTTCACGCGGAACGGGCGCAGGGGGATCGGACCTCCGGGACCGTCGATCTCGAAAGGGCCGTCAATAGATTTCAGCTCCAGAATCGGTGGGTACGGAGAGCCCTCGGGCTGGATGAACGCATATCCGAACCGTCCGAGCAGGGCATTCTGGGTGTCGCCATCCGCCCAGACCGGCACACGGGTCTTCATGTTGAAGACGATCATTCTCAGATCATCAAGGCCGTGCACATGATCGGCGTGAGAATGAGTATACACCACCCCGTCGAGCCGCCCGGTTCCGGTATCCAGAAGCTGGCTGCGCATATCCGGCGAGGTGTCGATCAGGACCGAGGTCGTGCCTTCTGGCCCGTCTCTTTCGACCAGCATCGAGCAGCGACGGCGGATATTTCTTGGATTATCGGGATCGCAATCGCCCCAATGGCCACCAAGGCGCGGCACGCCGCCCGAGGACCCGCAGCCTAGAATGGTGCAGCGCAGCTGTGTCATGCGGCAGCCTTATACTGTGCCGCTTTTGAGAACAGGCGGTCAAAGTTTACCTGTGTCTGTGCGGCGAAATCTGCGTAGTCCATGCCGAATACCTCGGCCCCTTTGCGGGCAGTGTGAGCGGAATAGGCTGGCTCATTGCGTTTGCCGCGGTATGGGGGCGGGGCAAGATAAGGGGCGTCGGTTTCGACCAGAATGCGGTCTACCGGGGCGATAGCGAAGATATCGCGTAGCTCCTGACTTTTTGGGAAAGTGGCAATTCCGGACATAGACAGGTAGAACCCAAGGTCAAGGGCAGCTTTTGCCAACTCGGCCGAGGATGAAAAACAGTGCATCACGCAGGAATAGGGCGCGTTGCGGTATTCCTCAGTGAGAATGCGCGCCATATCGTCATCGGCTGCGCGGGCGTGGATGATCAGAGGCAGGCCGGTGCGTTGGGCCGCCTCAATATGAATGCGTAGGGATTGCTTTTGCACCTCGGCGCTGTCGGCGGTGTAGTGATAGTCCAACCCGGTCTCGCCGATGCCCACGAATTTGGGGTGCTGCGCCAATGCGACCAGTTCATCGACCATGGCCATCGGCTCGTCCGCCGCGCTCATCGGGTGGGTGCCGGCGGCATAGAAGATCGGTGCATGAGCCTCGGCGATGGCGCGCACGCTGGGTTCATTGCGCAGGCGGGTGCAGATAGTGACCATGCGGGTCACACCGGCCTCGGCTGCATTGGTGATGATCTGGTCCAGTTGCCCTTCGAAATCGGGGAAATCCAGATGGCAATGGCTATCGGTGATCTGGGGGATGTTGCTCATCTGCTCTGACCGGAGGTTTCTTTTATCTTGAACATCGTATCTAGGACCAACGCGGCAGGGTCAAGGTTCACCGCCTGACCATGACGTGCTCGGGCGGTGATCGTTGCCGCCACCTCGGCCCAGTTGCGGGCCTGATGAGGTGAGGCCGAAAGCCGGGTCAGAGTTTCCGCCTCGTTGGGGGCGGCTTCCGGTAAGGGGGCTATGCCTGTCGCGCCGGTCATTGCCAGACGAGATAGTGCCACGTCGATCAGGGTCAGCAACAGCTCGAAACGTTCGGCTGCGCCGCGCTGGGCGGCGGCTTCGGCCAGCTTAAGGGCGCGCTGATGGTCCATTCGTGGCAAGGTGCCCAGAATGGCGATCAACTCGGCATAGATTTCAAGCCCGCCCAGATTGATGAGACGGACCGCATCGCCCACCGACCCAGCGGCCAGAGCGGCAAGGTGATCGGTTTGGCTGAGAACCTCCGCCCCGGTCTGCGCCAAAGCGGCCTGCATATCCTCAGGACCCAGCGGTGAGAGACGCAAGGTGCGGCAACGTGACCGGATGGTCGGCAACAGGCGCGAGGGTTGGTGCGAGATCAGCAGCAACGTGGTGCGCGCCGGTGGCTCCTCCAGCATTTTTAGAAGGGCATTCGCAGCACTGACATTCATCTCATCAGCCGCGTCTACAATGACCACGCGTCGCCCGCCATCTGCCGAGGACAGGCCGAAGAACTTACCCAGCTTGCGGATATCATCCACCACGATTTCGTTCCGGAGACGCCCCTGATCGTTCAACGAACGGGTGATCGCCGACAGCCCCGGTTCCGCGCCAGCAGATATGCGATGCGACACCGGGTGGTCCGGGTCGATCTCTAGAGTCTGCGGGGGCGGAGGCGCGTCAAACAGCCCTCCGTCATCCGCCGGAGGGGTGGCGAGCAGAAATCGCGCGATCCGCCATGCCAGCGTGGCCTTACCGACCCCGCGCGGGCCGGTCAGAAGCCAACCATGGTGCAGCCGGTCCGAGTTGTAGGCGCTACGAAACGCTTGCTCGGCCGTGTCCTGCCCGAACAGCTGCGCGGTCTCACGCGGATGCGGCGCTCCGGGCGCCTGATCTGGGGTTGGGATGTCGTCGCTCATCGTCTATCGCAAGGCTGCCTCGACGATACCTCTCACATCCTGTGCGACATTGTCCATGTCGCGATTGCCATCGATGACGCGAAACCGGTCGGAAAACTCATCAGCCAGCGCCAGAAAACCGGCGCGCATCTGTTTTTGCAGGGCAGGGCCGAAATCTTCGAACCGCTCCTCGGTGCCCTGTCGCCCTTTGGCACGAGACAGGCCTGTCTCCGGGTCCATATCGATCAGCAGGGTCATGTCCGGCTCGCGCCCGATCATCAGGTCATGGAGCTGATCGACAACCGCCCGCAGGTTCCCACGGGACAGGCCCTGATACATCCTTGTGCTGTCGGCAAAGCGATCGCAGATCACCACCTTACCCGCGGCCAAGGCCGGTTCGATTGTCCGTTCCAAATGATCGCGGCGGGCGGCGGTGAACAGCAATAGTTCGGTTTCCGCCGACCACCGGTCAGGGTCGCCTTCCAGTACGAGGCGGCGGATTTCTTCTGCCCCCGGCGACCCGCCGGGTTCACGCGTCAGAACGACCTGATGGCCCGCATTGCGAAGGGACTCGGCCAGCATCCGGGCCTGAGTTGATTTGCCTGATCCGTCTATGCCTTCAAAGGTCAGGAATAACCCGCGTTGCGTCACATCGACTCCAGCGGGTTATTAATAACGTCTTTCAGAACAATGCCACCGACCGTCATCATGCGCACCATGAAGCCGCCCAGAAGGACATCCTCGGCCGCGAACAGAGGACGGCGGATTTCGGGCAGACCTTCTGGCTTTATAACGAGCTCGGCCAGTTGCTGACCTTTGGCAACAGGTGCGTTGATGGGGCCGTCATAGACAACTTCGGCTTCGATATTCTGGGTGCCCAGAACCGGGAACAAAACATTCAGGTCGCCGTCGGGCACCAGACCCACGGTCTTTTTCTCACCCATCCACAGCTTGGCTTCGGTTATCGGCGCTTCTTCGGTGGCAACTGTCCTCTCGACAAAATTTCGAAACGACCAGTTAACCACGGACTCAGCCTCCTCTGCCCGCTGAGCGGTACTGTCTAGGCCAGTGAGAACGAAGATCACCCGGCGGTCGCCTTGTTTGGCCGATCCGACAAGGCCGTAGCCGGCCTCTTGCGTGTGGCCGGTTTTCAGGCCGTCGGCCCCAATGTTCAGCCGTAGCAGCGGGTTGCGGTTGCGCTTGTTCGAAGGCGCGCGCCCGTCAAACTCGAATTCTTCTTCAGCGAACAGAGGGTAATATTCGGGGAAATCCGTGATCAGCCTATCTGCGAGAACGGCCAAATCATGCACGGACATCATATGCCCGGCAGCGGGCCAGCCGTTGGAGTTGGCAAAGTTTGAGTTGTTCATCCCCATCTGCTGCGCGCGCTGGGTCATATAGCGGGCAAATCCGGCCTCGGTCCCATCGGGGCTGAGCGCCTCGGCGATCACCACGCAAGCGTCATTGCCAGACAGTACGATAATGCCCCGTATCAGATCCTCGACAGACACACGGTCCTGCGTGTTCAGGAACATGGTTGAGCCGCCATAGCTCATGGCATGTTCCGAGACAGGCAATGTCTCCTGCAGCGTCAAACGCCCATCACGTAGGGCTTCGAACGCGACATAAAGCGTCATGAGCTTGGACATGGATGCGGGCGGAAGCGGCTGATCAGCGTCTTTGGAAAGAAGCACGGTACCTGTGGTTTGGTCCATTACATATGCCGCGCGTGCCGAGGTGTCGAACGCGTAGGCGGGCAGGGCCAGAACAGCCATCCCGAGGGTGAAAACGGATGTTCGCAATGCGGATAGCATGAGGTGCCTCCTGTTCTCAGTTGGCCACGGTGAACGCGTCGCCAAAGCCCAGATCTTTCACGTCGTTCTGGATGGCCTTGCGCTCGGCGCGGGTGGCGGCAGGTCCGACCAGCACGCGCCAGACGGTGTTGTCTTCGGTCTTCAACTCTCGCACCTCGGCCGACATGCCATTTCTGCGGATCTTGGCCGCGGCGCTGTCGGCATTGGACTGAACGCCAAACGTGCCGACCTGAACAAATGGTTTCGAAAGCGAGGATGTCGTGGCGGCCGTCGCGGCGACAGGCGTCGGCTCTGCGGCGTCGATAGCTGCTGCGGCACCTTCGATCGGGTCAAGCGTGGTTTCGGTGATCGCGTTGGGATCTTTTTTCTGCCACCACTTTCGCTTGGCCGGTTTTTCCTCAGGCGCAACCACCGGCGCATCTGTCAAAGCCGGAGCCGTGCTGGCCGCCGATATCTCTGCGGTGGCCTCGACGGCGGCCTCGGCCCCATCCACGGCTGCGTCCGAGGCAACAGCGGCTGCGCCCACAGAGCCTGCGGTCGCCGCTGTGGCGGGGTCTTTTTTCTGCCACCATTTTCGCTTGGCCGGTTTTTCCGTCTCAGAAGTGGCGTCGGATGCGTCAACCTCGGCTACGTCAGTAGCAACGGCGGCCTCGGCCCCATCCTCGGCTGCGTTCGCGGCAACAGCGGCTGCGCCCACAACGCCTGCAGTCGCCGCTGCGGCAGGGGCTTTTTTCTGCCACCATTTGCGCTTAGCCGGTTTTTCCGTCTCAGAGGTGGCCTCGGATGCATTGACCTCGGCCACGTCACTGGCGGCGGCGGTCTCGGTGCTTGCTTCGGGCGCGGTCTCGGCCTCAGCGACCTCGGGCTCGGGCGGCGCCTCAACGGTTTCTCGCCGCAAGGCCACCACGTTGATCTTGGTTGGCGCGCCAGCTAGGATACCTAGCTGCTCCGCCGCTGCAGATGAAACCTGCAACGCGGGGCCTGGCAGATTGCGTTCACGCCGGAACAAAGCGCCGGTCACGGATTTGTTGTTTGAGGCATTCTTGATGATCACCCGTTCGGGCTGAGTCACATCCGGGTGGGCCACCCAGATCCCGCCCAGCGAGGGGCGGCCGTCCCACAATCCAGCCTCGGTCAATTGGAACACGTCCGGTGCTTCGACATCGCGCTGTGTGTCGTCGGAGGATTGAGGGAAAAGTTCGTTCTTGCTGGTATTTTCGTCGGGTTTTTCTGCGGTTGCCAGCGTTTCCTCGCAACCCGACAACACCACCAAGGCTACAGCCAAGCACGCCAGCCGTTTTGGCCCTGGGCGGATCTCAGTCGCTCGCTTCATCTTGTCATCCCTTGCCTGAAGGGGCCTCGTTCCCCGAGCCCCACCGTCAGCCAGCCGGTTCTTTGCGCCAGTCTGCTGCGGTCTTTCATGCGGATCATAACGTGGGTGTGGTACTATGGAAAGTCCGCTGGTTGGGCTTCGGCAAGATTTCCCGATTTCGACTTGCCTCTGATTTCAGTTGGCCTTAGACCCTGCTTTCGACGGGGAGGTGGCAGAGTGGTCGAATGCGGCGGTCTTGAAAACCGTTGGGCGTGAGAGCGTCCCCAGGGTTCGAATCCCTGTCTCCCCGCCACTCATACCTGTCTCACTTCAGTTGTATTTTCTGATCCGGAATTGTTACGCAATTCCCGCGCGTTGGCGCATGCGCTTTCAATCAGAGACGAAGCAAACCGTACATTCAGAGGACAATTCAGGTGCGAGTCTCAGTGTCGCATTTTAGCGGGGTCGCTTTGGGCTGGATTTCCCTGATAACCTGCAATTTACAGGGAATATTCGCAAACCGGGACTGACTTCCGTCATTTCTTCTATCAGAACTGTATGTTTCTCAGAGGTTTATGTTGCAAATTCCCTAAAAGGTGGAACAGGGAATTTCCTCGTGCGAACAGGGAATTGTTCCGCCGGATCAGGGAGGGCGAAGTCTGTATCAGGGACGCAGGAGCTGGAGATGTCAGAAGCCGAACAGGCGTTCCTGTTCGGACCATTCAAGTGGGTGGGTCACGCTGACCAGACGCTTGAGTGTGAGTTCGGGCGGCTGGCTCCCGTCGAGAATCGCCGTTTGAATCTTTGGTGAGAGAAAGGCGAGCTGAGCACGGGTGCGGATGAAGGCGTCAGGGACGCTTTCGCGGCGGGCAATCTCCATCAGTTGAACTCCGGCCTTCAGATCACGGGCCCAGCCATGGGCGCGGATCAGCATGGACCGGAGGTGGGGATCAGGTTGGGGTGCCATGTCTCCGGCGATGACCTTGGCCTCGACGCCGCGGCGGCACAGATCGAAAGATGCGGTGACGTGGGTGAGATCCGGGTGCAGATGATCGGCCGCGATGCCAAGTGCGCTTGCCAGAGTTTTGGGGTTAAATTCGAAGTCGATCTGTCCTCGTGCAAGTTTGCCTTTGGCCAGAAGAGCAGCGCCGATCTGACAGCCATGGCCTAGAAGCCGGGTTACTAAATCCGCAACTGAAGTCTGAACTGCCTCGGCTGACCCGGCCTCCGGCTGCGCCAGTACTTGGTGCGCCGCGGCGGCGTCTTGCAAATGTCTGACGATGACATCAATGACCGCGTTTTCCAGCGCTGGGCCGGGCAGTCGCCAGCCAGAGATATCCTTGCCGCCTGAGATCAGTCGATTGGAGATATAGTAGCGCAACCGTCGGCCTTTGCGCGTGGTGTGGGTCGGCGTCAACCGATCACCAGTTTCGTCATACAGCAGACCGGTGAGCCAGGCCCCGGGGTCAGTGGAGTGTTGGCGCGCATCGGAGTCGCCGCGTGCCCGCGAGCGGTTGGAGGCCTGTCGCATTTTTTCCTGCACCCGGTCCCAGATGTCCTGATCGATGATCGCCGGATGTTGTCCGTCCCAGATCTTATCCTTGTGGCGGATTTTTCCGAGATAGACCGGATTGCGCAGCAGGTAATAGATTTGACCCCGTGACAGCGGACAATCCCCTTTCACACTGCCATCTGTCCGAACAACCCGTTTTGACCGCAGGTCTTCTGCCGTTGCCCGTTCTTCTACTTTGCGCAGGCAACCAAGCTCGTCATAAAGCCCAAAGAGATGCCGGACCGTTCTGGCCTCCTCTTCATTCACCACCAGCGTTCTTGCCTTCGGATCGGGGTGGCGATCATAGCCCAGAGGCAGGTTGCCACCCATCCAAAGCCCCTTCTTCTTCGACGCTGCAATCTTGTCGCGAATACGTTCGGCGGTGACTTCCCGTTCAAACTGAGCAAAGGACAACAGCACATTCAGCGTTAACCGGCCCATGGAAGATGAGGTATTGAAGGCCTGCGTGACGGACACAAAAGAACAGTTTGCCTGTTCCAGCCGGTCGACCAGCTTAGAGAAGTCGGCAAGCGACCGGGTCAGCCGGTCAATCTTGTAGACCACCACCATGTCAATACGCCCGGCATCGATCTCTTCAAGAAGGCGCTGAAGGGCGGGTCGCTCTAGGGTGCCGCCCGACAGGCCACCGTCATCGTAGCGCCCGGACAACAGGGTCCAGCCTTCATGTCGCTGGCTTGCGACATAGGCCGCGCAGGCCTCATATTGCGCATCCAGCGAATTGAAGTCCTGATCCAGACCATCTTCTGAGGACTTGCGCGTGTAGATGGCGCATCGGATTTTACGGCGCGGGCTCATTTGGCCGCCTTGCCGGTGAGCCCAAAGAAACGCGGCCCTGACCAATGCGCGCCGGTAATCTCTCGGGCGATGGCCGAGAGTGAGCGATAGGACCGACCGTTCCAAGTGAAGCCGTCTTCTGTAACGTCGACTACATGGGTCACACTATTCCACTCGCGTAGCAGGCGCCCGCCGGGTTTTAGGGCAGGGCATGTAGGCCGGGGTTTCTTCCCAGAGCCCTTTTCCAGCGTGGCTTTGACCTGGCGGGGTAGCCTGCCATGACGGCGGGACTGCATCTCAAAGGCGATAAAGCGGCGCAGAAAGGGTTGGCTGAGCATGGCGGGGGCGGGTTGATCAAACAGTTGCTGCCAAAGCGTGACCAGATCCGATCGTCCCATGACGGCCAGATCGGCAACATCGCTCGTCTTGGTCATGACTCTTCTCCTGTTCCCACCGTCAGGTGATAGGTGGAAGAACCATCTGGTTTGTCGGATGTCCGCCTTTCAATTGTGACGCCTTTTTTCCGCAGGCCGCTTAGAGCCGCTCGGACCGAATGAAGCTGCCACCCCGTTGCTTTGCAGAGCGCCTCAAGGCTGGCGCCGCTCGGGCGACGCAACAAAGCTTGAACCTTGTCAATTTTGGTTTGCTTCCGTTTGGACATGAACTGTCTCCTCTGATCTTGGGTCAGCGAGATGCCGAACCCCGGTACCGAGGAGCGCCCGAATGGCTCGGGCGTAGGTTCAGTGATGCGTGGTTTACGGCAACAGTCCAGCTCTTTCTGAAACGATTACTGGAGGCGTGTGTTTTGAAGTGCGACGCTGCCGTACCCCCGATTATTCGTCAACAATCTTAATTGGTTACTTTTAGTTTGGGGGGTTGCGTCTCGTATTGATGGCACCTACATTCGACCTAATCGCCCGGACTATCGGGGCGGGAAACTGCTCCCGCAGGCAGCACTCATTGGAAACACAGGTTTCCGCAGAGAGCATTCAAAGGAGCAACGTCTCGGATCGATTGGTCCGGGGAGTTGCTATTTGTGCTCTCTCCGATTTTCCAACGCGATCCCTCCATCTCGACGTCCGCGCGGCGTCACGCAAAAGGAGGCGGTTATGCCTGCCAACAAAACACAAAGTGACGCTCTGGCGTCCAATACGCCGATCTGGATGGCGGAGAAAGTCATCCAATTGAAGATCAGCCAGATCAAGCCCTACGCCAACAACAACCGCGTGCACGCGGCCAAGAATATCGACAAGCTTAAGGCATCGGTGGCCCAGTTTGGCTTTGTCACTCCGATCCTCGTGGATGCTGAGGGTACCATCATCGCGGGTCATGGCCGCTGTGAGGCCGCTAAGGCCCTGGGGTTGAATTCCGTACCGACTGTTGTCGCGGATCACTTGTCAGATGCAGAAGTTCGTGCTCTGCGCATTGCGGACAATAAGCTGGCGGAATTGTCGGACTGGAATGAAGCGGCGTTGCAGATCGAATTTGCCGAGCTGATGGACCTCAGCCTTGATGGCGAGTTGAACTTTGATCTGGACATCACAGGGTTCGAAACACCGGAGATCGACATCATTATCGACAGCGTCGGTGAGGTGACGGTATCTGTAGCGGAAACTGTTGAGACGCCGGACCCTGCGGCACCCGTAGTCACGGAGCCGGGCGACCTCTGGGTTCTCGGAGATCATCGCATTTACTGCGGGGACGCCCTTCAAGCCCAGAGCTACGACACCTTGCTGGAAGGCGAGACCCCGCAGATAGTCTTCACCGATCCGCCTTACAACGTGCCTGTCAATGGGCATGTGCGGTCCGGCAATAGCGCCGAACTCCGCGAGTTTGCCATGGCGTCGGGAGAAATGACGGATAGCGAGTTCCGCGGCTTTCTTTCAGGCGCGATCACGCAGTTGTTTGACTGCCTGCCGAACGGAGGCATCGCGATGATCTGCATGGACTGGCGTCATATCGAAGAACTGATTACGGCGGGCAAAGCAGCTGGATTGGACCTCATCAATCTCTGCGTCTGGAACAAGACGAACGGAGGCATGGGCAGCCTTTATCGCTCAAAGCATGAGCTGATTTGCATTTTCAAGAAGCCTGGTGCGCCGCACATCAACAACGTCGAGCTGGGCAAACACGGGCGCAACCGGACCAACGTCTGGGATTACGCCGGTGTGAACAGCTTTGGGGCAGGGCGCGAGGCGGATCTCGCGGATCATCCCACGGTGAAGCCGACAGCTCTGGTTGCAGATGCCATCATGGATGTGAGCCACCGCGGCGATGTCGTGCTGGACGCCTTTGGCGGGTCCGGCGCGACTCTGCTGGCAGCTGAGAAAACCGGGCGCCAAGCGCGGCTTATTGAGCTCGACCCGGCTTATGTCGATGTGGCCATCCGCCGTTGGCAGGAGATGACCGGTGAGAACGCCGTGCACGCGGTAACAGGCCTGACGTTCGATGCGCGTTCTGCGGCCAGCGACACCACCTCGAAGCAGGAGGCGGATCATGTCTGACGATACGAAAGATTACGAAGTGGGCTACGGCAAACCGCCCAAAGCGACCCAGTTCAAGAAAGGCAGATCCGGCAATCCAAAAGGCCGGCCGAAAGCGTCGAAGAATGTTGGGTCGATGCTTGAGGAGGTCTTCTTTCGGAAAATCTCAATCACCGAGAATGGATCACGCCGCGAGGTCACGATGCTGGAAGCAATTCTGCGCCAGTTGGTGAATGGGGCAGTCAAAGGCGAGATGCGCTCGATTGACCGGGTGCTCAAACTGTTGCCCGCGGTTCAGGAGGCACGCGCCGCAGAATTGGCGGGTGGCGAAGGCGCAACTGCGGCCGACCCCGGTTCAGACCTGGCCGCCCTGGAAGTGCTGGCAGATATGTTTGGCAGCGATCCGGATCAGCTTTTTGCAAGCATCCAGGGAGGCATCGACGATGAATGCCCTGAATTCTGATGATCGCAAAAGGCTGGCAGAGGCTGCGATGCGTGAAAACCTCTACGCATTCCTTGCGGGCAGTTTTGCTATCTTGTGTCCGGGCGAGAAGCTTGCCCGGGCCCCTTACCTGGAGGCCATGTGTTATGCCCTTCAACGCGTGGCCTCCGGTGAGTGCCAACGGTTGATGATCTCGATAGCCCCTCGCCATCTGAAATCGATCTGTGGATCTGTATTGTTGCCAGCCTTTGAGCTTGGACGCGATCCGACAAAGAAAGTGGTTGTTGTCAGTTACGGCAAAGATCTGGCGCGAGAACATGCGGAACAGTTTCGACGGCTGGTGACCAGCCCGTTTTATCAGCGCCTGTTTCCAAAGATGAAGGTCGATCCCAAACACAACCGGTTCGAACATATGAAAACCACTAAAGGCGGCGGGCGCAAATCGGTCTCTCTTGGCGGTGGTATCACCGGCTTCGGTGCAAACCTCATTATCATCGACGATCTGGGTAAACCCTCTGAAATGCGCCACGATACGTACCGGCAGGAGTTGCGTGACTTCTTCGACCAGACCCTGTTCTCGCGGCTGAACGACAAGCGCACCGATCGTATTGTCTCGATCCAGCAGCGTCTGCACCCGGATGACTTCTCGGCCTACCTCTTGGAAAAGGACACATTTGACCATCTTTGCCTGCCGTCGATCGCGGAGATCCCGGAAGAGATCCCGCTCTACAACAACCGTGTGCTGAAGCGTCGGCCAGGGGACTTGTTGAACCCAGAGCGGGAACCGCAGGAGGTTCTTGATCGGATCAAGGCCGACATAGGCAATTTTGCCTTCCAAGCACAGTATCAACAGAACCCCACGGACGGTGAAAACGAATTTCTCTCAATGTCCGATTTGCATCTAGTGGAAACCTTGCCGGACGAAGACGTGTTCGTCCGGCGGGTCCAAAGCTGGGATACAGCCGCGAAGGATAGTCCGCGTTCTGACTTTACGGTGGGGCTGACCTTTGGGTGGCATGCGTATGAAGAGAGATGGTATTTGCTCGACGTCTTTCGGGCTCGAACGAACTATACTGAGGTGCGCAACGCTGTTCTTCGATTGCGCAAACAGTGGCGCGCGGACCGGGTCCTGATCGAGTCCTCGGCGATGGGTATCCACCTTTTGGATGAATTGAAACGCACCGCTGCAGGTGTTTACATGCCCGTCAACGTGGTCACCGACAAACTGGACCGCTTCATCCCACAGACCGACTGGATAAAATCTGGTAAGTTAGTCATCCCTACGGACAAGCCCTGGTTTGATGAGTTTCGTAGGGAACTGCTGGCGTTTCCGGATGCTGTCAAAGATGATCAGGTAGATGCCCTGACCCAGTTCGCTGAATACATGCGTCGAAGGCAAGGGACGTATCTCGATACAGATCCTTACACCGGCCGCCGCCAAGGCAACTATCGACCCGAACGACCAAGAAGGGAAGATCGCATGCGGTTCTGACGCCAGCGAGGGCGTTTTCCAGCGACCTTGGGTTGGATATCAAGTCTTCGACCTCGAACGTCTGCGATGGAGCGCAAAGCTGCCGTTAGGACCAACTGCAGCGAAGGTCCGCTCGAGCCCATTGTTGACGTTCGGAGGGTAAATTTCCTCGGTCAAGTAGCGCGATGAGAACGCACTCACTGCGTGAACCCACACATCACAAGTGGGGTCAAAATCGGAAGCTAGCTTTCAACATTCGCGGCAAAATCTGTATGACCGCTAGACCATCTGATTGCCCAGAACATATTCGCCAATTGGCGCAAGTATCAAGCTCCGCGCATTCGAAGGCTATGGGTGAACTTGCGATCTTCCTTTGAATAATGCTTGCAATGGTGCTTCGTTTGGATCGCACTGATTTTGTCGCTCTGCAAAAATCCTTGCGAAACAAGTGTTAGAGTGGTCAGACTTACATAGTCACAAAGAGGAAAAGCCGTACCGAGACCGGTGAAATAAGAAGATGCCACAATTAAGCGTGGCCGCCCTCACAGGTGACATGACAGTTCCCGGCTCAAAGCTGGAAGCTGGATAGTTATGGGAGGAAAGACTTTGAAAAAATTGACAAACACACTTGCTGGCTCACTGATCGCATTCGCCGCTTCCATGGGTGCTGCGCAAGCCGACAAGCTGACATTCTACTGTTCGGCGCAGGAAGACTGGTGCCAGCTGATGGCGCGCAGTTTCGAGGACGCCACCGGCATTGACGTGAACATGACTCGCAAATCCTCTGGCGAGACTTTTGCGCAAATCCGTGCGGAAAGCTCAAACCCAAAAGGAGATGTCTGGTGGGGCGGCACTGGTGACCCGCACCTTCAAGCCGCCGAAGAAGGTTTAACTATGGAATATGTCTCGCCCATGCGTGACCAGTTGCATGACTGGGCAATTTCACAGGCCGAAAGTGCTAGCAACAAGACCATCGGTATCTATTCGGGTGCGTTGGGCTATGGCTACAACTCTGACCTCCTGGCGGCCAACAACCTGCCTGAACCCGCCTGCTGGAAGGACCTGCTCAAGCCTGAGTATAAAGGGCACGTTCAGATGGCGAACCCGAATTCGTCCGGAACTGCCTACACGACGCTGGCGTCGATGGTGCAGATCTTTGGCGAGGACGAGGGCTTTGAGTTCATGAAAGGCCTTCACGCCAACATAAATCAGTACACCAAATCCGGTTCGGCGCCCATCAAGGCCGCGGGTCGTGGCGAGAACACGATAGGCATTGTCTTCATGCATGACGCGGTCAAGCAGGCGGTATCGGGCTTCCCTGTAAAGGTTGTCGCCCCGTGCGAAGGCACTGGTTACGAGATCGGTTCGATGTCGATCATTGAAGGCGCTCGCAACGAAGAAGAAGCCAAAAAGTTCTACGACTGGGCGCTGAGCGCCGAAGCGCAAAACCTCGCGCTTGAAGTCAATGCCTTCCAGGTTCCGTCCAACAAGGGTGCGCAAACATCTGAAAGCGCCCCGGATATGAGCCAGATCAAGCTGATTGACTACGACTTCAAAAAGTACGGCTCCTCTGATGAACGTAAGCGTCTGCTGCAAAAGTGGGACGAAGACGTTTCGGTTCTGCCGCAGTAAGTGACTGACACTGCGAAAACCAGGACCCACCCGGTATTGATCTTCTGGATCATTGTCGGGTGGGTCGGCTACGTCCTGCTGCCATGGTACATGGTTGAGGATGGCCTTTGGTCATTTGAATGGCTCTTTAACGGCTATCCGTATGACGAAGATTTTGCGCCCGCTCTATTTCTGATCGGGCAGGGTGAAAAGCTCTGGCTTGCACCCTTGCTGATACCGCTGGCATTGCCAATTCTGGTGCTTGGGAAACCTAAATCTGATCCGATCTACGCTAAGATCCTGATACTTGCGGGTGCACTGGGCTTTGGCTGGCTGATTGCGCAAGGCTTCGGGATCGGCATTCGCGGCTTCAACTTCGACTGGCTCAAGGCCCTGTTTGGCGCGCCAAAAATCCGACAGTTCGGCATGGGGTATGGCGCGATGCTCTGTGCGTCGGCCTTCCTGTTCCTGCTCACGCAGGGCATCGCGGCGCGCGGTGCAGTCAACGGCGATGTGTTTGTCGTCAGCGCCATCGGCGGTGTCATTACAATTGTCACCGCCTTCGTGTTCTTTCCAATTGCCAACATGCTGTTTTCGGCCTTTGTGACCGAAGACGGCGCCTATTCGGTATCTGTTTTTGCCTCGAAGTTCTTTGATGATCGTCTCTGGGGATTGGGGTGTTTTTGGGGTGCGAAATGCGGCGCCGCGTGGAACTCCCTCTTTTTGGCCATTCTCGTCGGCCTGATCACCACGGTTCTGGGACTTTGTTTTGCGCTTGTGGTCACCAGGTCAGGGTTTCGGTTCAAGCGTGGGATGCGCGCGCTGACTGTTTTGCCAATAATCACGCCTCCCTTCGTAATCGGGCTGGCCTTGATCCTACTCTTCGGTTTGTCCGGGTCGGTCACAGTCTTTTTCGCTGATCTTTTTGGCGTGCAACCGTCGCGGTGGCTCTATGGAATGCCGGGCGTCCTGATCGCCCAGACGCTGGCCTTCACTCCCATCGCATTTCTGGTGCTGATTGGTGTTGTCGAAGGCGTGTCGCCGTCGATGGAGGAAGCCGCCCAAACGCTGCGCGCCAATAGGTGGCAAACCTTCCGAACGGTGTCGCTGCCCCTGATGAGACCCGGTCTGGCGAATGCATTTCTGCTCGGCTTCATCGAAAGCATGGCCGACTTCGGCAACCCGCTTGTTCTAGGCGGTAATTTTGACGTTCTGTCGACCGAGATATTCTTTGCCATCGTCGGCGCGCAATATGATCAGGGTCGGGCCGCCGTGCTGGCCATGGTACTGCTCTTCTTCACGCTGTCTGCTTTTTACGCGCAGCGCGCCTGGCTCGGTAGGAAAAGCTACACCACCGTTTCCGGCAAGGGGGACGCCGGGGTGCATCCGCTGATGCCCAATGGGCTGGCAATACCCGTGCTGGCCATCGCGACCATCTGGGCGCTGTTTACAGCGGTTGTGTACGGCATGATCATTTACGGCAGCGTCGTTGAGCTTTGGGGTGTCAACAACACGCTCACCTTCAAACACTATTTCACCGCCTTCTCAGTTCGCTTTGAAGAGGAAGGTATCCGCTGGACGGGTGCCGCATGGGACAGTTTCTGGACCACCATCAGCATTGCGGCCATAGCGGCTCCGCTGACGGCAGCTGTAGGACTGGTGACCGCCTACTTGCTCACGCGCCAAAATTTCTCCGGAAAAAACGCCTTCGAATTCGGAACGATGCTGTCCTTCGCCATTCCCGGTACCGTCATCGGGGTCAGCTACATCCTGGCTTTCAACGTTCCCCCGATTGAAATCACAGGCACTGGTGTGATCCTCGTGATCAGCTTCATTTTCCGCAACATGCCCGTCGGCGTGCGTGCGGGCATTGCATCCATGTCGCAACTGGACAGGTCGCTTGATGAATCCTCGCTGACTCTGGGTGCAAACTCGTGGCAGACGTTCCGACGCGTGATCCTGCCCCTGCTCAAGCCCGCCATCCTAGCGGCACTCGTCTACAGTTTTGTCCGCGCGATGACCGCGATCTCGGCAGTCATTTTTCTGGTATCAGCCGAATACGACATGGCGACCAGCTACATCATCGGGCGCGTCGAGAACAATGACTACGGCCTTGCCATCGCCTATTCCACCACGCTGATCTTCGTGATGCTGGCATCTGTAGGGCTTTTGCAATTCCTCGTGGGCCGCGTGCAGATCGGACGGCGCACCCAGATCGGAGCGGAAAGAACGACATGACGGATACCAACATTGCTAGTAAAGCCGCGCCGGTTCGGTTCGAAGGAGTGTCAAAAGTATTTGGCAAAGATGTCGTGGCCGTCGACAACATCGACCTGCATGTGGAAGCAGGTAAACTGGTGACGCTGCTGGGACCATCGGGCTGCGGCAAAACAACGACGCTGCGCATGATTGCCGGTCTGGAGATGGCCAACTCGGGCAGGATCGTGATTGGCGATCGCGACGTGACCAAGCTGCCCGCGACTGATCGCGATGTGTCTATGGTGTTTCAGTCTTACGCCCTGTTCCCACATATGAGCGTGCTGGAAAACGTGATGTACGGTTTGACATTCTCCGGCTTTGCTAAGAGCGAGGCCAGATCGCGCGCGCTCAAAGGGTTGGAACTGGTGGGCCTCAAGGGCTTCGACAACCGTTTGCCTAGCGAGCTGTCAGGAGGCCAGCAACAACGTGTCGCAGTCGCCCGCGCGCTGGTGCTGGAACCGCAGGTGCTGCTCTTTGACGAACCCCTTTCGAACCTCGATGCCAAACTGCGCCGACAGGTGCGCGAAGACATTCGCTCCATTCAGCGGGACCTCGGACTGACGGTTGTCTATGTAACCCATGATCAGGAGGAAGCGCTTGCCGTGTCCGACGAGATCGTCGTCATGCGTAACGCCGCCATCGCCCAGATCGGCACACCACGGCAACTCTATGACGCACCAATCGACCGCTTCGTGGCTGACTTCATCGGTGAAGCGAACCTGATCGAGTGCAAAATCGTCGAAGTCGATGGCGATCAGGCGACAATCGACATCGAAGGTCACCGCCACAGCTTGCCCTCTCGCGATTTGCCCGTGGGTCCGGCAACGCTGGCGGTGCGTCCGTCCCGCATCCTGATCGGATACGAAACCGGCATCCCGGTAAAAGTCTCCAAAGCTACCTATGTCGGCGTGCGCATGGAATATACGCTGACCGGCGCATTCGGACAGGTGTTTGCCGTGCAGGACGACGTGGATGATCCGTTGCTACCGGGCGCTGACGTCAAAATGGCCTTTGCAGACCGGGGACCGGTTTTGCTGCCGAAGGGCTGACATTGCCGAAACTCGTTATCATTTCGCACCCGGAAGTGGTCGTGAACCCAGAGATCGCAATCACCAACTGGGAACTGAGTGAGGTGGGCCGCACCCGGGCCGAAGCATTTGCAAATGCGCCGATCATGGCTTCGGTCAGCGCCATCTGGTCCAGCACCGAACGCAAGGCAGAACAGACAGCTGCGATCCTGGCCAAACCGCACGGCCTTGAGGTGAAGGTAAACCCGGCGCTGGGCGAAAATGACCGCAGTGCCACCGGTTTCTTGCCACCGCACCAGTTCGAAGCCGCCGCCGATGCATTCTTCGCTGCACCCGACGTGAGCTTTCGCGGCTGGGAAACCGCGACAGATGCTCAGGCCCGGATTGTCGGGGCAGTCACGTCAATCATGGACGCGCACGATGGTGGTGATCTTGCCATCGTAACCCACGGCGCGGTTGGGACGCTGCTGTGGTGTCATCTCTCCGGGGTGCGGATTGATCGCCAGCACGACCAGCCTGGGCAGGGGCATTTCTGGAGCGCTGATTTGGACACGCTGTGCTGCAACCCCGGCTGGCGGGCTATCGCCTGACGCAAATCAGACGTGCCATGCCTTCTCGCAAATTGCTTTGAGATCATCAAAGATCTTTGGCGTACCGGCAATGACACGGCCACCATCGCGGATCATTTCATTCACGTCCTGTTCTTCGACGACGCCGCCCGCCTCTGTGATCAACAGCTGACCGGCAAGACAGTCCCACGCGTTCATATGCTCTTCGACGTACCCCAACAGCCGGCCTGCTGCGACATAGGCAAGCGACAGCGCGCCGCTTGCATTGCGATGATACATGGCCCCGCGTTCGATGATGGCTGAAATGATTGGTATCACCTTTGCCGCTTCGATGCGGTTCGAATATCCGACCGAGACGGTCCCGCTTGCCATATCGACGCCTGATGCGACCTGCATTGGCTGCCCGTTGAGCGTTGCTCCCGCCCCCCGCATGGCGACATAGGTCTCAGCCACGTTCGGCTCGTGAATGACACCGATTTGTGTTTGTCCCTCTGAAACAACCGCCAGGACGATCGTCCACGCCGGAATGCCGTTTACGAAGTTCGTGGTGCCGTCAATTGGGTCTATTACCCAGTCAAACCCACTGGACCCTGATTTCGCAGCGTGCTCTTCTCCGAAGATTGCGTCATCGGGATAGGCCTCGGCTATTTTTTCGCGAACATACGTCTCGACATTCCGGTCGGCTTCGCTGACCCAATCCTGAGCACCCTTTGCATCCACCACCAGAGTGTCTCTATTGCCAAAATATTTTATAGCCAATGCACCTGCTTCTTCAGCCAATTTGGTGGCGAACATACTTCGATCAGAGATGCTATGCACTCGACCCTCCTGCCGTTAAATTCTGTTTCTGATTATGAACAATAGGCGGTGCCGGGGGTCAGCACCACTAAGCAACATTGAAACCCGTTTCGTCGGTTTCTTCAGATACATATTACGACAACGAAATGAAGCCCCAAACTAATCGTGGACAGCGGACCTATGCATTTGATGTCTCTTACGTGAAGGCCCGCTTTGAGCGCGTTGTAGCCCAAAGCCGATTAATTTCCGACGGTACAGCTTAAACCCATAAAACCTTTGACCGACCATAAATCTAGCGACTGCCTTGTCCGCAGAGCGGTCATTCAGACGGAACGCAGCGAACGACCGCTCTGAGCCAAAATTTACCGATGTTGCTTACGCGCATGCCAGATTTGGTGCGATCCATAGCAACAAAAGTTCGAAAATTCCGGAGGTATTGTCAAAAGAACTTGGGTTGAGCGGGACAGGGGCGTCATGTCATTCTCCGTCGACCGCGAAGAGGAAAACGCTCATCTTTTCAATTTCTTAATTCGGTACGAGGTTTCGGAAGCTGATTGTGCGAGACGCAATAATGCCCGGACCTTGTACTCTACCAATCTGGAAAACGTGTCGTGAAATAGCTGGGGAGTCGGACTGTAAACAGCCGTTTCAGCGTGGATCTTAAGACAATGCCCACTGTTGTTTTAGCGGGGCATCCGTCCTTTGGAGAGTAGCCAATCGCTTGCCGCGTTTCGGTGATGTCCCAGCGCATCCCCGGGTTATCTGACATTAGGTTCAGGGCTGCGAAGGAAATGTCCTTGGCATCTATTGCGGCGCGCATTCCGCCTAAAAAGTCCCGATCGCTGAGCCACATCTCCTGACCCCATCGGCCCATCGCCATATGCGTGCCGGGCTGATTGTCATGAGTCCATTGCGTCCATCCGATGCGCAGGCAGATGACCGACAGTCCGTAATGCTCGGCGAAATAGGCCCCTATCCGTTCACAGAACAGCTTTGACACGCCATAGGCGTTTACTGGACCTGGTGTTGTCGTGCTGTTGAGAACGTCGTGCGTGAACCTTTTGTCGCCGTGGACCCAGTTGGAGCTGGCAAGAACTACCCGGCTGACGCCCATGGCTGCCGAATGGTGATAGAGTGAAAGCGTTGCATCCATATTGTGTTTGATCGCGGAGGCCCAGGTGGCGGAGGGCTCTCGGTCACCAGCTAGATGCACGACAACGTCCACTCCCTTAAGCAAACTGACCCAACTGCTGTCGTCGGACAGGTCTGCGGTGTGAATGTCGGGATGATCAACGGGGCGAATGTCGATGCCAGAAACGGTGTAGTCGGGGTCGCTTTCTAGCGCGTCAAAAAGTTTGCGGCCGAGATGCCCACCAGCGCCTGTAATCAGGACATGCATGACAGGAATTCCTTGTTGTTTGTGAGCCCCAATGGCATTTGGGATGCATCTTCCTCCGCCAAGATGCGGAACGTCTGCCGAAAATTCAGCGTTTCATTCGGTGCGAGGTTGCGTGCCGGGGAGTGCCACTCCGCTTCGCAATAGGCGTAATCGCCCGAGTTAAAGACCTCAAACGGATAGTCGTGTGCAAATTGATCGCCCTGTTGTAGTTCTGGTACTGAACACATCAGCAGAGGGCCATCAGCGCCGCACCGCGCCACTGTACGTCCGTTTGGGTTCGGTAGCCCGACCTTGAATTCCTGCTGTCTGTTGCAATCCACGACAATGCCTTTGCCGTGCGTAGCTATCATCCCTTCGGCAGAGCCAAAAACAGGATGATGTGCAGGGTCTACCAATTCGACACCGATCTTGGCAGGGGTGTTAAGCATCATGACTGACCAAATGCCGGTGAGGCGCAAGGAGGTCCCATGGTTGGCAACGATGTGTTCTATGTCCCAGCTCTCCGCGGAGGTTAGTGTGATACGGCGCGACACCGACAAGCGCGAGGTCGGGCATACTGCGCTGGTCATGTCGACATGAGTGCTGCTTCTTGAAGTGATCTGGTAAGCACCGCTGTCCAACACGGGAAACGGAGCGCCGTTTACCCAGGATGCATCCGGGGCGATCCACGTCTTCTCTCCGCCCCAGAGCGGAAAACCAAATTGTGGAGAGCGTGTGGGCAGATCAGTAAGCTGCGTGTCATCGACCTCCAACCCGTCGAGATCTGTGTTTTGAAATAGGAGGGAGCGCCCCTGGAAATTCACATCCCATAAGCGGCCTCCGATGCCGGGCAGGAGTGTCAGCTGCAGATCGTTTTGCTGCAGGTGAAGAACGCTCCATCTGTCCGACATGTACCCCCTCCTATCGGTTTCCCAGCGCGATAGAATGCACCGGGACAATCCCTTAGGTGTGCTTGAACTGGACGACGTTTTCGGCAGTGATCGGCATAACCCCGGTTTCAACACGCTCGGGTAGAGGATTGATGCCAGCCGCCTTCCAATCGGGCAATACCTTCAGCGCGTCAGTGTTCTGCCAATGCATCAAGTGGAAGGCGAGAAAGATCTCAAGATAGGATTTCTGAGCCACTGCGCCGTGAATTGTGCCGTCTTCGATGTAGGGAAGCATATCATCATTTCGGTCCATCGCGACGATCTTGATGTCCTTGCGTCCCGCCTCATTGACGGCAATTGCCGCGCCTTTGCCGCTGTCGCCGTCCGTGCCACCAATGCCAACAATATCCGGGTTCGCCTGGATGGCCTGAAGATAGGCCGTCGGTGCATAGGACGGGTCGGCCTTGTCGTTGACGACGTCGACCACCTCGATATCCGGGTATTTCTCGGCAAAGATTTGTTTGTACCCTTCGACACGCTCTAACGTGGAAGGGGCAGGGAAGGTGCCGAGGATAACCTTGCCCTTACCGCCAATCGCTTGCGCCAGCATTTCGCCGCCGACACGTCCTGCCTGAACGCCGTTGATACCAAGGAATGTGGACCGGGGACTGTCGGGAATATCGCCAATACAACATGTGACAGGAATACCGGCCTCAACCGCACGTTCGACGCCGGGGGCCAGAGTGGCCGGATCACCGGGGAAGATAAGGATGCCTGCGGGACGTCTTGCGATCAGTTCATCCAATTGGCGTGCTTGTGCAGCCGTGTCGAAATCCAACGGGCCCGTGAATGTGGCCTTGATGCCCATTAGTTCCTCTAGGTCTTCCATCGCATTGCGATAGTCCACCCAGAACGGCACCTGCGTGACGATGGACAGGAACACATATTCCTTGCCGGCCGCTTGTGCCATTGCCTCTTTGGACAGCATGGGCAGTCCGAACGCTGCGGCCAATCCAGCGGTGGTGCCCGCTGTCAGCAGCCTGCGCCGATTCACATTCAATTCAGTCATCGTAGTCTCCCTGTTTTGGATCTTTGGTTGTTGTTGAGTTTTGGAAAGCTTGCGGATCAACCCCGTTTGCTTCGGATCAGCATGTCCAAGGCGACCGCTGTAACGAGTACACCGCCGATGACGATCATCTGCCAGTAGATCGATACGGCCAGCATCGTCATGGTGTTGTTGATCAACGCGACGAAAACGACGCCGAGGAAAGCACCAAGAATAGTACCTTCGCCGCCGCGTAGGGATGCGCCACCGATGACAGCCGCTGCCAGAACCTGAAGTTCGATTCCGTTGCCTGCCGTGGGCGTACCGCTCATCAGGCGCGAGGCCAGTAAAACCCCCGCCAAAGCGGCCAGAATACCAGTCAGTGCGTACAGAATGATACGCACGCGTGTGACATGGATGCCTGACAACATCGCAGCCTTTTCATTGGCGCCGATGAAATAGACCTGACGGAAAAAGCGTGTGTGGCGGACGGCAAGGTCAAACAGGACGACGAGCAGAATGGTGAACAAGACGATGACCGGAAAGCCGCCTATGTCGGCTTTGCCGATCCAGGCAAATGATGCAGGCAGGCTTGAAACAGAAAACCCTTCGGTCAGGACAAGAGCGATGCCTCGCGCAATCGACATCGTGCCTAGGGTCGCGATAAGCGGATTGATCCCGAGGCCGGTCACCAGCAAACCGTTCACTACACCGACAATTCCACCCAGCACTAATCCGCATACCACAGCGAGCGGAATTGGCATGCCAGTCAAAAGCAGCATGGCTACGACTGTAGAAGACAAAGCCATAACCGATCCAACGGAAAGATCGAACCCGCCGGATGCAAGTAGGATCGCCATACCGATCACGATGATCGCGGTGGGGGCCATGCCCACGGCCACGGCTCGAAAGTTCGAGAAGCTAAGGAAGTAGGGATTAACGTTGGACATCACGATGATGATGGCGGCGATCAGAACGATCAGCGTCAGTTCACGAATATCGACAAAAGCTTGTAAAACACGGCGCAGCAGCGGACGCTTCATGGGCAAGTTGGCTTGAGCGGTCATGGTCACGTCGCGACTCCTGATTTATTGGTTTGGGGTGCGTCCACAATTGGAACGGAATTTCCGGCGGCCATTTGAAGAAGCGTGGTTTCGGTTGCCTCAGCGGCTGCGATGTCTCCCATGAGGCGACCGTCGTGGACGACAAGGATGCGGGTTGAGAGAGAAACAAGTTCGGGAAAATCGGATGACACGACGAGGATGGCCATTCCCTCGGCCGCTCGACGCAAAAGTTCCGTGTGGATTTGGAATTTGGCTCCGACATCGACCCCTTTTGTGGGCTCCTCGATGATCAGAAGAGCTGGTGCGCGTTTGAGCCACTTGGCCAACATAATCTTTTGTTGATTGCCGCCTGACAGATCGCCAACAAGTTCGTTAATCCCGCTGGTTTTGACACTGAAGGCGTTAATTGCTACTTGGCTGGCTGCTTTGATCGAGCCCGAACGCATGAACCCAGCAGACGCATGATCGGAAAGACTGGCGGCGATCAGATTGTCGCTGAGTGATTGTTCCAAAAAGAGGCCTTCAGTCTTGCGTTCCTCAGGAACAAACCCGACCCCAGCACGCATCGCCTGCCGTAAGGATGCAAAGTTAACATGCTTGCCGTGAAGTCTGATCTCCCCGGTCGCGCTATGCATCAGCCCGACAATCGATCGAACAATCTCGCTGCGGCGAGCGCCCATCAACCCAGCCATCCCTACAATCTCTCCGGCTTTAATGGAGAAAGAAATGTCTTCGAATTCACCTGGATGGGTTAGGTCTTGGACATGCAAAACCTCTTCGCCGTTAACCTTACCTGACCGCGTGACATCACCGGGGTGAGCGCCGCCGATCATCTCGGCAACGACTTGTTCCTGAGAAGTTTCCGAAGCTGGTAGAGTGCTGATGTGGCGCCCATCTCGCAAAACGGTAATGCGATCCGAGATCTGGAAAATCTCGGCCATATGGTGGCTGACATAGACGATGCCAATCCCTTTTTTTGTCAGGGACTTTAGGACTTCGAAAAGTGCGTCTACTTCGTCGGGTGCCAATGCCGATGTCGGTTCATCCAGCAAAAGGACGCGGGAATTCAGCGACAGAGCCTTGGCGATTTCAACAATCTGGCGGGAGCTGATCGGCAAGTTTTCAACTGGTGTTGAGACGTCGATATCCAGACCGAATTCCGCCAGCAACGCCTCCGCTCGGCGGCGCAGTTCAGGCCAGTCAACTACGCCGAACCGGGTGGGTACGCGGCCCGCGTAGATGTTTTCCGCAACGGAGAGCGCGCCAGCGAGGCTGAGCTCTTGGAAAACACAGCCGATGCCCAGAGATTGCGCATGCGACGGGCTTTCGACCCGCTGTTCCTGACCGTCGCACAAGATACGCCCAGCAGAAGGTTGGTGAAGTCCATAAAACAGGCCGAGACAGGTGGATTTTCCGGCGCCGTTTTCCCCACACAGCGCGTGAACTTCGCCGGGTCTCAATTCAAAGTCGACGCCATCCAAAACAATGTTCGTGCCGAAGCTTTTGCCAACCCGATCCAGCTGGATCAGTGGCTGTAGCCCCGTTGATTCAGGTTGCATTGTTGGCGTCATATAAGTTTCCTCCCGCCTTTTGATTGGCATCTGATATCTCAGATGTCAACCGAAAAGAAAAGACCGGGAGGTGCCCAAGAGAAAGGGGCGGCGCCGTTTTGGCCCGCCCCCGTAACAACGAAGCTACGTTTTTGCTAGGATGCCCTCGCTCCTTCGAGGACGATGGCGGCGCTTTTGTAGGCTTGTCTGGTGCGGTCAATATGCGCTGTGAGAAGAGATTTGATTTTGGCCATGTCGCCTTCGCGTACGGCAATAGCGATTTTCGAATGCTCATCGAAGGAAAGCTCAGTATGCTGTGGAAGCTTCGCCAGATGGGTCCGCAATGCGGCAATCTTACCGATGTAGCGTGTATAGCTGGCCGTCAGATAGTCGTTCCCGGCATGTTCGAAAATCAACTGATGAAACGCTGTGTCCAGTGAAAGGTAGCCCTTTTCATTACCTCGACTGCGTTCCTTTTCCATGTCCTTCACTACACGCTGCATGTCATCGGCAAGATCTTCTGGGTTCCTCGATAGCGCCAGTTCAAAGGCGGCAGTCTCGATAGCCTGTCTGAAGTCGCAGATCTGAGTCACTTCCGGCTCAGACAGCGAAAAAACGCGGGCGCCTTTTTGAGGCTCGATACTGACCAATCCTTCGTCACGTAGTTGAGCGAGTGCTTCGCGGACTGGCGATTTCGATACGCCCAGCTCTTCGGAGATTTTTCGCTCCGACAAAACCTGACCCATTTTCAGGGAGCCATCGATAATACTATTCCGCAAATGTTCCAGTGCGAGTTCACGCAAAGACTTGGGTCTCTCAAGCGCCATCTGAGGATATCTCCAAAAAAAGGTGTTGCCAGATGCAAGATATCTGATACACCAGATTAGGCAAGCTGGTATATCAGATATCAGGATGTACTTAGGAGATCAAAAAGTGCGCGCAGAGTTGGTCGTCGATTGTAAGAACCAGCACGGGGAAGGGATTTTCTGGAATCCCGCCGATGGCCTTGTCTGGTGGACCGACATTGAAGGCTGTGCGCTTTGGTCATTTGATCCTGCAACGTCAGAAACCGCCTCTCATGAGATGCCGGAGCGCGTGTGTTGCTTCGCGCCGCGCGCGTCTGGCGGTCTGATCGTTGCGTACGCGGATCGAGTTGTCTTGTTCGATTCGCCCAATGGCGAGGAAACCCTCGTGGCACGATTCGAGTCGAACAATCAGGAGACTCGGCTGAACGATGGGCGAACTGATCGCCAGGGGCGATTGATTGTTGGAGGCATGAACGAAGCTTCTGGTAAGGCCGATTCGTCAGTCATCCGCGTCGATAAAGATTTGAGTGTACGGACGATTATCGAAGGAGTGTCTTGCGCCAATTCGACTTGCTTTACGTCCGACGGTGAGACGATGTTCTTCGCGGATACCCCAGATCGAGAAATCGTCGCATTTGATTACGATACCCGAAGTGGAACCGTCTCGAACCGTCGGCAGCACGCTTCTTTCAATGATGAGCCTGGCTTGCCTGATGGGTCCTGTGTCGATGCCGAAGGGGGCGTCTGGAATGCAGAATGGGAAGGCCATCGCGTTGTTCGCGTTGCACCTGACGGCACGATAGATCGCGTGATCGAGGTGCCGGTCTGGAAGCCCACCTGTTGCGCTTTCGGTGGCCCTGATCTCGACACGCTTTTCATCACGACCTCAAGGCTGATGAGTGACGAAGCAGCTTTAACAAAAGAACCGGAATCCGGCGGCCTGTTTGCTGTGAAACCCGGCGTTCGTGGCGTGATCGACGCGCCATTCAAAGGATAACCAACGAAGTTCTGGAGGAGAAAAATATGTTAAAAACGCTAATGACCACTGCACTTGCCGCGGGGTTCGCCACGCTGGCAACGGTCGCTCTGGCGGAAAATTATCCAGCGCCGGTTCCACTTGAAGACGGGGCACAAGCGCCAATCGATGCGATAGAACCCAAGAACGAAACGTTCCGGATCGCGTATATGCCGCCGGCGACTGAGTTCAACTACTACATCGCAATCGGTGAAGGCATCAAAGCGGTTGCTGCTGAGGCCGGGGTCGAAGTCTTCATGCTTGCGCCCCAGTCCGGTGCGGACATCAACGGCCAAATGGGAATGATCCAGGATGTGCTGACGCAGGATGTGGATGCAATCATCTTTGGGACACACGATGAATTTGCTGCCGCACCACTGCTTAAGCAGGCCGTCGACAAGGGCATGGCAGTTTTGATGATCAACTCGGACATCCCGAACTTCCCGACACCAATTCATGGCGTGGTCGGGTACTCTCAGCGCAATGGCACACATGCCATCGCTGACTGGGCCATTGAAACTTATGGCGATCAACCGTTGAAGGTCGGAATCATCGAAGGGCAACCTGGCTATCACTCGACCGAGCGTGTGGGTGGCTTCCTCGACGGTATCGAGGGCAACGATAACTTCGACGTTGTGGTCTCAATTGACGGTAAATGGAACGTTGAAGGCGGCAACACTGCTGGTATGGATATCCTGCAGTCGAATCCCGATCTCGACATGATCTTTGCGGCGAACGACTACATGATCATTGGGGCGTCTTTCGCGGCTAAGGCACTAGGTCGCAATGACATCGTCCTTTTGGGCAATGATGGCGACACGTCCGGCCTTGAAGAAATTGCGGCTGGCAACATCACGGCAACCGTCAACACCTCACCATTCCTGATGGGTAAGGCGGCTATGCACGCAACCATTGATGCGCTCAACGGGTCCTATCCCGGCGGCTGGATCGAAACGCCCACATCAATTGAAGACAAAGATGGTGCGATCAGCGTGCTGCAAGAGCCAGAAAAGCTCTTCCCGCAGCCGTCCAAAGAGTACTGAGCTTTCTCCCCGCTTCTCGGTGGCGCGTGTGCGTGCTGCCGGGTCGCAACTCAACCGAGTTTCGCTTTTAACGAGGCAATCGTAATGACACCCGCAACGCCACTTTGGGAGTTTGTCGATATCACCAAGGCCTATCCCGGGGTTTTGGCGAATGACAAGGTTTGCATCCGGCTTATGCCCGGTTCCATTCATGGGCTGCTGGGTGAAAATGGCTGTGGCAAGTCGACCATGATCAAGACACTGTCCGGCGTACAGCAACCCGATAGCGGTCAAATCCTGCACAATGGCAGCCCAGTCACGATCAGCGACCCGCAGGCGGCACGTGAACTGGGCGTCGCAACAGTTTTTCAGGAATTCTCTATCGTGCCCACCTTGTCGGTTGGCGAAAACATCTTCCTTGGCAATATGCCTCGGTCCCGCTTTGGCGTGATCGACTGGGCTAAGGTCCACAACGAAGCCGCGCGCGTTTTGGCGGAAATGGATGTCGATGTTTCTCCCGAAACAATCACCGGCTCGCTATCGGTAGGCGAGCAACAACTGGTCGAGATCGCGAAAGCCGTCGCGATGGACGCTCGCATGATCATCCTGGATGAGCCGACGGCGGCATTGGGTGAAGATGAAATTGAACGCCTGCACCAGCTACTGCGCAATATGCGTGAGCGCGGCACCGCTATTCTCTATGTGTCGCACAGGCTGGATGAGGTTGAACGGATCGTTGATGAAGTGACGATCCTGCGCAACGGCTGTGTTGTGCGTGCAAGTGGTGAGACCAAGATCAACGTCTCTGAAATTGTCAGCGCAATGGTCGGTGAGGACATTGGCGAGCACTATCCCAAGGATCAGAACGCGACCAAGGATGTTGTGTTGGAAGCGGCAGGTCTGGGCACCAATTCGGGCGTGAAAGATGTATCGTTTTCGTTGCACCGGGGTGAAGTTCTGGGCTTGGGTGGTGTATTGGGCAGTGGCCGCACAGAGATTGCCCGAGCCCTATTCGGGACAGATGAGCTAACCGCCGGGCAGATATCACTGAACGGCAAACCGGTTCGCTTTCGCCGGGAAATTGATGCGATCCGTGCGGGTTTGGCTCTTGTTCCAGAGAACCGAAAGTTTGACGGGTTGTTCTTCAATTTCCGCGCAAGCGGGAACGTAACCGCAGCCTCCCTCGGCGGGCTTAGTCGGTTCGGCGTGTTGAATCTCAAGGCGGAAGAGCAAGCCACCCTTGACCTGATCCGCGATTTAGAAATCTCGACCCAGGCTGAGGAAAAGACGGTCAACTTCTTGTCTGGTGGTAATCAGCAGAAGATCGTGATTGCACGTTGGCTGTTCTCAGCTTCTGACATCCTGATCCTTGATGAACCGACGCAAGGGATCGATATCGGCGCCAAGATCGCTGTTTACAAGCTGATTAACAGGCTCACGCGGGCGGGAAAATCGATCATTCTGATCAGTTCAGACCATGATGAGTTGCTTGCGATGAGCGATCGAATTGCCGTCGTGCAGCACGGAACGATAGTGCGCACGGTCGATGCATCCGACCTTACTCATGACGACCTTGTGCGCGCATCCGCCGACACTCCTCAATCCAAGCCTAAGGAGGCTTTCGCATGAAGCGGATCTTTGACACCCAGTTGATCGGACCATTTGCAGCAATGGTGATCGTCGCATTGATCGTGGCACTTACGACGGAACGCTTCCTGAACCCGGGTAATCTTTCTAATCTGTCCCTACAGGTAAGCATCGTGGCCCTGATCGCAATCGGGTCTACTATCGTGATCTTCGCTGCGGGCATCGATCTGAGCTCCGGGTCTATGGTGGCTTTGCTGACCATGATCCTTGCGCAGATGTTGAAATTTGTCGGCATTCCACTGGTTCTGGCGTTGCCACTCATTCTCTTCATGGGCGGATTGCTTGGTCTGTTCATCGGGCTGATAACAGCCTACGGGCGTATCCCGTCTTTCATCACAACACTGGCGGCGTTGATTGCCTTCAGGGGCCTTGCGCTGACCTTCAACAATGGATCGCCGATCTTCTCGCTGGATCCGGCGCTGGAGCCAATCTTTTACGGCAAGCTGTTCGGCGTTCCGATGCCCTTCTTCTACCTCGTGTTCTTCTACGTCCTTGCCGCGTTCACTATGAACTTCACGAAACTCGGCCGTGAGATCTACGCTGTGGGTGGCAACCCAGCCGCTGCCGTTCTGACGGGTATCAACGTACGTAAAGTTCAGACGACGACATTTGTCATCGCAGGTTTCATGACTGCGGTTGGTGCGATCCTGATGTCAGCGCGCCTGAACTCTGGGTCGCCCAATTATGGCCAGACGCTGGAACTGCAGGCCATTGCTGCTGCTGTTGTTGGCGGAGCCAGCCTTGCAGGCGGCCGCGGCAACATTCTCGCCACGCTGATGGGCGCGATGACAATCGTTATCGTCCAGAACGGTTTGAACCTGAACGCTGCGCCATCATCGGTTCAAAACATCGTGCTGGGCCTGATCATTCTGCTGGCCGTCGGCATAGACATGTGGCGCGCGGAGATTTCGGGCTTGATGGGTCGAATGTTCGGCCGCCCTTCATCGCAGCAGTCATCTAACGTCAAGAAGGAGGCCTGAGATGGATCTGGGGCTCAAAAATAAACTGGTCCTGGTGACTGGTTCAGGTTCCGGCATCGGCAAAGCTACTGCGCGGGTCTACCTGGAAGAAGGCGCGCGGGTCATCGTGCATGGCCTGACCGAGGCGGAAGTGTCCGACTGCGTCGACGACCTGTCATCATTGGGCAAGGTCGAAGGCATTGCGGCCGACTTAACCAAAACCACTGATGCGGAAACTCTGGCAAAGTTTGCACGTGCGCGCGGTGCGGTGGACGTTCTTGTGAATAATGTTGGCATCTTTTCGGTCAAACCGTTCGAGGATCTCACGGATGACGACTGGATGCATTACTTCAACATCAATGTCCTGTCCGCCGTTCGGATGAGCCGGATTTTCCTGCCTGACATGCTTGGCCGGGATAAGGGATCTATCATCAATATGGCCAGCGAAGCGGCGGTGAAACCACTACCTCAGATGGTGCATTATTCTGTCACCAAAACTGCCATGTTAGGTCTGACACGTGGCATGGCAGAATTGACAAAGGGGACAAAAGTCCGGGTTAACTCGATCCTGCCTGGTCCAACCTGGACCGAAGGTGTCGAAGCCTATTTTGACGGCCTCGCCGATCAGAAGAGTGAGCCGCTCGACACCATCGTCGACAATTACTTCAAATCAGATGAGCCCACATCGCTCATACAACGCTTTGTCCAACCAGACGAAGTCGCCCGCATGATCGTCACGATCTCTGCAAGCACAGCCTCCAATGGTTCTGCGCATCGGATCGAAGGCGGCATCGTTCGCAATATTCTTTAACTGCTAACTGGAGGAGCCTGCTATGGCCGCTCTTACTTTCTCTCACATCGGCATCACAGTTCCCGATCTGGAAAAAGCCGTGGAGTTTTATTCCAAGGCATTCGGCCTGTACGTGCTGATGGAGCCAACTGAAATCCTGCATGACGAAAGCGCCATCGGTCAGATGTGCGACGATGTATTTGGGGAAGGCTGGGGAAGCTTCCGCATCGCACATTTGTCGATGGGCGACGGTGTTGGCATCGAATTGTTTGAGTTCCCAAAGACCGTCGAAGAAGAACGCCCGTTTGAATATTGGCGGCGTGGTTTGTTTCATTTCTGCGTACAGGACGAGGATCTGGAAGGCCGCATCAAGGTTATCGAAGACCTGGGCGGGCGCCAGCGCATGAGCCAAGTGCGCAAGTATTACCCAGGTGAAAAGCCCTATCGCATGGTCTATATGGAAGACCCGTTTGGCAACATCTTCGAGCTCTACAGCCACTCGTACGAATTGACCTATTCGGCGGGTGCCTATGACTGATCGCGCCGACTTTTTCCCCAGAACGGACAAACCCAAGGTCGTGATAACCGATTACGACTTTGGTGATGTTGCCGTTGAGACGGAAATCCTGGAAGCCGCGGGAGCCGAGGTGATTGCGCTTCAGGCCAAGCGCCAGGAAGACCTGTTCGATGTCGCGCCGCATTGCGCAGCGATGATGAACCAATATGCCCGGATCGGGAAAGAAACGATTACGCGGATGCGGAACTGCGAGGTCATCGCGCGTTATGGCGTAGGCGTAGATATCGTGGATGTCGGCACGGCAACCGAAAAAGGCATCCTCGTTACCAACGTGCAAAACTATTGCACCGAGGAAGTCGCCGATCACGCGATTGCCCTTTGGCTGACCCTGGCGCGCAAGTTGCCCGACTATGATCGGGCTACTCATGCAGGGGTTTGGAAATGGCAAAGCGGGCAGCCGGTCTATCGGTTGCGCGGGCGGACGATGGGTGTCGTTTCGCTGGGTAAAATCGGGCAAGCCATCGTTGCGCGGGCGCAATCCTTCGGAGTTTCGGTCATCGCCTACGACCCGTATTTGCCAAGAGAAGTCGCCGCGAAGATTGGGGTCGAGCTGGTGAGCAAGCCCGAATTGTTAGCAAGGTCCGACTATATCCTGATGCAGGCGCCGATGACGCCGAACACGCATCACTTTTTGTCGGATGCCGAATTCTCGGTCATGAAACCCGGTGCGATACTCGTGAACACTGGACGCGGACCAACGGTCGACAACAAAGCCCTGTTCCGGGCGCTGACCGAAGGCCATCTGGCTGCTGCAGGGCTCGACGACCCCGAAGAAGAGCCAGCCAAGCGCGCCAACTGGACGCCTGATGACAACCCGTTGTTCAAACTGCCCAACGTCCTCGTAACGCCACATGCGGCCTACTATTCCGAGGAATCCATACATGAAGCGCGGGTCACCGCAGCCACACAAGTGGCCAAGGTCCTGACAGGACAAAACCCCGACTACACAGTCAATGCCGACGCATTGGCCGTATCTACCGCATAACAGGAGACAAGAATGCCAGACGTCAGCACGGACCTTAGGGTTTTTAATGATTTTGAAAGAAACCCGGAACTTCTCAAAAAATTCGACAAGGTGTTGGAGGCGTACTCTGCTGCTGCCATTTTTGCGGATGTGCAGTACCGAACAGGCGTGATGGACAGCGCCATCAAGCCCGCTTTCCGCGCCAAGGTGACAGGCCAGGCCGTGACGGTTCAGCTTTCAAAAGGTGATCTGGTCGACCCATTGCGAGCGCTTGAAATGGGACAACCCGGGGACGTGATCGTCGTGGACGCGGGTGGTGATCGTCAAACGTCAGTCTGCGGCGGTTTAATGGGCGGCCTAGCCAAGAACCGTGGAATACGCGGTATGATCGTTGATGGGACGGGGCGCGATACAGATGAGCTGGAAGACATCAACTGGCCAATCTGGACGCGAGCGATCACGCCGCGTGGAACGCACACGATGTTTTCAGAACGTAAAGAAGAACTTTCGATCAATGTGCCAATCGCCTGTGGGGGCGTCGTGGTAAACCCCGGAGATTTCATTGTAGCTGATCTTATGGGCGTCGTCGTGGTTCCACAGGAAATTGCCGAAGAAACCGTGCGCTTTGCTCAAGAGCAAGCTGACCGTGAAGAGGAAACCCGTAAATGGGTGGCCCAAGGCAAAACCGTTGAGGATCTGCTGAATGAATTCGGTCGCATCTGAGCCAGCGCTGATCGGCGTAGATTGGGGCACTTCATCGTTCCGTGCATTTCTCATTGGTGCGGAGGGCGAGGTGATCGATGGGGTCTCGTCGCCTGAAGGTATCATGCAGGTTGCGGGGCAAACCTTTGACGCGGTCCTTGATCGTCTAATCGGCCCTTGGGTCGCCAAGTCTAAAGTGCCGATCCTGGCATCTGGCATGATCACCAGCCGCAATGGCTGGGTAGAAACGCAATATGCCGAAATGCCTCTGGGTGCTGGCGGTCTTGCGCGAGCGTTGGTCCCGCACGAAGCGGCCAACGGAGCGCGTATTCATTTTGTGACTGGTGCTTCGACAGAACATGCTGGAGGACCCGACGTAATGCGCGGCGAGGAGACCCAGATCATCGGGGCATCTTCGCTAGGCTTGATTGAAGGTATGTTCGTGATGCCGGGAACGCACAGCAAATGGGTTCAGGTTGCGGATGGGAAGATCGTGGATTTCTCAACCTACATGACAGGTGAAATCTTTTCGGCGCTGAAAGAACACACGATCCTTGGCACATTGATGAAGGAAGACGCCTTCAGCGAAGACGCATTCGTGATGGGCGTAAGGGCGGGCCTCAGTGGTGAGTCGAACCTGCTGCACAGCCTGTTTCATGTTCGGACGCTTCCTCTCATGGGCAAAATCCCAAAGGTTGCCACGGCCGACTACTTGTCGGGCTTGTTGATAGGGACCGAAGTTGCTGCCGCGACCGGCGAGGTAAAAGACGTCGGCACGATCACTGTTGTTGGACGAAGCGACTTGTCCGACCGATATGAAATAGCGCTTCGAACTGCCGGATTCGACAGCCGTCGCGCGCCAGATGATATCGTTGCGAAAGGGCATTTTCTGATTGCTCGCGCTGCGGGGTTGGTCGGATGATTGACCTCACCGCAGCTCTTGCTGAGAACCCGCTTATTGCGATTTTGCGGGGGCTGGCACCAGAAAATGCGCTCCCGGTTTCTGATGTACTCTTCGATACCGGGTTTCGGATAATCGAAGTGCCGCTCAACTCACCGGACCCGCTGGAATCGATTACGCAAATCGTTGCGAAACATGGCGCTAAGGCCATCGTCGGCGCTGGCACAGTGTTGACTACGGATCAGGTCGCGGCGGTTGCAGATGCAGGCGGGCGGATCATCGTGTCGCCCAATATGAACCCGGACGTCGGGCGCGCGGCTGTCGTGCGGGATCTTTATTGGTGTCCAGGTGTCATGACCCCCTCCGAGGCCTTTACGGCGTTGGAAATCGGAGCATCGGTTCTCAAGTTCTTTCCGGCGGAAATGGTGCCGCCAGCTGCCATCGCTGCCATACGCGCCGTATTGCCTGCAGACGCAGTCGTCGCTGCGGTAGGGGGCATAACGCCGGATACGATTGCGTCGTACGATGCCGCGGGTGCAGATGGATATGGGCTGGGCTCCGCGCTGTTCAAACCGAGCTATACACTGGATGATATTGGGAGGCGCGCGCGCGCCTTCACCAGCGCATTGGAGGAACTTGGATGAAACAGGCCCTTGTAACGGGCGGTACGCGAGGGATAGGTGCGGGTATTGCACGGTCGTTGGCAGGCGCAGGTTGGTCCGTCATTGCCGCATCCGCCTCCCAATCCGAATTGGATGCATTCGAGCCTCGGGACGGGTTAAAGGTGAAGCTCTTGGATGTCACCGACCAGACGTCCATCAATGATGTATTCGGCGAACTCACGGGTCTCGATGCCTTGGTGAACTGCGCAGGTATTCTTTTGCGTGGCGAAGAATATGACATAGACGTCTTTGCCAAGGTGCTCGATGTGAATCTGACCGGCACCATGCGCTGCTGTCTTGCCGCGCATCCATTGTTGGCTGAAGCGAGTGGGGCTATCGTCAACACCGCTTCTATGCTCAGTACCTTTGGTGGGCCTTTGGTTCCGGCGTATTCCGCTTCTAAGGGCGGCGTGGCACAGTTGACCAAGGCGCTCGCAGGTCGCTGGGCCGAAGACGGTATCCGGGTCAATGCCATCGCGCCGGGTTGGATTGAGACAGAGATGACCCAGGGCCTTCGGGAAGACCCTGAACGAACAGCGGGGATCATGGCGCGTACGCCAATGAAGCGCTGGGGGAAACCCGAAGAAGTCGGTGCGCTTGTGCAATGGCTTTTGAGTGAAAACGCCAGTTTTGTGACCGGATCGATCTATCCGGTCGATGGCGGCTATCTCGCTATGTGAGGAAAATCTATGAATGAAGATGACACGGCTCGAATGCCATATCAATTGCCATTCCCCAAGGATGCGCAAGACGAGATCGTGATCCCGAATGCCATGAGTGAGGACGACAGACTGTGGGTTCCGCAGGCAGAGAACGTCTGGTTCCGACCGCTCTGCCTGAACCGCTCGCAAGGTTATTGGATGAACCTTCTCAAAGTGCGCAAAGCTGGCGTTCTTTCGCGGCACCGCCATCCCCAGCCCGTCCACGGCTTCGTTCTGAAAGGGCGCTGGCATTATCTGGAACATGATTGGCTTGCGGAAGAAGGGGGATATGTCTTTGAGCCGCCGGGTGAGACTCATACTTTGGTCGTTCCCGACGATGTCGAAGAGATGGTCACCTATTTCCAGGTCAATGGCGTGATGTGCTATGTTGATCCGTGGGGCAAGGTCACAGGCTACGAAGATGTCTTTACCAAGATTGATCTGTGCCGAAAACATTACGCGGAAGTCGGTCTTGGAGAAGATTACGTTGAACAATTCATCAGGTGATGCGACGCATTTCGCGCTCGTGGCCCATGATGCGCGAAAGGACGAAATCGTTGACTGGGTGGGTCTGCAATTGGCCCGCCTGTCCAGAGTACAAATCTTTTCGACTGGGACCACCGGCAGTCGCATCAAGCAAACCTATCCAGAACTGGATGTGACCTGCCTAAAAAGTGGACCACTCGGAGGCGACCAACAGATCGGCGCTATGATCTGTGAAGAGAAACTGGATGCACTGGTTTTCTTCGTCGACCCTCTGTCGCCCATGCCACACGACGTTGACGTTAAAGCTCTGACCCGTCTTGCCACGGTATATGATCTGCCAATGGCATGTTCGCGCTCAACTGCGGATCTGATCGTGAAGGGGCTGGTTGACGGGGATGACTACACGCCTGTCTGATACGCCGCACGCCGTAATTGCCGATCAGCTGGTACTCAGAAGGTGCTCTGTCAGACTGCCGAGGTTTTCGCTGCCAAGCTGGCTCATATTGGCCTCAATGTCAGCTTTCAAGATGTGAACGAGATGGTCGATCCCTCGTGCTCCGAACGCTGCAACGGCATATTGAAAGGCGCGTCCGACCATGACGAAATCTGCACCTTTCGCCAAGGCACGCATGATGTCCAATCCCCAGGCAACGCCAGAGTCATAGATCAGTGGCACATCTGTTCCGACCGCCTCGCGGATGTTCGGGAGTTGGTCAATCACTGCGGGCCCGGCTTCGAATTGCCTCCCGGAGTGGTTTGAGACCCAGATGCAATCCACGCCCTCGGCCACCATTTTTTGTGCATCCTCCGGCCGCAGGACACCCTTGACGATCAGGTGACCCTCCCATTCCTGTCGTAGTTCGCGCAGGTAGTCCCAATCTGGAATCCCACGGATCAGAGCGCCTGCATGGGTAAAACTTTCTCGTCCACGCGTGGGAACGTAATCGTCAAAGAACCGCATACGCGGTATGATACCCTCCCGTAGATGCGCAAGACACCAGGCGGGTCGTGACGCCATTTCTGTCAGCGTGCGCAGGTCAGCTTTTGGAGGCACCGTCAGGTTGGCGCGGCGTTGTCGTTCGCGCCGACTCTCTTCTGGAACGTCCACCGTGATAATCAGCGTATGAAATCCCGCTGCCTTAATCCTCGGCAGCATAGCGCGGCGCAGATCGCCGGAGTTCACCGGGTAATGCTGAAACCATCCGTTTTTGCCAATGTAAGGTGCCACATCTTCCGGTGAAGCAACCGCCACGCTCGACAGCGAAAACGGAATGTTGTGAGCAACCGCTGCCTTTGCAAGCATCCGCTCTGCTCCCGCCCACATTAGGCCGGACATGCCTACCGGTGCCATCCCGAATGGCAGATCGTAAGTTTGACCCATCAATGTAGTCTGCAGGTCGGCCTTTGTTCGGCCGCATAGCACACGCGGCATGAATCCGATGGCATCAAGTGCGTCCCGGTTGACCTTCAACGCCAGCTCCCGGCCAGTCGCGCTGTCGAGGTATTCGAAAGCAAACTTCGGAATGCGCTTTTGCGCAGTTTGCCGAAGGTCTTCTATCGACGGGTGGGATAGGTCCAAATCCATCCGGGTCCTCTGGTTTTGTCGTCTAATGTTTGTAGGCCCTCGGCTGGTCACCAAAGGGATGGCAAGGCCAAGGAAATTGCGGGCACATAGGTGATGAACATCAACAAGATCAGCATGCCTACAAAGAATGGCAGGATCGCCCGGCTGAGGCTTTCGATGGAAACCTTCGAAATGCTGCTGGCCACGAACAGGTTTACGCCCAATGGCGGTGTGCAGAACCCAATCGCCAGGTTGACCGTCAAGATGACACCAAAAACGATCGGATCGACACCCAGCGCGGTTGCAACCGGCAGCAGGATCGGCGTCATGATGATGATCGACGAAATCGTCTCCATGAACATGCCGATCACCAGCAAAAGCAAATTGATCAACAACAAAATGATGATCGGATTGTCGGATAGGCTGGTGATTGTTGTTGCCAGCTCTGTCGGGATTCTTGCGAGCGTGATCAACCTGCCAAAGGCGGTCGCCATGATTACCAATATCAGAATGGTCCCGCTGGTCTTCGCACTGCCCGCCAAAACCTCTGGCAGGTCTTTGAGGGTGATGTCGCCATAGACGAAGATGCCGATGAAGGCGGCATAGACTACGGCCACGGCACCCGCTTCGGTTGGGGTAAAGATGCCGCTGTAGATACCCCCAAGAATAATCACGGGTACGAGAAGCGCCCAGATGGAAGACCGGAAACTCTGCCAGACGCCAGGGCCTGAGAACGTGGTTGTCGATTGCTGAACAACCTCGTCCTTTCTCAGCAGAACGCGAGCCACCAACATGAACATGAGGGCAAAGAGGATGCCAGGAATAACACCTGCAAGAAACAGTTTGCCGATCGAAACCTCGGCAGTTACCCCATATATGATGAATGGAATACTTGGCGGTATCATAACGCCGATCATTCCTGAGGATGCCGTCAATGCGCCGCTGAATTTGCGCGTATAGCCGACCTTTTCCATCTCTGGGATCATGTTCGACCCGATAGCGGCTACGGTCGCAGGAGACGAACCGGATATGGCGGCAAAGAACACGCAGGCGAGTACGTTCACATAAGCAAGCCCACCCCAGATATGCCCGATCAGTGCATTGGCAAATCCAACCAGTCGGCGAGACATTCCGCCGTGCTGCATCAGGTCGCCTGCCAATATGAACAGAGGGACGGCAATTAGAGGAAACGAGTCCGCGCCTGTTACCACCGACCGTGCCAAAAGAACCATGGGTGGCGTGCCATCCACAAAGACCATCACGATCATAGTGGCCAAGCCCAGACAGATGCCAATAGGCACGCTGAAGAGCAACAGGGCAAAAAGCGTCAAGAAAAGCGTTGTTGCAAGCATGCCGAACTCCTCACGCTTTGGTTCCTGCGATCAGACGCAGGGTTCGGAACAGATGTTGAGTGACGCGGATCGCGGACAGGCCCGCGCAAATCGGCGCCGAAGCATAAAGGATCGGAATCGGCAGCCCCAAGACGACCGAAGTCTGGCTGGCGACAAAAGGCTGTCGGATAAGCTTGGTGCATTCAATTGTCAGAACGATCAGAAATCCAAGGACAAGAAGTGCGATCACAACATCCGCGTAAAGCCTTGCGCGCTCGCTTAGGACATCACGCAGGACCGTGATACGCACATGATCGCCTGTGTGGAATGCATAGCTGACGCCAAGCCAGACAAACCATACAAACAGCCAAAGCGTTAGCTCTTCGCCCCATGAAAGAGAGGCATTCAGAACGTAGCGCATGAACACATTTCCAAAGATCAACAAGACAATCGCGGCCAAAAGTGCACTGGCTAAGACCTTTTCGGCATTCATATCGATCCATTTGATAACCGACACCGTTCACCTCCCCTTGAACGAAAGGGGCACCCGAACTTTCATGGCGCGGGTGCCCGTGTTGGCTGAGTAGTCCGAGGGTCAGCTTCCGCTCGCTGCGGAGACCGCTGCTACCCAGTCGTCATATGCTTCAGCGCCAACCTCGTTGCGATACTGCAGACGGACGCTTTCGGTTTTGTCGGCAAAGGCCTGTCGCTGCTCTGCAGTCAGTTCCAGAACCTCGACACCGGCAGCACGGATCTGTTCCAACTGTTCCGCATCTTCGTTTGCGACCAGTTCCGCCTGATAGTCACGTGCGGCGGCCATCGAGTCCCGGACCAGTTGCTGATGCTCTGCGGACAGCGAGTCAAAGAACGGTTTAGAGATGACGGGCATATAGACCGCAAAGACATGGCCCGTGGTCGAAAGGTATTTCTGCACCTCGTAGAAACGCTGTGAGGTAATGATCGCCAGTGGGTTTTCCTGACCGTCGATCACGCCTTGCTGGAGAGCAGAATAGACCTCACCAAAGTTCATTGGCGTCGGGTTGGCCCCGAGCGTTTCGAATGTCGCCACATGCGCTGGAACCTTCATGGTGCGCAGCTTGACACCCTCGAGATCTGCGGGGGCTGCAACCGGACGGACATTGTTGGTCACATTGCGTACACCCAATTCAAGCCAGCCAAGACCGACCAATCCCTGGTTTTCGACCCGTGCAAGCATGCCATCACCAGCATCACCATCAAGAACATCAAAGGCGATGTCCTTGGAGGAATACATGTAGGGCAGTTCAATTACTGCAAAAGCCGGATCCCAGCCCGCGAAGAAAGAGGAAGGAGGAATGGCCATTTCCAGAACGCCGGTTTGAACACCTTCGATCATTTCGCGATCAGGGCCCATCTGCGACGAAGGGAATATCTGTACGTCGATCTCACCATTCGAGCCAGCTTCGACCAGTTCTTCAAATTTCAGTAGCGCGCGATGCATATGAAACGCTTCTGCTGCGCCATGCCCAACCTTAATGACTGTTTCAGCGGATGCTGCAAAAGCAAGCCCGGCTGACATGACGACGCCAAGCGCCAATGTTGATTTCTTGAACAAGGTATCCTCCCACGGATTTGGTAAATTTTCGATCTACTATCTGAGATATCAGATATAATATAGAAATCAAGCTTACATGTGCTATTGTGTTAGAGAGACGAAATAGGACGAAGTGAAAATGACCGAGATTTTGCAGATTAAGCGCCCGGATTCGTTGAGTAAAACTGCTGAAGAGCATATCCGAAAAGGCATAATCAATGGCACGTTTCAATTGGGTGAATCGTTGCCGGAAGTGAAGCTGTCAAATGCCATGGGCATCAGCAAAACTCCGATTCGCGAAGCGCTATCGGCTTTGAATCTTCAGGGGCTCGTTCAGATATTTCCTCATCGAGGAGCCTTTGTATTCTCTCTTTCTCAAGGGGACGTGGTGCAGCTTTGCCAGTATCGGCTCATCCTAGAATCTGCAGCTTTGGAGCAGGCGCTTGAAAAGAACCCGTCGGTTCTGATCAATGAGCTGGCTACAATTGTTTCAAAGATGTCAGAAACGCAGGAAGCGGATGAATTCGAGCAGTACCTGGAACTTGACGCCGAGTTTCACGACGCGTTTTTCAGGTCCTGTGGAAACAGTTATCTGCGGGATGGATATCAAAAAGTCAGTGATATCGTCCAAACTATGCGGACACATCTGTCCAAGCGTTCCAATCGAACGAAGAAATCTTTCAAGGAACATCAAGCGATCACATCGCTATTGGGCGAGGGTAAAGTAAAAGCAGCAACGAACACCCTCAAACGTCAAATCACTCGCGGTGAGCGTTCTTATTCCGATTTGGTTAGTCTGGAGCAAGTATAGTTGTTCTGCCATCTGGGTCTTGTCAGAAGAACTTTGCTTGAGCGGGGCAGGGCGGTTGCGTAGCTTTTGCCCATGATCAGGTCTGCCTATTTTAAGTACTGCAAAACCAGTCCCGAGATCATCCGCCTTGCGGTGATGCTGAACATCCGGTTCCCGCTCTCGCTTCGGAATGTGAATGCTCCAAAAGATGACTAGGTGGATGCCCTTACCCAGTTCGCTGAATATATGCGTCGAAGCCAAGGAACATATCTCGATACAGATCCTTACTCCGACCGCCGCTAAGGCAACTATCGACCCGAACGACCAAGAAGGGAAGATCGCATGCGGTTCTGACGCCGCGCAAGGGCGCTTTCGACCGAGCTGTGCGTGGGTATGAAATCTTCGACCTCAAACGTCTGCGATGAAGCGCAAAGCTGGCATTTGGGCTAATTGCAGCGAAGGTCTGCGCCGAGCCCAAAGCAGACTACTTCGCTTTATGCCTTTCGGACAATCAGAATTTAGCTGAAATATCGAGCTCCATTAACAAACAAGCACCTTCGTCCTTGATATCCAAAAAAGGCCGCTGTCCGTCCAGTTCGAAGTCTTCGTATTCAATTGAACAAACGACATCGAAGCCAGCTTTCAAAAAAATGCGTTGTGAGAAACGGTTTGTCGCTTCCGCAAAAGCAATTTGGTAGCCGGATCTCTTGGCCTGATTTACACATGAATCCAGCAAGTTTTGAGCAATTCCCTTTCTCGAGAAATCGTCACGCACAGCGATCATGAAAATATGAAGATACTTCTCTGCTCGAATGCTGTGCGTATTCAAAAAAGCGCTTTCTAGCTCGTCAATTAAAGAGATGACTGGCTCGGAACCCAAATCCATCGCACTAATCCCATCGGGCGGCGGTTTACCGAAATCATGTGCTAGAACAGCGCCTACAATTTCCCCAGAATCTTCTTCAAGAGCGACAGACGACAAACCTTCTTTTGCAGATTTCATTCCAAACAGTGCGGCGAGCTTTTCGAGCTTTTCGGGCGAGAATTTAGTCGATACGGCGGGTGGATCTCGCCTGCTGAAAACGTCGCCAAGCAGCTTTGACATTTCACCATTATCTGCTTCCGACATTCGTCGTATCACGATCTCTGAACTGGCCACTTGGTGCTCCCCCAAAAGCAAGTGGCGTCATACTATTCATACACAGTCCGCTGTGTCGAACAGTTTCAGTTTCGCAGCGATCGCTCGCACTATCCGCAAAGCATTTTTTAGGGAAGTTAGAACTGGATCAATGAACCATTGGAACCGTCAGAAGTCCGGTTTGAGTCCTAAACGCAAGTAGAAGGACAGTATCTTAAGACTTTTTTTCATCGTCGATTTCCGCTGCGATTTGCAGCAAGTCTTTGAGGAAACCCTCTCTTATCAAATCAACCTAAACTGTCCCATGGGCGCTGACGTCAGACACGAACGGCTGTGGTACCTTTCGTGGCGAAGTGTCGTGCCGAGAGGAAAACATGTTTAGAACGAAAGCCTTTTCGTGCAAGCATTGCAATCAAATGATCGCTTGAAATCAGGCTAAGGAAAAATGAACGGCGCTCAATCACTCGTAAGAACCCTGTTGAACAATGGCGTGGATACTGTCTTCGCAAATCCCGGCACCTCGGAAATGCACTTTGTCGCCGCCTTGGATGAGCACCCGGAGATGAATTGCATTCTATGTCTGTTCGAAGGAGGAACGACCGGTGCGGCGGATGGGTATTTTCGCATGAAACGCGATGTTGCGGGAACGCTGCTGCATCTTGCGCCAGGCTTTGGCAACGCATTTGCCAATCTGCACAACGCAAGAAAAGCAGGGTCCGGGATCGTGAACGTCGTGGGCGATCACGCAACGCACCATCTGCGCTACGAAAGCCCTTTGAAGGGAGACATCCTCGGTATCAGCCAAGCGGTCAGTCATTGGTCGCGAATGTCATCCAATTCCACCGACGTAGCTAAGGATGGAGCGGCAGCGGTTCAAGCAGCCCGCGCCCAAAACGGCCAGATCGCGACCCTTGTCTTACCTGCTGACACCGCTTGGAACGAAGCGAAAGCGGCGGCAAATCGTTTGGACACCTTAGAAAGCCTCCATCGACCGTCAATAGGCGACATAGAGGCCGCGGCAGCCCGTCTTGTGACGCCGAACGCCGCGCTGATGATTGGCGGCTCAGCCCTGTTTGGACCGCAGCGTGAACTGGCTGGAAAAATTGCCGCCGCGACGGGTTGCCGGTTGTTGGCCGATACTCTGATACCGCGCATTTCAAAAGGTGCAGGAACAGCGAAGCTAGACCAGCTGGTCTATCCGATATCGCCCAAGATCGCTCAGCTTGAAGCAACCTCTTCGATCATCCTGCTTGGCACAGATAGGCCCGTCGCCTTTTTTGCCTATCCGGGGAAACCGAGCGTGCCCGAACCTCCGCATTGCCCCATTACGGACTTGTGCAAGCCCACAGATGATATCGAGTGGACGCTGCAAGCGCTCGCCGACGCGGTCGGGGTCACAAGCAAAACGGCGACAGAAACCCATCCGCTCGAACTGCCAGACATTCCCATCGGACAATTGACCCTCGAAAAAGTTGGTTTGGCGTTGGCCGCGCTGATCCCGGAAAACGCGATCATATGTAATGAGTCCGTGACGTCCGGGTTTCACGTGATTCCACCGACAGCTACCGCCCGCCCGCATGACCTACTCGCAGGCACCGGCGGAGCGATTGGGCTGTGTTTACCTTGCGCAACGGGTGCGGCCATCGCGTGCCCGGACCGAAAAGTCATAGCCCTGACTGGTGATGGGTCGGCCATGTACACGCTACAATCTCTGTGGACCATGGCGCGGGAAAATCTCGACGTTACAGTGATCGTATTTGCAAACCGCGGTTATCAAATTCTGCGCGATGAACTCACAAACGTCGGCGTGGCGAGCTATGGTCAGAATGCTCAGGCTATGTTTGACGTGGAGAACCCGACACTGGACTGGGTATCTCTGGCGAAAGGCCACGGCGTTCCTGGGACACGCGCAGATGACATGGACAGCTTTGCGAAGGCGCTCTCTGCCGGTCTCTCCAGCGACGGACCATCTCTGATCGAAGTTGTGTGCCCCACGCCAGCATGAGTATTGTGACACGGAACCTGAAGAGCAGATGAGACTAGGGGTTCAAACTGCGGATCGGTAAAAGTTGATGCTGAGAAAAGACTTTGCGGTGGTTCAAACGGCGGTGAAATTGCCGCTTTGTTCGCATGGCAGCCGTTCTTCAGATCGGCTCGAATGACCGCTCCTAGCCCAAAATGACATCACCGCAATCGGGCTTGCTGGGCACAAAACGATTGCGTTTAATTGTAGGGCCACAGAGCGTGCGGGTCCCGGGGAGAGCTTCAGAATGTCGACCACATTGCGAATGTTCATTCCTACGGCGATCCGGGCTGTCATGGAGCACCTCACGCCGCGCGTGGAAGCAGCGACAGGCGTGCGGCTAATACAGGAGGTTGAACTTAACCCACTGATACCGGAGCGTCTCAGAGCGGGCGAGCGCTATGACATCGGTCTGACCAATCCACCTTACGCGAAGGCCTTGATCGATGATGGCTTTGCAGACGGAGGCAGCCACCGTGCATTCGGGCGAGTCTCACTCGCGGTTGCGCGCAAAGGCCGGACACATGGCCAAATGATAGCGGACTCACATGGTATCGAAGTGCTTCTCCGCAGCGCGAAAAGCATAGCCTATACAGGCGCTGGCACGAGCGGACGAACCTATCTGGATGTGATGGAGCGCATGGGGCTGACTGACTCCGTCTTGCCGCAAAGCCATGCGATGTCTGGGGGCGTGCCTGCGGCATCGGTTGCGACCGGCGAATACGAACTTGCGATTGCCCCTCTCACAACAGTGATTGCCACACCTGGAGTCGTTCCGGTAGCGGTGTTCCCGGAGCATCTTGGGACACAAATCGACATGTCTATATTTCGGAACGCCGCATCCCCAAACATAGCTTCAGAAGTGATCGAATTCCTAACCGATCACGATATCGACGATAAACTCGCCGTTGCGGGAATTGCGCGTTTTGAATTGACCTGATCGCAATTTGAACTTTCGGCAAAATCGCGTACAGATAGGAGAGGCCTGTAAGTCCGGTTTGTCCGCAAAGCGGTCACTCGCCTTCTGTCTCACAAACGAAGTCTGCTGTTACGCTGACGCGGCTAGTATCAAGCAGAGCCCAATAACCGCTTTCGACTAAGATTCCGTTTGGAAGCATCACGAAAGTTATCACGCTAGCGCCGCGCTCGCCGAAGCTCTCTGACCTGTGGCACGCAGACAAACCGTTTCGTTGGTCATTGCACTTGAGCAACCATGTGCGCTTGATGTCGTGGTCATCCCAGGTAAATATACCCTGATCACCGGTAATGCTGTAAGTGTGATTTGGGCTGTCAGGGTGAGTGCAGGACATCTCCAAAGACACTGCCGCCGTACTAACAAACGTCAGAGTGGTTGCAGTTAGAATGATCCGTTGCAAGGTTGACATGCGTCCATTGTGCATCGCTGCTGTTGCGCATTGCAAGCTCTCCAAAACTGATGAGCCGTCGGTGGCATCGGCCTTTGCTTTGAATATCTGCTCCGTCCGCAAAGCGGATGCTCGGCAGGTCGGATTGAACGACAGCTTCGAGCCCACTTTGACCGATGCTGCTCGACGCCCCAATGACAGCAATGCGCAGAAAGCGGACTTTGCAAAGTCTTGGGTACAGATCGTAATAGAAGTCTATTTTCTCAGAACTCTGGGCCTAAGCATCGCTGACTGGGGATTAGAAACGCGAACGACGGATTCAGTTTAAAGGTTCAAATCCATCTCAGCGGATCGCCCAGAGACTGTTGATCTTCCCCGAGTTCAGAGCGGAGTGAACAAAAAGAATGATGCGGCGTGACGCCAATTTATTTCCTACCGACCCGGAGCGGGCAGGGATTGGCTCAAGGCAGTTCCAGGAAGGGTCAAGATAGACGCAGAAAACAAATGGCTGAACAGAGTTCTGGACTGTGACATAGATGATCTTCGCCGAGGTTGGGTGTGGGTGAACTAGTAGTTGAAACGCAAACCTAAACCGGCACCTTTATCGTAGGGGCGGTCGGAACCTATACCGATGAGGAAATCAGCATAAATTGCGATGCCAGGACTGAGGTTCTTGCCAATCTGGAACTCAGCGGTCGCTGGCCAAGCATCATTCTCCCAGTCATATGGTGCTTTGATATCAGCCTTGACCCAGTACCCATCGCCAAACGGTTGTAGCGCAATCAACCGCATCGCGGTTTGGTTTATGTCCGTCGGGCCATTGTATGAAGCAAAATGCTGGAGCAGTGGGATCAGCGT